>SAQL01000020.1 GCA_004020645.1 Mesorhizobium sp. | reverse complement strand
GGCCGGGTGTTGTTGTTCCAGTTAAGCCAGCCGTTGACTCCGATGACAACCGCTTGCTCACTTCTGGCGGCGCGAGCGTTGCGTAACGCCATTCCGGGACTGGGCGGGATCATACGGAACTCGGCCATTGCAAGGGCTTGAGGGTCACCGGGACGATGAGAGTTGTCCGAACCCATCACCCCCAGCGGCTTCTCTGGAGGCCTCAACCAAGAAAGTCGCCATCGGCGGCTCGACTGCTTCCTGGTGCTCAGCGCCAAGAAAAGCGCACGTGATTTCGTCGCGCGCGATGCCGATGTCGCTAAGAACGTCATCTGATAAATGGCTCAACCCGTCCGTCGCCATCCACATGGCTTGTCGCTCGGCGCGACGACGGTACCATCCGCGAATGGAACCAACTATAACAAATAGGAAATTCGTCAACATCGGAGTGATTCCTTCATCATCTGCTCGGATTGACGGCACGTACTCTGGCGTGGGAAGCGCAAGGTGTCCGTGAAGCAGGTCACACGCGGTGCTCGGTGATGGACGGGAAATTGTTTGCAAAGCGAACAACTGGTCATGCCGCAATTCACTCGTCCGATCCCGATGTACCGCCAGTGAACTGCTCATCCGGCAGCGCAAGCGCCTGGAGCGCAACGAGCTTGTCCCTCGCGCCGACGTCCACGAGCAACGTCGTGGCGTCCATGCCGCAGGTAAGATTGACCGAATAGCCCTCCTCGCTGTCGACACCGGCGATCTGCCCCGGGTTGAGCACCAGGCGAACACGCGTGGCCGTTGCCGTCAACTCCGCTTCCGGATCGCTCTTCTCGATGATCATCAGCGCAACGAAGCATGTGGCGGCTTCCTGCACGAAATACCCGCTCATGAATTTCGAGCCGAATTCATAGCTGATGCTCTGGATCGGCAGATATTGGGTTTGGCCTTCCATCGGCCCCAGCGATCCGCTTGAGGCGGGTGAAGCCAAAGCCCACAGGCTGGCGGCGATCATTCCGGCGAAACTAGAAATGCTGATTGTTTTGCGCGACATAGCGCTCCCTCCCCTTGAGGTGACGGTGGTTTGATCAAGTGATCCCAAAAACCCATGCGATCGGTTCGGACCGCCCAGGCGGGAGTCCGGTGTCCGACTTCTCTGCAAACAATTTTTCTGCGAAGTATACGCCGTGCCAGCATCTGCGCTCTGCACGTCGCAATAATATAGTACTCTTACGTTGTATGCCTAACAAGTCACATTTTGACCAGATGGAAAAAAGATTTGCTATGCACGCGCAAGTATTCAGACCCGCATCTCCTGCAACCATTGTTCGTGATGAAGGGTATTGCGCCAGAAACATTCTTTTCCGTGCAACGCCTATCCGAAGTTTCTGACGACGTGTGGCGCGATCTTCCACAATTCGTCCGGGACGCCGGAGCACAGACGAGTATCGAGCAATTTACCGTTGGAACCAATTTGAGTTTTCGGTGGTCAGATGAGAATGGCCGAAATGCTCCCGAATGCCGCGTTCGGTATCGAAATGCGACTGCCCCCGCGGTCCCCAACAGTCCGTAAAATGGCGCTCCTTGCTCGTTTCCATCGACCGATAGGATCGTCGGCTTTCCCCCCTGACGCCGCCCTTCATTGACAGACGCGGGATGTCGCCCTTGGGTCAATTCTTCGCAGCTCTCGGACAGGAAGGCTGCGCCATTTCGTGACCTTTGCGGACGCCGTCAGAAAGGTCCGGTTCCTGACACATTCTGCCTTCGGAGCGCGCGATGACGCCCTGATCCCCGTAAGCGTGCCCCGGCTCGCAGCCCGAGCTAGTGCCGGGTCGGCCGCGGCAGGATTTGACGGAGCACCGTTTGGCACTGCAACCGGTCTCGCTGCATGCCTACTGGGACGGTCTGGTCGGTGACAAAGCAATGCCGCAGAAGGCGGTCGAAGCCGCGCGACGCTGCCGATTGCGCAATCCTCTTCACATTGCTGCATGCGGCGCGGTGCGGGTGCGCGTCCCGCGATAATGCCAGCAAATTGGTGGGTCAGCGTCGCAATCCAGACAACCTGCGCCTGCGCCATGCCTGGGGTCGCGTGATTGCGAAGCTACATGGCGTCGCGTCTTCCCTTCGGTCCGCGCGGCGGCCTTCTCGAGATCGGCGGTACCGGATCCGCGTTCGCGACCCCTGCATGCTGCACCAAAACTTGTGTGCTGCACGATTTAGCACAAAGGTTTCCCGCATTGAGCGTTTTCAAAGACTTAGCTTAGTGCTCGACGTGCAGCATTCGACGTTCGGGCTCCTTGGCCGCGCATATGGTCTTACCATGGGGCTTTCCCTATATTCATGCGCAGTGGAACAGGCCCAACATCTGGAACGCAAGCTGGTCGCTATCCTCGCCGCCGATGTGGTGGGGTACAGCCGGCTGATGGGGCTGGACGAGACAGGCACGCTCACCCGGCTCAAGGCGCTTCGCCGCGAATACATAGAGCCGTTGATCGAAGGATATCATGGCCGCGTCGTCAAGCTCATGGGCGACGGCGCGTTGGTCGAGTTCGCCAGTGTGGTCGATGCAGTGGCCTGTGCCGTCGAAATCCAGCGCGTCGCCGCGCAGCAGAACTTCAACGTGCCGGAGAACGCCCGGATCGTGTTCCGCATCGGAATCAACCTGGGTGACGTGATCATCGACAAGGATGATTTTTACGGCGACGGCGTCAATATCGCGGCCCGCCTGGAAGGACTGAGCGATCCCGGCGGTGTCGTCATATCCGGAACAGCCTATGATCAAGCCCGCAACAAGCTCGGCCTGACCTTCAAGTCGCTGGGCGAACAGCGCCTGAAAAACATTGCCGAGCCGGTGCGCGCCTATCGCGTGCTGTTGGAGCAAGCCCCTAGTGCCAGGAAGTTGCGCTCTCGGCGGCCGTTGATCGGCGCTGCAGCGCTTTTCCTGGTGCTGGCGGCGGGTCTCGCGGTGGTTCTCTGGCCGCGGGCGGTCGCGCTTCTGCAGGACCAAAGCTCGACGATCTCTGCAGAGGGCAAGCCCTCCATTGCTGTGTTACCTTTTGCCAATCTCGGCCAGAAGGCGGACCAGGACTATTTCGCCGAAGGGCTCACAGACGATCTCATCACCGATCTCTCGAAGATCTCCGGGCTCCTCGTCATTGCCCGCAACTCCTCGTTCTCCTTTGGGGATCGATCCCTCGACATCAACGAGATCGCGAAGCAGTTGAATGTCCATTACGTGGTCGAGGGCAGCGTTCGCCGGGACGGAAATTCGGTCCGCATCAACGTCCAGCTCATCGACGCCAAAACCGGAAGCAACATCTGGGCCGAGCGCTTCGACCGCGACTACTCCAAGATTTTCGTGCTGCAGGACGAAGTGATCGGGCGCATCGTCGAGGCTCTGTCGGTGCGCCTGACGGAAGGCGAGAAGGCGCAGATTGCTCGCCTGCCGACGCGAAATCTGGAGGCGTACGACTTCTACACCCGCGCCGAGCAGAAAGCGTACGTGATCGACTTCACGTCTCTCGGTGAGGCTCTGTCCCTGTATCAAAAGGCCATCAAGCTCGATCAGGCGTTCGCGGACGCCTATTCGGGATATGCCCGGGCCACCGTGGACGTGCTCGGCTTCGATTTCCAGCGCCTGATGCTGAGTGCCGTCGCACGGCAGCGCGCCTATCAAGCGGCAGGGCGAGCGCTGGAGCTCAATCCCCAGTCCTCGCGAGCCTATGCCGTGCTCGGCATCCTGCAGATGCTTGACGGCGAGATCGACGAGGCGCTCGCGTCCGTCCGCAAAGCCGTCGCGCTCGACCCGAACGGCGCGGAGGCAGAGCTCAATCTGGCGATCGTGCTGACGTATGCCGGGCAGAACCCGGAGGCACTGGCGGCTATGGAACGGGTGCTGCAGCTCGATCCCAAGCCACGGGCGCAGGTCTACGACTATTACGGCTTCGTGCTCTATATGAACCATCAATACGAAAAGGCCCTGCAGGCGCTGAGCCAAGTCCAGCCGGAAGAGCGCAGCGACCTCGGCCTGGAGGCGCTCGCCATGGCAAATGCGCGCCTGGGCCGAATGGCCGAGGCGCGCGATGCGGTTGCAGCAATCCTGAAGAAGATTCCCGCGCAGAATCTCGCCGGCTTTCGCGTCGTATACGCCCACCACCGGCGGCAGCAGGATCTCGATCATCGGCTGGATGCTCTTCGCTTAGCCGGGTTTCCGGAGCGCGCCTTCGATTTTCGTGCGCAGGAGGAGGACCGCCTGGACGCCGAGGCCGTGCGAGCCTTGACGGGCGATCGAACCTGGACCGGACGTCAAAACAATGGCGCACCGTTCGTCATGGAGCTGAGCGCAAACGGAGATTTCGCCCTGAGCTCGCAGGGCAGCATCATCACCGGTACGTCCACGCTGGAGGGCGACCTCTTCTGCACGCAATCCGTAGCGACGTTGCTCGGCCGCAAGTTCTGCGGCCCGCTCTATCGCAATCCCCAGGGGAACCGCGAAACGCAGGACGAGTATGTCTGGCCGGACTCCGTCACGGTATGGTATTTCTCGGTGTCTCAGTGATACGCTCGGTTCGACTCGAGCGACCGCGACATCGCGCCTGAGCCGAGTCAGTTGCCGGCCGCTCTCGCCTCGAATTCCTTCGCTTCGACCGCAGGCCATTCGGCGTCGGCCTTCGCAAGGACAGCGGCGGGGTCGGCATCGAAGTCTTCCTCCAGGCCCTCCTTCCCAGAGAAAAGGAAGAGCTTGCCGTTCACAATGCGCCAGGCTTCCGGGTCAATGTTCGCGGATGCCCCCTTGAATGCCGCATTCAGCGTGCAGAAGCCGCCAAACTGAGGGGCATAGCGCACCGGCTCGGAAGCGAAGGCATCGCGATGTTCGACGCTGGCGAAATACCACGTCGCCCCGAGCCACTTCTTCGAGATCTCGGGCGAACCCATGGTCGCACGACCGTCGGTGAAATACGCCACCGGATCGTAGCCCAGTATGGCGACGTTGCCGAAGTATCCAGTGTTCACTCCTTCGACGGCGTAGGATGCGCCAGTGCCAAGGAGCAGGAGGGACGCGGCTGCCACTCCTGCGCAAAGCAAACTGTCAAACGCTCTGGAACGGTTTTGTGTCATGTTTCTCTCCAGTAACCTCGTGAGGTCAGTTTCCCGCGGCCATGCAATCCTTGAGCGCCGCCCCCAATTTTTCCTTGGGTTGGCATTTCGCCCCGCGCTGCTTGAGCAGAACCATCACCTGCGCACTCTGAAAGAACGTCGCCCGGCTGAGAGGTGTAAACCCGTACTCCTGGATTGCCTCGACCTGTGCACCACGCGCGATCAACAGCTCGGCGACGGCCACCTGGTTCTCTTCGGCCGCTACGTGCAGCGGGGTGATCTTGTGCGTGCTCAACGAATCAACCGCGGCCCCGTGGTCGAGCAGCAGTTCCGCTATCTCCAGGCTTCCTGAATACGCCGCCGCATGAAGCGCGGAGAAGCCGCGGTCGTTGCGGGCGTCGACGTCGGCCTTGGCCTCGATCAGCACCGTCGCTACCTCCACCTTGCCGGCAAGCGCGGCGTCGATCAGTGCAGTCTCGCGGCTTTCGTCGCGACTGTTCACATCCTCGCCTTGTGCAAGGAGCTCGCCGACTTTGGCGGCATCGCCCTCGCGCGCAGCGTCGTGAAGCGGCCCGGCAGTCACCGCACCGGCGGCTAACCAGGAAATGAAAGTAACGACGAGAGCCCGACTGAAAATCCGAAGCCAGCCGGTTCGGAAACGCCTGACCCGCATCGGGAAGGCCCTCGGCAGCAACAATCGCCTCGAGATCGTCATCGTCTAACCCTCCGGCGCCGTTCGCCCGCGGATGGACGTGTATGAGACCACTCTAATACATTCGGCGCAGCGGAGCCATAGGGTGCGCGAGTCGAACTCGCGCGAGGCGCCGTGTGCTCAGCTGGCCGTCGGCGATGAAGGTGATCGGCGAGGTTGCCCACAAGGCCGTGATCGCGCGGGACAGCATGAGCCATATCCACGACTTTGCCGGTAGGCTGCTGTATGATGTCCCGTGCCCGAGCGCCCCGACGACGTCATCGAAGTCAGCCTCCCAGTTCCTGCGGGGCGAGGCGAAGAACGCCGGCATCGACTTGGCTAGCCGAAAATCGCGTGAGGGCAGACGGCGTGCTCAACAAGGCGACGCGAGAGCGTCAGCCGGTCCCTCTCGACGTGATCATCAATCGCATGCGCTGTCACGAGCGCAGTTCCTACCTGGCGCTCAAGGCGAACAATGACGTCCAGGCCGAGCGGCACCTCAAAGAGGCGGACCGCAGCTAGAGCCGCGGTGCCATACGTGATCCGAAGCTGTCCGCGATCGAGATGAACGGCGAGTTTGGCGCGGGCGTGGCCAACGCCGTCGGGGTCGGCAATAACGAGGACCGTCGGAATCGCGTAACCCGCCTCGATGAGGTGAAATGTCCGCCTTCCCACTCCAATCCGGACCTCCAACGCGGTTCCGTGGAACGGCAGCATCGGGTCAGTTCACGTCGATGCATGGGGGGCGCCTGAATGTCCGCTTCTCACATTCCAGGCCTCGAAGCCGCAAGTCAGCTTCCGGCCCCGACCAAGACACTCCTGCCCGTCGCAGAGCTAAGGTGAGCGGGGCATTCATCGAGCGAAATGTAGCGCCGTAGGTGGGACAAAAACATCGAAAAACATTGGAACAGATTTGAATGCGTCGCGATCCCACTTGTCCCTAATCGCTTGATTTAGCTTCTTTTCCAAACATCCTCCGGGCCCACCAAATCCATCGCTTAAGTTTCATTACTTTTTCTATTTTCTGCCCACGCATTGGACTCGAACCCGACCGTGAGGGGCTCGTCAGCTTGGCCGACGGTGGCTACGGCGAGGCTGAGGCCGAGTATGAGCGGCTGATCTACGAGGACTTCGGCCCTCCATTTAGCCCGACGGGCGGCTGAAGCGGCGGCCCATGGAACGCTATGAGGCTGCAAACATTTATCCCCGAGATCCGTGCGTTCACCTCAGTCGGTTTCGAGACCTTCGCGAGCATAAAGGATCCAGGATCGATAAAGCTGATTGAGCCCAGGCGGCGAAGCCATTGATGGCTCGAGAGCAGTCCTTGCGCCTACGATTGGCGTTTTGCCGCCGCGCCAGTCCGCGAAAGGGCCAGCCATGGCGGCAAAGCAGCGCAGTAAAGCCCAGATCCCCAAATACCCGCTCTGGATCACTCTGCCCTATACGCTTTTTGTCGCCGTGCTCACGCCGGTATACTGGTTGCGATACGGCCCCGGCAATTTCCTGTGGTTCTCCGATATTGCGCTCTTTGCCGTGCTGATCGCGTTGTGGACCGGCAGCCGACTCCTCTATTCGATGATGGCAGTCGGCGTTCTGCCGCTCGAGTTCGCCTGGTTGGCGGACTTCGTGACCGGCGGCAAGCTGACCGGGCTCGCTGCCTACATGTTCGATCCAAGGGAGCCCGCATATGCGAGGGCGCTGTCCGGCTTTCATTTGTTCATGCCGGTCAT
Organism: Mesorhizobium sp.; assembly: GCA_004020645.1. GTDB lineage: Bacteria > Pseudomonadota > Alphaproteobacteria > Rhizobiales > Rhizobiaceae > Mesorhizobium. Next base: position 125,178 of record SAQL01000020.1, on the reverse strand, counting down.
CATTATTTTCATGCTGATCCGGCAAGGCTACGACCGCCGGGCGTTCAAAGCGCAGACCGCTCTCGCCTGGGTGGTGCTGGTTGCAAGTTACTGGTTCACCCGGCCCGACGAGAACATCAACTGGGTGCACGGGTTTGGTCCGGAGCCGCAGAAGATCTTGCCGCCACGCATGTATCTCGGCCTGTACATGGTGCTCCTGCCCCTGGTCGCCTACTTGCCGGTCCATTTCGTATTGAAACGGCTGTTCCGGCCGTAGGCGGCCATGCGGAGACGACCGGCGAATTCCAATGCGCTGCGCGACCGGCCAAGGAGGTAGCGCCGATGCAAGCAGGCGAGGGAGCGCAGCGCCAGACACGAGAACTGCGGCCTTTCGGTTCGAGTTGGGGTAGCTCGGCGCCTCATCGGCTCGGCGTCTACTCGGCTGCGCCGCTCTTGGAAGCCAGGGTCGGGCCGGCTTCAGGCCGCCTGCGCCGGAATGTCCTGCGCAGAGCAACGTAGAAGACCGGCGTCAGGAAGAGGCCGAACAACGTCACGCCCAGCATGCCGGAGAACACGGCCGTGCCGAGCGATTGGCGCATTTCCGCGCCAGGCCCGCTGGCGATCACTAGCGGCACCACGCCCAGGATGAAGGCGAATGCCGTCATCAGGATCGGCCGCAGCCGCAGCCGGCAGGCCTCGACAGCCGCCTCGACGGCGTCAAGGCCGCGCTCCTCACCTTGGCGCGCGAACTCGACGATCAGGATCGCGTTCTTCGCCGCCAGGCCGATGAGCACGATCAGCCCGATCTGCACGAGGATGTTGTTGTCGAGACCGCGGAAGGCGACGCCCAAGAGGGCGGCCAGCACGCTGAGCGGGACGATAAGCACGATGGCGAAGGGCGTAATCCAGCTTTCGTATAGCGCGGCGAGCACCAGAAAGACGAACAGAACCGACAGGCCGAAGATGAAGACCGCCGTGTTGCCGGTCTGCCGCTCCTGGAAGGCGAGTTCAGTCCATTCGAAGGAAGTGCCCTGCGGCAGCGATTCGGCTGCGATCCCCTCCATCAGGTCGAGCGCCGTGCCCGTGGCGACGCCCGGCGCTGCATTGCCCTGAAGCGGCACGGAGACATACATGTTGTAGCGTTGCACGAGCGAGGGACCGGTGACGTCGCGGATCTCGATCAGTGTGCCGAGCGGCACCAGGTCGCCGGCCGCCGAGCGCACCTTCAGCTTCAATATGTCGTCGCGATCGATGCGGAAAGCCTGGTCGGCTTGCGCCCGCACCTGGTAGACGCGACCGAAGGCATTGAAATCGTTGACATAGGCGGTGCCTAGATTGATCGACAGCGTCTCGAAGATGTTGGGGATCGGCACGTTCAGCATGCGCGCCTTGTCGCGGTCGATCGCCAGGAAGAATTGCGGGCTGGAGGCCGAGAAGGTGGTGAAGACGCCCATCAACCCGGGCGTCTGGTTGGCCTTGCCGGCGATTTCGTTGGCCAGCGCCAGAATCGGCCGCATGTCGGCGCTGTTGCGCTCCTGGAGCATCATCTTGAAGCCGCCGGAGTTGCCGATGCCCCGCACTGGCGGCGGCGGCAGCGCGATGATGAAGGCCTCCTGGATGCTTTGGAGGCTGCCAAACAGCGTGCCGATGATCTTGTCGGAAGTATCGCCGCTCTCGAGCCGTTCCTCGAAGCTCTTGAATGGCGCGAAGATCACGCCGGAATTGCTGGCGTTGGTGAATGTCGCGCCGTTGAATCCTGCGAAGGCGACGGCGTTGGCGACACCCGGCGTCTCGCGGATGATATCCGACGCCTTCTGGATGACTGCGTCCGTTCGGGCGAGCGAAGAGCCCTCCGGCAATTGCACGACGACGATCGCATAACCCTGGTCCATGTTCGGGATGAAGCCGCGCGGCACCGTCTGCAGCATGTGATAGGTCGCGTAGAGCAGGCCTGCGAAGACGAGCAGCATGGCGGCAAGCGCCAGAGTCGTGCCGACCAGCCTGTGCACCAGCCACGCATAGCCGTCCGCCATCCTGTCGAACCCGTTGTTGAACCCGTTCGCCAGAGCGCGGCCGAACCTTGCCAGGAAGAAGTTCGAATGTTCCTCGGTGTGCGGCTTGAAAAGCACGCCAGCGAGAGCCGGCGAAAGCGTCAGCGAGTTGAATGCGGAGATCGCGGTGGAGACCGCGATGGTGATGGCGAACTGCAGATAGAACTGGCCGGAAATCCCGGGAATGAAAGCCGCCGGAACGAAGACGGAGATCAGCACCAGCGAGATCGCGAGGACCGCGTTTCCCACTTCATCCATGGTCTTGTGCGCAGCGGCGCGCGGAGCGAGCCCCAGCCGGATGTTCCGCTCGATATTTTCCACAACCACGATGGCGTCGTCGACAACGATGCCGACCGCCAGCACCAGCCCGAACAGAGTGAGCATGTTGAGCGAGAAGCCGAAGGCGAGCAGCACGGCAAGCGTGCCGATCAGCGAGACCGGTATCGCCACGATCGGCACGATCGCCATGCGCCACGACTGCAGGAACACGATGATGACGATCACCACCAGCAGGATCGCCTCGGCGATGGTGACATAGACCTCGTTGATAGATTCGGCGATGAACTCGGTCGGATTGTAGATGATCTCGTAGGCCAGCCCCTGCGGGAAATCCTCCGAAAGCGCCGCGATGGTCTCCTGGATTTCTTCCGCCGAGGCCAAGGCATTGGTGCCCGGCCGCTGGAAGATGCCGAGCGCCACCGCCGCCTTGTTGTTGAGATAGGAATTGGTGACGTAGTCCCTGGCGCCGAGCTCTATGCGCGCCACGTCCTGCAGGGAGATCAAGCGGCCGTCCTCGGTCGACTTGACTATGACGTAGCGGAAGTCGCGCGCGTCTTCGAAGCGCCCTTGCGTGGTGACCGTATACTGGAAGGCCGAGCCGTCGCCAATCGGCGGCGCGCCGATCGAGCCGCCCGACACCTGGACGTTCTGGTCGCGCAGCGCCTGGACTACGTCGCCTGCGGTCATGCCGTAGGCGGACAGCTTTTCCGGGTCGAGCCAGACGCGCAGCGAATATTCGCGCTCGCCGAAGATCTGCACGTCGCCGACGCCGTCCAGTCTCAGTAGGACGTCGCGCACGCGCGAACGCGCATAATTCGAGACGTAGAGCTGATCATATGTGTCGTCGGGCGACAGCATATGGATGACCATCATCAGGTCGGGCGAACTTTTCGCCGTGGTGATGCCGAGCCGGCGCACCTCTTCCGGCAGGCGCGCTTCGGCGATCGAGACGCGGTTCTGGACCAGTACCTGCGCCGCGTCGAGATCGGTGCCGGGGCGGAAGGTGATGGTGAGTGACATCGAGCCTTCGCCGGAGGAATAGGACGACATGTAGAGCATGTGCTCGACGCCGTTGATTTCCTGTTCGATCGGCGTCGCCACGGTCGCGGCGACCGTCTCGGCGTCGGCGCCCGGATAGGAGGCGCGCACCACGATGGTCGGTGGCGCGATTTCGGGATATTGGGCGACCGGAAGCTGCGTATAGGCGATGCCGCCGACGAGCACGAGCACGATCGACAGCACCACCGCGAAGATCGGGCGGTTGACGAAGAAATGGGCGAAGTTCATTGCGTCTGCCCTTCGGCTTCAACCTTGGGCGGCAACGTGGTCATCTCGGACTTGACGGTGACGCCCGGCCGCACTCGCACCAGCCCGTTGATTACCACGGTCTCTTCGCCGGTGAGGCCCTCGCGGATAACGCGATAGCCGTCGATGCGCGGGCCGGTGCGGACCGGCTTGGCCGAGATCAGGCCTGCCTCGTCGACAACGAAGACGATGCGGCGGTTCTGGTCGGCGCCGATCGCCTCGTCAGGCAGAAGCACGCCCGGATGCGGCAGCGAGCCGGGCACGTTGATGCGGCCGAACATGCCCGGCTGCAGCACGCCGTCCTTGTTGTCGAAGCGCGCCCTGGCCCGCATCGTGCCGGTAGCTTCGTCCAGACGGTTCTCGGCGAAGTCGAGCTTGCCCTTGAACGTCGCTTCATCACGGTCGGCGACACGGACGACAACATCGACGCCGCCGGCGCCCTCCTGCATGACGCCGCCGCGCTCGCGGGCGTCGCGCGCATAAGCGAAGTAGGTCCGCTCATCAATGTCGAAATAGAAGTTGATCGGGTCGATCGAAACGATGGTGGTCAGCACGGTCTGGTCGGCCTGCACCAGATTGCCCGGCGAGATGAGCCGGCGGTCGACCCGGCCGGAAAACGGCGCCTTGATCTCGGTGAATTCGAGATCGAGACTTGCGTTTTCAAGTGCCGCCTCCGCGCCGTCCAGTTGCGCTTGGGCGGCGAGATATTCGCGGCGGCGGTCGTCCAGTGTCGAAACCGGTATGTTGCCTTCGCGCGACAGGGTCTCGGCGCGCTCGAACTGCATCTTGCTGAATTCGACCAGGGTCTTGGCCGAGTCGACCTGCGCCTGCGCCTGGTTCAGCGCCGCCTTGAACGGCCGCTGGTCGATGGTGAACAGGAGGTCGCCCTGCTTGACCAGCGTACCGTCCTGGAAATGGACCTGGTCGAGATAGCCGCCGACGCGGGAGCGCAGCGAAACCTGGTCGACGGCTTCGAAACGGCCGACGAACTCATCGTCCTCGACGATATCGCGCACCAGCGGCTTGGCTACCGTGACGACGGGCGCGGGAGGCGCTTCCTGCGCCTGTGCGGCCGGGGCCGCGAGCAAGCCGATCGCCGCGAAGGCCGCGGCGGCGAGCCATTTTGCAGGGACGTTTCTGCTGGAGGGGGCGGCCAGAGAATCGTGGCGGAGGCGTGCAGTGCGAACCATGGTTACCCCTCGTAATCGGCCCTTCATGCGAAGTCCGTAACATCTAGGCAGCGGGTGTGCCGCACAAATCAATCTTTTTGAACTGACCACCACAACCGACAGCTTGCTATTGAACAAACATCGACATCATCAACCTTGACAAGGAAGCGGTTAACCGGGGAGCGCGAACGCACATCTCGCGTTTATCCGCTGCGTAGGCATCGCCATGCGCTCGAGCTAAAGCGGATCTGACAAGCCATTGCGCATCCCGATGTGCGGCGGTTCTGTCGGGAGGAACAGGGCCGCTCTCGCATAGAGGTCGGACCTGCTTGTCATTCTGCGGTTATAGGCGGCGATATAGGCTTCGATGAAATCGGCAGATTGGACATTTGCTACACTCGGAAAACGCTATTGCACCACCCGCATAGCACTGGGACGTGACAACCGCACGTCCGCTCGTCTCTCCTGCAGTTTGGAAAAAAGATCGTCGATAAGCGGCGCCGCAACCTCCACCGTTCGCCGCGCAGCGCCCTGCGAAACCGCAACCGTTCCAGATATCCAGTCGGAATTGTCTCGTCGCGATGGACTTGCGCAGGGTCGCCGCGAGGCTCTTTCTTTCGTCAAGGCGGCGACCGACGTGCGCTGTTTGGGCATGCGCCTTTACTGGCTATGCCTATGCCGGCAAACCTGCCATACGCATGGCGTCGGTGACGTCATCGAGGATATCAGGCGCAATTCCGACGGCAGCGGACCAGCGCCCGATGGTGAAGTGCGGGTCGAGCGAGAGCAGCCGCCCAGCCGAGGCTTTTGCCTCGTCGAGCTGCCCGAGCCTGGCTAGCGGTGCCGCCAGCCATCCGTGCAGGATGCTGAAGCCGGGGTTCAGTTCCACCGCCCGCCGGCCTGCTATGACGGCTAGCTCGTGTCGGCCGGACAGGAAATTGCCGAAGCCGATGATGCCTTGCGGCACGCAGCTCATCGTGTCGAGGGGGCTTAGCCGCATCGCCTGCTCGCCCCAGTTGATCGCCCGCGCCGCGTCGCCGCCATAGGCCACCGGCACGCAGCCGAAGGCATAGACGAAGGCGCAGGATGCGCTGAGCGCCAGGGCTGCCGCGAACGCCTCGTCGGCCAGCCTGCGGTCATGCTCCACCAGGCCGATGGTGAACCCGGCCAGAGCGAGAGCCATCGCGTCGCCCGAACCGTACTCGATCGCCGCATGGGCATGGCGGGCCGCCTTCTCGCGGTGCTCCGCTTGCATGCCGCCGCGTATGAACAGCGTCTGATGCGCCCAGGCGGCAAAGCCGTGGGCAAGGGCATAGGTCGGCTCGATGGCTAAAGCCTGGTCGAGCAGGGGCAGACCCTTGGACGCCCCCTGCGGCATGAAGGTGTAGACATCGGACAGCGCACGAAGCAAAAGATCATAAGCATCGAGACTGTCGGGGCGCCGGCGCCGGACGCGTTCGATCTCGGCCCGGCGCAAATTGGGCTCTATTGCCGCGACCACGCTGACGGTGATCTCGTCCTGCAGCGCGAACACGTCGGTCAGGTCGCGGTCGTAGCGTTCGGCCCACAGATGGCTGCCGTCCTCGGCGTCGATAAGCTGGCCGGCGATGCGCACACGGCCTCCCACCTTGCGCACGCTGCCCTCCAGAACGTAGCGCACGCCGAGCTCGCGCCCGACCTGCTTCACGTCGACCGCGCGGCCCTTGTAGGTGAAGGAGGAATTTCGCGCGATGACGAAGAGCCATCGGATCCGCGACAGCCCGGTAATGATGTCCTCGACCATGCCATCGGCAAAATAGTCCTGATCCGGATCGCCGCTCAGATTCACGAAGGGCAGCACCGCGATCGATGGACGGGCGGGAATGCGAGAGCCAGGCTTCGATTGCTCCATCGCGGCGATCGCCCCTGCTTCCGATATCTGGACCTCCTCGCGGACAGTGCCGACAAAGCGAAAGCCCCTGCGCAGGATGGTGCGGATGAGGCGTTGCTCGTCGCCGCTGTCGCCGAGCGCATTTCGGGCGGCATTGATGCGGCTGGCGAGCGTGGCGTCAGAAATGATGCGCCCCTGCCAGACAGCATCGACCAGATCGTCCTTGCTCACCACCCGCTCGCGATTGCGGATCAGGTATTGCAACAGGTCGAACACCTGCGGCTCGACGGAGACCAGTTCGTTGCCGCGACGCAGTTCGCGCCGATCGCCGTCAAGAGCAAAATCCTCAAAATGATATGGCAAAATCAATCGCTCCAGACCGCGCGGCAGATATGCCGACACTGTAGCCGCGTCGTGGACGCAAAATCAAAGCGATCTCAATGCAAAATCAAGAAGCCCTGAAGGCCGCCTCAAAGCGCTTCCCTCAGCCCTGCCGCATAGTCCTCCTGCAACAAACGCTTCAACCAACGTTTTGAAAAGGAGAACTCACATGTCGAACACTGCAGCAAAGTCCGTCGTCCTCGTGCATGGCGGCTTCGTCGATGGCTCCGGCTGGGACGGCGTCTACCAGATCCTCAAGAAGGACGGCTATGACGTGACTATCGTCCAGAACCCGACCACCTCGCTCGCCGACGATGTCGCTGTCACCAAGCGTGCCATCGCCGCCGCTCCGGGCAAGGTCATCCTGGTCGGTCACTCCTATGGCGGCGTCGTGGTGTCGGAGGCCGGCACCGATCCCAAGGTCGCTGCCGTCGTCTATATCGCAGCCTTCGCGCCGGATGCCGACGAGACGGTTTCGAGCCTGATCGCCAACCCGCCGCCCGGAGCGCCGGTGCCGCCGATCCTGCCCCCCGTCGACGGCTTCCTGATGCTCGACAAGGAAAAGTTCGCCGCCTCGTTCGCCGCCGACGTCCGTCCCTCACTCGCCTCCTTCATGGCGGATTCGCAGGTGCCGTGGGGTGTGGCGGCACTCGAAGGCAAGGTCACCGCTCCGGCCTGGAAGGCAAAGCCCTCATGGTATCTCGTTGCCAAGGACGACAAGATGATCCCGCCGTCGGCGCAGCGCCAGATGGCAAGCCGCGCTCAGGCGACGACCGTCGAGGTGCCCGGCAGCCACGCTGTCTACGTCTCCGATCCCGCAGCTGTCGCCAACCTCATCAAGCAGGCGGCCGCCGATGTCGGGAAGAAGTGAACCGGCCATGATGGGCTGCCTGGGCGCTCGGCGGCGCCCAGGCCTTTTTTCTCGCTCTGAACGTATCGTCTCCGGTTGACCAGTCTAACCAAGCGCAGAAGCATACGCTGGTCCAGCCGAGCGGCAGGTCGGACACCCGTGAGAGCCGGTGCGCCGTTAGTTCGACAGGTTGATCACCTGCGACGATGCTGGCCGCAATTTTCGGGGCAATGAAAGCGAAGGGGGAGGCGGCTTACCTCAGATGTATTGGTGCCGTTGAGCATGGCGACATCGGTGAGGCTACGGTTGGCTCCATCCCGCGCCGCTTGATACCGATTGGACATTCGATTGAAGTTACTTGAGCCCATCACTGGGTCCGCAGTGCCTGATGCCCAGCGCGACCGCATCTCGTCGGCTCGCCGCATCGCCGACTGGATTTCGCCAGCGTCGGCCCATTGCCGAATCCAATCAGACAGTTCGGAATTAACCACATTCGAAGAAGGCGAAGGGCGGTTGGGTTTGTCACCGATCCGTCTCGCGCAACATGTTATTGTTGGAATTGGGGGCATCCGCGGCATGTCCAGGCGCAAAGGCAAGGAAGAGACGGGATGCCGACCCTAAGCAATGGCAGTGAACTCATCGTATGGAACGAACCCGAGAATCCCAATCCGACCCCTGACTCGGTCCTTTTCAGCATTACGGAAACAGACGGCGACGTAATCGGACCGATCGGCGCAAAGCCGGATTTCCCTTTCGGTGGGATCGAACTAGCTTCGGTCGATGTCTTCGACGGCTTCTTCACCATCACCAGCTTCACCCACGAGGGCAGGACCGAATCCTGGACGACAGTGGAAACGCAGGTCTTCGACAACGAAGGCAATTTTCTCCGCACCGTGTCCGACCAGGCGGCCTTCCGGTCGGTCCGGATCGTCTCGATCAGCGCCGACAGCCCCGACGACCTCACGGTGACATGGATCGGGGCGAACGAATATTTCGGCGGCGAAAACACCCAATACGGTCAGCACCAGATCATCTTGAAAGGGGGCGTGCTTCAGTCCGACACCTTCGTTAATCACGCGCCCACCGTAGCCGACCTGGACTTGTCGATTTCGCAGGCGCAATCTCTCGACGACGTCAAGTTCAGCGCGACAGATGCCGACTACGATCTCTTGAACTTTATCGTCTTGGACGGGCCGGACAGCGGCATCCTCGAGCAGGAGACGAGTTTCGACGGTAACCACTATCCGTTTCACCAGGGTCAATATGGCACTACCCTGCACTATCATGCGGATTTTCTGAGCGGAAACCTGTTCGACTACACACCGGAGGCCGGCTTCATCGGCACCGACAGCTTTACGGTTTACGCTACGGACGGCCAGGGCAACAGCAATGTGGCGACGATTACGATCACCGTCACTCCGCCGGCCGAATCCATTACCCTGACCGACGCCAAAAACATCGCGAGCTACGCAAGCCATGATCATGCCATGCTCGTCGCCGGGCTGGGCGGCGGCGACCGGATCAGCGGCACCCCGTTCAACGATACGCTCGACGGCGGTGCCGGCCACGACCAGCTGTTCGGCGGCGCGGGCGCGGACGACATCATTGGAGGCGCGGGCACCGATTGGCTGAAGGGCGGCGCTGGCGATGACGAGATCAGCGGTGGTGAGGGCGCAGACGGCGTCCGCGGTGACACTGGCGACGACGTCCTCGACGGCGGCGCCGGCTCCGACGACGTGCGAGGTGGTGCTGGCGACGACATCCTCAATGGCGGCGCCGGCCGCGACCGGCTGGCCGGCGAGGGGGGCAGGGATGTCTTCGTGTTCGACGCACTTGGGCCGGCGAACTACGACAGGATAGAAGACTTCAATGCGCTCGACGATGTGTTCTGGCTGGACAGCTCCGCATTCGTCGGGCTGTCGGCCGGCTCGCTTTCCGCTGCGGTTTTCGTCGTCGGCAAGCACGCCGTCGATGACAGCGACCACATCGTTTACGACAAGCAGACCGGCGATCTGCTGTTCGATGTGGACGGGGCAGGAGGAGCGGCGGCTGTCAAGTTTGCCGCCGTGGACCCGAGCACATTCCTCACAGTGGACGACTTCTTCGTGTTGTAGGTGCGCATGGTGGGGCGCAGCTACATAGACCGGGCGTGATCGCGCCTATGCGCAGGATTTCCTCCCCCTTGCGCAGTAAGGGGCGTCAGGGCTCATCCGAGCCTTCATGACCCGACTGGCTGGTGTCTGCAACGGTGAGGCATGATTTCGACGAACCGCGCCGATCTTTTCATCCGCATTGAGAAACCTTGCATTTGAGGGATGCAGTGGTGCCACGCGGCAATCCATCGTCGTGAGCCAGCCGATGCTATTGTGCCAGTTTCGCCGCACTGCGGGTGGCTATATCATCCAAGACAGCATGAAGAAGCGTTCCGACTTCCTGTTCGGCCAGCCCGTGTGCAATTCCTGATTCGGATAGTTGAACGAGAATTGCCTTGGCGGTGTTGCGCCAGAAGGCGTTCGCGTCCTCCCCGTTCTTGGACTCCAGGACCAGGGCGATCCCTTCGACCAATTTCCGCCGCCGATGCAGCGGAAATGCGCTTATGTTTGAATCGCACATCGATCACCTCACCCCTTCAGTCGCGCGAATAAGCATTGGCGGGTGAGAAAATTTGGTTAACAGCGCTCTTTTTGAGGTCAGCAATGGAACAACGCGTCCGCTGGGCTCGATGGTCGGTGCCGCGAATAGCGGCTGGACGCAGCGGCATGGCGAGTTCGAGTCCCTGTTGAAGTATTACGGCCTAGGCCTGACGGCGCAGGAGTCCGGCATGAGTGCCAGCATGCGGCTCAGCTGGCGGCCGATCGACGCCTGAGGCTTACCGGATCGGCGTCTCGCCGCGAAACAGCGGCTGTTGCGCCCGCATCAAGGCGGTAATCCGGTCGGCGACTTTTCGTACCGGCGGCGAGTGACGTTCCTCGTGATGGGTGACGATCCATTGGTCGGTTTCGAGTTCGGGGATAGGCTGAGCGACGCGAACCAGCCGCGGATCGCTGTCACCGACGAAGCACGGAAAGATCGAAAGGCCGGCGCCGGCGGCCACCAGTTCGCGCACCGAATGAGTGTTGTTGCCGCGCACGGCGATGCGGTCGCCGTGATGGGCTTGCAGCCAGCGCGCCGAGGCAATTTTTGACGCTTCGCCGGTGACGCCGACGAACAACCCGGCAGAGATACCGTTGATCAGGCGGCGTCCGGAATAAATGGCGTAGGCGACCTTGCCGCTCTGACGGCCGGCCAGCCACTGCTCGGTCGGGCGCTCGCTGCGGATGCCGATGTCGGCGGCACGGCGGCCGATGTCGACGCGGTCGGTGGTGGTGACGAGCTCCACCCTTATGCCGTCATCGACCGTCCAGATCTCGCCGATATGGGCGGAAACGAAGGCTGAGGTCCATGGCCCGGCCGAGACGCGGACAATGCGGTCGGGCAGGTTCCCCTCGCGCCAGCGGGTCAGCGACTGCATTGCTGCCTCGACGTCTTCGGCGCGCCGCAGCAGTTCTTCACCGACCGAGGTCAGCCGGTAGCCTGTCTGCTGACGCACGAACAGCGGCTCGCCGATCTGCTTTTCGAGCGCAGTGACGCGTCGTCCAAGGGTGGCTGCGCTGAGGCGCGTGGGTCCCGTCGCTGCGCTCAAGCCACCCAGCCGCGCAACGTCGAGAAACAATCTCAGATCGTCCCAGTCGATATCCATTTTGCAGAAATGAAAAACTCCTTGCGACCGTGGCTGTAGCGCGAAGCGGGCATCACGCGCAAGTATCCAGGCATTGGAGGCGTTGGACAATCCTGCTTGGAGCGACAATGACAAACGCCTCGGCTGGCCAAGAGGCCAACGCAATCCTTTCGATCGCGCAGCGCTTCGCGCAGATGCTTTGCGCTTTCGACCAACCCAGGCGCGCGGGCATTCTGCGCGCCAAAGGAGACGATCATGTTGTATAAACTTCGACACCGTTTCGCCCGCTGGCTTGCCTATCGCCAGACGCTTGCGAGCTTGAGGCAGGCCCCGGACAGCACACTGGCGGATGCTGGCATTTCTCGCGAAGAGATCCGCGAGCATGCCCGCCACGCCAGCCTGCGTCGTTGAAGCTCTGCGCCGATTTGCGATATTGTGGGGCTGGATCCGGTAAGCGGACATAAACTTCGGGAGCGACGAATCCCGATCGATCCCACTCCGATATCCCGAGCCGTCTTGGTGACCTACCACTGTTGTTTGGATCAGCTCCCACGAGGCACATGATGTGGTCCAAATCGACCGAGATTGGCCGAGGATTCCACCGTGCCTGAGGAGATCAACGTGCATTGATCAGGTCAGCACCGGGTGGCCGTTGCGAGAGCTCAGCGATCAGATGGTCGGCAACGACCCGAACCGAGGGAAGCTGCCCGCGACGATGCGGCATCAGCAGAGTCGTCGCCACGCCACGCGCTGTCCAGTCCGGTAAGATGCGGACAAGCGCGCCGGATTCAATCAGCGGCGCACAGAAGCTGCTCGCCAGGCAAGCCACTCCGAGCCCCGCCCTGGCGGCTTCCCGCAAGGAGACGGTTTCGTTGGCGAAATAGCGCGGCGATGGCTCGATCTCGGCAGCGGCGCCTTGCCCATCGTGAAGCGTCCAGACCCTGTCCGACGACGATGCCATGAGCCCATCGAGCCCATTCGCTTCCTCGGGTCGAGAAGGCATGCCCTTCTCCTTGATGTAATCGGCCGAGGCGACGAGCCAGGCGGGGTCGTAATAGATGCGACGTTGCACGAGTTCGGTATCCGGTAATGGGGCGAAGTGGTTGCGGATGGCGATGTCGAAGCCCTCCTGCACGATATCCACGAACCTGTCGGAGACGTCGAGCATGATGCGGACCTTCGGATGGCTCGCAGCGAGACGCGGAAGCAGCGGCGCCAAACGGAATTGAGCGATCGGCAGCGATGCCGTGATCCGCACGGTTCCGCTTGGTTCTGCAAGACGACCCTTGATGACCTGCTCCGCCGCCTCCGCTTCGATCAGCATGGCGGCGGCATGGCGATGAAAATCTCGGCCGACCTCGGTCACGGCGAAGCTGCGCGAGGTCCGCTGGACCAGACGCACGCCAATTGCCTTTTCCAGCTCGGAGAGCCGTTTGCTGAGCGTGGACTTGGGGATGCCCAGGGCGCGCCCCGCCGCAGCGAAACCGCCGTGATCCACCACCTGAACGAAAACGAGGAGGTCGTTGAGATTCAGCATCTGGAGCTCTCATCGTTCCTAAATGTGGACGATAGGTCTACAGATAGCCCACTACTGCTTCTGCGTCCAATATCGCATCTCTTTGTAGCCGCCGCCTTAGGGGCGGGGCTGCAACTCGGAATCTAGAAGGACGCACGTACATGGCCAATATCTCGATCATCGGCCTCGGGGCCATGGGGCAGGCGCTGACCGCCCGCTTTCTTCAACAGGGCCACACGATCACGGCCTGGAACCGCACGCCTGGCAAGGCCGCATCACTGGTCGCCAAAGGCGCGCGCGAGGTGAAGTCCGCCGCCGAAGCCATCGCCGCAAGCGACGTCACCGTGATGTGCGTGTTGGACTATGCCGCGTCGGATTCGGTGATCGATGATGCGGCCTCGGCGCTCTCCGGGCGTGCGCTGGTCAATCTCACAAACGGCACGCCGGCACAGGCGCGCGCCGCCGCCGAGCAAGTGGCCGGGCTGGGTGCTGCCTATCTCGACGGCGGCATCATGGCGACGCCCCCGATGATCGGTGGGGAACACGCGCTCATTCTCTACAGCGGGTCGAAGACGACCTTCGATGCGCATGCCGGTGCGCTCGAGGGGCTTGGCGCGGCGAACTATCTCGGTGCGGATGCCGGGCTGGCGTCACTGCACGACCTCGCCCTGCTCAGCGGCATGTATGGCCTTTTCGCGGGCTTCTTCCATGCCATCGCGCTCATCGATTCCGAAGGCATCCGCGTCGGCGCGTTTCTCAAGCTTCTTAGCCCGTGGATGACCGCTATGATGGGCGAGCTGCCCGGATATGCGGAGAAGATCGACAGCGGCAGGCACGGCGTAAATGTGGTGTCGAACCTCGGCATGCAGGCCGCCTCGCTGGACAACATCCTTACCGCTAGCCGCGAGCAGGGCGTCGCCACCGATCTGCTCGACCCCATGCTGGAACTGTTCCGCGAACGGGCGGGCGCCGGTTTCGGGGACGAGGATATCTCAGGCATATTCGAGCTGATCCGGCGAAAGAGCGGGAAAGCGGGGTGAAGCCATCGCGGATGGCCCGCTGTCCCATCGCTGCCGACATTCACGCCTCGCAGTGACAATCTAACTCACACCGATGCGCAGGCCGGTGTCATCGAAAAGATGCAGGTGGCTGGTATCGAACTTCAGATCCACCGTATCGCCTGAAGCCACCGCGCATTGTCCGGCGACAACCGCAAGCATGGTCTGGCCGCCGCTTGTCTTGGTGTGGACGATTGTCTCGGAGCCGAGGGCCTCGACCAGCGCGACGTGCGCCGTAATGTCTCCCTTGCCGGCGTCGGCGAGGCTGATGTGATGCGGCCGCAGCCCGAGCGTCACGTCGCCATTCACCGCGCTGACGTTCCCGTCGATCTCGAATCCAGCTGAACCGTCCAGCGTGAGGCTTGACCGGCCAGTGCCCCCGGGTGCCACCTTTACCGGCAGGAGGTTCATACGCGGTGCACCGATGAAACCGGCGACGAACAGATTGGCCGGATGATTGTAGAGGTCGAGCGGCGTGCCAATCTGCTCGATGCGGCCGGCGCGCAGCACGACGATGCGGTCGGCAAGCGTCATCGCCTCGATCTGGTCGTGCGTGACATAGACCATCGTCGCCGACAGCCGCTCGTGCAGGGCGGCCAGTTCGGCGCGTGTCGAGATGCGCAGCTCGGCGTCGAGATTGGACAGCGGCTCGTCAAGCAGGAAGGCGGTTGGATTGCGCACGATGGCGCGGCCGATCGCGACGCGCTGGCGCTGGCCGCCGGAGAGCTGGCCGGGGCGCCGGTCGAGATACGGCGCGATTTCCAGCATCCGCGCGGCTTCGGCGATGCGCGCATCGATTTCGGCACGCGCCATACGGGCGTTCTCCAGTCCGAAGGCCAGGTTCTGGCGCACGCTCATGTGCGGGTACAGCGCGTAGGATTGGAATACCATCGCCAATCCCCTGTCGGCGGCCGGAACGGTGGTCACGTCCTTGCCATCGATCGCGATGGCGCCGCCTGTCGGCCGATCAAGCCCGGCGATGAGCCGCAGCAGCGTGGATTTGCCGCAGCCGGAGGGGCCGACGAAGACGATCAGCTCACCGTCAAGGATATCGAGATTTATGTCGTGCAGCACGCCGACCTTGCCGAATGCCCTCGATACGCCGGTGAGTGTGATCTGGCTCATGGTAGCCTCTATTTCAGACCGGAGCCGGCAATGCCGGTGGTGATGAAGCGCTGAAGGAAAATGAACACCAGCACGACCGGGATCATGGTGACGACGGTCATGGCCAGGATGTAATGCCACTGCACGTTGAGTTCGCCGGCATAGGTGTTGAGACCAACCTGCAGCGTATAGACCTCCTTGCGCGACAAGACGATCAGTGGCCAGAGGAAGTCGTTCCAGCGCCAGACCACGGAAAAGATCGCAAGTACCGCCAGAGCGGGGGCGGTCAGCGGCAGGATGATGCGCCAGTAGATCTGCCATTCGGACGCTTTGTCCATGCGCGCTGCCTCGATCAACTCGTCGGGTATAGTCAGCATGTACTGGCGTAGCATGAAGACGCCCGTGGGCGTCGCCACTGTGGGCAGGATCACGCCCCATAACGAGTTGAACAGTCCCATTGCCGAGATGACCGAATAGAGCGGCACCAGAATGACGGAGAGCGGCACCATCAGCGTCGCGACGATGAGCATCATCACAGCCGAACGTCCCCGAAAATTGTACTTCGACAGTGCGAACGCGGCCATCGAATTGGTCAGGAGCGTAATCAAGGTGGCGACCACGGTGACGAAGACCGAGTTGCGCAGATAGAGGAAGAAGTCAAAGGCGAGGAAAGGCTGGACATAATTGTCGAGCGCGAAGGCGATGCTGCGCTTGGGCGTACGGTTCCGGATGTTGACGCGTATGATCTCGCCCGGGTTGGCGGGATCGACCATCTGCGCGACGGTGCCGAGGCGGCGCACTTCGGCGAGCACGCGCACGCTGCCGTCATCATTGCGCACTTCGAAGAGCTGCAGCGGCTCCTCGTACCCTTCCACGATAGCTTCGGCGGTGACATAGGGCAAAACAGTCGGGGGGAACTCCGCCAGCGCGGCAGGCGTCTTGAACGACGAGTTGACCAGCCAGAGCGCCGGGCCGAACATGACAATCAGCCCGCCGATCAGCCAGAACCAGGTGAAAACGTCCGTCCAGTGCCAGCCGGCGCCGCCGCGCCGGCGAAACAGGAATTCCGCAATCCTGCTCATCGCGTTTTGCCCCGCTGCTCGTTGCGCCTCGCGATACCCAGCTGGATCAAGGTCAGCACGACCAGCACCGCTCCCATGAGAATCGAGGCCGCGGAGGCGAGCCCCGGATTGCGCAGCAGCGAGGCGAAGCCGACCTCGTAGATGTACTGCGTGAGGAACAGCGTGCTGGTCCCGGGACCGCCGCCGGTCAGCACATAGACTTCGTCGAATATCTGTACGGCGCGGATGAGCGTCAGCACCAGCACGACCAGGAGGTTGGGCGCCAGCAAGGGCAGCGTTATGCGCCAGAAGACGCGCATGGGCCGGGTGCCGTCCATCTCGGCGGCCTCATAGAGGTCTTTCGGAATTGCCTGAAGGCCGGCGAGAAGGATCAGCGCATAGAAGCCGACATGGGCCCAGACCGACACCATGATCGTGGCCGCGAAGGCCCAGTTGCGCTCCACCAGCCAGTTGACCGGGGTTCCGCCCGCCTCGAACACCATCAGGTTGAGCAGTCCCTGCCGCTGCAGGATCCAGCGCCAGATGAGACCGACCACGACCGGCGACAAAAGGACAGGGAAGAAGAACACGGCGCGCCAGAAACTGCGCGCACGCAACTCACGGTTGAGCACGAGTGCGGTGACAAGCGCTACGGCGACCATCATCGCCACTTGCAGCACAACGAAGGTCAGGGTGTTCCAAACCGCGATCCAGAACAGGTCCTCGGTGCAGCTCTTCGGATCGAGATAGCTGCCGCAACTGAACAGCCGCCCATACTGATCGGCGCCGACGAACGTGCGGTCGCCGAGGAACAGCGCCCCGCCACCGGTCATCGAATACAGGATGTTGATGACCAGCGGAAACAGCACGAAAATGCCGAACACCAGCATGTTCGGCGCCAGGAAGAACACGGCCATGCCATTGCTGCCCGTGCGCCGTTGCAACATACGCAGTGGCGCATCGAAAACATTCGCAAGCCAGCCGACCGGCGCCAGGAGCATGGCGCCGGCGCGGGTTGCTATGCCGTTTCGGACGTCTCCCATGACACTGCCGCGACGCTACTTCGATGCCTCGGCCACCTTTGCCTTGATGTCCTCATCGATGCGGACGAAAGCCTCGTCGAGCTTCATCTCGCCGGCCATGACCTGACTGATGCGGGTCACCAGCGCGCCATAAACCGGAGTTCCCCATTTCCATGCCGGCAGGGCGGCGGCATTCGGCGCGATCTTGCCCGACGCCTTCAGGAAGGCTTCGAGCGACGCCTTGACGTTCTCGTCGTCGGTCTTGTAATCGATCTTGCCGGCGAGAACGCCCTTGTGTGCGGGCAGGAACAGGGTGCGCTCGGTGAATTCGCGCACGATGTCCTCGCGTCCCAGGAAGTCCATCACCTTGCCGACTTCAGACGCGTTTTTCGTGTATTTGATGGCGACCAGCGCGGCGCCGCCCGGCATGCCGGTGCAGGCGGCGGGGCCGCACGGCGAGCCCGTCGCCACCCAGTCGAAGTTCTTGCCGATCTTGCTGGCGAGGTTGGCAACCTGCCAGCTGCCCGAATAGTAGTAGGCGATCTGCCCATTGATGAAGTCGTCGGCCCCGGCGCGATAGGTGGTGCCCGACGCCGACACCCAGATTTCCTTGTTCATGCGGCCGTCGGCAACCCAATTGACCAGCTTTTCGGCGAAAGCTTTCGTGCCGGCATCGATCGGCGCCGGCAGTCGATCACCGCCGATGTAATTGGCGCCATAAGAGATGTTCGGCGCCGAGATACGATGGCCGCTGCGGTCGATGGCAAAGGCAGCGTTGAGCTGCTGGCTCTGCTGCACCTTGCCGGCGGCATCGATCCATTCGTCCCAGGTTGCGGTGTCGGCCGGGATCGGCACGCCGGCCTGTTCGAAAAGCGTCTTGTTGACGAAGCCGCCGGTCAGCGTGATCTGGGTCATGAAGCCCGGAATGATCTTGGAACCGTCAGGGCGCATCCAGTCGAACTGGTCGCCGAAATTCGTCTGCCAGTATGCTGGATCGGCCACCACAGGCGTCAGGTCGAGCCAATGGTCGGCGAGTTCCTTGATATTGGTGACGCGGGCGATATCGGGACCCCGTCCCGCTTCGAGTTCGACCGGAAGCTGCTCCTGGACAACCTTGTAGGCGACATTGTCGAGAATGACGTTGATGCCCGGATTGTCTTTCATGAAGCGGTTGAGCAGGTCCTGGATAACCTCGCCCTCGACGCCATCCGAGTACCACATCACGCGAACGTCGCCTGCGAACGCGGTCGACGACAGAAGGCCCGCCGAAAGGCCCAGGATTATCGTATTCATTCTCATGGTTCACTCCTCCCTTTTTTGCGGTTTCCACCGCTTGATTGTCGCTGTCCGAGCTGCTTGTCGGGCTCCTTTTGATCCGATCCTCACCTGGTTGCGATGGCGTCGGCTGTGAAGAACGTGGCTTCGCCCGTGACCTGCCAGTCGGCCGGATCGATCACACGGTCCTCACCCTCTATGCGGCCATCCGGATGGAACAGCACGTCGCCGTATTCCGGGTCATTGACATGCAGAAGGTCGTTTTTTCCGTGGCCGAGCGCGAGCTGAGAGAACTGCGCCTCGAATTCCTCCAGCGACCCGTATTGCCGGCGCCGGCCCAAGCGGATGATCCATGCGGCTCGATGGCCCGGGACGCGCAACTCGTTTCCAGCGGTCGGTCCGCGGCCGACCAGCTCGAAGGCGCTGTCGGCCATCAGCATCGCGAGCCCATCGCCGCCGCGCGCCGAAGCGATATGTTCCTTGACCCTCGCTTCATCGAACGCGCTCTGTGGGAACCAGGCATGGGTAAAGTCGGGTTGCTCGGCAGCGCAGCTGAACAGCACAACTGCCAGGTCGCGGTATTGATGCACGCGCGGCAGAGATCCGGAGCCGCCCCAGTAGGACGGCCGGCCATAGCCTGAATGAATCGTCTCGCCCGGATGGTTGATCCATATCTGCGCGTCGGGATTGCCGCCGAGGCGCAGGTGCAGCACCGTTTCCTGATAACCCCATTCGTTCCAGCGATAGGCTGCTGCGCTTCCCATGGCGAAATCGCGGGTCTTGTAGTGGTAGAGCTTGGCGATCCGGTTCTGGCCCTGCGCGAAGCACCATTCCTGCGCGTCGTCGCCGGCCATGCAGGCGATGCCGGTCAGTTCTTGTGGGACGTGGAGCCCATGGTCGCGCAGGCAGAGCGCAAGCTGCGGCAGGGCATGGAAGCGCATGCCGTAGAAACCTTTGCCCCACAGCATGCGTGCAATGCCGGAAAGTTCCAGCGAACGGGCGGCGCGCAGCGTGTGTTCGTAGGAGCGTCCCTGCGCGCCGGTAAGCATGCCCTGCTGAGCCGAGCGGGCGACGATCTCGAGCAGGCGGTTGATCGCAGCCCCGGCGCGCCGGCGGACGTCGGCATCTGGCCCAAGCGCGTACAGGATCGTCAACCCCTTGAGATCGATCGGGAAATAAGGGGCGGAGTTGAATTCCGCCATTTCCCATTCCTCGAAATGATCGAGCCAGGCGCGCACGCGCGCAAGGCCCACGGTAGACTGCTCCGCGCCCGTGCGCCCCGAGCGGACAAAGCGGGCTTCGGGCAAGAGATGGCCGCCGAGATAAGCCGCGGTGTGAAACAGAAGCGCGTGGTTTTCGGAGAAGTACCACTGCACGTCGTTACCCGGCTCATCCATCCAATAGCGATAATTGAGGATCGCCTCGTCAATGCGGTGACGGAGACCGACCGCAATCCTGTCGCCATAGACACGACGGCACCAGAGCAGTGGAACCAGGATGAAATCGGCGCAGTCGTGGCAATCCTCTATCGCCGGCAGTGCAGCAGCAATGATGGCGTCGGTTTCGGCGCCGCCGCGGCCCGTCGCCAGCCGCGCCAGCGCGCGCACGGTATCGGCCTCTGCGAAATTGGAGACCTGTTCCAGGGCTTCGCCGATCCTGTCGGCAAGGATCGCAGGGGCGCGGCCCTGACGCGCCGCATGACAGATCTCCACGCCGAAGACCCGCTGGGCAACAAAGCCTGAAGATGAGAGCGATACGGCAAAATGCCGGAAGTCGGCGGGAAGGTCTTCCGTCGCGGCAATAGTGATGCGTCTTGCCCCCGCTTCGATGCGGCGGCGGAAGATCACGGGCGCCTCGATCGACATGAAGTCGCCCTCGATCACGATCGCCACATCCACGGCAACCGGCAGCGCGACATCCGTCACCAGCGCCACTTCGCCGCCGGAATAAAATGGACGCTCGAAATGCATCGCCTCGAGAGCGGCTTCCATGGCCGCCGCGACGTCGCCTTTGACGGTCGTAGGCAAGACCTGTTCGGCAGTTGGGCCTGACAGATAGTCGAGTTGGAAGAAGTAGCGTGCGTCACGCTCGGCGAGATCGTCGAACCAGATACTGATCTCGTTGGCGCCGGCGACGAGATCGACCTCGAAATCCTGAGAAGCCTCGAGATTGCGCCCGTAGGGCGCCATCCAGACGGCTTCTATCCCGTTGACGAACAAAACGGCGCCGCCGCAGGTGCGCAGCCGCAGCCGCGCCCGGCCGTCCGAGCCTGCGTCGAGCACGGTACTTGCCCAGGTGGCGATCACGGTCGGGCGGAACCAGAAGCCCGACAGGTCGACGCGCGGCGAGCCGAACGGAAGCCAAACACGGCCCGGCTCGAACACTCCCTGCGGCTTAGGCCGTTTCCCGCGGCGTTCGGCGGCAAACTCGGTTCGGCAGGGATATTCGTGCGGGATGAAATTCTTGTGCTTGGTCAGGAAGAAGAAGGGATCCATCTCCCCTTGCATCGGCTGATCTGCAACATCGTAGCGCTGCTCAGACGTCGTGCCGACGAGCCAGTAAACGACGGGGCCGCCGAGCGCGAGCGGCCGGCGCAGCGTAAGATCGTGCGTGATCGGTTCCACGGTGTTCATCGCAGCGTCTCAACAGGCACGGGCGACACGTCGTTATAGGCCTGGTTCTCGCCCGTCATACCCCAGACGAAGGCGTAGGGGCCGGTTCCGCTGCCCATATGGATCGACCAGGCTGGCGAGATGACACAGTCGCCATTGGCCACGATCAGATGGCGGGTATTGTCCGGCCGTCCCATCAGATGGATCACCCGATCTTCCGCCGCGAGATCGAAATAGAGATAGGCTTCCATACGCCGCTCGTGCAGGTGAGGGGGCATGGTGTTCCAGACGCTGCCCGCAGCAAGATCCGTGATGCCCATCAGCAGCAGACAGGAAGGCGCGACTTCCGGATGAATGTACATGCGCAGTGTGCGCTTGTTGGCGCGTCGCTCCTCGCCGAGTTCAAGCGGCTTCGCCTCGGATTTCGTGATCAGCCGATGCTTGATGTCTGCGCCGGCCGGAACCGAGTTCATATAGAACCAGGCGGGGTGTGCGGCGCTGTCGCTTTCGAGCGTCACTTGTTTAGCGCCGCGCCCGACATAGAGCACATCGCGGTTGGCGAGCGCGAAGCGCTGCCGGTCGACACTCACCGTTCCTGCGCCGCCGAGATTGGCGATCCCCATCTCGCGCGCGGTGAACAGATGAGGCGTGCCGACGTCCGCGCCATCGCCGAAACTCAGCGGCTCTCCGGTTGGGCACGCGCCGCCGACGATCATGCGGTCGACATGGGTGTAAGCGAAGGCGATGCGGCCGGGCTCGAACAGCCTCTCCACCAGAAACTCGGCGCGTAGCCGCTCCGTCCCGTAGCCATCGATGTCGCCCGGACCGGCGCCGAAGAGAACGCGCATCGTCATGCCGCCGCCTCGGCAGCTTCAGCATGGATCATCCCCTCTGTGAGGCAGAGGATCGCCAGGGCCTGGCCGTAGCCGGTAGGCTGGATCGGGATGTCGCGGTAGAACTGGAGATCATGGCCCATGCGGGTGCCATAGGAAACGTTTCCGAGCACGCCGTTCTCGTCGATGCTGGCCAGCACCGCGTCGAGTGCGCGCCGGCCCGCCGGACCGCACGCCTTGGGCCCGAAGCCTATACGCGCAGCTTTCATGAGACCATAGCCGATGCCGGCGGTGGCCGACATCTCCTCATAGGAGGTCGGGTCATCGAGCAAAGTGTGCCATGCTCCCGATGGCGCCTGCAGGCGCAGCAGCGCTTCGATCTGCGCTTCCAGCACGCCGAGCAGATAGGCTTCGACCGGCTTGCCGACACCGCCATTTTCGATCAGGTCGAGGATGCCGACCGTGATCCAGGCGTTGCCGCGAGCCCAGAGAGCGCGGGCAAAATTATGTCGGCCGGCAAATGTCCAGCCATGGAACCACAAGCCGGTTTTCGGGTCGGCAAGATAGCGAGCATGGACGAGGAACTGGCGAACAGCTTCGTCGATGCAAGCTTGCCGGCCGGCCGCGCGTCCGTGGAAAGCGAGGAACAGGCCAGCCATGAACAACGTGTCGTCCCACAATTCGTCGTCGTTGATCTTGTCTGAGACATTGTGCTGGAACCCGCCCTCGGGCGTGCGGGGCATGTCGCGAAGCAGCCTTTCGGCCCATTGGCCGAGAGGCGTTTCCCAGCGCGGATCGCGTGTCTCGCCCCAGAGCAATGCCAGCGCCATCATGGGAGCGGTGGTGTTGATGTTCATCGGCGGCAGGCCCGCTCTTAAATGGCGCTCGTACCAGTCTTCGATTGTCTTCAGAAGCTTCGGGTCGCGATTGTGCCGCCAGAGGCAAACGAGGCCATAGAGCCCCACACCCTGCGGCCATTCCCAGGAATCGAAGCTGATGTAGTCGCCGGCCGTGCCGTCGAGGTTGGGCTCGTCGAAACGGCCGTCATGGCGCAGGCCAGTCATGCCGCGCACGAGCAGGTCGAGCTTTGAGCGCATATCTCTCATGGACGACGCCACTACTCCTCCCAAGTTTGCGCGATGTCGGGCAAATGGGTGCCACAAGTTTTTTTATTGCGCAATCTGAAATTTTTTTGCAGCATGAAGGTCTGGTGAGGAAACAGCCGATGGTCGTGAAGGTCGAAAGCGGGAAGCGCGGCACGCCCAGCCGGCGCGTGCGGCTCGAAGACATCGCCGCGCGCTGTGGCGTTTCCGTCAGCACGGCGTCGCGGGCGCTTGCCGGCGGCAAGGGCGTGCGCGGCGATCTTCGGTCGACGATCATCGAAACCGCCAGGAAGCTGAACTACACGGTCGCGACTTCGATCGCCGGCCGCAAGGTGATCCTCGCCGCAAGCAACGCTGCGATGATCGACTATGGCCGCAACCAGTTCACCTTCTATGTGCTCGACGGACTGAACGAGCGCGCAAAAACTCTCGGCGTCGAGCTGGTGCCGCGCTCGATCGCCGACGCCGGTGAGCAGATCGCGCTGCTCAATGATGCCAGGCAAGACAAGAGCGTCGTCGGCTGCCTGTTTCTGACGCTTGACGACGAGGCGGTGCTGACGCTGAGCGGCGGTTTCGGCAAGCCGATCGTGCTGATAAACGGCGACGACCCGGCGATGCACCATTCGAGCTTGACGCCATGCAACCGTTCGGCGGCGCATCTCGCGACGCAGCACCTGCTCGACCTCGGGCACCGGCGCATCCTGTTCCTGATGCGGCGCGGGCGGCGCACGATCGAGCGTCGCTTCGAGGGCTGGCAGGACGCACTGCGAGAGCGCGGCCTGGCGGCCGGCGACATGGCTGTGGAGGTGGCGGACTGGCTGCCGGACCTTGCGGCCGAAGCGATTGCTCGGCGCATCGAGGCTCGTGGCCTCGACTTCACAGCTGTGCTCGCCGCGGGCGACAGCCTCGCTATCGGCGCGATGATAGCGATCCGGAAGTCGGGTTACGAGGTGCCCGCCGACGTGTCGGTCATGGGCATGGATGACCTTCCGCAGGCGGCTTTCCAAAACCCGCCCCTCACGACGATGCATATCCCGATGCGCGAGATCGGCGCGGCGTCGCTCGACCTCCTGCTCGCCGATCTCGGCGGGGACCTGCCGCCGCGCCGTATCGAATTCGCCTGCCATATCGTGCAACGCCAGTCGACCGGCCCGGTTCGCGCCTGAGACATATGGTTCACACCGCTGTCCGGGCCAGGCCATCACTACATCGATGGGGTCACGTTCGAACCGTCTTCGAAGCGCCCGTAACCTCCGCCGAAGAAAAGCAGAGGTTCGCCGTCTCGCAAGGTCGCGGCGCTTACGCGGGCAACGACGATCAAATGGTCGCCGCCTTCATGCCCGGAGATCCGCACGCATTCGAACCGCGACAGGCAGCCACCCAGCAGCGGCACGCCGGCATCGTTCAGGTCGTGCGGGAGGCCGTCGAAGGCTTGACCGACGCGAGCAAAGCGCTGGCTCAGCTCCATCTGCTCCGCGCCCAAAACATGAACCGCGAAATGCTCGCAACCTGCGAAGGCGGCAAAGCGCCTTGAATGCCTGCCGATCGACCACAGCACGATCGGCGGGTCGAGGGACACCGATGCAAAGCTGTTCGCGGTGATGCCGACGGGACCATCAGGCGTCATCGTGGTGACGACGGTGATGCCGGTCGCAAACCGGCCGAGCGCGTCACGGAACTCGCGCTTGCGGTCGGGGCCGGGCACGAAGCTTTTCATCGGTTGCTGCTCGGGGTTGAGGAAGTGGTACATCAGGCGCCTCCTGGCCAAGGGCTGCGGTGGAAGCTTCAATCTCGTTGAGGCGCATTCGCAGCATCATCATCGCCGCTCCCCGGTTCCGAGCGGAGTCGGCGGGGTGATTTCCGGCACCCGGCCATAGGCATGCGGCAGCGAGCAGGTGTTGATGTTCGGCAGCACGCGCTTGCCGAAGGACAGGGCCTCGTCGAGATGCGGATAGCCGGAGAAGATGAAGGCGCGGATGCCCATTTTCCGGTATTCCTCGATCTCGCACATGACTTGATCGGTCGAGCCGACGATCGCTGCGCCGCAACCGGAGCGTGCGCGGCCAACGCCGGTCCACAGATGCCGCTCGACATAGCCTTGTGCGTCGGCGCCGGCGCGGTTCTTTGCCTGGTGGGCGACGCCCAGGGATGTCGCGTCCAGTGCGCGGGCGCGGATAACTCTACCCTGCTCGTCGTCGAGTTTCGAAACCAGCTCCTCGGCATATTCGCGGGCTTCGGCTTCGGTATCGCGCACGATCACGTGGACGCGCAGGCCATAATCCAATGTGCGGCCATGGGCGGCTGCACGCTCGTGAACATCACGCATGCGGTGCGCCAACACGTCCTTCGCCTCCGGCCACATCAGATACACGTCACACTGTGCGCCGCAGAGTTCGAGCGCGTCGGGCGAATAGCCGCCGAAATAGAGCAGCGGCCCGCCATTCTGTTGGTAGGGCTTTGCCGGGTCGGCGGTTACTTTCCCGTATTGATAGACTTCGCCCTGATGGTCGATTTCGTCGCGCGTCCAGGCCTGACGCAGGATCTCGATGACCTCGCGCGAACGCTGATAGCGGAAGCGGCTGTCGGCGACTTCGCCGGGAAAGTCGGAAGAGATGACGTTTATAGTCAATCTGCCCTTCAGCATATGGTCGAGCGTTGCGAGCGTGCGCGCCAGCATGATCGGTTGCATTTCGCCGCAACGCACCGCCGCGAGAAGGTTGATCGAATGGGTCATCGGAGCGCAGCCCGCCACGAAGGACAGAGTATCCTGGCCAACCTGATAGGACGAGGGACACAGGATGTTGCGAAAGCCCAGTCCTTCGGCTGTCTTGACGATGTCGGAGCAGTGCTCCCAACTCGACCGCAGCGCGCCATCCGGTACGCCGAGATAGCGGAAATCATCGGAACACAAAGCGGAAAACCACGATACTTCAGCAGCATCGAGATCTGCGGACGTCACCGGAACGACCGTCAATGTCGGCACTCCCTCGTTGTCAGAGACTTGATTTCCCTGTTGCATATCATTCGTGTTTGTGTAGATCAATAGTGTATCAATTTGAGTTGGAGACAATGTGACCACGTCCAGGAACACCTACGCGCTTCCGATGCATCAAAAGGTCAGCGAAATGCTGATCCGCGAGATCGCGGCCGGGAGGATGATCGAGGGCGAGAAGCTTCCGCCGGAGCGCGACATGGCTGCGGGCCTTGGAATAGCGGTCGGTACTTTGCGCAAGGCGCTCGGCGATCTCGAGCGCAAGGGCTTGCTCAGTCGCATCCAGGGATCCGGCAACTACGTACGTTCGCAACCCGACGTGGCCAGTGTCTATTCGATGTTCCGGCTGGAACTCCTGGAGGGAGGCGGGCTGCCGACGGCGCGCGTTCTGTCAGTCGATCGGCTGGCGAAACCGACGGACCTGCCGGTGTTCGGGTCGAGCAGCGAGGCCCATAGAATAAGGCGGCTGCGGAGCCTCGGCGGCAAGCCGGCGGCGCTGGAGGAGATCTGGCTCGACGGTTCCCGTGCGGAGACGGTTGCTATCGAAGAACTGTCGGATTCGCTCTATCTCTACTACCGCAAGGCGCTCGGCATCTGGATCTTGCGTGCAGAGGACCGCGTCGGGGTCGGCCAGGTGCCGGGATGGGCGCCGCCTGAGTTCGGCCTCGCGCCGAGCGCCGCCGCCGGCTTCATCGAGCGTACCGGCTGGATGCAGGACGGCGCCAGCGCGGAGTTTTCCAGGACCTGGTTTGATCATGGCGTCGCACGCTACGTCGCGCGGCTGCGATAAGGAACGGCTATGGCGAAGCACATTTCCTACGGCATCATCGGCTGCGGCATGATGGGGCAGGAGCATCTTCGCAATATCGCGCTGCTGCCCGATGTCGGCGTCGCGGCGATCTTCGAGCCCGATACGACGATGCGCGCCCGCGCGGCAGTCCTCGCCCCGCAAGCATCGATCGCCGGCTCGGTCGCGGAGGTGGCGGCCGATCCGCGCGTCGACTGCCTGCTCATCGCCAGTCCGAACTATGTGCATTTCGCACAGCTCAAGGAAATCGCTGCTATCCGTGCGCTGCCCATCCTGGTCGAGAAGCCGCTTTTCACCGATCCAGTCGACGCAGCCGCGGTGAAGGCGTTCGCCGCGACCTATACCGCACCAGTCTGGGTCGCGATGGAATACCGCTATATGCCGCCGGTCGCTCGATTCATCGAGCAGGCGCAGGACGCCACCGGCGGCATCCGGATGCTGACAATCCGCGAACATCGCTACCCGTTCCTGGACAAGGTGGCCCACTGGAACCGCTTCAACCGTCGATCGGGAGGCACGTTCGTCGAAAAATGCTGCCATTTCTTCGATCTCATGCGGCTGATCCTGAAATCGGAACCGGTAAGAATCATGGCGTCGGCCGGACAGGAAGTGAACCATCTCAACGAACGTTATGATGGCGAGACACCCGATATCTGGGATTGCGGCTACGTGCTGGTCGATTTCGCCAGCGGCGCGCGCGCCATGCTGGAACTGTGCATGTATGCAGAGGGCAGCCGCTATCAGGAGGAGATCAGCGCCGTCGGTGTGCGAGGTAAAGTCGAATGCCTGGTGCCGGGTCCCGGCCGCTTCTGGCCAGCTCATCTCGGCGCGGCGCCGACGCCGCAGCTGATCGTCAGCCCGCGTTTTCCGCAGGGACCGTACACGGTCGAGATCCCGGTCGACCCGCAATTGTTGACGGCCGGCGATCACAACGGCTCGACTTTCTATCAGCATCAGCGGTTCTGCGCCGCCCTGCGAGGCGAAGGGCCGGTCGAGGTGACGTTGGACGATGGCTGGAAAGCTGTCGCCATGGGTATGGCCGCACAATTGTCGGCAAACCACGGCACGGCCATTTCCAACCCACTCGATGCCTGCGAGAGCGCAAAGTGTGGCTGATGGTTACTGCGTAACCGCTTGATCTACCGACTAAGTGGTAGCGGAGACGGCTAAATCGCAAGATCCACGGCGTGAGCCGCCTAAAGCGCGTCGCGTTTGACCGGCCTCATGCGACGCGCTTTAGGTTGTTGTTTTTATGCATGTCGTTGTCGCAAAACCGCTGCACACTTTTGCGCGACATGCATTAGTGGGATCAGTCAACCTTGCCTCCGATTGCCGCTGTGGTTCGGACCAGCCTGTCCGCGACACAGGTCGATGCTCCAGCCGCCATGAGCATCTGCGGCAAGATCAACCATTCCAGCGTCCAGGCTGCACCAGAGCGCTCTTGCTCATGGATCAGCGCATGATGCATTCCCGACAATTGGACTGCGTTGTAGCGGGCAAGCGTCACCAGCATCTCGGCATCGATGGGATTGCGCTTGTGCGCCATGGCGGACGATGAACCGCCGCCCGCCCGTTGCAGCTCGTCGCCTGCCTGCGCCATCAGCGCAATGTCCTGCCCGAACTTGCCGAGGCCGCCCGTCACAAGCGACAGCCAGTTGGCCAGCTCAGCGATGCGGTCGCGCTGGCTGTGCCATTGCGGCGCGTCGCCGAGGCTTAGCCGCCGGGCCAGCGCGGCACGGACGGCGGCGCCCTTGTCTGCGAACTGCTCGAGTGTCCCGACGGCGCCGCCGAACTGGATGACGAGAACCGATATTCGCACCGATTGAAGCCGCTCATGGTGGCGCACAAGCGGTTCGCGCCAGCTTGTGACGCGGTCGGCTACGGAAATCGGGATCGCTGCCTGCATTCGGGTTCGGGCCATCAGCGGGCGATCGCCAAACCGGTGGCCGAGATCGGCGAAGGCGACCACCAGTGCCGAAAGCCGTTCTTCCAACAGGTCGATACAGGCGCGAATTCGCAGGATGATGGCCGTGTCGATCACGTCCTGGCTAGTCGCACCGAAATGCACATGCTCTGAATGCGGCTCTCCCACAGCAAGCCTGATCTGCCGCACGAGCTCCGGCACCATGACGCCGTCGCGCTCCGTTGCGTCCCTCAGGGCCTGGATTTCCGGCCGGAAGTTGTCGAGGACGCGTCCGATTGCGCTTGCTGCAGCCGCCGGGACGATGCCGAGTGCACCTTCTGCGTCGGCGAGCGCTTTCTCGAATTGCAGCATCGTCGCAAGTTCGGCCTCGACGCCGAGCAGCGTCGCCATCTTCTCATCGCCGAGAAGCCCGGACAGGAGGGGATTGTCGAATGCTGCGATCATATGTCGAAGAAGACGGTCTCGTTGATGCCCTGGAGATGAATGTCGAACTTATAGATGTCGCCATCGCGCGGCGCTACCAGCGTTGACACGCGCTCTCTTTGCTCAATGCGCATCAGGACGGGATCCTCGGCGTTGGCGGTTTCCTCGTCGCTGAAATACATGCGGGTGTGAAGGCCAATGTTGATTCCACGCGCGACGATCCAGACCGTCAAATGCGGCGCCATCATGCGGCCGTCGAAGAAAGGCACACGGCCGGGTTTGATGGTCTCGAACAAGCATTCGCCCGTCGTCATGTCGGTGGGCAGCCGGCCCCAGCCGGTAAAATTCGGGTCGGCGGAGCCGCGCAGATCCGAGGGCGCATTGTAGATGCCGGCGGCGTCCGCCTGCCAGATCTCCACAAGCGCGTCCTTCAGCGGCGAGCCGGCGCCGTCGATCACCCGGATGTTGACCCTGATGCGTTCGCCCCTGGTCTTGTCGCTGACCATCGCGGTGCCAAGGTCGCGTTCATAGACGCCCGAGATACCGGCAAAGTTGGGCGTCAGCCCTATATGGACGTAGGGTCCCGCGGTCTGCGAGGCGCTTTCCTTCAGCCGGCCGAGAGCCTGGACCATCAGTTGCCCTCGATCCGGTTTTCGAACAGCGTCGAGCGGCGGCCGCGCAGTACAATGTCGAATTTGTATGCCCGCGCATCCATCGGTATCGTTGCCTCCATGTCGAGTGCGGCGGTGAGGCCTTCAATAGCGCGGCGGTCGTTGATGGTCCGCACGATCGGGCACCTCCAGATCATCGGGTCGCCCTCGAAATACATCTGGGTGATCAAGCGCTGCGCGAAGCCGTGCCCGAAGATCGAGAAATGGATGTGAGCTGGACGCCAGTCGTTGGGTCCGTTGGGCCAGGGATATGGCCCCGGCTGGATCGTGCGGAAACAATAGGAGCCATCCTCGCCGGTGATGGTGCGGCCGCAGCCGCCGAAGTTCGGATCGAGTGGCGCGAGATAAGTCTCCTTCTTGTGGCGATAGCGTCCGCCGGCGTTGGCCTGCCATACCTCCAGCAGCGCACCGGCGATGCCGATGCCGCGCTCGTCGAGCAGGCGGCCATAGACGAGGATGCGCGGCCCGATCGCGCTTTCGCCCGGCCCGGCAAAATTATGTATGAGGTCATTGTCCAGTTCACCGAGAATACTGTGGCCGAAGACCGGCCCCGTAAGCTCCGACAGGGTGTTGTCGAGGGAAAGAAGCGGCCGTCGCGGCGAGCGCAGCACAGAAGTCTTGTAGGCTGGCGTCAAGGCCGGCGGATGCCAGTTGCGGTCGCGCGGAAAGATGGCGCCGATTTCCGGCGTGCGGTTGGCGGGAAAGCGCGAGTTGGTCATGATTTGCCGGCTTGAGCGTCCATTTCGTCGAACGTCTTCCTGGCGATCTTCATCGCATGATTTGCCGCCGGTACCCCGGCATAGATTGCCACATGCAGCAGCGCCTCGCGTATGTCGTCGCGCGTCGCCCCGGTGTTGACGCTGGCGCGGATATGCATCGCAACCTCTTCGTCCTGCTTCAGCGCGGCGAGCAGCGCGATGGTGATCATGGAACGCTCGCGCCTGGTGATATCAGGCCGCGACCAGACGTGGCTCCATGCGGCCTCCGTGATCAATTCCTGGAAAGGCGTGTCGAATTCGGTCTTGGCCGCCTCTGCGCGGTCGACATGGGCGTCACCCAGCACCGAACGGCGCGTCGCCATGCCTTCGACATATCGGTCGCCGTTTTGTGGCTTGCTCATTTGCGCTCTCTTCGCATGTCGTTCAGGAAGCCACGGATCAGCCCGGCGAGCCTTTCCGGCTGCTCGACGCATGGGATGTGGCCCGCACCGGCGATGACCTCGAACCGTGCAGCGGGGATTGAGCGGGCTAGCGATTCCACCAGTTCAGGCGGCGTCGATCCGTCTTGATCGCCGACAATGCAGAGTGTCGGCACTTTGATCGCGGCGGTCGTCGCGGTGAAATCGGCGTCGCGGATAGAAGCGCAGGCAGCGGCGTAGCCGGCCGGATCCTGGCGCGTCAGCATGGTTTTATAACCCGCCAGTTCCTCGCCGCGATTGTTATGGAAATCCGGCGTGAACCATTTTCGCATCACGTCGTCGGCAAAGCTCGCGATGCCCTCCGACAGGGCCGCGTTGATGCGCCCGTTCCACATCTCGGCGGTACCGATTTTCGCCGCCGTATCGCAAAGGATCAACCCCTCGATCAAATCCGGCCGCGTCTTGTAAAGGCATTGCGCAATGACGCCGCCGATCGAAAGCCCGCAGATCACCGCGCGCTTTATGCCAAGATGGTCGAGCAGCCCTGCAAGGTCCGTCGCATGGGTCTCGATTGTTTGCGGCGCGTCACCCAGTTCGCTCAGGCCGTGTCCGCGCTTGTCGAACGCAACGAACGTACAGTCATCGGCCAGCCTTCGCTCGACCTCGTTCCAGATGCGCATATCCGTGCCGAGCGAGTTCGCGAAGACGACGGTCGGCCCGCCGGCTGTGGGGCGATGCCGGTAGTGGATCGTCGCGCCATTAATGCGAGCAAAGTTCATAGCCGTCATAGCTTTGGCATTCCTTTGGGCCGCATCAGCCGTTTTTGCGCGGCAATGCGGAATGGTGCGTTCGGCGCACCATATCCTGCATAAGCGCCGCGCCGTTCAACGAACTCGATAATAAACCCCTCTCCGAATGTCGGCGCATAGAGCTGGAAAAATTCGCCGTTGTCGTCGCGGTCATAAAGGATGTTGGCTGAGCGTAACCGATCGGCGACCTCCGGATCCAAACCGAAGCGCGCTTCTACGTCGTCGTAGTAGTTCATCGAGATATGAAGCGGTTCGAAGCCGTTGGCCTGCAGCTTCGCCGCCGTCGCAAAGATGTCATCCGTCGCGAGTGCCAGATGCTGGACGCCGGAACCAAAGGTTTCGGCGATGAAATGGCCGGCCAGCGTGCGGTGACTCTCGGCGCCGTTCAGCGTGAGGCGGAAGCGCTTGTCCAGACCTTCGATCACCTGGCTGCGCACGAGGCCGGCCGGATCGACGATGTCGACCATGGGGGTTTTGGTGGTCCTAAAGATCGAGACATAGAACAGCAGCCAGCTCGGCATCTCCTCCTGTGCCATGGTCTGCCCGACATGATCGATGCGGGTGAGGCCGACGCCATTGCCGGAACTTGCCGCCGTGACCGGCGTGAACTCTATGTCCCAGACCTTTGCCAGGTCGGTCTTGGCATCGAAGAAGTAGATTAGTCCGCCGCCGACGCCGCGGATCGCCGGGATCGACAACTCGCCGGGCCCGACCCGCTGGTGAAAGATCTCCGCGCCCAGCGCCTCGGCGCGCGCCACCGTGGCGGCGGCGTCCTCGACCTTCAGGCCCATCGCGTATGCCGACGTGCCATGGACGACAAAGGAAGAATGGGCAAAGCCCTGCCGCTCGGTATTGATGACAATATTGATCTCGCCCTGGCGGTAGAGCGTGACGTCCTTCGAGACATGCCGACCGGCCTCGACAAAGCCGAGCATGCGCAACAGCGATCCAAGCTGTCCAGCGTCCTGGCGATCGGCCGCGAACTCGATGAACTCGACCCCTCCAACCCCGATGCGGTCGGGCATTGGGGGGACGGCCATCTCAAGTGCCGGTTCTTCACGCCGCACCTGATCCATCAACCATACGAGCGAACGCCGTCCGTCGACGGAGATCGCCTTTGCCGAGCCGCCACGGAACTGGTCGTTGAAGATCTCGAGCGACAGATAGCCGTCATAACCGGTTGCGGCGATCGCCTGCATGAACTGTCGCACAGGCAGATCACCTTCGCCTGGCATGTTCCGGAAGTGCCGGCTCCAATAGAGCAAGTCCATTTCGATCAGCGGCGCGTCGGCGAGTTGGACAATGAAGATCTTGTCCGCGGGTATCGAACGGATCGAGCCGAGTTCAATCCTGCGGGCCAGCGTGTGGAAGGAATCGAGAACCAGCCCGACGTTCGGATGGTCAGTCCTGCGCACGATTTCCCACGCATCGCGATGATCGTTGACGTGACGCCCCCAAGCCAATGCCTCGTAGCCGACGCGCAGACCGCGCTTGGCGGCGCGCTCGCCAAGCTCGTGAAAGTCCATGGCCGCCCGGTCGATCCCGCCAAGTGAGACGGGCGACACCGACGAGCATACCAGCATCAGATCGGTGCCGAGTTCCTGCATGACGTCGAACTTGCGCTCGGCACGATCAAAGGCGCGGTTGCGCTGGGGCTCCGGCAAACCCTCAAAATCCCTGAACGGCTGGAACAGCGTTATGGTCAGACCTGTGTCACCAGCCATTCGGCCGACGTCGCGCGGTGAGCCGTCAAAGGCGAGGAAATCGTTCTCGAAGATTTCGACACCGTCGAAGCCCGCGGCGGAAATTGCCGCGAATTTCTCCGCCAGGTCACCGGCGATCGACACCGTCGCGATCGACGTCTTCAAACGCGCCTCCTCCCTGGTTTGTCGTGAACGAACCAGTTCGTACATAACTAAAGCAACGCTGGCAGCGCGGCAAGTTCCGGCGCGCTCAACGTTCTGCGGGAGCTTCGTCCTTGGCGACAAAACGCAACAGCATCTCGACGCTGTTGCGTTTGAGCCGCTCGAGTTGTGCCGGCGCGCCGAAGTCGCGTCCGAAGATCATCGAAAAGGTGGTGCGATTGGAAACGTTGAAGAAGCACAGCGCGCTTATCTGCCAATGGAGTTCGACCGCGTCGAGTCCCGGCCGGAAGACCCCCTCTTCAACACCGCGTGAATAGATGCGAGAGATATGGTCGATCGCCGTCACGTTCAGTTCGCGGATCGCATTAGATTGTTCGAGATATTGGCCGTGATGGATGTTCTCGATCATCACCATGCGGATGAATTCCTCGTGTCGGTGATGGTGGTCGAACGTGAACTCCACCAGGCGTGTCAGTGCCGCCACGGGGGGCAGGCCTTCGATATCAAGTTGAGCCTCGCCCTCGCGCACCTGGCGATACGCGTTCTCGAGCGCGCGCAGATAGAGGCCTTCCTTGTCGCCGAAGTAGTAGTAGATCATGCGCTTGCTGAAGCGTGTGCGCGCCGCAATCTCGTCTATGCGCGCGCCCGACAAACCGTTCAGGGCAAACTCCTTGGAGGCGATCTCCAGGATGTTGCGGCGCGTGCCCTCAGGGTCCTGGATACGCGTCGTGTTCGCGTCCGGCTTCGGCTTTCGTTCCTTCTTGATAACGGCCATGCAGTTTGAGTTCCCGCCCCGGCGCAGCCGGCATTTGACTAAACTAACCAGTTAGTACATCATTCGCAAATCACGACGGACTCATTTACCGGCGCGTTTGGCGTGAACACAAGGGCGATCCAGGAATTGCCGCATTTGGGCTGGGAGGCGGCCCGCACAGGGAGGAATTTCGGGAGATGGGCGATAGCCTTGTCGACCTCCTTTGCCGTCTAGCGGACGAGCACAAGGGCGCCGCCGGCGGCGACAGCGAGAAGGTGGTGATTGGCCTTGTCGGGCGCGGTATTCAGTCCTCGCGCACTCCCGGCATGCACGAGCGTGAAGCCCGGCGCCTTGGCATCGGCTATTCATACCTTTTGCTCGATTTCGACCGGCTCGGATTTCCGGACGCGGCGATCGGCGACTTGATCGCGGCGGCGGAAATTGCCGGCTTTCACGGCCTCAACATCACTCATCCGTTTAAACAGGCTGTCATTCCCGTCCTGGATGCGTTGTCGCCGGAAGCGCGCGCGATAGGCGCGGTGAATACGGTCGTCTTTGCTGGCGGACGCAAGGAAGGCCACAACACCGACAGCTGGGGTTTCGCGGAGAGTTTTCGCGAAGCGATGACAGGCGCATCGATGGGCTGTGTCGCAATGTTCGGCGCCGGCGGAGCGGGCGCCGCAGTCGCAAACGCGCTGATGCAAATGGGCGTTGGCCGGCTGTTCGTCCTCGACAGCCAACCCGGTCGCGCCTCGGATCTTGCGTCGCGCATGGGCGCCTTGTTCGGCGGTCGCGTCGAGACGTGGCCGGACCCGGCCGCAGCCGTGCGCATGGCAAACGGCATCGTCAACACGACCCCGGTGGGCATGGCGAAGTACCCCGGAACACCGTTCGACACGGCTCTTCTGACAGCCGAGAAGTGGGTCGCCGACATAATCTACTTTCCAACCGAAACAGAGTTGCTGGTCGCAGCCCGAACGATCGGCTGCAGAACGCTGCCGGGCATCGGCATGGCGATCTATCAGGCCGTCCGCGCGTTCGAACTGTTCACCGGGCGCAAGGCCGACCGCCGCGCCATGGCAGATCATTTCGAGGCCGCCGCATGAAGGCAATGACGCCTATAACCATATGAAGACCATAGGGAGGAAATCGACATGAAAGCTGAAATGAACCGACGCCTGTTTATGGTCGCCGCCGGCGCACTCGCCGCCGCGACCGCCATTCCCGCCTTCGCGCAGGACAAGCCGAAGCTGCGTTTCTCGGCCGTGTTCTCGGAGCAGGACATCCGAGCCGAGATGATGAAAATGTTCGCCGACGCCATCAAGGACGACTTTGCCTTTGAGGGTTATTACGGCGGCAACCTGTTCAAGCAGGGCACCGAACTTGTCGCCATCCAGCGCGGCAACCTCGAGATGGGCAATGTGGCCCCGCAGGACATCTCCAAGCAGATTCCGGCGTGGTCTATCGTCACCGCCGGCTATCTGTTCCGTGACGCCGCGCACGTGAAGGCGTTCTTTGCCAGCGATGCCGGCGCGGAGCTGAAGAGGATGGCCGAGGACCAGCTAGGCGTGAGGGTGCTCGGCCCTACCTATTTCGGTCTGCGCCAGGTCGGTCTGAAGCCGGACAAGGAAATCAAGACTCCCGCCGACATGGCAGGCATCAAGCTGCGTATGCCGGGCGGCGACGCCTGGCAATTCCTCGGCCAGGCGCTCGGTGCGAACCCGACGCCAATGGCCTACGCCGAGGTCTATACCGGCCTGCAGACAGGCGCAATCGACGGGCAGGACAACCCGTTGCCCAACGTCGAGAACATGAAGTTCTACGAGGTCATGTCGCAGATCGTGCTTACCTCGCACCTTGTCGGTTTCGACCTTCTCAGCATCTCGAAAAAGGTGTGGGACGAGATGGGGGCCGAGAAGCAGGCAAAGGTCCAGGCCGCGGCGGACAAGGCGATCGACTTCTCGACAGAGAAACACCTGACGCGCGAGAAGGAACTCGTTGAAACGTTCAAGGGCAAGGGCCTGAAGATCTACGAGCCCGATGTCGCAGCATTCCGCAAGCATGTGCAGGAGCAATATCTTGCCTCCGACCTGGCCAAGGAATGGCCTGCCGGGATGGTCGACAAGATCAACGCGCTTTGACGCGACGAACTCGCCGGCCGGTCCGCTTGCGACCGGCTGGCCGGTTTGACCAGGCAGGGAGGCATCATGAACCCGGGATTGAGAAAGGTCGGCGGCTGGCTCTACCGGCGCGCCGAGAACGCAATCGCCATCGCAATCGGCGCCATGTTCGCCGCGTTTCTGCTGCAGGTTGCTTTTCGCTACCTTCTCAACTGGCCGACCGGCTGGAGCAACGAGCTCACCGTCGTACTCTGGATCTGGGTTGTGCTGTTCGGCGCAGCGTTCGTCGTTCGCGAAGAGGAGGAAATCCGTTTTGATCTCCTCTACGCGACAGTCGGTCCGGACATCAGGCGGGTAATGACGCTTGCCTTCGCAATCGCTCTCGTCGCGCTCTATGGCTGGTCCTTTCCGGCCGTCTTCAGCTACGTGACCTTCATGAAGGTCGAGAGCACCGCCTACCTCAAGATACGCTTCGACTGGCTGTTCTCGATCTATCTCGTCTTCGTCGTCGCCGTGATCACCCGCTACCTATGGCTGGCGTGGCGTGCTCTGCGCGGCGAAGCACCGGCGGAATTTGACCCCACGAAAGCGAGCTCCGGCGTATGAATCTCGCGAGTCCTTTTTCGCTGTCAGTCGTTGCGATCACAGCGCTGGCCCTGCTTGGCCTGCCGATCGGTCACTCGTTGATCGCCGGTTCTATCCTCTATCTCTGGCTTGCAGGGCTCGACATGGGCACCTCCGCCGAGCAACTCCTCAACGGGCTCTACACAAGCTACATTCTGCTTGCCGTACCGATGTTCATCCTCGCCGCGGAGTTGATGAACGCCGGGACAATGACCGACCGGCTGCTGCAATTCTGCAACGCCGTCGTCGGCCGTTTCCGCGGGGGCCTGGCGCAAGTCAACGTGCTGCAGTCGATCATCTTCGCCGGCATGTCCGGCTCGGCCATCGCCGACGCCGCGGGCACCGGCAAGATGATGCAGCAACTCATGACCAAAGACGGCAAGTACCCGGCGAGCTATGCCGCTGCGCTGACAGCCGTCACCTCCGTCATCGGCCCGATCATTCCTCCGTCGATTCCGCTGGTCATCTACGCGCTGATCTCGGATGCATCCATCGGCTACCTCTTCATTGCCGGTATCGTGCCGGGCCTTCTTCTCGCCCTGACGCAGATGATCATCGTCTCCATCGACGCGCGCCGGAAGAACTTTCCAGTCGAGAAGCCGGTGCCGCTCAGGGAACTTCCGGGGATCACCTTGCGCGCATTTCCGGCGTTGATGCTGCCGGTCGTGCTGCTGGTCGGCATAAGGGGCGGCGTGATGACCCCGACCGAGGCCGCGGCGGTCGCCGCCGGCTACGCGCTGCTCATCTCGGTCGCGATCTATCGCAGCGTGACGCCGGGTCAGCTCTACCATGCGCTTCTCAACAGCGCCCGCACCACCGCCTCGATCGGCATGCTTATCGCCGGCGCCCTGGTGTTCAACTACGTTGTTACGGTTGAGAACATTCCGCAATCCCTGTCGGTGATTCTGAAGTCCTGGGACCTTTCGCCGATGGGTTTCCTGATCCTGGTCAACATCCTGCTGCTGATCCTGGGCTGCGTGCTGGAGGGCACGACTATCCTGCTGGTAATCGTGCCGGTGCTGATTCCGACGGCGCAGGCGCTCGGTGTCGACATGGTGCATTTCGGCGTAATGGTCGTCGTCAACATCATGCTCGGGCTCGTCACCCCGCCCTACGGGTTGCTGCTGTTCATCATGACCCGCATCGCAGAGGTGCCGCTGCGCGACCTGGTGCACGACGTAATGCCGTTTCTCTACGCCATGATTGCCGCCCTGATGCTGATCACCTTCTTCCCATCGCTGGTGCTGTGGCTGCCGCGCCTGCTGGGCTATCAAGGATAGGACCATGACCAAGCCAATCTTCGTCCTCAACGGCCCAAATCTCAACCGGCTCGGCATGCGTGAGCCGGAGATCTATGGAAGGACGACACTCGCAGAAATCGAGGTGATGTGCCGTGACGCCGCCGGCGACCATCCGATCCGTTTTCACCAGTCGAACATCGAGGGCGAAATCGTCAACTGGGTGCATGAGGCGATCGACGACGGCGCGGGCATTCTGATCAATCCCGCGGGTTTGAGTTTTATTTCGATCCCGGTGCTCGACGCGCTCAAAATGTTTCCGGGCCCGATCGTCGAACTGCATATCTCGAACATCCATCGCCGCGAGGAGATCTATCATCGGTCGCTGGTATCGAAGGTCGCCACCGGCGTGATCGCGGGGCTCGGCGCCGCGGGCTATCCGCTCGCGATCCGCTGGCTCATCGACCAGGTCGACCGGTAGTGTATCGCCATGCCTGAACCCTGTATCATCGCCGTTGCGATCACCGGCTCGCTGCCGCGCAAGGAAGACAATCCTGCGGTGCCAATCAGCGTTGCCGAACAGATCGAGTCGACCCAGGAAGCCTTTGAAGCAGGTGCGTCGCTGGTGCACATCCACGTGCGCAATGACGATCAGAGTTCATCGTCTGAACCAACGCGCTTCGCTGCCGTTCAGGCGGGGGTGCGCAGGCACTGCCCCGGGATGATCGTCCAGTTCTCGACCGGCGGGCGCGGTCGTGATCCTGCCGCGCGTGGCTCGGCACTATATCTGAAGCCGGACATGGCCTCGCTTTCGACCGGTTCGGTCAACTTCCCATCCATCGTCTACGAGAACCATCCCGCCCTGATCGCTGATCTCGCAACCGCGATGAAGGCAAATGGCGTGCTGCCGGAGATCGAGATCTTCGACCTCTCGCACCTTCACACTGCCAGGCGGCTGGCCGACGGCGGACTTATAGGTGAGCGCCCGCACATCCAGTTTGTCATGGGTGTGCAAAACGCACTGCCTGCGGAGGAGAGATTGCTCGATGTGCTCCTCAGGGAAGCGAAACTCCTGTTTCCACAATCCACCTGGACAGCGGCCGGAATAGGCCGCAACCAGACGATCGTAATGCAATGGGCGTTGGCGCGCGGAGCAGACGCAGTGCGTACCGGACTGGAGGATAATATCAGGATCACCAGGGAACGCCTGGCGCGCAGCAATGCGGAGCTCGTCGAACTCGCGGCGGCCTCAGTCGAGAGGCTTGGCCGGCGTGTGGCCACCGTCAACGAGGCGCGCCAAACGCTTGGTCTGGCGTTAGGATCGTAATTCCCGGCCGCAGCTTCGCGCCGCGCTGTCGGACCCGTTGCGCCTTGACAACGTCCTCGTCGCGGCTTTTGCCACCGAGCACGACTAAAAGTGCACTGTCACCGTAATTCACCGTAATTCAAGCGCATCCGCGAACTGCCCATCACACCGGACAAAACTGCTCTGAACCCGCGCGTCAGTAACAAACCTGCCCGAGCGTGATCATCACGCGCCGAGATGTGCTCGCCGCGACGAGTGCGTTCGCCGCTCGCGGGAGCCGTTACCGGACCACAGCGTCTCGCACTCGGCGAAGTCTTGCGGTGCCGAGCCTGGCAATCCTGGCAATAGTGACAGGCCTGCCGCCAACTTATCCCAGCCAATACCTCGGCCCCGGCCCCTTGCGACCTGCCATATCGGCAGGGTTCGCAAGGCTACACCGGTCGATCGACAGGCAGCCGCAACCGATGCACTCGGTAAGCCCGGACCTCAGACGCTGCAACTCGGCGATGCGCTGGTCGATGCGCTTGGTCCACCGACCCGACAAACGCGACCAATCCCGACGCGACGGCACGCGATCGGCTGGCAATTTGGCGAGCTCGGCGCCAATCTCCTCAAGCGTCAGCCCAATTCGCTGCGCGAAGACGATGAAGGCGATCCGGCGCAGCACCGAGCGCGGATAGCGCCTATGCCCCGAGCCGGCCCGCTCGGAAGCGATCAGCCCGCGCTCCTCGTAGAAACGCAATGCCGATGAGGCGACGCCGCTGCGCCGCGACACGTCGGTGATGGTCAGCATGGATTCCATGCGTGAACGAAAGCACAATTCCCGCTTGACTTCAAGTTAACTTGAACTTGTAGCAACGGCAGTGCAGATTGAAGGAGCACCGGCAATGCAGACGAATATCGATCTTCAGGGACTTCGCGTGGCGGTCACGGGCGGCACGTCCGGCCTCGGACTGGCGCTTGTGCGGCAGCTTGCCGAGCAGGGTGCGTCCGTCGCCTTCGTCGCCCGCACCACCGCGGACGTCGAACGCATCGCCGACGAGACCGGCGCGCACGGCATTGTCGGCGACGTCGGCAAGAAGGAAGACATCTACCCGATCGCGTTACAAGTCACCGCCAGCCTCGGCGGGCTCGACGTCCTGATCAACAATGCGTCGAGCCTCGGCCCTGTCCCACTGGCGCTCCTTGCCGATACCGAGTGCGAGGAGCTGGAAAAAGCGCTCGCGGTCAATCTCGTCGGCGCGTTCCGGCTAACGAAAGCCCTGTTCGGTGCGCTTGCCGCGTCCGCACGCGAGGGCCGTGGCGCGCTGGTGATCAACATCTCCAGCGACGCAGCGGTGAACGCCTATCCCGGCTGGGGCGCGTATGGCGCGAGCAAGGCCGCTCTTGCCCATCTGACAGCGATTTGGGACGAGGAGGCGAAAGCCGACGGCATAAGGTTCCTCGTGCTCGACCCCGGCGATATGGACACCCCGCTGCACGCGCTGGCGCTTCCTGACGCCGATCCATCGACATTGAAGCGCCCCGAAGTGGCTGCTGCCGAGATCATCGAAGGGATGCTCGATGCGTTGCCGGTCAGCACAACGACTCTCGCCGGGACACGCGGATGATTGCCGCCGACCGTCCCGATCGGCGCTCCGCCAGGCTGTTCGTCGTCGAGGCAGACGGCGCGATGCGCGACCTGCCGCGCGCTGGACTAGCGACTCTATTCGATCCCGGCGATCTGGTCGTCGGCAACGACGCCGCGACCTTGCCTGCCAGCTTGCACGGAACGCATGTCCCCAGCGACGAGGCGATCGAGATTCGCCTGGCAGGTTGGCTGTCACTTCCCGATCCAACCCGCTTCGTGGCTATTGCCTTCGGCGCGGGCGATCACCGCACGCGCACGGAAGACCGGCTGCCTCCGCCTCCGCTGTCACCAGGCGACCGCCTTCGGCTCGGTCCGCCGGAAGCCGTCGTAGAGCGCCTTCTCGACCATCCTCGCCTTCTCGAGCTGCGCTTCCCGGGCGACCGCGCAGCGGTGCTTGCAGGCCTGGCGCGGCACGGCCGGCCGATCCAATACGCACATGTTCCCGACCCGCTGGCCCTGTGGGATGTCTGGACGAAGATTGCCGCCGGGCCGGTCGCATTCGAGGCGCCGTCGGCTGGCTTTGCGCTCGACTGGCGCACGCTCCAAGCCTGGCGTCGGCGCGGCGTCGGCTTCACAACAGTCACGCATGCCGCGGGCGTTTCCTCCACCGGCGATCCCGCGCTCGACCTGCGCCTCCCTTTCGACGAGCCGTACCGCATCCCTGAGCGCACCGCGGCGCAGGTTGCGCGGGCGAAGTTCCGCGGCGGCCGCATCATCGCGGTCGGCACGAGTGTAGTGCGCGCGCTTGAGGCGGCCGCCAATCCCGACGGGAATGTGCGTGCCGAAAATGGCATTGCGACAGGGCGCATCGCGCGGGACACACGGCTTCACGTGGTCGATGCTGTTCTCACGGGCGTCCACCAGCCCGGCGAAAGCCATTTCGAGCTCCTGCGTGCCTTTGCCGACGATGCTCTGCTCGCCGAGGCCTCCGCAGCCTTCACCGCGTACCGATACCGCACGCATGAATTCGGCGATTCCATGCTGCTCACCCGCCAACCGCTGCATCTATAGCGCGAACAGGACCGGGCCGCCTCCTCCCTGACATGCGTCCATCACGATCATGGAAGATCGGCCCATCGCCTCCACGGTGGCACGCCTGGACGCTGCATTCGGCGAGGCGCACTTCGATCTAGAGATGAGCGGTTGCCTGCTGGCTAGGTGCCGACACACAACGACGGCTTGCAACTTTCACCAGCACTAGCCTGACGACTGGATCTCACGGCTCGCCCAGCACATCGGCAGCCGCTCAGACCTTGCTTCAGCCTCGTGCTGGACGTTCCGAACGCTGGCGATATCAGCGGCTTCGTATTCGCAGATCATGCGCAGCCGGTCAGATGACAGTAACTACGGATCCAGCGGACATCGCAGAGGTCGAGGCACGGCGCCAAGGCGATCTTCTACCTCGCCGACCAAGCGGGGCTCGAAGGGATCGTCTCGAAGCGTGCTGACAGCAAATATCGCAGCGGCCCAACGACGAATTGGCTGAAGACAAAGAGCTTCACGGAAGATGAGTTCGAACTACTCGATGTCAAGCGCGAGCGGGGCAAGGCGGCAATTCGCCTATTTGGCCGAGCCTGAAACCGGGAAGTACCGCGGTTCGGCCTTCATCACCTTGGGCCGAGACATGAAGGATCGGCTGTGGAAGTGTGTCCAGGATCATGCCGGGCCGAGGCCGGAGGTGATGAAGGAGAAGCCGGAGGCGTAGTGGGTCAAGCCCGGCATAAAGCTGCGTGTCAAATATCTTCGCGGCGACCACGCCCACATACGCCACGCGTCACTGCTGGGTTTCAGCGATGTTTGCTTTGCGCCGAGCGACTATGTCCAATGCGGATTGCACATCCCGGTTGATCTGCTCCCGCCGCGCCATGAACCAATTCTTAGCGCCTGGATAGTCAGCCGCCGATACCCTGGAGTCTGAAAAACCTAGCGTATTTTGGGACAAGGCAAGGATACCTTGCTGCCCCAATACAACGAAAAGAGTGACACGTGTCTCGGCGGAATTGTTCTCAAGCCATTTGGCGACCCCGATACCGACCATATTGTTCTGTAGGTCCTTCATGATTTCCAAAGTCGTGTCAGGCTTTCCGCGTTTCACAAAGAGTTCAGCAAATTCATTGACCATTCCACACCGGACGACCATCTCTTCGGCTATTGCCTCCGAAAGCCCGAGAAGCCTCAGTCCGGAATAGAGATAGGAAGACGCCGAAGCATGCTTGAGGGCGTTGCGATAGCTCCCGTCAAGGCCTTGCTCAGTCACGATCCGGCGGACGCTCACTTCGAACCAGCCGTAAAAAGCGAGCGGCGGCAAAACGATCAGGAGAGCTAGCGCTAAGAGCATCCTCATCTTACGATGCCGTCAAAACTCATCTTTCGTCTTTCTGGTAAGGGATCATCAGCGCCATCCGCGGCTCCACCGCATTACGGTGACAGTGCACCATTTCTTTCCCCGCCTGGCCGCGTTTTCCCGATTCACCGGTTTTCCGGTTTGCTCGGCAATCCGGTCCGGAGTGCTTCGCTGCCCACCGGCCGCAGATGCCGACATCGGCGGCGCAGCAATGCAAATCGAGCTATGCGTTCAATCTACACACAGCGACAGCCGAGCAAACATAGCAAAAGTGCACTGTCACGGTAATGACAGGCTCAACGCGGTCGCCGCAGCATCGGGACTTGCGTCGGCGATGAACCGACCTGGATCGCGCCGAGCGGTTCGAAGCCGTGGCGCCGGTAGAACGGAATGTTGCGCGGGTTCGAGGATTCCAGATAGGCGGGCGCGTGATCGCGATCGCACTGCGCGAGCGCGTATGCCATCAAGGCTTCACCGAGACCTTCGCCCTGATGCGCCGGGTCGACGCCGATCACGGGCAAGTACCAATGGGGTTCGGCCGGATGGTACTTGGCCATCTGCTCGAATATAGCGGCGACTTCAGGG
The DNA here is from genome assembly GCA_004020645.1 of Mesorhizobium sp. Classification (GTDB taxonomy): domain Bacteria; phylum Pseudomonadota; class Alphaproteobacteria; order Rhizobiales; family Rhizobiaceae; genus Mesorhizobium. The sequence continues at coordinate 80,761 of SAQL01000020.1, read as the reverse complement.
GCAAGAGAGGGCGCAACCGTGCTCTCGACAACCGCACCGAGCCCTTCCTCGTCGGGATGCACACCGGGCGACAGCCACAGCGCCGCCCCGGCGTAGCCATCGGTGCAAAAGGCGCTTCCGTTTGAGAATGCCTTGGCCCCGAACGCGCGGACCAGTCGCGGCATGGCGGCAAGGTACTGGTGTGCATGCGGCCAGGTCCATCGCGCCATCGGATCCTCTGCAAAGGCCAGCACGATGGTTCCGACCGCCGGATCTTCATCGGCCGCGGCCATAACTCTCACTGTCGGCGATTTCATGCAGCCCTCCAAGTGACGCAGGTGGTTCGACGAGGCGCCCTCAAGGGGCTCCGCAACAAGCGGGCAGGAGTTCCCTCAGGCAAATGCGCCGCTGTGTTCGCTTGATGAACTCCATCATGAGGGAGAGCGCCGGTTCGGCGTGCGTCTCAAGCAGGAAATGCCCGCCGCGAGGGAACATCAGCACCCTCGCCTTGTGACTCCGTCCTTCTTTTTCAGCCTGCGGTCCGCAACGCATCGAGCAGAGGTGTTCGAGCGGGAGCGCTATCCATTTCGAGCTTGTAGTCTTCGAAGGCCAAGGTGACATCATTGGCATCCGTGATCAGGGAGTCCATCGGAAACCCGCCCATATCAGGCTACCATGTTTCGCCTCCGGCGTTAAGTTTATCTCCTGACGCAACAAGTTGTTTCGAGAAACGGAAAGGAAACCCCGAGGAAGGAGACAGGAGCGATGACGAAACACAAGACCGGAACACGCGAGGAATGGCTGCGAGCGCGGCTCGCACTGCTCGAGGCGGAGAAACGGCTCATGCGGCAGAGCGACGAGCTGGCGCGACAGCGACAGGAGCTGCCGTGGGTTCGGATCGATAAGGAGTATCTATTCGAGACCGAGGAGGGAAGCGCCTCGCTCGCCGACCTTTTCCAAGGGCGCTCGCAACTCTTCGTCTATCATTTCATGTTCGGCTACGGATACCGGCTCACCGATGAGCGCCAAGGATGCACCGGATGCTCCTTGATCGCCGATCACTTCGACTGCGTCATCCCCCACTTGAACGGCCGCGACATTACCCTCGTTTGCGAATCGATCGCCCCGTTGCAGGAGATCCAGGATTACAAGCAGCAAATGGGCTGGCGCTTCCCGTGGGTTTCGTCGCTCGGGAGCGATTTCAAATACGACTTCGGCGCCGCCTTCACCGAAGAGCAGCAGAGAGACGGCGCCGACTACAATTATCAGCATGTCGACAGGGCCGAGCCGCAGAAGGAGGGAATGAGCGTCTTCGCGCTCCAGGACGGTGCCGTCTACCACACCTACTCGACCTACGCCCGTGGCACCGAGGTGTTTATGGGGATCTACCGTTTCCTCGACTTGGCTCCGTGGGGAAGGAACGAGAACGGGCTCGAGTTCCCCCAGGCGTGGTGGCGCCGCCATGACGAGTACGGCAATCGCTGAGCGGTGAGCCTCATGGGCACAACCGCGAATTACGGTGGCAGTGCACTATTTTCCTTCTGCCTGCCGTGCCTTCGATCCGTAATGCCGCCGTGGGCGCAGATCCGCCTCCTGAAGATAGTGCGCGTCCGCCCTGCCGCCGGGCCGGTCAGCCTGATGGCATCTTCTCGAACGTCGTCAGCCCGGTTTCCATCTTGTCCCAGGGGAGGGCCCGGATACCGTAGGTTACCACGGTCGGATTGAACCGGCCTGGATGGTCAAGGCTTGCGGCATGGACCGTGATCACGTCCGGCATGGCGGCGTATGTCAAGTGTGTCGGCGTTCCGCAGACCGGGCAGAAGGAATGGATTTTGACATTTCCGTTGTCCGCCGCGACACGCCAGTCCGTCGTCACGCCGGTGATCGTCACGTCCGCCCGCGACGGAAACGTCAGGTAAGATCCGTGACCGGTGCCGCTTCTTTTCTGGCAATCGCGGCATTGGCAGTGGTTCTCGAAGATCGGGGCTGCCTTTGCCTCGTAGCGGACCGCGCCGCACGCGCATCCGCCGGTGTAGAGAGTGCTCATCTGCTCGGTCCTTTGTCTTGGGTCAGGCCGCTCGTTCGGACGCGCGCGGCCTGGCGAAGACATCGATCGCCTGACCGGTTTCGAGGAAGGATTTCAGGCTGGAGAGGACGATCGGCCAACCCTTTTTAATGCCGTTCGCCATCCCGCTGCCGGCTTCGAGCTCGTCATGGGTGACGGTCAGCCGGACCATGGCCTCGTATTCCTCGAGCTCGAAGGTCACACGGCTGTAGCTCGCCGGATCGGACGCCTGCGAAGCGTTTGCCCAGGTGATGACGAGACGGGTCGGCGGCGACACCTCGACGACCTTGCCGACGAGTTCGACGGTCCGTTCATCATTAGCGCGGACATGCTCCCAGCTCGAACCGGGCTTCCAGTCGGAGACGTTCTCGTGGCCCCAGTAGCGCCGTGCGAGGTCCGGTTTGGTTATGGCCTCGAACACCTTTCCCGGTGTCGAGACAATATAGGTCGTATAGATAAAGCTTTCCTTGGTCATTGCTACGCTCCTCTTGTTTCGCGAGCATAGGTAGATGAGGAAACCGGGTTCGTGTGAGTGACAATCTTGTCGCGAATGGCATCTGATATGAAAAGGGTTGACGCATGACGCGCTGGCAGCTTGCTCATGGACGGCATCTCGATCTTGGCGCGCAATCGTTGCTGATGGGGATTTTGAACGTTACTCCGGACAGTTTTTCCGACGGGGGAGAATTCGCTCGGCCGGAACGGGCGCTGCAGCAGGCGCGGCGCATGATCGGCGAGGGCGCGGCGATCATCGATGTCGGCGGCGAATCCACCCGGCCCGGCGCCGGCGCCGTTTCGGCGCGCGAGGAACAAGCGCGCATCCTGCCGGTCATCGAGGCGCTGTCGTCCGACGGCGGCAGCCTGGTTTCGGTCGACACCTATCGGGCCGAGACGGCGCGGCTGGCGGTCGCCGCGGGCGCGCATATCGTCAACGACGTGCATGGCCTGCAGCGCGAACCCGACATCGCGCAGGTCGCGGCGGAAACCGGCGCCGGCCTCGTCATCATGCACACCGGGCGCGGCCGCCAAAAACTGGCGGATGTGATCGCCGATCAGTTCCTGTTCCTGAACAGATCGCTGGAGATCGCGCGCGACGCCGGCATCCCGGACGAGCGGATCGTGCTGGACCCCGGCTTCGCGTTCGCCAAGGACGGAGAGGAAAACCTCGAGCTTATGGCTCGCTTCGGTGAATTGCGCGCGCTGGGTTTTCCATTGCTGGTCGGCACGTCCCGCAAGCGTCTTGCCCATCACCTGGTCGGCGGAACTGACGAGGGGCGAGACGTCGGCACGGCGGCGACCAGCGTCATCCTGCGGCTGAAGGGTGCTTCGATCTTCCGCGTGCACAATGTCGCGGTCAATCGCGATGCACTGGCTTTCGCCGACGCGGTGCGCGAGCGCGAGCGCGAGACTGTGGAATAGAAAAGCGCGTCAAGCGGGCTCGGTGACGACGCCGATCCGCCGGTAAACGAATTGTTCGTCGTGCGAAGGAACTGCCGCAGCACGCTGGGCTTCGTCGATCAGCATTGCCATGCGCGCATGGATCGGCGATTTCGCGCAAGCCGGGTCCGTGGCGGCGGCATCCCCGGCAATCGCCATCGCCTGGCAGCGGCAGCCGCCCCAGTCGATCTCACGCCGTTCGCAGCTGCGACAGGGCTGCTGCATCCAGTCGGTGCCGCGAAAGGCGTTGAATGCCGGCGAATCCGTCCAGATCTCGGCCAGGCTGTGCGGTCCGAAACGCTCAAAGCTGAGCGACGGGATGGTCTGTGCGGCATGGCATGGCAGCACGGTGCCGTCCGGCGTCACCATGAACGCGTCGCGCGCCCAGCCGCCCATGCACGGCTTGGGATAGATGGCGAAATAATCCGGCGGGACGAAATCGATGTTCATGATGCCGGTGAGCCGTTCGCGCGCCGCCGCGACGATCTCCGCCTGCCGGTCGACCGCAGCACGCTCGGGCATCAGTTGATCGCGATTGGTCAGCGCCCAGCCGGCGTACTGCACGTTGGCGATCTCGAGCCGCTCCGCGCCCAGCGAAAGCGCTAGATCGATGAATTCCGGCACCTCCTCGATGTTGTGGCGATGGATCGGCGCGTTGATGGTAAGCGGCAGGCCGGCCGCGCGAGCGCGGCGTGCCGTCTCCAGCTTCTTTTCGTGGCCGCCTTTGTGGTTGCCGATGCGGTCTGTGGTCGCCGGCCGTGCGCCTTGAAAGCTCAGCTGCAGATGGTCGAGCCCGGCTTCGGCAAACGCTTCGATGCGGCCTTCGGCAATGCCGACGCCGGCGGTGATCAGGTTGGTGTAGACGCCGCGCGCCGAAAGCCCGGCGATCAATTGCTCGAGGTCGCGGCGCAGCGTCGGTTCGCCGCCGGACAGATGCACTTGGAGAATGCCGAGATCGGCAGCCTGCGAGAACAGGTCGAGCCAGGTCTGTGTATCGAGTTCGCGATTGGCCTTCAGCAATTCGAGCGGATTGGAGCAATAAGGGCATTGCAGCGGGCAGCGATGCGTCAGTTCCGCCAGCATGCCGATCGGAGGAAGAAGGGGCTCGCTCATAGCTTCACCAGCAGCTTGTCCGACCATTCCTGCAGGAAGGCGACGACGTCGGTCGCCACGGCCTCCGGTTCGGCGTCATAATCCGCGGCAAGGTCGGCAATGATGTGGCCGACCGTTGACCGTCCATCGCAGCGGCGCAATATTTCGAGGCTGATATCGTTCGGCCAAAATACCTTTTCCGGCGAAAGCACGGCGAACGCCTGCCGCACGGGGTCGTACTGAATGCGCACGTGCTTCGGCAGCGATGGCACCGACTGCGGCGACACCAGGGCTCTTTCGCGCAGCGCCATCATCGGGCTGCCTCCGGGCGAAAGGCGCCGGGCGGTATATTTCCCGGCTCGGCATAAGCGTGTTGAAGCGCGTCGAGCATGGCCCACAGTATATCGCATTTGAACACCAGCGCATCGATCGCCTGCTGCTGGCGCTCCGCCGTGTCGGCATGGCCGAGCACGTAGGCGAGGGCGAAGTCGGCGTCGCGCGAGGCCTGTTCGGGCCGCCGGCTGAAGTAGGCCAGCGTATCCTCGGTGATGTAATCGTATTTGGCCAGCATGGCCGGGACCCGCTCGCCGATGATGAGCGGCGAGAACATCTCGGTCAGCGACGATGCGACCGCCTCGAACAGCGTCCGGTTCGTGCAAAAGGAGAGGTAAGCGCCGACCGCGAAACGTGTCGCCGGCAGTGCCAGCCTTTCGCTCTTCACGTCATCGGGATCGAGGCCGAGCGAGGTCGCCAGATGCAGCCAGCGCGCGATACCGCCGCTCCAGCCGTCCTCGCCGTCATGATCCTCGATGCGTTTGCGCCAGGCGGCGCGAAACGCCGGGTCCTCAGCATGTGCCAGGATCATGGCATCCTTGCGCGGGATGACAGCCTGGTAGCAATAGCGGTTCAACGCCCAGGCCTGCATCTCGGTCCGCGACAGCGCACCGCTGGTCATCCTGTGATGGAAAGGATGGCGGTTGTGATAGCGCTCGGCACCGACCTGACGCAGCACGGCTTCGAGCTCGCTGGAGGACAGGCCGTTCCTGGCTGCGTCGTGGAAATCACTCAAAATTCCATCTCCATCCCGTCGCGGGCGACTTCCCAACCGGCGGCTTTCACTGCTGCGTGTTCGGCGGAATTCTCGTCCAGAACAGGGTTGGTGTTGTTGATGTGGACGAAGACACGGCGGCCGATCCTCACATCGGCCAGGCCGGCGATCGAACCATCGTCTCCCGACATTGCCAGATGCCCCATGCGCGCCCCGGTTTTTTGGCCGACGCCGGCAGCAATCATCTCGTCGTCGGTATAGACCGTGCCGTCGAACAGAAGGCAGGCGGCATCGGCTAGACGCGTGCGCAGGGTCGCATCGATGCGCGCGCAGCCCGGGATGTAGAAGACGGAGCCGCGACTGCCGGCAGCAGTGATACGGAGACCGACCGTGTCGCCGGACTCGGAGCTGAAATTGGCATCCGGCCGGCTTCTTTCCTCGAGATAGAGCGCTATCTTTCCGGGCACGGGAAAGCTCTCGACAGTCACGCCGGTGTCGTGGCCGTCTGCGTCGCAGATCGCCAGTTCTTCCGCCGGCGGCAAGATGCGCCGCGGCACGAGCGCCGGATCGAGAACATTGAAAATCGAATTCGCCTCCAGCGTCGCCAGAACCTGTGTCGTTGCATAGATGGCGAAGGGCTGCCGCTCACGCAGGCTGAGCAGGCCGGCGACATGATCGACATCGGCATTGGTCAGCACCACCGCACGGATAGGCGTCGAACGCAGCGGCGCATCGTGTGCGGGCTGCAATTCAGGCGTTTGCGCAATCTGCTGGCGAATATCGGGCGAGGCGTTGAAGAGCACCCAGCCGGCGCCATCCACTGACGCGGCGATGCTTGATTGGGTTCGCGAATGCACGCCAGCCATCCCGGTGCGAGCCGCGCGGCTCAGGCGATAGTTGCAATTCCATTGCGGAAATCCGCCGCCTGCCGCCGAGCCGATGATTTTCAAGCGCATTGCAATGCCCGCTCTGCGGCTCATTCAACCAACAGCAAGTTTTGGACCGCGAATGGCTTCGCGCCCGTATTGATCGCGCCAAAGCCTTTCCCGAAAACCTCGCGGGGCAAGGCAGTGCGTGCCCCCGTTGCCAGGGACACGCACCTCTGCGGCCTACTTCTTGGGAGGAATTTCAGCAGGCAGATACCGCGAAATTTCGAAGCCCGCAGCAACCTGGCACATGGTCGGTTTCGTCCAGCTCTTCTTCATGGCATTTCTCCTCTTCTACCAGCCCGAAGGGGCCGATCCTTTTCTCAGTCAACCATTGCTGGGCACCATTGCAATGGCTCGTCCATCAGCTCTCAAAATGGACAAAATGAAACGGTAGGTGCTGAAAACTCGAAAAACAAGACGGTCGAAAACAACAATGCTCATGCTTCAATTGCTGATCACGTAAGGCTTCTTCTCCTCCAGCGGAAGGTTTGCACCTTCCCATCCATCGGCGCCGGACGGATACCAGATCACCGCGCTGTAGCCCCATTCGACGGCCCGTTTCGCGGCATTCCAGGACATCCAGCAATTCGTCATGCAATAGAACAGAATGGCACGCGACTTGTCGGGACCGGCCTCGGCCGCGAGGCCTTGGCGAAAATAGCTGGCAGTCTCCTCGGAGATAGCGCCGTAACCGACATTGGCGAGCCAGGTGCTGCCTGGGATATCCTTTCTGATCGTCTCTCTCCAGATCGTTCCGGCCGGCAAATTAGCCGGCTTCGGCGTGTTCGGCATGACGTCGAAGAACACCGCCTTCTTCTCCCGCCACAGCGCCTCCGCCTCTGCCGTCGTCACCACGCTTGCGCCCCGCAGCGTCTGCGGCACCGGCGCCCGATAGTCGGCCATCCGGTAGCCGCCGGGCTCGGCGACATCGCCAGCCCACATCGGTTGGGTCAGACCCAGAAGGCCCGCAGCGACCAGCAAAATCGTCTCCTTTCCCGTCATACCGGTTTCGTCATTGCGTGATCGGATTATCGTGTTCGTCGATCAGCGGCACATTGTAGTCCAGCAGGATCCTGTTGATCTCCGCCTGGTTTTCCCTGATCACCCGATTGAGCGTCCGCTTCCATTCCTGGTCGGATGGACGCACGCCCATGGTGATGCGGTAGGACATGCGCGAGCCGGTTTTTTCCTTCACCAGCGGAACGATCGTGAGATCGGCGCCGAGTTGCTTGGCATAGTAGCCTGCCATCGGTCCCCACATGACAGCCGCGTCGATCTTGCCGGCGAGCATGTCCTTGATCATGACCTCCCCCATGGAAGGGGTGAGGCGCGTATCCACCGCCAGCGGATAGATTTTTGCCGTTCGCATGAGCTTGTTGGCGGCCATGTTGGCAGTCGGCGGTGTGCTTTCGACGACGCCGATCCTCTTGCCGGTGAGTTTCGGATCCTCGATCGTCTCGACGCCTTCCATGCCGTTGCCCTTCGGGTGCACCAGCACATAGGACGAGCGATAGTAGGCGTTGGTGTTCTGCACCAGTTCATCGCCCTGAGCGTAGCCCATGATGATGTCGCATCGGTTGGCCGCCAGCGTGTTGCGCACGAAGCCGGCAACAACAGGAAACCATGTATAGGCGACGGACTTCCGGCCGGTTTTCGCGGCAACCAGTTCGGCCAGCCTGTTTTCGAAGCCTTCGCCGCTCTCGTCAGTGAAGGGCATGTTCGATGGATCGGCGCAGACGCGCAGAATGTCCGGGTCGACCAGTTCTCCCGCGGCACCAAGGCCGGCGTCCTGCGCCTGAGCGTTCGAAGGCAGCAAGGCGAGTGCGCCGAGCATCGGCAGGACAAGGCGCAGCTTCAACGCATCACGGCCAATCATATCATCCACCCATACAGGATGCTTCGGCATCCTTCGCTGCCTGTGGCTTGTCTGATTTCTTCGGCGGTCTGCCGCGGGGCGCCGCACCGTCGGCGCGGGCACGCAGATAGACGTAGAGATCATCCATGTAGCAATAGACGTTCTTGTTGTCGCCAAAAGCGGGCATGACGTTCTCCTTGCCGCCGCCGACATTCTTGCGGCCTTCGGCGACGATCGAGAGGAACGTTGCGTAATCCATGGTTTTCAGGCTGTTGACCAGGGCCGGCGCATAGCTCGAACCTGTGCCGTCCGGTCCGTGACAGACATGGCAATCGGAGTGATACCGGCGGTAACCGCTGAATGTATACCAATCGACGGTTCCGTTTTCGATCTTGTAGGTCGGATTACCCTCCGCATCCAAATGCTTGCCGTCCTCTTCCGTCACCGCCTTGGCCTTTTCCGCGCTGTCCGAGGCCTGCGCGAGACTTGGGCCTGCCAGAGGCAGCAGAGCCAGAGCGAGAGCGGCAATTACAACGCGAACGGACATTCAGACTCTTCCTTCATTTGCCACGGACACGGGTTTGCAGTCGTGAGGCGGCATTGATCGATGTTTTGGGTGCGCGGCGAAATCGAGAGCCCGGTCCTGGCTTCCCGGTGATCCGGGCTCTCGTTTTTCAAGCCTTGGTCTTTTTCACAAGACCCGAGGCGTGCCTAAGGTTCCCGTGTATCAGTCCGGGAGACCGAAGACGGTGAGCTGGCCGCCCAGCGTCGTGTAGTCGGCAAGTGCTGCGTACCCACCGACCGCTCCCAGACCAGCAGTCCCAACGACCGCAGTCTCGTCGCCTTGCTCACGGCCCTGATCGACGGCGCCATGCCAGGCAGCGGCGTTTTCGGGCGAAAGCAATCCACCTGCCAGACCAATACCGGCCCATCCGCCGACGCCGGACAGAACGGCGATGTATTGCTTGCCGCCATGCTCGTAGGCCGTGATGTTGCCGATGATGCCGGACGGGGTCTTGAACTTGTAGAGTTCATTACCGTCATGATCGACCGCCTTGATGTAGCCCTCGAGCGTGCCGTAGAAGACGACGTCGCCGTCGGTCGCCAGCGCGCCCGACCAGACCGAGAACTTCTCGGGCTTAGACCAGACGATCTCGCCCTTGGCAGCATCCCAGGCAATGAAGTTGCCCATGTGGTCGGCTCCAGGGGGAGGATACATCGACACGGTGGCGCCCACGTAAGGCTGACCGGCGGTGTAGCTCACCTTGTAGGGCTCATAGTCCATGCAGACATGGTTTGTCGGCACGTAGAACAGACCGGTCTTCGGCGAATAGGTCGCCGGTTGCTGGTCCTTGGTTCCAAGCGCGGCCGGGCAGATGCCCGTCGAGTTGGTGTCTTCGCCGTTCGCCTGGGTCGAATATTTGGCCACGACCTGCGGGCGGCCATACTGGTCGCTGCTGGGGTCCATGTTGACTTCCGTCGCCCAGTTCACTGCCGGATCGTATTTCTTGGCGACGAGAAGCTCGCCATTGGCGCGATCCATGGTGTAGGCAAAGCCGTTTCGGTCGAAGTGCACCAGCACATCGCGCTTGGCGCCTTTGATGTCCATGCCGTCGACAAGGATCATCTCGTTGACGCCGTCATAATCCCACTCGTCATGCGGGGTCATCTGGTAGAGCCACTTGGCCATGCCCGTATCCGCATCGCGAGCCATGATCGTCATCGACCAGCGATTGTCGCCCGGCCTCTGGACCGGGTTCCAGGTCGATGGATTGCCGGTGCCGTAGTAGATCAAGTTAAGCTTGGGATCATAGGCGTACCATCCCCAAGTCGTGCCGCCACCGGTCTTCCACTGCTCGCCTTCCCAGGTGTTCGTGCCCGAGTCCGAGCCGACCGGTTTGCCGAGATGGGTGGTCTTTTCGGGATCGATCAAGGTTTCTGCATCGGGTCCCGTCGAATAGGCCCGCCAGGCAAGCTTGCCATCCGAAAGATTGTAGGCCGAGATGTGGCCGCGAACACCATATTCGGCGCCGGAGATGCCGACGATAACCTTGTCCTTGACGACCACAGGCGCCGACGTGCCGGATTCGCCCTTTCCGCCGTCGACCTGATCGCCGTTCTTGACCGTCCAGACGACTTTGCCGGACTTGGCATCGAGCGCCACGACGGTGGTGTCGGCCTGGTTGAGAATGATCTTGCCGTCACCATAGGCGACGCCACGATTGACCGTGTCGCAGCACATGATCCCAATCACATTGGGGTCTTGCTTGGGTTCGTATTTCCAGAGGATCTTTCCATCATTGTTGAGATCGAGAGCATAGACGGTGTTCGGGAACGGCGCGTGAACATACATCACATCGCCGATGATCAGCGGCCCGCCTTCATGGCCGCGCAGCACGCCAGTGGAGAAGCTCCACTTGACCTGCAGGTTCTTCACATTGTCCTTGGTGATCTGGTTAAGTTTGGAAAAGCGGGTGTTGGCGTAGTCACCCGTCTGCATCACCCAGTCCTTGGGGTTTTCGGCCATTTTCATCAGTTCTTCATTGGCCGACGTCATGTGGACCGCGCCGAACGACATGAGCGCCGCGGTCGTTAGTAGGTAGGCAGTTTTCGCAAGTACACGCATCAAAGTCCTCCCAGGGTTCACAATGACGAATCGTCCGTCGAGCCCACGAGGGCTTGCCCAAGCGATTCATGTGGGGGAAGTATTTCCGGCAGCGTGTCACGACCTAAGCCGAATGAGCAGAGGGCACCGTTACTGCCCATCCCACTTGGCCTACGAAAGACTGTCGCCGCTCCCTAATGACGGTGACGCCCTTGAAGCCGGAAACAGGATGAAGCTATGTCATCCCCAGGCGGAAGGCAAGAAAAATCACTTCCGTCTATGTTGCACTGCAATATAGAGAAATAGATATGAAAAAAACCAGACACAAAGCTATTGATCGACTGTGAATGAAGCGAGATTTATATAAGTTGCCAAATTTTGCGTATTTTTTGGGCAAAATGTATTGATTTCTATTTGCGAATATTCCTTAGAGCATATGGGTTTAAGTATGCGAGCGTCGCTCCGGGTGCCGATAGTGAAAGAGACATGAAATGAAGGTCAGCACCGGGTTTCGGAGCGGATGTTCGTGCTGTCGGGGAGGCCTTTTGCCGGCCGGTACGGCCTTGCTCCTTTGGTACTATATGGCCTGCATGAGAACTTGACTGGCGTGGTGGCACGAGGCCAACTGGTGCGGTGATCTGTCTCGATCCATCGGGCTCGATCAGTCACGTCCGCGCCAATCGGAGGGTTCCCCATGCTCAGATATGTCGGCTTTTCGACCTTGCCGCTGTTGCTTGCATCGGCCCTGGCCTTCGCCAATCCGGCCGGCGCCGCCGGAGATTATCCGACGGCGACGATTGTCGACTATGTGCTCGGCTGCATGCAGACGAATGGCCAGACACGTCAGGCGCTGGAGAACTGTTCCTGCTCGATCGACGTCATCGCCTCGATCCTTCCGTTCGAGGATTATGAAAGGGCCGAGACCTTCAAGAGCATGTCCCTGACGATAGGGGAACGTTCCGGACTGTTTCGCGAAAGCGCGCCGGCAAAAGCCGCAAGCACGGAATTGAAGCGCGCGCAGGCGGAAGCCGACGTGCGCTGCTTTTAATGCATGTCGCGCAAAAGCATGCCCTCGGGCCCCGCCCCTAGGGTGTGCAGCGGTTTTGCGATAACGACATGCATATGAGGCCGGTCAAACGCGACGCGCTTTAGAGCGTGCCCTGGTAAGAGCGGCGACGGCGGGAGACAACCGCCGTATGCGGTTTCAAGGATTCAGAGTCCCGTAGCCTCCAGTGGCCATTGATTGCGAAAGACCTTGCCGTCCGTATCGATCGCTTCGACCTGGATGTCGCCAGTGCCGTGCGCGGTGAAATCGAACCGAAAATTGGGATCTTCCGAAATCGATATCCCACCTTCCATCGAGAGGATCGGCCGGTCTGCCTGCGAGATCGACAGTTTCTGAACAAAATGCGCGGGGATGAAATACTGGGTCTGTGGATTCCGCTGCAGGCCCGAATTGTTCGGGTGCCGGATCATCAGCTGCAGTTCCTGCGCCTTTGTCATCGTCTCTTGCGGCGGGAATTGGCGCAGCTTCATCTGTCCCATCGTCGCAATCGCCTCGTCCTGGTTCTTGACCGCCGGGACGGAGCATCCGCCTGACGCCTTGACGAAGGTCTGCGCCATGTGGAGTTCGCCGCCCCGCGTCTCTGCTATGGCGCGCAAATAGGAATAGTCGTTGACGCGCACGCGCGTCGACAGATGCGTCACGCCGGCGTCCTTGCCGATCTGGAACGTCGCCGCCACCGGTGCCGGATTGACGTCGATGATCAAGGTGACGGATTTGATGTCGTCGGCTGCCTTGGCCGGGTCGATATAGATGTCGACGGGCACGATGGCGGCGTCCTGCGCCCGCTTCGGCGCCTCGATCCTGACGACGCCGGTATCGACCAGAATTGCCCGATCGCCGAACACGTCGCCTTTCAAATCCTGCCAGATCCTGTCCGAAGACGCGGCTGTTTGCTGCGCGTTGGCGGCTCCGGAGGAGCCAAAGAGCGTGCCGAGGATGATCGCGGCGAAGATGGCTGCGAGCGGCAAGACGAGCTGCCGGCTCGTGTAAGCGTGGTTCTGCATTTCGATGCCTCCACCAATGTCAGAGAGGTGGTGCCCAGGCCGATGTCGAGGATAAGCCTTTGACGATGCGTTTGGCAAATCGATCCACTTCATCCCGCCCAGCGCTTGTCGGTGTCTATTCCCATTCGAGTTCGGCAAAGGCGGCCGTTGCATTGCGCTCGTTGTAGTCGTCGAACAGCTGCCAATTGCCCCGTTCGCTTGCACCGGCGGTCTTGACGGCATCGCTGAGCGGCGTCCCGTCGGCGATCGCCTTGCGAATATCGCGCGCCAGAATTTCGAAATAGCGCCGCTGCGCCGTCAGCGCCTGCGGCCAGTCGGCCGGCACCGGGCCATGACCCGGCACGACGCGCGCGGCGCCGACCGCGGCCAGCGCATCCATCTGGTGGAGCCAGCCGAGCAGCGACCCGTCGAGCGTCGGCAAGGAACCTATGAAAACGAGATCGCCGGCAAACAGCGTGCGGGTCGCGCTGTCGAAGACGGTCAGGTCGTTGTCGGTGTGAGCCGCCTTCCATGCCTGCAATTCGAGCACGCGTCCACCGAGGTCGAGCTGCAGGCGGTCGTCGACCAGCATCGTCGGCGGTATGATCTCGATCCCTTTCATCAGCGCGCCGCCGATCTGTTCGCGAAAACCTTGCAGGTAGAACGCGCCGCGTGCCTCGAGCGCGCGCGGCAGATTGCGATGGCCGACAATAGTGGCGCCGATCTCCCGGAACGCCGCATTGCCGAAGATGTGGTCGGGGTGCATGTGGGTGTTGATCAGGTAGCGAACCGGCTTGGCGCTCATCTTGCCGATCGCGGCGATGAGGGCGTTCGCCTCGACCAGGCTGCCGCCGCTGTCGATGACGGCAACGGCGTCGCTGCCGACGACGACGGCCAGGTTCGAAATCGCGCCCTGGTTGGCGGCGCTCATCAATTCATCGACGCCCCGGAAAGCGAAGACGCCGTCGGCGATTTTCCTGAGCTTGAATTCAAGGCCGTAGGCTGCGGCGAGAGCGGACCGCCCGGGGCAACAGGGCAGCATCGCGGCGCTGACCGCGGTGCAGGCGAAGGCGTTCACAAGCTTGCGTCTTGTCCTATCGATCGACATGGCTTCCCCGATATGCATTTCGAGCCGTAAGGCGATCAGGCCACGCCCGGAAATTTTTGGTGGAACGACCGCAAAAGGTCGCTCATCACCTGTGGATTGCGATATTGCCGCGGCAGCCTTACGTCGAACATGCCGAGCACATGGGCTGGCCGCTGTGCGAGAACGATGATGCGGTCCGACAGCATCAGCGCCTCGCGGAGATTGTGCGTTACCATCAGGGCGGTCGTAGGCCGCGCCGACCACACGGTCAAAAGCAGGTGCCGAAGCCGCTCGGCAGTCCGTTCGTCGAGCGAGGCAAAGGGTTCGTCCAGGAAAAGCACCGCCGGTTCGGTGGCGAAGGCCCTGGCAAGTGCTGCCCTGCGCGCAAGGCCGAGCGAAAGCTCCGCCGGATAGAGCGAGCGCATGCCGGCGAGGCCGAGCGTGTCGAACAGCCCGTCGAGGTTCTTCGCTCTCAGGCTTTTCGGCAGCGCCAGCCTGACATTCTGCTCCACCGTCCGCCACGGCAGCAAGATCGGCTCCTGGAACACGGCGGCGATCCGGTTGGAGCCGCCTTCAGGCAGCTGGAAGGAGCCGGAAAAATCTTTGTCCAACCCAAGCAGGATGCGCAGCGTCGTGGTCTTGCCGCAGCCTGACGGCCCCAGCAAGCAGGCGAATTCGCCTTGCCGGACCTCGAAGGAAAGGTCCTGGAGCGCCGCGATCGAGACGCCTTGCGCGGACCTGAAGGTCTTTTCGGCGATGTCGACCCTAAGCGGGACGACGGCGCCAACGGGTTGCATGTCGTTCAATGGGCTGCACCAGAAGGAGTTCGATGACAAGCATCACCGCAACGAAAGCCAGCGTGTAGGCAAGGATGGCGGCGACGTCGAAAAGCTGGAAATAAAGATAGATCTGGAAGCCGACACCGTTGGAGCGGCCGAGCAGTTCGACCACAAGGACGATCTTCCAGATGAGGGCGATGCCGGATCGTGAGGCGGCGGCAAGATAGGGCTGCAGTTGCGGCAGCAGGACGTGGCGGATGCGATCGAGCAGCCCAAAGCGGTAGATGGCGGCCATTTCGGCGTAATTCGGATCAAGCGCCCTGGCGCCTTCGCGCATCGTCACCACGACATTCGGGATCTTGTTGACGGCAACCGCGCCAATCGCCGCCGCCTCGTTGAGGCCGAACCAGATGTACGCGAGCACGATGACGACCAGCGCGGGAATGTTGAGAAACAGGACCAGCCAGGGGCTGAAGAACCGGTCTGCGCTGCGGTGGCTGCCGAGGAGAACGCCGATGACCGAGCCAATGACCATCGCGACGACATATGCCGCGGCAACCCGGCCGAGTGTCGCGCCGAGATGGTAGAAAAGGTCGCCGTTCGCCGCCTCTGCGAGCAGCACCTGCCAGACCCGCCCCGGCCCAGGAAAGGCACGGCTCGGCCAGGCATTTGCCGCAAGACCCCACAGCAGGCAAAGCCCGAGCAGAGAGACCGCGACCGTCAGCACGGGTGTCAGCGCCGCTGCAACGCCGGATTGGCTGGAGATGTCGGCTGCGGCGCCAGGCGGGCGATCGCCGGTGTCAGGTGCGGTCATTTCGGCAGCTCCTGCCAGAACGTGCCGGGCGCCATCTCGGGCGCGCGGCCGACCAGCTTTTCGCCGCCGATCTCGGCCAGCACGCGGTAGAGTTTGCCGGCGTCGGCCGCATCCTCGGCGACGGGGCGTCTGGGAATGCCCTCGCGATAGCGGTCACGCAGTTTTGCCAATTCCTTGCCTTGCGCGCGGATAATCGGCGCAAGGCGCAGCCACTCATCGTCGGAATTGGCCAGCAAGTCCTTGGACTGCGCCGAAGCCTTGATGAAGCCCCTGATAGCGTCCGGATTTTCGTTCGCCCATTTGTCATGAAAGACATAGCCGAGCGCCGATACGGCGCCCGAGGCCCCGAGCGCTTTCGCCGCATCATCGGCGCCGATCAGCCGACGAAAGCCGTTGGCCTCGAGCCGGGCGCAAAAATGCCAGAAATTGAGCACCGCATCGAGTTCGCCTTGCATCGCCTTTTCCGAAATCAGCGGCGGCGCGCCAAAGACGATGTCGCTGGTTGCCGGCAGGTCGAGGCCGTGATCGCGTCTGGCCAGCGCCTGGATCAGCAGCCAGCTTTTATCGAGAGGCCCGCCGGCGACGCCGATCTTTTTTCCCTTGAGATC
Source organism: Mesorhizobium sp. (assembly GCA_004020645.1). Classification (GTDB taxonomy): domain Bacteria; phylum Pseudomonadota; class Alphaproteobacteria; order Rhizobiales; family Rhizobiaceae; genus Mesorhizobium. Next base: position 64,414 of record SAQL01000020.1, on the reverse strand, counting down.
GATGATCGTGCGGATCGGCGCCGCCTCCTTCACCATGATCGCCCCGACGGCGGTCGAATAGGGGACCAATGTCAGGTCGACGCCTTCCGAGCGCTGGCGCGAGACCCACAGCCAGTCGGAGACGATGATGTCGATCGCGCCGGCCAGCATGGCGACGTTGGTTGCATCCTCGCCGGCGAAGTCGATGATCTGCAGATCGATGCCGTTGGCTGTGTCGAATCTGTGCTGCTTCAGCGTGTCAAGCGCCCAGCTCACGGTGCCGAACTTCAGCACACCAATGCGAACCCTGGCCGTGGCGAAGGAGGGGGTCGTGGCGAAGGACGGCCTTGGGACAAGAGCCGCGGCTGTTCCAAAAGCTGCCAGCCGGAGCGTTGCTCGACGCGAAATCATCGTGATGTCTCCTCCCAGAGCCGTAATAAGCCGGGGCGCCGATCAGATCGCACGGTCCTTGTTCGGGAAAGCGCATTTCCAGCGCTTGACCGTTAGGGTCGGGTGTTGCTGGGACCATTTCGCGATTTCGCTGGGCGCCAGCATCATACATTGGACCAGAGAGCCGCGGCTCTCGAAATAGAGATGTTCGTCTCGGCAATTGCTCGGATTGGCAATCAGGCAAACCGTCAATATGAGGTCGACCATATCCATTCAGCACCTCTTGCGCGCTTGAAGACGCCCGCTTCGGCGAGATCCGGCCCGATCTGCGAGCCTGGACGAAATCGCCAACTGCCGGAGTCCCGAGGTGCCCATGGAAAACCGGAATGGTTTGAGGCTACGCGTTCGCCCGATGGCCGTCAACAAAGGCGAATGGATAGGGGCGCCGGAACCGAGCGCGCTCTTCGGGTTGCAGTGCGCCTTGCCCAGTCTTCCAACTTTTGGTGGTTGGCGAAAGCCGACGCGGCATCCAATCTCCCCCCTTGCGGGGGAGATGTCCGGCAGGACAGAGGGGGTGGGAAGGATCGCCAACTCTCGATTAAAACCTTTCCCAACCGAAAACAGCCTGACGGCGTGGCTGTAATTGACTGACAGGCCAGCGGGACAGCACCCCCTCTGCCCTGCCGGGCATCTCCCCCGCAAGGGGGGAGATCGGCAGCTTCGCCGACTGCGCCACGGCAATTGGTCTGAAGCGACTGCCTTGAATTCGGGGTAACGGTTGACATCCCCCATCTGCCGGGTAGCTTCCAGGATGCAGGCGCGGCAACTCCACAAGGGAGACGTTCTCGCTCTGCATAAAACGACGCATGCTGATGATCAGACAGAGGCATGCGCAAATCGTCCAGGGCACCTTGACGATCAATGAGGAAACGCCATGCGTGCAATCGCATTTTTCGCCGTCGTGTCCGTTGCGACTGCTATCACGAACCAATCTCAGGCGCAGGATGCCGCGGCGGGTGAGAAGGTCTTCGCCAAATGCAAGGCCTGCCACGTCGTCGATTCGGACAAGAACAAGATCGGTCCGTCATTGAGCGGCGTTATCGGCCGGACGGCCGGCACGCATCCGGGGTTCAAGTTCTCTAAACCCATGACCGAGGCGGGCGCATCCGGCATCAAATGGGACGAAGCCACGCTGACGACCTATCTTCGCGATCCCAAGGCCATGATCAAAGGCACGAAGATGGCGTTTCCCGGTCTCAAGAAGGACGAGGATCTCGCCAACGTCATCGCCTATCTGAAGCAATTCTCCAAGTAACCCGGTTCTTCCGCCAGGAAGTAACCCGGTTCTTCCGCCAGGAAGTCACCCGACTTCGCCGGCCGTTCGAAACCGCGTTCGGCCGGCGCGCGCCTTGGTGGTTGGCGCCGGTCATGCGGCGTCTTGCAGCCTCCGCATCGCGGAAGGCAGGTCGAGCAAGCCATCGCAAACGAGGTCGGCGCCGAGCTCTTCAACGGCAATCTGGCTGTAGCCGCCACGCAGCAGAATGACGGGCATGCCGGCGGCGCGGGCGGCGGCCACGTCGGCGCCGCTGTCTCCAACCATCAGCGTGTCGCGAGGCTCGACCTGAAGCTGGTCGAGCGCCAGCAGCAGGGCGTCGGGGGCCGGTTTCAGGCATGTCACCGCGTCTCCGCCGACGATCGCACCGAGATGTTCCGTCAGCCCAAAATGCAACAGGATTTCGCGAGCCGCCAGCTGCGGCTTGTTGGTCACCACGCCCATGGCTATTCCGCTCAAGTGGAAGTGGGTGAGAACCTCCTTGACGCCAGGCATCAGCCTGGTCAGGCCGGTCAGATGTCTGCGGTAGATCGGCGCCATGACGCGGTTGGCTTCATCGAGCGCGCTGCCGAGGAGCGGCGCACCGGATGCCGCGAAGGCTCGCTCGATTAGTTTCCTGACGCCGCCACCGATCATCGCCTTGACCTGATCCAGACGCAGCGGCGGCAGATCGCGGCTGGCCAGCAACTCATTGACTGCGGCCGTTATATCAGGCGCCGAATCGACCAGCGTGCCGTCGAGATCGAACAGGATCGCTTTTGACGATCGAAACGGCCTACTCATGCTGACGTTCATGCGGCGTCCTTCCACTTGATCGAGCAGCCGATCGAAGCGATCTGGTCCAGCGGTCCGTCGCCGGTCCGGGCAATTTGTTTCATCGCCTCGAACAGGTCGCGCCTCAGCCCGGGCGGTCCAGCGTCGCGTCTCGCCGCGTCCAGCCGGCCGCGATATTGCAACGTCAACTCGCTGTTGAGCCCGAAGAAATCCGGCGTGCAAACGGCTCCATAGGTACGCGCCACCGTCTGGCGCTCGTCGTGGAGGTAAGGGAAAGTGAAGCCGTTCGTCCTGGCGAAGAGCTTCATGTTGTCGAAGGAATCATCCGGATAGGCGTCGGCATCGTTGGAATTGATGGCGACAAAGCCGATGCCTTCGGGCTTGAGGTCGTTGGCATCGCGGACGATGCGTGAAATCGCCGCCTTCACATAAGGGCAGTGGTTACAGATGAAGGCTACGACCAGCCCGTTCGGGCCGGCGTGGCTGAAGATCGAATGCGATTTGCCGTCGACGCCGGGCAAAACGGCATCGATGGCTTGCCAGCCGAAATCGCAGACAGGTGGGATTGCCGCCAAGATTTCCTCCGATGAAATGTTTGCCCCGATGAGACGGTTTACGCGGCTTTCCGGATCGCCCCGTCGGCTGCCTGTCTGATGGCGCCGATATTGTCGCGATAGGCAGCTTCGGTGCCGCCCTTGAAGATGGCCGAGCCGGCGACCAGCACATTGGCGCCGGCCGCGGTGACCAGCGGAGCAGTCTCGGGCGTGACGCCGCCGTCGATCTCGATGTCGATCGGGCGGTTGCCGATCAGTGCCTTGACCCGCCTGACTTTGTCGACCACAGCCGGAATGAACGCCTGGCCGCCGAAACCCGGATTGACGGTCATCAGAAGCACCAGATCGAGCCGGTCGAGCACATACTCGATGACGCTTTCCGGCGTCGACGGATTCAGCGACACGCCGGCCTTCCTGCCGAGATTCCTGATCGCCTGCAGCGAACGGTCGAGATGCGGCCCGGCCTCGGCATGCACCGTGATGATGTCGCAGCCGGCATCGGCGAAGGCGGCGAGATAGGCGTCGGCCGGCGCGATCATCAGGTGGCAGTCGAAGATCTTGTCCGTTCGATCACGGATCGCCTTGATCACCGGCGGACCGAAGGTGATGTTGGGCACGAAATGACCGTCCATCACGTCGAGATGAATCCAGTCGGCGCCTGCCCGGACGACCGCTTCGACCTCGTCGCCGAGCCGCGAGAAGTCCGCAGAAAGCACCGAGGGCGCGATGATTGTCTTGGTACCCATGGTCGTCGGCTCCTGTTTTCTCTTCCGTTTCCGGTCGCTCCACACCAACCGGCGTCATCTTGTCAGCGCGCCTTCGTCTCCGGTTCGCCTTCGAGCTTACCTTCCGCGAACACGCGGCTGCCGCGAATATCGGATTCCTCAATGGTGATAAGGTCGGTTTTCGTCAACACCCGGTTGCGCGACGCGAAAAGCCGGTTGGCCTGGCGAAGCCGCGCCCGGTCGAGCCCATTGCGGACCGAGCGGGCGTTGGAGAAATGCGGCAGCCGCATGCGGATCGGGAGATACTCTTCGAGCGCCTTGGCCGCCGCCTCGCTGAGACGATAATTCTGTTCCCCCAGCATGATCTCGGCGATCGATTTGAGTTCGCTGACGCCGTAGTCGGGAAAATCGAGGTGGTGGGCGATGCGCGAGCGCATGCCGGGATTGCTGTCGAAGAAGCGGTCCATCTTGTTCTTGTAGCCGGCAAGAATCACAACCAGATCGTCACGGTTGTTTTCCATGCATTGCAGCAGGATTTCGATCGATTCCTGGCCGTAGTCGCGTTCGTTCTCGGGCTTGTAGAGATAGTAGGCCTCATCGATGAAAAGCACCCCGCCCATGGCGCGCTTGATCACTTCGCGGGTTTTGGGCGCGGTGTGGCCGACATACTGGCCGACGAGATCGTCTCGCGTCACCGCGACCATGTGGCCTTCGCGGACATAGCCGAGACGATGCAGGATTTCGGCCATCCTCAGCGCCACGGTGGTCTTTCCGGTGCCGGGATTTCCGGTAAAGTTCATGTGCAGCGTCGGCGCGCCCGAGGTCAGGCCGAACTTGCGGCGAAGCCGGTCGACCAGGAGCAGCGCCGCGATCTCGCGGATGCGGGTCTTGATGGGCTTCAGGCCAACGAGTTCGCGGTCGAGCTTGTCCATCACCTCGTCGATGTTGGACGCCTCGAACTCGGCCTGCAGATCGACCGATTCGTCCGGCGCGGCAGTGCCCTTTGCTATAGCGTCCAGCATGGTTTCGGCTAGCTCCGCTCGCCTTCGGGCCTGTCGGTCGCATAAGGCACGATCGAATAGCCCTGGCTGCGGCCGTCGCGCTCCTGGCGCAACAGCCGGAACCCGGGTTCGTTGGGCGGCCGGTTGACGATGAACGACATGCGCGGCGCTTCCCAGCCCTTGGTCGAATCGAAGGCGGTGACCCGGACATACATGTTGGGCAAGGCATTCCGGCAATTGTTGACTTCAAGCAGGATGCCCGCCGGGTCCTTCAGGTCGAACATCGGGTTGCCGTACATTTCCCAATAGGTGTTTCGCGGATGCGGATCGTCAGTGTACTCGACGCTGACCGCCCAGTGGTTTTTCAGCGCGTATTTGATCTGCGCTGAAATCTGCTCATCGGTCAGGTCGGGGAGGAACGAAAACTGTCCCTGCGTGACCTTGTTTCCCGGATTGGTCATCATGGCGACGGTTCCTTTCGTCTAGAAGCTGGGCGTTGCGGTTGGCACGAAGTCGGCCGTGTCGGTCGATTCGTAGTTGAAGGTGACGTCCTTCCAGGTCTCCAGGGCCGCTTTCAGCGGCGTGCACCATCTGGCCGCCTGTTCGAGGATTTTGGTCCCTTCGCGCAGATAGTCGCGGCCTTCGTTGCGGGCGAGGATCATCGCCTCCAACGCGACGCGATTGGCCGTCGCGCCGGCCTGGATGCCGTCCGGATGGCCGATCGTGCCGCCGCCGAACTGCAGGACGGCGTCCTCGCCGAGATAATGGATCAGCTGGTGCATCTGGCCGGCATGGATGCCGCCCGAGGCGACGGGCATCACCTTGTTGAGCGAGGCCCAGTCTTGATCGAAGAACAGCCCGGTTTCGAGGTTCTGCGGCGTGCGCTCCTCGCGCAGCGTGTCATAAAATCCCTTGATCATCAGCGGGTCGCCTTCCAGCTTGCCGACAACCGTGCCGGCATGGATGTGATCGACGCCGGCCATCCGCATCCATTTGCAGATGACGCGAAAGTTCATGCCGTGGTTCTTCTGGCGCGAATAAGTCGAGTTGCCGGCGCGGTGCAGGTGCAGGATCATGTCGTTGCGGCGTGCCCACTTGGCCATCGACTGGATCGCCGTGTAGCCAATGACGAGGTCGATCATGACGATGCAGGAGCCAAGCTGTTTTGCGAATTCGGCGCGCTCGTACATCTCCTCCATCGTGCCGGCGGTGACGTTGAGATAATGGCCCTTGACTTCACCGGTGGCGGCCGACGCCTTGTTCACAGCCTCCATGCAGTAGAGGAAGCGGTCGCGCCAGTGCATGAAGGGCTGCGAGTTGATGTTCTCGTCGTCCTTGACGAAGTCGAGGCCACCCTTCAGCGCCTCGTAGACGACGCGGCCGTAGTTGCGGCCTGACAGGCCAAGCTTCGGCTTCGTCGTCGCGCCGAGCAGCGGCCGGCCGAACTTGTCGAGCCGCTCGCGCTCCACCACGATGCCGGTCGCCGGCCCCTGGAAGGTTTTGAGGTAAGCCACCGGGATGCGCATGTCCTCGAGCCGCAAGGCCTTGACCGCCTTGAAGCCGAACACGTTGCCGATGATCGATGCAGTCAGGTTGGCGATCGAGCCGGGCTCGAACAGGTCGAGGTCGTAGGCGATGTAGGCGAAGTACTGCTGCTCGGTCTTGGTGCCGGGACCGGTGTTCGGCACCGGCTCGGATCTGAACGCCTTGGCGCGGTAGAGCTCGCAGGCGGTCAGCCTGTCGGTCCACACCACGGTCCATGTCGCGGTGGAGGATTCACCGGCGATGGCGGCGGCCGCCTCCTCATGGTCGACGCCGGGCTGCGGCGTGATCCGAAACATGGCGATCAGGTCGGTCTCCTTGGGCCGGTAGTCCGGCTCCCAGTAGCCCATCTTCTTGTAGGGGATGACGCCCGACTTGTAGCGTTCCTTGCCTTCCTTGAGCGTGCCTGCTGACGGCATGTCGATCTTGTTCATGACAGGTCTCCTGTTTGCCGCTCAGGCGGCTTTCGCGGTTGCGATTTGCGGGTCGAGCTTTCCCGCGGCATATCGTTTCGCCATCTCGTCCATGGCGATGACCCTGATCTTCGAGGCGTTGCCTGCCGTGCCGAAGCGTTCAAAGCGATCGCGGCAAAGATCGCGCAGGGCGTCCATGGCGGGTTTCAGGAATTTGCGCGGATCGAATTCGCGCGGGTCCTCCGTCGCGACGCGGCGGAACTGCCCGGCCATGGCCATGCGGCAATCGGTGTCGATGTTGACCTTGCGCACGCCGTAGCGGATGCCGCGCTCGATCTCCTCGACCGGAACGCCAAAAGTCTGGGGCATCTCGCCGCCATACTTGTTGATGATGTCCTGCAGCTCCTGCGGCACCGACGAAGAGCCATGCATCACCAGATGCGTGTTGGGCAGCTTGTCGTGGATCGCCTCGATCACCTGCATGGCCAGGATGCCGCCGTCCGGCTTGCGGCTGAATTTGTAGGCGCCGTGCGAGGTGCCGCAGGCGATCGCCAGCGCGTCGACTCGGGTGGCGGTGACGAAGTCGACCGCCTGATCGGGATCGGTCAACAGCTGGTCGTGGGAAAGCGCGCCTTCGGCGCCGTGGCCGTCCTCGGCCTCGCCCTGGCCGGTCTCCAGCGAGCCGAGCACGCCGAGCTCGCCTTCGACGGAAGCGCCGACCCAATGCGCCATGCGGGCGACACGTTCGGTGATGGCGACGTTGTAGTCGTAGCTCGCCGGCGTCTTGGCGTCCGCCATCAGCGAGCCGTCCATCATCACCGAGGTAAAGCCGTGGCGGATCGCCGAAAGGCAGGTGGCTTCGTTGTTGCCGTGATCCTGATGGATGCAGAGCGGAATGGCCGGATGCATTTCGGTCAACGCCTCCATCATCTTGGCCAGCATGATGTCGTTGGCATAGGAGCGGGCGCCGCGCGAGGCCTGGATGATGACCGGCGCGTCGCAGGCCCTGGCCGCCTCCATGATGGCGAGGCCCTGTTCCATGTTGTTGATGTTGAATGCCGGCACGCCGTAACCATGCTCGGCGGCATGGTCGAGAAGCTGGCGAAGGGTGATGCGGGCCATTGTCGGGTCCTCTTAGCTGCGGAATGGGCTAGATGATGAGCTTCAGCGCCGCTGCGGCGACGGCTTCGGGCGTGATGTCGAAATGCCGGTAGAGATCCGGGGCAGGGGCGCTGGCGCCGAAACCGGCCATGCCGACGAAAGCGCCGGTGTCGCCGATCCAGCGATCCCAGCCGAGCCGTGCTGCGGCTTCGACGGCGATGCGCGGCGCTGAGCCGAGGACGGCCTTGCGGGTGTCGGCATCCTGTTCCTCAAACAGCTCCCAGCACGGCATCGAGACGACCGCGGCGGCGATGCCGTGCCCGGTCTCCAGCCGTTCGGCGGCGGCAACGGCGATCTCGACCTCCGAGCCGGTGGCGATCAGCGTCACGGCGCGGTGCCCGGCCGGCTCGCGCAGGACGTAGGCGCCCTGGCAGGACCGGTTCTCGTTGCTGTGTGGCTCGTCGCTGAGTGCCTCCTCGCTGTGTGCTTGGCGCAGCATCGGCAGGTTCTGGCGCGAGAGCACCAGCACACTCGGCCGGGTCTTGCTCTTCAGCGCCAATTCCCAGCACTCCGCCGTTTCGATGATGTCGGCCGGACGGAAGACGTTGAGGTTCGGCGTGGCCCGCAGCATCGCCAGGTGCTCGATCGGCTGGTGGGTCGGGCCGTCCTCGCCGAGACCGATGGAATCATGGGTCATCACATAGATGACGCGCTGGCCCATCAGCGCCGAGAGCCGCATCGCGCCGCGCGCATAGTCGGCGAAGCACAGGAACGTGCCGCCATAAGGCACGAAGCCGCCATGCAGTGCGATGCCGTTCATGGCTGCGGCCATGCCGTGCTCGCGGATGCCGTAGTGAATGTAACGGCCGGCATAGTCATCCGGCGCTATGCGGACCATGCCCTTGGTGATCGTCAGGTTCGAGTGCGTCAGATCGGCGGAGCCGCCGACGGTAAGCTCGGTTGCGGCGTTGATCGCAGCGAGCGCCATTTCGGAGGCTTTTCGCGTTGCAACCTTGGTCGCCTTCTCGACATGCTCCTTACGAAAAGCGCCGAGCGCTTCGAAGACTGCGTCGGGCAGGTTGCCGGCGACCGCGCTCTCGAAGGCGTCGCGCTGCGGCGAGGCGGCAAGCTGCTGCTCCCAGGCGTGCCGTGCTGCTTGCCCGCGCTCAGCAATTTCGCGCCAGGCGAAAAGGATGTCGTCCGGCACTTCGAACGGCGCGTAGGCCCAGCCGATGTTTTCGCGCGTCGCGGCGATCTCCGCGTCGCCCAACGGCGCGCCATGCGTCTTTTCCGAACCGCCCAGATTGGGCGCGCCCATGCCGATCACCGTACGGCAGGCGATCAGCGACGGCCGATCCGACTGCTGCGCCGCTTCGATTGCCGCTGCAACCGCTTCCGTGTCGTGGCCGTCCACCGATTGGACGTGCCATCCGGCGGCTTTGAACCGTGCCGGCTGGTCCATCGATGTCGACAGCGAAGTCGGTCCGTCGATCGAGATCGCATTGTCGTCCCAGAAGACGATCAGCCGGGACAGCTTCAGATGGCCAGCAAGGTCGATCGCCTCATGGCTGATGCCTTCCTGCAGGCAGCCGTCGCCGGCGATCACGTAGGTGAAATGGTCGACGAGATCGGCGCCGTGGCGGGCGGCAAGCATGCGCTCCGCCAGCGCCATGCCGACGGCGGTCGAAATGCCTTGTCCAAGCGGACCGGTCGTCGTCTCGATGCCAAGCGCATGGCCATATTCCGGATGTCCGGCGGTGCGGCTGCCCAGCTGGCGAAACCGCTGCAATTCCTCGATCGGCATGTCTTCAAAGCCGAGCAGGTAATGCAGCGCATATTGCAGCATCGAGCCGTGCCCGGCCGAAAGCACGAAGCGGTCGCGATCGGGCCAGTTGGGCGCCGACGGATCGATATTGATGAAGCGGCTGAACAGTACCGTCGCGACATCGGCCATGCCCATCGGCATGCCGGGATGACCGGAATTGGCCTTTTGGACGCTGTCCATCGCCAGTGCGCGAATGGCGTTCGCCATGTCGCGTTCCGAGACGGCGGCGACGGGCTTCAGGGCTGCTGCTTGGCTGTTCATGGCGTCCTCCTCACGACACACGGTTCTTGCGTTCGATCAATTGCAGGATGAGCGGCGTCAGGATCAGCTGCATGGCAAGATCGAGCTTGTTGCCTGGCACCACTATGGAATTCGGCCGCGACATGAACGAGTCGTGGATCATCGAGAGCAGGTAGGGGAAATCGATGCCGCGGGGATTGGCAAAGCGGATGACCAGCATCGATTCGTCGGGCGTAGGGATCCAGCGCGCGATGAACGGGTTGGACGTGTCGACGATCGGCACGCGCTGGAAGTTGATGGCGGTCTGCGAGAACTGCGGGACGATGTAGCGGACATAGTCCGGCATGCGGCGCAGGATGACGTCCATCACCGCCTCGGTGGAATAGCCGCGGGTTGCGCGGTCGCGATGGATCTTCTGGATCCATTCGAGATTTATGACCGGCACCACGCCGATCTTGAGGTCGGCGTGCCGGGCCAGGTTGATCTTGTCGGTGACGACGCAGCCATGCAGGCCCTCGTAGAAGAGCAGGTCGCTCGGCGGAAATTCGCGCCATTCGGTAAAATGTCCCGGCGGCGTGCCGTACTGCTTCTCCTCGTCCTCGTCATGGATGTAGGTGCGGGTCTTTCCGGTTCCCCGGCGGCCATATTCCTCAAACACCTCTTCGAGGATTGCGAGTTCGTTGGCTTCGGCATGGAAGTGGGTGAAGTTCGGATTGCCCGCCTTCTCCTGCTCGGCCACCTTTGTCTTCATCGTGGCGCGGTCGTAGCGGTGAAAGGCGTCTCCTTCGATGAAGGCGGCCTCGATGTTCTCGCGCCGGAAGATCAGCTCGAAGATGCGCTTGACCGAGGTGGTGCCGGCGCCTGACGACCCGGTGATGGTGATGATGGGGTGCTTCGCCGACATGGTGCTCAGGCCCTGAACAGGCCGCGGCGGCTGAACAGCGGCGCACGCTCGCCGATGGCGCTGGGCTCGATGTGGTAGCGGGTGATGCGCGCGACTTCCCGCGCCGATCCGAACACCATGGGCACGCGCTGGTGCAGGCTCTCGGGTTCGATTTCGAGGATGCGGGTGATCGTGTCGGTAGCGGCGCCGGCGGCCTGTTCGACGAGAAAGGCGATCGGGTTGGCCTCATAGACGAGGCGCAGCCGACCCTGGCGGTAACCCTTGCGCTTGTCGCCTGGATACAGGAATACACCGCCGCGCATTAGTATGCGGTAGCAGTCGGCGACCAGGGAGGCGATCCAGCGCATGTTGAAGTCCTTTCCGCGTGGGCCTTCGGTGCCTTCGAGGCAGTCGTCGATGTAGAGCCGCACCGCCTCGTCCCAATGCCGGTAGTTGGCGGCGTTGATGGCGAACTCCTGGGTGCGCTGCGGGATGATCCGGCTCTCGTAGGCCTGGACGAAGGTGCCGAGCCTGGTCGAGAGAACGAAGACATGCGTGCCGCTGCCGAGCGACAGAACCAGCGCCAGCTGCGGCCCGTAGATGAAGAAACCGGCGCCCAGCTGGTTCACGCCTGGCTGCAAAAAAGCGGCGGCCGGCTTCACATCCGGCGCGCCAGTTGCAGGGAGGAGCGAGAAAATGGTTCCGATCGACACGTTGGTGTCGATGTTGGAAGAGCCGTCGAGCGGGTCGATGGCGATGGCGAGAGGCGCTTGGCTGTCGAGCAGGACCGGCTGCTCCAGTTCCTCGGAGGCGTAGAGCGCGACCGGAGCGTGGCGCATGGCGTCGAGGAAGATGTCGTCAGCGAAGATGTCGAGATCCTTCTGGATGTCGCCGTCGGCATTGGCGCCGCGGGTCCCGGCAAAGGCGGTGCCGAGCACCCCTTGATTGATGGTGTTGCGGATCTTGGTGGCGGCCTGCGTCAGCTGGCGGACGGTCGCTACGACCGCAGAGCGCAGTTCGTCCGGCGGGCCGAGATAGGAATTCAGAAAAGCGTCGAGCGTTGCCGCTGGCATCGTAACCTCCCGATCCAGCCGCCTCTCCTCGGATCGGCCGGATAGGGGGATGAGAACAAACGAAGCGAGATAAGTAAAATTCAATAACTTTACTTTCGCGCTAAAAAAAATTTAGTATGACGCATGAGAAATCTCACGCTCAAGCAATTCAAGACCGTTCAGGCAATCGTCAGCCACGGAAAAATCGTCAGCGCGGCCAAAGTGTTGGGCCTGTCTCCTCCAGCGGTGACGATCCAGTTGCGGCAGGTCGAGGAGGAGTTTCAACTGGCCTTGTTCGACCGGACGTCGGACGGCATGCGTCCGACTGCCGCAGGGTTGGCCTTCGTCGAGACAGCGCAAGCCATCGAGGAGCGGCTTCGCCTGCTCGAAGACAAGATGGATGCGATCAAGGGCGTGCGTATCGGCAGCCTGAGGCTCGGCGTCGTTTCCACCGCCAAATATTTCGCGCCGCGGCTGATGGCCGGCTTCATGAAAGAACATCCCGACATCGACATGCGGCTCGCCATCGGCAACCGCGCCGAAACGATCGACAGCCTGAAGAACCACGACATCGACATCGCGCTGATGGGGCGCCCGGCCAAGGAAGTCCCGGTGCGTGCCTCGGTGTTCGGCGATCACCCGCTGGTCATCATCGCGCCGCCCGACCACCCGCTGGCCTCAGTGCGCGAGATATCCAAGGAGCGGATCGCCGAAGAGCATTTCCTCATCCGCGAGCCCGGCTCCGGCACGCGCATCTCGCTGGAGATATTCCTGAGCGACGTGCCCGGCCGCATCGACGACCTCGGCGTCGAGATGGGATCGAACGAGACGATCAAGCAGGCGGTGATGGCCGGGCTCGGCATCGCCTTCATCTCTGCCCACACCATCGCTGCGGAAACCGAAGCCGGCCGGCTGGTCATCCTCGACGTTGTCGGCATGCCGATCCGCCGGCAATGGTTTTCGGTGATGCGCAGCGATCACGCGATCTCGCCGGCGATGGCGACGTTCCACGATTTCCTGATGCGCAAGGGCGCGATGTACCTGCCCCTGTTCGGCAAGCTCTATCCGCACGAAGAACCGAACACTGGAGGTCGCGCGAGTTAGGCCGCGCGGCCTCAGGGCAAACGCTTCAGGCGAGCGATGGCCGTTCGTCGCCTCTCAACTAAGATTGCGTTTGACTTACATCGGCCCCACGGACGCGGGTTCTCGGCCAGGAGCGCGCAGGCTGCCGTCCGCAAGGCGGGTCAGTGCATTGGCATCGGCGCGCATGCCGGTCTCGGACGACACCGTCACCTCCTCGCCGGACCGCGAGAACGCGTAGAGCGAGCCCCGGTGGCCCGGCATCGAAAAGGCCACGGAGTCGCCGTCGGCGAGGCCCATGACGACGCGCTGCGGATCGCCGCCGATCTTCGGCGCGAAGGTGGCGGTGACCTCCAGGAGGTCGCCCTCGACCGGGACGTAATAGACGACCATGTCGAGGTGTCCCTCGTGCAGGCTGCCGGCATCGATCGGGCGTCCTATGGTGGATTCCTCGGCAAACGCCGGGGCGGCAAGAAACAGCGCGGCCAAAACCGAGGCGCTCAGGGTTTTGCGGATCATCTCGTATCTCCTTCTTTTAGATTGCGTTCGAACTCTATATCGAAGTTAGATTACGAATGCAATCTAAAAAAAGAGAAAAATTGAGATGCGTGTGAGTCGCTGCAGCAAACCGCGAAACGGCGATCAATGCGGCAGGCCGGCTTTTCGGGAGCGCGGCTTTGACGGCATCGGCCTTAAGGATTTTGATGGAGGCTGCCCGAGCTCACCCAGGGCACGTTTTACAAGCAGTTCGCAAGCACAACCTGGCGGCGCAGGCGTCCAGGCGGGCGATGGAAACGCCACCCGCCGGTGGTCTCGCGGAGCGTCAACGACGGGCGGCTGTCATAACGGTTCCTGCAAGCGGCCGCCGAGAGCGCGCTGATGGGGTCGTCTGCGGGCGATGCCCGGCATGGCCACGGGTAGCGTACCCGCGGTTACGCTGCGGGCCGCTGGCTGCGCTTCTGCTAGCCTGCAATTGGTTCGGCGACAGCTTCTTCGAGGCCAGTTGCCGCCTGGGCGGCAAGACCGCGGGCCGCAGCTTGTGAATCGTAGAATTCCTCAAGTGCATAGACCTTGCCCCATCGCAGGGTGAACACGTGAAGACCGCTGTTGACGTAGGACGCGTCGCCGTTGAGCAGCGTTGCGGTGCCGTCCCATTGGGCAAATACGGTGGTATGCCACGGCCAGCCCTTCACCCAGACGTGGTTGACCGTGAGATGGAGATTGGGCAAGACGCGGCCGAGGCGCTCAAACCAGCGGCGCACGGCTTCCTTGTCGTGGCGCTCACCACCAAGTGCGTGGGCGCCGGAAACGCGGTGATGGACATGCGGCACGAGTGCTTTCACCGCCTCATCCCAGCGATGGTTGTTGACGTGGTCGAAGCTCTGCCGGATCGATTTCTCGACGATATAACTGTATAGCATTTGAGCTCTCCTCCGAATTTTCTTCGATGCGTGACGAGGCAGCGTGCGCAGCCAAATTGGATTGCGTTCGAACTCTATACCTGCTATAGATGTCGAACGCAAGCTAATTAAGGAGGACGACATGCGTGTGAGTCGCATTCAGGCGGCGGAAAACCGCGAAACCGTGATCAATGTGGCAAGCCGGCTTTTTCGGGAGCGCGGCTTTGACGGCATCGGCCTTAAGGACCTGATGCAGGCTGCCGGGCTGACCCAGGGCGCGTTCTACAAGCAGTTCGCCTCCAAGGACGACCTGGCGGCGCAGGCGGCCAGGCGGGCGATGGAGAGTGCCTTCCACCGATGGTCGGCCGCAGCCGCGGCCAATCCTGAGGATCCGCTTGGCGCGGTGATCGCATTCTACCTCAGTATGGACCATCGCGCAGACAGAATGGACGGCTGCCCGGTCGTGGCGCTCGGCTCGGACGCCGCCAGGCAGGGCGCCGACGTCAAGGCGTCATTCGAAGCCGGGGTCAGGGAGTACCTCGAGATGCTCGGTAATTGGGTTGGCGACGGCGAGGAGCCCAGTGGCAAGGCCATGGCCATTCTCTCGACCATGGTCGGCGCGGTAGTCCTCTCGCGGGCTGTCAACGACGAGCGGCTGTCGAAGCGGTTCCTGCAAGCGGCGGCCGAGAGCGTGCTGATTGCGTCGTCTGCGGGCGATGCTCAGCAAGGACCGCGCCAATGACGATGGATTCTGCAAGCGAAGCGCACAGCGCGACAGGCTCAATCGCCGAGCTGGCGGACTGCACCGGGCTCGAGCTCGTTGCGAGGCTGGCGGACGGCAGCATCCGCCGCGGAAGCGCGTAGCTGCCGGTAAGGACCCAGCCGGACCGAACCATTCGACGCGTCGGCGATAGGCTGCGGGCCGCTGCTTCTCATATCCATCAAGTCTGATGTCGTGGGCGATTACTGCGAGCTGGAATTCGCGCAGACGCACGCGCTCGAAACGCCTGGTGGCTTTGAGATGTGCTGGCGGCCGCCTTCCCAGGCCGCCTAGTCCGACTTGCCGAGAGCCTTCAGAATAAAGCGAATCTGCTTGCGCAGGCCCGCTTCGGTATCTTCCCCGTGTTGAACGCAGTGCTCGATCAGAATCGGGTGGAAGAACGGCGTGAACGCGGTCCTGACCGCACGCGCTGCTCCCGCGGGATCGTCGACCTTGAATTCGCCCGCCTCGATGCCTTCGCGGATGATCGCCTCGAAGACTGTCACCATCCACTCGACATACGCCGTGATGATCGCGCGCTTCTCCTGCAAGGCGGCGACAATCAAGTCGTGCATGCGCCTTTCCTTGATCAGTTTCGTTTTGTTGTGCTGGTGAATAGCGGTCAGGAGCCGGTCCAGTTTATCCGAGGCCGTTGCGTTCGTGCGAGCGATCGCAAAGGCGATATCGGCGACCTCGTTCACGACCCGCCTGCAGATGGTCTCGTTGATCGCATCCCTGGAGGGAAAGAACCGGTAGACATTCGCCCGGCTCATGCCGAGTTCGGAGGCGATGTCGGCCACCGACGTCTTATGGTAGCCGATGCGGCGAAAGTGCTTCTCCGCTACCTCCAGGATGCGCCCGCGCATCTCGTCGGGCTCAGTTCGCGTTCGGATCGGTCGATTCATGGGATGTCTCCAGAACTGATGGATCGGATCTGCCGGGCTCTGGACGATCTTGTGTAAGCGGTAAGGTTGTGCGGCTGGCCCTGCGTATTTTCAGGCAAAGCCAGCGGGCGAAATCTTGACCCGCCTCCTCCGACAAAAGAGCCCTATTCGGCAGCAATTGCTGTTTGTTTTTCCAGTTCATCCGTCGAGCCGGATGGCTCCTCATGGACGTCGTCTGCAGTTGGCTTGATCCGGAACCACGCGGCATAGAGCGCGGGAAGGAAGAGCAGGATCAGCACCGTGCCGACCGCCGTGCCGCCGATCAGCGTATAAGCCATCGATCCCCAGAAGACGGAGTGCGTGAGGGGGATGAAGGCCAGCACCGCGGCGAGTGCCGTCAGGATCACGGGCCTGGTGCGTTGCACCGTGGCCTCGATGACGGCGTGATAGTCGTCAAGGCCGGCAGCACGGTTCTCCTTGATCTGTTCGGTCAGGATCAGCGTGTTGCGCATCAGGATGCCGGCCAGTCCTATCATGCCCAGAATGGCATTGAATCCGAAGGGCTGGTTGAAGGTGAGCAGCATCGGCACGACGCCGACGAGGCCAAGCGGCGCCGTCAGCATGACCATGGCCATCGTCGAGAAGGATCGCACCTGCAGCATGATAACGATCAGCATGGCGGCGATCATTGCCGGAAAGACTTTGCCCAGCGCGGTGTTGGCCTTTTCAGCCTCCTCGATCGATCCGCCCAATTCGATGCGATAGCCGGCCGGAAGGGATGCGATCAGCGGCTGAAGGGCCTTCATGATCTGCTTGGAAACCTCGGGCGGCTGGGTCGCCTCGTTGATATCCGAACGGATCATGATGACGGGGGTGCGATCGCGGCGCTTCAAGATCGGCTCTTCCAGACGGACTTCCGAATGGCCGATCTGGTCGAGTGGGATCTGCCGGCCGTCCCTGCTCATCAGTGAGAAATCCGCCAGACGCGCCGGATCCAGCCGCTCGTCGCCGGCGGTGCGAGCCACGATGGGGACATTGCGGATGTCCTCGCGGACCTGCGTCACGGGGACGCCGGTAAGAAGGAATTGCAGTTGCTGGCCCACCTCCGCCGGAGAGAGGCCGATGAGGCTCAACCGATCCTGATCCGGTACAAAGCGGAGCACGGGCGTGCGATTGCCCCAGTCGCGGTTGGCCTGCCGTACGTCCGGGACGCCCCGCATGATGTCGAGGGCCTTTTCGGAAATACTGTACAGTTGCGCCGGATCGGGACCCATGACCCGGAACTCGACCGGGAATGGCGTGTAGGGGCCGAATACGAGCTGCGTGACGCGCACATGGGCCTCAGGTGCAAGCCCCTGTGACACCGCCGCTCGGAGCCGGTGCTTCAAGGCATCGCGCGCCTCCGCGTCCGGCGTCAGCACGACGATCTTGGCGAAGGCGGGATCCGGCAGTTCCGGCGCCATTGCGAAGAAGAAGCGGGGAGCGCCCTGGCCGACATAGCTCGTGACGATTCTAGCCTCGGGCTGTTTGTCCAGCCAGCCTTCGAGCCTCTCGACTGTAGCGGTCGTCGTCTCGATGCTGGTTCCTTCCGGCAGCCGAATCTCCACCAGCACTTCGGGGCGGTCGGATGTCGGAAAGAACTGCTGTTTGAGTGAGCCCATGCCGACAACGGAAAGCGCGAAGGCGATACCGACGATACCGGAGGTTGCGAATTTGTGGCGCACGGCAAAGGTGATGAGCCGCCGCAAGCGCCGATAGTTCGGCGTGTCGTAAATCGCGTGGTGACCGCCTTCGACCGGTTTGATGTCGGGCAGCATCTTCACGCCGAGATAGGGCGTGAAGACTACGGCGACGATCCAGGAGACGATGAGCGCAAACCCCACGACCCAGAAGATGTTGCCGGCATATTCGCCGGCCGTCGAGCGCGCGAAGCCCACCGGCAGGAACCCGGCGATCGTCACGAGCGTCCCGGAGAGCATCGGCGCCGCGGTGTGGCTCCACGCATAGGCCGCCGCCTTGATGCGGTCCATGCCCTCTTCCATCTTCACCACCATTACCTCGATGGCGATAATGGCGTCGTCGACGAGAAGACCAAGCGCCAGGATGAGCGCGCCGAGCGTGATGCGGTCGAAGAACCGGCCGGTTTCCAGCATGATGAGGAAGACGACGGCGAGCGTCAGGGGGACGGCAGCCGCCACCACGATGCCGACGCGCCAGCCCAGGCTGAGCAGGCTCACCAGCAGCACGACACCGAGCGCCATCGCGAACTTCATCATGAATTCGTCGACCGCCGAGGTAATGTTGACGGCCTGGTCGGTCACCTTGTCGAGCGTCATCCCGAGCGGCAGTGTCCGTGCGATGGCCGCAGTCCTGTCCTCCAGCGCCTTGCCGAGCGCGAGACCGTCCCAGCCCTCCTGCATAACGGCCGCGAGCATGATGGTGGGCTCTCCCTGACGTCGGATGAGGTATGTGGGAGGGTCTTCATAGCCGCGGCGGACCTCGGCGATATCAGAGAGCTTCAGCGTCCGCCCCGTGGTGGCGATCGGCGTGTCGGCGATCGCCTGAACGCTGTCATAAGCACCGTCGACCCGGATGAAGACCCGAGGCCCATGGGTGTCGATCGAACCCGCCGGCGTGACGGTGTTCTGCCGCTGCAAGGCGGCGACGATGTCCTGTGCCGAGACGCCGAGGGTTGCCAGTTTGGCAAAGGAGAACTCGACGAATATCTGTTCGGGACGTTCACCGAGGATATTGATCTTCTTCACTCCAGGCACGTGCAGGAGGTCCTGGCGGATCACCTCGGCCTGCCTTGCCAGCTCACGCATCGGCATGCCCTTGGCCTTCAGCGCATAAAGGGCGAAGCTCACATCCGAATATTCGTCGTTGACGAAGGGGCCGAAGACGCCAGACGGCAGGTTGCGGGCTTCATCTCCGAGCTTCTTGCGGGCCTGGTAGAACTCCTCCTGCACAACAGATGGCGGTGTGCTGTCCTTCAGCGTAACCGTCATGTACGCATAACCCGGGCGCGTGGTCGTCTCCACCCGGTCGTACCAGGTCAGCTCCTGAAGCCGCTTCTCCAACGGTTCGGCGACGAGGTCCTGCATCTCGCGCGCCGTCGCGCCCGGCCATGCCGTCGTGACCGTCAGGGTCTTGATGGTGAAGTTGGGGTCCTCCGCCCGCCCGAGCATGACGAAAGCGTAGGCGCCGGCGGCCACCAGCAGGAGGATGAAGAACAGCGTGACGGCGCGTTCGCGAACGGCGATCGCGGAAAGATTGAGGTTCATATCAGTTGCCGCCGCTTTCGGACGCAGTCCTGACGCGAGCGCCGTCCTGCAAGAGATGAGCGCCGAGCGAAACGATCGGATCGCCGGAATTCAGTCCGGAGATCACGGCGGTTTCGCTGGTTACACGAACAAGCCGTACGGGTTGAAACTGTACGGTCGAGGTGGCGCTGTCCAAGACCCAAACGCCGGTCTTCTCGCCGTCATCGAGCACGGCTCCCAGCGGCACCTGGACTTCCGGATGCTTCGCCTGGCTTGCAAGCCGAATGGTTACCGTCGCGCCAAGCGGTGCAGCCGCGGCCTCACCGTCGAGCACATAACGGGCTTCATAGGTACGGGTCTGGGCATCGGCGGAATTCGATAATTGCCGGAGATGTGCCGTATAGCGACGTCCGTCGCCCCCATACACGCTCGCCTCGGCCACCGACCCGATCGGCGGCCGGATCGTTTCGGGAAGCGCGACCACCGCCTCGCGGGAGCCGGCCTGCGCGATCTGGACCACCGCCTGGCCAGCAGAGACGACCTGTCCCGGTTCGGCAAGCGTTTCGACCACCGTTCCGTCTGCGTCCGCCACCAGGACCGCGTAGCTTGCCTCATTCTCGGCGACATGTGCTGCGGCTTCGGCGGCAGCGAGTTGCGCCTCGGCTGTATCCACCGCGGCCTTGGCCTGCTCGTAGCGCTGTCGTGGAACCCATCCATCTCTAAGCAAGCTGGCGTATCGCCGTTCATCTGGTTCCGTCTGAACGACTATTGCGCGCGCTGCGGCAACGGCGTTGCGCTTCGCCGTGAGCGCGAGGCGAAGGTCGGTGTCGTCGATGCGCATCAGTGGCTGACCTGCTTTGACCTCCCGACCCACATCCACGAGCCGCTCCACGATCTTGCCCGGTACGCGAAAGCCGAGATTGCTCTGCACCCTCGCACCGATGATGCCGGTGAAGCCGCGTTCGGATCCGTTCACCGGCGCTGCCGTCGCCAGTCTGACGATGGGCGTTTCCTGCCGCGGGTCGCCCACGGCAGCGGCTTCCTGCGTGGGGACGGCAAGCGTGGCGAATGCCGCCGCCCCTGACGCTGCGACCAAGACACCGGCTAACACCACAAGATTCCGCTTTTTCATGCCCATCGCCTCCTCTCAAAAATAGATTGCATTCGCACTCTATATCCGATATAGATTTCGAACGCAATCTAAAAAAGAGGAATTCGACGATGCGTGTGAGTCGCATGCAGGCCGCAGAAAACCGCGAAACCGTGGTCAATGTGGCAAGCTCCGCTTCTTCCGAGCGCCACCTCGCCGGGGCGGAGCCAAGCGATTCTGGCAACCTGCCGAGATCGATAGGAGAATAGAATGCGACGGATCGTTGTTACAGGCATGGGAGCGGTCACGCCCCTTGCTGCCGATGTCGAAGCGTCGTGGTCGCGGCTCCTGGCCGGTCGCTCGGGCATCCGCAGGCTTCCGGACGATATGGTGGGAGATCTCCCGGCCAAGATCGGCGGGGTGGTTCCCTCGCTGGAAGACGATCCGGACGCTGGTTTCGATCCGAATACCGTCCTGGCTGCGAAGGACCAGCGCAAGGTGGATCGGTTCATCATCTTCGGGCTCGCCGCTGCACAAGAGGCCCTCGCGCAAGCAGGATGGGCGCCCGGCTCAGAAGCGGATCGCCTGCGCACGGCTACGATCATCGCCTCCGGCATTGGCGGTTTCCCCGCCATAACCGAGGCGGTGCGCACGGTCGACCAGCGTGGCGTCCGCCGCCTGTCGCCGTTTACCGTGCCGTCCTTCCTGGTGAACCTCGCGGCGGGCCACATCTCGATCCGCCATGGCTTCAAGGGGCCACTCGGCGCGCCGGTGACGGCGTGCGCGGCCGGCATCCAGGCGATCGGCGATGCGGCTCGCCTCATACGTGCCAACGAAGCCGATATCGCCGTGTGCGGCGGAACGGAAGCCTGCATGAACATCGTCAGTCTCGGTGGGTTTGCTGCCGCACGCTCTCTTTCAACCGGCTTCAATTGGGCGCCGGCTCAGGCCTCACGGCCTTTTGACGTGTCACGGGACGGCTTCGTCATGGGCGAGGGAGCCGGCGTGCTGGTCATCGAGGCGTTGAGCCACGCGCTGGCGCGCGGCGCGAAACCGCTCGCCGAGCTCGTCGGCTACGGCACGACGGCAGATGCGCATCACGTCACCTCCGGTCCCGAGGATGGCGAGGGGGCGCGCCGAGCCATGCAGATCGCGATTGCCCAAGCCGGCATTTCGCCGCGTGAGGTTCGCCACCTCAATGCGCACGCGACCTCCACGCCGATCGGTGATCTCGGGGAAATCGCGGCGATCAAAACACTCTTCGGCGCAGATTCCACCATCGCCGTCAGCGCAACGAAATCGGCGACCGGACACCTGCTCGGAGCCGCCGGCGGGCTTGGAGCCATCTTCGCAATCCTGGCGCTCAGGGATCAGGTGGCGCCGCCAACCCTCAATCTGGGCGCGCCGGATCCAGCCGGCGAAGGCATCGACTTCGTCGCAAACCAGGCCCGGCCGATGGCAATGGACTACGCGATCGCCAATGGCTTCGGCTTTGGCGGCGTCAACGCCAGCGCGCTATTCCAGCGCTGGACGGACGAGTTGGCCGGCGCGAACGCCAGAGGCGCTCACAACTGACTCCGACCTTTCGTGCTTCTTTCATGCCAACCCAAAATCAGTCCAACCCAAAGAAAGAGATGATCTCCATGAACAAGACCAATCCTGGCGTCGCCCTGGTGACGGGGGCGTCTTCCGGCATCGGGCGCGCGACGGCCATAGCTTTGCAAAGCGCCGGTTTCCGCGTGTTCGGCACCAGCCGTTGCGTAGCCAAAAACTCCGACGGCCTAACCATGCTGGCCTGTGACGTGACCGATGACGCGTCCGTGGCGAAACTGGTCGATGACGTGCTGGCCGAGACCGGGCGCATCGACCTGCTCGTCAACAATGCCGGCATGGGTCTGTTTGGTGGCGCGGAAGAGTCCTCAATGGTCCAGGCTCAGGCACTGTTCGATGTGAACGTCTTCGGCGTGCTCCGCGTGACCAACGCGGTCCTGCCGATAATGCGCCGTCAAGGCAAGGGTAGAATCGTCAATTTGAGTTCGGTGCAGGGGTTCATTCCAGCTCCCTATTTCGCGCTTTATGCGTCGACCAAACATGCCATCGAAGGCTATTCCGAATCGCTCGACCATGAACTGCGCCCGTTCGGGATTCGCGTTGCATTGGTCGAACCCGCCTATACCCGCACGTCCTTCGAAGATAATCTCGCCAAGCCGGATCAGTTGCTTGATATCTATGACGCTGCGCGCGCTGGCATGAACGCAGTCGTGCGGAAAGCAATGGAAAAAGGCGATTCACCCGAAGTGGTAGCCAAGACAGTTTTGGCGGCTGCGACCGATCGCGCTCCGAAGAGGCGCTATGCGGCGGGAAAAATGGCGCGCCAGGTCAGTTTCCTGCGCCGTTTCGTCCCCGCATCGGCATTCGACAAAAGCCTGCGAAAGCAGAACGGGTTGCCGGTCTGACGACGACATCGAAGACACCCCGCGAGATCGGAATGATCGGCGCTGGAAACATCGGCACCACGTTGGCGCGGCGCAACCTGACGCGATTGCTCTGGAAAACGCCCGGCGGTCGTTGGAGTTAAATAAGCGACATGTTATGTTGCAGTGCGAAAGAGCGGGGGCACGTGCTTTCACACCCGTAAGCGATCTGTATGTGCGACCCCTGCAGACTGGTCGGTATCACTGAAACCTCCCGGGCATGGGGTTCGGGATTCGATGGGGACAAGGGGTAATGCTTTACACGCTGGTTATGATGGTCTGCCTGACGGATGTGCCGCAGACCTGTGAACAACGCGAACAGATGGTGGACGGCCTGGCAATGAATCCCGGGACCGCCTTTATGCAGGCGCAGCCGCTGGTCGCCCACTGGATCGAGACGCATCCCGGTTATTTCGTGCAGCGCTGGCGCGTGCTGCCTGGCCGGGGATCGTGAGATCCGCGCGAAGAGCGAACGAGGTTCTACTTCTTCGCGGCGAGCGTTTCCGAAACGGCCTTGGACAATTGATAAAGCCGCTGCTCGATGATCGTCGGCACTTCACAGACGTAAGTCAGTGATTGGACGCGTTCATTGAAAATTCGCGTTGCGAATTTCAGCTGTTCGGTTCGCCGTTCGATCTCGTCTGGATCTGCATCGGGCTTTGCTCGCAACGCATCGACGTCGGACGCTTCCTTGCGCAACGCGGTGGCCATTTCGAGCTGCTTGTGGGCGTAACGGGAAATGCCTGAGATCACGTGAGAACGCTCGGCGTCCATGTGATCGAACATGCCTTGCACCAGCATCGCCATCTTCGGCGCAAGCTGCTCGGCCGGCAGCGAGGCGGCGAAATCCTTGATCTTCTTTTGGGCTTCGGCAATCGGTATCCGCCGGGCTGCCACCTCCTCGACCAGGGCGGAGATACCGGGGTCTTTCGACAAGTCCTTCGCCGCTGGCGGCAGCTCCGGCCCGTTCCAGATCTGGCCGAGCGAGAGTTGCGGCACCTTGCGCTGTATGCAAGGCCAGTCCGGATCGGTGTTCGCCGCCATGGCGTTCACGCCCGGCGCGAGCATGGCAACCACAGCCAGGCTGCGAACAAGGCTCATTCGTGCCATCAGGCATTTCCTCCCGTGTCCTGTTTGCGGGTCATCAGGCCGCGCGAAGGGTCGTAGGCGATGATGGCGGCGGCAAGGAACAGCAGCGTGCAGCCGGCAACGACGCCCAGCGACAGCCAGTTGATCTGGCCGTAAAAGGCGAAGCGGATCAGTTCGACAGCATAGGTGAACGGATTGGCGAGGCAGATTTTGTAAAGCAGCGGGCTCGCCTCCTGGATGCGCCACAGGGGATAGAGCGCGGGAGAAGCGAAATAGCCGGGAAAGATGACGAAGTTCATGATGCCGGCGAAATTTTCGAGCTGCTTGATCATCGAGGACAAAAGCATGCCGAGCGCGCAAAGCATCATGCCCGACAGGAACAGCGCCGGCAGCACCATGAGATAGCCGATCGGCGGCGCCTTGACGCCCCAGAACCAGGCAACGATCAGGAATGCGTAGACCTGCGCGATCGATACGGAGACCCCAGCGAGCATCTTCGACACCAGCAGGAACCAGCGCGGGAAGGGGCTGACCAAAAGGGTGCGCATGTTGCCCATCTCGCGGTCATAAACCATCGACAGCGAAGACTGCATGCCCGAGAACAGCAGGATCATGCCGCACAAACCCGGCGTGATGTAGACCTCATAGAGGACATAGGTCTTGTAGGGCGGGATGATCGACACGCCGAGCACCTGCCGGAATCCGGCGGCAAAAATGAACAGCCAGATGAGCGGCCGAACCAGCGAGGATATGAAGCGCTCGCGCTGGTGCAGAAAGCGCAGGCACTCCCGCAGGACGACGCCCTTGAGGCAAATGAGATAGTGGCGGAGGCCGAATTTTTCGAACTTCATCGGCACGATGCCGGCGACTTTTTCGGGCATTGCGGGATTGCTCATGGCGATATCTCCGCGATGCCGGCCGGCTCGATGCGGCTGAGCCTCGAAAAGGCGTCGCGGATCGAACCGGCGCCGCTCGTCCTGACGACATCGGCAACCTTGCCGTTGGCGACCAGTTCGCCCTGCCGCAGCACGACGACATGGTCGCCGTCTTCAACCTCGTCGATCAGATGCGTTGCCCACAGCACGCCGATGCCCTCGGTTTCGACGAGCTTGCGGATGGTGGTGAGAATGCCCGCGCGCGATTGGATGTCGAGGCCGACCGTCGCCTCGTCGAGCAGCAGCAGGGACGGGCGGTGGAGCAGCGCCCTGGCGATCTCGATGCGCCGCATCTGACCGCCGGAAAGACTGCGTGCCTTGTCATGCTGCCGGCCCTCCATGTCGACCGTAGCGAGCAGCGCGGCAATGCGCTGCCGGGCCTCGCGTCCTCCGACGCCATGCAGCGCGGCGTGGTAGGAGAGGTTCTGGTGGACGCTGAGGTCGAGGTCGAGCGTGCGTGCCTGGAACACGATGCCGACACGCCTGAGCGCTTCGCCCGATGCGCGGCTGACGTCATGGCCGAAGATGCGGATCGACCCGCGGCGCGTGTCGTAAAGATGGCTGATCAGCGAGAACAGGGTTGTCTTGCCGGCGCCGTTGAGGCCGAGAAGAACGGTGAAGGTCGCCGGCGCGATCGAGAATGAGACGTCGTTGAGCGCCCGCTTCGGACCATAGGAATGGCTGATGCCGGCGACATCGAGCGCCGCCATCTCATCTCCTGGTCCGCTTGTCCTCACATGCTGCACGCCGGCTGGTTCCTTGTCGTCGACAATAGTCTAGCGCACCTAGCGCACCAGGAGTCTAGCGCACCGGGGCTCGATCGCGCAGGTCCCGCTTTCCGCTGATCCTACTTGATCGTGATCGTGCCCTTCATGCCCCTGTCGGCGAGGTCGGGCACCGACCATGTGTAGATGCCGGGCCTCACGGTGGTGAACTGTACCTGGATGGTGCCGTCGGCGTCGAATTCGAGCCATGCGGGTGCGCCGTTCATATGCACCTCGAGGTCGTTGATGACGATCTGGTTGTTCCACACATTGCGAAACAGGTCGGTATGGAATTTGTACTCCAGCCCGCCCGCCGCGGTGATCTTCCAGCGATAGCCCTGGCCGGCGATCAGCCGGAAGTCCTTCTGATTGGCGGTGAACTGGTCTTCCTTGCTGCCGAGGATAAGTTCGGGCACGTCCTTGCTGGCCCGGGTTGCCTTCTCGGCTTCGGGACTGGCATCCGTTTTGGTGGCCGCGCCGGCGGCTGCGTCATCGTCATCGTCGTTGTCCTGCGCCCAGACCTGACCCTGCGTGAGTGCCATGCCCACCAGCGCAGCGAAAGCGACTGCCCGAAATTTCCGCATGATTTCCTGCCCTTGTGCTGTTTTTCTGTCGGTTTGATTCACTTGGTTTATTCAATGGTTCATTTGGCGGATTCATTTGGGAGAGACGACGACGCCCCACGGCAGCGCGCCGACGGTCACCGACTGCACCGGCTCGTCGGTCTCCACGTCGATGAAGGTGATGTCGTTCGACACGCCGTTGGTCGAGACGATGGTTTTCTGGTCCGGGGTGAAAGCGAGCTGCCAGACGCGTTGGCCGACCAGCACGTATTTCTCGACCTCGTATGTCTGCGTGTTGATCACCGCGACGCGGTTGGCCGGTCCGAGCGCCACATAGGCTTTCTTGCCGTCGGCGGTGATGCGCACACCGACCGGCTGGATGGATTCGGCCCTCAGGCCTGATATCTCGAAGGTGATCTTCTGGACAACTTCGCGCGTTTGATTGTCGATCACCGAAACAGTGCCACCGATCTCGGCACTCACCCAGGCCTGCTTGCCGTCGGGCGTGAACTCGACGAAGCGCGGACGCGCATCCACCAGCACGTTGTCGGTGATCTCGTGGGTCGTCGTGTCGATGAAATGAGCCATGTTTGTCGTTTCCGACGTATTGACCATGGTCTTTCCGTCCGGGCTGACGCCCATGCCTTCCGGTTCGACTCCGACCGGGATTTCGGCCAGCACCTTCTTATTCTCTATGTCGATGACGGTGACGAGATTGTCGTCCTCATTGGCGACATAAAGCGTCTTGCCGTCAGGCGAGAGTACGAAGAGCTCCGGGTCGGGCCCGGAGGGCAAGGTATCGACGATTTCCAGGGACGCCGTGTCGATCACCTCGATCGAATCGTCGTCGCTGGCGCAGAGATAAATGTGCTTGCCGTCATGTGAGATGGTGATGCCGCGCGGACGCTGCCCGACGTTGACGGTCTTCACCACCTGCATCGTTGCGGTGTCGACGACGGACATCGTGTTGTCCTTCTCGTTGGAAACATAAGCCATGTAGGCCGACGCCGGACCGGCCATGAAGCCGGTCGCGAGAATGGCGAGTGCGCAAGCTCGTCTCTGCACTGAAATTCCTCCCAATTGGTTCTACTCAAGCACGCATTTTGTTTCCGGCTCATCGACCCCGAGCGTATCGAGCTCGGACACCTGGTGCAAAAAACCTTCCTGCGGCGATGTCGAGACGACTGACCTGGTGTCGCCTAGGAAGATCGGCTGCCTCAACTGCTGGTTCCACTTGCGGAAGGTCAGTTTCTGCCCTTTGAAGGCGGCGATCGAAAAATCGTCGGAGCGGATGAAGTCGGCCATCTTGCGCGGGTCGGCGCCCTGCGTGCGGGTCGCCGCCTCGCCGAGGATGCGCACCGCAGTCCACGCCGCCATGTCCTTCGACATCATGCGGCGGCCGTTTGCCTTGGCGAAGCGGTTCTGGATCTGGGTGCCCCCCCATTGCTCGCTGGCCGGATGCCAGGCCGACGGGGCGAGGCCGGCGGTGCCGGCGACCGGCCGCGGAGTCCAGGTGCGGAACGGAACATAGGTGCCGAACACCTCGCTTTCATCGGCGACAAGCAACACATCGTGCTCCGGCAGGTCCTGGGTGAAGACAGGCATCTGCCGCTGGATCTGAACGACGCCGGAATCGGTCCGCCGTGCCGTGCCGGTATCCTCGAACAGCTTTTCGCCGACGATCTCGCCGCCGAAGCGCGTCGCCGCCCGGCGCAGCGCCTCGGCAAAAAGCTGGTCGCGCTCGTGCGAGCCGTAGATCAGCACCCAGCGCCGCCATTGCTTCCAGATGAGATATTGCGCCAGCCCGTCGGCCAGCATGCTGCGCGTCGGAATGGTGTGGAAGATGTTGGCGCGGCATTGCTCCTCGCGAAGACTGTCGTCGGTGGCGCCGGCATTGAAGATCAAAACGCCGTTGTCGCGGGCAAGATCGGCGATCGACAGCAATTGCCTGGCCGAGACGTCTGCGACCACATAGCGGTCGCCCCTGGCGATCATTTCCTGGAAAGCCGCAACGACGTCCGCTTCCGGCTTTACCTCGGTCACGTCGAGGCTGAATTTCTGGCCGAGGAAGCTGCCGGTCGTGTTGTTGTCGGCAATCGCCACATTGCCGCCGGCAACGCCTTCATCGCGCGGCGGGACGTCGAGCACCGACAAGGCCAGCTGCGGCGCGTAAGCGCGCAAATAGCCTATCTTGATTTCGGTTAGCTTTTTTTCCGGCTTGGCCGTTGCAGCCGGTTGCCCGCCCGTCGCTTCCTGGGCGAGCGCGCCGGGAACGTTGACGGTCAGGGAAAAAAAGCACAAAAAGGCCGCGAGAGTGCCCGGCACCGCGCTCGTCATCGATAAAAATTACCCGTTCTTGCGCTAAAGTCCGATTGTTGTCGGACCGGCGCGAAGTCAAGGTGCCCATCATGAGCTTAGCTGACCGGCAAAATTTATCAAACCCTGAAAGTGGACTTCACGCGTCTGCTTTAGTGGCATGCCTGCTCGCCGGAACGGCAACCGAGCGGATTTCGGTATTCGGGCCCGAGAGCGTCCTGTCCCTCATGCCGGAGAAAGTCCAATGACCAGAATGCTGGCCAGTGTCACCGGCGTCGACGAGGCGGAGATCGCGCTTTCGGGCGGCGTCGACATCGTCGACCTGAAGGATCCAAAGGCGGGAGCGCTGGGCGCGGTATCCACGCAAACGATCCGCCGGACGATTTCATTCATCGCCGGCCGGGCGCCGGTCAGCGCGGTCTGCGGCGACCTGCCGATGGAACCGGAGACGATCCGCGCCAAGGCCGAAGAGATCGCTGCGACCGGTGTCGATTACGTCAAGATAGGCTTTTTTCCGTCGGCAAATGCCGCCGCCTGCGCTGCAGCGCTCGAACCGCTCGCCGCGCGAACGAAGCTGATCGCCGTGCTTTTCGCCGATCTGGCGCCAGACTTCGAGCTTCTGCCGAAGTTTGCCAAACATCGCTTCCACGGCGCCATGGTCGATACTGCGAAGAAGGCAAACGGGCGGCTGCTCGATCATCTGCCGCCCGAGCGTATCCCGGGGTTCATCGATCGAGCCAAATCGCTCGCTCTCATAGTTGGCCTGAGCGGATCGCTGGAAGCCCCAGACATTCCGCGCCTGCTGCCGTTCGCTCCCGATTTTCTCGGCTTTCGCGGAGCGCTGTGCGGCCACTCCGGCCGCGTGGGTTCGATCAGTGCCGAGGCGGTTGCGCAGATGCGCGAGCTGGTCCCGGAAGCATCCCGGGCGGGCGGCGCGTCGAGCGTCGACTACCGCCTGCTGGCGGCGAGGGGCTATTCGCCGGGCACCGACCCGACACTGGGCACCGACAAGATATTCGTGCGGGACTTTGTCCTGCCGGTCCAGATCGGCGCTTACAGCTTCGAGCACGGCCATACACAGAAGGTGCGTTTCGACGTGACCGCCGACGTGCTGCAAGTCACCGACCATCCCGAAGACATGCGCCATGTGTTCTCCTACGACATCATCATGGACGGCATTCGCACCATCGTCGCGCGAGGCCACATCCAGCTTAGCGAGGCCTTGGCCGAGCAGGTGGCGACGTACATTCTGGAGAACCCGCGTGTCGTGCGCGTCACGGTAAGGGTGGAAAAACTCGAACTCGGCCCAGGCGGCGTCGGCGTCGAGATAGAACGCAAGCGCCAAGCGGCAGGCCGCGGCCTCGCCTCCGGCCCTGCCGGCCGAAAAGAGAAAAGTGCTGATTCCCAGCCGCGACAGGAAAGGCCTGAGGTCGTGAGGCGAGCCGCCGTCAAGCCAGCCGTCGTCAAGCTTGGCGGCAGCACGGTCCATGCGGCGGAAATGGAAAGCTGGATCGCGGCGCTGGCGGGTTCCAAGCTGCCGATCGTCATCGTGCCCGGCGGCGGCCTCTTTGCCGACCAGGTGCGCGAGATGCAGTTCCGCATGGACTTTTCCGACACCGCCGCCCACGCCATGGCGATCCTCGCCATGGAGCAGTTCGGCCAGGTTATCCTCGACCGTGACGAGAGGTTGGCGCCGGCACGGTCGCTGGAAGAAACGGTGCGAGCGTTGGACGAGGGGAAGGTGCCGGTGTGGCTGCCGTCGTCATTGGCGCTGGCGGCGCCGGACATTCCGGCGTCCTGGGACATTACATCCGATTCCCTTGCCGCCTGGCTTGCCGGCAAGCTCGGCGCGAATGCGCTGCTTTTGATCAAGCAGACCGGCGCCTTCCTCGGCAGCGACACGATCGACAGTCTGGCAGTCAGAGGCATCGTCGACGCCGGCTTCGCCGCCATGCTGCCCGACGGTGTCGATTTCCATCTCGCCGGTCCGAAAGATGCCGCCGAAGCCGGGGCGCTGCTCGCGTCGGGCAATCTGCCCGGCATCGCGATCGCGGCTCCGATCCGGCCGGCAAGAAAAGCAGGGTAGGCGATGGCGACGCTGCATACGCCGCGCTGGGCATGGGTTTTGACCGGTTCCGGTCATTTTTTTACGGAGAGCTTCGCACTCATTCACCAGCTCGAGCATTGCGATGTCTTTGTGTCGAAAGCAGCCAACGAAGTGCTGCGCATGTACAAGCTCAAGCTCGATTTTCCGGAGACGACGCGTGTGCTGCACGACAAGACGGCGAGCGCGATCCCGGTCGGCGAATTCTATCACGGTGTCTATCACACGGTGGTAGTGGCGCCGGCCAGTTCCAACACGGTCGCCAAATGCGTGCACGGCATTTCCGACACGCTCGCCTCCAACGTCTTTGCCCAGGCGGGAAAATGCCGGGTGCCGGCCATCGTCTTTGCCTGCGACACCGCGCCGGAACTCGAAACCATGGCGCCACATGGGCTGGTCAAGGTCTATCCGCGCAGGATCGACCTGGAGAACACCAACCAGCTGAAGAGCTTCGAACGGACCCAGGTGGTCGAGTCGCTTGCCGATCTCGAAGCCTCGGTCAGACGGCGCCACGCCGAACTTGCAAGCCATGGCTGAGCGGCTGGCCTTTCTTACCGGCCATCTGGCCAAGGTCCGGCTGGAACGGCTGCTGGCCGGGCTGGGCGAAACCGAATTTGCGTGGGAGATCATCGACATCGGCGTCAAGGTCGCGGCGCTGATGAGCGAAGATATCATCAAGCGGCGGCTCAGCCTGACAAGCGGCGCCGACCGCGTCATCCTGCCCGGCCGTTATCGCGGCGACGTCGAGCATCTGTCGAACCATTTCGGCGTGCCCTTCATACGCGGCCCCGACGAGATCGCCGATCTGCCGGCCTTTCTCGGCCGGGCGGGCGAGCCGCCTGACCTTTCGCGTCACGACATGCGCATCTTCGCCGAAATCGTCGATGCGCCGATGCTGTCGGTCGAGGCGCTGGTGGCGAGAGCACGGACGCTGGCTGCGGCCGGCGCCGACGTCATCGATCTCGGCTGCCTGCCGGAAACACCGTTTCCGTTGCTGGAAGAGGCGGTGCGCGAACTGAAGGCACAGGGATTTCTGATCAGCGTCGATTCGGCAAGCACCGACGAACTGTCGATCGGCGCAGGCGCCGGTGCGGACTATCTTCTCAGCCTCGATGAGAACACGCTGCCGTTGGCCTTCGATTGCAAGGCCGTACCAGTGCTGATCCCGGCCACGCCCGGCGACCTGGATTCGCTCGGCCGGGCCATCGAAGCGGCGCAAAAGGCCGGCGTCGCCTTCCTCGCCGATCCGGTGCTCGACCCGATCCATTTCGGCTTTGCCGCCTCACTCGGCCGTTTCATCGAGGCGCGCCGCCGCTGGCCCGAGGTCGAACTGCTGATGGGCACCGGCAATCTCACCGAATTGACCGACGCCGACAGTTCCGGCGTTACTGCGGTTCTGGCCGGCCTCTGCTCGGAACTTCAGATCCGAAACGTGCTTGCCGTGCATGTCAGCCCGCACACGCTGCGAACGATCGAGGAGCACGACATTGCCCGCCGCATCCTGTTTGCCGCCAAGAACGACGGTGCGCTGCCGCGAAGTTACCATCCAGGGCTGCTGCAGGTTCACGACCGCAAGCCGTTCACCGCCTCGACCGAGGATATCGCAGCACTGGCGGCGGAGGTGCGCGACACCAACTTCCGCATCATGACCGCCGAGGATGGCATCCATGTTTTCAACGGCAAGGGGCATGCGATTGCCACGGATGCTTTCGAACTGTTTGCCGGGCTTGGCGTTGAAGCGGATGGAGCACACGCGTTCTATCTCGGCGCCGAGCTGATGAAGGCCGAGATCGCGTGGCGCCTCGGCAAGCGCTATGTGCAGGACGAGCCGCTCGCATGGGGCGTTGCCGCGCCGGCTCCCGAAACCGACCGCAGCCGTCTTGCGGAAGCGGGACACACGCTTCGCGCGAAGAAAGAGCGCTAAACCATGCCCTACATTCGCGAATCGATCATCACCACGGTCAACAAAGCCGGCGACGTCCATATCGCGCCGATCGGCATCATCGCCGAGAAGGACGGCTGGGTGATCGCGCCGTTCCGGCCGTCGGTCACGCTCGACAATCTCGCCGAAGTGCCGTTTGCCATCGCCAATTACACCGACGACGTGCGTATCTTTGCCGGCTGCCTGACCGGGCGCAAGCATTGGCCAACCATTGCGGTCGACGGGTTTCCGGTGCCGCGGCTCGAGGTAGCGCTCGCGCATTCGGTCCTCGAAGTCGAGAGTGTCGATGATGATGCTATGCGACCTCGCCATTTCTGCCGCGTGGTGCAGGAGGAAACGCATGCGCCGTTCACCGGCTTCAACCGTGCCAAGGCGGCGGTGCTGGAGCTGGCGATCCTGGTCAGCCGGCTCGGCATGCTGCCGCGCGACAAGATCGAGGCGGAAGTCGCCTACCTTTCGATCGCCATCGAAAAGACCGCAGGCGAGGGCGAAAAGGAAGCCTGGGGCTGGCTGATGCAGCGCGTCGGCGAGCACATGGCGGCCAAGGATGCCAGCGGCGACGAGGTACGCGGCTGAACCGGATAGAGCGCCTACAATTGAGATCCCGCCAACAGCGCCACCGCTGACGCGGGCGCCACGCTGCTCGCTTCGCCGCGAACGGCGTCATCTGCGGGGATGATCTCGGCGAAGTCGACGAAGCGGCGTTCCATGCGTTCGGCCAGCCGCCTGATCTGCCAGCGGCCGGTTCCGGCGCCGACGATCGGCACATCCCGAGCCAGGGATCCGGCAACCAGGGATGCTGCATCGTGGATCTTGCGCAACTGCTGTTCGCTGAACCAGCGTGCGACTTCACGCCATTCCGGCAGTGTCAGGTCGGCGGCGTCGCGCCCGATCATGCGCGCCAGCCGCGCGATCGAACCATCGACGGTCTTTTCCTTGCCGTCGGCGGAAGCGTGCCTGTCGTCCTTCTCGTCGAGCACCCCCAGGATCCGGTGCGCATCGGCGATCGAGGCGAAATATTCGTTCATCAGCGGTGTCAGCCTGCCGCGGACGGGGGCCGACGAGGCGACACCGAACAGGAATGTCCTGGTGAAGCCGGTATAGACCAGTTCGCCGCTCAGAAGCCGTCCGGCATCGGTGTAGCCGTCATTGGCGACGGCGCCATTTTTGATGGCGATGATATCGGTGGTGGTGGAGCCCATGTCGACGAACAGGGCATCGCCGGCGAGTGTCGCCACCAACGACGCTGTCGCGTGCCAGTTGGCGGAGGCGACATCGCTGCTCAGCCGCGCTGCCTGCTCGACCCCGACAAAGCCGGACGGCCCGGCATAGATCAACTTTTCGCCTGCGACCCGCGCTGAAATCTCATCCAGCAGGGCCGCGACGCCGGCATCGCGGGAAGGAAAGACATCCACCAGTTCGCCGGTCATGGTGAATGCGTTGAGGTCGGCGCCGGCATAGATCAGAGCCGTTTCCTCGAATGCCGAGGTCAGGGTATGGATCCCTTGCCAGAGCGGCGTGGCGATTGTTACCGCCTCGACGATGCGGCCGTCTTGTGCACGCGTCACCTTCAGATGCGCGCCGCCAATATCGAAGCCGGCAACGATGCTCTTTCTTTTTTCCACGGTTCAAGCTTTCATCACAGTTGGTCAGGGGCAGTTGGTCAGCGAGAAAAAGAGCGTTGCGTATCATTCCGGTTCTTGACCTGAAAGGCGGCAAGGTGGTCCGCGCCCAGCAAGGAAAACGCGATCGCTACAGGCCGATCGTCACGCCGCTCAGCCAAACTTCCGATGTCGTCGCGGTCACTGAGGGCCTGCGCCGGCTTTATCCTTTTCCGACCTTCTATATCGCCGATCTCGATGCCATCGAAGGCGGAACGCCAAACAGCGGCGCGCTTGCCCGGCTGAAGGCAATGGCGGAGCCGCCGGAGCTTTGGGTCGATGCCGGCATCGCCGACGAGAAAACCCTTTCGGCGGCACTTGCCGAGCCCTTGCTTTACCCGGTCCTGGGCTCCGAATCGCAGCAGGACGGCGCGCTGTTGCGGCGTTTTTGCGATCATCCGGACCTTATCCTGTCGCTGGATTTCTTCGACGACGGGTTTCGCGGTCCGGCATCATTTCTCGACGAGCCGGAGCTTTGGCCGCAAAAGGTGATCGTCATGACATTGGCCAAGGTCGGCTCCGCCTCCGGCCCCGATTTCACACGGCTCGAGGCGATCATTGCGAAGGCGGGAAGCCGCTCCGTGATCGCGGCCGGCGGGGTGCGCAACGAGGCTGACATTCGCGCGCTTTCGTCACTCGGTATCGCCGCGGCGCTGGTCGCGACCTCGCTGCATGACGGCACGCTCACGCCCCGGCACCTCGCAACGCTTGGCACCTGACATTCGCGTGGCCTCGAACTTCGGCCTCGGAAACCCGAGCCTTGTAGAACGGCGGACTCTCAAGTCGATCGTCCTGCCGCTCTATCTCTTTGCTGGAGCATCGGACTCCCAACGCACCCTCGGTCAGGCCCGAGGGCAGGCTCTTTGTCCGGTGCTCTAAAGGCCCAGAAGCTTTTTCAGGCGACGCAACAGACCATCCGGCTCCGCGGAGGGTTTTATCTGTGCGGGGCTGTCTCTTGTCTAAGCCGCGAACGGATGCTTCACCTGGTCCCGCTTGGCCGTGGCCTCGGCGGCCGTCGGTGTCCCCGAGACGGCGCGCTGGATGGCTTCCTTCGTCGCTTCGTAATTGTACTTCTGAATCTTGGCGTCGTCGGCGGCGTCCCAATGGATGAAAACGCCGACGCAGATGAACAGATCATCCGCCTCATTGGCGGGAATGATGTCCTCGGCGACGGCATCCTGCACGGCCTTGGCGACCGCATGCTGGGCCGGGCCGAACATCTGCACGGCCTGCTTGGCGCCCTTGATCGTGACCTTGTTGAACATCACGGTGTTGGGCTTGCACTGAAGATTGGGCGCGATCACCGCCAAAAGGGAGGTAAAGCCGTCCTTGTTGTTGGTCAGCGCGTTACAAAATGCTGTTTCGACCGCGCTCCCCCGTGGGCCGATGAGCAGGTCGACATGCGCCACTTCGTTGCCGTCTCCTACCAGCGATTCACCGACCATTACTTTCGAGATTTTTGCCATGCCAATTTCCTCCAAGACACAGTTATGGTGTCCAAAGACGCCGCAAACCGAGCGAGCGCTCGATGGACAGCTATCCTTGTTGGCAGCGCCCGGACATCCGGACCGGTTGGCTGGATAGCCGCGGAAGCCCAGCTTCCGCTCCTGAAAGTCAACCACCAACGTTGCGATTATGCAAGCTGAACGCCGAGGGTGTGGACTAAAAGAGTAGCCACGGTCAGGTCGGCCGAGGTGCCGGGGTTGACGTTGTCCGCCTTCAGCCGGCGGTCGAGCTCCATGAGCAGACGAATGCGTGACGTCTCGTCATCGTTGGCATGCAGCGCCGCCTCGACGGCAAGGGCTTCTTGCCGCGTCTGATCTGCGACGTCAGTTCCATGATTGCGCACCACGTGACTGTCGGGGAAGCTGGCGAGAAACGCCATATAGGCGAACACCGTCGGCCACATGCCGCCTTCGCCGCGTGCCAACGCCGCTTTCAGAGCCGCAAGCCCCACGCCGAATACGTCGC
The DNA here is from genome assembly GCA_004020645.1 of Mesorhizobium sp. Classification (GTDB taxonomy): domain Bacteria; phylum Pseudomonadota; class Alphaproteobacteria; order Rhizobiales; family Rhizobiaceae; genus Mesorhizobium. Next base: position 28,306 of record SAQL01000020.1, on the reverse strand, counting down.
CGAAACAGGTAACATACTGGCGGGCGATCATGTCGCGGTCGGCCGCCTCCCGCATGGCTTCGAGCAGATGAACCTTCGGCTCTTGCCGCACGTCGTTCGCGGCTTCTCCAAGGCCGCCCGGCGCGGCCGCGACGATCGCCTCGAACACCGCTCTGGTATCGTCCATGCTCATTCCGCGCAGCACCGCGTCGAGATTGTCGTGGAGTCGATTGTCGTGCAGTAGTCTGTCGTGCAGTTGGGCGCCCGCCATTTCGGCGGCGCATAGCAGAGGCCCAGCCAGAAGAATGATACCGAGATTGGTATTGGTCGCGACTGCCAAACGTGTCGCGCGGACCGCTTCCAGCATGCGCTGTCCGACCGGCAGTCGAGGATCGGTCAGCGGCCCGGACGAGACCTCTGCGCTCGTCATGAACTGGGCGGCGGACATGCCGTGCCCGTCGGCGAACAGATGGACGTTGCCCGGTTTCAGCGCCTCGATCTCCATCCGGCAGGCGTCCTTATAGGCAGCCCGGAGGCGTTCTCGCGAAAGCGCCATGCCGTCGGTCACGAATTCGCCGGCGCAGTGAGGCGGTAGGGTCGCGCTGCCGCCGCCTCGGTACGATCGGCCAGGAATTTCAGCAGGGCGTCTGCAATCGCATCGGCGATGTTCACCGCGACGACCGATTGAAGCCCGGACCAGGCGGGCATGCTGTTGACCTCCAGCACGAACAGCTCGCCGTCGGCTCCCGGTACGATATCGACGCCGGCGAAATCCGCGCCGATGGCGGCGGCGGCGGCCCGTGCCAGCGTCGCCAATTCGGTTTCGCCGTGCAGCGAAACCTGCCCCGAGACCTGCTCGGGAACCGCCCCGCGATTGACGTTGGTGATCCAGTCGTCGCCACGGCGGCTCATCATCGCCAGGACTTCGCCGGCGCAGACGAAAACGCGAAAATCGCGGAAAGGAGGGCCGGGACGCGGCACGTAATGCTGGAGATAGTAGACGCCGTTCACCTCGTCCTCGGCGGGGAGATCGGACAGTGTTTCGATCAGCCTGATGCCGCGGCCCTGTGCGCCGAAAAGCGGCTTCAGCACCAGCGGCGTGAACGGTAGTTCGCGTCTGGCGACCGCTTCGGCCATGGCAAAACCCTCGACCGCGAATGTCGGCGGCGTCGGCAGGCCGGCATTCTTCAGCAGGAAGGTCGTCATCGACTTGTCGACGCAGCGTTCTATCGCCTGTGCGGAATTCCACACCGGAATGGAAAGCTTGCCGAATGCGTGCAGCACGCCAAGGCGCCGGGTGACTGCTTCGAACGATCCGGCGGCGATCGAACGGACCAGCACGGCGTCGGGCAGCGCGCCGTCGAAGCCGGGGATCGACAGTCCGCTCGGGCTGCCGGTGTCGAACGCGATCGCCGCCAGCGGCACGGTTGCGACAACGGCGCCGCGCCGGTCCAGCCTTGCCGCCAGGCCCTTGGCCCGGGCGTCCGAGACGTCGCTGACGATCAGGATGCGGGGGATCATGTCGCGCCTCGGATACCGGTATACCGAAGGCGCGAGCGGGCGGCCCGGCAGGCGGATGATAGGTGAGTCCGTTGCACCGCCATCGTCTAACCGAGGCTCCGTTCGAGCATTTGCAGATCACGTTCGCCGGCGCGAAACGTATCGCCGGTCTCGATCGCCGTGACGATCACTTCGGCCGGGCTGAACAGCAGCGGATCGATGGCATAGAAATCGCCCTTGAACCGCTTGAAGACCTCGGCGAAGGGGTGGCCGTGATCGCGCGAGGCGCGGCTCGGCAGTTTCTCCGCCAACTCCCTGGCGTCTTTCGACGAGCCTTTGACGAAGAGCTGAACGCTGCCGCCATAGATGATGGCGTCGTTGGTTCTGCCCATCGCGGTCAGGAAATCCGGATGGGGGGCGGGGATAGGCGCCGTGCCGATGCCGTCGACAACGTTCTCCAGCGGAAATTTGAGATCGTTGGTCTTGTGCAAAGCAACCTCGAGCGCGCGCGCGACGATCTGCACGCTGCCCGCAACGCTTTGTGTCGGCGCATAGAGGAAGGTGAGCTTTTCGGTTGGCAATCCAGTTGCCTTGCCGACCTTCTCAACGATCGCCTGGGGCGGCGGTTCGGCGGTCTCCAGGATAAGCACCGCAGATGACGCAGTGTCGCGATAGGAAAGTGCTTCGAACAGCGGTTCGACGCGGGCGAGCGCCCGCGCCGGTCCCGATCCCATGGCGAAATAGCCTTGGCTCGACAGGTTCCAGCCCGCGTACTGGCTGCCCAGGCAGGCAAGTACCGGCTGCGAAGACCGCACTTCGACGGTGAGCGGCCATTTCCGCGACGCGCGGTCCATGCAGACCGAAACGCTGCCGAGCCCGCCCATCGCGGCTTCCGCCATGTGCAGCCCGGCCTCGACGCCGCCGGCGGCCTTGGCGCCGGCATCGATCAGGCACTCGCCCAATGGCCCCCTGGCAACGGCGATACGCAGGCGTTCGGCGTTGCCGATCATGCCGTCTATGATGCGCTGCGCATTGTCGTTCAGGAATGCCGAACCATCTTTCATGTCCGGTCTCCTTCCCATTGGTGCTGCAATCGGCTGGCTTGGCCCTTGATGAGCCGCCTGGTCAGATCGGCGCTCGGACCACGCGCGAAGATGGTGCAGACAGGATCGCCAGCAATCAGACGGGTGCCGGGCGACTGATGGTCGGCAGTCCATTCAGGCCAGGCAATCGATGGAAACCGGGCGATCGGCGCCGCGGCATAGGTCACCATCGATGCCATCGAATCGACGAAGCGCGGCAGTTGGTAGGCCCTGCCTGCAGCGGCGCGCAGATGCGCTTCGATCAAAGGCGCGTCGGCATCGTCGAAAATGTCGAGCGTGGCGCCGGGCCTCGGATTGATCTCGATGAGCTTGTAGCCATCCGGTCCGCGAATGAGATCGGCGCTGCACAATCCAACCAGGCCGGCGCGGCGCGCCAGACCTGAAAGCCAGTCGCGGATCATCGCCGCCTGTCTGCGATCGAAGCGTCTCAACCGCACGGCGCCGCCATAGCGATAGGGCGCCGCCGGGGCAGGGGACGCCCATTGTTGGCTGAAGCCGACGATATCAGCGGTTTGGCCGTCGCCGACGAACAGGGCCGAGATGCTGCGGCCGGGAACAAAGCGCTGGAAATAGCGGCCGCCAGGAGCCTGACTCTGTAATACCGGGGTTTCTCCGGCGGCCCGTCTGATATGCGCGCCGCCGGCGCCGCCCGCGGTCTTGACCACCCAGTTCTCCGGATCGGGCGGCGGGTCCCATCGGAATTGCGGATGCGGAATGCCGAGTTCGGCGCAATCGGCGGCCAGCAATTGCGGGTCCTTGATCCTGCGGATCGCGCCGCCGCCATTGCCGGCGAGCGGAAAATGGCGCGCGATCTCATCGACGGTCTCCGTCATCCGCTCGAAGCCCGAACCCAGGACGATGGCGACCGGCTGGTCGTCTCCTGCCAGTTGCTGAAGCGTCTCGATGATGCGCTCGCCGTCGATGCCGCCTTGCAGGTCGCCCGGCAGCATCGTCGCGCGTTCGGCAAGCGCGACCGTGTCCGTGTCGCAAAAGAAATCGGCGACCAGCGGACGATAGCCGGCGCGGCGCGCAGCGGCAGCCAGCGCCCGGCCTGAAATCGCCGCGATCAATAGAGATTCGGCGTTATTTGGCGATTTCGCGTGCAAGGGAAAATGCTTCCTGGAAATCGAGCGTGATGGTTTTTTCGGCTTCGATCATTCTTTTGAAGAGGCCGAATTCGACCTTGTATTTCACATTGCCGATGGCAAGCGGACCAATGCCGACAGCTTTTGCCGCTTCGAGCGGATCGCCATTGGCATTGACGGCCACGCCTTCGATGCCGGCCGGCGGAACCGCGTTGACGTCGGCGGCAATGAGCAGACCGTCGCCTTTCAACTGGGCCTTTGAGACCACCTGGACGCCGGCCTTGGCGCACGCCAGGATCACCTCGCTCGCCTCGACCAGCTTCGTCTTGCGGGCGTCGCTCGATCCGTCAGCCGCATCGACGGCGATGTTGAAACGGCTTTTGATCTCGGCCGCGATCTGCTCGACCCTTTCGATGCAGTCATGACCGACAAGCGTGACCCGGGCGCCTTCCCTGGCCGCGATGACGGCAGTGCAGAAGCCGACGACGCCGGTGGCGCCGAAAACAGCGATCCTCGCGTCCCTCAGCCCGCGCTCGAATTTCTTCTCCAGCGCTTTTTCGACCTTGGCCACCATCGCCGCGGCCGTGGTGAACGAGCCGGCCGGGTCGGCGAATACCGAAACCTGGAAAGGCGGCACCATCGCTTTTCGCGCTGCGTCGAACATGTCGAGCGCCAGCGAGGCATCCTTGCCGGCGATAAAAATGCCGGTATCGACGCCCGCATCGGGCGGGCGCGAGAAGATCGCGTCCTGGACGAGGCCTGTCACTTCTCCCAGGCTTACATCGACATAGGGGATGACAGCGTCGAAACCTGCATCGAGAGCCATGTTCACGTCGAAAGGGCTCATATGCTTCAACGGAGTCAGCATGTGCAGGATGTGTTTGCGGGCCATTTCTCGCCTTTCTTCTTGAACCTGATCGTGTTGCCCAGCTGTCAGCTGCCGACGAGATCAAGTTTGGTCGAACTGATCTTCGCGCCGGAATTCCTGCCTTTGACGATCCTGATCTCGATGTCGTCTTTAACTGTCTGCTGAACCGCGCTAACGAAGCTGACTGCAGCGTCCTGCGATGGGGCGAAGGCAAACCCTGTTGGTCCCCACGAGCTCTGGCCGATGCCGACGGCGCCTGCTTCATTGAGACCGTGGGCCACCTTCTCGACCCGCTTTGAGGTGAACACGCCACCCTGCGCCGGGGCGAAATGGGTGCCGATCAGCATCTGGATCGCGGCGACGGCGGCGCCGAAGGCTGGAAGGTCGTGCTCGACCAAAGCCGGCATGATGCCCATCAACACCCGCCGGCAGATCTCACCGCTGCCGGACGCGGGGAAGGGCGGCAGCGAACGAAACGCCGCGATCTCGGCATCGCCATGCAGTCCATGCCCGCCATGGTCGAGGATCAGGATGGCGCGCCACTGTTCCGGAAACGGCAATCGCGCCACCACCGGCGGCGGCCTGCCGCTGTCATCCTTGCCGGCGTCGACAATGACACCACCGCTTTCGAAACTGGCGATGCCGATGCCGGATCGGCCGCCGCGATCGAGCAGGGTCGCGTCGCCGCCGATATCGAGAGGCAGTTTGTGGAGCGTGCGCAGCGCCGCGGCGACGGCTAGGGCGATCTGCGTGCCGGAGCCCAGGCCGGCATGGCTCGGGATCGACTGTTCGACCACCAGACGGTGCTGGCCGCGAATGCCGAGATGACTGCAGAGCGTCGACAAATGCTCGCCGGCGCGCCGGCTCTCGGGGCCTTCGACGATGGTCTCGCTGGACCGCGACAGGGTGACGACGGTTTCGGGTTCGCTCAGGGGTAACCCGACGCTGCCAAAGCGACGTCCAGTATCGCCATTGAGATCGAGGAAGCCAAGATGCAGGCGGGCGGGCACTCGTATGGTAACAGAATTCGACATCTACCCCCCGATGGGTGCATCATAGACGCATCATGGAAGTTTAGGTGCCCGTCGCCATGATAGCTGTTTTCGTCGAAGGGGCAAGCCGGAGAGAGTGCATTCGTTTTATCTTCTTTTGGCCCCGGCGCGACAACGGACCGGGCAATTCGCGGAGGTCGAGATGAGCGAGACAGCTAAGGAAAAAGTCTATTCGGAAGCCGAGATTGCCGATCGGCTCGAGAAGGAGCTGCCGAAATGGTATTACGAGAACGGCTGGATCCGGCGCAAATACAAGACCCATAGCTGGAAATCGACACTGATGGTCATCAACACGGTTGGCCACCTCGCCGAGGCGGCGTGGCACCATCCCGATATCACGGCGTCCTATGCCTGGGTCGAGGTGCGCCTGATGAACCATGCAGCGAAGGGCATCACCGACAAAGACTTCGAGCTGGCCAAAAAGATCGAGGATGTCGTGCAGTGGCAGCCGGCCCGGGAAGGCGGCGCGCTGGAAGGCACCCCGCCGACCGATCAGCGCTTCGCCTACATCAAATATGACTAAGCGGGGTCGGAATTTGTTGATAGCGCATGAAAACATTCGCTAATCTGCTGACAGGCGGGGTTCACGGCCAATCCAGTTTCGTCTAGGATCAGGCTGGCACCAGAAAGTAGCGTAGTGAATGGCGGTTGCTTGGATCGGCAACCGGGAAACGCTGGTCGAGCGCGCGGCTGCACATGCCGCCGCGTTGTTGGGGTCGAGCCGGTGCCCGGTTTTCAGCCTGGATACGGATATACACGGCACCAGGGCGGCGATCGCGCTGGCTGAGCGGGTTGGCGCGGCATACGACCATGTCGATGGCGCGGTAGTTTCCCGGGAGACCGCGCTTTTTACCGACAAAGGCGCGATGACCGTTGCGCCCGGCGAGACGCGCCGGCGCGCCGATGTCGTGGTGATTGTCGGCGAACTCCCGCAAATCCATCATGAATTTGTCGGCGAACTCTCAGCCACGGTTCCCGATCTCTCGGCCCCCGACCTCTCAGCCAAGAATCAACGCGAGATCTTTCTGGTCGGGTCGAACGGGACGTCCGCGCCGCCGTTGAGCAACGGGCGGACGGCGACGCTCCTATCCTGCGGCGAGGCAAGCCTCGGCGCGACGCTGGCGGCTCTGAGGGCGCAGTGGAAGGGGCGCCAGACATCGCAGCCGGTGTCGAATTTCGACGATTTCACCAAAGCCCTGGAGGCTGCGCATTTTCCCGTTTTCCTGTTTTCAGGCGACGCAACCGAAGGGCTGGCGCTTGAGATGCTGCAAGGACTGATCACTGACCTCAACCGCAAATCACGCGCATCCGGCCTGCATCTGCCGGCGAGCGAGAACGGATGGGGAAGCGCGCTCGCCTCGACCTGGATGACGGGTTTTCCGCTGCGCACCGGCTTTGCGCGCGGCTTCCCGGAATTCGACCCCTGGCGTTACGATGTCGCGCGCATGATCGCTGCCGGCGAAGCCGACCTGCACCTGCGGATCTCCTCCTCAATTGTGCAGCCGCAGAAGAAGCAGACGAGAAAGAACCGCATGGCGCTGATCGCGCTGGCGAAAACGCAGGAGCCGATCGCGGGTGCTGCTGTCACCATCGCCATTGGCGAAGCGGGCGTCGATCACGAGGCGGTGGTCTATTCCGGCCGCACCGGTTCGCTGCGGTCGATCGATGCGCGAGCGGCGTCCGAACTGCCCTCCGCTGCGACTGTTATCCGCCTGGTCGCCAGTCATGTCTCCGCCGAGGCCGCGTTGCCATGCTGACGAAAATTGCCGGCGGCGACATCATCGATCCCGTCAACGGACGTCTCGGCAAGGGCGACCTCTGGATCAGGGACGACAAGATCGTTGCGGCGCCGGCGGGTGGCGCTGCCGAGCGGACCATCGACGCTGCCGGCTGCATCGTCATGGCGGGCGCCATCGATATCCATTCCCACATCGGCGGCGGCAACGTGAATACGGCACGGCTGCTCCTGCCCGAGCAGCATGCGGCGCACCAGGCGCGGCCGGCGACGACGCCGCTCTCCAACGCCGGCTGGTCGACCTTCCAGACCGGCTGCCTCTACGCCAAGATGGGTTTCACCACGGTGGTCGAGCCGGCGATGTCGCCGGGAGCCGCACTTCACACCCATCTCGAACTGGCCGATATCCCGATCATCGACAAGGCGACGCTCGCCATTCTCGGCAACGATGATTTCCTGCTGTCGATGATCCGCGACGACGCTTCGTCCCAAATGATCGAGGACTATGTCGCCTGGACAGTCGCCTCGACGCGGGCGCTCGGGGTCAAGGTGATCAACGCCGGTGCGGCGGCCGCCTTCAAGGAAAACGTCCGCACCTTCTCGCTGGACGATGTGGTGCCTTCCTATGGCGTCAGCTCGCGCAAGATCGTCAAGACGCTACAGGCGGCCGTCGACAGCCTTGGCGTCCCGCATCCTCTGCATGTCCATTGCAACAATCTGGGCAGCCCCGGATCGGCGGACACGGCGGCCGCGACGATCGCGGCGGCGGAAGGATTGCCGCTGCACCTCGCCCATCTCCAGTTCTACGGCTATGGCACGGAAGGCAAGCGCAGGTTTTCGTCGGCCGCGGCGCGCCTTGCCGAACTGGTTAACGCGACGCCGGAAGTCACCATCGATATCGGCCAGGTGATGTTCGGCCAGACGGTCACCGTCTCCTCCGACGTCATGCGGCAGTTTTCGGCGCGTGGCAGTGCGCAGCCGAAAAAATCCGTCATTCATGACGGCGACGGCAATGGCGGCGGCGTCGTGCCCTACAGCTATGGCAAGGATTTCTATGGCACGATGCAGTGGGCGATCGGGCTCGAGCTTTTTCTGCTGATCGACGATCCGTGGCGTGTCTTCTTCACCACCGATCATCCCAACGGCGCGCCCTTTACCGCCTATCCAGCCCTGTTCGAGCTGCTGATGAGCCGGGAAGCGCGCACCGAAATGATTGCCGGACTTCCAAAATCCGCCATGGCGCTCTCCACCCTGGCCGCAGTCGACCGCGAATACACGTTCGAGGAAATCGCCATCATGACGCGCGCGGCCCCAGCCAAGCTGCTCGGGCTGTCAGACCGGGGCCATCTCGGCGCCGGCGCTATCGCCGATATTGCTGTCTACCGCAGGAACTGGAGCATAGCGAAAATGCTGGGGCAGGCGGCGTACGTCTTCAAGGATGGCGATCTCGTCGTGCAGGATGGAGAGATCACCCATTACCGCTGGGGCAAGGCGCTCAGGCTCAATCCGTCGCCGGACAAGGCGATGGTGCGGCGCCTGGAGGATTATCACCAGCAGCGCTACGGCCTGTCGCTGGACTGGTTCAATTTCCCGGATTCCGCGATCGCGCGCGAACAGCCATTCGGCGAGGTTGCATGCCGAACGTGAGCGTAAATGGCATAGTGATCGACGATACCTTCGCCGAGGCCTTCGGCATGCGCGCGACCGCCATCATCATCACCGCGCCGAACCGGAAATGGGCCCGCCAGGCGGCGATCACGATGACCGGCTTTGCCACCTCGGTGATCGGCTGCGGCTGCGAAGCGGCAATCGATGTCGAACTGCCGCCATCGGCGACGCCGGATGGCCGGCCCGGCTGCCGCGTGATGATCTTTGCGATGGGAACAGACGAGTTGCAGAAACAACTGCTCAATCGCGTCGGCCAGTGTGTCTTGACCTCGCCGGGTTCCGCCTGCTTCGCCGGACTGGAGGGCAGCGCCGAGTTGAAGCTCGGTTCGGCGCTGCGTTATTTTGGCGACGGCTGGCAGATCTCCAAGAAAATCGGCGGCAGGCATTTTTGGCGCGTCCCCGTCATGGACGGCGAATTCCTGTGCGAGGCGACGACCGGGCTGACGAAGGGTGCCGTCGGCGGCGGCAATTTCTTCGTCATGGCTGAAAGCAGCGCCAAGGCCTTGGTCGCCGCCGAGGCCGCGGTTGCCGCCATCGGCCTGGTGCCGGGCGCGATCGTGCCGTTTCCGGGCGGCATCGCCCGTTCGGGTTCCAAGATCGGTGGTAAATACAAGGGCATGATCGCCTCGGCCAACGAAGCCTACGCGCCGACACTGCGCGGTGTTGTCAGGAGTGAACTCGGTTCCGACATCAACGCCGTCCTGGAAATCGTCATCGATGGCGAGACCAACGATGCCGTTGCCGCCGCGATGAAGGCCGGCATCAAGGCCGTCATCGAGCTTGGGCCGAAGCGAGGCGCGGTTCGCATAAGCGCCGGCAATTACGGCGGCAAACTCGGCAAGTTCATCTATTCGCTGAAGGATATGCTGCCGTGAAAGCGCTGACCTTCACCCTTGTCGCCGAGCCGCCCGAGCGCCTTGATCTGTCGCCGCTGACGCCGGAGCGGCTTGCCGGGATCGAAAGGCGCGACATCGAGAAAATCCAGATCGGCATATCAAAGCATGGATCGGAGGTCGGCGATATCTTTCGCGTCGCCGGCAACGATCCGCTCGACATCGTGTTCGAAGGTGGAAGCACGCGCCTCGACCGCGTGGCGGAAGGCATGCGGGGCGGTTCGGTTCGCGTCGTCGGTAATGCCGGCGCCCAGGCCGGGCGCGCCATGCGTGGCGGCACGCTCACGATCGAAGGCAATGCAGGTCCGCACGCCGGCTCCGGCATGCGCGGCGGCAGGCTTGAAATAACAGGCAACGCCGGTGATCACCTTGGCGCGCCGCTCGCCGGGGAGCTGGCCGGCATGAATGGCGGCGTGCTGATCGTCAGGGGCAAAGCGGGCGGTTTTGCCGCCGACCGCATGCGGCGCGGCCTGATCGCGGTGCTGAAAGGTTCAGGCGACAATGCCGGCAGCCGCATGATCGCCGGCACGCTGGTGGTGGCCGGCGGCAGCGGCGAAATGCCCGGCTATCTGATGCGCCGCGGTTCGATCCTCCTCGATCGCGCGCCGAAAAGCCTGTCGCCGAGCTTCGTCGAATGCGGCGCCCCGGAAAGCGTCTTCGCCGCCATCATCGATCGCCATCTGATCGCCGAAGGTATTTTGAAACGGCCGCTTCTGGGCATCGCGCCGCAGAAATATGGTGGTGACAATGCGGTGCTTGGAATGGGTGAGATTCTTTTCCCTCGCTGAGGCGTTCGGCAGACGGCATTGCGGTTAAGCCGCCATGGCCGGTATGTCTGCGGGGAGGGTTAGCGGCTGTCGTTGGCAATCAGTTTCGTCAGGCAATCACCCGCCTGGCTCTCAGGCACGCCGAGATCTCTGACACTGTCCATGTGGTTGCGGTTCGTGAGAACAAGCGACGTTACTGGCGAACCCTGCTGCAGCAGGTGCTCTTTGAATCGATCTGCTTGCTGATGGAAAGGCGGCGTCTCATTGGCTCCGACCAGAACCGTCGCCTTGGTTTGAGGATCATGCCGATAGGCAAGAGGTGTAAGCATGGCGACTTCCGCATCGGTGATTCCAATCTCGTTGGCGAGAAAGGAGTTCTGGAGCGGTTTCAAATCGTAGAGCCCGCCGAGCAGAAGAGCTGCCCGCACATTGGAAGGGGTATTCTCGCTGTTGAACAGAAACGTTGAAAGATGTGCTCCGGCAGAATGGCCGCTGACAGTCAGGTTTGCGGGGTCTCCGCCCCAGTCATGGATATTGTCCAGAACCCACTGCTTGGCGCGTCGCACCTGCTCGACGATCGTAGCCATCCTGACCTTGGGCATCAGAGCATAGTCGACGATGACGGCAATGGCACCGGCCTGGGTAATCGTCGTTGCGACGTATGAGTAGTCGCGCTTGGAGAACATTCTCCAGTAGCCGCCATGGATAAACATATGCACCGGCAGGCCGCTTCTTTTGCCCGAGGGAAAGAACAGGTCCACGGTTTCGGTCTGATCCGGTCCATAGGCCACGTCCGCAGCCATCGGGATGGTTGCGCGGACGGCCTCGCTGCGGTGAACGATGTCCTGGACGATTTTGTCGAAATCGGCGACATGGTCGCGAATGCGGAACGGATCGTTTTGCACTCTTCCTCCGCTCAGATGCTGATGGCGAGGTATTTCGCCTCCATGAACTCGGCAATGCCGTGATGCTGGCCGCCCTCGCGGCCGAGGCCGCTCTGCTTGACCCCGCCGAACGGTGCTGCCGGATCGGACATCAAGCCGCGGTTGAGAGCGATCATCCCGGCTTCGATCCTGGATGCCACCCGCATTCCACGCGCAAGATCGCGCGTGTAGATGTAGGCGGCAAGACCGTATTCGGTGTCATTCGCGCGCGCGATGATTTCGGCTTCCGTTTCGAAACTCGAGATCGGCGCCACCGGCCCAAAAATTTCCTCGTGCGCCATCTCCGCCTCGGCCGGGACGTCGCAGAGCACGGTCGGCGGATAGTAGTATCCCGTTCCCGAGCCTGCCTTGCCCCCGCACAGCACCCGCGCGCCACGGGCGACAGCATCGTTGACCAGACGGTCGATCTTGTCGACGGCCTTCCTGGTGATCATCGGCCCGCACTCCGTGGCCGCGTCCGTGCCAGCGCCGATCTTGAGTGACGACATCCGCCTGGCGAGGCTTTCGCCAAAGGCATCGTAAACCCCAGACTGGACATAGATGCGGTTTGCAGCCGTGCAGGCTTCGCCGGCGTTGCGCATCTTCGCCACCATCGCCCCATCGACCGCCGCGTCGAGGTCCGCGTCATCGAACACGAGGAATGGCGCGTTGCCGCCAAGCTCCATCGAACACGAAACAACGTGCTTTGCGGCCTCGGCCAGCAGAACGCGCCCGACACAAGTCGAGCCGGTAAAGGAGAGTTTCCGCACGCGCGGATCGGCCAGCATCGCAGCGGTCACAGGGCCGGGATTGGAGGTTGTCAGAACGTTCACCACACCTGGCGGAACGCCTGCTTCCTGGTAGAGCGCGGCAAGCGCGTAGGCCGTCAGCGGGGTCTCGCTGGCTGGCTTCAAAATTACCGTGCATCCGGCAGCCAAGGCGGGCGCGATCTTGCGCGTTGCCATGGCGGCAGGGAAGTTCCAGGGTGTGACAAGGACGCAGATGCCGATCGGCTCGTAGTCGACCACGATCCGGTTCGTGCCGGAAGGGGCAATCCCGAATTCACCGGTGATGCGAACGGCTTCCTCGGCATTCCAGCGAAAGAATTCCGCAGCATAGGCGATCTCGCCACGCGCGTCCCGGAGTGCCTTGCCGTTTTCCAGCGAGATCAGGGTTGCCAGCGTCTCGGAACGTTGCGTCATCAGCTCGAAGCAATTTCTGAGGATTTCGGAGCGCTTGCGGGGTGCCGTTGTGCGCCAGCCATCGGCGGCGTTGGCCGCAGCCTCCACGGCGGCCGCGGCATCTTCGATCGTCGCATCTGGAACGGCGGCGATCACCGCTTCCGTGGAAGGGTCCACGACCTGGATTTCCCTGCCGTCGGCGGATTGCCTCCATTGGCCGCCGATATACAAGCGGTGGGAGAATCTATGGAAGTCGGCAGTGTCCTGATCGTCCCCGAGCACCTGATGAGATATGTTCATGGCCTGCTCCTCGATTGCTCACATGACACAGGCGGCGAGGTCGCCATCATAGGCGGCCTGGATCAGGCCCCGCATGGCTGCCAGATCGAATGGACGCGGATTGTTCTTGATGAGACGGTCAATACCGAGCGCCTGTTCGGCCGTCCAATCGAGCTTGTCGGCGGCAAGCCCGAGCTTGGCCAGCGTAGGCGTGATCCCGATCGCTCCAAACAGCCGGCCGATCTCGTCGATCGCCGCGTCGGCCATCTCACCGGTACTCCGGTCCTTCCCGTCGAGACCAAGGGCAAGGCCGATCTCGGTCATCTCGGCGGCCGCGGCGGCCCGGTTGTACTTCATGACATACGGCAACATGGTGGCGACACCCAGCCCGTGAGCGGTGTGGGTAAGGGCGCCGACCGGATATTGCACCGCGTGCGCCGCCGCAGTTCCGGCCGTACCGAACGCGCAGCCGGCTGCAAGCGCGCCCATCATCACATCGGCCCGAGCGTCCTCGTCGGCGGGGTCGCGGTATGCCTTCTCGAGACTGCGGCCAAGCAGCTTGATCGCGAGCAGCGCAAAATGATCGGTCAGCGCGCTCTTGCCGATGAAGACATGCTGTTGCGGCAGGCTGGGGTCAGTGCCGCGCCTGAGGGCGGTAAAAGCCTCGATCGCATGCGTCAGCGCGTCTGCGCCCGCAATCGCCGTCAGTCCCGGGGGACATGTCATCGTCAGTTCCGGGTCGCAGATGGCGGCTGCCGCGATCAGATGCGGGCTGGAGATGCCTACCTTCACGGTGCGATCCGGATCGGAGATCACTGCGACAGGGGTCACTTCCGAGCCGGTGCCGGCTGTCGTTGGCACCGCGATCAACGGCAGCGTCGGACCAGGCACCTTGAACTCGCCGTAGTAGTCCTGGAGCTGGCCGCCGTGGCTGATGAGCAACGCGGCGCATTTGGCCATGTCGAGACAACTGCCGCCGCCCATGCCGATCACCATGTCCGGCGCAAACTGTCGCGCCACCTCGACGCAGACGGCAACCGTGTCGCGCGGCACATCGGGCAGCACGCGGTCGTGCACCAGCACATCGATCGATGCGCCCTCGAGCGCCGCCATGATCTCTGCGAAGGCGATGGTTGCGGCAAAGCGCTCGTCCGTACAGACAAGAGCGCGACGGCCGAGCCTGGCCGCAACGGTTGCAATGACATGGCGTTGGCCCTTCCCGAAGAGGATTTCACGCGGCAGCCTTATTGCAGCGAAAAGGCTCATGTTCAGCGTCTCTCGAGGATGTTGGGAGGGGAAAGCGAAAGCACGTTGAGGTCCTAAAAATATCCTCTATTAAATCGTATAGGATATAGGATTGAATTGAATGAAGCATCGTGTTAGCCAGTGATCCTGTCAAGAGGCAAAGATGCAGGTCACGAACGTAAGCAATGCCCGAGAAGTCGGCCCCGCTAGCGGACGCATCCAGCGATCCAACAGCCTGGTGGAGGACGTTTATGAAGCGATTTTCGCGCAACTCATGTCGCTGAAGATCGCCCCTGGCTCACGGATCACCGTCGACAGTCTGGTCAAGGAACTCGAAGTATCCCACACGCCAATCCGTGAAGCGCTTGGCCGCCTCGAAGGCGAAGGCCTTGTGCTGAAGACACATCTGATCGGCTACCGCGCCGCGCCGCAGATAACCAGGCGCCGATTTGACGAACTCTATGAGCTTCGCCTGCTGCTCGAGCCGCATGGGGCGGCGAAAGCAGCCGCATTGATGGATGAGACGAAACTTGCGGTGCTTCGGGAGTCCGCAGGCGGCATGGCGCGCCGCGAAGGCAAGGATGAACGCCTGCGTTACTCCAACTTTGCGCGGCAGGACGCCATTTTCCACGACAGGATCATGGAATTTGCAAACAATGATCTCGTGCGCGAGACTCTCGCGTTCCAGCATACGCACTTCCACATCTTCCGCCTGATGTTCCATTCGCGCGTCACCGAGGAAGCGCTCGACGAGCATGAGGCCATCCTGGCCGCCTTCGCTGCCTCCGATCCCGCTGCGGCGGAACAGGCGATGCGCCGTCATATCGAGCATTCTCGTGATCGTTTGCTGCCGGCGTTCGATTGAGGCTGGCACGATGTTCGTCACGGTCGCGAGCGGCGCCGTCAAGCTGAATGCACCGTTGATCCCGCAGGCAAACGCCCGGGAGTACCCGGATCCCCTTTCCTGAGACCCGCGCCGCCGGGCGAGCGCAATGCCCGCCGGACTTCCATTCACAAAAACCCTTCCATTCACAAAACCCTTCCATCCAGAAAGCGAGGAACCGACCATGCCAGGCAAGAAAATACTGATGTTGACCGGTGAGTTTACCGAAGAATATGAGATCTTCGTCTATCAGCAGGCGATGGAGGCCGTCGGCCACATCGTCCATGTCGTCTGTCCTGACAAGAACGCTGGCGACCTGATCAAGACGTCGCTTCACGATTTCGAGGGTGACCAGACCTACACCGAAAAACCCGGCCACTATGCTTTGCTGAACAAGACCTTTTCGGAGGCGGAAAAACAGCTCGACCAGTATCATGCCGTCTATTGCGCGGGCGGTCGTGGCCCCGAGTACATCCGCACGGATAAGCGCGTGCAGGCGATGGTCCGCCATTTCCACGAAAACGAGAAGCCGATCTTTACGATCTGCCATGGCGTCCAGATCCTGATCGCGGTCGACGGCGTCGTGCGTGGCAAGAAAGTAGGTGCGCTGGCTGCCTGCGAGCCGGAAGTGACGCTGGCCGGTGGAACCTATATCGACCTGTCCCCGACCGAGGCCTATGTCGACGGAACGATGGTCTCGGCAAAGGGCTGGACCGCGCTAGCCGCGTTCATCCGCGAGTGCCTGAAGGTGCTGGGAACGGAAATCCGCCACAGCTAAAGTCAATCGTCCGATGCATTCCAGACGGGATGCGTCGGCTCGCTCCAAAAATCCGGTTCCGCTTTTGCAGTTCCTAGACGTCTGCATTTTCGGATATGATCGGATCGACCGGGCGCGCTCTCGCTCCGGTCGGGAGGCACTTCTTGAGCAACCTAGGCAACCCGTGCAGGGCCACCGACGGCGTTCCGATCACACGGCGTGATCTGATTGCGGCTGTTGTTTCGGGTGCGGCGACTCTATTCGCCCCTGTTGCCCTCCGTGCTGAAGATGAGAGTTTCAAGTTCGGCCTGACGCCGGTCTTCCTCTCGAACGATCTCGAATTGCTTGGCCATCTGCGCAGTTATCTGAGCGCCAAGATCGGTGGCCACATCGAGCTCGTCACGCGCCGCACGTATCAGGAAATCACGGCGCTGCTGGTTTCCGGGCAGATTCAGTCGGCATGGATCTGCGGCTATCCCTACGTGCAGTTCAAGGCCGATCTTGACCTTGTCGCAACCCCGGTCTGGCATGGCCAGCCGCTCTACCAGTCGTACCTGATCGCTTCGGCTGGCCGTAAAGTGGATGACTGGACCGGATTGGAGGGCGACGTCCATGCGTTTTCGGATCCTGATTCGAATTCGGGTTTTCTGGTGACGCGGGCTCTTCTCGCCGAGAACCGCCAGCTTCCCGGCAGGTTCTTCGCGCGAAACTTTTTCACCTATGGGCACCGAAACGTCATCAGGGCCGTCGCCTCCGGCCTCGCCCAATCGGGCAGCGTGGACGGCTACGTCTACGAGGTCATGCGTGAGACCGAGGCGGATCTGGTGAAGCAGACCAGGATCGTCCGCAAGTCGGAATGGCTGGGCTTTCCGCCAATAGCGTCGCCGAAGTCCGTCTCCAACGATCGACGCGTCAAGGCGTTGCAGCAGGCCTTGATTTCCATGCAGGATGATGACGACGGTCGGAAAGTCCTTGCCCTGCTTCGTCTGGATGGATTTGTGGCAACCGATCCGTCGCTCTTCGACGCGATTGCGGCCAAAGTGGAAACCGTGAGGCAGTTTGGATGAAACTGCTCCGGCGTTTCCGATCGATTCCCGTCTCCTACCGCGTGCCGGTCTTAGTGGCTTTGCTCATGGTGGTCATCAGTGCGGCCATTTCCGAGCGAGTGCTCGACCGGCTGTCGCGGACACAGGAAAGCTTCATCAACGGCCTTGCCGAAACCTATCTGGATGGTCTTTCGTCGGCCGTCGTGCCGGCCGTGTTGCGGGCGGACGTCTGGGAGGTGTTCGACGCGCTCGACAGATCCTCGGCCTCCTATAAATCCCTCGCTCCGATCGAGACCGTGGTGACCGGCTCAGACGGCAGGGTACTGGCAGCGAGCGATCCGAACCGGATCGCGACTTATTCCGAATTGTCGGCGGATTACCTCAATCGCTACGGTCCGGACGTCGTCACGATCGACAAGTCCAAGTTGACCGGGTTCGCCCACCGCGATCTCGTCTATCAGGGTCAGCCGATCGGGACGATCCACGCCACATTCGATGTTTCGCACCTCTTTGCCGAGCGGCGTGAGATTCTGGTCACCCTGCTCGTTACCAACGGCGTCCTTGCGGCCTTGTTCGCGCTGGGCGGCTTCGTGCTGGTGAGACAGATGATCGGCCCGATGCGGGTGCTGGAGGACCACATGCGCTCCGCAGCGCATGGCGCGGCCGAGCCGATCCCACCTCGGGAAATCCCGGCCGGGGATTCCGAAGTCGCAGGCCTGTTCCGCGGCTACAATGCCCTCGTCCATGCCGAGCGTGAGCGCGCGAACCTCGCCATGCAGCTCGCCGAGGAAGAGAAGCTGTCGAGCCTCGGGCGTCTCGCTTCCGGCATGGCGCATGAGATCAACAATCCGCTTGGCGGCCTATTCAACGCACTGGATACGTTGAAGACCCATGGCGAAACCCCCGGTGTTCGCGACACATCGATCAGCCTGATCGAGCGCGGCCTTGCGGGCATTCGGGACGTCGTGGAGGCCGCGCTCGCGACTTATCGGCCAGAACGATCGCAGCGCCCCATGACGGCTGCCGATCTGGATGATGTCAGTCTGTTGCTCCAGCCGGAATTGCGCCGCAAGCGGCAGCGGCTTGATTGGAGCGTGGCATGGAACGGTGCGCGAGAGTTGCCCATCCGAGGCGGTCCGGTCCGTCAGGCGGTCCTCAATCTCCTCCTCAATGCGAGCGCGGTCACCCCGGAAGACGGGACGGTTTCGCTGAAGGCGATGAGCTGGGAAGACCGGTTGCACATCGAAATTGCTGACCAGGGCTGCGGAATGCCGGCCGACATCGCGGGGATTCTCATCGATCAGGACCCGGGTCCGGCCGTACGCGCGGGGCGTGGTCTCGGCCTCTGGATGGTCCGCCGCGTGGTTGACGATCTCGGTGGACGTGCCAGTATCGCAGCCAAAAGAGGGGGAGGGACGGCGGTCACACTGACAATTCCGTTCGACAGGGAGGACGCCAAAGCCCATGCTGCCTGAGCGCGCCCGGATAGGCCTCGTCGAGGACGATCCCGTCATGGGAGGCTCGATTGTCCAGCGCCTCGAGCTCGAGGGCTGGCGAGTGACGTGGTGGCAGTCAGGCTGTGAGGCGATTTCTGAAATCGCTGGCGAGTCCGACTCGCTCGATCTTGTTATTTGCGACGTCTGCCTCCCCGATGTCTCTGGAGAGGTGGTATTCAACGAACTCGCCAAACTGCCGAACATCCCGCCCTTCATGTTCGTCACTGGCCATGGCGAAATCGATCAGGCGGTCCGCCTAATGCGGTCAGGCGCGGTCGACTTCATGACCAAGCCCTTCGCGATGGACGAGTTCCTTCGCCGCATCGATGCCGGACGACGGACGACGCAAAGCCAACTCCGGCTGAACGGTTACTGTCTCGGAGAGTCTGCCGGCATTCAACGTGCCGAAGATCTGCTCCATCGTTACGCCGCGCATGACTTGCCAGTGCTGATCACCGGGGAAACCGGGTCCGGCAAGGAGGTGGCGGCCCGGCTGCTCCACCAGATTTCTTCGCGTGGCACCGAGCCGTTCATCGCGGTCAATTGCGCAGCGATTCCTGCAGAGCTCCTCGAGAGCGAGATATTCGGACATGAGAAGGGTGCATTCACGGGCGCTCAAGCTCGCCATCTCGGCTACGCTGAACGTGCAGGCAAGGGGACACTGTTTCTCGACGAGATCGGTGACATGCCTTTGCCCCTCCAGGCGAAACTTCTTAGGCTGATCGAGGATGGAAGCTTTCATCGCGTCGGTGGTGAAACGCCCGTCGTCTTCCGTGCGCGCATTGTGACCGCGACGCATCGTGATCTTGCCCAACGCGGCGGCCCCACAGGTTTCCGAGAGGACCTCTACTTCCGACTGGCTGTTCTGCCGATCCATATTCCGCCGCTCAGAGAACGTTCTGAAGACATCGACTGGCTGATGGATCGGTTTCTTCAGAATGCCGCCGCCCGCTCGGACACCTGCATCCGTGGATTTAGCGCGCTGGCCAAGGAAGCAGCACTCGTCCACCCTTGGCCAGGGAACGTTCGGGAACTCAGAAACCGCGTCGACCGGGCGGTGGCGCTGGCGACCAACGAATGGATCATGCCCGGTGATCTGTTTCCAGAACAGGCATCCAAGCCTGGCGGTGCCGCATTCGTGCCGCTCGCCGACGTCCGCGATGCTGCCGAACGCCGCCAGATTGAGCGCGCGCTTGAAGAAACTGGAGGCCAGATCGCAAAGGCAGCAGCGCTTCTATCCATTTCGAGAACGACCCTGTGGGAGAAGATGACGCGCTTCGGTCTTGCCGAGCGAGCGCGTTCGGAAACCTGAACCTTCGGCACTGCAGCATGTTCGGATTTCCGAACGTGCAGGCCCCTTGGCGCTGGCTTTCCAGCAGTTTCTCCGATGCATGTCGCGCAAAAGTGCGCAGCGGTTTTGCGGCAACGACATGCATAAAAACAAGAACTTGAAGCGCGTCGCATGAATCCGTTCATGCGACGCGCTTTAATCAAATCGACGGCTTCTCCGGTTGGCACAGGCGTTGCAAGGCCGCTTGCGACGATTTCGCCAATGGGAGGAATGCATGGATCGCTGCAACAGACTGGTCGACGTCGGCCGCCGTCAATTCTTGAGGGGAGGGGCGTTCGCCGCCGCCGGCGTGGCCACAGCAGTGGCGCTGCCGGCGCAAGCTCAGACCAAGGCTGCACCCGGTCTGGCACTGGTCGAATACCCGTCGAACAAGTTGGCCAATATAGCCGATTTGAAGCCGAACGAGCCTTTCGATGTCGGCTACCCCGATGAGAACGCGCCCGGTGTGCTGCTGAAACTTGGAATGAAAGTGGAAGGTGGCGCCGGTCCTGACGGCGACATCGTCGGCTTCTCCACCATCTGCCCACACAAGGGCTTTCCGCTGAACTACAACGCCGAGGACCGCACGCTGAACTGTCCGGGGCATTATTCCCGCTTCGACTGCGAGGCGGGAGGCCAGCAAATCTGGGGGCAGGCGACGCAGAACCTGCCGCAGTACCTGCTTCGCGTGGATGACAAAGGCGACGTGTTCGCGGAGGGGCTCGACGAGCTCATCTACGGCCGCCTGTCGAACGTGCTCTAGAGGAGACCTGTCATGGCCTACAAACGTCAAATCGGCCGCCTGCCGATTATCCCGGCGGACGCGAAGGTTCACAACGTCGTCTGCCACTACTGCATCGTCGGCTGCGGCTATCACGCCTATAGCTGGGACACGAATCACCAGGGCGGCACAGCGCCCGACCAAAACGTCTTTGGCGTGGACCTGTCCCAGCAGCAGGAGGCGGAGACGCCAGCCTGGTATTCCCCCTCGATGTACAACATCGTCAAGCAGGACGGCAAAGACGTCCATATCGTCATAAAACCGGACAGAGACTGCGTCGTGAATTCCGGGCTCGGCTCGATCCGCGGCGCCCGCATGGCCGAAATGAGCTTCAGTCGGCAACGCAACACGCAGCTTCAGCGCCTGACCGACCCCATGGTTTGGCGCTACGGCCAGATGCAGCCGACCTCCTGGGACGACGCGCTGGACTTGGTGGCCCGCGTCACTGCGGCAGTGATTAAGGAACAGGGCGACGACGGCGTATTCGTCTCGGCCTTCGACCACGGCGGCGCCGGGGGCGGTTACGAGAACACCTGGGGTACGGGGAAGCTCTATTTCGGCGCTATGAAGGTCAAGAACATCCGGATCCATAACCGTCCGGCCTACAATTCCGAGGTCCACGCCACACGTGACATGGGCGTCGGCGAACTCAATAACTGCTATGAGGATGCGGAGCTTGCCGACACGATCATGGTGGTCGGCGCAAATCCCCTGGAGACGCAGACAAACTATTTCCTGAACCATTGGATTCCGAACCTGCGCGGGACCTCCACGGAAAAGAAGAACAAGGAGTTGCCGGGCGAGCCGCACGAGCCAGTTCGCGTCATCATCGTCGATCCGCGGCGAACGGTGACCGTGAACGCGTGCGAAGTCGAGGCGGGCAAGGAGCGCGTCCTGCACTTGGCGATCAACTCCGGTACGGATCTGGCGCTGTTCAACGCCCTGGTGACCCACATCGCCGATCAGGGCTGGACGGACAAGGATTTCATCGCGGCGTCAACCAATGGCTTCGACAAGGCGCTGGCCGCCAACCGGACGACGCTGGAACAAGCCGCGGAGATCACCGGCCTCACCGTCGACCAGATCAAGCAGGCGGCGGCCTGGATCGCCGAGCCGAAAGACGGCAAGCGTCGACGCACCATGTTCGCCTACGAAAAAGGCCTGATCTGGGGCAACGACAACTACCGAACCAATGGCTCGCTCGTGAACCTCGCGCTGGCGACCGGAAACATTGGCCGCCCCGGTGGCGGCTGTGTCCGCTTGGGCGGCCACCAGGAGGGCTATTCCCGGCCGTCGGACGCTCATGTCGGTCGACCAGCGGCTTACGTCGACCAATTGCTGATCGAGGGCAAGGGTGGCGTACATCACATCTGGGGATGCGATCACTACAAGACCACGCTCAACGCACACCAGTTCAAGCGCCGGTACAAGGAGCGCACCGATATGGTGAAGGACGCCATGTCCTCCGTCCCCTACGGCGACCGGCAGGCGACTGTCGATGCGATTGTCGGTGCGGTTGGTAAAGGCGGCCTGTTCTCGGTCGATGTCGACATCATACCGACCAAGATCGGTCAGGCGAGCCATGTCTGGCTGCCTGCCGCGACATCCGGCGAGATGAACCTCACCTCGATGAACGGCGAACGGCGCATGCGGCTGACGGAGCGCTACATGGACCCGCCCGGTCAGTCGATGCCCGACTGTCTGATCGCCGCGCGCCTGGCCAACCACCTGGAACGGGTTTTCCGCGAAGCGGGCGACAACGCCGTCGCGGACCAGTTCAAGGGATTCGACTGGCAGACCGAAGAAGACGCCTTCATGGACGGCTACCACCAGCACGAAAAGGGGGGAGAATTCGTCACCTACGCCCGGCTGCGCGCGATGGGAACCAACGGTTTCCAGGAGCCGGCAACCGGCCTTGGGGAGACCGAGCCGCTGGCAGCTGGAACTTCGACGGGTGAACCCGGTGAGGTTCTCGGCGGCCCGGCCATCGAGGGTGCGCGCGGCAAGGAGCCTGTGCAGAAGGCAGCGCCGACCAATGCGGGATCGCCCCCCGAACCGGCTGCCGGGACCGAGCGCATCATTGGAACCAAGCGCCTTTACGCCGACGGCAAATTTAACAAGGAGGACGGCAAGGCCGTTTTTGCCGAGACGCAGTGGAGGGGCCTCCAAGCTGCTGGCAAGCAGGAGGAGAAGGACAAGTTCAGCTTCCTCATCAACAATGGCCGCACCAACCACGTCTGGCAGAGTGCCTACCTTGACCAGCAGAACGAGCTGGTCATGGACCGCTGGCCCTATCCCTTCATCGAGATGAATCCTGCCGACATGGCAGAACTATCGCTGAACCAGGGGGATTTGGTTGAAGTCTACAATGACAACGGCGCGACCCAGGCGGCCGTGTATCCGACACCCACGGCAAAACGGAAAGAGACATTCATGCTGTTCGCGTTTCCCACTGGGGTGCAGGGCAACGTCGTGTCGCCAGGTGTGAACGAGTTCATCATTCCGAACTACAAGCAGACCTGGGCGAACATCCGGAAGATCTCGGATGCGCCGGAAGGCGTGAAGCACCTGTCGTTCAAGTCGCAGGAGTATCAGGCCGTCTGAGGCGGCCCTCTCACCCGCAACTGGCTGTCGAGGCCGCCGACCGACGCCATGAGGCAGCGGCGGCCTCGAGCTCTCCTCGGAACTGCCGGGCGCTAATGCATGTCGCGCAAAAGTGTGCAACGGTTTTGCGATAACGACATGCATAAAACAACAACCTAAAGCGCGTCGCGTGAGACCGGTCAAACGCGACGCGCTTTAGGACCGAGCCTCCCGATGGGCGCAAACCCTGCACGATCGCCGGGCCGATCGCAGACGTCACGGCTGCGTCGGCCGCGTCGCCGCCGCCAGCGTGTCGATGTCGTCGTAGAGCGCATGGCTGTGATAGTAGAGCTTGTCGAAAACGGGTTGGGTGCGCCTGTAAGTCTCGGCCCATCTGGGGTCCGGCAGGATTTCGGCGCCGTAGCTCACGAAGCGCTCGGCCGCCTGTTCGACGCGCGGGAAGCGGCCCGTCGCCGTCGCGGCCATCGCGGCACAGCCGACAATGCCGCATTCGGGCTCCCGCGGGACCAGGATCGGAATGTTGAAGGCGCTTGCCTTGATCTTCAGCCAGAGTTCGGCGCGCGCCCCGCCGCCGGCGGCGATGACGCGCTCCAGCGGCTTATTCGACGCCTGTTCCATGATGCGGATGTGGCGCGTCATGGCAAAGGCGATGCCTTCCAGGATCGAGCGATGCAGATGCTCCATGCCATGCGCGGCGCCCAATCCGAAGAACTGTGCGCGGGCGTTGCGGTGGCGCCCCAGGCGCTCGCCGGTGAGAAAGGGCATGAAGAGCAGTGCGTCGCAACCGGCGGGCGCTTCGGCGGCGCGGGCGACGATCTCGTCATAGGACAGCGCATTGTCGTGAAAGGCGCGGCGTGCCCAGCGCATGCCGTCGCCGCCGGTCTCCAGCAGCACGAATTGCGCCCAGTTGCCTTCGATCGTCGCAACGTTTGAGATTTCCGGGTCAAGCAGCGGCCTCTCCGCGATCACCGTGATGATGGCGCCCGTGCCGGTGCTGTCGGAACCCATTCCCGGGCGACAGGCGCCCGAGCCGAGCAGTGCCACGGGATAGTCGGCGCCGCCGACAAGCACGGGGGTTCCAGATCGCAGGCCGGTGTCGCGCGCAGCCTGTTCGGTGACGTGGCCGACGACATCGAGCGGGTTGCGGATCGGCGGCAGCTTGGCGGCGTCCAGACCCATGCGCTCGATCATCACCGGCGACCAGTCGAGCCGCTCTGGGTTCATCAGGAAGCTGCAGGACGCATCGCCTGTATCCATAGCAATCTCGCCGGTCAGCCGGTAGTTGATGTAATCCTTCGGCATGATGGCGACTGCGCTGCGGGCGTATGCGGCGGGATCGTTGTCTCGGACCCATTGCAGCTTGAAACCCGGCCATGCGGGGGTCGGCGTGTTGCCGCTTTCGGGCAGGTAGCTGTCCGGCTCGTTCGCTTCCTCGAAGTGACGGACGAGATCGATGGTGCGCTTGTCGTTCCAGAGCGGTGCTGTGTCGCGAGTCAGCGCTCCGTGCGCGTCGAGCAGGACCAGCCCGTGCATCTGCCCGCAGACGCAGATGGCGGAGATGTGTTCGCGGGCGCCATCGACGCGGTCCAGCACCGTCTTGACGCTCGCTCGCGCACCCTCCCACCAGTCGGCCGGCCGCTGTTCGGCCCAGCCGAATTCCGGCACGATCTGGTCGTGCTCTCGCGACGCAAGTTCGAGGATATTGCCGGTGACATCGATCAGTGCGGCGCGGACGCTGCCGGTGCCGACATCGATGGCTAGGAAAAGCTCGCCGTTCATTTCGGGAGAGTCCTGAGATGGGCAAACATGTGACCCTCTGTCTATTGGTCAGAGCGAGCGCGGCGTGACGAGAATGCGTCCCACGGCATCAGCCTTTCGCCGCTTCGATGGCGATGCGCGACATGTCGTCGAAATCCGGCCCCGACACCGGAATCGCTATGTCGAAGACCTCTGCGATCACCTGCGTCCAGCCATGCAGGAAATACGTCCAACCGTCCTCGATCTGCAACTGCTGTCGGGCCTGCTGCCGCCTTGCCTGATCGAGGAAGATCAGGTCGCCGCGATAATTGAGATCCCAGGCGATGCCGCGCCTGGGGAATACGGCGTCATCGGTGATCGGCGAGCCTGGCGCGTCCTTGCCAAGTCCGGTCGCGTTGATCACCAGCGAGCCTGATTTCAGCGCCGCCAACGCCTCATCATTGATCTCGGGTCTGTCTGCCAGGACATACTCGATCTCGACCTTCGACATCATGTCTCTGTGGATGCGCTCGATTTCATCGAGACGCGGCTGCGAACGGTCTGTGACAGTGATGCGCGAAGGCAAATCGGCGCCACGCTCCTTGCGCATCAGGTGCCAGGTGATTGCTATCGTCGATCCGCCGGCGCCCATCGACAGGACTTCGGCGCCGGTGTCCGCAAAATATCCCGCCGGAATGAAGCCGTCTATCGCAAGGCCGGAAGAGATCGGATCCTTGGCATGACAGATGAGCTTGCCGCCCCGCTTCGACAGGCAGCTGGTCTCGTGCATCAGGCGCGCGTGCGGGTCGATCAGGTCGAACAGGTCGCGCGCTGCGTTGAAAAGATCGATCTTGTGCGTGGTGACGAGCGCGCCAAGCGACAGCGGGTCGGATTTTATGAAGGAGACGACCTCACGGTAGGCCTCCGGAGCGGCATGGATCGGAAAGTCGATGCCGGTGAGAACCGCATCCTTCAGCCCGAGGTGGCGCGCCCATGCGGGGAAAACCCGCATGATCGAACTGCGCGTCGTCGTGACGCCGATAAAATAGAATGTCGGCTGGGTGGCCGGCCGATAGCGGCTCATTCGCCATTCTCCCGGATTTTCTCCGTGCGCAGTGCAGCACTGCGACGTGAAGCAGCGATCTCGAAGCGAGCCTTCATCCCGGCACCGTGCCGGATCGTTGCCCATAGAGGGCGGAGATCAGCTTTGCGTCACGCGGTCGCCAATCCGGGTTGTCGACTTGCCTCCAGCCTCCATCGCCGGCGACCACGCGCGAGCGCATGCCTCCCGATCTCGCGATGATCTCGTAGTCCTGCCCTGAATCGGCGGGGTAGCAGAACAGCATCACCAGATCGTCGTCTCCGACATTGATCGAGCGGTGGATCCAGAACGGCGGAACGTAACAGACGGTCTGCGCGTCGATCGGCACGATGCGAACCTCGCCCTCCGGCGATCCCATCAGCATCAGACCGTGGCCTTTCTGGCCATAGTAGATCTCAGGCCGGTCGGCCTGGTTGTGGATATGACCGCGCGTCATGAAATACTCGTCGCCGACTTTGCCGGGCGCCATGCGCGTGACGCCGAAAATCAGGTCGCCCGACTGCTCGGTCGGCCGGAACTCGGACACCTCGTAGACGATGCGCTCGCCCCACGCCGCGCGCATGGCTTCGAACGCCGCGGCGTCGGCATAGAGCCCGTCCAGATCGCGGAAGCGCTTCTGGTAGCTGCCGGTTGCATTTGCCATCGCACCGGTCGACAGATCGACCTTGCATCCAATCGGCTCAAACAATCTCGTCAAAGGACTGCCTCATATTGCATCGCCGGGGGCATCGGCGCTGATCTGGCCCGCACCTCTGCTTTCAACAATAACCACACTTGCTTTGCAGGGTACGATTTGCTCTCCCTATGCAGACCAGCCTGGAGCTTGCTGGATTATGGCAGATTTTCGACTACGAAGCACACGACAGTAGGTTGGCCGTTATCGTCATGCCGCATCCGCTGTCTTAAGCAATCCGAGAGAACCGCCTTGCTCCTCCAAGTCGCCTTCGACAAGCCTGAACACCTGGCCCTGCTCCCGCAGATGAAGGCGTTCGCCGACATTATCGAGATCGGCACGCCGTTGCTAAAACGCCTTGGCCTTTCCGCCATCGCCACGGCGCGCGAGCTCTGCCCTGAAGTCATGGTGCTGGCCGATACCAAAACCGTCGACGGCGGCCAGCTTGAGGCTGATATGGTATTCGGCGCCGGTGCCGCATTCATGACGGTGCTGTCGTGTGCTTCGTCCGCTACGCATGAGACGGTGGGAAGACGTGCCGCCGCCTTCGGCGCGACGGTCATCGTCGACACCATCACCGAGGCGGGCAAGGCAGAATTGCTTCCCTTGAATGCTGTCTTCCCCGAAAGCTTCGGCTACATCGCGGTCCATTCGCCAACCGATGCGCGGCTGGCGGGCAACACCTCCACGTCACATATCGACGCCGTGAGAAAGATGCATGATCGCGGCTTTCTGGTTTCGCTCGCCGGCGGGATCGGCCCCGACACGCTGGAAGCGGTGATCGCAGTCGAGCCTGAAATCCTGGTGGTGGGCAGCGCCATCACAGAATCCGCAAGTCCGAAAGAGGTAGCCCGATGGATTCGCGACAGATTGCCCAATCCAGGCCGTGGCTGGCCGTGGGACAGGAGATAACCGACGTTCTTGGCCGGATCGACGCCGACGCCTTTGCAGGGCTGGTGCAAGCGTTCGATGACCCCCACCAGCGATGGTTCTTTTCCGGGCAGGGACGCTCAGGCCTTGTCGCGCAAATGGGTGCGATGCGCTTCATGCATCTTGGCCGAGCGGTGCATTTCGTCGGTGAGGCATCGGCGCCATCGATCCGCAGGGACGATGCACTGCTGATCGTCTCCGGCTCCGGGGAAACGCCGGTCAGCACAGGCTTTGCCCGCATCGCCAAGGCGGAGGGCGCCAAGGTCGTTACGCTGACGCACAGGCCGGCCGGGACCCTGGCCGGCATTGCCGACGTCACGCTGCATGTCCCTGTCGAGGAATCGAAACAGTTTGGCGGCAGCCTGTTCGAGCAATCCTGCCTCATCCTGCTCGACAGCGTTGTGCTCGGCCTGGCGCAGCAGATAGCCGACGCGCACAGACTGATGTTGCAGCGCCACACCAACCTGCAGTGACGCAGGTGCCGACGGTGTGCACCGTTGACGCGGTGGAATTGCCCCCACGCAAGATCTAGTTCTCGACACAGTGATTTTGACAGATCGGCGATCGGCAGCGAACGTCAATCATTTCGTTCAGTGGAACGGAAACTTGGAGATTAGCCCGAAACTTCCCTTCGCTTCGTCATCCTAGGGCGAAGCAAGGAGCGAAGCGACGCGGCGCAGACCCTAGGA
>SAQL01000183.1 GCA_004020645.1 Mesorhizobium sp. | reverse complement strand
ATTAACCAACCAAAAAAACTACTTTGCATCGAAACATAAAAATGTATACTAATATATATTGCTAACATTTAACTTGGTTAAATGAAATATATATTTTTTAATAAAAAGCAAAAGGATTGCTTCCCAGACGAGGAAATAGCTGTAACAAAGAGTAAGAGGAGGGCAGGATCATCTTTCACTCTACTTAGACTTAGATGAAGCCTCTGAATCCAGATCGAAGAAAGTCTTTAAGGATCGACTTAGGCCCAGAGGATGTATCTCATCTTACCATACGCGC
>SAQL01000182.1 GCA_004020645.1 Mesorhizobium sp. | reverse complement strand
CGCCTATGGATTGAACCTCTTCTCCCGTCGATGGAATGAGTGAGTGTAGTGGTGCGAGCATCACTCTGAAATGGAATATTATCAAAAGAATGAAGCTAGAGAATTGCGTAGATAGTGGTGAACTCTTCTTCTAGCAGCCCTTTTTCCTCTACCGAAGGAAGGAACTCGGCTTGGAAGCAAGTCGGTCAATCTCGTAAGTAGACTTTCCTTTTCCTGTACAGCTAGTAGGCGGATAAATTGACTCGTGAAAAAAAAAGAGCGTAATATCGAGGGAAGGACCAGTCCCCGACTAACTAATAGGGATTGAGGCAAGGGAAGTAGCTCTTACGAACCCTTTAGTCTAAAACTAAGAGATTCTTTATGCTGTTACCTGAAGTTCAAGGATTAAAGGGGAAGCGAAAACAGGCCTGTGTTCAGCATATAGCTAGCCTTCTTCTCTTATCTAATTGTTGCTCCTTCCCCTGTCTACTATTCGTGGAGC
>SAQL01000181.1 GCA_004020645.1 Mesorhizobium sp. | reverse complement strand
TCGAGAAGCCGAGCATAGTCGCGACGATCGTAGGCGAGCGCAGCCAGCGAAGCGCGCAGCTGAGCGCAGCCCTCGAAACCGGGGAGCACGCACGGTACGCCGTGCCCCAGCGCCTGCTCCACGGCGGCGAACTGCTCCGGCGCGATCAGGCCAAGGTCGTTGCAATCGTCTAGCCAGAACAGCAGCGCCAGTTCGCGATAGAACGCCACGATCAGCGTTTCGTCCTGCGGATCGCGGCCGGTGCGGGCGCTGGTGTCGCGCAGGCTCGGGTGAATGCGTTGCAGGATATACTGGCCGCCCCTTACCGCTTCCTCAGCATGCTCATCGGCGAAACCGGTCAGGGCACGCCCCCACTCCAGCACCCGCTGCAGCGCGCGTTCGGTCTGGATCATGGCGCCGCTCCTGCTCTCTCGGCCAGGACGCGCCGCCCCCAACGAAGCGCCAGCCACAACCCGGCGAGTTCGGCCACGCGCACGACCCGGGT
>SAQL01000180.1 GCA_004020645.1 Mesorhizobium sp. | reverse complement strand
GGGCTTTCCCAACAGTCGCAACGCAT
Organism: Mesorhizobium sp.; assembly: GCA_004020645.1. GTDB lineage: Bacteria > Pseudomonadota > Alphaproteobacteria > Rhizobiales > Rhizobiaceae > Mesorhizobium. The sequence continues at coordinate 473 of SAQL01000180.1, read as the reverse complement.
GCAGGGCATGGATGTTGGTCGACACCGAGGCATTGCGCTCGCCGGGAAAGGTGACGAACAGCTCGCCGATTTCGAAATGGCGCAACGCATCGTCCGCTGGGTCGCGGCCTGCAAGGCGCAGGACGCACAACGCAACGGCGGTGTCGTCCGCATCGGCCGCGAAGTGCAAGGCCGGGCCCAGACCGCGCACGCCCAGGCGGGCGTCGAGCTGCGCGACGATCACGCGCACCGCCTCGGCGAGCGCGGGATGCGCGAACAGCCCGGCCAGATGCAGGGTGTACAGCGACCAGCATGGCTCGAACACATTAATCGGCCAGACGTTGGGAACGACGCCTTCGATGCCGCTGCGCGTCGCCCGCGATGCCGCCTGCAGATACGCGTCGGCGCGCCCGACCTGCGGCATGCTCCCCTGTGTCACGGCGTGCGCACGCCACGCTGCGGTGGCCGCCGGACTGATGCCGATGCTGCCGTAG
>SAQL01000179.1 GCA_004020645.1 Mesorhizobium sp. | reverse complement strand
CCCAACGAAGCGCCAGCCACAACCCGGCGAGTTCGGCCACGCGCACGACCCGGGTGGGGCAATACAGTTCCTTGCCGATCCACAGCGGCGTCTGCGGCAATGCATGCACCGCGTGGCGGGCCAGCATCCACTCCAGCGCACGCGCCACCGCCTGCGCGATGCGCCGGCGTCCTGTCGGCTCTTCGCTCCCGTCCATCACGTGCAACGCGAACAGCGCATAGGCGGTTTCCTCGAATGTGGACGCGCGACCGGCGCCCCAGCCGCCGTCGTCGCGCTGCGCCTGCAGCAGCGCCGCCAGCGCGCGCTCGTCGCGCCACTGGGGCTTGCCTTGCGCCAGCGCAGCGACCGCATGCGCTGTGGGATACAGCCAAGAAACGTGCCATTTTTCGTTGTCCCATAGACCGTGCGGGTTGCGATTGGCCTCCACGTAGGCGCTGGTGCCGGCGGCGGGCTTTCCCAACAGTCGCAACGCATGCAGGGCATGGATGTTGGTCGACACCGAG
>SAQL01000178.1 GCA_004020645.1 Mesorhizobium sp. | reverse complement strand
CAAGGGCGAAGTCATTCATGTCGATGCTTCGCTAATCCGCGCCGACGTCAGCTGGATAGCTTGGCGGTGCGCCACCTTGAGGCGGTGAGCGCGGCGAATGCAGATGAGGAGGCAGCGATCAGAAAAAGCCGCAAGACAGGAAAGTTCAAAAAAGTCTGCATCACGGATCCGGATGCGAGCATGGCGACAAACGCCCGCAACCGCCGTCTGGAGCCCGCCTACAAACAGCATACCATCGTCGATGATCTGCGCGGGGTAGTTCTCGATGTTGCCGTGGCCACCGGGGAGATCAACGAGGGACAGATGATCGTCGAACGGATCGAAGCCGCCATGGTGTCGACCGGGTTATCTGTTAGCACCGTCACTGCCGATGCCGGCTATGCCTACGCGAAAGTGTTCGGGGCGCTCGAGCGTCGCGGCATTGATGCGTTGATTCCGGCCAAGGCAGAGCCGATCCGTAGCCCGGTCCCGCTTCGCCGCTTCCGCTACGATGCCAAGCACGACATATTGAAGT
>SAQL01000177.1 GCA_004020645.1 Mesorhizobium sp. | reverse complement strand
ATGGTTGAGCTGCCACTGATTGACTAACCTCAGTCAGGATCTCTGATCCCTACGACATGATCTCAGGCGATCCCTCTCAATCTAGTATAAAAGCTCGAGCTTCTCCACTGATCGATTTCACAAGTAATTGAGTGGCTGAGCTATAGCTGCTTGAATAAAAGACAGGCTTTTTCAACTCCCTCGAAGCCGGAACCTGTGCTATCGGAGGGCTACCGTCGCTACTCCTTCTCCGCCGTTGACTGATCTGATGACCTTAAATGCCTAGGGCAGCTCCTTCAACCATGGACTTGAAGTTCCGTGCTTGAAGTGAAGCTGGAACGAGTTCTTTCATAGCCCTATCCCGAGGATAGAAGGTTGAATTCTACTCTGCTGCTGACTTAGCTCGTCCTATCTCATCCCTTTCCTTTCTGTGGTTGTTAACCCGACCCGAAGATGGCTACAGTCCTACAGTCTTTCTTTCCCATAGGACTGTATGGAAGAAAAGTTCTTGATGAATGATAATGTTATTCCTACTC
>SAQL01000001.1:89175-562254 GCA_004020645.1 Mesorhizobium sp. | reverse complement strand
AAGGTGCGGCGGGCTTTTTTTGACGTCCGTACGGAACACCAGTTCCGGGCGGGGGCGGGTGTGCCCGGATCGTAGGAATCTTGCGCACGCTGGCTGCGTCGCGTCTACTAACCGGCGGTTGGAGGGATCGAGCGCTAGTTAGAGGAGAGTAGCAACCCCTCCTCCTCGGCAGCAGCCTCGAAGGCCCACTTCATGAGTTCCGCAGCCGCACCCTCGACATTGGTGCAGACGTAGGTGAGCCCAGGTTTGTCGGTTTCGATATGGACCGGAGGGTGAAACCAATGGATAGCACCTCCTACTCGGGCGAGAGATACATCTCCGCCTCCTTAGCGGCAGCCACGAAAGCCTTTCGTATCACATGAGGGTCAATCGGATCGCCCTCCAGTGCTGACAGGCAGAGGGTCCACGCCTTGTGCCAGCGAGGTCCTCTCCGGGTCCACCTCTTGAGCTGCTCAAGGGCTGCCCTCGTATTGTTGCAGCCATGCCTGACACCGTCCGTTTCAGTCTTCACGAACACCGGAGGGACGAACCAAAGACTTGCCATGATTATCTCCTACTCGGGCGAGAGATACACGCTCGCCTCCTTGGCCTCCGCCTCAAAGGCTTCACGGATCTCTTGGGGGACACTTTGCCCACAAACGCGTCAACGCAGGATTGGACCGCTTTCGTCCACTTCGGCCCCTTTGTGTCCCACACCATGAGTTCCTCGGCGGCTCCCTCGACGTGGCTGACCCCATGGCGAATGCCCGGACGGTTCGCTTTCACGTAGACCGGGGGAGAACCAGAGGAGACTCATGAGGGATAAATTAGGGGATGCTCACATGTTTGGTAGAGGCGGGATCACAGCGGCGGTTCGGTCGATCTCTCTGACCGGCCTGATTTCCGGTCATGCCAGTCGGCCTACGCCGAGCCTGGAACATTAGCAGCCACTAACTGTTATCGGGGACCAGTGGGTCAACCCCTGCCCCGCCCAGCCCACTGCAGAACGGGAGCAGCCGGTCGTCCCGCGCTCGAAGGAGCGCGGGTTCTTCCTCCGCCTCATTGGGCGCTCCCGATGCGGGCGGCGTGCTGCTAGGCTTTGGGATTCACCGGGAAACCGGGAGGTGGTCATGAGAATTATTAACACCCCCGCATGTGTCGCCTTGCTTGCAGGTTGCAGTGTTCAACATTCGCTCCTGGCGCTAGGAGCGGCATTGTTCCCTCTGGCCGCGCAAACCATGCGAAAGAGACGCCGGGCTCGGCTCGGCGCCCCCTCACCTTCTTCACTTATCTGACCACACCGCCAGCTCGTAGCCGTCCGGATCGGAAAAGTGGAAGCGGCGGCCGCCCGGGAACGAATAGGCGGGCTTGACGATCTTCCCGCCGGCCTCCTCGACGCGGCGCTGGGTCTCGTCGAGTTTGTCGGCATAGAGGATCACCAGCGGCCCGCCTGCCGCCTTGCTTTGGCCGCCGAGTGCGAAACCGCCGGTCAGGCGGCCGTCGTTGAACTCGCAATAGCTCGGCCCGTAGTCCTTGAAGGACCAGCCGAAGGCCTTGCCGTAGAAGCCGCGCGAACGCGCGATGTCGCCGACGGAAAACTCGACATAGTCGATGCGCTTGTCGTTGCTGGATTTGGCCATGATCTTCTCTCCTCAGTGGTCTTTCGAAGCTCAGCGTTCGAGCATTGCCTTCAGCGTGTTGAGGTCGCGCTGCACGGCTTCGGCGTCGGCAGCGAATATCTCCTCCGTCATGTCCGGCGTCCTCAAGAGCACGAACATGACCTCCGCGCCGGTTCCGTTCGGGACCACGCGCACCGCATTGCGGGTTTCCTTGCCCTCGGCGAAGACGATGTGATCGAGGACACCGAGTTCGTTGGGCCGGGAGAAGCGGATGCGGATGAGCCGGCCGTCGGGGTCCTCCGCCGTCCATTCCTCGCCCGATCTTTCGAAGCGCCTGCCGAGGCCTGCCGCCCAGCGCTGGAAATTCTCAGGGATGGAGGCGAAGTCATAGACTTCGCGCCAGTCCCGGTCGATGGACACGGTTATGATGCGGGATTTGTAGATCGTCATATCTGCCTCCTTTCAACGAAGGCAGACTAGGCGGAGTTGGCGGTGGCGTATTGAACGAAACGGCCAGCTCAGGCGCCGAGCTGTCGCAGAACCATCGACGGCGAGAAGCCCGACAGGCGTCGTACCTCGCGCGTGAGATGCGCCTGATCGGAATAACCCGCCTCGAACGCAAGATCGGCCAGGCGCGACTCGGCGGACTGCCGCGCCAGGTTCAGAAACCGCTGCAAGCGGAGAATGCGGTCGAGCGTCTTCGGGCCATAGCCGAAAGCCTCCTGGCAGCGGCGGCGAAGCGTTCGCGGGCTGACGTCGAGCCGGTCGAGGATCACCGCCATGCCCGGACCGGCGGATTCCGTTTTCAGCGCGTGGAAGGCGAATCCCATGTCTGGAGGCGGCAGCTCGACATCGGGCGCAAGCCTGGAGAGTGCCGCTTGCATCGCCCGCATCCGCTCTGCCGTGGAGGATGCATCGCCAATTCTCTGGGCGATTTCGCGCGCCAGCGCTCCCCAGAAGTGGCTGAGCGCCACCCGGCCGCCAACGATCTCCGACATCGGCAGGCCGAGCCACCGGCTTGCTGCACCCGGTCGGAAGCGGGTGCCGATCACGGTAGAGCCGGGTGTCAGCGCAGAGAGGGCAACCGCCACGTCGGGACCTGCTACGACCAGATCGCCGTCGATCCAGGTGATGTCGACGCAGCCGTCGGGGACCACGGCCGACAGGCTCCCCGCGTCCGGGCGCAATGTATTGGACCAGACACACTGGAAATGCCCTTCGAGTGCGGCCGGAGGATCGAACTCGCGGTATTCCCCAATCGCCCCGGAAAGGATTGGCGCCCCGGAAAGGATTGGCGCTCCGGAAAGGACGGGTATGTTGTCGTCAGACGTCACGAGCCTCTCCTGTGAGGAGCACTTTCGCAGGCATCGTACTGTTCGGCCCCGAAATCTATTGCGACGGCGGCGTGCTTCAACCCCTGTTGTGGTTCAGCCGGCCGCACCGTGGTCGCTGATATCCGCAATGATCCGCGGCCGGCTTGAGACTTCGTCAACAATGTCAGCGCCCGCGACATCGGCCATGATCCTTTTCGGAGACCGGTTTTCGGTTTCCGGGATCATGCACTAACGTATCTCGATCACGGCGATTTCCACTCCGATCAGGCGGTTTGCCGGCCTTGTTCTCAAGCCGTCTCTTGACGCGCGGGAACCATACACGTTAGGGCGTCCGGGCACGAACGATTGGCGACCAAGCAAGGAAATTCCAGCTGATGGAAATTTTTACCGCCGCCGGCCTCGCGGCCCTGTTCCAGGTCATCGCCATCGACCTCGTGCTTGCCGGCGACAATGCCATCGTCATCGGCCTTGCCGCGGCAGGCCTGCCGTCGGATCAGCGCAAGAAGGCGATTCTCGTCGGCATTCTGGCGGCCACCCTGCTTCGCATCTTCTTCGCTCTGATCACCCAGTGGCTCCTCACCATCGGCCCCATTCTCCTCATAGCCGGCGGCCTGCTGCTGCTTTGGGTGTGCTGGAAGATGTGGCGCGAACTCCGCGTCAGCCACGAGCAGGAACATGACGCGACGGAAGCGTTGTCGAATGTCGATTACGACAAAAGCGGGACGATTGGCGGCAAGGGACCGCGCAAGACCTTCGCCCAGGCAGCCTGGCAGATCGTCATTGCCGACGTTTCGATGTCTCTCGATAACGTCCTTGCCGTCGCAGGCGCGGCGATGGACCATCCGACGGTCCTGATCATCGGCTTGGCGCTGTCGATTGCGCTGATGGGCTTCGCCGCTTCGTTTGTCGCACGCCTCCTGCATAAATACCGCTGGATCGCCTATATCGGCCTGGTGATCATTCTCTACGTCGCCGTGAAGATGCTTCTGGATGGTGCCGTGCAGCAGTTCCCCGACCAGTTTGCGTTCCTGGCGCCCTGGTTCGGACCGGGCGGTCATTGAAACCTTAGCAGTGCCGGGAAACCTTAGCAGTGCAGGTCCGCCCGAGCGGCGCCCCGATTGCCTTGGCGCCAAGCCATTCCTTGGTTTGCTTGATTGCGGAACTATGCTATTGCGCCGTGCAAATTGAGCTTCTGCGAAAGTTCAAAAGATCAACATGGATCGAGACTTCCGGGCCGGGCCTTAGGGTTTCCGGCCCGCGTCCATTGGAAACCGCAAATGTCTGTCCCTCGCGTCAGTTTCGTCAGCCTTGGATGTCCGAAAGCCCTCGTGGATTCGGAGCGCATCATCACCCGCCTGCGCGCCGAGGGCTACGAGATCGCGCGCAAGCATGACGGCGCCGATCTGGTCGTCGTCAACACCTGCGGCTTTCTCGATTCGGCTCGCGATGAATCGCTCAATGCCATCGGCTCCGCCCTTTCGGAGAACGGCAGGGTCATCGTCACCGGCTGTCTCGGCGCCGAACCGGACGTCATCCGCGAAAAACATCCCAACGTTCTCGCCATCACCGGTCCGCAGGCTTACGAGAGCGTGATGGCCGCGGTGCATGAGGCCGCGCCCCCGAGCCACGATCCCTATGTCGACCTGTTGCCGCCGCAAGGCGTCAAGCTCACGCCGCGCCATTATGCCTATCTCAAGATTTCGGAGGGCTGCAACAACCGCTGCACCTTCTGCATCATACCGGCGCTGCGCGGCGACCTCGTCTCGCGGCCGGCGGCCGACGTGCTGCGTGAGGCTGAGAAACTGGCCAAGGCCGGAGTCAAGGAAATCCTGGTCATTTCGCAGGATACCAGCGCCTACGGCATCGACATCAAGTACCAGAGCAGCATGTTCGGCGATCGCGAAGTGCGGGCGAAATTCCTCGATCTGTCGGAGGAACTCGGCAAGCTCGGCGTCTGGGTACGCATGCACTATATCTACCCCTACCCGCATGTTGCTGATGTCATCCCGCTGATGGCCGAAGGAAAGATCCTTCCCTATCTGGACATCCCGTTCCAGCACGCCTCGCCGCAGGTGCTGAAGAACATGCGCCGGCCCGCCCATGGCGAAAAGACGCTCGACCGCATTCGCGGCTGGCGCGAAATCTGTCCGGATCTCGCGATCCGCTCCACCTTCATCGTCGGCTTTCCCGGCGAGACGGACGACGATTTCGAGATGCTGCTCGACTGGCTGGACGAAGCCAAGATCGATCGCGCCGGCTGTTTCAAATACGAGCCGGTCAGGGGTGCCCGCTCCAATGATCTCGGCCTCGAACAGGTACCGCAGGAGATCAAGGAAGCGCGCTGGCACCGCTTCATGCAGCGCCAGCAGAAGATCTCGGCGACGCAGCTCGCAAGGAAGATCGGCAAGCGCCTGCCAGTCCTGATCGACGAAGCCCATGATACCTCGGCGAAGGGCCGAACCAAATACGACGCACCCGAAATCGATGGCTCGGTGCATATCCAGTCGCGGCGCCCGTTGCGCGCCGGCGACATCGTCACCGTCAAGATTGACCGCGCCGACGCCTACGATCTCTACGGTTCGGCGGTCTGATCGCCGGCGGGGCGAAGACCCTTTCTGCCAGAGCATTTGCAGCCAAACGTCTTCGTTGGCGTCCGACAAAATGCTTTAAAAATACAGAGTTAGAGCGCGGTTTTGGTTCGACCAAAACGCAAAGCGCTCTAGGACGTGACTGTTTCGCTTGCACGGATAAGCATACGCCTGAGCCAAGCGTGACCGGGGTCGCTGTCGTTCCTCCGATGCCATAGCAGAGTTTCCTGATAACCGAAGTAGTCGAAGGGCAGCGGAAAGGAGCGCACGCGCGGCCAATTCGTCAGCCGGATCACGTTTGCCGACAAGGTGCAGATCATGTCCGTCTGGGCGATGATTGCCGGCACGGCGAGCGCATAAGGCAGGCTCATTGCAACGGTCCGCTTCAGGCCGCGGTCGTCCAGAAGGCGATCAATGTAGCCCTTCAGATCGCCGACATGGGTGACCAGCACGTGCGGATACTTCAGAAAGAGTTCGAGCGTCATCGCGTCGCGGATCTCAGGATGCTCGGCCGAGACGATCGATAGCCAGTTCACGTGGAAGAGTGATGCACGTTTGATCGTCGTCGGCGCATCGGGCAGGATGGTGATCGCAAGGTCTATCGAGCCCTTCTCGAGACAATCGACGATTTCCTGTCGGTGTAGGCTGCGCAGGACGATCGAAATTCTCGGCGCCGCTGAACGGAGCACCGGCATCAGTCTGGGCATTAAAGTCGCCGCGATGTGATCGGTGGTCGCGATCCTGAAGATGCGACCCGATCGCTCCGGCGAGAACTGGCCGAACCCTCCCAGCGCATCCTGAATCTGCCGTAGCGCGGCCCGGATCGGATCGGCGAGGTCGAGCGCCTTTTCGGTCGGCCGCACGCCATCGGCATGACGGACGAAGAGATCATCGGCGAAGAGCCGACGCAGATGGCCGAGGCGCTTGCTCATCGCTGGCTGGCTGAGCCCGATACGGGCTGCCGCCCCGCTCACGCTGCCTTCACTGAGGAGAGCGTCGAAGGCGACAAGCAGGTTCAGATCGATCGAAGCCAGATTCATGCTGGACCTCCGAGCTCTTATTACTGAGAGGAATATTGAGATGTCAAATATCGATTTGACGACTGAAAGCGAAACCCGAAAATAGGCGCCTTCAATCGATACGGAGACATCGATGCGACGCTGTTCTCTCGCTGCTATTGTTCTATTCCTGATGCCGGACCTCTCAAGCGCTCAGCTGGCCGAAAGTCGCGGAGCGACCGTCTTCGCGTTGTCGGATGTCGATATGGTGCCGACCGTCTACGAGACGGGCGAGCTCGGGGCCCCAGATCCTCACAATCGGGATGCGCTGTCCATCATCACCTCGCCGACAGAGCGGTCTCGCTCTGTTGCGATGACGGAGGTTTCGAATTCGACCTATGGGCCGCCCGGAGCACTAGACGTCTCCCTGGATGGCCAGTTCGTTTTCGTCGCCGAAACCTTGCGTCAGCGCTCCGAACGGGCGACCCGTCTCGACGAGTTGCAGCAAGGCGACACGATCCGATCGCTCCAGTTCGATGGCGGCCACTCGGCGGTGGTCGACAGCGTGAGGATCGGAATCCAGCCGCAGGCGATCCATCTCAATCCTGCTGGCGATCTCATCGCCGCAATTACTGCCGACGCCAAACACGAACTCACTTTCGTTCCGGTCAGAGAGGGTCGGTTCGGCCAAGCGTCCAGTTTCGGTCTCGGTCTTGAGCCGTCAACGGGTTTCATTCCATTGAAGGCGACCTGGGTGCAGTGGCATCCAAGCGGCCGGTATGTCGGGGTCAATCTCGTCGACCGTGGTCAGGTTGCCTTCTACGAGGTGCTGCGCGGAGAGGACGGAGCGGTTTCTGCTATTCGTCCCTGGGGCAATCGCATCCAGACGAACAAGTTCCCCTTTGTCGGCCGCTTTTCGCCGGACGGCCGCTACTACATCACCTCCGATGTTCAATGGGGAATCGATACGGCTGGTTTCTATGGCGTTCAGGAGGGCATTCTCACCACAGTCCGGCTTGCCGATGTCGGGACGACGGGCGACGCAGCAAGGCACACCGTGCCTCACATCGCGCTTGGTGGCTGGGGCGCCGAGACAATCGCCTTCAGCCCCGACGGCCGCTTTCTTGTCACGTCCAATCTTCGCGGCACCGGTAAGCCAGATGGCTCGCGCGACTGGACGGAGCACGCCTCGCTCAGCCTCTATCAGCTGGACACTGAAACAGGACGGCTATCGCCGCACGGCGAATGGCCGCTCGCAGGCGTGCTGCCGCAAGGACTCGCTTTTGATCGCACGGGACAAAAGCTCTTCGTTGGCGTGAACCGCTACCGCAATGAAGAAGCGCCGCTTGGCGGCGCCGTCGAGATATGGCAGATCACGACGGATGGGCGCCCGGCGCTCGCTCCCACATCGGATCGTATCAGGCTGCCTACGGGCGTTCACACGATAGTCGCCCGCTGAACTTTCGTGAGTGGGATTCGCAGTCGGGCAGGTTAACCTTCGAAGCTCTGCAGATGAAAAGAGGGCGCCCAAAGGCGCCCTCTCCTGTTCCGGCGAAAGCCGGCGAGCCAAGGCTTGCGCTTACTGCGGCAGCTTGTCGTCGACGCCCTTGACGTAGAAGTTCATGCCGAGCAGCGTGGCGTCGTCGGCGACTTCGCCGTCCTTCAGCCACGGCGTTCCGTCCTGCTTGGCAATCGGCCCGGTGAAAGGATTCCATCCGTCGATAATCTTCTTCTCGGTGGCTTCCGCCATCGCCTTCACGTCGTCGGGCATGTTGGTGTAAGGGGCCATCTTAACGGCGCCGTCCTTGATGCCCAGCCAGACATTGCCGGGCTTCCAGGTGCCGTCGAGTGCAGCCTTCACCCGGCCGATATAGTACGGCCCCCAATCGTCGACGATCGAGGTCAACTGTGCCTTGGGAGCGAACTTGATCATGTCCGAAGACTGGCCGAAGCCCTGCAGCCCGCGCTCTTCGGCAACTTGCAGGGGAGCGGTCGAGTCGGTGTGCTGGACGATGATGTCGGCGCCCTGGTCGAACAGAGCCTTGGCGGCATCGGCTTCCTTGCCCGGATCGAACCATGAATTGACCCAGACGATCTTCGCCTTGAAATCCGGCTTGATCGACTGGGCGCCGAGCATGAAGGAATTGATGCCCATCACCACCTCGGGAATCGGGAACGAAACGATGTAGCCGGCGACGCCCGACTTCGATTGCTTGGCGGCGATCTGGCCGAGGATGTAGCGGCCTTCGTAGAAACGTGCGTTGTAGATGCCGAGATTTTCGGCCGTCTTGTAGCCGGTCGCGTGTTCGAACATCACGTCGGGGAACTTCTTGGCGACCTTTACTTCGGGGTCCATGAAGCCGAAGGACGTGCCGAAAATGATTTTGCATCCTTCTCGCGCCAGGCGCTCGAAGGCACGATCGGCATCGGGACCTTCGGAGACGTTCTCCAGATATGCGGTCTCGACCTTGTCGCCGAGTGCCTTCTCTACGTCCAGGCGGCCCTGGTCATGCTGGTACGAATAGCCGAAATCGCCGATCGGGCCGGTATAGACCCAACAGGCTTTCAGCTTTTCCTGTGCTTCGGCGGTCGCCGCCAGCGACAATGCTGCCGCCGCGGTCATCAGCGCAATAAGCAGTTTTTTCATCGTGTTACCTCTCTGAGTTAAGCCTTGGAGCTTCCCGTTGTCTTTTATTGTCAACGATCCGGAACGAATGGCTGCCCCAAGGAAGCCGGTGTGTTCATCATCGTCAAACGCTTGTTGCGCGAGATTAGAACGAGAACCACGATGGTTGCCAGATAGGGCAACGAAGAAAGCAGTTGCGAGGGAACCGGAATGCCAAAAGCCTGTGCATGAAGCTGGCCGATCCATACCGCGCCGAAGATATAGGCGCCAGCCAGCACCCGCCATGGCCGCCATGATGCGAACACGACCAGCGCCAGCGCGATCCAGCCCCGCCCGGCGGTCATGTTCTCCACCCATTGCGGCGTATAGACCAGCGACAGGTGGCCCCCGGCAAGGCCCGCACAGGCGCCGCCGAAGATCACTGCCAGATAGCGGTAGCGGATCACCTGGATGCCAAGGGCATGGGCCGATGTGTGGCTGTCGCCGATCGAGCGCAGTGTGAGCCCGGTGCGGGTCTTGAACAGGAACCACATGACGGCGGCGGTCAATGCGATCGAGATGTAGAAGATCGGGTCCTGGCCAAACAACAACCTGCCGATGACGGGGATCGCCGTCAGGCCGGGAATGTCGAGGTTTGGCAGCCTCGCGCCGGGCTGGCCGACAAAGCTGGTGCCCATCATGCCGGAAAGCCCGAGGCCGAGCAATGTGAGCGACAGGCCGGTCGCCACCTGGTTGGTGGCCAGCGACAACGTCATGACAGCGAACAGCAGCGAAAACACCGCACCCAAGGCGATCGCCGCCAACAACCCGATCCACGGCGATCCGGTGAGATAGCCGGCGCCGAAACCGCCGACCGCCCCCATGATCATCATGCCTTCGACACCCAGATTGAGCACGCCGGAACGTTCGACCACCAGCTCACCGATTGCCGCGATCAGCAAAGGCGTCGCCGCGGTTGCGATGGTCAAAAGAATGTTGACGGTGATGTCCATCAGCGGGCCTCCTCCAGCTTCGGCGCGGATTCAAGCTTCGGCGCAGCAAAGCCGATCAGACGAATACGGTAGTGAATGAGGGTGTCGCAGCCGAGCACGAAGAACAGGAGCATGCCCTGGAACACGCGCGCCACCTTGTCGGATATGCCGAGCGCGCTTTGCACCGCTTCGCCGCCGAGATAGGTCAGCGCCAACACCAGGCCCGCCGCGACGATGCCTAGTGGATTGAGCCGGCCGAGGAACGCCACGATGATGGCGGCAAAGCCGTAGCCGGGTGAAATCACTGGCTGCAGCTGGCCGATAGCGCCGGAGACTTCCGAGATGCCGGCAAGTCCGGCCAGTGCACCCGACAGCATGAAGGCGAAGAACACCATCCGGTTGATACCGAAGCCGGCGAAGCGCCCTGCCCTGGGGCTTGAGCCGAGCACGCGAACCTCAAAGCCTTTCAGCATTCGGCTCATCAGGATCCATACCAGCACCGCCGCGACCAGCGCGAACACGAAACCCCAATTGGCACGGCCGGAGGCCGGCATCAGTTCGGGGAGAATGGCCGAGTCGTTGAACTGTATCGTCTGCGGGAAATTAAAACCCTTCGGATCGCGCCACGGCCCGCGCACCAGCCAGTCGAGGAACAGCTGCGCGACATAGACGAGCATCAGGCTGGTCAGGATCTCGTTGGTGTTGAAGCGCGTCTTGAGCAAGGCGGGAATGGCGGCGTAGGCAGCACCGCCGACCATGCCGAACAGCAGCATCAGCGGCAGCACCAGCGGGCCTTCAAACTGCGGAAACAGCACCGGAATGCTCGAGCCGACGATGCCGCCCAGGATGAATTGGCCTTCCGCGCCGATGTTCCAGATGTTGGCCCTGTAGCAAACCGACAGGCCGACCCCAATCAGGATGAGCGGTGCCGCCTTGATCGCCAGCTCATGCAGCTGCCAGACCTGACTGACCGGCTCGAGGAAATAAATTTGGAACGCCTTCAAAGGATTGACGCCAAGCAATGCGAACAGGATGGCGCCGGCGATGATCGTCAACATGAATGCAATGAAGGGCGACAGCGCCGAGAACAGCATCGAGCGCTGCGGCCGTTTGACGAGTTCGAGGCGCATCATGACGTCTCCAGAGCGTGTTCGGCGTGGCCTGGCTCGGCCCCGCCCATCAGCATTCCTATCTTTTCGAACGTGGCTTCGGCGATCGGCAAAGGCTTCGACAATTCGCCATTGTGCATCACCGCGATCGCGTCGGATATCTCGAACAATTCATCGAGGTCCTGACTGATGACCAGCACTGCCGAGCCGCTGCGCGCTAATTCGATCAGCGTCTGGCGAATGTGGGCGGCGGCACCGGCATCGACGCCCCATGTCGGCTGATTGACGACCATGACGCTTGGCCTGCGGTCGAGTTCGCGGCCGACAATGAATTTCTGCAGATTGCCGCCTGAAAGCGCTGCCGCCTCCGGGTCCAGGGCGCTCTTGCGCACATCCATCGCCTTGATGATGCGCTGGGCAGCGGCATAGGTCGCATCGCTTTTGACCATTCCGCCGGCTCCGACAAACACCTTGCCGTCGGTGGCATGGCGCGACAGAAGCAGGTTTTCCGAAAGCTTCATGCGGGGTGCAGCACCGTGGCCGAGCCGCTCTTCCGGCACGAAGGCAGCGCCCATCAGCCGCCTGCCGGTGATGCTGAGGCCGCCGGCATCCTTGCCGCGGATGCGCACCGAGGCGGGATCCTGCTGCGGCACCTCGCCGGAAACGGATTCGAAGAACTCGCCCTGGCCGTTGCCGGCAACGCCTGCAATGCCGATCACTTCGCCGGCGCGTACCGTCAGGTTGATATTCCTGAGCGGGATCGAGAACGGCGTTGCCGGCCTGCGGCTGAGTGCGCGAATTTCAAGCAGCGGCTGCGCGGTCTCAATACCCTGAACCGGCGCGCGCACCACGGCCTGAACGTCGTTGCCGACCATCATGCGTGCCAGCGAAGCCGCGGTTTCCTTGCGCGGGTTGCAATGGCCAACGACCTTGCCGTGGCGCAGCACAGTGGCGCGGTCGCAGATGCGCTTGACCTCTTCCAGCCGGTGCGAAATGTAGAGGATGGACTTTCCTTCCGAGCGCAACCGTTCGAGCGTCTCGAACAGCTTGTCGGCTTCCTGCGGCGTCAGCACCGAAGTCGGCTCGTCGAGAATGATGAGCTGCGGCGTCTGCAGAAGGCAGCGGATGATCTCGATACGCTGGCGCTCACCGACAGACAGGTCGCCGACCAGCGATTGCGGGTCGAGCGGCAGGCCGTAGCTGTAGGAAAGCGCCCTCGCCTTCGCGGCGATCGTGCTGATCGGCGAACCGTCATCCAGCGACAGCGCGATGTTCTCGGCCGCCGTCAGTGCCTCGAACAACGAAAAATGCTGGAACACCATGCCGATGCCGAGCTTCTTCGCAAAGCCGGGATTGCTGATCGTGACCGCCTGACCATTCCAGAAAACCTCGCCCGAATTGGGCTCCAATGTTCCGAACAGCATTTTGACGAGCGTCGACTTGCCGGCGCCGTTCTCGCCGAGCAATGCGTGGATTTCGCCTTTTGCGACGTTGAGATCGATATGGTCGCATGCTGTCAGCGTGCCGAACGTCTTGGTAAGGCCACGAACCTCAAGCAGGTCTACGCCGTCCTGATTTGCACTCACAGTGCCTCCCATCTGGTTTGCCAGATATGTTCTGTGTTCCCGCAGGCATGGTATGCGCGGCCTGCTGTCATCGCAAAGCGGCACCCGTCTTGAAAGAGCTTCAAGAATTTCAGCGGAAACCTAACGCATCGGCCCGAAAATCGAAATCGATTTTCGGAAAGCACGATGCGTAGATTAAAATGTCAGAGCGTGCTTTTGTGCGTCCAAGTGGACGCACGCCGCTCTAAGCGATAGCAAGGCTCAAGGGATAAGAATGGTTGTCCCGGTCGTCCTGCGGCCTTCAAGGTCGGAATGCGCCTTGCCGGCGTCCTTGAGCGCGTAGCGCTGGTTGATCTTGATCTCGACCGCGCCGCTGAGCACGATTTCGAACAGCGCGGCGGCGGACGCCTCCAGGTCTTCGCGCTTGGCGTTGTAGACGAACAGCGTCGGCCGGGTCGCAAACAGCGAACCTTTCTGCGCCAGCAGCGACATGCTGAACGGCGGGACCGGTCCTGACGATTGACCGAAACTGGCGAACATGCCGAGCGGCTTCAGGCAGTCGAGCGAGGCCGGAAAGGTATCGTTGCCGACCGAATCATAGACGACGTCGCACTTTTTGCCGCCGGTGATGGCGAGGACGCCGGCGACGAAGTCCTGCTCGCGGTAGTTGATGACGTGGTCGAAGCCATGCGCCTTGGCGAGCTCGATCTTGTCGGCGGAGCTGGCGGTGCCGATCACGGTTGCGCCAAGGTGCTTGGCCCATTGGCCGAGGATCAGTCCGACGCCCCCGGCTGCCGCGTGAAACAGGATCGTGTCGCCCGCCTTCACCTTGAAGGTACGGCGCAGCAGATATTCCGCCGTCATCCCTTTCAGCATCATGGCGGCCGCCTGCTCGTCGCTGATGCCGTCCGGCACTTTGACGACGCGGTCGGCGGCGATCACGCGCTGCTCGGCATAGGCGCCAGTCGTCACGGCATAGGCGATGCGATCGCCCGGCTTCAGCCTGTGGATATCCGCGCCGACCTCCACCACCACCCCGGCCGCCTCGCTGCCGGGTATCAGCGGGAAACCGCCCGGCGGCGGGTAAAGACCGGAGCGATGATAGACGTCGATGAAATTGAGGCCGATCGCCGTGTGTCTAACCAGGATTTGTCCCGAGCCGGGTTGGCCCGGATCGGCGTCCTCATAGCTCAGAACCTCCGGACCGCCATGGGCGTGGATGCGTAATGCTTTGGACATTGACCAGACTTCTATTGGGATCAGGTTTTCTTGGCGCCGAGATTTGGAAAGAGCTGCATGATACCGCCGATGCATGCGAGGTAAAGTCCGGTGACCGTGATGCCGATCTTGGTGAAGACACTCACCTGCTCGCCCAACACGCCGATCTGGTCGTAGAAAGCGGCAAGAGCTGCCTGCGCTAAGGCCAGCGCTCCGAAAGCGCACCACAGCAGCGTCATGCCAAGGTTGATCGGGCGCAGTCGCACCACCCGCACCGGGTGGATGAAATTGATCGGCACGAAAGTCAGGATGCCAGCCACCACGACCACGGCGAAGGAAACCCATTGCCCCGGATCGATGACGAACAGCGTGAACACCACCATGTTCCAGACCACCGGAAACCCTTTGAAGAAATTTTCCTTCGTCTTCATGCCGGTGTCGGCATAGTAGATCGCGCTCGACACGACGATGATCGCCGCCGACAGGAACGACAGGCCCTCACCCATGAAGCCGCGCTGGTAAAGCGCGAAGGCCGGTATCAGCACGTAGGTGACGTAGTCGATAATGTTGTCGAGGAGCTCGCCCGACCATGTCGGCAGGATTTCCTTGACCTCGAGTTTCCTGGCGATCGGCCCGTCGATGCCGTCGACGAACAGCGCCAGCCCCAGCCACCAGAACATCGCCGTCCAGCGCTGCTCGCTCGCCGCCACCAGCGACAGGAACGCCAGGAAGGAGCCCGACGCGGTCAGCAGATGGACCGAGAACGCGCGCGCCTGCGGCCAAGTGACTTTCTTCTTCGGCCTCGGGATCCTGTCCGTGATTTTCCTGGCTGTTGTTTTTTTGCTCACGGGCCCCGCCAGTCCAGCTTGCAGATTTCGGCCGAGCGGCCGGCAAAATTCCAGTTGCGGCCGAAGGCCCGCATCTTGCTCTTGTCGGACCGGGCGACGATGATTTCCGGTGCGATCCAGTATTCCGAATTGCTGATCACCGTATCCTTGTCGCGGTCCTTGCCGACAATCGGCGTCACCGCCCCGTCAATGATCTTCGGAATCTGGAAAATCCGCGTCCTGTCGCGCGTCTCATAGGTGATCGGAGCTTGCTCGACGCCGAGGAACTTTCCGACCAGGATGGAGAGCAGCGAGGTGGTTCCGCCAGCCTTGCCGGTGAAAATCCTGGTCAGCGCCTTTACCGCGTAGACTGAGGCGCGCTTGTCGATGAACAGTCCGGCGGTCCAGTTGCCGCGGCTCATATAGCCGGGGATTTCCATGATCAACCCAAGGTTGAGGCCGGACAGGTCGACCTCGCCGAAATGGCCGGCATCGATGCGGAACCCCGCCCAGGTCTGACAATGGCCCTCGGTCGGCGGATGACTGCCGAGAGACAGCACGCAAGGGCAAAAAACCGTGCAATTGCAGGAGAGCACCAGCTCTCCCTTCATTGCCCAGTCTTGATCTGCCATCGAATTCTCTCCCTATGCCGAGACTACTAGCAGGGCGGCTGCCCAGACAAGCAGTATCGCACCGGCGATCCGGGTTGGCAGCCTGGCCGCCGTCTGTTTTTCGATCAAGGTGAACAGGCCGATCAGCGCCATCCAGAACACGTTCATCACACCGACCGCGAACATCACCAGCATCAGCGCCCAGCAGCAGCCGAGGCACCAGACGCCCTGCTCCACGCCGAGCCGGACAATGCGGCCGGGCCTCGCGCTCCAGTTCGAAAACAGGATCGAGAACGGGTTCTTGCACTTTGTCAGGCAGGCTTCCTTCAGGCCGCTGAACTGGTAGAGGCCGGCAACCAAAAGCACGACTGCTCCGGTCGCTCCGACCACCGGATCGAGCATCTGCACAGGTGGGGCGAAGGCGTGGACGATGAGCGTTAGCGCCGCAAACACTGCCGACGCGGCCAACCACACGCTGAGGTAACCGGCGACCAGGACCAGCGGATGGACGACCGGTTCGCCCTTGATCCGCGCCGTATCGGCAATCTCGCAATAGGTGCGGATCATCGGCGCCGCCGAGGGCAGCATGGTGGCGATCGCCATCAGGAACCACATGACGATGAGCGCTCCGGCCTGCACGCCGACGCCTCCGTCGAGCGGCGCGGGTGCAAGACAAAGAGTGAAGAAGCGGTCGAGAAAACCCGGCAGCGGCAGCTGCGGCAGATATCTGAGCATCATGTCGCCGGGTGCATCGATGCCCGGAACCCGGCTTTCGGCGCCGCGAATCGCCATGCCGCCGAGAAGCAGCCAGGCCAGGAGGACGCCTGCGCCCAAAATGACGTTCACCGCCAGTCGGGGATTGCGCGAGACGCTCGCCATGGCGCGGCCGGCACGGTCGAGATGGCTGAAATCATGGTCTTGGCCGATCATGGCAATCGAATGGGCCGAATCGCCGCGTTGATCAAGCCGTATGATCTGACCTATATGCTTATCAGGTCGGACCGACCGCCTCGCATCACAATCCGGAAGCGAACTTGGACCATCAGCAAACAGCACGGATATTGGTCGCCGGCAGTGGCCCGGCAGGGCTGATCGCAGCGCTTGGCTTCGCGGATGCCGGCTTTCCCGTGACGCTCGTCGGACCTGAGGCAAATGGCCAAGACGGCCGAACGACGGCTTTGATGACCCCAGCCCTGAAGATCCTCGAGCGGTTGGGCGTCCTCGATGAGGTGAGGTCCAAGGCCGCACCGCTGAAGGTTATGCGCATAGTCGATGCAACCAACCGGCTGATCCGCAGCCCGGCGGTCATTTTTCGTGCCAGCGAAATCGGCGAGCAGCAGTTCGGGCTGAATTTACCCAACAGCGCGCTCAACCTCGCACTTGCGGGGGCCGTAGCCGCGCATTCCGGCATCGAATGGCGAAAAGCGATGGTGGCGACCTGGCGCCTCGACGCCGATCATGCCCATGCGATCCTGTCTGACGGCAGCGAGGTTGCAGCATCGCTGGCGGTCGCTGCCGACGGGCGTCTGTCGCCCGCCCGCGAGGCTGCCGGCATCTCGACATCCGCCCGGTCCTATCCGCAGGCGGCACTAATTCTCAATTTCGGCCACCGCAGCGACCACGCTTTCACCTCGACCGAATTCCACACCGAGACCGGCCCGTTCACCCAGGTTCCCCTGCCCGGCAACCGGTCCAGCCTTGTCTGGGTGGTAGAACCGGAAACGGCGAAGGAACTTGTGGCGCTGGACGATTCGACGATTTCGATGCGGGTCGAACAGCGGATGCAATCGATGCTGGGCCGGGTGTCTGTCGAGCCCGGCCGGCAGACCTACGCACTTTCGGGCGTGACGCCGTGGTGCTTCGCGCGCAACCGGGTGGCACTTGTCGGCGAAGCCGCCCATGTGTTTCCGCCGATCGGCGCGCAAGGTCTCAATCTTGGTATCAGGGATATCGACGATCTTGTTGGGATTGCTTGCGAAAACAGAACCGATCCAGGTACCGTCAAGGCACTCGCGGCTTACGATTTCAGGCGGCGGCCCGACATTCTGGCACGCAGCGGCGCGGTCAACCTGCTCAACAAGTCGCTGCTCTCGGACATGCTGCCGGCACAGATGGCGCGCAGCGCCGGCCTCGGCGTGCTCGGCGGCTTCGCGCCGCTTCGCGCCTTTTTCATGCGCGAGGGGCTGCGGCCCGGCAGTGGTTTTGCCGCGCTCGCCGGTGGCTTAAGGAAACAAGTCCGGCGGTAGCACGTGGGGCGGGGTATCAGCCCTAAGTCGGGCTCGATTTTTTGAAGCGTATTGCGTAAATTCAAAGTCTTAGAGAGTCTTTGCGCATTCCAACGGCGCGGCACTCCTAGGACTTAGTGGTGAGTACGATGATGAAAACAGCCAAATTCTCGATCGGACAGGTGGTTCGCCACCGGCTGTTTCCGTTCCGCGGCATCATTTTTGATGTCGACCCGCAATTCGCCAACACCGACGAATGGTACGAGGCGATCCCCGCGGATGTGCGGCCGCGCAAGGACCAGCCCTTCTACCACTTGCTCGCCGAGAATTCGGAAACGGAATACATCGCCTACGTGTCTGAGCAGAACCTGCTCGAGGATAAGTCTGGCGAACCGGTGCGGCATCCGGAGATCGGCGAGATATTCGACAAGAGGCCGGACGGCCGCTACGAGCCGAGACGCCAGTCAAGACATTGACCTGACGGATTGCGGGCCTGATGGCTCAAGAAATGGCCGGCCATAACAAAAAAGCGGGGCATGACCCCGCTTTTTCCTTGGCTTGAGAAATTGTCTTATTCGCCCCGAGGGGCGATCAGTTGGCGGTCTTCGCCTTGTCCTGCTCTTCCTTGAGCTTCTTGGCGAAGTCCTGATTGTTCTTGGCAACGAAATCCTGAAGCTTCTTCTGCCGATCCTCGATGTCCGACTGCTGCAGCGGCGGCCCGTCGAAGGCGCCGCTGAAGCCGGTCAGCGCGATCTTGATCGGGTTCGGCTGGTTCTGGAAATTGACCGAGGTCAGCGTCAGGTTCGAACCCTTCTTGAAGGAGGCGACGAGCTGGTCGGTCAGCGGCACTTCCGCAACGCAGCGGTCGGGGAAGCAGATCACATAATCGAGCTTCTGCGCCTTCCCGGTATCGATTTGAAGGCCAATGCCGGGAGGAACCAGGCGACCGGTCGGAACCGTCACCTGGAACACCTTGCGGTTTATCTTGCCCTTCAATTCGATCAGGCTGACGCCGGTGACGAGCTGGCCGTTACCGGCAGTGGTGATGTTCTGGACATTGCAGATGTCGACGTCTTCCTGCTTGGTGCAGGCTTTGAACCAACCCTGCGGAATCTGCTGTTGCTGCTGCGCGAGAGCTGCTGGAAGTTGTGCGCCCAGAAAGCCGACCACGCCAGCGGCCAGGACCGACAGGCGGTACGCGTTGCTGTTCAGGCTCGTCATATCGTGAACTTCCTCTCAAATGATCCCAGGACCGGCTTCTTCGCGCCGTGTGGTCCAGCTACCTGTTGCCGAAATGAGGCAACAGAATGACTCGGACGGCGTGTTACACCGCCAGCGGTGCCGAATCCAGCCCGATACTCGCAATTCTTGAGCTCGCGATTGACCGGGTGGCGGCCGGCTCATGTTAGGGTGCGCTCCGAATCATCAAGCCGACCCGGTAAGGAGACGGTCATGGGCCGCGTTCTTGTTTGGCTGATCGCCGCGATCTCGTCTATCACCCTTTCGCTTCAGCCAGCTGTATCGGAGCCGAAACACGCGATCGCCATGCAAGGCGAGCCGGCGCTGCCGGCCGACTATACGCATTTCAACTACGTCAATCCCGATGCGCCGAAGGGCGGCAGCATCACCTATTGCGTCGTCGGCAGCTTCGACAATCTCAACCCGTTCATCCTGAAAAGCCTGCGCACGACGGCACGCGGCATGATCGATAGGATCTTCGGCAATCTGGTCTTCGAGCCGTTGATGCAGCGCAATGACGATGAAGCCTTCAGTCTTTATGGCTTGCTTGCCGATACCGCCGACATGGATCCAGAGCGCAAGAGCATCGAATTCCACCTCGATCCGAGGGCCAAGTGGTCTGATGGCCAACCGGTGACTGCGGAAGACGTGCTGTTCACCTACGACGTCTTTACCGAGAAAGGCCGGCCACCCTACAGCGCCCGTATGAGCATGGTCGCCAAACTGGAAAAAATCGGCGACCGCAGCGTACGCTTTACATTCATCGACAAGGCCAACCGCGAGATTCCGTTGGTTATCGCGATGACGCCGATCGTGCCGAAGCACGCTTTCGACAAGGAGACCTTCGACAGGACCACGCTGAAACCTTTGATCGGCAGCGGCCCGTACACGGTGGCGCACGTGGCGCCTGGCCAGCGCATCGTGTTCAAGCGCAACCCAAATTATTGGGGCAAGGACATCCCCGCCAAGCGCGGTTTCGACAATTACGACCAGATCACCATCGAATATTTCCTCAACGCCAACGCCAAGCTGGAAGCTTTCAAGAAAGGCATCTGCGCTATCGCTGACGACAGCGATCCGGTCAAGCGAGAGCGCGATCTCGACTTCCCGGCCTTCCACAAGGGCGACGTGATCGCCGAAACGTTCGACACCGGCATCCCGCCAGTGGTGACGGGGTTCCTGTTCAACACACGGCTGCAGAAGTTTTCCAATCCGGTCGTTCGACGCGCGCTCGGCATGCTCTACGACTTCGAATGGGCCAACAAGAACTTGTTTGGCGGCAAGTATATGCGCACCATGAGCTATTGGCAGAATTCCGAGCTTTCCGCGCTCGGCCATCCGGCCGACGACAGGGAAAAGGCGCTTCTGGCACCCTACCCGGGTCGTGTGCCAGCCGATGTCATGGACGGCACCTGGCGGCCACCCGTCACCGACGGCTCGGGCCAGGACCGCAAGGTGCTGAAAGCTGCCTTCGACATATTGAAGGGCGCGGGCTATACCTTGCAGGATGGAGCGATGCTCGATCCCGAAGGGAAACCCTTTGGCTTCGAGATCCTGACCGCCTCGCAGAACGAGGAGCGCCTTGCCGCCATCTACCAGCGCACGCTGGCGAAGATCGGCATCGCTGTCACCATCCGCAGCCTTGATGGCGACCAGATCCAGTCGCGCAAGCAACGTTTCGATTTCGATGTGCTGATCGGCGCCAGCGGCTTCGAGAACTCGCTGTCGCCGGGCATCGAGCAACTCGGGCGCTGGGGATCAGCTGCCGCCAATGCCGAAGGGTCATTCAACCTTGCCGGCGTCGCCGATCCGGCGATAGATGCCGCACTAGAGGCGATGCTCGACGCCCGCAGCCGCGAAGATTATGTTGCCGCCGTCCGGGTCCTCGACAGGTTGCTGATCTCCGGCCACTACATGGTTCCGATGCAGCACAACACGCAGCAATGGCTCGCCTACTGGAGCTATCTGGAACATCCGCGAAAGACGCCCATATCCGGCTATAGACTGCCGACATGGTGGCGCAAGCCGAAGTGACCTCTTCGGAACAGGAGATCAAGATGAGCGACGAGAAGTCGATTACCGTCGATGTGGTCTCCGACGTCGTCTGTCCGTGGTGCTTCATCGGCCAGAAGCGGCTCGACAAGGCGATCGCCGCGGCAAGCGATGTCGACGTGCACATACGCTGGCGGCCGTTCCAGCTCGACCCGACACTCCCGCCCGAAGGCAAGGATCGCCGCGAATACATGGTGGCCAAGTTCGGCCGCGACGAACGCGTCCGCGAGATCCACGCCCGCATCGAGCCACTGGGCGAAGCCGAGGGGATCAACTTCGCCTTCGCCGCCATCAAGGTCGCGCCCAACACGCTGGACGCTCACCGCGTCATTCGCTGGGCTGGCGCCGCCGGCGAGGTCATGCAGAACCGGCTCGTGCGACGTCTGTTCCAGTTGAATTTCGAGGAAGGCGCCAATCTCGGCGACCATGTCGTACTGATCAACGCCGCCCGCGAGACCGGCATGGATGCGTCCGTGGTCGAGACGCTTTTGCCGACGGACGCCGATGTCGAGGCGGTGCGCACCGAAATCGCCACTGCTTCGCGCATGGGTATCACGGGCGTGCCGTGCTTCCTGCTTGAGGGCAAGTATGCGGTGATGGGCGCGCAAGACGTTGATACGCTCACCGACGCCATTCGCCAGGTCGCGGCGGCAAAGGCGCGGGGCGAGTTGGAGAAAGCGAACTGATCGACGCCATTCCATAGGCGCGTTTGGCGACATCGCCACAGCAGCCAACGCCCTCCGGTCACTTTTCCGGCTGCCGCCAGGTCGATATGGCAACAAAGATGACGACTCGTCTTTGCGTCCGTTCGTCTTCCGCGACATAAAAATCGGCTGATCGACCACGCTCTTGCTTAACAAAACTGTGCAAAAGCTTTCCCTTGGGGAAGGTGCTGGCGCCCGCCTCCATAAACAACTAACTCAATGAAATTATATAGATAATCTGCTTCTGGAACGACATCGCATGGCGTTGCCGCTGTTGCTTAATGGCAACGGCTAGAGGTTCAATCCTCCACAGACCGAGAAAAGATAATGGAAAATGATCAATTGGTGTTACTGTCTGTAACAAAACTAAAAGAGGTTTGGGCGGGATTGTGATTCGGGTCGGTAGACCAGAGCGACATTCAATATCGGAAAAATGGCTCCGCGGTGCCGCAAGGCCGCCGCTCCTGACACCGGTTTCCTCGATGCGCAGCTTCTGGGGACTGATGCGGGCCTACTGGTTCTCGGACCGCTGGGTGGAGGCCTGGACGCTGACGCTGGTCATTGCGCTGTTTACCGCGCTCTCCAGCAAAGCCGGCGTCTGGTTCGCCGAAGCGTCCGGGGAACTGGTCAACTCGATCGCCTTCTACCACGATGCCGCGAACACCACGCCGCTCGCATCGCTGCTCACCAACGCCGGCGTGCTCATCCTTCTGGTCGTGCTCAAGGACGCGGGCTTTACCGGCATCCGCACTTTTGTTTCGGCGACGCTGCATCGCAAATGGCGCGGTTGGCTGGACAGCCGTTTCAACGCAGCGCTTCTCGACACCAACCACACGCATTTCCATGCCCAGCATGGTTCCTCCGGCACTGCTGCTCCCGACAACATCGACCAGCGCGTCCAGGAATCGATCAAGGACATGACCGGCGGAGCCATCGGCCTCGCCATGGGGGTGATGGCTGTCGCCACATCGCTTTTTTTCGTCGGCCAGAAACTGCTTGAATCCTCGGCAGAGGTGAAAGGGCTGGAGTTCCTCGGCAGCTATGGCAGCGCGGTCCTGGCTTTCCTGGCGGTCGCCATCTACGTGCCGCTGAACACCTGGATCGCTGTAAAGCTCGGCAGGTTGCTGGAACGGCTCAACATTCGGATGCAGCAATCCGAAGGCAGTTATCGCGGCGAGCTGACGACGTTCCTGCGCCGCAGTTTCCACGTCGCCGCCTCACAGGGCGAGAATGTGCAAAAGACGATGCACGATCGGCTTTACGTCGACATCGACCGCACCTGGGCTAGGCTGAACATCGTCAACACCAGCTACCGTTCGTTCGAGCTGGTCTACACTTTCATCGGCGCCCGCATTGTCGCCTATGCGCCGGGCCTGGTGCCCTACATCCACAACCGTTTCGACCTCAAGGGCTACATAACCGGCTCCGAGATGGTCAACTCGCTTATCGGTCAATGTTCGTGGTTCATCCATGTCATGCCTTCCATTGCGGCTCTGCGGGCCAACAGCCAACGCGTGACCGAACTCGCCAACGCGATCGAAAACGTCCAGCACCCACAGGAATTCTACAGTCTCACCGGCTGCTCCGATTTCCGCTATGATCGCCAGAACCCGGTTTTCGGCTTGACCATCCAGAAGCTCGAGCTGACCCATCAGGGCGAGGACGCCACGCCCTTCCTGAGCGCTGCGAATTTGCGCTTCCGACGCGGTGAGTGGACGTTCCTGAAGGGCGAGTCGGGTTGCGGCAAGACATCGCTGATCAAGGCAATCAACGGCTTGTGGCCCTATGGCCGCGGTACCATCGTCTTCCCGGAAGGGGTCGAAAGCTTCTATGCCGCCCAGGAGGTCAAGCTGCAGCAGGTCTCGCTGAAGCAACTGGTCTGCCTGCCCGGCTCAGAGCGCGATTACACCGACACGCAGGTTGCATCGGCTTTGCACAGAGCGGGCCTTGGCGATTTCATCGAACACATGGCCGATGAAAGCCGCGAGGGAATGAACTGGGACCAGGTGCTTTCGGGCGGCCAGAAACAGAAGCTGGTTGTCGCTCGTATCGTGCTGCAGCAGCCTGGGCTGCTGTTCCTCGACGAAGCGACCGGCGCGCTCGACCCCGAAGGGAAGATCGCCTTCCATCAAGCGATCAAGGACAATTGTCCAGACGTCACGGTGATCTCGATCATGCACGAGGCCGTGCCGCCAAGATCGCTTTCAGGCGCCGAATTCTACCACAGCATCGTTGCCATCGCGGATGGCGTAGCGACCAAAAAACCGTTGGCGCCGAGCCTGCCGGTCGAGCTCACCACCATCCTCGAGCACCCAAGGCCGGTCGAGGAAAGATGGCTGCGCTTCCCTCGCCGCATAAGGCAGAAATAGCGGCGACACAACATCGCTGCCCAGTGTCGGCGGCTGTTCCATCCAGGCGAAAGCAAAACGTCAGACGCGCTCGCCGTCCTTCACCCGGTAGGTCGGCTTGTACATGGTGACGAGTTCTTCCGCCGCGGTCGGATGCACGGCCATCGTGCGATCGAATTCATCCTTGGTCAGCCCGGCTTTCAGCGGAATGCCGAGAAGCTGTGCCATCTCGCCGGCATCCGGCCCAAGGATATGGGCGCCGAGCACTTTTTTCGAGGCGCCGTCGACCACCAGCTTCATCAGCATCGTTTCGTCGCGGCCCGACAGCGTGTGCCGCATCGGCCGGAAGGTGGCGCGGTAGATCTCAACGTCGGAAAAACGCTTTATCGCCTCATCTTCCGACAGGCCGACCGTGCCGATCTCGGGCTGCGAAAAGACCGCAGTGGCGATCGTATCATGATCGGGGGCGGTCGGGTTGCCCTTGAAGGCGGTCTCGACGAAACACATCGCCTCGTGGATCGCCACCGGCGTCAATTGCACACGATTGGTTACGTCGCCGATGGCCCAGATGTTGTCGACGTTGGTGCGCGAATATTGGTCGACATTGATGGCGCCGGTCTTAGTCATCTCGATGCCGACGCCCTCAAGACCCATGTTTTCGGTATTGGGGAGACGCCCGATGGCGAGCATGACCTGGTCGACCGTCAGAACCTTGCCGCCGGTGACGACCGCGTCGAGGCGCCCGTCCGGACGCTTTCTGATCCATTCGGATACGGCATGGCAGAGGATTTTTATCCCCTTCTTTTCCATCGTCTCGTGCAGCATGCGCCTGAGATCCATGTCGAAGCGGGAGAGAATCTCCTTGCCGCGATAGACCAGCGTTGTGTCGACGCCGAGGCCGTGAAAGATGTTGGCGAATTCGACGGCAATATAGCCGCCGCCCTCGATCATGATCGCCTTCGGTAATTCCTTGAGGTCGAAGGCCTCGTTGGAAAATATGCAGTGCTCGTGGCCGGGCAGAGCCGGGTGCGGCGCCGGGCGGCCGCCGGTGGCGATGAGAATCTGGTCGGCGGTGACGGTGCGGTCGTCGCCGAGAAGATGCACCACATGCGGATCGACCAGCATGGCGCGCGACTGAAACGTCTCGCCGCCGGCACCTTGGACATTCTTCCTGTAGATGGCCTCCAGCCGGCTGATCTCGCGATCCTTGTTGGCAACCAGTGTCTGCCAGTCGAAGCTCGCCTGCGGCACGGTCCAGCCATAACCTGCGGCGTCGGCAAAATGTTCGGGAAATTGCGAGGCATAGACATAGAGCTTCTTCGGCACGCAGCCACGAATGACGCAGGTGCCGCCATAGCGGTATTCCTCGGCAATGCCAACGCGCTTGCCGAGTGCCGCCGCCATGCGCGCCGCCCTCACCCCGCCGGAGCCGCCGCCGATGACGAAAAGATCGTAGTCGTAACCGGCCATGGTGCGGCTCCTTGCCCTTCAAAATGTTTGAGACAGGTAGGCTGCAAACCACCAAAAGAAAAGCCCGGACCACCACGCCGCGCATGCTGCCGGACGCGCGACGGAGGCCGGGCTTTCCGGTCCAGCAGCGATAACGCCGCCGGGAAATATGCTCAGTTCTTCGGTGCTTCCGGCTCCGTACCAGCCGCAGGAGCCGCGGCATTTGCCGGCGCTGTTGCCTTTGCTGCCGCGGCCAGCGTTTCGCCGACCTGTTGGGCGAGATCGCGAGCGACGCCGTTCTGCCAGATGTCGGCGGCTTTGAGCAGGTCACGCGTCACGGCCGGGCCGCTCTCGAGCAGCTTTTTGCCGGAATCGGAATTATAGAAAGCGGCGATTTCGGTAAGCTCTTTTTCGGAAAATACCTTGGCATAGGCCATGGCTGCTTCCTTCTCGAGATCGGCGCGGCGGGATGCCAGGGCCAGAGCCTTTTCGCTGACCGTTCTGCCGATCAGCTCCTGCATGTCCGGGTTCTTTTGGATAAGCTGTTGCTGAAGCGCGGCGGCGGCCTGCGGCAGGATGTTGTCGAACGGGTCCGTCGCGTGGATCGCCGCGACCGCGGCGCGGGCCGCCTTCAGATGCCCCTCGGTGACGTCCTGCGAGAACGCCGGCGATGAAAACGCAAGGACGGCTGAAGCTGCCAGAATGGCAGAAAAACGGCGAGCCCGGTTATGCAACATCATGATCGATAGAACTCCCTGGTTTTCGGGCGGCATGGACGGTTTGGATGCCGTCGCCGGCTATGATGGCCGCTGATGCCAGCCCGATGAAAAGACCATGCTCGACCACGCCCGGAATGGCATGGAGAGCATTCGAAAGCGCTCTTGTATCCGGAATGCGGCCAAAAGATGCATCGAGGATAAAATGGCCGCCGTCTGTAACAAAAGGCTTGCCCCCCGTCATCCTCAATGTGACGGGACCGGAAAGGCCGAGCCTTTCGGCCGCCGCGGCGACCGCGATTTCCGTGGCACGCAGGCCGAACGGGTTGACCTCGATGGGCAGTGGAAAACGGCCGAGCGTCTCGACCATCTTCGAACGGTCGGCAATGACGATCATGCGGGCGGAAGCCGCCGCTACGATCTTTTCGCGTAGCAGCGCACCGCCGCCGCCCTTGATCAATGTCAGTGCCGGATCGATCTCGTCGGCGCCGTCGATGGTAAGGTCGAGTTCGGGCGTTTTTTCCAGCGTCGAAAGCGGCACGCCAAGCTCGCCGCAAAGGATGGCGGTGCGCTCCGAGGTCGGCACGCCGATAATGGTGAGGCCGGTGGCGACCTTTTGCGCGAGCAGCCGAACGAACTCCTCGGCCGTCGAGCCGGTGCCGATGCCAAGCCGCATGCCGTCGCTCACATGGGCAAGCGCTGCCCGTGCGGCTTCGACCTTCAATTGTCTCGCATCCATACCGTGTGTCACGCCCCAAAATTTGTTTCGGCGCTCCTAGCATCTTTGCCCGTCCGGTCAAAGACTTTGCCCTGTGGATTGACCAAGCACTGCTTGCCCGGATGGGCTGCAGCGGCTATCGCCTGCCGGCAGCGCAATCGCATAGGACAGGCCATGACTCGACCGATCATCGTGTTCGACCTCGACGGGACGCTGATCGATACGGCGCCAGACCTGCTCGACAGCCTCAATCACAGCCTTGCCGCCAGCGAACTGGCAGCCGTCGACGAGGTCGGCTTCAAGCGTTTCGTCGGCCATGGTGGCCGGGTGATGATCGAGCGCGCGCATGCCGCGCAGCAGCGGTCGCTGGCGGTGGAGGAACACGACCGATTGTTAAAGCTGTTCCTCGACCACTACACCGACAACATCCCGGGTAAATCCCGCCCCTACCCCGGCGTCGTCGAGACGATCGCCCGATTCGAAGCAGCCGGTTATCTCCTCGCCGTCTGCACGAACAAATACGAAGCCAACTCGGTGGCGCTGATCGAGGCGCTCGGCCTGGCGAAGCATTTCGCGGCGATTTGCGGTCAGGACACGTTTTCGTTCCGCAAGCCCGACCCGCGCCATCTGACCGAAACCATCGTGCTGGCCGGCGGCGATCCGCACCGCGCGCTGATGGTGGGTGATTCGCAGACCGACATCGATACGGCGAAAGCCGCCGGCATTCCCGTGGTGGCGGTCGATTTCGGCTACACCGACCGCCATGTGCGCGAATTCGAACCGTCGGCGGTGATCTCGCATTTCGATGCGCTGACGCTTGGTCTGGCCGAACGCCTGATTGCCGCTGCGGGGCACTGAACGACGGCGACCGGGTCGCTCCCGCCGGAGTTGCATTCGGTCTTCGTCGGAACGCCCGGACATCGCCTTGACTTCCCCGGCCGGCCTCCCTTATATCGCGGCGCGCTTGGCCTTCGGGCAACGAGCGGGCGATTAGCTCAGCGGGAGAGCACACCCTTCACACGGGTGGGGTCGCAGGTTCAATCCCTGCATCGCCCACCATCTTTTCAAGCGCTTAGCCATGCCGCAAATCCTCCGCGTACAGAAACCGTACAGGAACCCAGGCATCAAGACCTCCGCCGCCTTCCTGAAAGTCGGGTGCCATAGATCTCCTCGGGCATCTTGACGGACATATCGAGCGCCGGCCGTCTCCCAGAGATCGATGCCCTGCTGCATCATCGACGTTGCGCGCGTGTGGCCCAGAATGTGCGGTGTGACCGAGCGCTTGGGGCACATCACAAGGCGCTAGCTACCTTTGGAATCACTCAGGCTGCACATTGAACGCGGCCGGGAGAAAGTTGACGGACGATAAAATCGTCCTAGGTGAGCTGCTATCTCAGTGGCCCGGGAACTAACGAGGGGAAAATCGCCGTCGACCTCCTGCTCCGACTAGGTGAAACAACGCAATTGCAAATGCTTCCGGCTTCCGCAAACATTGCTGAACCCCATCAATGGCCCGTAGCGGCCGATTCGAAACTAGGACGCTGGCTCTTCCGGCCCGGTGTCCTGGCGGGTTTCGGGGATGACCTTGAATCCAGCCAGCGACCTTAAAGTCAAAAGGGAGGAATAACCGATGAACCTGACAAAACACCTTGCCGGTGTGGTGATCGCGTCGACCTGTCTGTGTGTGCCCGCGCTGGCGCAGACGAAGTTGACCATGTGGTATCACGGCGCCGGCAACGAGGTGGAGTCGCGAACCCTCAACCAGATCGTCTCCGACTTCAACGCCAGCCAGTCCGATTGGGCGGTGACCATCGAGAGCTTCCCAGAGAAGAGCTACAACGATTCCGTCGCGGCGGCGGCCCTGGCGGGCAACCTGCCCGACATCTTGGATGTGGACGGGCCCGTCATGCCCAATTGGGCCTGGGCCGGCTATCTGCAGCCGCTG
The DNA here is from genome assembly GCA_004020645.1 of Mesorhizobium sp. Classification (GTDB taxonomy): domain Bacteria; phylum Pseudomonadota; class Alphaproteobacteria; order Rhizobiales; family Rhizobiaceae; genus Mesorhizobium. The sequence goes on along the minus strand of SAQL01000001.1, from coordinate 533,413 downwards.
CCGATCGACGAGAGCGAGTTCGCCGACTTCCTGCCCGGCACCAAAGGCGTGTGGGACGGCAAGCTCTATTCGGTCGGCCTGTGGGACGCGGCGGTGGCGCTTTTTGCACGCCAATCGACGCTGGACGAGCTGGGCCTGCGCACCCCGACCCTCGACAAACCCTGGTCGAGAGAGGAATTCATGGCCGCGCTCGATGCCGCCAAGGCCTCCGGCAAATATGAATTCGCCCTTGATCTCGGCATGAACGACCAAGCCGAATGGTACTCCTATGCCTTCTCGCCGTTCCTGCAGAGCTTCGGCGGAGACATTGTCGACCGTTCGACCTACAAGACCGCGGAAGGCGCGCTGAACGGCGAGGCTGCGCAGGCCTTTGGCAAGTGGTGGCAATCGCTGTTTACCGGAGGCTATGCGCCTGGCACCAGCGAGGACCCCGCCGATCAGCAGACCGGCTTCATCGACGGCAAGTTCGCCTTCCAGTGGAACGGCAACTGGCGCGCGGTGGCGACGATGGAAGCCGTGGATGACGTTGTCTTCCTTCCAGCACCCGATTTTGGCGCGGGCAACAAGATCGGCGCGGGCTCCTGGCAGTTCGGCGTCTCGGCCAAGTCCAAGCATCCGGAAGGTGCTGCCGAGTTCATCAAGTTCGCCGCGCAGGACAAGTACCTGGCCGCCTTCTCCGACGGCATCGGCCTGATCCCGCCCACGCCCTCGGCGGCAAAGATGACGAAGAACTACAAGGATGGCGGCCCGCTCGCGGTGTTCTTCGACCTCTCCAAAGCACAAGCTCTGGTGCGCCCGGTCACCCCGGGCTACGTGGTCCAGGCCAAGGTCTTCACCAAGGCACTGGCCGACATCGCCAATGGCGCCGACGTGGCCGACACGCTTGATGCTGCGGTCGACGAGATCGATGCCGACATCGAAAGCAACGGCGGCTACGGTCACCGGTAGTTCTGTCGCGCCCGGGGTCCCCGCCAGCCGCGGACTCCACGCTTTCTGGCGGATATCGCAAATGACATCGAAACTAACCCTGTCGAACCGGACGGGCTGGACATTCGCCCTGCCGGGTCTCGCACTCATCGTCACGTTCATTGTCCTGCCGTTTCTCTTCGCGATCGGTCTGTCACTGACAAATCAGCGGCTGCTGTCACCGAACGCCACCCAGTTCGTCGCGTCGGAAAACTATCGTCAGCTTCTGGGCCTTGGGGTGGTGACCCTCGAACCAGAGCGCGACGATGCTGGCGAAGTGGTCCGAGACGAGGCCGGCGAAATCCAGTATCCCCGCCTGCGTGAGATCACCCGTAGCGAGGCCTATCCCCAGTATCGCGGCATGCGCGAGTGGTTCCGCTGGCAGTCCGGCGAGAACGTCATTGTTGTCATCGCCAGCGACGTTGTGTTCATGAAGGCGCTGGTAAACACCTTCCTGTTCGTCCTGGTCGTGGCGCCGGTGCAGGGCGGCCTCGCGCTGATGCTTGCTTTGCTCATCAACCAGAAGCTCAGGGGCATCAACATATTCCGGACCATTTACTTCATGCCGGTGGTGGTCTCCATCGTCGTGGTCTCGCTCCTCTGGCGGTTCATCTATGACGGCCAGAATGGGCTGTTGAACAGCATCCTCCAGGGGCTGACCTTCGGCCTCTTCCAGCCCGTCGACTGGCTGGGCAACCCCTCGACCGCGCTGCCCGCGGTCATGGCCATGTCGATCTGGCAGGCGGTCGGCTTCCACATGGTCATCTGGCTGGCCGGGTTGCAGATGATCAGTCCCACACTCTATGAGGCCGCCGCAATCGAGGGTGCTTCGAAATGGCAGACCTTCCGCTATGTCACCTGGCCGGGCCTGCGCAATACCGCCGTGCTCGTCCTTGTCGTGATCACCATGCAGGGCTTCGCCCTCTTCGCCCAGATCGACGTGATGACCAATGGCGGTCCGCTCGACAGCACCCAGACCCTCGTCTTTCAGGCAGTCGAGCGCGGCTATGGCAAGCAGGACATCTCGGGCGGCTCGACCATTTCGGTCATCCTGTTCGCGATCGTGCTGGCGATCTCACTCACTCAGCGCTGGCTGACACGGGAGCGTTAAGATGGCCTTCAATCCCGACAATTACGGCCTGAGGCTCTTCGTCCGCTATCTGGTGCTGTGCCTGATCGCCTTGATCTTCATCTTTCCGCTCGTGTTCATGATCAACTCGAGCTTCAAGCCCGACAGTCAGCTCCTCGCGGACACCTCCAGCCTGCGTGCTTTCCTGCCCGTCGGGGATATCAGTCTCGACAACTATTTCGGAGCGTTCCGGCGGGCGCCTGTCGGCCTGTTCGTCCTAAACTCGGTTCTGGTCACCGGGGCGACCGTCCTTCTCTCGTTGTTGATCTGTTCGCTGGCCGCATTCTCCTTCGCTTTCCTACGGTGGAAGGGGCGCGACGTGGTGCTCTCGATCGTCATCGCCACGCTGATCATCCCTTTCGAGACCATTGCTATCCCGCTCCTGCTCCTGGTCTCGAAACTGCCCTGGATCGGGCTCGAGGGGCTGCAATGGGGCTGGCTCAACACCTACAGGGTACAGATCATCCCCTGGATCGCCGACGGCCTGACGATCTTCCTGTTCGTGCAGTATTTCAAAGGGCTGCCGGGCGAGCTGATCGAGGCAAGCCGGGTGGAGGGCGCGAGCTGGTGGCAGGTCTACTATCGCGTTGTCATGCCGCTTTCAGGGCCGGTTCTGGCGACTGCCGCCATCCTGAAGTTCCTCGTCATGTACAACCAATATCTCTGGCCACTCATTGTCGTGCAGCAGGAAAACTACCGCCCGGTCATGGTCGGTCTCGGCTACTTCTTTCAACTCAACGTTGCCTGGGGCGAAGTCATGGCTTATCTCACCCTTATCACCGTCCCGGTGCTGATCTTCTACCTGTTCCTGCAGCGAGCCTTCATCGCATCGATCGCCTCGACCGGCGTGAAGGGCTGAATGCATGGTTCTCGCGCTCAGGCGCCAGTGGATCTGGGATGACTGGTATGCCCATGACGGCAAGCGCGGGCACGGCTATTTCCTCAAGGCCGACCAATCGATCGGTGACCCCGAATTGCCGCACATGAACCAGGGAGCCATCGCTTATGGCTGAGGTCTCGCTCAAGGCCGTCAAGAAATCCTATGGTCGCATCGACGTCATCAAAGGCGTCGATATCCATATCAACGATGGCGAGTTCGTCGTCTTTGTCGGACCGTCAGGCTGCGGGAAGTCCACCCTGCTGCGGGTGATCGCCGGACTCGAGGACATAACCGAAGGCATCATCGAGATCGGAGGCCGGATGGTCAACGAACTCCCACCCAAGGAACGTGGTGTTGCGATGGTGTTCCAGAGCTATGCCATCTTTCCGCATATGACGGTGCGCGAGAATATCGCGTTCGGCCTTACGATCGCGGGCGCTTCCAAGCAGGAGAAGCAGCAGAAGGTGGCCGAGGCCGCACGCATCCTGCAAATGGAACATTTGCTCGACCGCCGCCCAAGTCAGCTTTCGGGCGGCCAGCGCCAGCGCGTCGCTATCGGGCGCGCAATCACCCGGAAACCTTCCGTATTCCTGTTTGACGAGCCGCTCTCCAATCTCGATGCCGCGCTGCGGATGGACATGCGTATGGAAATCGGCCGGCTGCGCAGGCAACTGGGCACAACGATGATCTATGTCACCCATGACCAGGTCGAGGCGATGACGCTGGCTGACAGGATCGTCGTCCTCAAGGATGGTCAAGTCATGCAGATCGGAGCGCCGATGGAGCTCTATCACGAGCCGGCCAACAAGTTCGTAGCCGGTTTTCTAGGAGCCCCGTCGATGAACTTCCTGACCGTCGACGTCCTCGACCTCGATGGCGACGCGGCAATGGTTGGCAATCAATCGCTGGAGCCGATCAGGGTAGCGACCAGAAGGCGCCCCTTCCGGAAAGACGGCAAGGCCATCCTGGGTGTCCGTCCGCAGTACCTCCGGGCGGCGCAGCCTGGAGAAGGCATGCTGCATGGCATCGTGGCACATACCGAGCGGTTGGGCAGCGAGACGGTCGTGGACCTGACACTTCGCGACGATCACGAGCTCATTGCAGCCTTCGATGAAGACAAGATCTTTGAACCGGGTGACGCCCTGGAGCTCACGTTCGACACGGCCTTAGCCCATCTTTTCCCCGACGAGGCGTGAGCTGCAGACGTGAGCAGCGACAACGCGATGCGGCGGCGCGATTCGCGGGTCTCCATCCCAGAACCCCGGAACAAACCTGCATGGCCGCGAGTTTCTACTCTTGAAGAATGAGGGAAAGCCATGTCCAGACGTGTTTTGGCGACAGGTGTCGTAGTCCTACTTCTCGGCGGACCGGCGCTTGCCGCAGACGGAAGCCCGCTGCCGCCGCAGAATGCCAGGAAACTGTCGGAAATAATCGCCAAGGTCGAGCAGCGCGACGACTTTCGCTACGTCGACGAGGTCGGCTGGGACAGCGGCGCCTACACCGTCACCTATTACACGACCGATAAGGCGAAGGTCGAAATCACCTACGATCCGGTGACAGCCGAGCCGAAATAGATCGCGGCCATCTTCCCCCAGCCGATATGTGCGGCCGGCTTTCTCTTGAAGCACCCGGAACAAATTCCGGCAGGTTACAGCGCAGCCTGGCGACGATCCCTCGGAATCGGGCGGCGGCGTAGCTTCACCAAGACTGGGGCGACGGTTCCCGCACGCTTTTCGGCATCCCCTTGCGCCGATGCGCCTTTGATGGCTGACTGCTGCGTGATCATTGAGCCGCACGGGGGTGGGCATGGCGACGGCAAAGCATGTGACGAAACGCGTTCTGATGATGCTCGCCGGCTATTTCGTTGCGGTGCTGGTCGGGCTGATTGCCGTGGCAACGATCTATGGTGCATTGAGTTCGCTGCCTGATGCACCGGCGTATTTCGATCTCATGGGGGTCTCCCCCATCGCGGCGCTGGTCGTGCCGCTGCTCGGCATGTTGATCTATTTCCTGACGATCATGCTGACCGGCCTGCAGACGCTGATCTTCGCGCTGATCGCCGAATTGTTTTCTCTGCGCAGTTTTTGGCTGCATATGGTCTTCGGCGCCGCAGCAGCGGCTGCCGGCTTCGTCCTGATCTGGCCGCGCGCGCCGGAGGACCTGAGCCCCGACCGCTGGGCCGATATCGGCATCATCGCCGCCGCTGGCCTGATCGCCGGTCTGGTCTACTGGCTGATTGCCGGGCGCGAGGCCGGCTTCCGGCGCCCGCTCTCCCTACGCTAATGTATGTCGCGCATAAGTGTGCAGCGGTTTTGCGATAACGACATGCATAAAACAGCAACCTAAAGCGCGTCGCATGAGGCCGGTCAAACGCGACGCGCTTTGCTTTAGAATCCTCAGCTTGCCGGCGAGCGCACCGCTTCCGTGCTGTCGAGTGCCTGCTGCAGCCGCGTGTCACGGTCATAGACGTCGCTGAAATATTCGACTTTGCCGGACATGTCAGGCCAGGCGGTGAAATAGGCGACATAGACCGGGATCGTGCGCGCCACCTTTTCGGTCGAATGTCCGTGCTTCAGCTTCTCCGCGACATAGTCGACCGAGGTGCCGAGCACGGCCGCCGCCATGCCGCGCGGATCCTGCAGACGAACGCAGCCATGGCTGAGCGCGCGCATGTCACGCTGGAAAAATGATTTTTGCGGCGTATCGTGCATGTAGATTGCGTGCTTGTTGGGGAACAGGATCTTCAGTTCGCCCAGCGCATTGGCCTCGCTCGGCAGCTGGCGCACGCCAAAAGGTAGTTTCGCTCCATAGGCACCCCAGTCGACCGAGGAGGAGGGAATGCGCTTGCCGCGCGCGTTGACCACTTCGTAGCCGGCGCGGTCGAGATAGCCGGGATCCCTGCGCAGCCGGGGCAGCATCTCGTTGACGAGGATCGACTGCGGCACGCCCCAATAGGGATGGAAGTCGACCTGCTCGACTTGATCGTAGAAGAAGGAAGTCTGGTTGGTGGTCTTGCCGATGACGGCGCGAGTCTTCAGCTTCTCCTCGCCATTTTCGATGTAGCTCGCCGTGAAGGCCGGCTGGTTGATGAAGACGCGCGGACTGCCGAGATCGGATGGCAGCCAGCGCAACTCTTCCAGCGCGACCTGCACCTTTTGAATCTTGTCGGCCTTGGACGTTCCGACCAGCGCCGCGACGGTGCGCGGACCGATGACGCTGTCGCCCTTCATGCCAGCCTTCTTCTGCACCGCCTGGATAACCGGCACCAGTTCCGGATCATAGACCTCGCTGGTGGCGAGCCTGGCCAGTATCTCGCCATAGGCGGCGCCCATCTCGTCGTCGAGATCGCGCGCGATCTTCGCCAGAAGCTTCGGCAGTTCGGGGCTGGTCTGCCCAGGTTTCAGCAACAGCTTGGGGTCAACGACGATCTCGTCTTCGGCGCTGGCCTGAAGGGATTCCAGTTCGACGCGCAGCGCCTGGTATTCCGCATTCTGCGGATGCCGTGATTCGAGATAGGTGCGCACTTGCTGAGTGCGCACCAGCGTTTTCAGCACACCTTCCATGTCGAGCGGCTTGGCCGGGAAATCATAGTAGCCGGTGATGCGATTGGGATCGACGCGGCCGCTTTGCGCGTCGTGGACATAGCGCAAGACGCGCGCCGACAGCGCCATCTCGAAGCGGACGAGCTCCTGCAGCCGCGCATCGGCCCCGCCGGTCAATGCGCCGGCGGCGGGCACTTCAACCGAATAGTCGGCCGGCGTCAGGCCATAGCTCGTCGCCTCGCCAAGCACCCGCACCGCATCCTGCGCGCGACCGTTTGGGCCGATCCCGGTCACCCAGATGAAATCCGGATTGGCCGAATAATAGGCGATCAACGCCTTGGCGATGTCAGGTTCGGCATAGAGCTCGTAGTCGCCGAGCCCGGCAATCGCTTCGCGGAAGGCGTCGCTGGTGAGCGACGGTACAAAGGCAGCGTCCTGTGGTGCCACCGGCTGTGGTTCTGCCATCAGTGTCGCAAAATCGACACGCACCAGCCGGTCGGCCTTATAGGTGTAGTAAGACGGGCTGTTGATCCTGCTGCCCCCACCAGCGAATTCTCTCGGCTTCGATCTGTATTTCGGCGGCGGAGGGAAATAACCTTGGGGCGCGCGCCTGATACCACCGCCGAAAAGCCTTTCGAAAAGCCCTTGCGCGTCCGCCTGCGGCATGCCGAAGGCCAGCAATACCGTGACAACCGCAAGCGGCATCACGGTTGCTTTGTTTCCGATGAATTTCATGGATCACCCGCTCCGGCTGCAACCGGTTCTCGTTCCGCATCGCTTGACGGTCTCGCCCACCGCACGGCGGGATGTAAGACGCGACCACACCGATTCATACCGATTCCGTTAAGCTTCCATAAATTTCGGCTATCCTGTTGCAGAACAGTTTCACAACACCGTGACAACTAAAGCGAATTGGGCCCGCTCCGGTTCCCGAAAATAGTGCAGGGTCAGGCGTTGGCGCCGCCGTCGATAGTCAGTGCGGCGCCTGTCATAAGCGCCCTTCGGGACCTGCCAGCCAGGCGACCATGCCGGCGATCTCTTCAGCCTTGCCGAAGCGGGGCGTCGCCCATCTTCTGTCGCTGGTGCTCGGCGTGCGGGCCACTGGCCGGGTTCATATCGGTATCGGTCGAGCCAGGATGAACGACGTTGGCGGTGATGCCGCGCGAACCGAGGTCGCGCGCCAATGCCTTGGTCAAGCCGACCAGTGCCGCCTTGCTGGCCGAGTAGGCGCTGAGGCTGGTGTCGGTGACACGCTCCGCCAGATTGCTGCCGATCGAGATGATCCTGCCACCCTCGCCCATATGCACGGCTGCCGCCTTCGAGGCCACGAACGGGGCTCTGACATTGACCTCCATAGTTTCAAACGCGGCGTGGCGGAAGGCGAATTGCCGGAAAATTTCGACTGCCGCACGGCTGCGACCTTCTATGCGACGGTGCAGCACGGCATGTCGATCCAGGCGCGCGACGGCGCATCGTGCGCCGCCCTTCTGGCGACGGTGGCCGGGGCCATGGCGGCGTGGAAGGTGATGGCCGGCACGGACGCGGCATGACAACCCCGACCGTTATGGCGGCTGGACTCCCGGTTGGCCCGGGACAAAAGCAAGATATTCAGGTCAATGCAGCAGCGACGGTTCCCGGTGTTCGGCGACGAAACCGATCGCACGCTCGACCACGCCCCTATCGGCGAGAATGCGGCGATGGCCGAGCCCATCGGCCCAGTAAAGCCTGATATGGTCGCCGGCGCCGGCATAGAGTCTTGCATGGTCGGCGGAAACTTCGCGGTCGTCTGGCGCATGGATGACCAGCGTTGGCACCGGCGTGCTGGCAAGCTGGCGATCGCCGGTGAATTCGTGCAGCGGTCGGCCGGCGATGCGTTCGACCCGATCGGCCATGGCCGCCTGCGAGCGTGGGCCGACACTGAGCATGCGGCTGAAGTCATTGAAGATCGCCGGCAAGGAACTCGGCGCCGCGATCAGCACCAGCCGCTCGGCCGCCAGTGGCGGAATGTTCTTGACCGAACCGGCGACGGCATTGGCGGCGACGGCACCGCCGAAGGAATGGCCGACGACCGCAAGGAACGGGCCGAACCATTCGCCGGCCAGCCGTGCGGCTTCGACAGCACTGACCAATGTGAGCCGGCGGCCCTGCGATTGGCCGTGGCCCGGCAGGTCGAGCGAGACAACCTTATAACCGGCGTCACGATAGGCTTCGATCAGCGTGCGCATATATTCGGTGCGCGAACGCCAGCCATGGATGACGAGCACCGTGCCGGCGGCCCGCCTGCCCGGCTCTGGCCTGAATTCATGCACCATGACGCAGCCGTTTTTGGTCTTCAGCCGATGATGGCGCGCCTCGGCCATGAAGCCGGCGGCGCGGTCGACGGCGCGTCGCTCGCCGTCGCTGAGAACCTTGGCGTTCGGCGTGCGGCAGAACAGTTCGAACGCCGCGCGCCCTGTAAGGCGAGGAGCCACGTGTTCGGCGGCAGCAAACACGCTCCGGATGACCTTCAATCCAAATGATGCCATAGTGGCGATCCATCCATTCGTTCAAGCATGAACATAATAGTTCAAACATGAACATTAAACAAGAGCTACCCTGGGACAACCCGCGTTTTCGCAACTGGGTCGCGGTGGCGCGCGCCTGCCATGTGCTGGAGCGCACGCTGGCGGTGAAGCTCGCGCCGCTGGACCTGAAGCCGGCGCAGCTCGACGTGCTGATGAACCTATACCGCCATCCCGGCATGTCGCAGCACGATCTCGCCCGCCGGCTGCTGGTCGGCCGCTCCAACATCACTATGCTGCTGCCGCAACTCGAGACACGCGGCCTGCTGCGCCGCGAAGGCGATCAGAAGGACAAGCGGGTGCTGCGGCTGACCTTGACCGAAGCCGGCACGGAGCTGCTGATGCAGGCGCTGAAGGTCCATATGGCGCTGATCGAGAAAGCGATGAGCCAGTCGACGCCGGAGCAATGCGACATGATCGGCGAGCAGATGCGCAAGATTGCTGACGTGCTCAAGGACGCGTGACGGAGCATCGGACCCAAAAGTGGAAACCGGTTTTGGGAAAATTCAATGCTCAAACAAAAGGATGGAGTTCGTGCAGCGATCCGCTCACCACATCGACTTTTTCGCGCGCTCCGGCCACTCCTTGTCGTAAGTCTCGCCGTCGATGCCTTCCCGGCTGGTGATTTCCAGGATTTTTCCGGGTGTCGGCAGCGACTTCGGGTCGACATGCCTCGCCGGGTTCCACAGTTCCGACCGATGGACGGCGCGAGCGCACTGGAAATAGACCGAATCGACATCGATGACCGTGACCGAACGCGCCGGTCGGCCGTCGACGGTGAACGAGACACAGAGCGCGGCATCCGTGGTGATGTGGGCGCGGCCGTTGACGCGCAGCGTCGTGCCGGAGCCTGGGACCAGGAACAACAGGCCGACGCGCGGATCGCGAATGATGTTTTTTAGCGAATCGGCACGGTTGTTGCCGCGCCGGTCCGGCATCATCAGGGTTTTCGGATCGTGGATGCGGACGAAGCCGGCGAGGTCGCCGCGCGGCGAGCAATCCAGCCCTTCCGGCCCGCTGGTCGCAAGCGCGGCAAAAGGCGAGGCCTCGATGAAGGCGGCGTATTCAGGGATCACATGGTCGAGTTCTTTGACCAGCGAGGTCTCGCCGGGCAGACCATAGAGCGCTTCGAGCTGTTCGACCGTGGCAATGACGGACATGCTTTCGTCTCCGCGTATCCACCGCCGCTACTCGATATCGGTGACGTTTTGACGACGGGGCCTGGGCCGGCGCTACCGATCGCGGCTTAGCCCCTTCTCATCCAGTTCGGCGAGATAGGCGGCCCAGCGTGCGTCCTTCTCATGACCCAGCGTATGCAGGTAATTCCAGGTGAAGATGCCGGTATCGTGAAAATCGTCGAAGGTGATGCGGACGGCATAGTTGCCGACCGGTTCGATCTTCAGGATTGCAACGTTGCGCTTGCCGGGAACGGTAACGCGCTGTTCGGGCGAATGGCCCTGCACTTCGGCCGATGGCGAGGCCACCCGCAGCAGCTCCGCCGGCAGTTCGAATGGCTGATGGTCCGGGAATGTCACGGTAAGCAGCCTGCGGTCCTTCGAGACCCTGAGTTCCTTCGGCGCCGTCATAGTGATAAGTTCCGCGTCATCTGTCCTTCCCTACGCCGCTTCGCGCAGCGGGAAAAGGCCGCTTCGAAACTTCCGACACGATCTGTCGGCGGCGCGACGTTGCCTAGGATCGAAACTTTCTTATCTTGAATGGTAGGTTGGATCGTATCACATAGCCATATATAACGAAGCCGTTCGCAGCCACGGGAAACGCACCAGCATGGACATGATCGATCCTTTTGGTCGCACGATCAACTATCTGCGCGTGTCGGTCACCGACCGCTGCGACTTCCGCTGTACCTATTGCATGGCCGAGGACATGGCTTTCCTTCCCAAGAAGGATCTGCTGTCGCTGGAAGAGCTCGACCGCCTATGCACGGTTTTCGTCGAAAAGGGCGTCAGGAAACTGCGTCTTACCGGCGGCGAGCCGCTGGTGCGCAAGAACATCATGCATCTGGTGCGTCAGATTTCGCGTCATCTCGAGAGCGGCGCTCTGGAAGAACTGACGCTGACCACCAACGGCTCGCAGCTTTCGCGCTTTGCCGCTGAGCTCGCCGATTGCGGGGTCAAGCGCATCAACGTCTCGCTGGACACGCTGGACCCGGAAAAATTCCGCCAGATTACCCGCTGGGGCAATCTCGACAAGGTCATGGACGGCATCGACGCCGCGCAGGCAGCGGGGCTCAAGGTAAAGCTCAATGCGGTGGCGCTGAAGGATTTCAATGACGCCGAGCTGCCGGAGATGCTGCGCTGGGCGCACGGCCGCGGCATGGAGTTGACGGTTATCGAGACCATGCCGATGGGCGAGATCGACGCCGACCGCACCGACCAGTATCTGCCGCTGTCGCTGCTGCGCGCTGCACTTGAGCGGCAGTTCACGCTGACCGATATCCCCTACAAGACCGGTGGTCCGGCCCGCTACGTCCATGTCGCGGAGACCGGTGGCAGGCTCGGCTTCATCACGCCGATGACGCATAATTTCTGCGAGAGCTGCAACCGCGTCCGGCTGACCTGCACCGGCACGCTCTATATGTGCCTCGGCCAAGAGGATGCCGCCGATCTGCGCGCGCCGTTGCGTGCATCCGAAGGCAATGAACTGGTCGCCGACGCCATCGATGAAGCCATTGGCCGCAAGCCGAAGGGCCATGATTTCATCATCGACCGCCGTACCAACCGTCCCTCGGTGTCGCGGCACATGAGCGTCACCGGCGGCTGATCTCCTCGGTTACAACGCCGAAATAAACCTGCCGCTCTTGTGAGGAGGATGTAACGGGCCACGCGAAAGGCTGTGGCCCAGCCCTTTAACGTTGCTGTCTTATGACCGGCTGCTACAGGCTTGATGCAAAAGCACAACCGGTAACGCCTTTGCTTCTTTCCCCAAATCTTCGCGGCGCGCTGTTCATGGTGGTGGCCATGATTGGTTTCACCCTCAACGACGCGATCACCAAAGTCTCGTCGGAATCCATGAACATGGCGCAGGTCATGCTGATCCGCGGCGCCTTCGCTTCGCTTTTCGTGGGCCTGCTTGCCTGGCAACGCGGTGCGCTTGCCCTGCCCGGCTCGATGCTGCAGCCGATGGTTGCGGTGCGCGTCGCCGGCGAAGCCGGTGCTACGGTGTCGTTCCTCGTTGCCCTTGCCCATCTGCCAATTGCCAATGTCTCGGCCGTGCTGCAGGCGCTGCCGCTGGCAGTGACAATGGGCGCAGCACTTGTGTTCAACGAAGGCGTCGGCTGGCGGCGCTGGCTGGCCATCGCCATCGGCTTTGCCGGCGTGCTGATCATCGTGCGACCCGGCTTCGCGGGGTTCAGCGTCTATTCGCTGCTGGCGCTGGCCTGCGTCGGCTGTTGTGCGGTGCGTGACCTTGCCACCAAGCGGATACCGCAAGCCATTCCGACATTGCTGGTGTCGACCACCACGGCACTCGCCATGACAATGCTCGGGGCGGCGCTGCTTTTACCAATGGGCGGGTGGGCACCGATGACGGGTGAAAGCACGGCGTTCCTGGCATTGGCGGCAGTGCTCGTGGTCATCGGTTACCAGTTCATCATCATGGCGATGCGGGTGGGCGACATCTCGTTCATTGCGCCGTTCCGCTACACAGCCCTGCTCTGGTCGATCCTGCTTGGCCTGTTCATCTTTGGCGACGTCCCCGACCTGCCGATGATCCTCGGCGCTATCGTCATCGTCGGCTCCGGCCTCTACGCACTTTACCGCGAACGGACCGTCGGCCAGCGAAAGACAGCCGCCGAAAGCGCTGGACCTGATATGGCGCCGGACGGCATATAGGCTTGCCGTTCGCGGCGAGTGACCGCATGGACGATAGACGATGACTAAAGAGATTGCCGGCGTCATTCTGGCCGGTGGCCAGTCGCGGCGAATGGGCGGCGGCGACAAGGGCCTGCTTGCGCTTGGCGGCGGCAGCCTGCTGGACCATGTCGTTGCGCGCTTTGCTCCGCAGGTCGGTCCGCTGGTGCTCAGCGCCAATGGCGACCCGGCACGGTTTGCCGAGGTTGGGCTTCCGGTGGTTGCCGATACGGTAAAAGGTTTTGCAGGACCGCTCGCCGGGATCCTGACCGGCCTCGAATGGGCTGCCGCGAACACGACTTGCGAGGCACTTGTCACGACTGCGGGCGATACACCGTTCCTGCCCGAAAATCTGGTTGAACGGCTGGCCGCGGCGGTCGACGAACGTCCCAGCACGATCGCCGTCGCCTGTTCCGGCGGCAAACGGCATCCGACATTCGCGCTCTGGCCGCTGGGGCTCCACCAGGCTCTGCGGCGTTTTCTGGTCGATGAGGATATCAGGCGGGTTTCCGCTTTTATCGACCGGCATGACTTTGTCGATGTGGAATTCCCGATGCTGACCTCGGGAGGCCATCTGCACGACCCCTTCTTCAACATCAATACTTCAGACGACCTTGTTCGGGCCGAACGTCTGTTGCAGAGCATGGAGCCATGATGAGACGCGTCTTCGGTATCACCGGTTGGAAGAATTCCGGCAAGACGACACTAACCGAAAAGCTGGTCGCCGAACTGGTTCGGCGTGGTTGGAAAGTCTCGACGGTGAAACACGCCCATCATGATTTCGACATCGACAAGCCGGGAGCGGACAGCTTTCGCCACCGACAGGCCGGAGCCACGGAAGTCGCCATCGTGTCGGACAGGCGCTGGGCGCTGATGCATGAATTGCGCGACGAGGACGAGCCGACGCTGGACGCGATCCTGTCGCGGCTCGGCACCTCCGACATCGTGCTGGTCGAAGGCTACAAGCGCGAGTCGCACAGCAAGATCGAGACGCGGCGTCTGGAGGCTAAGGACCGGGCACCGCTTTCGGCAAATGATCCGCATATCGTCGCCATCGCCGCCGACTTCGCCATAGCGGGCCAAAGCCTGCCTGTCTTCGATCTCGACGACACGAAATCGATAGCCGACTTCATCGAGCGCACGACAGGTTTGACGCGCTGAGCCACTGCCGAAGGAGCAATCGGCCGCCCCCTATTTCCTCGTTGGTATGCCTGCCGCAGCGTCAGCATTGTCTGGGAATGCGAAACCCCGCAAGCAACGGTTTTACAGTTGCTTTTTCTTGGGAAAGAATGGGAGTATCGCGCCAGCGGGCGGTCAAAAGAACCGCCCACAGAGCCGTTTGGAACGACGGCCGGGAACATACAGAGAGGACCATCATGCGTACTGCACTGCGTATAGCGCTCGCCGCATCGGCTGCGCTGCTGACATTGGGCGTTGCCCAGGCTCAGGAAAAAACCTTGAGGATCGGCACGGAGGGAGCCTATCCGCCGTTCAACAACCTGACTGCCGATGGCCAGCTCGTGGGCTTCGACATCGATATCGCGAAGGCGCTTTGCGACGAGATGAAGGTGAAGTGCACTTTCGTCGCGCAGGATTGGGACGGCATCATCCCGGCGCTTCAGGCCGGCAAGTTCGACGCCATCGTCGCCTCGATGTCGATCACGCCGGAGCGTGCCGAGAAGGTCGACTTCACCAACAAATACTACAACACGCCGCCGGCGATCGCCGCGCCCAAGGACAGCGACATCAAGGGCGTGACCAAGCAAGATCTCGCCGGCAAGACGATCGGCGTGCAGGCGTCCACCACCCACTTCAATTATTCAACCAAGACCTATACCGACAGTACAATCAAGCCGTACCCGACCGCGCAGGAATACCAGCTCGATCTCGCCAATGGCCGCGTTGATGCGGTCAACGACGATATCACCGTTCTCGAAGGCTGGCTTGCTACGCCGGACGGCGCCTGCTGCAAGCTGATCGGTGCGATCACGCCCGACATCGAGATCCATGGTCCGGGCGCCGGCATCGCGGTACGCAAAGGTGAGACCGAGTTGGTCAATCAGTTCAATAAGGCGATCGACGCCATCCGCGCCAACGGAAAGTACAAGGAAATCAACGACAAGTACTTCAAGTACGACGTCTACGGCGGCGAGTCCTAATCCTTCGGGGCTGACAGCGAACGGCGGGACATCCCCGCCGTTTGCGCAAGGAGCGGCGCGCGAGGCGCGACGCCGCGCTCTCAAAAAGCCATAGAGGAGAACAGGCAGGCGGATGCAAAGCGTTTGGACGCTGCTCAGTTGGGGACCCGAAGGCTGGCTCGACGACATCGCCTATGGTGTTTTCATCACCGTTTCGCTTGCAGCCGCGACCCTGCCTGTCGGTCTGATGATCGGCTTCCTGGTTGCACTGGCCAAGCAATCCAACGAGCCCTCACTGAGGTTGGCCGGCAATATCTACACCACGATCTTTCGTGGATTGCCCGAGCTGCTGACCCTGTTCATGATCTTTTACGGCGCGCAAATCGGCATCCAGCAATTGATGCGTCTGTATGACCCGACCGCTGCGGTCGAAGTGAACGCATTTGTTTCCGGCATGATCGCGCTCGGAGTCGTCTTCTCGTCCTATGCCAGCGAGGTCTTCCTCTCCGCGTTCCGCGCCATTCCGAAGGGACAGTATGAGGGCGGCTATTCGGTTGGCCTGTCGGGCTGGCAGACGATGCGACTGGTGGTGCTGCCGCAGCTTATCCGTATTGCCCTGCCGGGTCTTGCCAATCTGTGGCTTATCCTGCTCAAGGATACAGCGCTGGTATCCGCCATCGGTCTTGCCGACATATTGCGGCAAGCGGGCGTCGCCGCCCGCGTCACCAAGCATGCATTCCTGTTTTTTGGGGTCGCTGCTCTTATCTATCTGCTCCTCGCCATCATCTCGTCCTTCGGCATCAATGCCATTGAACGCAGGGTTGGCCGACAACAGGTGCAACGATGAGTGCGGCAGCAGCCGACGTGGCGACCAAGGTCGAAAAACCGCCAGCAATCCCGCGCGGCTGGTCCCGGCAACGTGTATTGGGATATGCGTTGGTCGGTCTCTGGATCGTGCTCGGCATCGGCATGATTGTATACTTGGTCGAGGCTTGGAATTCCGAACTCTTCCAGAAATACGCTCCGGGCTACATCTCTGGCCTTGGCGTGACGCTCACGCTTGTCGCTGTGTCGATCGTGTTGGGAGCCGTCCTTTCAGTTCCTGTCGCCTACGCGCGGATGTCCAGGAACCGGATCCTGTCCAGCGTTGCCTACGCTTATGTCTACTTCTTTCGCGGCACTCCGCTTTTGACCCAAGTCTTTCTTGTCTACTATGGAGTGGGTTCGTTTCGACCGGCACTTGAAGCTGTCGGCCTGTGGGGCTTTTTTCGTGAAGCCTGGTACTGCGCCATTTTCTCGTTCACCCTCAATACAGCAGCCTATCAGGCTGAGATCCTGCGCGGCGCAATCGAGAGCGTCCCCAGAGGTCAGTGGGAAGGCGCTGCCTCGCTTGGCCTGCACAAACTGCAAACACTGCGCAAGATCATCTTACCACAGGCGCTGATCGTGGCGCTGCGTCCCTATGGCAACGAGATCATCCTGATGATCAAAGGCTCCGCCATCGTGGCCCTCATCACGGTCTATGATCTGATGGGCATTACGAAGCTCACCTATTCGCGCACTTTCGACTTCCAGTCCTATATCTGGGCGGCGATCATCTATCTGATCATTGTCGAGATACTCCGTCACGCGGTCGAGTGGATAGAACGGCGCATTACCATACATCTGCACCGCTGACTCCCATAGCTTTGCCCGATCCGCTAAGAAGGCCGGACAACAGGCTTGAAGGGATTCGCAAACATGGCATCGGTGGCATTTCTCGGTCTTGGCGTCATGGGCTATCCAATGGCCGGACATCTCAGGAACAAGGGCGGCCACGACGTCACCGTCTATAACCGCACCAAGGCAAAGGCCGAGCAATGGGTTGCCCAGCATGGCGGCAGTGTCGCCAACACGCCGGCTGAAGCGGCTGACGGCAAGGACTTTGTCTTTTCCTGTGTTGGCAATGATGACGACCTGCGCGCGGTGACGATTGGAGCCGAAGGTGCGTTCCAGACGATGGAGAAGGGAGCCATCTTCATCGACAACACCACGGCCTCGGCTGAAGTCGCGCGCGAACTGGCTGAGAAGGCGCAAGTGCGCGGTTTCTCGTTCCTGGACGCACCGGTCTCCGGCGGTCAGGCCGGCGCCGAAAACGGCGTGCTGACCGTCATGGTCGGCGGCGAACAGAAAGCCTTCGACAAAGCAAAGCCCGTCATCGATGCTTATGCCCGCATGGTCGGGCTGATGGGTCCGGCCGGCTCCGGCCAGCTCACCAAGATGATCAACCAGATCTGCATCGCCGGTCTTGTCCAAGGGCTGGCCGAAGGCATCCATTTCGGCAAGAAGGCCGGGCTCGACATCGAGAAAGTCATCGAGGTGATCTCCAAGGGCGCGGCCGGCTCATGGCAGATGGAGAACCGCCACAAGACGATGAATCTCGGCAAATATGATTTCGGCTTCGCCGTCGACTGGATGCGCAAGGATCTCGGCATCTGCCTGGCGGAGGCCGACCGCAACGGCGCCAAGCTGCCGGTGACGGCACTTGTCGACCAATTCTACAAGGATGTGCAGGGGATGGGCGGCAAGCGCTGGGACACGTCCTCTTTGCTGGCGCGATTGGAAAAGTAGGTCTCGTCTTGGCCGAACTGTCGCCTCAATCCAGCGCCGAGGAAATTGTCGACCATCTGCGCTCGATCGGCTCGGAGGAGAATCGCCTTGGCATGCTGCGCTACGGCATCAAGATCGAGCGTGCGCTCGGCATCCCGCATGGCGTGCAACGGCAGATTGCCAAGAAAATCAAGCGCAACCATGAGCGGGCCTTCGAGCTATGGCAGACAGGTATCATGGAAGCGCAGTTCATCGCTTCCGTCACGGCCGATCCGAAGCGGTTCTCTGCCGCGGATGCAAGACGATGGGCGGCGACTTTCGACTCATGGGATATCGTCGACGGCGTCTCCGATCTCTTTGTCGATACGGATTCCTGGAGGGAACTGATCGCCGAATTCGCAGCCGACGAACGGGAATTCGTTCGACGGACAGCCTTTGCCATGATGGCCTGGTCGGTGGTCCACCGGAAGAATGAACCAGAGGCGACCTTTCTCGACTTCCTGTCGATCATCGAAGCGCATGCCAACGACGGCCGTAATTTTGTGAAGAAGGCGGTGAACTGGGCGCTTCGTTCGATCGGCAAGCGATCGATGAATTTGCACGGCGCTGCCCTCGCCCTGGCACAAAAGCTGGCCGGTTCGACCGACAAGACGGCGCGCTGGATCGGCAAGGATGCTGCAAGGGAGCTTTCCGATGTCAAAACGCTCGAGCGGCTCGCCAGGAAAGGCTGACTTGGGCGAAATCCGCTTTACCGAGGTGACGCGATCGACACGCGCCGATTTCGAAAATCTGTTCGAGCAGCCGGGCGGCCCCAAATATTGCTGGTGCATGGCTTGGCGCAACCTCGATAACCGCGAGCACGGGGGCAACGACGAGAGGAAACGGGCCATGATGGCGCTCATCGAAGCCGGCACACCGGTCGGCATTGTCGCTCATGCGGAAGGCAAGACCGTCGGCTGGTGCTCGATCGCGCCGCGCGAGACCTACCGCAGGCTGTCACGGCACCAGGACGACAGTGAGACGGGCATCTGGTCGATCGTCTGCTTCTATGTGCCGAGGGCATTGCGCAGCCGCCGGCTGGCAACCGCACTGCTCGACGCGGCCATCGATCACGCCTTCGCCCAAGGCGCCAGATCGATCGAAGCCTATCCGGTCGACCAGGCATCGCCGAGTTACCGTTTCATGGGCTTTCGAGACATGTTCGTGACCCGCGGATTCCGCGAGATCGGCATGGCCGGTTCGCGCCGGCATGTGATGCGCTTGGAGCGTTGAGGATCCCAGACGCTACCGGCGTAGCTCGTGAACATCAAGTTCCGTCCACATCCACTCAAAACTGTAAGCGGCCATGGGATGGGCGCGGTCAGGCTGCCTCGCGGTCTGGTTTTCCAGATATTTGAGCCACTCGGCGACCTTTTGCCGGCCGGTTTGGGTCTTGACGGACTGACGCGGTGTCTTACCCCCAAGCATCCGGACCGGCTGATCGAGGGTTTCCCTATAATGTTGATCCAGGTATTCGTGAATGACCTGTTCGGCGAGTTCCGGCGGCATCTCCGATGAGGGCGTCCTGCCATCCTTGGCTGGCCGTTCGGCCAGCATCTGCTGTATGGTGCGGATTTCGGTAAGAGGTGTTCGGACCAGATCGCCGAGGGCTCGCTGAATCAGGGCCGTCCCTTTTTCCGCCCGCTCGGCGGAATTGGCGGATAGACACAGGAAACCGCCTTTCAACTCGACATTGCCCAACACGCGCAAACCGTTGTCCATTGCGGTGTCCAGGGAAAGCGTGCCCGCCTCCTTGGGTTTGTCCTCGCCTTGCGGCATGTATTCCAACCAGTTCCAGAACTGTGCATTTTCCTGCGACATGCCCGCTATGCCGTTCAGCCGGGCGGTGATGTCCTCCTGCGTCGCGCCGGCGGCCAAGGGAAAGCGGACATCATGAAACATGAATTCGTCGCCTTCGGCATTTTGGAGCATTGGCATGTTCATCACCTTGTCCAGGGCGTCGAACACCCATACGAGCGTGAACATGGACGCCACCGCCCGCAGGTCTTCATCCCTCATGGCCGGCAGCTTTCTTGCGTTCTTTTTGCCGAACACGTCCAACAGGCCATCGAACAAGCATTCGGTGGCCTCTCGGGTGAAGGGAAGAACACCGCCGGCCAGGATATTCTTTCCGCGGACAGGCACGATTCTCGCCGCGATCCTGTCCCACTGCTTCAATGTCTTGGTGGCGGTGCCCTCTTTGACGGCGATCGGTTCGCCACCGCGGAGAAGATCGCGCGCCATGAGCGATTGTCCCGGAACGACGTCGCTCACCTCATACAAGCTCATGACGGAGGTACGCAACGCGCCCATATAGGCTCTCGTTTGCGCATTTTCCTTCCAGCCTCTGCGTTGGAGATACTCATCGACGATGTTGCTGGGTTCGCCCTCGAAATCCTGGGTCAGGAAATCCTCGAAGGCGCAGCCCCAAAGATTCATTACTCTGTCGTCACCCAGGACCTCGGCGAGTTCTTCGAATTCCATGTCCCCGTCGCCGAGGATCGGGCCGAAATGATCGTCGAACACTTCCGCGAAACATTCGCTCCATTCGTCACGGCTGAGGAATTTCATCAGCCCGTTGAGATCATGGCTGGTCGGCATTGAAATTCTCCCGGCTCTGGCGATATTCGAAGTAGCGTCTGTCTTATGGCGTCGCTTGGTCGAGTTATTCTGCGCCGCTGAAGCGACCGGGCAAGACGCTTTCGGCGATTTCCTCGCATTTCTTCGGATCGAGCTCCCCGCGCCGGCGCCGCTCTGCCCTTCAGTGTGGCTGGAAACCTCAGCGACGGTTTGGCCCCACGGTCATGGCACTCGATGTTGTATTCTGCGATAACAAGTGGATCACTCCGCTACCGGTAGTTCAGAGATCACGACGGGTTTACCCGATCCAGCCACGGACTGGCGACAAATGAAGCCAACGAATAATCGTCTCAAATCAGTCTCGGCCTTAGCTGTGGCACTGGGCCTATCCATTGCCACCGCTTCCGCCGAAACCGCGCGCATATTCTGGAAGGACCTGCGCCCGCCGACCCAGCCCGCCGCCGAAAGTGTCGGATTGCCGATGATCGCGGCAAAAATACCTGATCGTGGCGAGACGCTGTCTCTCAATCTGCAGGACAAGGCCGTCCAACTGGCGGGGTATGCGCTGCCGGTCGATCGCGAGGGCGATCTCGTTTACCAGTTCCTGCTGGTACCTTGGACGGGTGCATGCAGCCACATGCCGACGCCGCCGCCAAATCAGATCGTCCTCGTCACGCCCGCGCACCCCTACAGGATGTCGGAGGCCTACCAGCCGGTCTCCGTGACCGGCGCATTGAAGCCGGGCATGGAGAAGAGTCAGCTCTTCATCCTCGACGGCGCCAGCGTCATCCAATCGGGCTACGCGGTGCGCAAGGCGGAAGTGGTGGATGTCGATGTGGTGCCGGACACCATCACCCAACCGGCAAACTCGCCTTGGAGCTTCCTCAACAAAAAGAAGAATTAAGCAAAAATCCTCAGGCAGCGTTGGCGCCCGATTCCTTGTCCAGAACCATGTAGTCCAGTGGCATTTCGGTGGTGTACTTGATCTGCTCCATGGCAAACGACGACGAGACGTCGCGGATCTCGATCTTGGCGATCAGCCGCTTGTAGAAGGCGTCGTAAGCAGCGATGTCGGGCACTACCACGCGCAAGAGATAGTCGACGTCGCCGCTCATGCGATAGAACTCGACCACTTCCGGAAATTCCTGGATGACCTCCGAAAAGCGCCGCAGCCACTCATGGCTATGCGAATTCGTGCGGATCGACACGAATACAGTGACGCGCACATTGACCTTTTCATGATCGAGGATGGCGACGCGCCGCTTGATCACGCCCTCCTCCTCAAGCTTCTGGATGCGCCGCCAGCAGGGCGTGGTCGACAGTCCGACTTTTTTGGCGACATCGGCGACCGCGAGCGTCGCGTCCTCCTGCAAGAGGCGGAGGATTTTTCTGTCAAGACGGTCCATTGGGTGCTCCCACGGGGATAGACTAGGAATAGATTGGCCATAGTCCTTCTTATTTAGGCCATTCACAAGAAAGAAATTCTGTCAGATGGCGCAAAAGCAAGTGATTTCTTGCTTACGCTTCAGCCGAGGCGATAGCGGATTTCCGATCTCAGAAACGGCAGCAAATCCATTTCAAACCACGGATTGCGCTTCAGCCAGCCAGTGTTGCGCCACGACGGATGCGGTAGCGGCAGCACTTTCGGGTTGCTGGGCGCATCCCAGATGGTGCGCCAATCCTTCACGGTCTCCGTCAGCGAGGGCCGGCGCGCGGCGCCCATGTGCCAGGATTGTGCATAGCTGCCGATCGTCAGCACCAGGTCGATATGCGGCATCAGCGCCATCAGCGGCGCACGCCAGGCCGTTGCACATTCGCGGCGCGGCGGCAGGTCGCCTCCCTTGGCATCCTGGCCGGGAAAACAAAAGCCCATCGGCACGATGGCGAATTTAGTCGTGTCGTAGAATTCTTCGCTGCTGACGCCCAGCCAGTTCCGCAACCGATCGCCGGAAGCGTCGGTGAACGGCATGCCTGACATATGCACCTTGGTGCCCGGTGCCTGGCTGGCAATCAGGATGCGGGCGCTCGACGACGGCCTGAGCACCGGGCGCGGCTCGTGCGGCAACCGGCGGCCGACCGGGTTTTCGACGCAGATACGGCAGGCGCGTACCCTCGCCGCGAAGTTTTCCAGGTCTTCGCTCATTCTCTGGACCTCATTCTCAGGCGGCAGCGCTCGGCCGGCTGGAGATCGCCTGATGCCAGCGCAGCACGTTGGCACAGTCTTCCGGCACCTTGATACGCGCCGGCTTCATGAAGTCGATGGCAATCAGCCCGGTGATGTCGGCGATCGAATAAGCGTCGCCGGCGACGAATTCCCGGTTCGCCAACTCGCCGTCGAGGAGTTTCAGGAATCCGACGGCTTTCGGCTTGTTGGCCTCGCCCCATTCGGGGATTTGTGGGATCTCCCATTCCTTCATCGCCGGATGGATGTGCCGGAACGCGGCAGTGACGCAACTGAGCAAGTTGAGCTCCATGCGTCTTTGCCACATCTCGACCAGCGCTTTGCCGAGCGCGCCGCGGCCGAACAAAGCCGGTTCCGGATTCAGTTCCTCAAAATAGCGGCAGATGGCGACGGATTCGGTGATGACGGTGCCGTCGTCGAGTTCGAGCACCGGCAGGCGCTGCAGCGGGTTGCGCGAACTGACCGGCTGCCTTCTGTGCTCCAGCGCGCCCATGTCGACGGGCACCAGAGGAACCTCAAGCCCCTTTTCGGCAAGGAAGACGCGAACCCGCCGCGGATTGGGCGCCCGGCCGCCGTCGAAGAGTTTCATTCCATTCCTCCTATCGGATCGGCCCGAAAACCGGAATCAATTCCGGAAAGCACGATGCGAATCAAGAATCCCAGCGCATGCCTTGTGCGTCCGAATGGACGCACGTCGCTCTGTACAGGTCTGTTGCAACAACTATAGGGTTGACCATCACCGGAAGCGAAAAATTTCTCGCAAGGCATCGCCGATCGAAGCCAAAGTGCCGTGCTTCCTTTCGGCCACTTCGTGATCGTGGCTCTGGCGCCAATCGTGCGGCTCGTCGAAAGTGCCGGCCCAGATGCCGGCCTTGCCGGAGCGGGCAGCGGCTTCTTCGGTTTCGAAATCGCCATAGGCAACTGCCCAGCCGGCTTCGACCTTGGCGCGGTTGAGATCCTTGCCGCCGGCGTTGCAGTCGCCAAGCAGCCGGCCGTAGCGATCGCGCTGCCAGCCGGTGCAGGAGACGGGTTTGCCTGATATCAGACGCACCAGCGACTGCCGCGCCAGCTTGCCGCAGGGATAGCCGGCGCCGTCCTTGCGGCAGACCTGCGAATATTCGGGCGCGTCAATACCGCGCATACGGATGCGCTCGATACCGAGCGTGATCGTATCGCCGTCATTGACGACGGCGGCACCCTCCGTCTTGCGCGTCTCGATCCGGTCAAGGCGCGCCGCCAGAAGGATCAGCAGACCGAGGACGACGGCTGTCAGTGCGTAGTCCACCAGCCGGCGCCAAATGCTTCGCGGCCGCGGCGGCATGTATCGCTGTCGCGGCCGCCGCGACCACGAATGGCTCATATGGCAAACCGTTGGTTAATCATTCGAACGTAGCTTAACAATTTGAAACCGCTGCCCGCATAAATTGAAGTCTCCATGCCCTTGCAACGCTCGACCACAGCGGACAAGTTTATTGTGGACCGCAGGAAACCCCATCGCAACAGCGATGTGGCGCGTGCGGTGCGCAAGACGCGCGATCGTCTTTCGCAGCAGGTCGGAAATCCTGATTTCGACCGCGAGCTTTTGAAACTCCACGCCCGTGCGATGTTAGGCGGCGCGATCATCGTTCCGCTTCTCGTCCTGGCGGCCGCCGCGACGGGTCTGTTTGCTGGAGTGGGTAAGGGAATTGGCGTCTGGGCCCTTTTTACACTCATCTGCTACACGATCGTCGTGTTCATGGCGAGGCGCGTCGACCGAACGGAAGCTGCCGAACTCAACCCGCTGCAAACGCACGGTGATTTCCTGATAGGCCATTTCCTTTGCGGCCTGGGCTGGGCCTGGTTCGCCTGGCTAAGTTGCCATGCTTGCCAGGTCGACCAGTTCCAGCTGATCAAGGCGGTGGTGCTGCTGCTGGCCATGGCGGCGACCGCGATCTCGGCGTCATCGCTGCGCGGTGCGTTGCTGGCGACCTTCGCCGTTCCTGTCGCGGCCTATGCCTATGCCGGCGCCAGGCAGTGGATGCCGGTCGAACTGATCATGGCCGGGTTGCTGATCGTCTCGCTGCCCTTCTTCGCCTATGTGGCGCGCCAGCTCAATCGCTCGTCCTTGATGTTGCTCTCGTTCCGCTCCGAAAAGGATGCGCTGATCGCCGAATTGGACACCGCGAAATCGATGTCGGACGAAGCGCGGCGGCGGGCGGAGGACGCCAATCTGGCAAAGTCGCGGTTTTTGGCCTCGATGAGCCACGAGTTGCGGACGCCGCTCAACGCCATTCTCGGTTTCTCCGAGGTGATGGCGAACGAGGTGCTCGGCCCGATGAGCAACCCGACCTATCGCGACTATGCTCGCGACGTCCACGACTCTGGCCAGCATCTGCTCGACCTGATCAACGAAATCCTCGACCTGTCGCGCATCGAAGCCGGCCGCTATCAGCTCAACGAAGAGCCGATGATGCTGCTGTCCGTCGTCGAGGATTGCTGTCACATGATGGAGCTCAAGGCGCGCAACAAGGACATCCGGATCGTCCAGGATTTCGAAAACGCCTTGCCGCGCTTGTTCGCCGACGAACGCGCGGTGCGACAGATCGCGCTTAATCTTTTGTCTAACGCCATCAAGTTCACCGGAACTGGCGGCGAGATCCGCGTGCGCGTCGGCTGGACGGCGGGCGGCGGCCAATACCTCTCCGTCAAGGACAACGGGCCTGGCATACCGGAAGACGAGATTCCGGTCGTGCTGTCCGCCTTCGGCCAGGGCTCGATCGCCATCAAGAGCGCCGAACAAGGCACCGGGCTTGGCCTGCCGATCGTCCAGAGCCTGCTCGCCATGCATGGCGGCGAGTTCGAACTCCATTCCAAACTGCGCGAAGGCACCGAGGCAATCGCCATCTTCCCGTTGAGCCGGGTTATGGAGGAATTGCCGGCGCTGCCGACCAAAGCCGTTGCTGCGCGCCGGCGATAGACGCTTAATGCATGTCGCGCAAAAGCATGCCCACGGGCCTGACCCGAGGGTGCGCGGCGGTTTTGCGATAACGACATGCGTAAAAACAACCTAAAGCGCGTCGCATGAGGCCGGTCAAAGGCGACGCGCTTTAGCGAACCGCCGCCGCCATGCCCGAGCTGGTGAGCGCAGCGGCTTTGACCAGGCCCGCGGCAAGTGCCGCCCCTGCCCCCTCGCCGTGGCTCACGCCGAGATCGAGCAGCGGGCGCAAGCCGAGTCGCTCGGCGGCCCGAGCATGCGCAGGGTCTGGCGACAGACTGGCAAGCAGGCAATGGTCGAGCGCGGCGGGGCTGGCGGCATGCAGCGTCGCGGCGGCGGCTGTCGCCACCAATCCATCGAGCAGGACGGGGATCTTCTGCATCCGGGCGGCGAGGATGGCGCCGGCGATCGCCGCGAATTCCCGGCCGCCAACCCGGCGCAACGCTTCCAGCGGATCCCTGAGACTTGTGCCGTGGAAGGCAATCGCGGCATCGACCACTTCCGCCTTCCGCGCCCGCATGGATGCATCGGCGCCCGATCCGGATCCGACCCAATCGGCGCCCTTGCCGCCAAACAGTGCGGCAAACAAAATCGCTGCAACGGTGGAATTGCCGACGCCGAGGTCGCCAAGGCAAAGCAGATCGGTGCCGCCGGCGATCGCCTCCATACCGAAGGCCATGGTGGCCGCGCAGCCGCGCTCGTCAAGTGCTGCGTCCTCGGTGATGTCGGCGGTCGGAATGTGCAGCGCTAGATCGAACACTTTCAGCCCGAGATCATTGGCGATGCAAATCTGGTTGACCGCCGCACCCCCGGCCGCGCAAAGCTCGACGGCGTTCGCCGTGGCAGCGACAGGCCGTGGCGAAATGCCGTGGCGAGCGACGCCGTGATTGCCGGCGAAGATCGCCACCAGGGGCCGGTTCACCGCCGGCGGCGCACGGCCGCTCCAGGCAGCGAGCCACGCGGCGATGTCCTCGATGCGGCCGAGCGAACCTGTGGGTTTGTCGGCCTTGGCAAACAGCGCACGGACGCGGGCTTCGGCCGCCGTGTCGGCCGGCGGCAGGGTCGCCAGAAGATCGCGAAAATCGTCGAAGGGCAGCGCGCTGGTCATGTCGTTGGTGATCGTTTCCAGAGTTGGTGAGCGGCATAGCCGCCTTGCTCGGCCGGCACAACTGCCTGCATTGACGCGAAAGCGGTTGCCGGCGGCGCATTCCGGAGGGCTTGCATTGGCCTTGCCGTTACACCATGTGGAAGCGAGACAAGGGATTCCTGACGGAACCCTGAGAGAATATTATGACGGCCATCGAATCCCCATGCATCCTGGTCTGTTCGATCGATATGAAAACCGGCTTCTGCTTCGGTTGCGGCCGCACGCGCGAGGAAATCGGCGCCTGGATCGAGATGACCCCTGAAATCCGCCGCAGCGTCATGGCCGAGCTGCCGGCCCGGCTGGAAACGGTTGAACGCAGACCGCGCCGGGAAACCCGCCGCCGCCTCGCGCGCGAACGCGACGCTCTCTCGTGAGCCAAACATGAATCGGTTTTTCTGGGTTTTGATGATCCTGATCGGGGTAGGTTCGGCCCTGCTCATGCTCAACGATTCCGCCGGCAGCACATTCGGCGTCGAGAATTACGATTTCAGCCGGCTGATCTGGCTTGGCGCGTTGGTCGCGCTCATCGGCGCCAGCCTGCTCAGATCAGGCAGATCCTTGGGCGCGATGGCCCGCAATCTTGGCACCTGGGCCGTCATCGTGCTCGCACTGATCGCCGGCTACCAGTATCGTTATGAATTGCAGGATTTCGCCAGCCGGGTAACGGCCGGCCTTGTTCCCGGCAGTCCGCTGGCATTGGGCCTTGAGGACGGCCATGCCACGGTGACCCTGGACAAGGCCGGCAATGGCCATTTCGAAGCGCGCATCATGGTCAACGGCACGCCGGTCCGGGCCGTGGTCGATACAGGCGCAACGAGCACCGTGCTGACCGCGCAGGACGCGCAAGCGGCCGGGTTCAATCCAGCCGTCCTCAATTTCACCATACCGGTTTCCACCGCCAACGGCATGGCGCGCGCCGCCGCCGTGAGAACCGACGAATTGGCGATCGGCGGGATCATACGCAGGGACATGCCGGTGATGATCGCCGCGCCCGGCATGCTCGGCCAGAGCCTGCTCGGCATGAATTTCATCGGCTCACTGTCCGGTTTCGACGTGCGTGGCGACCGCATGATCTTGCGCGATTGAACAGTTGGGCTGCTTCGGCGCCGCTCAGTGAGCGTTGAGCATCTCGACCGCTTGATCAAACCGGCCGTCCCGCTCCGCCCAGCGCAGGAAGCCCACGCGCTCCACCAGTATCTCCTTGGGCGTCGGCTCTCGGCTGAACAACGCCATCGCCTCGTCAATGAACGCATCGAGCGGCATATACTCGTCGCGCGTCGACTGGCCGGGCGTGAGTTCAGTGCGAACCGCGGGCGGCGCAAGCTCGATCACTTCGACCCTGCCCCTGAGTTGCTCGCGCAACGACACCGTATAGGAATGGATCGCCGCCTTGCTGGCATTGTAGGTCGGCGTGCCACTCAGCGGCACGAAGGCCAGGCCTGACGAGACGTTGACGATCACGGCATTTTGCCGGGCCGCCAGATGCTCGATTAGCGCGTTGGTGAGGCGGATCGGCCCGAACAAGTTGGTGACGATCGTCTCCTCCGCGTCGCGCAGATCGCGGGTCCTGGTCAGATTCTCGCGGCGCATGATGCCGGCATTGTTGATGAGCACGTTGAGCGCCGGGTGCTCGGCGACTACGCGCTTGGCAAATGCTGCGATTGCTTCCGGATCTTCAACATTGCCGACCATGGCGTGCATGCCTTCACGCCCGGCGATCGTCTGCTCGAGCGCCTCCTTGCGCCGTCCCGCGACGATCACAGTGTTTCCAAGCGCATTGAAGCGCAGCGCCAGTTCCCGCCCGATCCCGGATCCGCCGCCGGTGATGAGGATCGTGTTTCCGGTCATTTTCATCGTTCTGTGCTCCATCTATTCCAGCCAATCGGGGTCAAACGATCCCGCCGTTTGCGAATACCGTCTGCCCGTTGATCCAGGCACCGTCCCCGCTGCAGAGCGCCGCGATTGCGTCGGCGATGTCGCGACATTTCATACCGGGCGGCGCGTTCGGCAGCTTGCCAACGCCTGCGCAAAACTTGCTCGATCCTGCAGCCCACGTGGTGTTTGTCCGCCCGCATGCTAGGATCGCCAGCATCGCGCCGCTGCAGGAGACATTGCATGGACGTCCTCAAACATGCCGTTCACACCTATGCCGCCCGCCATGCCAACCGGGACGGCCTGGCGCTGACGCCAGTGCCGGGCCTGCGGGTGATGTGCGTCGAGTCATCACCTGGCGACTTGCACTCGGTCTATCGGCCGCTGGTTTGTCTGGTTTTGCAGGGTGCCAAGCTCATGACCGTGGGCAGGGAGCAGCAAGTTTTCTCCGCCGGGCAATCCGTGATCGTGAGCGCGGACATGCCGGTCGTCGGACGGATCGTGCAGGCAAGCCGGCGCGAGCCCTACCTGGCCGTCGCAGTCGAACTCGAGATGACGCTCCTGCGCGAGCTCGCGGCGCAGTTGGGCAGCGTGCGTGCGCAGCGCCCGTCAGAGACACGCACCTTGTTCGCTGAGGACACCAATGCCGCAATTCTGGATTGCGCAGTGCGGCTGATGCGCTTGCTTGACCGACCGGACGCTACCTCGCTCCTGCGCCCCGGAATTATGCACGAGCTGCATTATTGGCTCCTCTGCGGTCAGCATGGCGCTGCTCTGCGGTCGCTTGCGGATCCGGACAGCCACGCAAGCCGTCTCGCTGCGGCCATCGCGATTCTTAGAACCGAGTATCGGTCGCGTATTCCCGTCGAGCGCTTGGCGGCGGCAGCGGCGATGAGCCTCACGGCCTTCCACAAGCACTTCAAGCACATGACGTCACTGACGCCGGGACAATACCAGAAGCGGCTTCGCCTAATCGAAGCACGCCGCCTCATGCTCGATGAAGGCTTTTCGGCAACCAGCGCTGGGTTCGAGGTGGGCTACGAGAGCATCTCGCAATTCACCCACGAATATCGCCGCACATTCCAGGTGCCGCCAAAGCGCGATGCGCTGCGCACTCGATCCATGTCGCACGCGATCAAAGAAGATATGCAGGACACCGAGCGGGCGAGCGCTGCTTAGCTTGACTAGGTTTGCCCGAGCTATCGACGGTCCTCTGGTTTGCTGAACAGACTGCGGAAGACACGCAAGCGACCGCATGATCTTGCGCGATTGGACTTTCAGGCTGCTTCGGCGTCCGTCCCGCTAAAATCGACTGCCGCGAAAGCCGCCTTCAGCACATCCGGTCCGGCGCCGGGCCTTGTCGCATCGGTCGAAAGGATCTGCCGGTAACGGCGCGCACCGGGCAGACCGTGGAACAGGCCGACCATGTGACGGGTGACATGGCCAAGCCGCCCGCCCCGCTCAATATGGCGTGCCGCATAATCCGCCATGGCATCGATCAGCGCGGCAAAATCGAACGTTTTGGGTTTGTCGCCGTAAAACGTCGCGTCGACGCCTGCCAGAATGCCCGGCGTATGATAGGCGGCGCGGCCGAGCATGGCGCCGTCGACATGATCAATGTGGTAAAGCGCCTCTTCAAGGGATTGAATGCCGCCGTTGATGCCGATGAATTTGTTTGGATTTTTGGCCTTCAGCCGATACACCCTGTTGTATTCGAGCGGCGGGATGTCGCGGTTTTCCTTAGGGCTCAGCCCTTCCAGCCACGCCTTGCGGGCATGCACCCACAGCGCGTCGGCGCCGGCCGCGAAAACCCCGTCCGCCAGCGTATCGAGCGCCGGCTCAGGATCCTGCTCGTCGACGCCGATGCGGCATTTGACGGTGACGGCGATGCCGACAGACGCCTTCATCGCCGCGACGCAATCGGCGACCAGAACCGGTGCTTTCATCAGGCAGGCGCCGAACGTACCCGACTGGACGCGGTCGGACGGGCAGCCGACATTGAGGTTGATCTCGTCATAGCCGAAGGCTTCGCCGATGCGGGCCGCTTCGGCAAGCTTCTGCGGATCCGAGCCGCCGAGCTGCAACGCGACCGGATGTTCCGTACCATCGAAGCCGAGCAAGCGCTCGCGCTCGCCGTGGATGACCGCGTCGGCGACGACCATCTCGGTGTAGAGCAATGCCCGGCGCGTCAACTGGCGATGGAGGAAGCGGCAATGCCGGTCCGTCCAATCCATCATTGGCGCAACGGAGAACCGCCGAGCTACGCCAATCTGCGATTTCCTTTCAATTTCCACTACTTAGGCCTTCTCGCTCATTTTTGCGCTTGTCTCGTTTCGTCCGATTTTGTACCGTTTTTCCTGAAAGGTACAACAAATGTTGTACCGGCGAAGGGGATGTTGTACCGAATGGGCACCATCGTGAAGCGCTCACGCAAGGATGGCTCTGTAGCATGGCTCGCACAGATTGTCATAAAACGCGGCGGCAAGATCATTCTGCGTGAGAACAAGACCTTCGAGCGCCGATCCACCGCTTCCGCCTGGCTCAGCCAACGAGAAGAGCTCCTCGGAGAGCCAGAAGCCTTGGAATCTGCGCTGCAGACCAAGTCGAACGACAACCGGGTCCCAACACTCGCGGACGCGATAGATCGCTATGTTCGCGAAAGCAATAAGAAGATCGGCCGCACGAAGACGCAGGTACTTAAAACTATCAAAAAGTTCGATATCGCCGGCAAGCCATGCGCCTCGATCACGAGCACCGACATCGTCACATTCGCGCGTGAGAAACTTGAGACGGGCGTTCAACCACAGACCGTCTCCAACTATCTTGCCCATCTGGGCGCGGTATTTGCGATAGCGCGTCCTGCCTGGAACTATCCGCTTGACCGGCAGGCCATGCAAGACGCCTCGATCGTTGCCGACAGGCTCGGACTAATAACAAAAAGCCGAGAACGCGATCGTCGCCCGACACTGGTCGAACTCGATAGGCTTATGAAGCACTTCAAGGACCGGTCATCCGCAACACCGTCCTCCATTCCGATGCATCGGATCATTGCCTTCGCCATCTTCTCTACCCGCCGGCAGGAGGAGATCGTGAAGATCGCTTGGAAAGACCTGGACAAGGTAGGCATGCGCGTACTCGTGCGCGACATGAAGAACCCGGGCCAGAAGATTGGGAACGATGTGTGGTGCGACCTGCAGGAGGAAGCATTGGCAATAGTCGAAGCCATGCCCAAGGTTGCCGCACAGATCTTCCCGTATTCGACAGACGCAATTAGCGCCTCCTTCACCCGAGCCTGCAAGCTCCTCGGAATCGACGACCTTCGTTTTCATGACCTGCGGCACGATGGCGTTTCGAGATTGTTCGAGCTTGGCCTTAACATCCCACGGGTCGCCTCAAATTCCGGACACCGATCCTGGACGTCCCTCAAGCGCTATACGCACTTGCGGCAAACAGGAGATAAGTACGACGGTTGGAAATGGCTCGCAGAGGTGACGAGGAAGGACCCAACCCTAAAACTCGTGCGACATGGCCAATTCCCACGCCGACGGCGTTCAGACCGGAACGCTCAGTATCAATGATGAAGGCGAGCCGATTGAATGTGATTTGATCTGGGCGGACTTTCAAAGCGGGCGCCTCGAGTCGATCAGCAATAATCCGCCGGCTCAACCGGAGGCCCAACTACGAAGGCTCGAAAAGTCGGCCGTGGCCGCAGACCTTGTGCTAAACAGCACGATATCAATGCGCACACCTGCCCCTACCAGCCACCGCTCAAAGTGCACCTCAAGTTTGAAAATTGGAACATCCTGCGGCCGTGCTAAACCGTACTGGACGGCTTCGCCTACCAGACCTTCACGGCACGAATGGCCGCGAGCTTCACCGGGTCGGCGATGTCTTCTGCGAGCTTGTTCACCCAAGCCTGCGAGTACGTGTAGTCGCCGTGCGCGGCATGATAGAGGCAGTACTCTTTGTTGGTGTTCTCGGGGTTCGCAGCTTTGGTCTTCGGGCGCACCTGATAGTGTCGCCACGCTCGAATGTGGTCATTGCCCGTAAAGGCTAGACCCGACTTATCTTTGACGAGGTCGACCACCTTCCCGGCCTTAAACGGGTACATTTCGTCAGCCGCCTTGAGATAGCCGAGCACATTATGAATTTCCTTCCCCTCCGCTGAATCTGGCTTGAAGAACTGGAAGTGCGCTTTGCTCTTCGCGGCATTGTCGAGCGTGTAAATGACGCGGAACTGGAACTCGATGCTCGCCTTCTGTTCCGGCGTGAGCCCCTCCATCAGGTGAGCGTCTACCGCCGCGATATGTTCAGGGATTTCGTACTGATTCACGATCGACGCCTGTTCGATGTTGAGGCGCGCGAACTGGAGCGCGAACGACAGTTCGTGCGAAAGGGTCAGCTGCGCTCCGAACAGGTCGCATAAGGCCTTATCGAAGTTGAGGCAGTTGGCCTGGAAAAGAGCCATCCACTGGAGGTCGGCCTTCCCGAGCAGCACGTGCTCTACCTTGTCGCGCAGCTTCTTCATCACGCGAAGGTTGTCTCGCGTGCCGGGTGAGAGCGGGCAGTCCCCCCGCTCGATCATCTGGCCCAACAGGAGCGAGTTCCCGTCGGCATCGACGACAATGACGCCCTTCCGGTCATAGTGCTCGTGGAGAAGGTAGGTCCACGCGACGCTCGAGAGGACGCAGAAGACTTCCGCTTTGAACTTGAGCGCGGCGCTGTTGTATATCTGCACGGCGAGGATCATGGCCTCGCGGGCACGGATGAGCCGCTCATCGTCGTAACGGTTGAGGCCCGTCTGCGGGTCGAAGGCCTTCTTATGCAGCATGAAGTAGTCGACCTCGGCCTCAGTCGCCGGTTGCTGAGCGGCATCCTGCTTCACCGCTGAGATGCGGGCGAAGTTGACCGACTTCTTCCGGTTTGCGTTGATCCAGGCTTGCACGTCCTGGTTGGCCCACTGCTTGTTGAGGAGCGCCTTCGCTACGCGCTTCTCTTGGACCGTAAGCGTTGCCCCCTGACCGGCCATACCTCCCCCTTATCCACAATCCACCACCCAGTACCCAATTACGTTTGGTAGCTCGCGCCAAATCGGCGCATCTGTGCAATGTGACCATGGCACAGATTGCAAACGTGTTGGATGTTGTGCGCCAAAAGCGATATTGAGGCTTAGGCCGACATAAGAGCGCTTTTCACCTCGCCCCGACCGATCAGCTTGGAAAAGCGGCGATAGTCCGAATGCTGGAACCGCCAGCGGCCGGCGGCAATCGCAGGATGCACGCCAGCCTTCTGCGCCGCCTCAAGTACCTCCTCCGTGCTGCTGTCCTTGTCGATCCCCTTCCACATGGCGGGTGGGATAAGAGCGTTTCTTGCAAACGAGTCCGCCTCCGCTTCTATGGCTTCCGAACTCGCCACATCCAGATCGTCCAGAATGACTTGTCGATCAGTACTCAAATGGCAAACCACGTGGGCGAACTCATGCAATAGCGTAAACCAGAAATTGTCTAAACGATCGTGACGAAGGGTCAGAGCTATCACCGGAATACCATCGCCACGGCGCATCGCGGCGCCGTCAAGAAACGTTCCCGGCAGGTGTTCCAATATGACCAATATTATCCCCATACGATGCAGCGCGGCGACGAGCTGATCCTGCCAGTCGGGCAACGGGCTCAGTTGTGCCAGTCGCCGCGCCGCTTTCTCAGGATCGCTGATCTCAGTCTTCTTGATAGTTATCTTTTCTGCACGAACCAATACGGCCGCACACCATGCTTCCAGCGCCGCCATGTCCGTCTTCGCGTTGGTGCGCTCAGTTCTGGTCTTGCGCAACATGGCGATTGCCGGAGCAGAAGCCTTCGAACGCGACAAAAAACCGGCAAGATTCTCCTTCCCTTTCATTACGCCAAGCCTACGGAGCTTTCCCTCAGCCGCTAACGAGGTGCTCGACGGACCGGCCGCAGGCTCGTGCCTGGACGTGCCAATCAGCGAGGTAACAGGAATGCCTAAGTGCTGATGCAGTGCCCTGATCTGATCAACAGTGGGCTGTCGCTGACCGTTGAGTATTTCGGATACGCGCGATTTGCTCCCTAGGTATGGAATCAGATCGCGTTGCGACAATCCCTCCTGCGCCATGCGAAACTTGATCGCCTCCGCAGGCGTGGCTGCCTCGACAGGGTGCCGCGATCGCTCCCATCGTTCGATTACGGCCTGCAGCACGTCGAGCTCGTCGCGGTCCTTTGGGCTGTTCTGCCCGAACAGCGCCGCGGCACGCTTGAGTGCCGATTGGTAGTCCCCGTCCGTGCGTATAGGTCGAACCGTCATGTCACCTTGCTCCCTGCTTTGCCGGTGGTGCGTGCCCCACTAGTCGCCCCCGCATATTCGATGAGAACCATCTGCGCCTCGCAGTCAGCGAGGAGATCGACCCGGTAGCCGCCGTTGAGCGGGATCCGGACCTTGATGCCGTCAATCACAGCTGACGGGTAGAACTGAGCGATTTCAGCCATCGAGCGCCATGACCCTGCCTCGAGTTCGGAAACCAATGCCGGTACGGCTCCATCAAGTCCGTCGCGGGCACGACGCGCAAGTTCGTGCAACCTCGATATCCCCATCAGCTTCATGGCAAACCGCGGCTCCAACACAAAATGGTTCCCAAAAGTGGGACGACTATTGCACTCGGCCTCGCGCCATGCCATAAGAATCAGCGTTCCCAAAAGTGGGAATAACACGCAGAAACGCCGGGACCAAGGGATTTTGCTCCGCCCTTCCCGTGCAAGGACCCCGGGGCGCTGCGGAGAATTGCAATGACTACCAACAACGAAGGTGGCTCTGACGATCACCACAAGGTCCGCGTCGAACTTGAGTTCGAGGACCTGCAGGAGCACTTGGACCTCGAAATTGAGGCCTCTGATCTGGATGCCATCCTGCGTGCCGCTCATGGCAAGCCGGGCTTCGAAACGGCCCATTTGTTCGAGCGCGACAACGAGGAGACGCTGACGGGCATCGGCGATCGCCGCGGCATCTCGATCCTGGTTCACCGCTGCCGCCGGGTAGCGGTTCAGGTGAACTACGACGGCGACACCAAGAGCCGGGAGTTCTCGCCAGCGGTCACCATTCTGCGCGTTCTGCAGTGGGCGGTCAGCAAGCGTGGCTTCAACCTTGATGACAATACCGCGGCGAAGGCCAATCTCATGCTGCCGAACGCCGACCAGCCCCTGCCGAAGGACGCGATGCTCGGCATCTACGTCAAGCACCCGGGTTGCTCGCTGACGCTGGACCTGACCCTCAAGGACTTCACCAATGGCTGAGGTCGAGATCACGCCCGCACAGAAGACCCTGGTCAACCAGTTGAACTCGGTTCGTTTCCTTGCGGGCGTCGACGAGGGCCGTTGGGAGATTCTCGCGGTTGCCTGGCCTTACCTCTTCGTGCGCATCCGGGTCGTGACTGGTCATGCGGAAGCCTTCACCCACGACTTCCGTCTTGAGTGCA
Source organism: Mesorhizobium sp. (assembly GCA_004020645.1). Taxonomy (GTDB): domain Bacteria; phylum Pseudomonadota; class Alphaproteobacteria; order Rhizobiales; family Rhizobiaceae; genus Mesorhizobium. The sequence goes on along the minus strand of SAQL01000001.1, from coordinate 497,462 downwards.
CGGGTTTCCCTGATCCTGGTCCCTATGTCGAGCGTTGGACCTATGGGGACGATCCGCAACACGGCACTCGTCCCGCAGCACCCAGTGCAGGCGCCCCCGGCTTCGTCGAAGCACTCAAGGCCTGGGGCGACGGCAACAGCGACGGCGGCATCTACCGCGCCTGGAACCGCGGCGCGGCCCAGCACAATGACTGGTGGCGGAAGCGCCCCGACGAAGCCTGGCACCGGAACCGGGCAATCACTTTCATCATGGAGCAGCTCTATGCCCTCGTTTCTGAACAGGCTCTTTGGCTGGCTGCAAGGGCGGCCTAAGCCTCGCATTATCTGCAACGAGACCATATGGCTGAAGGGAGTGACGGAACTGAAGCGCCGGACGCTCGGCGGGAGACGTGAAAGCGGTGCGTTCCTGATCGGCGAGGCTCCCGCCGAGGGACCCAAGATCATCCGCGCGTTCGTCTACTACGACGATCTCGATCCGCACGCCCTCGATAGCGGTATCGTCCATTTCGACGGCAACAAGTTGCCGCGCCTGTGGGAAATTTGCCGCGAGCGCCGGCACAGTGTCGTTGCGGACGTGCATGTCCACCCTGGTCACTATGGACAAAGCGCGTCCGACCAGGCGGATCCAGTCATGCCACGCGGTGGTCATTTCGCTTTCATTCTTCCCGAATTCGCTGCCGGTTCAGTGATCCCCGGCGGCATTGGCCAGTATGAGTATCTTGGCAACGGCAAGTGGGTCGACCACTCCTATGCAGCTGTGCCGCTGCTCGGACTCAGGAGGTCGAAATGATCCCCCATCTCCGCCGCTCGCGCATCGCCAAAGTCATTACCGATGCCGTCGGCAGCGGGCGCGATTTCGACCAGGCTGCGGCTGCGCTGGATGCCGTGCACGTTGCCGTGGTCACCAGCGGTAAAGTCATCGCCTCAGCGGCGGCACAGGCAGCCGTGGTCACCGCCCTCAACACCGCAGTGAAGTGCTTCGGCAAGGCCTCGCTCGTCTGTCCACACGATCTTCCGTTGGAGGCCAAACTGGCCCTGGGGAGCGATCTCTCGGCAGTCGCCGAGGCGTGCGGAGCCCAGGTTTCCGTATTGATGCCGTCAAGCGTGACCCACGTTATCGCCGTCGGCAACACCCCCGTTGCCGGGGCCTTCGTGCGCTGCTGGTGGAACGGTTGGAGCACCGGTGTGCTGCCCGGCTGGGATTACGAGCTCTGCGGCGATTCCGGCAACCCGCTCGCTGGGGTGTTTGCGGGGGCGCTCGCCGTGCGCGAGATTTTCGCCAACGCGATCGGACGCCGTCATTCAGTCAATCGCCGTGCCGTGATTTCCCTCTGGCAGCCTTGGTTACACGGAGACGAACCGGCGCCAGCGCCGGCGGTACTGACACTTCCCCGCTCGCTTTGGCTGATTGGACTCGGGCACCTGGGTCAGGGCTTCTTATGGAGCCTTGCCTTCCTTCCCGCCGCCGGCACGCATGCAATCCTTCAGGACGATCAGACCGTCGGCGAAGAAAACGTCGGCACGGGTCTCGTGACGCAACTGCTCGACTTCGAGAAGGAAAACAAGAAGGCCAGGGTGGCTGCACGGTGGCTCGAGGGAGCGGGATGGTCCACATCGCTGCTCGAGCGCCGGAACTATGGCGATCTGCAGCCCGCGGACGATGACCCGCCGGTGGTACTGACCAGCCTTGATGAGCCGACAGCGCGGCTGGCGATCGCCAAAGCAGGCCATGGTTTCATGATCGATGCCGGTGTCGGGCACGGCGCCTTCGACTTCGAGATCGGCCAGATCCGTGTGGTGCCAAAGGGTGCCGACACCAACGGGCTATGGGTTCATGCCGCGAAACCCAAGAACATCGATGCCATGCTCGAAACGCCCGCCTATCGCGAGTACGCGAGGAAATACGACGGCTGCGGCACCTTCACCCTTGCCGAGGCCAGCGCCGCCGTGCCGTTTGTTGGCGCGGCCATCGGTGCTCTGACCATTGCGCAACTGCTGCGCGTCGCCTCCACGTGTTCGACCCCCAGGATCATGCAGATCGAGCTTAACGCTCCGGACGCGGCCAATGTCGGTGCGTTGAACCCGCCTACTACCCAAGGGCTTGGCGGGATCGAGCTTCGCTTGGCCTAAGCTCCACCCGAGACCTCATGGCCACCACGCTGCTGACGTCCTTGTCATGTTACCAAACCGGCATCTTCGGAAGGTCCGTGCTGCCTGACGAACCCGTCGGTCTGCCACCAAACACGACGGATGGAGGCCGGTCAGCCCAGTCGAGCGGGCAGAGATGGACAATCTTGGTCATTGTTGCCGTCATCGCCCGATGCAACTTTTCGGTCGCCAGGTCGGCGGTCAGAGCCAAATCCTGCTTGTCCGCCGGCAGCAGCATCGGGCAGCCAAGCGACCTGAGGATTTCCCAAAGCGACATGGTGAACCAGAACGCCCCGCCAACCGGGTACGAAGCGATGCATGCCGCTTTGAGACCGAGAAACTCGGGCGTCTCGAAGGTATTGTCCGGTCTAGGTCCACGCCGCCGCCATAAAGTTGCGACAGCGTCGGTAATCGCTCGCGGAATCAGATCTGTCATCGGCGTTGCCTCAGCCCGCACTGTGCGGACAAGCTCAAGCTGTGGCAACTGCGACGCCTGCAACGGCTCTCCCAGGAGCGGCTATCTGGGCGGCCTGCGTGCACGCTCGTCGAGCGTGCCATGGTCTTCGGACATCAGAACCCACCAAGCGCGATGAGAGCGAATGAGACTCCACACTGAACCAGACGTCGACTGGAAGAATATCTTCCAGCTTTGGCGCGAGGCGGGTGAAGTGCTCCCCATCCGCGTCGTCAAGAACAGCTGGAGCGCCGACGCTGGACACTATCTCGTCGTCGAGCGCGTCGAGATCGGTCGGTGGCCCTATGGCTCGGCTTGGGGCCAATATCACTGGCGTGGCGAACCGGGGACGTCAGGCGAGAAAATCAACCAACCTGGAACCTACACGTGGCGCATGCTGTAGCGCTTGATCCGCGCGGCACCCAATCGGCCGGCAATCCTGCGATGACGTCATGGACCGCGAGCTGTCGCAACGGCCGGGTCACCCAAGGCCGAAAAAGCCTACGACCCGAACTCTCGAAGGGAATCCGCCGAATCGAGGAAGTAGGCCGCGGCCTCCTTGTCTCTCAAGCTCAGCACGTAGTGGGCGAATGCCTTGTTCTCACCGATCGACCGATCGAGCAGCGTATTCAGGAGTCTGAGGCTCCGTTCATGCTGTGCTCCCAGGCTCCCACGCGCAGCCACCAACTCAGAGTCGTCCAAGGCGCAGACGAAAGTGAGGAATTTTCCAGGAAGGCCGATGACGATATCGGAGACTTGAATGCCGGTTTCGTCGTGGGAAATCGCTGAAGCGGAAGTGCTTCAGCTCATCATCGCCGTCGATGAAGGAGGTGCGCTCAAGATACGCCTTCACAACCTCCTCGACATCGAAGATGTGCTGCGAATTTTTGAAGAGGCACAGCCTCTGCACATAAAACGGCGCGAAACTCTCGATGAGCACGTTAGGTGGCTCGTCGTCGAGGTAAGGAAGGGCATCGAGCCCCCCGGCAATCTGAAGCACACCCTTCAGCATCATGTAGTTGAAGTGCGCGAGCAGATCGCGACGGCGCTCCAGCAGATCGAGGAGCTCGGCCACAAAGGCTGGCCGCTGTTCTCGCCCGATATCAGGGTACTGGTAGCGCAGGAAGATATCGACGGTGCCGTCGTAGTCGTGGCGAAGGACGGTGTAGAGATCGTTTTTTGAGCTGCGGGTTCACCGCGAGCAGCATCTGCTCGCGGTGCTCGGTAAGCATCGAATCAACGATATCGACAATCGACCAATAGAGAGGATCGAGCGCCGAATAGTGGACGAACAGTCCCTGTTCCAGAAGCCATGATAGAAAGACCTCCAGCCGCGGCGCGTTTAGCAAGTCGAGGAACTCCCCGGTCGCCACGTGCTTCAGCTTGATCTCCGACGCACCCGGCTGGACGCGCAGGGCCGAGCGAAGCTCGTCAAGCGGCAGTGGTCGCGCCGTTCCGTGATGCGCGATGCCGCCGACAACAAAGCACTTCGGCTCGCGCACATTGAGCCCGTCTGGTCGTACGTGCAGACGACGGATGTTGTTCGTCTCGTCGTAGTAGATCGTATACTCGTCGTCGGCCCCGGTAAGGTCATGTAGCGCAATCTCGCGGTCGCGCATCAAGTTGACATCGATCACGCTCTCTCCCCCGGGTATCGATCCGTGCTATCCCCTCTCGACAACTTCGGCTGAAAGCGGGGCATTGGTGTCCATACAGATTTCACACGATCCCAAGTCTGGTCGATGGACCTTTTCCTATTCCAGACACGTGTTCGTCGTGGTCGGATCAGCCTTCCTTCTGACAGGTCTCGCAACCCTCATCTCCCCGTGGTGAAAGTCGCTGAATACGATGTGCTGAAGGGGACGCTAGGCTCCCATGTCGAAACGACGCGACGGTCGTACGATGCCTTCATTACCCGCCTGAGAAAGCTGCGACACATCTAGGTTGCGCCCTTCCTATTGGATCAGCCGTCCAGCCCCAGCGGTGGATCCACTTCCCAGAACGTCGGCAAGTACGCGACAAAAAGCGCGTCGAGCGTGCGTGCGCGATAGCGGAACCAGCTGCGGTTCCGATCGCCCCGCAGCCGGTCCCAGCCGTGTTTCTCGAAAAACAGCTTCTCGAGCCTGAGCAAGCTGATCCAGAGATAGACCAACGAATGCGCAAGCGTTGCCTTCGAAATCTCCCCGACGTTGCCCAGCATCGCCAACCGTTGCGACCTGCCGTCTGGATCGGATGGATGGACCGCGACCACATGAGCGGCATAGTCGACATGAACGAACGTCGACAGCCACGCATAGTTGTCCCTACGCAGTTCCTCCGGCGTCATATTGATCGGCAGGGCTATGGGATTGTCCGCTTCAAGCTTCGACACCGATGCACAGATTACCGCAGGCGACAGACGCTTTTTCCAGTGCTGCTAGCTGGCTTTCGGATCTTCAAACGAGGTGATGTAAGCGCGGTAGGTCGCCTCGTCTGCCAACACTACGATCATTAGGTCGACGATCTCGACTACACCCCGGAAAGCGGCCCGCGCCTGACTTTCAAAGCCGTACAAGATCAGCAGCCTGAACGCTTGCATGGCGTGGGCTAGGTTCGACGTCAAAATGTAGAACACATCATTGGGCCGCGGTCGCTTTGGGAGCAGCACACCGGGCCAGATGATTTTTGCTCGACCTCCCGCGTGCTGGAAACCGAAATGCGACATATCGCAAACCTGCAGCAGTGCCACATCGAAAAGCAGCATAAGTGGTTGCAGCGCCTTTTCAGCGGACCGGTACACCTTTTCGCGGTCCTCAATCACTGCACCGAGGAATCCCCCGATCTCGTTCTCGATCGAGCGCGCGCATTCCTCCGCGATCACTCCTTGACCGCGTTGCAGTGCAGGATGACCCGCTGCCGTTGCTCGGCAAGCTGCTCGCAGCCGCTCTTGTTCTTCCGCTTTCACGCATCCCCCGTCGGCAGGCTATTCAAGCTCAATCCATGCTGGCGCATGATCGCTCGGCCTGTCCCATACTCGCAACTCGACGTCCACCCCAGCGCCCCGCAGCCGCGGTGCCAATGAGGGACTCAGAAGCAGATGGTCCATTCGTAGGCCAGAACTCCTATCGTAGCCGCCGCCATAGGAGAAATTCCAATAGGTGTAGATGCCCTTCTCCGGATGAATATGCCGAACCGCATCGATCCATCCATCGTCAAGCATCTCGGCATAGGCTTGCCGGCTCTCGGGGAAGTAAACCGCATCGCCGAGCCATCGTCGGGGCGCTACCGCGTCGATCGGAGTTGGAACGACGTTGTAGTCTCCACACAGCACAGTCGGCGCTCCCTCTTCGAGCAGCTCTTGTCCGTAGCTGATCAGGCGGTCGAACCAGCGCAGCTTGTAGTCGAACTTGGGACCAGGCGCCGGATTCCCATTCGGTAGATAGAGACAGCCGACAATGAGCCCGTCCACCTCGGCTTCGATATATCGGCTGTGGGTGTCATCAGGATCGCCCGGCAGGCCGCGCCGGCGTTCAGCCGGGTCCGTCCCTCGAGTTAGAATGGCCACTCCGTTGTAGGATTTCTGGCCATGCCAGATGGCGCCGTACCCTGCCTCGCGGATCGCGGCGACCGGAAATTTCTCGTCGGACGTTTTCAATTCCTGGAGGCAGACGATGTCGTAGTTGCTGGCCGTGAGCCAGTTGAGGAGCACGGGCAGCCGACCATTGACGCCGTTCACATTGAAGGTGGCGATGCGAACCATCTGCCCTTGCGGCCGTGGCTCACTATTTGCCGAGCTTGTCCTCGACCTTCTTGCGACTATTGCCGACTGATTTCACAGCCGACTTGACGTCAGCCTTGCTTGCCCCGGTCTTGCCCGCCTCGTACTTCACCTCATGGTCCTGCCCGCCAGCGACCTTTGCGCGATCCTGGCTGCGCCCGCGAGTTGTTTGAGTAGCCATTTCTTTCCTCCAGGGATTGCGTTCCAGTTTCCCAACAACGCGGCCGGACTCATCCGGTTCAATTCATCGGCGCGTGGTGTGGAACTGAAACCCAGGGCAGAGTATTGAATCGTACTATGTATTCGGGTTCCCCATGTCGGCCGTAGAGGCCGCCCTCCCCAAAAAGCGCGCACGGCGCAGGGACTCAGAATCTACCCCGAGATACCCCCTACCCCAGTTTCGTCCTTTCCAACTCTGCACGTTGACCGATGACATACCGGTCGGCGCCGATTGGCTGTTCGAAATGAAGTTCGATGGCTATCGCGCCCAGGTCGCCATCTCGGGAGCGGAAGTCGTCGTCTACACCCGCAATGGCCACGACTGGACCCGCCAGTTCAAGGTGATCCTGCCACCGCTTCAGGCACTCACCAGCGGCTCGGCGCTCATAGACGGCGAGATCGTGGCCATCGACAGCCAGGGCCGCACCAACTTTTCCATGCTGAAAACCGGAATTGCTGCGGGCATGCCGCTCAAGTTCTACGCCTTCGACCTGTTGGAATTGGATGGCGAGGACCTGTCCAGCCGGCCCCTGCTCGAGCGCAAGGAACGCCTTGCGACCCTTTTAGGTGAACGTGATCCAGACGACAGCCTGCAGTTTTCCAGCCATATCGCCGACAACGGCAAAAGGTCTTCGACACCATGTGCGCCGGCGGCCACGAGGGCATTATCGCAAAGCGCGCCGACAGTCGCTATGTCGGCGACCGCACCGCGAGTTGGCTCAAAATAAAATGTACGAAACGACAGGAATTCGTGGTCGGCGGCTACCGCCCCAGCGACACTGGCCGGGGCATGGCCTCCTGATCCTGGGCACCTACGAAAATGGAAAGCTGATCTACCGCCGCCGCGTCGGCACCGGCTTCACCGAGGCGATGCGCAAATCCATTCTCGCGCAGTTGGAGAAGCGGCCGCTAGACAAACCCGCCTTCGTATCTGTGCCCCACGACATTGCGCGCCGCGCCCGCTGGGTAAAGCCCGAACTCGTCGCCGAAGTCACCTATTCCGAGGTGACGCCCGACGGCAGCCTGCGTCACCCGAGCTTCGAAGGCATGCGCGAAGACAAGCGCGCGGACCAGGTGGTGATGGAGATGCCCACGACTGCCGCGACTGCTATCACGGCCAATCTGGATCCGCATATGGGCAAGGAGATCGCCCGCGCCGTCGGTGTGACCCTGACGCATCGGGTCATGTATCCTGGCACAGAGGTGACAAAGGCGACGCTCGCCGCCTACTACGCTGCAGTTGCCGAGAGAATGCTGCCGCACATCCAGGATCGGCCCCTTTCGCTGGTGCGCGATACCGATGGCGACCTGCAGCAAACCTTTTTTCAGAAGCACAAGCTGCCTGGCATGCCGAGGGCAATCCATGACGGCCAGTTGGAGAAGATGTCCGGCAAGGAGAGCCGCATTCTTTGGGTCGACGACCTGGCTGGGCTGATCGCCGGCGTCCAGATGAACGTGCTCGAGTTCCATGTCTGGGGAAGCTTGCGCCAGCAGCCAAACCTTCCACACCGGATAATCTTCGACATCGATCCGGACGAGGGCCTGGGCTTTGATGACGTCAAGCAGGCTGCACTCGACATCCGCGGCGTTCTCGAGGCCCTCGGACTCCAATCCTGGCCGCTGTTATCAGGTGGCAAGGGCGTGCATGTGGTTGTGCCACTCGTTCCCAAGGCCGACTGGGAAGCAGTCAAGAACTTCTGCCAGGACTTCGCCGAGTTGCTGGCCCGCACGGATCCGTACCGCTTCGTCGCGAATATGAGCAAGGCGCGGCGCAAGGGCCGCATGTTCATCGACTATCTGCGCAATGGACAGGGCGCCACGGCAATATGCCCGTGGTCGACCCGCGCGCGGTCCGGTGCGTCGTGCGCCGTACCCGTCACTTGGGATGAACTGCCGACCTTCAAGAGTGCCAGCGCGTTTGACGTTTTCGCCGCCGCCGCCCGGGCTCAGGAGTCCGATGCCTGGGAGGGCTATTTCGATGTCGAACAAACGCTGACAGAGCGGATCCGAAAAGCAGTCCGATAACTGCAGTCCTAGATCGTCAGCGACATCTGCCGATCGGCCTCGGTTCGCCTTCCGGTTAGATTTGAAAGTGTCACCCCGAGCAGGCGGATCCCCTTGCTGACAGGAAATACCTGATCGAGGAGCGTGCCGCTGACGGTCCCCAGGTCGGCTTCGCCCTCTATGACACCCCCAATCGTACGGCTGCGCGTGATCTGCTGGAAGTCGGCGAATTTCACCTTCAATGTCACCGTGCGACCCTGGATCGATCTTGCCTCGCAGTACCGCCAGAACTTGGCGACCAACGGCGCCAGCTCCTTGCGGGCACTTTCGAGGTCAAACAAATCGCTCGCAAAGGTGTCCTCGGCCCCCACGGACTTGCGCTCGCGGTCGGCCCGCACCGGGCGTTCGTCGATGCCCCGGGCGATCCAGTAATAGTACGGACCCGCCTTCGGAGTGATGACGAACAGCCCATCGGGCTTGTTCTGACCGGAGGCGAGTTTGGCCAGGAACTTGTTGTAGCTGACGCCGGCCGAGGCCGTCAGGCCGGTTTCGGACTTGATCTTCGCGCGGATCATTTCCGCGATCGTCGTGGCGACCGGGATGCCCTGCAGATTGTCGGTGACGTCGAGATAGGCCTCGTCGAGCGAGAGCGGTTCGATGAGTGGCGTGTGCTCGGCGAAGATCGCGTGGATTTGCTGGGAGACGGCCCGGTAGGCGTCGAAGCGCGGCGGCACGAAGATCAGCTCGGGGCATTTGCGTTTTGCGGTGATCGAGGGCATGGCTGATCGCACCCCGAACTTTCTGGCCTCGTAGCTCGCAGCGGCCACCACACCGCGCGCCGCCGAGCCCCCGACTGCCACCGGCTTGCCGCGCAGGTCCGGTTGTCGCGCTGTTCGACCGAGGCGAAGAAGGCATCCATGTCGACATGGATGATCTTGCGAAGGATGGCCGTCCCTTCCCCCGGCGCATCAAGTTTTGGTCCCTGTCGCTTCGCTCGCCCACTTCGCCGTCCCTGCATCACCTGCGGCATATCAAGATAGACCGCACCTCGATCAAGGGCAGTCTGGGATCAACTCTCGGAGCGGCGCAACGAGTCAGATTGACTCTCGGACACCAAAGAGAACAAATAAGGAACATATCAGCCCCAGAAATCGATTGGGAAGACAGTTTGAGAGTGTTTCGTTCATGGGTCAGCCGGCCGCCAGCCTTGCTATCACCGCGCTTCGCGAGCGAATCGCGCGCCTCGAAGGCGGGCCGGCGCGTAACCGTGCGACCCTTCCCTTCGGCGTTCCCACGATCGACAAGGTTCTGCCGGGAGGCGGGCTGGCGCTCGGGGCGCTGCACGAGGTTGCCGGTGGCCGCAACGGGGCGATCGATGGCGCCGCGGCGGCGCTCTTTGCCGCCGGGATCGCTGCGCGCGCCAAAGGGAAGGTGCTCTGGTGCGTCACCCGGCAGGATCTGTTCGCCCCTGCCCTCGCCCAGACTGGGCTGCTGCCCGGCCGGGTCGTCTATGTCGAGGCGGGCGACGAAGCTTCCGTGCTCGCCTGCTTCGAGGAAGGGCTTCGCCATGGCGGTCTAGGCGCCGTCGTTGCCGAACTCGCACGCCTCTCCATGACCGTCTCCCGCCGACTGCAGCTCGCAGCCGAGACGTCCGGCGCTATCGGCATCGCCATCCGCCGTTGGCGACGACAAACCGAAGCGACCGATTTTGGACAACCAACCGCCGCGGTCACCCGCTGGCGGGTCACCGCGCTCCCCTCTCGTCCCTTGCCAGTCCCCGGTATCGGCCGCGCTCGCTGGCAGCTCGAGCTGATCCGGGTACGGGCGGGAGAAAGCGCCGATTTTGAAGTGGAAGCCTGCGATGACAAGGGTCGTCTCGCTCTATTTCCCGACCTGGCCGACCGATCGCCTAAGGCGCGCAATGGGCCAGTCCGCGCCATCGGCTGAAACCCCGATCGTCATGCTCGGCCGGCAGGGAAACCGGCGGCTCGTGCTGGCCGCCGATGCAGCGGCGCGCGCGGCGGGTCTGCGCGTCGGCATGCCGGCGAGCAAGGCCCAAGTAGTGCTGGTGCCTGGACTGCAGAGCTTTGATCTTGATCCGGCGGGCGACGCCGAGGCTCTCGATAGAATGGCGCTCTGGTCGCTGCGCTACGCACCGATCGTCGCCGCCGATCCGCCCGATGGCCTCATCATCGACACCACCGGCGCCGACCATCCTCACTGGTCGAGGATCCAGAGCCCGAAATCACCGATCTCATCGGTGAGCAGCGGCTCTACCGCTTCGCCCCAGTCGAGAGTGACGTGCCCGAACGCTCGGTCCGCCGCATCGCGCCGAATGCGCCGGACGACGGGAAGAGTTGGCCGGGTGACTGGCCTCGACCGCCGCGTCTGCTGACGCACCCCGAACCCATCGAGACGATGGCACTGCTCCCAGATCATCCGCCGGTCTGGTTCAGTTGGCGCGGCATTCGGCATCGTGTCGCGCGCGCCGACGGTCCCGAACGCGTTTTCGGCGAATGGTGGCAGCGCGATGCTGAACTCATCGCGGTGCGCGACTACTTCCAGGTGGAGGACGAGGTCGGCGAACGCTTCTGGATCTACCGCGCCGGCGACGGCGAGGATCCTGGGACTGGTTCCCACAAATGGTTCCTGCACGGGGTCTTCGCATGACCACCCCGCGCTATGCCGAATTGCAGGTGACCAGCCATTTCTCGTTCCTGCGCGGCGCCAGCTCTTGCGACGACCTCTTCGCGCAGGCGGCGGCGCTCGGCATCGAGGCCCTCGCGGTGGTCGATCGCAATTCTCTGGCCGGGATCGTGCGGGCCCATCAGGCCGCCAAGGACACCGGCATCAGGCTCATCGTCGGCTGTCGCCTCGATCTCGTCGACGGCATGTCGCTGCTCGTCTATCCCACCGATCGCGCCGCCTATTCCCGGCTGTGCCGGCTGCTGACCCTGGGCAAGAAACGCGGCGGCAAGGCGCAATGCCGTCTCGAATGGGACGACCTGGCCGACTATGCCGAGGGCCTGATCGCCGTTCTCGTTCCCGGTCGCGCCGACGATACCTGCGCCCTGCAGCTGCGACGCCTGCGGGAGACTTTCGGCGATCGCGCCTATCTGGCGCTGACCCTGCGCCGTCGGCCCAACGACCAGGTCCGGCTCCACCAACTTTCCAACCTTGCCACCCAAATGCGCGTGCCGACGGTGGTGACGAACGACGTTCTGTTCCACGAACCCGGCCAGCGCATCCTGCAGGACGTGGTGACCGCCATTCGCCACAACATCACGATCGACGAGCTGGGATTCCGGCGCGAGCGCCATGCCGACCGCTATCTCAAGCCGCCGGAGGAGATGGCGCGGCTGTTTTCGCGCTATCCGGAGGCACTCGCGCGTACGCTGGAGATTGCCCGGCAATGCCGCTTCTCGCTCGACGAACTCGCCTACCAATACCCCGAAGAGAAGATGCTGCCGGGACTGACGGCGCAGCAGGCGCTCAGACAGCTCACCTGGGAAGGTGCAGCGCGCCGCTATCCCGAGGGTGTGCCGGACAAAGTCGTGGCGCTCATCGAGCACGAACTGCGCCTGATCGAAATCCTGCAATACGCTCCGTACTTCCTCACCGTGAACGCCATCGTGCAGTTCGCGCGCAGCAAGGACATCCTGTGCCAGGGCAGAGGCTCGGCCGCCAACTCGGCCGTCTGCTACGTGCTGGGCATCACCAGCATCGATCCCGAGCGAAACAATCTCCTCTTCGAGCGCTTCGTCTCGCAGGAGCGCAACGAGCCACCCGACATCGACGTCGATTTCGAGCATGAGCGGCGCGAAATCGTCATGCAGTGGGTCTACGAAACCTATGGCCGTGACCACAGCGCGCTCTGCTCGACGGTGGTGCGCTATCACACCAAAGGCGGCGTCCGCGATATCGGCAAGGCGCTCGGCCTGCCTGAGGACCTCACCAAGCTGCTGTCCTCGCAGGTCTGGGGACATGAGGAAGGCATCGACGAGAAGCGTGCCCAGGATCTCAATCTCAACCTTGCCGATCGCCGGCTGCGGCTGACGCTCGAACTCGCGCAGCAGCTTGAGGGAACGCCACGCCACCTATCGCAGCATCCGGGCGGCTTCGTTCTGACCAATGACCGGCTTGACGACCTGGTGCCGATCGAGCCGGCCCGCATGGTCGATCGCCAGGTCATCGAGTGGGACAAGGACGATATCGACATCCTAAAATTCATGAAGGTCGACGTCCTGGCGCTCGGGATGCTCACCTGCATGAAACGCAGCTTCGACCTGCTGGCCGAGCACAAGGGCATGACCCTCGACCTGGCCACCATCCCGGCCGAAGACCCTGCGACCTATACCATGATCCGCAAAGCGGACACGATCGGGGTCTTCCAGATCGAGAGTCGCGCCCAGATGTCGATGCTGCACCGCATCAAGCCGCGCACCTTCTATGACCTCGTCGTCGAGGTCGCCATCGTGCGCCCGGGCCCGATCCAGGGCGACATGGTCCACCCCTATCTCCGTCGCCGGGAAGGCAAGGAGCCGGTCGAGTTCCCGACCCCCGAGCTCGAGCGCGTGCTCGGCAAGACACTGGGCGTCCCTTTGTTCCAGGAACAGGCGATGCAGGTCGCCATGGTCTGTGCCGGCTTTTCCGCCGGCGAGGCCGACCAGTTGCGCCGTGCCATGGCGACGTTCAAGCACACGGGCGGCGTCAGCAAGTTCCGCGACAAGCTGATCGGCGGCATGATCGCCAATGGCTATACACCGGAATTTGCCGCCACCACCTTCAAGCAACTCGAGGGCTTTGGCAGCTATGGTTTTCCCGAGAGCCATGCCGCGAGCTTCGCTCTGGTCGCCTATGCCTCGAGCTGAAATGCCACCATCCCGATGTCTTCTGCTGCGCGCTGCTCAACTCCCAGCCAATGGGCTTCTATCTGCCGGCCCAGATCGTGCGCGATGCTCAAGTCCATGGCGTCGAGATCCGGCCCGTCTGCGTCAATACGAGCCGCTGGGACTGCACGCTGGAACCGATTGGCGAGGACGGACGCTTCGCGGTTCGCGTCGGCCTGCGGCTAGTTAAAGGGCTAGCCAATGCCGACGCGGCGGCGATCGTCGCAGCCCGAGCCAACGAGGCCTTCGCTTCCATCGACGATCTCTGGCAGCGCGCCGGCGTGCCGGCGGCATCTCTGGTCCAACTCGCCGAAGCCGACGCTTTCCGCTCCGATTTGGGCTTGGCGCGCCGCGAGGCACTATGGGCGCTCAAGGGTTTGCGTGACGAACCCCTGCCCCTCTTTGCCGCGGCTTCCGCTCGTGAACAGCAGACCGTATCGGAAATCCACGAACCCGCTTTGACGCTGCGGCCGATGACGGCCGGCCGGGAAGTCGTCGAGGACTACGGTCATGTCGGCCTGACCCTGCGGAACCATCCGCTCTCATTCCTGCGCGCCGACCTAGCCCGCCGCCGCATCGTAACCTGCCGCGACGCAATGCAGGCGCGCGATGGCCGCTGGCTGGAGGCGGCCGGCCTTGTCCTCGTCCGGCAGCGGCCGGGCTCGGCCAAGGGCGTGATGTTCCTGACCATGGAGGACGAGACCGGCGCCGCCAATGTCGTGGTCTGGGTCAAGGTCTTCGAGAAGTTCCGCCGCGTGCTGCTGTCCTCGTCGATGCTCGCCGTCCGGGGCAAGATCCAGCGCGAGGGTGAAGTGGTGCATCTCGTCGCCCATTCCCTCACCGATCTTTCGGGGGAACTCGCCAGTGTGGGCAATCGCGAGACGCCGTTTCCGCTTCCCCATGGGCGGGGCGACGAAGCCCATCATGGTGGGCCCGGACTCGATCCGCGAAGCATGCCGAAGGGTCTGCGGCCACGGACCTCGTCGATCCCACGCTGCAGGTTGAGCCGATCAAGGTGAAAACGAGGGACTTTCGATAGTGCTCGCACGTCCCTGCCCAGCCGTAACGCAAGCACCGTCTGAGATGGGGTGGGGAGCGGAAGGACGGCTTTCGGGCAGCGAGCGCGCGACGTTCACCTGAACGATACCGGCGACGGCTAGGCGCGCTTTTATCCTCGTTTGGGGTCATACTCCCCGGCGTAAAGACCGTCGAATGTGCGAAAAAGGCGCGTGTTTACGCGCTCGATCCAGTCCATCGTCCCCTTGATGTTATCATCGTAGGCGTCGATCCGCTCCAGCCACATCCGAAACGGACGGATCGTGAAATTTAGGACTGGGGCCATGAAGCGGATGTCCGCCGGATGGTAGTCAGTGAATGCCGAAAAGGTGCCATCGTCATTGCGGACCAAGCCCCAGTCCATCGATTCATTCCACGAACCGTGGATCGATTCCGACATCATGCCGTAGGTTGAAGCATACAGATTATCATGTTCGATCTCGGCGAATATCGTCCGGAAATTTTTGCCCTGTAGCTTCCACCCGTTCTTTTTTTGCGCGGCGAAGTCGTCTCTCGTCAGGCCCTCGAAACGCATTTTTTCGCGTACGGCGGCTAAAAGACGTTTCCCCGCTCTCGTATCGAAGAACGGCGATCCGCTTTCCAAATCACGCAAAATACGAAGGCGGTCTTTGTAGGAGCATTTCCGATAGTCGGTGATGGCATCGAGGCCGTTGAGCATCAGATAGGTTGCGATGATCGAAGCCTCAATCATAGGCCGTTCGAGAACACCGATGATCTCGGCATTATCCCGCTCGTAGTATTTCACCACTTCCTTGACGAGCTTCGATATGCGCACGAGCAGGCCGAGAATGGGCGCGTCGTCAATCGAGAAGCCGGTCGGGTTCCGATCCGCATTCTTCACCCGCGTCAGCGCGTCGTAGAGGTCGCCGACATCCTGATAAAAAGTGACGGAAAACTCATGCAGTCCGGCCATTGAGCTGAAGCAGCGCTCGATATAGGCAGGCTGATATTTAGTTGTGATCTCGACCAACTCTTCCATCAATTGTGGACCTTCTCGCACCTTGCTGTGAATCTTATGATAGGTTCCAGCGAGGCATTGCAACGACTTAAACGGAGAGAATGGGTCGCTCCTGCCACGTCAACGATTCATCATGCAAAGGCTCGACTTGGTGGCGAGCGGTCGTTTCCTCTGTCCCTGTGGGGGCTTCAGCTTCGTGAAAGCGGACGTTCGGAAAAGACTGCGGGTAAAATCGCAGGTACCTCAAAAATCAACCGCGTGAAATCAACATTCGTCACGTCTAAGTTGGAGCGCCATCTGTTCTGACAGATTCCGTGTCCACACGTTAAAAAGGCCACATATTGAGAGGATTAGAAAGCGTGCCACCTGCTGGACATTGTACACCTCGTAAGGCCCCAGACGCTGTGTCTCTTTTCCAAAGGCATGTGCCGTCATGAAATTCCGCAAGTAACTGCAGGCGTGAATTGCGTCGGGAAGAGGGAATTCGATGTCTCGGACTTTTTGCCCATCGCCATAGTCTGAAAATCGGTCGCGTGCCGGCTGGATTGTAAGTTCGGTCTCATCTCCCCTCACTACCCAATCGACGGTTCTCTCCGGATTGATCCCAACCTTTTCGAGCCGAGACTTGATGTCCTTCAAGACTATCGGGTTCCACGTGTATTTGTCGTCCAACCATCGCGGCTTTTCCCGGCTGGAATTCACTTGCAGGTTCATCTCCTCGATAGCGGAGAAGGCGAGGTTTATGGCGATGGAACTGCGGACATGATCCGAGAACTCGCCGGAATGTTTCTCAAAGATCTGCCCATACCGTGGGTGTGCCGACCAGGGCGTAATGGCTTCTGTTTCGTAGCTTTTTGAGAGTTTGTGAATCGCATAGACAATCCGCCTATCTGACCAAGCGTTGACCGCCATCGCAACGGCCACCGGCCTCTCCATCTTGAACGAAAAAAGCTCAAAGAACCCGTTAGTCTGGAAGATGTCTTTGAAGATGCTTGACTGCTCGGACGCATCGTCCGGTATCCCGAAGCCCGAAGGGTTTCCGTATTTCTGATCCGGGAACCCTTCAACGACAACATTGGCGGCGCGGATGAGTTGGATGATGTTGTTAGCCTCGGTCCTTTCAGCCTCCACGACCAACAACTGTCCGTGAGTTTCGCCTTCTCCGAGAGAGCCAAAATCCGCCAAAGCCCTAGGTTGCGCAACTTCAGAATGCCCACTTTTATGAAACTTATAGCGTTTTGAAGGATCAGGAATGAAGCGAACGTTCCAACCAGTGCCCCGACAAAGGGACATCACCAACTCAGTTTGACTTGGTTCAAATACGAGGAAGCTACAGAACGACGGCACAACAGCTCCAAGTTTTGATCCACTCAATGGTCAGCATAGTGGTTGTTCAGCGAGGTCAGCAAGATCATATGGCGATACCCGACTGACCGCTCTTGGTCAGCTGCATGTGGAGTGGCCGTTATCGCTAACTCTTGCCTCGGAACTGGTCCCAAGCCGCCCGAATGTTGGCAAGTGCGTCCACTGCGTCGTCACCGTGAGGCGGTCTAAAACCATCGCGCCTGGCCTCATCCGCGACCGTTCGAAAACGCTGCCATTCCCCCTTCGTCTTGAGGGTTTGCAGGATCGGCAGCACCTGAGAGAAAGCAGCGCCCCAACGAACAAGCATTTCCAGTGGGACCCGCGCCTCGATATGGGTCTCCGAGCGAAGGTACTCAGCTCGGCGAATTACCACAGGGTCTTCGTTGCCCTCGCGTTGGCGGCGGATGTGCCACGCCAACATGTCGGCTGCTTGCAGCGGTAGGTTCCGCATATCGTCGCCATAGCCGATGGGCATTTTGATCAGCCCACGCGACACCGAGTCTAGGCTTTCCACCATATAGTCGAAAAAGAGAGCGACGTCCGTGTTTACCCCGTTCTGCTCATCAAAGACGAACGTGACCGGCGTGATGGCGCCCTCACTAGCCAGATGGCGTGCCACCGCCGAAACCACCCCGAAGGTAATGGCAAAATAGGGCGTGGAAAGGCCTCGAGGCGACGCCGGGGACACATGACTTTCGTATTCTGCCCGGCTGATCGAAAAATCAAAGGTCCAAGGGGCCGAAAGCGGTCGAGGACCTCTGCCAAACCCTGCAGTTTTTGGTCGCGAGCGTCTCGGGTCCAGCCAGCGAATTGACCACGCAGACCGTTCGCCTCCACCATCTTTAGGTACTCAATCGTCGGAGGCTTTGCCAGCGCCACACTCCACGCCACGCTGAACTGCTCCCAAGCGTCGTCGCGATTAACCAGTCCCGCGAACACAAGATCGCGTTTACCGGTATCGCTGCCCGAGTCATCGAAGTACGCCGAAAGGTCCATCGCTTGCCTATTTTCCCGGCTTCTATCAGTCGCGACCGACGCGAAACTGAAGCTTTCAGCTGATTAAAACACAGTTTGAACTACGAAACTTGGGCGCAACGCTGGCATCCGCATTCGCGTACAAATGACCGCTTTCGTGCCTAAGCTTCTCGACCTCGGGCTTCCGAAATGCGGTCGGAACCGGCCGGTTGGAACGAGCTCCATTCCGGCCTTTGACCTAACCGCGCCGCCCTAGTCCGATCCCTGTCGAACGGTTTCAACCGCGAGTGAGCCCTCCGGCAGGGGGCGCAGCAGTTCGGCTTCTGTCTTGGTCAGGTAGATCCAGTGCGCCCAGTCGGTGGGATGCAGGACCACGACCTGGCGGTCATGATAGTCAACAATATCGGGACCAGGCTCGGTGGTCAGCATGGCGAAGGCCGGGCTGGAGCCGTCTGCGCCTTCGCGCCATATACCGGCGATCGCCATGAATGGCGCATCGTTCAGCGTGAACCGATGTTTTGCTTTCGGGTATTTCTTGCCCGTGAATTCGAAGAACGCCGACGCGGGAATGAGGCATCGGTTGCTCTTGTCGAAATGCCGGCCGTCAGAGCGGTAGTTGAAGACCGGCCCACCCTTCGGATTGGATGGCGGGAAGCTGAAATTCATGGGTACCAATTCAATGCCATTGCCGGCAGCGCGCATCACCGGCGCCATGTCATTGATCCGGATATCTTCACTTTCCGGCAGATCGAGTTCGGTCTGTTGCGTCGGGATGCCAAGCTCGAGCGCCTGCATCATCTGGACGTATTCGACCCATTTCACATGCTGTTCGTAGGCATTGCACATAAGGCGCACTCTATCGCGAAACGCACATGAGTCGAGATGGGCGTCCCTTCGGGCCGGGTTCTCGGCTGGCGCTGAAGCCCCGCTCTGCGGGTCTTCACTCTTCGGGCCTCCATCCCTGACGCGGTCCGGCACCCGACAGCGCGGAGCCCCCTTGCTCGGTATAGGCCTTACGCCCCGGGGAGAGTGAGAGGGCGGTTTTGGAGGGCCATGACGGGTATGGGCTGGGAGAGAGGCTTCCGGCGCCCGTCATGGAGAACTCCCATGAACAATTCAGTGACTATCGATGCCGGAAGCGACGCACCCGGTGGCTACAAGGTGGATGCGAGCCGCGGCGAACGCATCGGCCGCGTGTCCTCGGAATGGTTCAACCGTCCGGCAGACGAGCGGTACCTGTCCCTGTCCGAGTTGATGGCTTCGGTTCAGGGGCGGTCCGAGCGCAGCCGGACCCGCACCGTCGAAAGCGCCGCCATCCGGGTCGAAGCCAGCCGCGACGATGCCGAGCGGCTTGCCCTCGTGCTTCCCGGTGCCGACAGACCGGTCTCCCCAACGCATTGGAGCTTTGGCCAACTCGCCGGCATCGTGGGCGCGCCGGCAACATACCTCCGCCAGCTTCCGGCACCGCTTGCCGGCATCAACCTGCAATACGGCCTGACCGCGCACCGTGCCGAGCAGGTCAAGACGCTCGAGGTCGAGAACGGGCGCGTCGAACTCCGCGCCGTCACCGGCCCGGACTATGGGCGCATCTATGATCACGAACTGGTTGCGGCCGTTCAGAAGATCGCCGGCAATGGCACCGGCGACACGCGTTGGAAGATCCCCGGCGTGCTCGACTGGTCGACCGGCATCTACAATCCCCGTGTCGACATCACCTCGGATACCACCACGCTCCATGCTTCGGATCGCGACGTGTTCCTCTTCCTGGTTGACGACCTCACCCCGATCGAGGCAGGCAGACTGCCTGATGGCTCGCCCGACCTCTATTTCCGGGGGTTCTATTGCTGGAACTCCGAGGTCGGGGCCAAAACGCTTGGCATCGCCAGCTTCTATCTCCGCGCCGTATGCCAGAACCGCAATTTGTGGGGTGTCGAGGATTTCGAGGAGATCACCATCCGCCACTCCAAATATGCTGCGTCACGCTTCGCACATCAGGCCGCGCCGGCGCTGACCCGGTTCGCCAACTCCTCGCCGCTGTCTTTCGTCAACGGCATCCGTGCGGCGCGTGAAAAGATCGTGGCCCGCAGCGATGAGGATCGCATGGAGTTTCTCCGCAAGCGCGGCTTCTCCAAGGCGGACACAGCGAAGATCATCGAGACCGTTCTCGCCGAAGAAGGTCGCAAGCCCGCGAGCGTCTTCGACTTCGTGCAGGGCATCACCGCCGTCGCGCGGGACAAGCCGCACCAGGATGCCCGGCTCGACCTGGAGGGCAAGGCCAAGAAGCTGCTCGACCGGGCCGCCTGAATTCAGCAAAGCCGGCGATGCGGATTTCCGTGTCTCCGGTTGCGTGCCTTTCCGGGAACCCGGAGTTTGCGGCGCCGTCCCTCAGAGTGAGAGGGCGGCGCCGATCTTCGTGACGGGTTGGAGGTCGAGAGAGGTTCCCGGCCGCCCGTCGCGGAGTACATCCCATGGCTACTGCCAGGAAGAAGCCCACCATCACCCTGTCGCCCTCGCGCGACATCCCCTTCAACCAGCTCGTCCTGAGCCAGTCCAATGTCCGGCGCATCAAGGCAGGCGTCTCGGTCGAGGAACTCGCCGAAGACATCGCTCGGCGTGGCATCCTTCAGGGCCTCACCGTCCGCCCTGTCGTTGATGAAAACGGCGCGGAGACCGGCATGTTCGAGGTGCCGGCCGGCGGCAGGCGCTTCCGGGCGCTGGAGCTGCTCGTCAAGCAGAAGCGCCTGGCCAAAACCGCCCCATTGCCCTGTGTCGTCCGCGAGGGCGGTATTGCCGAGGAGGACTCGCTCGCCGAAAACGTCCAGCGAGCGCCGCTGCATCCGCTCGACCAGTTCCGCGCATTCCTCACCCTGCGCGAAAAGGGTCAGTCCGAGGAGGAGGTCGCCGCGGCGTTCTTCGTCTCGGTCAACGTGGTCAAGCAGCGCCTCAAGCTCGCATCGGTCTCTCCGGTGCTGCTGGACGTCTATGCCGAAGACGGCATGACGCTCGCCCAGCTCGAAGCGTTCACCGTGTCGGGCGACCATGCACGCCAGGAACAGGTCTTCGAACGCCTGAAAACCTCCTACGACAAGTCGTCCTACGCCATTCGGCGCATGCTGACCGAAGGCGCCGTCCGTGCCACCGACAAGCGGGCACTGTTCATCGGCACTGAAGCGTATATCGAGGCGGGCGGCACGGTGCTGCGCGACCTGTTCGAGGGCGACGATGGTGGCTGGCTGCAGGATGTCGCCTTGGTCGACCAGATGGTGGCCGATAAGCTCAAAGCCGAGTCCGAGGCGATTGCCGCCGAGGGCTGGAAGTGGACCGAGGTCGCGCCTGATTTTGCCTACGGTCACACCTATGGTCTGAGGCGCCTCCACGGTGAACCCGTGCCGCTCACGGCCGAGGAGGAAGGCACGCGCGACGCGCTCAAGGCCGAGTTCGATCGTCTCGTTGCGGAGCATGAAGGTGCCGACGAACTTCCCGACGAGGTCGACCAGCGGCTCGGCGAGCTCGAGACCGCACTCGAGGCCTTCGACGAACGGCCGCTGTCCTTCCATCCCGAGGAAATCGCGCGCGCGGGCGCCTTCATCAGCATCGCCGGGGACGGCCGCCTGCGTGTCGATCGCGGCTATGTCCGGCCCGAGAATGAAGCACCAGCGGAACCCGCGAACGCACCAGACGACGCAACGGACGAAGGGGAGACGACCGGCGACGATGCCGATGGCGTTCACGATGCCAATAGTGACAGCATCGCGGAGCCCGAGGAAGACGAGGGTCTTTCGCCCATCTCGGACCGTCTGATGACGGAATTGACGGCGCACCGGACGCTCGGTCTCCGGCACGCCCTCGGCGAGCAGCCCGATGTCGCCTTCAGCGCAGCGCTGCATGCCCTGACGCTCAAGGTCTTCTACCAGTATGGCTCGGATAGCTGCCTTGAGTTGGACCTCAAGACCGTCAGTTTCGGCGCCCAAGCGCCAGGCCTGAACGATAGCGTCTCGGCCGAGGCGATCCACGCGCGGCATGAGAGCTGGACCAAGGCTCTGCCGAAGGATTCGGCCGACCTCTGGGACGCGCTTGGAGACTGGGACAGCGATAGCCGCGCCGCCTTGTTCGCCCATGTGGTCAGCCTGTCGGTCAACGCGGTCCACGAAGCCTGGAACCGACGTCCCCGCGCACTCGCCCATGCGGACCAGCTGGCGGGCGCCGTCGACCTCGACATGTCGGCGCGTTGGAAGCCGACCGTCGACGCCTTCCTCGGTCGCGTCACCAAGGCGCGGATCCTTCAGGCCGTTGCCGAAGCGAAGGGCCAGCGCGCTGCCGACCGGATCGCCCATCTCAAGAAGGGCGACATGGCGACAGAAGCGTCGATGCTGCTCAACGGCACGGGCTGGTTGCCCGAGCCGCTCCGCACACCGGGTCGGGCGACGGTCGCTGACATGTCGGACGTGGAACTGGCCGTCGTAGAAACGGCGGAGATAGCGGACGAAACGGCCATGGCCGATGACGACGGCATCGCCGATGATGACGATGTCGCGGCAATGACTATCGCCGCCGAATAGCCTCCCATGACCCTCACAACTGGCCCGCCGGCAACGGCGGGCCTTTCTTTTGTGTGCCGAGCATGATCGACAGCTTGGAGGTGTAAGTCCTTTACCCAGCCTGATGGCGGCGAAGGGTTAGCAAAGCGCAAGGGCGTCGTCGCGAGGCGGGGTCTGAAGGAAGCGTGGAGCAAAACCGCGACCCGATGGACAAGAACCGGATATGAGGCCTACCCGGCCGGACGAGCGGGCAAATGACCGCGAAGTCCATGGTCATCAAGGGCCGGGGTGGTAAATTCGGCGGGTGTGCGGGGAAGGCGGTCGATCTTACCTCGGGAGATCTGCGCCGTGTCCGGAAATCCGGACTGAGCCCGTCGTGAGGCGCGCTGATCGCGGTGCAGAAGTCAGCAGAGGGCATAGTAGGGAGGCGTCTGCCGAACGAAGGCCCGAACGGTTGGAAGGACGAGTAGGACGGAGTTCTCGCATTGGCCATGCGGCAGAAGAATCAGCTCGAGCTGGCCTTCCCCGAGACGGGAACGGGTGAAGCCCGCGACCGCCCTGGGGCAGGGACCGAAGCCGGTGCGGCGAACGCCGCCTCCGAAAGTCTGGCGGCAAGGGCCGGACCGTGCATGGAAGCGATTGTCGATCGCGACAATCTGAGGAAGGCGCTGGCGCAGGTCCGGCGCAACAAGGGAGCGCCGGGGATCGACGGCATGAGTGTCGATGCCTTGGCGCTGCATCTGAAAGACCACTGGCCCGAACTTCGCGCCCAACTGCTTGAAGGCGCCTACAAGCCGCAGCCGGTGCGGCGTGTCGACATCCCGAAGGCGTCCGGCGGCACCCGTCCGCTCGGCATCCCCACGGTGCTCGACCGCTTCATCCAGCAGGCGGTGATGCAGGTGTTGCAGGCTGCATGGGACGGCGGGTTCAGCGCGTCGAGCTACGGGTTCCGGCCCGCACGCTCGGCTCATCATGCGGTTGCCGCGGCGCAAGCGTTCATCGCGTCGGGTCATCGCATTGTGGTGGATATCGACCTGGAGAAGTTCTTCGACCGGGTCAACCACGACATCCTGATGGGGCTGGTGGCCAAGCGGGTGTCCGATCCGCGTATCCTCCGTCTGATCCGCGGCTTTCTGACCGCGGGTGTGCTCGAAGGCGGGCTGGTCGGTCCAATCGACGAGGGAACGCCGCAGGGCGGCCCGCTCTCGCCGCTGCTGTCCAACCTGATGCTGGACGAACTCGACAAGGAACTGGAGCGACGCAACCATCGCTTTGTGCGCTATGCCGACGACTGCAACATCTATGTGCGCAGCGCGCGGGCGGGCGAACGGGTGATGGCAAGTGTCGAACGCTTCCTCGACAGGCGTCTGAAGCTGAAGGTCAACACGCAGAAGAGCGCGGTCGCCCCGCCACACCGGCGCAAGTTCCTCGGCTTCAGCTTCACGAACGAGAAGACGCCAAGGCGTCGGATCGCACCGCAGGCTGTGGTCCGGTTCAAGGAGCGCGTGCGGGTGCTGACGATGCGGACGCGGGGCGCGAGTCTCGCGCAGATAGCCAAGGAGCTGTCGCTCTATCTGAAAGGGTGGCGCGGTTACTTCGGCTTTTGCGAAACCCCATCGGTGTTGCGCAGCCTCGACCAGTGGATCAGGCGAAGGCTGCGATCCATCGTATGGAAACAGTGGAAGCGCGGGCGCACCCGCTTTGCGGAGTTGCGGCGCCGTGGTGTCGGTCACGATCTGGCGGCACAAACCGCCGGCAGTGCACACGGCCCATGGCGCATCAGCAACAGCCCCGCGCTCGCCATTGCCCTGCCGAACGCTTTCCTCGCAAGCATTGGCCTCGCTTCCGTTGTGCTCCCCAAGGCCGCATAATCAGCCGAACCGCCCTGTACGGACCCGTACGCAGGGTGGTGTGGGAGGGGCGGAACCGCAAGGTTCCCCCCTATCCCGATTGAAGGAGGTCACCATGCGCGAACCGCCGCATGAACTGGCACGCCGCCTCGCCGACCGGGCCGAGGCGGTCTGCCGGCATTATCTCTCCAATGGCCGCCGCCAAGGGAACTATTGGACTGTTGGCGATGTGCGCAACACACCTGGTCGCTCCATGTTCGTCCGACTTGTAGACTCCCCAAGAGGTTCGGCCGGACGCTGGACCGACGCAGCTACCGGCGAGCATGGCGATCTGCTGGACGTAGTGCGCGAGGCGCTTGGCCTCAGAGCTTTCGGAGATGTCGCCAAGGAAGCCCGGGCCTTTCTCGGCCTCTCGCATGAAGCAGCGTGTCCGGCATCTCCTGTCCGGCAGCGTGTTGAGGCTCCAACTGGCTCCTCGGAGGCAGCCCGTCGGCTGGTGGGCATGTCGCAGCCGATCATCGGAACCATCGTGGAAACGTATCTCCGTGAACGTGGCATCACGACTTTGCACGGAACCGGATCGCTCCGGTTTCATCCGCGCTGCTACTATCGCCCTGACGATCATGGACCGACGGAAACCTGGCCGGCGATGATCGGTTCGGTCACTAGTCTCGATGGGCGGCTGACCGGCGCGCACCGCACCTGGCTTGCGCCGGACGGTCTGGGCAAGGCACCCGTCGACACACCGCGCCGGGCCATGGGCGATCTGTTGGGCAACGCCGTCCGCTTCGGAGTGCCCGGCAACGTCATGGCAGCGGGCGAAGGCATCGAGACGACGCTTTCGCTCAGATGCGCCCTGCCCGACATGGCCATGGCGGCAGCTCTCTCGGCGGCGCATCTCGCTGCCATCCTGTTCCCGCCGACGCTGAACCGGCTCTACATCATCCGCGACAACGATCCCGCCGGTGACGGTGCCCGCGACAACTTGATCGAGCGGGCGACCGATGCCGGGATCGAGGCGATCGTCCTCTCGCCGAGAATGGAGGACTTCAACGAGGATCTCCGCTGCTTGGGCCTCGCCACGCTTCGCAAATCGATCGCGGACCAACTGGTTCGCCGGGATCGCTATCGTTTCCTCGAACGTGTGGCCTGAGCCGGGATGGAGCGCGGCGCAGTGCGGTCATGAGGCCGGCGTCACGCGAACAGGATCCACCGCCGGAGAGAGCCACGACCCGGCCTTCGAGAGGGCGATCGGGCCCACAAACGGTCCGGCCAGGCAAGGGCGCCGGCCGACTATTTTCCGGCGGCGGCTGCGCCGCCTTTCCATCGCGAGGCAAAATAGTCGGCCTCTGCATCCTCCGCTGCCGCTCCGGCCCTCCGCGTCGCTCCGGGTGCGAGGCCATCCCGCCCGTGGGCTTTCGTCGCCATGAAGGCCGCGAGGGTCGCGGTCCCACCGACGGGAGCATCCCATGAGCGCACACGACGAGTCCGAACCGCACCACGCAGCGTCGCCCACCGATCACGTCCTCACCGAACTCCAGCTCTATGGCTGGCGCCCTTACGCCGACGAGCCGGATCCGCGACCACTTCCCGACGGCGACCATGTCGCCGGAGCCGTTGCGGACATCTTCGATGCCCTCATCGCCACCCTCGGCGACACACGCCTCGAGCCTGACCTCGACGACCTGCTCTGGTCCGTCACCAATGTCTTCCACCGCGCCGTGCTGCGGCTCGAGCGGCAATTGGATGACAGCGAGCAGGCCCAGCGCCGCCTGCAGCGGGAACAGGACGGCACCGAGATCAAAGCGGTCGAACTCGAAAACCTCACCGCCCAGGGCCAGACCATGATCGAGCGGCGCGACGCCTTCGAATTGATGCGGGATCAGGCTTCCGAACATTACGAGCAGCACACCGGCTCCGCCTGGCGTCCGCGCACCGGATCGATGGTCAACCGCCGGCATCTGACCGCGGCAATGATCGACAGCCGCGATTTCCTCGCCGCGCGGCGCAAGGCCGATACCGAGGTAATGCTGCCCGCCGGTCCGAAGATCGCCCTGACCGGCGGCCTCGATTTCAACGACTACCACCTCGTCTGGGACGCGCTCGACAAGGTCCACGCCAAGCACCCCGACATGGTGCTGATCCACGGCAAGTCGCCAAAGGGCGCGGAACTGATTGCAGCAAAATGGGCCGAAAATCGCAAGGTTCCTCAGGTCGGATTCGCTCCGGACTGGGACAAGCACGGCCGGGCAGCGCCGTTCAAGCGAAACGATGCGATCCTCGACATCCTTCCGATCGGCGTCATCGTATTTCCTGGCACCGGCATCCAGGATAACTTCGCCGACAAGGCGAGGAAGCTCGGCATCAACGCGTATGATTTCCGCGATCGGGGTGGCGCATGAGCGCCACCTTGCGATTGCGGGTGCCGCACTCGACTCGGCAATTCCGCAGGCCGCGTCACCGGCGGCCCGATGCCCCGCGACTACAACAACCACCACCTTACTTAAGCAATCAAGGCTCCCCTGATCGGGCGAATTGGTCTAGACTGATGTCTGCGCCGTGGTGGTGGTGGTTGGCGCGACCCGTCCAAACTCTGCACGGAGATCACCACTATGATCATCATTGCCATTCTCGCCACACTTGCCGGTATAGCCGCGCTGTGCTGGCTGTTGTTCAATCTCGCCGTATTCGCGCTGCCGCTGTTCGCCGGCATCGCCATTGGCACCTGGGCACATGACACCGGAGCCGGCATCCTTGGCGTCGTCATCGTCGGCGCCATGGCTGCTGCGATAACCTTCGGTCTCTTCCAACTCCTGCTCCTCGTCGCGCGACCCGCCTGGACAAAACTCGTTGTGGTCCTTGCCTTCGTCGCCCCCGCGGTCGTCGCTGGCTATCACGCAACCTTAGGCATCGTGAAGCTCACAATGCCCTCTGACACCTGGCAGTTCGCTTTCGCTGTCGGCGGAGCGGCAGCGGTCGGCGTCACCGCGTTCATGCGCCTGACCATGATGGCCCCGCCCGGACCAGCCGGACGGGGCGTTGCGAGTGCCTCGTGACCGCATGGGTGTGGTCGGGACCAGATCAGGCCCGTGGCTTCGCCTTCCATCGCCAATGGGGTTGCTGCTGGATTGGGGTGAGTTCTCAGCGCGAGCATGTGAGCCGGAGAGCGAGACACCTGTGGAGTCCAGTCCAGTAGCCCCCCGGGGTCCCGGCATAGCCATCTGGGCGACAAATGGTTGGGACGTTCCTGCACTGCCGGAGCGACGAGACAGCTGACATTCGTACTTGATCCCGGGAAGAGAGCGGGGCGCGCTGAGCCTGTGGCCCGAACCGGATGGTGCCAGCGCCAGCCGCGTTCTCCTTGCCGTGTTCTGCCTGTACGACCGCTCCAATACGGTCTCTCTCATGGCTCGATCTGGCCGAAGGCCGGCTTCGCCTCGATCGCCTAAGGCGCAACAGCGCCGTCAAACTATCTTCCCCTCCCGGCTGCGCCGGGATTCCTCGCGAGACAAGATAGTTCTCCTTTGCTGTCGGAGCCCCTGCGGGGTGCGCCGCCGATCGCCTCCGGCCGGCCGATCGCCATCGAGACCGCAATGGTGCGGGCTCGAGCAAGAAACCAAGGAGAACTACCATGGCCACCATCGGCACCTTCAAGAAGTCCGGCACCAACGAGTTCAGCGGCGAGATCGTCACCCTTTCCCTTCAGGCCAAGAACGTCCGCATCGCTCCCGACGCCCGCGCCAGCGGCGAGAATGCCCCCAGCCACCGCGTTTTCGTCGGCCGGGTCGAGATCGGGGCCGCCTGGAGCAAGCAGTCCAACGAGGGCCGCGCCTACCTTGGCCTAAAGCTCGACGATCCGAGCTTCACCGCCCCGATCTACGCCAACCTCTTCGACGACGAGGAAGGCGAGGGCTACAGCCTGATCTGGTCCCGCCCGACCCGCCGCAACGGCGACTGAGGCGCGGAGCAAGCGCCCCGCCCGGCTGATCCGGGCGGGGCCTTTCTTAGTCCAAGAACGACCGAATCAGTCGGCGTGAAGCTCCCGTTGGAACGCCTTGAGCTGACGATTATGGGTGGAATTCCGTCTAAGAGCGACTATTATAGTCGTAGTTCTGGCTTCTGCGCCGCGCCTTGTGGCGGTGATCGAGTGCATGATCACCGCCCGCCAATCACGGGCCGCGCGAGCGTTGCTTGGCTGGAGCCAGGAAACGCTTGCAGAAGAGGCCGCCGTATCTTTGACCGCACTGAAACGCCTCGAATCCGAGAGCGGGTTGCGCGTGTATGAATCAACGCGAGACCAAGTGCGGCGCGCGCTCGAAGCGAACGGCATCGTTTTCCTGGCGACGGAAAAGGGAGACGGGGTGATGTTCATGCGGGATGCTGCGAACCAGGGCAGCAAGAGACAGTCGTGAAGACTTCCTGTGATAGCGCTGGGACGTTGTTAGAATGCGGCAGCATTTTTCAGTCTTTGGCCCATGAGATGGCGGCGTTGATAACACCCCCCCTGTTCCGGGATACAAGGTCCCGGTGTGAGGGAGGAAAATGAAACGCTCGGAGTTCCTGGACGAGCCGCCAGCTAGTCCGGTGCTCACCGACTACGATCGGGGGCACATGAAGCTCTACATGCGAGTGCTCGACGCTGCCACCGAGGGTGCAGACTGGCGTGAAGCGGTCGCGGTGATTTTCGACATCGATCCCGACGTCGAGCCGGAGCGAGCGCGCCGTGTCCACGACAGCCATCTGGCTCGCGCCCGATGGATGACGCAGCATGGCTACCGCCATCTGCTCCGCGATGGACGCGAATAGACCGAGGCGTTGCGCTCAGCGCATCGCCTGGTGCGTCCTTAATGTCTTCCCAGCCTGTCATGTTTTCGGGATGCTGCCGCCCCCACGTTGCGGCAACGAGGAGCACGATGACGCCCGACACCTCCCAATGGCGGTCTTCGGAGACCTATGACTATCTGGATAGCCTCGACTCTCCCGACCTTGCCTGGGAATGGCTCAGGCGCAATCCCGACTACCAACAGGACTACGCAAGCGCCGACAATCCTTCCCTGAAGCATCAGCTCCATAAGAAATGGGGCCTGCAGTTTTTTCGTCCCGCCGTCGTTGAATGCTGGCGAGGGTCCGGTGTTTTGGTCGGTCGAGGCCGATACGAGCGCCGTACTGCTCACGCACGCGCCAACCATTGTGCCGGCGGCCGGGAACCTCTCTGTCGAGTTGCGCGAAACCTCGCCGCGCGCGGACGAGCAAGGCGTGCATTTCCTCCTCAAGGCCGGCGGCCAGACCGTTCGCCTGGTACGGCTCCCCGGCGTCCCGACGGGGACGCCCCTCGCCGCGCTCGTACCGCTTGACGCGAACGGTCCCGACAGGATCGAAGCACTCGAACGGCTTCTGCGCGTTTTGAGGGGGCGGACCGTCCCTGACGACCGCCGGCTGACACCGCAGCAGAAGCGGCGGCACCGGCACATGCTCCAGGCAATCGACGGTCACAGGAGCGGTGCCAGTTATCGCGAGATCGCCAGCGTCATCTTCGGCCGGGACCGCATAACCTTCGAGCCGTGGAAGACCTCCTCCGTGCGGGCGAGCGTCATCGGCCTGGTCAAGGACGGCCGGGCCATGATCGCCGGCGGCTATCGTCATCTCTTGCATCATCGCCGGAAAGAATAGCCCAAGCGCGGTGCGTTGAGGGGTGAGGAACTTCGCCCCTCAAACTTCCTCATCCCCCCAGCGCAACAGTCTTCGCCACCGTGGTCTTCATCCGCCGCCAGCATCCGGCGGTCTCAATGAAACCCCGGAGGCCCGACCATGACTTCCAATACCGCCGGCATGCCGCCGCGCTATCTCAGAACACCCGAGGCTGCACGCTTCCTCGGGCTCTCCGACCGAACACTCGAGAAGCATCGCACTTACGGCACCGGACCCGCCTATCGAAAGCTCGGCGGCCGCGTGGTCTATGCCCTCGAGGATCTGCA
Source organism: Mesorhizobium sp. (assembly GCA_004020645.1). Lineage (GTDB taxonomy): Bacteria > Pseudomonadota > Alphaproteobacteria > Rhizobiales > Rhizobiaceae > Mesorhizobium. The sequence continues at coordinate 467,254 of SAQL01000001.1, read as the reverse complement.
GGCCTGGGCCGACCGCGGCACCAAGACGTCCACCTCTGATCCGGGCGTCGGAACCGTTCATCCGGCCCGCCGCGTCGAAGCACGCTGAGCGGTGATCCGATGACGGCATTTCCCCGCCAGCGCAGCGAACGCGCTCATCTCGATCCCTTCGACGCACTGAGCGGCGACGTACCGCCGCGCGACCACCGCGATCTGATGGCACACCCGTTCTTCTCCCTCTCCAAGTCGCGCCGGGTCGCGCCGATCCACTACAAGGCGGGCGACGTAGAGTTGCAGGTCTATGCCGTCGCCGAACATGGCATGGCGACCATCTGGGACGCAGACGTTTTGATCTGGGCGGCGAGCCAGATTCTGGCCGCGCAGGACCGCGGCCTCCCCACCTCACGCTTCTTCCGCTTCACGCCCTATCAACTCCTCAACGCCATCGGCCGCACCACCGGCGCCCGCAGCTACTTCCTTCTCAAGGGCGCGCTCACCCGCCTCCAGTCGACCGTGATCCGCACGACGATCCGCCAAGGCGAGCAATGGCGGCGCCAGCAATTCTCGTGGATCAACGAATGGGAGGAACTCGCGACGCGGAGTGGCCGCGTCGAGGGCATGGAATTCGTCCTGCCCGAATGGCTCTATCAGGGCATCATCGACCGCCGCCTGGTCCTTGCCATCGATCCCGACTACTTCGCACTGACCGGTGGCATCGAGCGCTGGCTCTATCGCATCGCTCGCAAGCACGCCGGTCGGCAAGCTGCCGGCTGGCGCTTCGAATTGCGCCATCTCCATGCCAAGAGCGGATCGCTCGCGCGCTATTCCGACTTCGCCATCGACATCCGCGCCATCGCACGACGCCAGCCGCTCCCCGGCTATTTGCTCGCCATGGAACACCGTTCGGGCCGTCCCGAACTTATCCACATCAGCCCTGTGGAAAAGCTGTGCGTAACTTCGCCGGATATCCGTACATCAGGCGCATCCGGTATCCGTACATCAGGCGCAAACCTATCTGTACTTCAGGCGCAGGAACCTCATTTAAGTCTTTGGCCCAACGACCGGAATCGCTCCCGTAAAGACTCTAAAGAAGAATCTAAATCTTATTATTTGGAAGCGCGTTCCGGGGATAACCCGTCCACTTCCGGTCCCTCCCGCCGGAGGAACGGCCCATGATCGTCGCCCTCCTCAACCAGAAGGGCGGGCGTCGGCAAGACGACGCTGGCGCTGCATCTCGCGGGAGAATGGGCACGCCGCGGCAGGCGCGTCACCCTGGTCGATGCCGACCCGCAAGGCTCGGCGCTGGCGGCCGAGATCGACCGCCTGCGCATCGGACCTGTCGCGCCATGACCGGTCGGACCGCCAAGCACGGATTCGCCTCCCGTCCCGGCGACCCTGATCGCTGGATCAAGTCCGCGGTTAAGCCGCAGCGCGGCGCCGTCGCTTCCGGCTTCACCGCACGCCTCACCATCGACGTAACGCCCGAACAGCGAGGGCGCATCAAGGTCGCCGCCTTCCAGCGCGGAATGACGGTCGCCGACATGCTGCGCGAACTACTTGCCCGCGAGTTTGCCGACGACGACGGAGGCGCCAAATGACAAGGCGTGCCTCCATGCCATTGAGTATGCGGCCGGCCGTGGACGGGGCGCCACCCTTCACCACACTGGTCGAATTGACCTGGCGCGAGAAGCGGATCGAATACTGGATAAGGTTCGGTCGGCAGACCTGCGAACAGCGTCTCGATTGGCATCGCCGCCTCGTCGGCTTCGCGCCCGGCGCCGTCTTCGCCTTCGTCCGGTGGGCCGCCAATGACTACGGCACGGTGCTGTCACGCATCGACATCGTGCGCGCAATTGATGGCGGCGAGCCGTTCCAGACGCTGCCCTTCGTCCGCCCCGGCGGCGACATCCTGCTCAAGCTCGAGGGCTGGCCGAAGGTCGCTCGAGTGCTCGAGATCATCGATGCGATCGAAGCGCTCGGGATCGATGCCTGCGACGTCGCCGCTGACCACTGGCGTCACGTAAGCCACCGCATCACTGCCGGCCTCGAGCCGCGCGCCTATGACGTCGACCGGCACGCAGCATGGGTCAGGCGCCGGAGGGTGGAGCAATGAGCCGGCGCGCGATCATCACGACCATGCTGGCCGCGTCCACGCTCGTCACGGCGCCGGCCTGGCTAAACTACGCCCCGGCGTTCATCTGGAACGCGTCCGCCAGCGTGCCGATCGGGCTCTATCGACTGGCACCCGTTGAGCGCCTCGATATCGGCGACTACGTCGTCGTCACACCGCCCGAGCCGTTGGCCGCCTTTCTTGCAAAACGCCGCTATCTCGCGCGTGGCGTGCCGCTGATCAAGCGCGTACTGGCGCTCGCCGGCGCCAGTGTCTGCCGCCGCGGGGCGACCATCATCGCGTTCGACCACGCCTGGGGCGAAGCGCGCGAGAAGGACAGCCTCGGCCGTCCCCTGCCCTCCTGGCAAGGCTGCCGGAGGCTCGCCTACGGCGAGATCTTCCTCATGAACTGGGACATGCCCGACAGCCTCGACGGCCGCTATTTCGGGCCGCTTCCCGTCACCAGCATTGTCGCTCGCGCGCTTCCACTCTGGACCGACGCGGATGGCGCAGGCCGCTTCCACTGGCACGCCGCCGACCCGGCAGACGCCCCCTGATCCCCTCCCCACCGCCAGAAGGAACTCTTCCATGGCACAGACCGGTCAATTCACCCGGACACAGGCAGGCTATTCGGGGCGTATCCGTACGCCCTCGCTCAATGTCACCATCGTCTTCGTCCCAGCCGACAATGCCGAAGTCGAGAACGCGCCGGACTACCGCATCCGCCTCGGCGACGAAGACGGCATCGAGATCGGCGCTGGCTGGCTTCAGACCGGCGACCGCGCCGGCACCTACATCTCGGTCATCCTCGACGATCCCTCACTTGCACACCCGATCCGCGCCCGCCTGTTCCAGTCGGATGAGAATGGCCGCGACTGGGGCCTGCATTGGACGCGCCCAAAGAAGCGCGACGATCAGGACAGGCCGCAGGACTGAACCATGCCCCGACACCGCACCGGTGATACCCTCCGGCGGCATGGTACACGCTGCCGTGTCGCCATCCTTTTCCTTTCCGGCCTGTTCGTCGTCGCGCTCGCGCCCGCAGCGCTCGCGCAGAACATGCCCGTCGCGGGGTCTGTCCCCAACCACCGGTTCGCCGACCACATTGCGGAAGCGTCCCGGCGCTTCCGCATTTCCGAGTCTTGGATACGCGCCGTCCTCGACGCTGAGAGCGCGCAAGACATTGGCGCCATCTCCTCCGCTGGCGCGATGGGCCTGATGCAGATCATGTCCGACACCTGGGACGACTTGCGCGCGCATCATCGACTTGGCGACGACCCGTTTGATCCGCGCGACAACATCTTCGCGGGCACCGCCCATCTGCGGGCAATGCTCGATCGCTACGGCAATGTCGGCGCGATGCTGGCAGCATACAATGCCGGCCCCGGTCGCTACGATGAGCATCTCTCGACCGGCCGCCCGTTACCGGCCGAGACCCGCGACTATGTCGCCAAGGTCGCCCCGCTGCTCGGCGGTACCCCGTTGCCCAAAAGGACCGAGATCCCGCCGCGACCCACCGATTGGCGCGACGCACCGCTCTTTATCGGGCCAGCCGGTGGCGTCGCTCCCGCCGGTTCACTGCAACTTGACAGTCACAACGACGCAGAGGCGACAGCGGAACCGCAGCACGGTGATGACGCAGCGCCACCACCTTCCGACGGCATTTTCGGCGCCAGATCCGCCGTGGATTCGTAGCCATGAGCACCGGACTGCCCTTTCGCATCACGGCGAACCGCTGCGCAGTATGGAGGGTGCGCAGGTGGATAGCCACAGCAGCAACCGGGGGATGGCAGGATAAAGGGGCGCGAGGTGCGCTGCGGTTGGGAGGTTATATTTCAAGGGCTTGCGAGACATTCTTGAGAAGTGCGCCTTTGGCGTCCGCATCGCGAGACCGGCACTTCATCAGCAGTTTCAGCACCATAGCGCGATGTGCGGAGCCTCGGCGATGAGCGAGCAACGAAAGTTCCGCATCCGCCCTGGCCGCATCCGCTCGAGCAAGGCGCAACGCGCACGACCCTTCATCGCCCAGGCACTTGCCGCTGCACAAAAGGCCGGCGGCTCAGTCTCCCGACAGGGAAGGATCGGGCCCGGCAACCGCTCGCGCTTTGGCCGCGGCCAGCGTGCATCGGTCCAGGCCAACCGGCTGCTAACGGCGCGCTCGCGCGGCGCCGTGATCAAGGCGCGCGTCGTCCGCATGAACCTGCGCGGCGGGAATCTGCCGACGCATCTCGCTTATCTCAGCCGCGAGGGTGTCACCCGGGACGGAGAGAAGGCCAGGCTCTTCGGTCCCGAAACAGAAGAGGCGGATGCCGAGGCCTTCTCCGATCGTTGCAAGGACGACCGGCATCACTTCCGCTTCATCGTCTCGCCGGACGACGCGCTCGAGATGTCCGATCTCAGAGCGTTCACCCGCGATCTCGTCGCGCAGATGGAGAGGGACCTCGATACAAAGCTCGATTGGGTCGCCGTAGATCACTGGAACACGGAACACCCACACGTCCATCTGATCGTTCGCGGCCAGCGCGACGACGGCGAGAATCTCGTAATCGCGCGCGATTACATCAAAGAGGGCATGCGCGACCGGGCACGCGATCTCATCACACAGGAACTCGGGCCGCGCACCGATCAGAATATTCGCCACACGCTCGAGCGTCAGGTCGAGGCGGAACGCTGGACCAATCTTGACCGGCAGCTCAAGCGCGATGGCCAACGCACCGGCATCATCGATCTCGCTCCACGGGCCAGCGAGCAGCCGGATGATTACCACACAGTCAAAGTCGGCCGACTCCGTACCTTAGAACGTCTCGGTGTCGCTCAACAGGTCGGCCAGGGCCAATGGTTCATGTCCGATGAAGCGGAAGCAACCCTGCGCGAATTGGGCGAGCGCGGCGACATTATCAAGCGCATTCATCGCGGCTTGGCCGAAGCCGGTATCGAGCGCGGCGCTGCCAGTTTCGTCCTTGCCGGCGAGGACATGCAGGAACCGATCATAGGGCGCCTGATCGAGCGTGGGCTCGACGATGAGCTCAAGGCGACAGCGTATGCCGTGATCGATGGTGTCGACGGCCGCGCCCACCACATCAGGCTCCCCGACCTTGATGCCGCCGGGGATAGTGCGCCAGGCTCGATCGTCGAACTGCGCAGCTTCGCCGACACGCAAGGCCGGCGCCGGGTGGCGATCGCGGTTCGATCGGACTTCCCCATCGAGCGCCAGGTCTCGGCGACCGGGGCCACCTGGCTCGACCGGCAGGCACTCGCTCACGGTACAGTCACGCTGGGCGACGGCGGCTTCGGAGCCGAAGTAGAGCACGCCATGGACCGACGCGCCGAGCATCTGGTCGAGGAAGGCTTGGCGCGGCGCCAGGGCACCAGGGTGATCTTCGCGCGGAAGCTTCTCGACACGTTGCAGCGCCGTGAGGTTGAAGCGCTCGGCGACAAGCTTGCGGCCGAACTCGGCCGTCCATTCAACAAGGCGTTAACTGGTGAACACGTCTCGGGCACCTACCGCCAGCGATTTGCACTGGCGTCGGGTAGGTTCGCCATGATCGATGGCGGCTTGGGCTTCCAGCTCGTGCCGTGGACACCATCGTTGGAAAGGAAGGTCGGTCAGCACGTATCGGGCATCGCCCGTGGCGGTGCAGGAGTCGATTGGAACTTCAATCGTAAGCGTGGGATCGGCTTATGAACGACTGGGGCCAGTGGCTGATGCTATTGCGAGTAGCTCACTACCTTGTCGGCGGCCTTGGTGGCCCGCTCAAGGAGGCGTGGTTCCGATACTTTCTCGCAAAATGCCGCGAAGGAATCCGTTGCGCCCATCCAGCGTAGTTCGTCGACGTCCTCGAAAGTGGGCGCGTCGCTTCGAAGCGTAGCAAGGGTCTTGAACAGCAATGCCGTCGCGTGACGCCTGCCAAGTACGTCGTCAGGAAACCGTTCAAGAGGCCCAAACCGGGCCAAGAGCCGTGCGGCTGACACGCGACCGATGCCTTCGAGGCCCGGATAGCCATCGGCGCTATCACCCACGAGGGCCAGAAAGTCCGGGATCAAAGCAGGCTCCACGCCGAATTTCTCCTGCACACCGGCTTCGTCGCGGATTGTCTTGGTTTTGCGATCGACCTGGACGACGCGCGTTCCCTGCACGCATTGAGCCAGGTCCTTGTCCGGCGTCCAGATGCAGACCTTCTCGACGCGCTCATCGGCCGCCGCTTTGTGTGCCGCAGCGGCGAGCGCATCATCGGCTTCGAAATCGATCATGGGCCAGATGACGACCCCCATCGCGGCAAGGGCCTCCTCGAGCGGATGGAACTGCGCGAGCAAAGCCGGCTCGATCCCCTGCCCGGTCTTGTACCCGGGCCACAACCCATTGCGGAACGACTCGATGACATGATCCGTCGCCACTCCGAGATGTGTGGCTCCACCCTCGACCATCTCCACGACCGTATGCAGCACGCCAACGACGGCACCAAACGGCTTGTCCTGACCGTCATTGAAGCGCCGTTGGCCGTAGAAATGGCGGAACAATTCGTAGGTGCCGTCTACCAGGTGGACAATCGTATGGTGGGTCGCGCATATGGTGGGTCGCGCCGAACTCTTGTTGAATGAAGGCAGTTCGACAGCCTAGCGCATTTTGCGAGGGAGCCTGTAGCGGCCCGCGCGGAATCCGTCCTCGATCAGTTCGGGAAGCCTGCTGTCGCTTGCCTGCGCAGTGCCAAACCGGTCTTTCCTCGCTGCGGCACGCCGCATCACGACCAGTGTCGCGATGATCTTGAACTACGCACCTGTGTAGCCCGACCTGTACTCCGTAAGGAGAAGGCGATGTCGGGAACAAAAATACTTTGGGGCCAGATCGCCATCGTCGGCATCATCGTGCTGGCCGCGATCTGGGGCGCCACGCAATGGACCGCGTGGCGGCTCGGCTTTCAGCCCCAGCTTGGCGCCCCGTGGTTCGATCTCGCGGGCTGGCCGGTCTACCATCCGCCGGCCTTTTTCTGGTGGTGGTTTTCCTACGACGCCTATGCGCGCTCGATCTTCAACGAGGGTGCAATCATGGCGGCGTCGGGCGGCGTCGTTTCCATTGCGGTCGCCATTCTCATGTCGATCTTGCGCGCCCGCGAGGCTGACAATGTCGAGACCTATGGCTCCGCCCGGTGGGCCAAACAGGAAGAGGTCAAAGCTGCCGCCCTGCTCGGTCCGGACGGCGTAATCCTCGGCCGATACGAGCGCGACTATCTCCGACATGACGGTCCCGAGCATGTGCTGTGCTTCGCACCGACCCGGTCTGGCAAAGGCGTCGGTCTCGTGATTCCCTCGTTGTTGACCTGGCCGGGCTCTGCGATCGTCCACGACATCAAAGGCGAGAACTGGCAGTTGACCGCCGGATTCCGCGCCAGGCATGGCCGCACATTGCTGTTTGACCCGACCAACGTGGAATCGTCGGCTTACAATCCGCTGCTAGAGGTTCGCCGAGGCGAATGGGAAGTCCGCGACGTCCAGAACATCGCCGACATCCTCGTCGATCCCGAAGGGTCATTGGAACGGCGCAATCACTGGGAGAAGACCTCTCACGCATTGCTGGTGGGGGCCATCCTTCATGTCCTCTACGCCGAGAAAGACAAGACGCTCGCCGGCGTCGCCAATTTTCTGTCCGACCCGGCGCGCTCTATCGAGGCAACCCTCGCCGCGATGATGAAGACGCCCCACCTCGGCGAAGCCGGCGCCCATCCCGTGGTCGCATCGGCCGCGCGGGAGCTGCTCAACAAATCGGACAATGAACGCTCCGGCGTGCTGAGCACGGCGATGAGCTTTCTCGGACTCTATCGCGATCCGGTCGTCGCCAAGGTGACGTCGCGATGCGACTGGCGCATCTCCGATGTCGTCGGCGGCGCACGACCGACCACGCTCTATCTCGTGGTGCCACCATCGGACATCAACCGCACCAAGCCGCTGATCCGCCTGCTGCTCAACCAGATCGGGCGGCGGCTGACTGAGGATCTCAAAGCCCGCGGCAGCCGGCATCGCCTCCTGCTCATGCTGGACGAGTTCCCAGCGCTCGGCCGGCTGGACTTCTTCGAGAGCGCGCTCGCGTTTATGGCAGGGTATGGGCTGAAGGCGTTCCTGATCGCTCAATCCCTCAACCAGATCGAAAAGGCCTACGGGCCGAACAACTCCATCCTGGACAACTGCCATGTCAGGGTGAGCTTCGCCACCAATGACGAACGCACCGCCAAGCGCGTGTCGGATGCCCTCGGCACCGCCACCGAAATGCGTGCGATGAAGAACTATGCAGGCCACCGCCTTTCGCCCTGGCTTGGACACCTGATGGTGTCGCGTCAGGAAACGGCCCGGCCGCTGCTCACCCCCGGTGAGGTGATGCAGCTTCCGCCCAGCGACGAGATCGTCATGGTGGCCGGAATTCACCCCATCCGAACCAAGAAGGCCCGCTACTACGAGGATGCCCGGCTTACAGAGCGCATTCTGCCGCCGCCTCGCATGGAGCACCTCGTACAAAGTTCGGCCAACGACTGGAGTGCGCTCCCGATGCTTGAGCGGCCGAAGCTTGACGCCAGCGACCTGCCTCCGATCTCTGTTGGTGATGACGAAGATTCGACCGAGTCCGAAAAACGTCGCCAACCCGAGTTGAGCAGCAAAGTTGCCGCCGAGGCGGTGCTGGCTGTCGAAGACGAGTTCGACGCCGATCGGGATGCAGACGAGGATCCGGCGCTCCTTGCGCGCAACCTTAACCGCTCCATGCAAAGGGTTGCTCGGCAAGCCGATCTCGACCCCGACGATGGCATGTTGTGAGGCAAACCTATGGCCAAGCCCGGCAAGAAACAACGTCTCTCCATCTACCTCGACCCGCCCGTGATGAAGGCTCTCGTCGAGCACGCAGCCCGACGTGACCTCTCCCGCTCGCTCGTGGCGGAGGCGGCAATCGCGTCGTTCCTCTCGCCCGACGCCGCCGGGCGGCAGGAAGCGGCAATGACAAAGCGGCTCGACCAGATCGACCGCCGTCTCAATCGCCTGGAGCGCGATCTCGGCATTTCAGTCGAGACGCTCGCGGTTTTCGTGCGCTTCTGGCTCACGACAACGCCACAGCTTCCCGAACCGGCGCAGGCAGCCGCGCGCGCCCAGTCCGGCAAACGCTACGACGCCTTTGTTGCCGCCCTCGGCCGGCGACTCGCACAGGGTCCAAAACTGCGCAGCGAGATCCCAGAGGACGTCTTGCCCATCGGCGAGTCGGGTTCTGAAGGACAGAAATAGCCAAACGCCGATCCGGCCGTTTCGCCGTTGTCCTGTAATTCCACGCCACGGTACGACGACCCCTTGAGGCTTGTTGCGGTCGGCCCGTTCATGCCTCTTCTACTTGTCCCCGATCCAGGGCCACGCGTTGTGCGCGCCCGCAACGGATGGGGACGACGGGATGGTTTCTTCTCAGCGAACGGCAGCGATCGAACGCGGTACTCGGATGCTCCGCACCGCGCTGGGTCCGGCTGTAGCCCGGTTTCTGGAAGACCCCACGGTCGTCGAGGTGATGCTCAACCCCGACGGGCGGCTCTGGATTGACCGCCTGGCAGAAGGTCTCGGCGACACGGGCGAGCACCTTACGCCCGCCGACGGCGAGCGCATCATTCGCGTTGTCGCGCATCATGTCGGCGCCGAGGTCCACGCCGGCGCACCGCGCGTCTCGGCCGAACTACCCGGAACGGGGGAGCGCTTCGAGGGCCTGCTCCCTCCAGTCGTCGCGGCCCCTGCCTTCGCAATACGAAAGCCTGCAGTCGCGGTGTTCACGTTGGACGACTACGTGGCCGCCGAAATCATGTCGGCGACGCAGGCCGACCTGCTCCGCCAGGCTGTTGCCGAACGGCAGAACATTCTCGTGGCCGGTGGCACGTCCACAGGCAAGACCACACTCACCAACGCCCTCCTCGCCGAGGTCGCCAAGAGTGGCGACCGCGTGGTGCTTATCGAGGACACGCGCGAGCTGCAATGCGCCGCGCCCAATCTCGTGGCGTTGCGCACCAAGGACGGCCTCGTCTCCCTCTCGGACCTCGTGCGCTCCTCTCTCCGACTGCGGCCAGACCGGATACCAATCGGCGAGGTGCGCGGCGCCGAGGCGCTCGACCTGCTGAAGGCATGGTCCACCGGGCATCCCGGCGGCATCGGCACCCTTCACGCCGGAACGGCCGTCGGCGCGCTGCGCCGGCTCGAGCAACTCATCCAGGAAGCTGTCGTCACGGTACCCCGTGCGCTCATTGCCGAGACCATCGACCTCGTCGCCGTCCTTTCGGGCCGAGGTTCGACGCGACGCCTCGCCGAGCTCGCCCACGTCGCCGGCCTGGCCGCGACCGGCGACTACGCCCTCGTCCCAACCATCTCAACCCCCGAAAACACCGGAGCTCTGTCATGAACTTCAGAACCTTTTGCTCTCGTCCACAGGTCGCCGCGACCACGCTTGCCGCCGCTCTTAGCCTGACCATGACCAGGGCCGCCTTTGCTGCCGGCTCGTCCATGCCCTGGGAGGAGCCGCTGCAGCAGATCCTCGAGTCCATCGAAGGTCCGGTCGCCAAGATCATCGCCGTGATCATCATCATCGTCACCGGCCTGACGCTGGCTTTCGGTGACACGTCGGGGGGCTTCCGCCGGCTGGTGCAGATCGTCTTCGGCCTCAGCATCGCCTTCGCCGCCTCGAGCTTCTTTCTGTCCTTCTTCTCCTTCGGCGGCGGGGTCGTGATCTGATGGACGAGCCCGTTCCCGGATTCTCCGCGCCGGTGCACCGCGCGCTAGCTGAGCCGATCCTGCTAGGCGGCGCGCCGCGCTCGGTGGCCATTCTCAACGGCACGCTGGCAGCCGCGCTCGGTCTCGGCCTGCGCCTCTGGCTGGTCGGCATCCTGCTTTGGGCGATCGGGCACCTGGCCGCCGTCTGGGCGGCGCGGCGCGATCCGCTCTTCGTCGAGGTGGTGCGCCGTCACCTGCGTATCCCCGCGCATCTGGGCCTGTGAGGTGCAGAGATGATGAACCTTGCCGAATATCGTCGCGCCGGCGCTCGCCTCGCCGACTATCTCCCCTGGGCCGCTCTGGTCGGCCAAGGCGTCGTCCTCAACAAGGACGGCAGCTTCCAGCGTTCGGCCAAATTCCGCGGCCCCGATCTAGATAGTTCCGTGCCGGCCGAGTTGGTCGGCGTCGCGGGTCGCCTCAACAATGCCTTTCGCCGTCTCGGTTCGGGCTGGAGCATCTTCGTCGAGGCGCAGCGCCATGACGCCGCGACTTACCCGAAAAGCAAATTCCCCGATGCCGCCTCGGCCTTGGTCGATGCCGAGCGCAAGGCCGATTTCGAGGAAGCCGGTACCCATTTCGAGTCGAGCTACTTCCTCACCATCGTCTATCTGCCGCCTGCGGAAGACACCGCGCGCGCCGAGACCTGGCTGTACGAGGGCCGGGAGCAGACGGGGGTGAACCCGTGGGAGATCCTGCGCGGCTTCGTCGATCGCACCGATCGCGTGCTCGCCCTGCTCGACGGCTTCATGCCCGAATGCCGCTGGCTCGATGACGTCGAGACGCTGACCTACCTGCACTCGACGGTCTCGACCAATCGCCATCGCGTCGGCGTCCCCGAGACGCCCATGTACCTGGACGCGCTGCTGGCCGACCAGCCGCTCGCCGGCGGCCTGGAGCCGCGCTTGGGCGATGCGCATTTGCGGGTTCTCACCATCATGGGTTTTCCGGCCGAGACCACGCCCGGCATCCTCGATGAGCTCAACCGGCTCGCCTTCCCCTACCGCTGGTCGACACGGGCCATCCTGCTGGACAAGACCGACGCCACACGGCTGGTGACGAAGATCCGCCGCCAATGGTTTGCCAAGCGCAAGTCCATCGCGGCGATCGTCAAGGAGGTGCTGACCAACGAGGCCTCCGTCCTGGTCGACACCGATGCGGCCAACAAGGCGGCCGATGCCGACCTCGCGCTACAGGAACTCGGCGCGGACTACGCCGGCGAAGCCTACGTGACCGCGACCGTCACAGTCTGGGACGCAGATCCACGCATCGCCAGCGAGAAACTGCGGCTGGTCGAGAAGATCATCCAGGGCCGCGACTTCACCGGCATGGTGGAGACCATCAACGCGGTCGACGCCTGGCTAGGCACACTGCCCGGCCACCTCTACGCCAATGTGCGACAGCCGCCCATCAGCACGCTCAATCTCGCCCACATGATCCCGCTTTCGGCGGTGTGGGCGGGGCCGGAACGGGACGAGCATTTCCAAGCGCCCCCGCTGCTCCATGGCAGAACGGAAGGCTCGACCCCGTTCCGGCTTTCCCTTCATCTCGGCGACGTTGGCCATACGCTGGTGGTGGGCCCGACTGGCGCTGGTAAGTCGGTTCTGCTGGCGCTCTTGGCCTTACAGTTCCGCCGCTACGAGGGGAACCAGGTCTTCGCCTTCGACTTCGGCGGCTCGATCCGTGTCGCATCGCTTGGCATGGGTGGCGACTGGCACGATCTCGGCGGCGAACTCACCGACGGAACAGAGACATCCGTCTCCCTTCAGCCACTCGCTGGCATCTACCACACGCCCGAGCGCGCATGGGCGGCCGACTGGATCGTCGCCATCCTGACCCGCGAGGGCGTGACCATCACCCCCGAGGTGAAGGAGCACCTCTGGACGGCACTCACCTCGCTGGCCTCGGCGCCTATCGAGGAACGGACCATCACCGGCCTCACAGTGCTGCTCCAGTCCAATGATCTGAAGCGCGCGCTCCAGCCCTATTGCGTCGGCGGTCCTTACGGCCGCCTGCTCGACGCCGAAGCGGAAAGTCTCGGCCAAGCGCCGGTTCTGGCGTTCGAGACCGAGGGCCTGCTCGGCACGGGCGCGGCGCCGGCTGCGCTCGCCTACCTCTTCCATCGCATCGCCGGACGCCTCGACGGGCGACCGACGCTCGTTATCGTGGATGAGGGTTGGCTGGCGCTCAGCGACCCCGGGTTTTCGAAGCAGCTCGCCGAATGGCTGGTCACGCTGCGCAAAAAGAACGCCAGCGTCGTCTTCGCCACCCAATCGCTGGCCCAGCTCGAAAAAAGCACCATCGCGGCGGAGATCATCGACTCCTGCCACACCCGCATCCTGTTGCCGAACGACCGCGCAATCGAGCCGCATATCACGGCCATCTATCGACGCTTCGGTCTCAACGATCGCCAGATCGAGATCATCGCCAGGGCCACTCCGAAGCGGGACTATTACGCGCAGTCCCGGCGCGGCAATCGCCTGTTCGAGCTCGGCCTCGGGGACGTGGCGCTCACGCTCTGCGCCGCCTCCGCCAAGTCCGATCACGCCCGGATCGAAGAGGTGCTGGCCGAGCACGGGCGCGAGAGTTTCCTCGATGCCTGGCTGCGCGCTCGCGGCCTCGACTGGGCGGCCGACCTCGTCCCCGACCTCACCAATCTCGCTACCCACGCAGCGGCACCAGCTCAACCCAACACGGAGGTTTCCCCATGACCAGACTTCGTTCGCGCATGCGCGCCGTTCTTCTCGCCACCAACGTGCTCTCAGTGTCTGCAGCGTTTTCGCCCATCATTGTCACTCCGGCGCATGCCCTGTTCGGATTCGGCGACATCGTGTTCGACCCGTCGAACTATGCCGAGAACGTACTGCAGGCTGCTCGGGCATTGGAGCAGATCAACAATCAGATCCAGAGCCTCCAGAACGAGGCCCAGATGCTGATCAACCAGGCCCGCAATCTCGCGAGCCTGCCGTATTCCTCACTCCAGCAGCTCCAGCAGTCGATCCAGCGGACGCAGCAGCTCCTGGGAGAAGCGCAGCGCATTGCCTTCGACGTGCAGCAGATCGACCAGATATTCTCGCAGCAATACGCCGATATGGATTTCACCGCGTCCGATCAGCAGCTTGTCGAACTGGCGCGCGAGCGCTGGGGCAACACAGTAGGCGCCCTGCAGGACGCCATGCGGGTCCAGGCCGGCGTCGTCGGCAACATTGAGACCCAGCGCACGGAACTCTCCAATCTCGTCGGAGAAAGCCAGGGGGCGACCGGCGCACTTCAGGCGACCCAGGCCGGTAACCAGATCCTCGCGCTGCAGGCGCAGCAACTCGCCGACCTGACGGCACTGCTCGCGGCGAATGGTCGGGCCGACGCTTTGGCGGCCGCCGAGCAGGCCGCCGCTGCCGAACAAGGCCGCGAACAACGCCGCCGCTTCCTCGAGCCCGGCCCCGGCTATCAGCCGGGCAACGCCCGGATGTTCCAGGGCGGCAACTGACCTCAGGCGCAGGGGGAGATCATGGACGGCAAGATGTTCGCGCGCCTCGCGGCCGTCATCGCCATCGCTGTGGCCGGCACGGCCGCAGCGATCCATCTCGCGCGCGAGGAGAGTTCGACCACCACGAGGCCATCGCCGGCCGCCGCCGAAGCACCGCGCACCGATCCGCTGCGTGAGACGCTCCGACGCTGCCAGCAGATGGGCGAATCCGCAACGCGCGACCCCCAATGCCTCGCCGCATGGGAAGAAAATCGCCGCCGTTTCCTTTCGCCGGCAGCAGGGAACTAGGCCATGGAAGGCGCCGGCGTCATCGATCGCTTCCTCGAGGTCTTCACCTCCTACATCGACAGCGGCTTCGGTCTGCTCGGAGGCGAGGTGGCCTTCATAGCCTCGACGCTCATCGTCATCGACGTTACGCTCGCCGCCCTGTTCTGGGCCTGGGGCGTCGACGAGGACATCCTCGCGCGCTTCGTGAAGAAGACGATCTTCGTCGGAGTCTTCGCTTACCTGATCGGCAACTGGAACAGCCTGGCACAGATCGTCTTCGACAGCTTTGCCGGCCTCGGCCTCATGGCATCGGGCACCGGGTTTTCCGTTGCAGATCTGATGCGTCCCGGCCGTGTCGCCCAGACCGGATTGGATGCCGGCCGGCCGCTGCTCGAATCCATTTCCGATCTGATGGGCTACTGGAGCTTCTTCGAGAACTTCATCCAGATCGCCTGCCTGCTGTTCGCCTGGGCGCTCGTGCTGCTCGCTTTCTTCATCTTGGCCGTCCAGCTGTTTGTGACGCTCATCGAATTCAAGCTGACCACATTGGCCGGATTCGTGCTGATCCCGTTTGGCCTCTTCAGCCAGTCCGCCTTCATGGCCGAGCGCGTGCTTGGCAACGTCATCTCCTCGGGGATCAAGGTCCTGGTCCTCGCTGTCATCATCGGCATCGGATCAACCCTGTTCGGCGAGTTCACGTCCGGTTTTGGTGGCGAGGAGCCGACCATCGACGACGCCATGGCAATCGTCTTGGCAGCGCTCTCCCTCCTCGGTCTCGGCATCTTCGGACCGGGCATCGCCAACGGCATCGTTTCCGGCGGGCCGCAACTCGGTGCCGGCGCCGCAGTCGGGACCGGTATCGCGGTCGGTGGGGCAGCGATCGCCACGGGTGGCGGCGCCGTGCTGGCTGCCAAGGGTGGAAAGGCTGCCTGGTCGGCGAGTGCCGCCGGCGTTCGGGGCGGCGCCGCGTTGGCCGGCGGCGCTTCGACCGCCTATTCGCTCGCCTCTGCCGGCGAGACCGGACCGGCGGGTGTCGCCGCGGGGCTCGCCAGCGTCGCGCGCGCCGCAGGCGCGGCAGCGGGCTCGCCGCTCAAGCGCGCAGCATCGCGCGTGTCACAAAGCCTCGGCGCCTCCTTCGATAGTGGTGGCCGCGCGGCCTTCGCAGCGACCGGCGGTTCGTCCTCGATGGGCACTGTCGGCGGCGGCACCACGGAGCCGCGTGCACCATCCACATCCACCGATGATCCGCCGGCCTGGGCCCGTCGAATGCGGCATAGCCAAGCCATGAGCCACGGCGTCACCGCCGTCGCTCACGCCGTGCGATCTGGCGACAACCACGGCGCCGGCGCTTCCATCAGCCTTTCCGAGAGAGACCGCACATGAGCTTCTTCAAACGAGCCTCCACTCACTACGGCAAAACGCCGGAGCCTGAGACACCATACCAACGCGCCGCCAAGGTCTGGGACGAGCGCATCGGATCGGCGCGCGTACAGGCCAGAAACTGGCGGCTCATGGCCTTCGGCTGCCTGATCCTGTCTGCTGGCTTCTCAGGTGCCCTGGTCTGGCAGTCGGCGCGCGGCACCGTCGTGCCATGGGTTGTAGAGGTGGATAGAACCGGGGAGGCCCGCGCAATCGAACCGGCCGTTGCCGACTATCGCCCCACCGATCCACAGATCGCATTCCATCTGGCGCGCTTCGTAGAACAGGTTCGCTCGATCTCCGCCGATCCGATCATCGTGCGCCAGAACTGGCTGCGAGCCTACGAGTTCACCACCGATCGCGGTTCCGTGGCTCTCAACGACTATGCGCGCTCCAACGACCCATTTACGCGCGTAGGCAAGCAGCAGGTCAGCGTCGAGGTCTCGAGCGTGATCCGCGCCTCGCCGGATTCGTTCCGCGTCGCCTGGACCGAGCGCCACTACGAAAACGGCCAGCTTGCCGGCACCGAGCGCTGGACCGCTATCCTCACCGTGGTGATCCAGCCGCCGCGCGATGCCGAGCGGCTGCGCCGCAACCCGCTGGGTGTCTTCATCAATGCCATCAACTGGTCAAAGGAGCTGGGGCAATGACCAGGCCGACGATCCGCAAAGCCGATTTTCCGGCTTTTATCAAACCCGTATCCACGCTTGGCGTGCTCGTCGTGTCCACCGCTACGCTCGTGGCCTGCGCCACCGCGCCGAAGCCGCCGCAGATCAATTACGACGCCAACGTACCGCCCTTGCCGGCTGTCGCCATCAGCACGGGCGACGGTCCGCCGCGTCCCATTCTTGTGCCGCCCAGTTGGACCCCGGCCAGGGGTGGCGATCCCGCGACCACGCCGACCGGTCGGGTCGAAAACGCCAACACCGCCGCACGTGTAGAACCGCGCAAGGAGGGGTACTACAACTCGATCCAGATCTATCCGTGGAGCGAGGGCGCGCTCTATCAGGTGTATGCGGCACCCGGGCAGATCACCAACATCGCGCTGGAGCCCGGCGAGAGTCTGACCGGCGCTGGTCCAATCGCCGCCGGTGACACCGCGCGTTGGATTATCGGCGATACAGAAAGCGGAAGCGGTGCGACCCGGCGTGTCCATGTTCTGGTGAAGCCGACCCGAACGGACATCACGACGAACCTGGTCATCACCACTGACCGGCGCACTTATCTGATCGAGCTGCGCGCGGGCGAGAAGCCCTACATGCCGGCCGTCGCCTGGGCCTATTCACGAGCCGCATCGCAGCGCACGAACGTTCCCACCGCTCCCGTTATTCCGGCCGTTGCGGCGCGGATCCATCGGTACGGGCTGACCGGCGACAGGCCGCCCTGGCGGCCGATGTCTGTATTTGACGATGGGCGCCGCGTCTATGTCGTTTTCCCGCGCGGGATCGTCCAGGGCGAGATGCCCCCAATATTCGTCATCGGCCCGAAGGGAGAGCCCGAGGTCGTCAACAGCCGCATCCATCAGAACATCCTGATCGTCGATCGGCTGTTCGGCGCCGCTGAACTGCGTCTCGGCAACGGAAAGCACCAGCAAACCGTCAGGATCATGCGAACCGATGGGAGGCCATCGTCATGAGCGAGACGGAAATTGGCAATACGATGGGAGCTTCGCCCACGACAGCGAGCACTGAGCCGACCATGCGGCTGCGCAGCGACGCGCCGCGTGTCACCCGCATTTCCCGAAGGGTGCTCGCCGGCCTTGGGCTCGTCGCCGGTCTCGGTGTAGGTGGCGCCCTGATCTATGCGCTCCAGACAGCCGATCGGCAGCAGCCGGGCGATGAACTGTTCACGACCGAGCGCCGCCAGACGGCGGATGGCTTGCAGGGTCTGCCGTCCGACTACAGCGGCATCCCTCAACTCGGCCCCCCGCTTCCCGGAGACCTCGGCGGCCCCATCAAGCGCGCCAGGGATGAGGGGCGACCGATCCCAGCCGAGGTGTTGCCCACGCAGCAGCCGAATCCGGAGGAACAAAGGCGCCTTGCGGAAAAGGAAGCTGCCCGTACCAGCGAAGTCTTCTTCCAGACCCGATCCGCGACCGCTACGGGTATTCCGACCTTACAACCGGCGCTCGGCGGAACAGCGCCCAACCTCGCCGGAGCCGGAACGCAGGACAAGCAGCTTGCCTTTCTCAATGCCGATGTCGATCGCCGCACCGTCGCGCCCGACCGCGTGACGGCGGCGGCCTCACCCTATGTACTTCAGGCCGGATCGGTCATTCCCGCCGCGCTCATTACCGGGATCAGGTCCGACCTTCCCGGCCAGATCACCGCGCAGGTCACGCAGCAAATCTACGACAGCCCCACCGGCAATCTGCTCATCATCCCTCAAGGGACGAGGATCATCGGCGAATACGACAACGGCGTCGCTTTCGGGCAACGGCGCATCCTGCTGGTCTGGAACCGGCTGATCTTCCCCAATGGCCGGTCGATGGTCCTCGAGCGACAGCCTGGATCCGATACCCAAGGCTATGCCGGACTTGAGGATGGGGTCGACCATCACTGGTGGGACCTGATGAAGGCCGCCGGCCTCTCGACACTGCTCGCGGTCGGTGCGGAACTGACCATGAGCGACGAGGATCGGCTCATACAGGCGATCCGCAGTGGCGCCCAGGACACCATCAACGATGCGGGCCAGCAGATCATCCAGAAGCAATTGCAGGTCGCGCCCACGCTCACCATCCGGCCCGGATTCCCGGTCCGTGTGATTGTAACAAGAGACCTAGTGCTCGAACCCTACGGAGGAGGCCAATGACAAAGCTCAAGCTCGGCGCGATCCCGGACGACAAGTCTGTCAAGGTGACAGTGGAACTTCCAGCGGCGCTGCATCGCGACCTCGTGACCTATGCGGAAGTACTCTCACGTGAGTCCGGACGGCAGGTTAGCGACCCGATGCGCTTGATCGTTCCGATGCTGCAACGATTCATCGCGACCGATAGAGGTTTCGCACGTTCGCGCAAGGCATCTCCTGGAGCCTAGCCATCCAACTTGCAGCTAGGTGGTCAAGCGAGCACAGCCAGATTCCCGCACGATGTCGAGCAGTCGCTTGAGCGCGGGATTGGGGTTGGTGTCCATCCAAACCGCACGTAGCGACAGGGCATTTCGAGCCACTAGCGGAACGAGGACGACTCCATCGGTGGCAGCGCGAAGGGAAGAGCCGACGACGATAGTCACACCAAACCCCATAGCCACCATGTTGATGAGATTGCATTGACCCGCGCGATGCAATTGTATGTTCGGGCTAACACCCCATTTCGCCGCCCGGCGGATGAGGTGATCTTCAATTTCGGGTCCCGAGCCGCCGTCGCTAAGGATAAAGCGCTCACGCCGAAGTTCTTCCAGGTTCAATCTGCGCGCACCGGCAAGAGAATGAGATTTCGGCAGCACCGCGAGCATGCGTTCATTCCCCATATGCAGCGAGCGGAGCTCTCCGTGTCCCGCGACCTTCGTCACAAACGCCAAATCCACAGTGCGCTGCTGAACTGACGCGCAGCTCGCGCTCGATGTGGCCTCGACAATCTCGACCGAGATACCTCTGTACCTTTCTCGAAACCTCTCAAATACGTGACCCATCAGGATGAATGGCACGCTGACGGCGATCGCGAGTTCACCATGCTCGCCCCGCTGCAAAGCTCCAACACGCCGGGTGGCACGTCTGAAGTGATCGAATCCCAGTGTGACTTCTTCCAAGAATCGATTGCCGGCCGGCGTTGGTCGTATTCCCGCGTGCCCCCGCTCAAAGAGCTTTGCGCCGACACGATCCTCCAGGCTGCGGACGCTCCTACTCACTGTCGACTGCTGAACGTTCAGCGCGGCCGCTGCACGGCGAAAGCTGCCATGCTCCGCCGACGCGAAGGCGTATTGGAATAACCGGAAATCCGGGACAATGGCAGGCATGCCCGACCTCCGAGCTAGATCAGGCGGCTATTACGTGCCTAGAACAAGTTGCGAGAACGGGGCTTATGAGTTGCCCCATCTCACACACATTCAATGGGGAGGATTCAGAGATCGGCAAGCGACCGGCTAACGCCTTAGTGGAATCGATCTGCATCGGCGGAGAAAAGCGTTCTAACGGCCCTCCAACGCGTCTCAGGATACGCTCAAATCGGGTATCAGTTACGGTGACCACAGCCTCCTGATCGTGGGAGAGACCCCATTCGAGGATCGCCGAATTGCCCCCCATCAGCGCCGGCACGATCGAGTTGCAGGCGGTGAGGAACGGATAGTTCCAGGGCACGATCACCATCACCGTGGCCACGGCTGCCAACAGAGCCTCTGCATAGGCGACGCCAGCAACGTCAGTCTCCAAGCGACGGGCGTCCCGTTCCCTCACCACCGAATTCGCCGCCCTCTGAGCGGTCAGGTGCTCGTTGATCAGCTCCACAAGGGTCCGTCGCCCGCTCTCTGTCCTCGTTTCAACCATTGCCGCCTCAGCTCCCAAGCTGCCTTTCTCTTTTCCCCCCGAAGCGGTTCACCTGCCCCGAAAGGAGCAGGAGCCCTCGCTCCTCCTCCTCAAGTTCGCGCGGAGCAGCGGGAGAGAGGGACAAGCAGAAAACCGGAAGGGGGATCGCCCGCCCGTAGGGGCCAGCCGGAGATCTGCGATGCGTTGCACCGGGTCGATAAAACGTTGATTCAGGACGAGAGCACGATAGGATACGAAGATGAGCGAAGCGAAACGAAATCAGCGCCTGTAAGCCATTGATTAAGAATGGAAAAATATTTCTCCCTCCACCGGGAAATGAAAGTGATTTCAAGGAATTATTCAAGCGGTTGGCTGCGGCGGGTGCTGGTCGGCCATTGGGCAAGGACGGGTTTCCTGCAGGCCCATGGACGCCCGAGCTTCTCGCAGAGGCGATTTCACAGATTGATTCTAACCGGATTGGGGTAGATCTGCGAACGGTGCAGCTTTGGTTTCAAGAGAACGAGAAGGGAATCAGCACTGCCAATATTCGCTGGCTGGCGAGGGTTTTCGGCTGCGATGATCCGGTGGCGACCCGCGAATGGCAGATGGAGCTCAGTGCGGCGCGGTCGCGTTTAACGGCCAGGAGACGAGAATCTAAAAAAGAGGCAGGCAGCATTGCGCTGACGTCTCCGGATGCGGCGCTGACTTCGGCTTTCGATGACGGGACAGGGTCTCCCGCTGAACTGGCGCGGGACACTGACGCCAGGGGGCCGGGCCGGCGTTTCAGCCTGGCGAGGCGATCGGAGGCGCTTTTCAGTCGCGGATCTCCCTTGAACCTGCCAGCCTCGGTGTTTGCGGGTATCACCGCTCTCGGGTTTTTGTCGTATATTACGGGCATACACAACGTGACATACACCCGGGCGGATGGCGTCGTTAAGCAGGTCGGGTTTCTTTGGGCGGCGAACTGGATGTTCGCGTTCATGGTGTTCCTGCCGCTGTTTTTTGCCTTCGTGTCTGAGCTGGTGACCTTTTGGAAAGATGAAGGGCGCTCAAAGCTGGCAGGACACGGCGACCGGAAGGATAGGGACGACGCCTGGACGCGCAATGTCGAAGCATCATCCTATTCATATTGGGCGGTCTTTTTGATTTGCGTGATGTTCGCCGGTCTTTTCCAGTGGATCGGCGTGTGCCTGATCCCGCTGCTGAATGGCGGTGACGAGTATGCGACGGATTGGGGCACGATTGCGATTGTGCGGCCTGAGATCATATCGGCGCCGGTAGCGATCGTGTTCACAGGGCTTGCATATCTTTATATGTGCCTGTGCTTTTATCTTTTCTTCGCAGGTCTCATTTTGCTTTATACGGTCGTCGATGATCTTCGGAGAATTGGAGAGGCATCGAAAGACCGGCCGGAGGTGGATTATGAAAGCGAGCTGAATGAAGCTGGCCTCAGGGTGATGCGATGGATTTTCCGATGTACTGTTCTGGGCATTCTGATCGCCACTGTCATGAAACTTCAAAGCTCCTACCTGGCATCGAATGGAATGAATATTGTGGCCTGGCTGGTCGGCGATCTGTCTTCAGCCTGGTATGAGCACGACGATGCGAGCAATGGATTCAGCTATAGACTGCCGACACAATTCAGCAGCCTTGTTATCGTTATTTCGACCTGTTTTGTTTTTCTGTATGGCGCAATCCGTTTAGGCGTCGGAAGCCGGCTTCATGTGCCTTTGTGGAAGATGTCGGCGGTCGTAGCGTTGCTCGTTGCCGGCTATTTGCTGATCGGTGCATTTGCCGGTTTCTCGATCCTTCTGGGCGCCGGAGTGCTGTTCGCGATATACGGCCTGTTTGATCCATGGTTTGGGCGATGGCAAGCGAGTGAGTCGCAGAGTGTTGCATAGCTGGCTTGATCACTGGGATGAGCAGCGGGCGCGGCGCGGCGAGGAAGGAAAGAAAGCAACGGATTTCGTCCTTGATGCGGAACGCGCCTTTCCGGGCGCGAAGAAGGCGGCAAGCATCGAGGAGTTTTGCGTTCTTGCGGATAGTGTCCTGGCCGATCCAGCCTTCTTCGATGAGCCGAGCGGGAGCGGCCAGGGATTTGAAAGGGAAGAGGGGTGGCTCAGATTTCCGTCGGGCATTTCAACTGACATCGAAGCGAACAATGTAGTCTGGGCGAAAATCACGGAAAGCGGGTCGCTCGATCGGGCGATGGTGGTTTTTCACCACTGGAATGCAAGCGCGCGGAATCGCCAGATTGCCAATTTCCTCTCACTGCTTGGCGTCACGGTTGTCGAGATCGCCATGCCTTATCATTTCGAGCGCAGCCGCCCTGGCTCCGCCCATGCCGATTACATGCTCAGCCCGAATCTCGGCCGGACGATCCAGTCTGTCAGGCAGGGCGTATGCGACGGGCGAAAGCTCATAGCTTGGCTGAAGAGCCAGGGCTACCGGGAGATTTCGGTTCTCGGCATGAGCCTGGGCTCCTGGGTTGCGGGGTTGGTCGCGGCGCATGACCCGGCCGTGACGAAAGCCTCGCTGTTTCTTACGGGGGGAAGTTTAGCGGATATGGTTTGGACGGGTCGCGCGACACGATCCATACGTGATAGCCTTGAGCCTGAGATTGAGCTGACCGATCTCAGAAGGGCCTGGGGTCCACTTAACTTGGAGAATTATGCGCATAGTTTGGCACGGTCCGATCTCGATCTTCACGTTGTATTGGCTAAGAGAGACAAAGTGGTGTTGCCAGAGCTATCGGAGAAGCTCATGCAGAGGCTGAAGGACGCCGGAGCTAGGCTAAATATTTTGGAATTAAACTGTGGTCACTATTCGCTCGCTATTCCACCTTACATTTTGTTCGCCGGTTTGAGCTTGAAGCGGTTTCTGTCGTGAGCTGACAAGTTGGCCCGGCGAGGATGAGCGTGGCATTGGCCGTCAGGCCGTTAAACGGCTTGAAATCCCCGCTTCTAGTCGGCTCCAAATTTTCCAATAACATGTCGGCGTTGGGTCAGCCGCTGCAAGCAGGCAATCATTGCTGGCATGTTTGCATGCATGCAAACATGCCAGGCTGGCGGCTGGCTAGTAGTTCAGTGACAGATGTGTGGATCCACATTGCGGCCATCCGGGCCGTTCCGCACAATGCTTCGATGAAGAATCGGCTTGGAGGACGTTGAGAGCATGAAGGTCGATGGCTCCTGCCACTGCGGGACGATCAGGTTCGAGGCCGACATCGATCCCGAGCGCGTCCGGATCTGCCACTGTACTGACTGCCAGTCCCTGTCAAGATCGGCCTTCCGGATAGTCGCCCCAACCAGCGAGGCGAATTTCAGCCTGCTCGCCGGCATCCCGAAACAGTACATCAAACGATCGGCGCAAAGCGGAACTCGGCGCGTCCAGGCATTGTTCGCGGTGGTAGCATTAGAACGTACAACCTTAAGGTTATGAGTTTGCCAGAATGCTGCGGCATCACTTCGGGATAATCACATTTTTCTCACTGCGAAGTTGCACGCCATACTTTCCTTGCACACGCTTTGAACGGCCGCCTTATCCATTTGGCGTCGATTGCTCCAATTGAACTTCAGTGCAACCCCGTTGAGTATCCTCGGATGGCTGGCGGCGAACGAAGAAATTGAACACACTCTTCCTACTCATGGCGCAGTATGAGGGACGCGTGATTGTCCCCGCTGAGACCGTGTGCAAGGATTATTTTTCCCACCTGACGCTCACCAAGTTCTTACGCAAAGTGAGCGTTGGGGAAATTGAGCTTCCGCTAACCCGAGCAGAAAGAAGCCAGAAGAGTGCCAAAGGCGTTCATCTCCAGGACCTAGCTTCATACCTCGATAAGCGGCGCGAAATCGCACTGTCTGAAATGCGCGCCTTCCGACGTGGCTAGTGCTCCGGTGGCATCTTGGCGCTTGGAGTTCAGCAATCCCGAGATGACTCACAGGATGCTACCTCCGTCGGCCATTCGTGCCCCCTTCTCCTCGTGCGGATCGAAGAGTCAGAAGTGTGCCAAAGGCGTTTATCTCGCCGATTTGGCCAAATACCTCGAGTTCCGCGCAGAGGCGGCAAGAAGGGAAATAAAGGGGCTCAATGAGTAGCGGACGGACCTCTGCGGCGGTGTGGCTACTCACCCCTGAGCTCTGACGGTAGTGCCTGAGATTCGCGAAACCGTGCGACAGGCCCTAAATAACTTTGCATGGACAGGGATATCAGCCAGGCGCAGAGCGCCACCGGCGCGTCGGCTACGGTTGCATTCATCGATCTTGCGGGCTTTAGCGCCATCGCGGATGTTTATGGCGATGCAGCGGCAATCGATGTGCTCGAGATTTTCGAGAGTATGGTCCGCGAGGCGCTTGCTGGCTACGAGCCTCCGATCAAGTGGATCGGGGATGAAGCGATGCTCTCGTTTCCGGAGCCGGAAGTCGCGATCCCGGCGCTTGGAGCGCTGTTGCAGGCATGCAGAAAAGAACCGCGCCTGCCGCTGACGCGGGCCGCGCTGAACCATGGGCCGGTCATCCGCAGAGCAGGTGATCTGTTTGGATCGACCGTCAATATAGCGGCACGCATTGCTGCGCTTGCATCCCCCGGTCAATTGCTTGCTACTCAACCCATTGCCGACGCCGCTGCCGCCAAAGGCATTCTGGTCCGAAATCTTGGAAAGGTGGCGCTACGCTCGGTCGCAGACGAATGCCCGCTTTATGAGATCGAGCTTGCCCCTTCGCCTGACCCGGCCTGGATCGATCCCGTGTGCAAGATGCATGCTCCGTATGCATCCTATCGACGGGCTGCCCCGGAAGGGCCGTGGTTTTGTTCGCCGCGTTGTGAAGAGGCATATCGGAAGTCGCCGCAGACCTATCCACTGGCTCGGTGACACGCTCCCCTAACTGCCTGGCGCCCCCTCTTAGTCTATACTCATTGCGGAGGTGAGATATGCTATGGTGCCGAAATCACCGCAACATAATCCGCTGCCACGAGTGGCACACTACGACAGCCGCTCTGACCGCGCTTCACATCATCGCTCAGCTGCCGCACGATGTTGGCGGTCTTGCGGATATCGGTTTTGCTGAGAGCGACGCCCATGGTCGAGGCGACGCACGGGCACTTCCACGTGCCCGACCAGAGCCTCGTAGAACATGGTGAAAGGCGCCGAGCGCTCTACCGGCAGCGCCGCCGCGTTGAACGCTGCCTCTATAGTCTCGATTGCTTCGGCCCGATCACGGACGCCTGGTGCCGGCACACCTCAAACTCAAGAATGTTACCGAGGTCGATTTCGAGATCTGGCAGGCCTGTTCGGCCAGACGGCGGCTGAACTCTTCGCTCCGGAAACGGCGGCGGTGTTTGTCGACCGAGCTGAGCGGATCGCGACAAGCCTGAAGCTGGCGATGTTCTTTCGTCTCGCTCCCGCCGTGACCGTCTGTGGCAAACAGGCTGGCTTCGGCGAAACTCGGCCGGTTTTGATTTCGCGCAAGGAACGCATCCCGAGAGATTCCTAATTTCGTCGCATGGCCCTCAATCTTTTCGTCGGCACGATCGTCATAAGCATGACGGTCCTGATTCACACCTTCGGTCTGATCGCCGTTACCCATGCGATGGGGCATCTGGTCGGACGGTTTCGCATGCACGGTCGCCGCAGCCGTATAGTCGCGATGATCAGTGTAGTGATGGGGCTGTTTGCCATCATAACCACTGAGGTTTGGCTATGGGCAGGGCTCTACCGATTGCTCGATATCTTTGCCGACTTCGAAACCGCACTGTATTTCTCGACCATTACATTTTCGACGGTCGGCTATGGCGATGTCGTACCCGCTCACGGGTGGCGCGTGCTGGCGGCGCTCGAGGGGGTGAACGGGTTTCTGCTCATTGGCTGGTCGACCGCCTATCTGATCGCGGCTGGCACCCGAATCGGCCCATTCAAGACCGGAGAGCATTTCTGATCAGGCCGGTGCTCAGACTGCCACCGAATGCTTGGCTTTACCGGTTTCGAAATATTTGTCGAACCTGGCCGCTATACTGCGAACAAACGGACGATTTTCCACCGGCACTACGAAACTGTCGCCATTCAGTTCCAGCAACCGAGCAGGATCACGAAGGGCGACGGAACTCGCCTGGAGCAGAAGCTTCTGGCCGATTTCGCCGAAGCGTTCGACCAGATCGATCGCCGAGAAGGCGAAATCGCACATCAGCCTTTCGATAATCCAGCCGCGCACGCGGTCATCTTCCGACAACTCGATGCCGCGCACGGCAGCCAGACCTCCCTGCTCCACCATGCGTCCGTATTCGGCGGTCGCCGGCATGTTCTGTGCATAGCCTTGGTGGAACTGGCTGATCGATGAAGGACCAAGCCCGATCAGTGTCTCACAGCGATCCTCGGTATAGCCCTGGAAGTTCCGGTGCAAGGTTCCGGTCCGTGCCGCAACGGCCAGCGCATCACCGGATCTGGCGAAATGATCGAACCCCACGGCTTGATACCCTGCCTTCAGCATAAGGCCAGCGGCAATTTGCGATTGAGCGAAGCGTTCGACCGAATTCGGCAGCCACGCTTCGTCAATCATCGTCTGGTGCTTCTTAAACCAGGGCACATGCGCATAGCCGAAAAGCGCCATCCTGTCCGGCTCCAGAGTCAGCGCCTGCGCCACGGTGGAGGAGACGCTGTCCCGGGTCTGATGCGGCAAGCCGTAGAGCAGGTCGAGATTGACTGATTCGACGCCGCGCGAACGAACGCCCTCGACTACCGCTTTGGTCTGCAGAAAACTCTGCTCGCGGTTGATCGCCTTCTGCACCTTCGGATCGAAATCCTGGACGCCGAGGCTTGCTCGGGTCATGCCGATTTCGGCGAGTGCATCGAGGCGGGCGTCGTCCATATCGTTGGGTTCGATTTCGACGCTGATCTTGGCGCCGGGAAGAAACTCGAAACTGTTGCGCAGGACAGTTCCCAGCGCCACCATATCCTCGGGTTTGAGCATCGTCGGCGAGCCACCGCCGAAATGGACAGCACCCACACGGCCCTTGCCTCCGACAAGACTGGCGACGGTAGCTATTTCAGCGTGCAGTGAGCGCAGATACGTGGTCACCGGTTCGTAATGGCGTGTCTGCTTGGTGTGGCACGCACAGAACCAACAAAGCTTGTCACAGTAGGGGATGTGCAGGTACAGCGAGATCTCGTCGCCATCATCGAGCCCCTGCAACCAACCTCGATAGACGGCAGCATCAACGCCTGAATGAAAATGCGGCGAGGTCGGGTAACTGGTGTAGCGGGGGACATTCTCGCCAAGCTTGGCAGCCAATTCCGGTCGCATGTCGCCTTCCATCATCCTTGCAAGGCTGAATTCTGGCCGTAGGTCGCCACCGTCGCCTTGATTTCGGTCAAGGCCCTCCGCGGACAAACTGCCGCAACAGATTTTCTGCCGCCGATGCTATCTTATGGGCACCTTGGATCCGTCGGGACGATTATGATGACAGTGCGGGAGGACGTTCACAGTGCCGGCATTCCAGTACTTTGCCAGTCTTGCGAGGCACGGCATCGCGGAGTCTGTGGTGCGCTCGATCCCGACCAGTTGGTCGCACTCGCCAAGACCTCGTCAAAACACAGGGTTGAGCCCGGGATCGAACTGATCGGCGACGCCGAGACCGTCGACAGCTATTCGAATGTGCTTTCGGGTGTGGTCAAGCTGACAAAGAGCCTTTCCGACGGTCGCCAGCAGATCGTCGGCCTCCAGTTTGCGCCCGACTTTCTGGGCCGGCCGTTCAAGGTGGAAAGCGCGATCAACGCGGAAGCCGCAACCGCCGTTTCCCTGTGTTCGTTTCCGAAGGCCGCCATCGAACGGATGATGAAGGAATCGCCGGAACTCGAGGATCGCCTGCTCAAGCAGACGCTGAACGAGCTCGACGAAGCACGCGACTGGATGCTGACGCTGGGGCGCAAGACCGCTTCGGAAAAGGTGGCAAGCTTCTTGCTGATGATCGCCAGGAATATCGATCCCACGGTCAACCCCACCGCAAGATCGGCGACCTTCGACCTGCCGCTGACACGCGCCGACATCGCCGACTTTCTTGGGCTGACGATCGAGACGGTGAGCCGCCAGCTGACCAGGCTAAGAACGGACGGCGTGATCCGGATCGAGAACAACCGGCATGTGACTATCGACAGCCTAAGCCGACTGGAGCGACGCTCCGGCGCTTAGATTGCGCCTTGGTCGATGATCCCGATCGCCGGCAAGACATGCTCGCGTTCAAATGCGATGTGACGGCGCATGCTTTCGAAGAAGCCACGCAGCATGAAGCCGACCGCCTCGGCATTCTCGACTCTCTCGCCATGGCCGATCGCCAGCAGGATTTCAGTCACCTCCCCGGCAAAGCATTCGTCTTCG
Organism: Mesorhizobium sp.; assembly: GCA_004020645.1. GTDB lineage: Bacteria > Pseudomonadota > Alphaproteobacteria > Rhizobiales > Rhizobiaceae > Mesorhizobium. Next base: position 438,399 of record SAQL01000001.1, on the reverse strand, counting down.
ACGTGTTCGGCGCGCAATCGCCGGGTTGAGGCAATGTTGTTGCTGCCGCCTGTAGCGGCCTCATAGGCGGGAAAGATGATCGTTTCTTCATATTGATGAATATTGCGCAACAACGGAACGATTGCGTTGGCTATGCCAAGGCACTTCAGGCGATCGACATTCGGCAAAGCGTCCGCGATTTTCTCCAGAGCATCACAGAGCTGCAGTTTTTCCCTGTGCGCGCGCGTCATCACTGCGCTTGGGATTGCCTCTCTGCTGGATCGGCCAGCTAGCATCGAATTCTCGCGGCGCACTTCGAACAGCGACGATCCCCGCTCTTTCTCTTCGTTCAATGGCCGCCTCCCACTCGTTCGCAAAACCAACGCTGCCCAATCCAAAACCATGCAGCTTTGATTTGGATCAAGGCGGCGACGATGTAGCCGCGGAATTGGTGTTGCTGCGGATTGGCGTCCGCGCATCGGGATCAGCGGTCGGGGACATGTCATGAAGTTCGGCACAGAAATCGTCACTTTGGGCCTTTTCGCTTTTCTGGCGCTGGTGGCAGCCGGCTTCGGCGTGGACGAGCCGTTTCGTCAGCACATGTGGGTGCTGTTCTTCGTGCTGCTTGGCTTTGTCGTCGTCCTTCTGCGCAACACCAGCTTTGTGCCAGCAGCATCGGTCGATCCTTCTGCCTACATGGATGGGCCAATCCGCTACGGCGCCATCGCCACCATGTTCTGGGGTGTTGTCGGCATGCTTGTCGGCGTGGTCATCGCGCTGCAGCTTGCCTATCCGGATCTCAACATCGAGCCCTGGTTCAACTTCGGCCGCCTGCGGTCATTGCACACATCCGGCGTCGTTTTTGCCTTCGGCGGCAACGCGCTCATCTGCACGTCCATGTATGTCGTGCAGCGCACCAGCCGCGCCCGGCTGTTCGGCGGCAATCTCGCCTGGTTCGTGTTCTGGGGTTATCAGCTCTTCATTGTCATGGCCGCGACCGGCTACCTGCTTGGCATCACCGAGAGCCGCGAATACGCCGAGCCCGAATGGTATGTGGACATATGGCTGACCATCGTCTGGGTCGCCTACCTCGTCCTGTTCCTCGGCACCATCCTGAAGCGCAAGGAACCGCATATCTACGTCGCCAACTGGTTCTATCTGTCCTTCATCGTGACCATCGCGATGCTGCACCTGATCAACAATCTGTCGATGCCGGCGTCTCTCCTGGGCTCCAAGAGCTACTCCGCCTTCTCCGGCGTCCAGGACGCCTTGACGCAATGGTGGTACGGCCACAATGCCGTCGGCTTCTTCCTCACAGCCGGCTTCCTTGGCATGATGTATTATTTCGTGCCCAAGCAGGCGAACAGGCCAGTCTATTCCTACCGGCTGTCGATCATCCACTTCTGGGCGATCATCTTTCTCTACATCTGGGCCGGGCCGCATCACCTGCACTACACCGCCCTGCCCGACTGGGCGCAAACGCTCGGCATGGTGTTTTCGATCATGCTTTGGATGCCCTCCTGGGGAGGCATGATCAACGGCCTGATGACGCTGTCCGGCGCCTGGGACAAGCTGCGCACCGATCCGATCATCCGCATGATGGTGATGGCCATTGCCTTCTACGGCATGTCGACCTTCGAAGGTCCGATGATGTCGATTAAGGCGGTCAATTCGCTGTCGCACTACACCGACTGGACCATCGGGCATGTCCATTCCGGCGCGCTCGGCTGGGTAGGCATGATCTCGTTCGGCGCGATCTATTACATGGTGCCGAAGCTGTGGAACCGTGAACAGCTCTATTCTCTGCGGCTCGTTACCTGGCACTTCTGGCTGGCGACCCTCGGGATCGTCGTCTACGCCGCGGTGATGTGGGTTTCCGGCATCATGCAGGGCCTGATGTGGCGCGAGTACGACAAGCAAGGCTTCCTGGTCTACTCGTTCGCCGAGACCGTGGCCGCCATGCATCCCTACTACGTCATGCGCGCCGTGGGTGGCGCGATGTATCTCGCCGGTGCTGTCATCATGACCTGGAACATCACCATGACCATCCTCGGCTACCAACGCGAGGAGGAGCCGATGCCAGCCTCCATCCCCGCCCTTCAGCCCGCACAATAAGGAGCCAGAAAATGGGCTTGATGGACAAACACGCGATCATCGAGAAGAACGCCACGCTTCTTCTCGTTGGTTCCCTCCTGGTGGTGACGATCGGTGGCATCGTCGAAATCGCACCGCTCTTCTATCTCGACAACACGATCGAGAAGGTCGAGGGCATGCGGCCCTATTCGCCGCTCGAACTCGCCGGACGCAACATCTATGTGCGTGAGGGCTGCTACCTCTGTCACAGCCAGATGATCAGGCCGTTCCGTGACGAGGTCGAGCGCTATGGTCACTACAGCCTGGCAGCCGAGTCGATGTACGATCACCCGTTCCAGTGGGGATCGAAGCGCACCGGGCCGGACCTCGCCAGGGTCGGAGATCGCTACTCGAACGAGTGGCACGTTCAGCATCTTGTCGAGCCGCGTTCGGTGGTGCCGGAATCGATCATGCCGAGCTATGCCTTCCTGAAGGATACCGCGATCGAGGTGAAGGACTTCTCGACGCACCTTATCGCAAACAGGCGCGTCGGTGTCCCCTACTCCGATGACATGATCGCTCACGCCAGAGATGACATTATGGCGCAGGCCGATCCCAATGCCGACACATCCGACCTGGAAGGCCGCTATCCGAAGGCCAAGCTCGGTGACTTCGACGGCAATCCGCAACAGGTGACCGAGATGGATGCCCTGGTCGCTTATCTGCAGATGCTCGGCACGCTGGTCGATTTCAAGACCTACGACGAAGCCGCTGGCTACCGCTGAGGAGAAGGACCATGGATTACCACTGGATGAGAGAGTTCGCCGACAGTTGGGCCCTGCTCGCCATGGCACTTTTCTTCGTCGGAACGGTCGCCTTCGCATTCCGTCCCGGGAGTGGCAAGCAGGCCGATGAAGCCGCCCGCATTCCTCTGAAGGACGACTGATCATGAGCGATGAACATATCGACGAAGTGTCGGGCATCTCCACCACCGGCCACGAGTGGGATGGTATCAGGGAGCTCAACAACCCACTTCCGCGCTGGTGGGTCATAACGTTCTACATCACCATCGTCTGGGCGATCGGCTACACCATCGCCTATCCGGCATGGCCGATGCTGACCTCGGCGACCAAGGGCGTGCTTGGCTATTCGAGCCGCGACGACGTCAACAACGAGCTTGCTGCGGCCGAAATCGCCAAGGCGAAATATGCCGCAGCGATACAATCGAAAACCGTCTCGGAGATTGCCGGCGACGACGCGTTGCGCGAATTCGCTGTTGCCGCAGGCAGCGCTGCGTACAAGGTCAATTGCGTGCAGTGCCACGCTTCCGATGCCCAGGGGTCCAAGGGCTTTCCCAACCTCAATGACGATGACTGGTTGTGGGGCGGCACGGCCGAGCAGATCCAGCAAACGATCACGCACGGCATACGCTTCGCATCCGTCCCGGGTACACGCCTATCGGAAATGCCGGCTTTTGGCGAGATCATCACCCGCGATCAGGTCGCACAGGTCAGTACCTATGTCGCCAGCCTGTCCGGCCCGGTTCAAGATGCAAAACTGGTCGAGCCGGGCGCCAAGGTCTTCGCCGAAAACTGCGTAGCCTGCCATGGCGACAATGCAAAGGGCAACAAAGAGCTCGGCGCGCCCGATCTGACCGATGCGATCTGGCTCTACGGGTCGAACGAAACGGCAATCGCCGCGCAGGTCCGCGCACCCAAGCACGGCGTGATGCCGGCCTGGGTTGAGCGTCTTGGCGAGACCAAGGTCAAGGAGCTAGCGGTCTACATCCATTCGCTTGGTGGTGGGGAATAGAGGGGGGTCCTATTCCCGGCCCTTCGCCAGCCAAGCGACGAGGCCCGGCTTGCGCCGGGTCTCGACTGCAATCCGGCGTTCGCGATTGACTTGCATCAACGCGCACCACGCCACCCTGCGGCAAGGCTTGTTCAACGCGGCATTTCGGGCACCGGCAAAAGAACAAAGTCCGACTGCGCACACCGAGACCATAAGCTGCGCGACTGGAGTTTCTCGTGCTGGACAATACGCAGATAGAACGGCTCGAAGCCGAGGCGGTCAACTCCGCCAAGGTCCGCCAGCCGCTGTATGCACCGCGCAAGAAGATATTTCCCAAGCGCGCCTCGGGCAGCTTTCGCCGCTTCAAGTGGCTGGTGATGGCGATCACGCTGGGCATCTACTACCTGACGCCCTGGCTGCGCTGGGATCGAGGTCCGTTTGCTCCCGATCAGGCCGTGCTGATCGATCTTGCCAACCGCCGCTTCTATTTCTTTTTCATCGAGATTTGGCCGCAGGAATTCTTCTATGTCGCCGGCCTTCTCGTTATGGCCGGCATCGGCCTTTTCCTAATCACATCCAGAGTTGGCAGAGCCTGGTGCGGCTATACCTGTCCGCAGACCGTATGGGTCGATCTGTTTCTGGTTGTGGAGCGCGCGATCGAGGGAGATCGCAATGCCCGCATGAAACTCGACGCCGGACCGTGGACCGCGCGCAAGCTTGTGCTGCGTGTATCGAAACACGCGATCTGGCTGGCCATAGCGGCAGCGACCGGCGGCGCCTGGATCTTCTATTTCGCCGATGCGCCATCGCTGATTGGCGAGGTCTTCGCTGGCACCGCTGCGCCGGTCGCCTACATCACCATCGGCGTGCTGACGGCTACCACCTACACATTCGGCGGGATGATGCGCGAGCAGGTCTGCACTTATATGTGCCCGTGGCCGCGCATCCAGGCGGCCATGCTCGACGAAAATTCGCTCACCGTGACCTACAATGACTGGCGTGGCGAACCTCGGTCGCGGCACGCCAAGAAGGTCCAGGCCGCGGGGCAGCTCGTCGGAGACTGCGTCGATTGCAATGCCTGCGTCGCGGTCTGCCCGATGGGAATCGACATTCGCGACCGTCAGCAGCTCGAATGCATCACTTGCGCGCTGTGCATCGATGCCTGCGACGGCGTCATGGCCAAGCTCGGCAAGGAGCCCGGGCTGATCTCTTATGCGACGCTGTCCGATTACAACGCCAACATGGCGGTGGCGACTGCTGGCGGCTCTTGCTCGGTGAACCCTTCGCTGGTCCGAACCGGCAGCGGCGCTTTCTCCGATAAGTTGGCCCATTTCCATATCCGCAAGATCTTCAGGCCACGGACCTTCGTCTACATGGGAGCTTGGTCGGCAGTCGGTCTCGCCCTGCTCTATTCGCTGCTGACGCGCGACCGGCTCGAAGTCAACGTTCTGCACGACCGCAACCCGCAATTCGTCACGCTGTCCGACGGTTCGATCCGCAACGGCTACACCGTCAAGCTGCTCAATATGATCCCCGAGCCAAGGACGATCGTTGTCACGATGCAGGGCCTGCGGGGAGCCGAAATGAGCGTCGTCGGTATCGACCTTCCCGCAGACCGGTCCTTCGCCGTCGCGGTCGAACCCGACCGCCTGAAGATGCTGAAGGTTTTCGTGCGCCAGCCGGTGGACCAGGTCGGAAGCGCGACACAAACATTCAAATTCCGCGTCGAGGACAAGGCGAGTTTCGAAACGGACGAATACACCGCCACCTTCAACGCCCCGGAGATCGTCAGATGAGCGCCCATACGCAAAAAAACCGCGAATTCACCGGCAGGCATATGTTGCTCATCATACTCAGTTTTTTCGGCGTGATCGTTGGTGTGAATCTGACCATGGCAACGCTCGCCAGCACGAGCTGGACCGGCCTCGTCGTCGAAAACTCCTATGTGGCCAGCCAGCAATTCAACCGAAAGGCCGAGGAAGGGCGTGCGCAGGCGGCACTCGGCTGGACCGGCAAATTGACGATCTCTTGGGGCGAAGTCCGCTACAGTCTCAACGATGCCGCCGGCAAGCCGGTTCCCTTGCGTAGCGTCAAGGTGCTGTTTCGTCATCCTGCCTACGAGGGCGCGGACAAAGCCGTCACTCTCGCCGTTGCCTCGGGCCAGGAATTTGCCGCGCGGCACACACCAAGGGATGGCGTCTGGATCGTCGAAGTCGACACGGATGCCGGTCTGGCAGAATCCTATCGCGACGTTCGCCGGATCATGATTTCTCACGGAGCACTGCAATGAGCTGCTGTGCGCCGGGCGCTGAAATGGCGCTGGATCTGGGCGGAGCGACATCCAGCTTGCCATCGAGCCAGGAGATCAGGTTGGCAAGCCGCTCGCTTGACGATGACCTTCGCCAGACCGATCTGTCGGTGCCGACGGTTCACTGCGCGGCCTGCATCCAGGCGATCGAGACGGCTCTCGGAAAGCTCGATCGCGTCGAGCGCGCTCGTGTCAACCTTTCGACCAAACGGGTCTCGGTCCAGTGGCGTGGGAACGAGGCTCCTCCCATCGTCGCTGCACTAGAGCTGCTGGGCTACCCGGCGCATCTTTTCGATCCGGAGATTCATGAAAAAGACAAGACGCTTTCGGAACTGATCCGGGCCGTCGCGGTCGCCGGCTTTGCTGCGGGCAATATCATGCTGCTTTCCGTCTCGGTCTGGTCGGGCGCGGAAGGCGCGACGCGTGACCTGTTCCATTGGGTCTCGGCGCTGATCGCTATCCCGGCGCTCGCCTTCGCCGGCGGAATCTATTTCCGATCGGCATGGAATGCGTTGCGTCACGGGCGCATGAACATGGACGTGCCGATTGCGGTTGGCGTTTCGCTCGCCTACGCAATGAGCCTCTACGAGACCATCAACCATGGCGACCACGCCTATTTCGATGCGTCGGTGTCGCTGCTGTTCTTCCTGTTGATCGGCCGCACGCTGGATCACGTGATGCGCGAGCGTGCCCGGACCGCCGTGAACGGCCTGTCACGGCTGGCGGCGCGGGGCGCCATGGTGCTGCGCGAGGATGGTTCGCGCGACTACCTGCCGGTTGAGGAGATCGAACCCGGCTTGCAGCTGCTGGTCACCGCCGGCGAAAGGATTCCCGTCGACGGCAAGATCATTCAAGGCTCTTCCGATCTCGACTGTTCACTGGTTTCCGGTGAAAGCACACCCAGAACCGTGTCATCAGGCGAAACCGTGCAGGCCGGCACGCTCAATCTCACAGGCCCGCTGATCATCGAAGCAACAGCCGCCGCAAAGGATTCCTTCCTGGCCGAGATGGTCCGGCTGATGGAAGCCGCCGAGGGCGGTCGCGCGCATTATCGCAGGATCGCCGACCGCGTTTCAGCGCTCTATGCTCCAGTGGTCCATCTGACCGCCTTGGTTACGTTCCTTGGCTGGATGGCGGCGACCGGCGATTGGCACCAGGCAGTAACGATCGCCATCGCCGTTCTCATCATCACCTGCCCGTGTGCGCTCGGTCTCGCCGTGCCCATCGTGCAGGTGGTCGCTGCGCGGCGTCTGTTCGAAAGCGGCGTCATGGTCAAGGATGGTTCGGCCATGGAGCGTCTGGCGGCGATCGACACGGCGGTGTTCGACAAGACAGGAACGCTTACGCTCGGACAGCCCCGGCTCGTCAACGCGTCGTCCATCGATCCGGCCATGCTGGCCATCGCAGGCGACATGGCCGTGCATTCCCGCCATCCATTCTCAATGGCCATAGCCGGCGCTGCGGGCTTTGCTGCTCAGCCGAAGCTCGAGTCCGTCAGCGAGCACCCTGGTTTCGGGATCGAAGCGACCGCCATGGGAAGCACCTGGCGGCTTGGCCGGCGCGGCTGGGCCGGGTGGAAGGCCCGAACCGCCGGCGAAAGCGGATACGGCGGAACGGTTCTGACCAAAGATGGGATCATTGTCGCGTCCTTTGTCTTCGAGGACGCGCTGCGTTCAGACGCCAGAGCGGCCGTCGAGCAATTGAACAATGCCCGGGTTCCCGTGGAAATGCTGTCGGGCGATACCGCAGCTGCTTGCGGCGAGGTCGCGGCGACGTTGGGCATCCATCACTTTGTTCCGGCGCTGCTCCCTTCGGGCAAGGTCGTGTATATCGAAACGCTGGCGAAAGACGGCCACAAGGTGCTGATGGTTGGCGACGGCCTCAACGACACCCCTGCGCTGGGCGCGGCACACGTCTCGATCGCTCCAGCCACGGCGGCCGATGTCGGCCGCAAAGCGGCGGATTTCGTGTTCCTGCGCGAAAGCCTTTCGGCAGTACCCCTTGCCCTCGACATCTCGCGAAAGGCCGGACGACTGATCCGGCAAAACATCGCCATAGCAATCGTCTATAACACCATCGCCGTGCCGATCGCCATTCTGGGGCACGTCACGCCGCTGATCGCGGCAATCGCGATGTCGGCTTCGTCACTGCTTGTCATTGGCAATGCGCTGAGGCTGCAAGGCTTTGCCGCGAGCTCACCCGAGACGGTTGGTACGCGCGGCAAACGTTCCACTGCCGGCGCATTGGCACGATCCTCATGACGACGCTTGTCTATCTCATACCCGTAGCTCTTTTTCTCGGCGCGCTAGGTCTGTCCGGCTTCTTGTGGGCTTTGAGGAGCGGTCAATACGAGGATCTCGACGGAGCTGCCGAGCGGATCCTGATCGATCGGGACGAAAGCTAGACAACTGATCGGGAGCCAAGTGCGGATAGCGGCGCTGGTTCGGAAAACTTCGCCACTGCATGTGTCTGGCTCGAACACAACCCAAAAACTCGAATAACGCGCAAGATTGCCGTATCCAAGTCTATCTCTCGCCAAGCTTTAACTCCTCAATTTGCGCCAACGCAAAGAAACAATGCGTCTGGTCAGGTAAATTCTACTCATCCACAACGGTTGATAGATAGGAGACTGACATGTTCACGCGACGCGAAGCCCTCTTCGGAGCAGCCATCGGCGCTGCCGCCGTGGCGGCGATGCCGGCATTTTCCGCAACGTTCGCCCCGGCAGACATCGGGGCACTTGCCCGCGAGAAGGTCAAGCTCGTGGCACCGCCGTTCGTCCATCCGCACGATCAGGTCGCCAAGGGCGGCCCGAAGATCGTCGAATTCACCATGACGATCGAGGAGAAGCCTGTTGTCATCGATGCCGACGGCACGACGCTCAATGCCATGACCTACAACGGCTCTGTTCCCGGCCCGCTGATGGTTGTGCACCAGGACGACTACGTCGAACTGACGCTCATCAATCCGGACACCAACACGCTCGCCCACAACATCGATTTCCATGCCGCAACCGGGGCGCTGGGCGGCGGCGAACTCACGCTGGTCAATCCTGGCGAGCAGGTGACCCTGCGTTTCAAGGCTACCCGCTCGGGAACGTTCGTTTATCACTGCGCGCCCGGCGGCTCGATGATCCCCTGGCATGTCGTATCCGGCATGAGCGGCGCGATCATGGTCCTGCCGCGAGATGGTCTGAAGGACGACAAGGGAAAGCCGGTCAAATACGACAGGATCTTCTATATCGGCGAAAACGACTTCTATATCCCGCGTGACGAGAACGGCAACTTCAAGAGCTATGAAACGGCCGGCGACGGTTACGACGACATGATGAAAGTGATGCGCGGATTGATCCCGACACATGTGGTGTTCAACGGCAAGGTCGGATCACTGACCGGCGACAACGCGATGAAGGCGAATGTTGGCGAAACGGTATTGATCGTCCATTCGCAAGCCAACCGCGATACGCGCCCGCACCTGATTGGCGGTCACGGCGATTACGTCTGGGAAGAGGGCAAATTTGCCAACACGCCGGCCAAGGATCTGGAAACCTGGTTCATTCGCGGCGGATCGGCGGGCGCGGCGCTCTACACCTTCCTGCAGCCGGGGGTCTACGCCTACGTGAACCACAATCTGATCGAGGCTGTGGAACTCGGAGCTACGGCTCATTTCATGGTCGAAGGCGAGTGGAATGACGACCTGATGACGCAGGTCGAGGCTCCTAAAGCCATCGCCACAAACTGACGACACCGCAATTACCCGGACAGCACTCGCTGTCCGGGTATGGACAAAAAGCCATGCCGCTTTCCTTCCTGAAGGTTGCCTCGGTCGCCATCGCGGCCGCAACGGTGCCGATAGGCTTGTCCGCCGTCAGCTGGAGTGGACATCGACTCCACCCTGTCACCATCACGGTCACCTTGCCTCCCGGTTCGATCACCTATTCCCTGCCGGGCGAGTTCCTGCGGGGCGAACATCCGCAAGCCAATCCCCGCCTCAAGCGACGGTTCAACAAGCCCATCGAAATCATGACCTATCAGGTCAGCGTGGCCGACTATGCAGACTGTGTGAAGGCCGGTGCCTGCCAGTCGCCACAGGAGACACGTGAGATCCCGCCCAATGCGCCGGTGACCGGAGTGAGTTATCTCGACGCCAGCGCCTATGCCCGGTGGTATTCTCAAGCGACCGGCGATTACTGGCGGCTGCCTACAGACGAGGAATGGGCCTTTGCGGCAGCAGAGCGTTTCAGAGGCGGATTTGAGGGGCCCCAAGCCGACGCCAACAACCCCGCCAAGCGTTGGCTTGCCCGCTACAAGGCCGAGGCCCAACTCGATCGCAGCCCGGATCCCTTGCCGAGGAGCCGAGGCACCTTTGGCGTGAACTCCCGTGGCCTCGCCGATCTTTCCGGCAACGTCTGGGAGTGGACATCGACATGCTTTGTCCGCGCAACACTGGCGGCGGATGGAACTGGGGTTGCGAATTCCCTCGACAATTGCGGCGTCCATGTCGTTGAAGGATTTCACAGGACCTATATGTCGAACTTCGTCAGCGACGGCAAAAGCGGGGGCTGTGCCGTTGGAACGCCTCCCGACAATCTGGGATTCAGGTTGGTGCGGGACCGACCGGGGTGGAGGAAGCTGATCCTCGGGTACCTCGGCATCTGACAAATAGAAGCAGTTCCACAGGTTCTGTCGACCGTCGCGGGTGTGCCGCCGCCCGCTTCACCGCGCCTTTGGCCTCATCAATGCGGTTCCGTAGACCAGAATGAAACCGGCAAATGCCGCCACCCATGCGGCGCCCGCCAGATGGATCACTCCATCATCAGGGACGAAGGCGCCCAGGGTTCTCAATGATCCCGCCAGAAGGATGGCCGCGAAGACAAACGACGTTCCTCTTCCTGCCTTGAGCTCTCGCCCAGTGTGTCCGAGCGTTGCCCGGGCCATTACAGCAAGCGTCATCGAGCCGATCGCGCCGGCGCCGAGGGCGTGGAACCCCGCCGCAGCGGGCACGGCGTTGGGAAAGAAGATCGACGCCGCGACCAAGGCAAGACCGACCGGCACAAAGGCGTATGCTGCATGGAGTACAAGCACGAGCGGATCCCGTATGGTGCGCTCTCCCGCCCAGCGCGACAAACGCCATGCCTGGCAAGTTGCGGCGGCGGCCATGAGCAGTCCCGAGGTGCTGCTGTCCGGGATAACCGTCCATGTACCCAGTGCGGCAACCGAGATGGCTATCGATGCCACGTCAAAACGGTCGAAGGGTGCTGGAAGCCTGCCCGGGTTTTCGCGGACGAGCCAGTTGCGCGTGAAGCTCGGAATGATGCGCCGCCGATGAGCGAGATGAGGATGATCGCCGCGGCGATGCCGAGCCTGCGGCTGATGTCCGATGTGCCTTGAAGATGCGCCTCCACATGGAACGCGCCGTTGGCGCAGGCGAGAACGGCCAGCGGCAGCAACACTTTGAGATTGCGCCAGTTCCTTCCCACGACGATTTCGCGGGCCGCCGCAGCCGTGACCGCAAGCAGAAAAGCCACGTCGATGACAGCGGCTGCTTCCCAGCCGATATTCGCCGAGAAGAAGACGGCGGCGCGCCCGGCAATCCAGAGGATAACCAGTGCCAGCAATGGTGGACCTTGCACGGGCAGCCTGCCGGTCCAGTTCGGGATGGCGGTCAGCAGGAACCCGGTAGCGATCGCCGGCAGATAGCCGAACAGCATCTCGTGCACATGCCAGTCGACTGGAACAAACGCGCTGTGAGCATCGAGTTCGCCTGCATACATCGGCAGCCAAAGCATGACGGAGAGCCCGGCATGGAGCGCGCCGAGGAAAAAGAAGGGCCTGAACCCGTAGGAAAGAATCGCGGGCCCGGAGTAGGCCCGCAGACGTGGAATACCCATAGTTGTGTCTCAAGATGAAAGGGCCGGATGAACCGCCGCCCTCGGTCCGTCCGACCCAAACTGCCCACATCGGGCAGGCACGGCTGTATCGGTGTTGATCAGTTGGCCGGAACCTGGCTGAGCAGGTCCGCGAACACCTTCTTTGCTTTCCCGGCATGCTTGACCGCCGTGGCCGTATCGAGGTTGACCGGCTTGCCGACCGCGATCAGCGCGACCATGCCCATGCCGTAGTGAGGCGCGCATTTGACGCCATAGACACCCTCCTGGGTCAGCGTGACGGTGATTTCCTCGTTCGTTTTCCCCTTGAACGGTTCTGCGCCATCCGGAATCATGCCCTTGATTGACTGGGCGTCGTGGGTCTTGTCGGTCGGTACGAACTTGACGGTGTCGCCGGGCGCGGCCTTGACGAAGGCCGGCTGGAAGACCATCGCGCCTTTTTCGCCCTTGTTGAGCATCTGCACCACGTGCTCTTCCGCGTTTGCGCCGCCGACGAGCGCGAGGATGGAGATTGCGGCGGCCAGGATGGAGAGTTTCATCGATTTGTCCTTTGTTTCGTCTTCGCGGCATTTGGCCGTTCCATGTCATTTAGCCTGATCTGCCCCGGGAGAATTTGCGCTGGCGCAAACTCGGGGTAAGAAAGGTCTGCCGCACGACTGACGAGGATTCTGCTTGGCTGCGCTGGACCGATCACTGATATCGCGGCTGCCGCTTTTCCAGGGGATGGCGCCCGAAGAGCAGAGCGAGATACTCCGAGGCGCTCGATCGTCTCGCTATGCCAAGGACTCCTCGATCTTCGAGCAGGACACCGAGGCCCATTCCTTCTACGTGCTGATCGCCGGCCATATACGCGTCGTCCGCACCACACCGGACGGACAGCAGGTCATCGCCAGATACATCAGTGAAGGCGAAATTTTTGGCGTCGCCGCGGCGCTCGGCCGGACGACCTATCCCGCCAGCGCCGTAGCTGCGGTGGACTGTGTCGTACTGGCCTGGCCAAATGCGTTATGGCCCGAATTGGCGCGTCGTTTCCCGACGTTTGGGTCAACCACGTACCGGACCGTCGGAAACAGGCTGCAAGAAACCCAGACGCGCGTTGTGGAGATGTCCACTGAACAGGTCGAGCAGCGCGTTGCTCACGCGCTGCTGCGATTGGCAAATCAGACTGGCCGGAACACCGAAAGCGGCATCGAAATAGATTTTCCGATCTCGAGGCAGGACATTGCCGAAATGACAGGGACGACACTGCACACCGTCAGCCGCTTGCTCAGCAAATGGGAAGAGAGTGGGATAATTGTCAGCGGACGCCAGAAAGTCACGGTCAAGGATGCGCATCGGCTTGTGGTCCTCTCAGAGAACCGGACCAAGGGCTGACTGTCACCCGCTCGCTCGAACAGCCGATACCAGATCGGCTAGGAAGTCGGTCTCGTTGATCTGATGCTCATGGCATGCCTCAGTCACGGTATGGAAGGTGCCTATCGGGCAGCCCACGCAGAGCATCTTGTAACTCAGCACCACCGCCACCGTTGCCGGCCATTTCCTCATGATCTCGTCGACGACCGTGTCGGGACTGATGGAACTCCGCTCCTTCACGATGAAGTCCTCCGTGATTGCGAAGCGTCTTCATAGATTCCGCTCAGACCGCCTTCTTTGCGCTTTCGCAATGTTGATGAGCATTGCCGTTTGGCTAGGAAAAACTAGACAAACGTCATGACCGCGATTGCACCGACGATGATCAGAACAAGCCCGCCTATCAGCATGGGAAGCAGCGTATTGCTGAGATCGACGCCCGACTCGAATTGCTTGACCGTCGGCGTGTCGTTCTTGTTTGGATCAGTCATGCTTGTCTCCACGGGCCGGCAGACGCGAATCGCGCGGCGTTGCGGTTGAATTGTAGATCGGGGCCTTACCCACGCTTATCGATACGCCGAAGCCTCGGATGCAGGCAGCCCGCCGACAAAGTCCTTGGGCATCAGCGCGATGTCGGCCAGCGTGTAACGGTCAAGGGTATTCTGGAATGAGGCCATCGCGTCGCCGAACATGCCTGAAAGTTTGCAGCAGCCGGTGAGCACGCACTGATTTCCGGTCGCGAAGCACTCCACAAGCGCGAAATCTGGCTCGGTCAAGCGTACCACGTCGCCGATCCGGATCATCTCGGGGCTCCGCCCGAGGGCAAGGCCACCGGAGCGACCGCGGACCGCCTTCAAGTAACCGCCGCGCGTCAGGGTGTTGGCAACCTTGTTCAGGTGCGTTTTGGATACGTTGAACGTGCGTGCCACCTCCTCGATCGTGATCAGGCGATCACCGGCAGAGGCCGCATACATTAACATTCTCAAGGCATAATCCGAAAAATTAGTCAGCCGCACGGATCTACCTCCCGTAAACACCACGAACCCGGCATCACAGTTCCTTCTCGGCGATCGGTTCAATGCCCATCGTAGTCTCGCCACGGCTGAAGGCGACCGCGAGACGGAAGCTGTGAGCTATGCGCAGTGCGCGATCCATAAACAACGCCGCAACCTCGGGTGGGCAAATGCGGTGCACGGTTGCGCGAAACAGCTTTAGCCAACGCCGGAAATGCGCCACTCCAAGGCCGGAAATCGCCAGGTGTGGCGGTAATGGCCGGCCTTCATAACGGGACGTCCGGAGCAGCGTAGCGGACCAGAAGTCGCACATCTTAGCCAGATGGCGCGGCCACGCCTCGGGCTGGATGGCGTCATGAAAGATGGGGCCGAGAAGATCGTCGCGGCGAATCTCATCATAAAAGCCGTGAACCACAAGACGGATCATGGCCTCGTCAAGCATGTCCGGCAACGGGGCACCACCGATGATGATCGTTCTCTTGCTCCGACCATTCGCAGTCATGTGCACGCTCTTGTTTTTCGAAGGCCCAAAGACCTCAAGATGATTTCCACACTCAAACAGCTCCGCAACGCGCCGAGTGGAGTCATCCATGATGGCGTCGATGCATTTGCTTTCAAAGGGAGCCGTTCATCGATATGGGTTGGAATCGCACCATAAAGAAACATTGTCAATATATCTTTATTGGCCAACCTTGTTGATGTCCGCAAATCAGCACGTATCACCCCGCGCAAGAACTGCCGGCGCATCGCATTGTCGTTAGCGGTGCGCCTTTGCGAGGCATCGCTCCCAGGTTCCTGTCATGGCAGCCTTGATAGCAAAGCGGGCAGCCGTGGCTTGAGGGCAGTCGGCTGTTTATATGGGCGCGGAGTGCAGGCTCGCGGGCGGTATGCGCCGGAACGACATCAGCCAGCAGATGCGAAACATTGCGCGAGCGATGCCCCCCCAGGACATCGGCGAAGCTGCGGCACGCAGCCTGGTGACGCGAACAGTAGCATGTCCGCACGACGCTCTATCGTTGGCCGGCCGCGTGCTGTAGCCGTGCGATCAGGTCGCGGTTGCGGCAATAGTCTGGCGGATCATCGGCTTGTTGGTGTTCGTCGAGCCAAGTCGAGCATTCATCCTGGTGCCCGCAGGAGCGGCAGCGGTCCACCGCCCGATTGGTGACGGCAACATGGTCCGGAACGACCTTCAATTGTTTGTCGACGCCGAGCTTCTGCATCATGCGGCCCATCAAGGCGGTCCTGGCGTCAACTGAAATCAGGTAGTCGAGAAAACTCATGTCGTTTCACTCCCGTTTCTCGGCAGGTTATTGCCGTGCTGGCGACCGCTGCATTGATCTCGGTCAACAGGAATCCCTCTGAACGATGAAACTGGCGGGCTTGAAGTTTGTGATGCGACCGGTGGTCAATACGACATGAAACGGTTGATGCTGCTCTCTTCGATCAGCGTACGCGTGACGCCGCCGAACGTCCATTCGCGCAGGCGACTGTGGCCGTATGCTCCGGAGACGACCAGGTCAGCATGGATCGAGCGCGCGAATGTCAGCAGACGATCACCATCAGCCTCGCCGGCGATCAGTTCGGTTCGCGCCATGATGCCGTGGTGTTCAAGAAAGACGGCGACATCGGCGAGGCTGTCACGGATGCTGTCGTCGCGATCGCTATGGATTGTGGCGATGACCACTTCGTTGGCCTTGGCGAGGAAAGGCAAGGCATCGGCAAGCGCCCGTCGTGCCTCCCGGGTGTCCTTCCAGGCGACCAGCACGGTTTTTGCCATGATATGCTCGACATTGCTTGCGGTGATCAGGACTGGCCGGCCTGTGCCGAGTACAAGGCTTCCTATCTCGACGGCGCGATAGACATTTTCTCCCTCCCCGCCGCTGGTAACGATGAGGTCGGCGGCGCGGGCGCAGATGCTAAGAAAGCGGGTCGGGCTGCAGACTTCCTGCCTCCACTCGCTGCTGATGGTCTCAGGAACCAGCCTCACGAATTCGGCGCGCAGTTCGGCAAGCCGCTTTTCGATTTCTGCCCGCTGGATCTGCATGATCTCGCCTTCGTAGACCATGCCGTCGCCGGTCGCGACGAGCGGCGGGACGTCTGCAGCCGCCAGGCCGATAAGGTGAGCCCCGAAGCGATCCGCAAGCTCGATCCCTAACTTCACCATGGGTGTAGGAGGTGCATCTACGGCAAGGTTTAGAGTAATTGACTTGTAGGACATTGCAGTCGCCTTTCGCCGGAGCGTTTGAATGCGATAATGAAGTGCATCCGCCGGCATTCGATGCCTTGATGCGAGTCAAAAACCTACCTACCCACTCGGCCGCGACTCGCTGTTTTGTCGGTTTGCATTGCTGGGAGGGATGTGCAGCAAAGCGATGAATGATAACTAGACTGCGTTGCGGGTTCCCCGATCAAAGGACTTCATTTGGACGACAAACAAACACGTGACTTATCAACCGGCGCTCGCGGTGAAGGGCCGGCCACGGCCGATCACGACCGGCTCTCCCTGATGTTCGAGCAGGCCCCGGGGTTCATGACGTTGATGCGTGAGCCGGGTCATGTCTTCGAGTTGACCAATGCCGCCTATCAACGCCTGATTGGCCAGAGGCAAGTAATAGGGAAATCGGTTCGCGAGGCTCTGCCCGAGCTCGAAGGCCAGGGTTTCTACGAACTGCTGGACCAGGTATACGCAACTGGTGAACCCTATATTGGCCAGGGCGTGAAGGTCGCCCTTCGTAACAAGGCTGATGAGCCGGTCGAAGAGCGCATCCTCGATTTCGTCTATCAGCCCATCAAGGCCGACGATGGTCGCATCACGGCTATTTTTGTCGAAGGCACGGACGTCAGCGAGCTCTCCTATGCAAACGCCGCCCTTCGATTGCGCGAAGATCATTTGCGCTCGATCCTGGCGACGGTGCCCGACGCAATGGTCGTCATCGACGAACAAGGCCGAATTCAATCCTTCAGCACTGCTGCCGAAACGCTGTTCGGTTACCAGTCGAGCGAAGTCATCGGCCAGAACGTCAAGCTGCTGATGCCGTCGCCCTACCGCGAAGAGCATGATGCTTATCTGCACCGGTATCTATCGACCGGCGAGCGCCGGATCATCGGGCTCGGCCGCACCGTCACTGGGATGCGTAAGGATGGCTCAACTTTTCCGATGGAACTTTCCGTCGGTGAAATGCATCCTGGAACCGGCCGCTTCTTTACCGGTTTCTGCCGGGACTTGACCGAACGCTACAGAGCGGAAGCAAGAATACAGGAGCAACAGCAGGAGCTTCTCCATATGGCGCGGTTTACCGCGCTCGGCGAAATGGCTTCGACTTTGGCGCATGAGATCAACCAACCGCTCACGGCAATCACGAACTACCTCAAGGGCAGCCGACGGCTTCTCGAAAAAAGCACGGAAGAGAACGCGCCGGTGCTGAGGGACGCCGTCGAAAAGGCAGCGGAACAGGCATTGAGAGCCGGAGACGTCATTCGCCATCTTCGGGACTTCGTCGCACGAGGCGAAAGCGAGCGACAGGTCGAACGCCTGCCGGCGATCATCGAGGAAGCCTCGTCACTGGCCCTGGTCGGCGCAAGAGAAATAGATGTGCGCGTCAGCTACAAGCTTGATCCGGCCGCCGAACTGGTCTTGACCGACCGCATCCAGATTCAGCAGGTTCTGCTCAATTTGATGCGGAACGCGGTGGAAGCCATGCAAGGTGTGCCACGCCGTGAGCTGCACGTCACGACCGTCGCCCGCGATGACGGAATGGCTGAGGTGAGTGTGATAGACACAGGCACTGGACTAGCGCCGGAAGTCTCTGCCCAGCTTTTCCAGCCATTTGTCACCACCAAAAAGCAGGGCATGGGCGTTGGCCTCTCCATTTGCCGCACTATCGTCGAATCGCACGGTGGTCACATCTGGGCCGAAGCAATGCCCGCTGGAGGAACCGCTTTCCGATTCACCCTGCGCATCGTGCAGAAGGAAGAAGTCGCCAATGGCCGGTAACGATCTTGTGCATGTGGTCGACGACGACGTCGAGGTTCGCAAGTCGCTTGGTTTTCTTCTGGCGACGGCTGATTTCGCTGTGCGCCTATACGAATCGGCGTCGGTTTTTCTGGCCACAGCGACGGGCAATCTCGACGGCTGTATCGTGACGGACGTTCGCATGCCCGGCATTGACGGCATCGAGTTCCTGCGACAGCTCAGATCCCGCGGACATTCGATCCCGGTCATTGTCATGACCGGTCATGCCGATGTTGCGCTCGCCGTCCAGGCGATGAAAGAAGGTGCCGCCGATTTCATCGAAAAACCTTTCGACGACGATATTCTGATCGATGCGATCCGCTCTGCGTTGGGCAACCGCAACCAGGTCCATGCAGCTCACCCTCAATCCGCGGAAATCCATGGCCGTCTGTCGACGCTGTCGGAGCGGGAGCGGCAGGTGCTGGATGGGCTTGTGTCAGGCCTGCCGAACAAGTCGATCGCCTACGATCTAGGCATCAGCCCGCGCACCGTCGAGATCCATCGCGCCAATGTCATGAGCAAGATGGCCGCGAGCAGCCTGTCGCATCTCGTGCGCATGGCATTGATCGTGGAATCCAAACGTTAAGGCGAGTCACGGAGAGACAAGCCGTTATCTGCCGGGACCCTATCAGGCACCCAGTCGCGCCAGTGAGTCGGGTGGATGTCAACGCGTGCGCCGGTCGTGGCAGCCTTCCAACCTTCCCGCCCCTTTAAGCAAGGGAAGACAAGCGCATGTTCGCCGTCCTCGTCGAGGACGGCGAGTTCGAGTTCACGACCGAACGGAGCGCTTGAGATTGGCTTCCACATCATCCCCCTATGATGCGTGGAAGCGGCAGGTTCCTGCCTTGATCTGAATCATTTTCCAAGTGGGCGAGAGCAACAATAACGTGCCCGTCAGCACCCACTCATCTGGCCGTGTAGCCACCATCCACGAGATGATAGTTGCCAGTGATGAAGCTTGCGTTCCCGGAGAGGAGGAAGCACGTCAGTGCCGACACTTCCCTTGGACTTCCCCGGCGGCCAATTGGATGCAATGCTGCTAAAAGTCTAATCGTTTCCGCATCCAAATTCTTCGTCAGCAAAGACGTATCAATGAACGCCGGCCCAACCGCATTAACGCGAACATTCTGCGCGGCATACTCCATGGCCGCTACATTGGTAAGCCCAACGAGCGCATGTTTGGTCGCCACATAGGCGCAGGCATTTTGCCAACCGACCAAACCGAGAATGGATGACATGTTGACGATCGCGCCTCCCCCCGATTTCAGCATGGCGGCGATCTCATATTTCAGCCCACGGAAGACGCCGTTGAGGTTGACGTCCATGATCCTTTGCCAGTCACTGAGAGGATAATTGGTTGCCTCACCAGGCCCGCCGATGCCGGCGTTGTTGACGGCGAGGCGCAGCCCCGCAGATCGTCTCAACCGCAAACGCAACCATCTGTTCGTCCGAGCGCTTCTTCTACGTCCACCTGACAGGCGCGCGTTGCCGGCCGCCGAGACGATCTGCGTCACCTTGCGCACTGCGGATGCCGTTTCCAGATGCGCGGCGTGACTTGTGCCCCGCGTGAAGCCAGCTCAATTGCGATCGCGAGCGCCTATACTAGACACGGCTCCGGTGACGATGGCGGTATTCCCTTCGCAGGCCTTCATAGTGGTATTCCATTGTTTGCGTGCTTCTGGTGGAAGCGGCGCATACCGGGAAATCGATCGCCATCAACCGCGCGAAATCATCTCTGGCTGTGAGGCCCAAGAGTGTCTGTGCGAATGGTTTCGGCGTTGAACCGGGGAGACATCGCTTGAATCCCGCAATCCATTAACTCTAGCAACCGCACCACTGTTCTGATTGCGCCAGATCAATTCCACGAGCGCTTGTTTGGCGTCGGGCTTTGCACCCGGACTGCCTGCGTGCCAATCGCAACGGTCAAGGTCTTTGCAAGCTTCCGATATAGGCGATGATTGCATCGATCTGGTCTGGGCTGGCAACCCACTCAGGCATGTCCGGATGACCGGTTGAAATGCCTTCGGCCAGTGCCTCCTCAAGATCAGTGAGCGGATAACGCTGCGAAAGTTTGCGAAGTTCAGGTGCGTCGGGATGGCTGCTCACGTCTGTTTGTCCAACCGCATGGCATCGCGCGCAATTGACCTCAACCAGTGCCCTTCCGTGCGCGATGGGATCGGCGCTCACCAACACGGTAGTTAGCCCAAGCACTACAGCGACAATTGCCGCGTGGGCAGAATACACCGAAAGACAAGTCACCCACTTCAAACTTATCGGGAATGCCTTTGCCCTCGCGTGTCTTTGGCTTTGATTCGATCAAA
This sequence comes from Mesorhizobium sp., assembly GCA_004020645.1. GTDB lineage: Bacteria > Pseudomonadota > Alphaproteobacteria > Rhizobiales > Rhizobiaceae > Mesorhizobium. Next base: position 417,665 of record SAQL01000001.1, on the reverse strand, counting down.
GTTCGTCAGGCCACCGTGCTTGCTGCCATGTCCTCAATCGTCGCCACGGCTTGCCTGCGAACATGCCTCGCGATTTCCGAAGCAAGTCTGGAGCTGATCGAGGCTACCTTGCCGGCTTCCATTGCATATTCCGAGGTCGCGTTCTGAAGGAAGTTGCTGAGCACATCGAAAGCGTCGTTGAATTCGCTACCCGCCACGAGATCATCGACCATTTTGACATTCTGCTCGCAGCGGTGCTTCAGGAAAGATAGCGTCTCGACCTGATACCGCATCATTGCCTTGAGAGCGTGGGCCTGAAGGCCAGCTGCTGCGATGAGTAACTTCGGGCCATTCGTCGCTGTCGGCAAGGGCTGTAAGGCGAAGTGCGAGGACCCGGCATTGGTTTTCATGGCGATTACTCCCTGTGGGGCCGTCGTGAACCTAAATGTTTGCCAAACAACACTAGCGGCCGTCATCGACTGGTCGTTGATCGAGATCAACGACGCCCGGACCCTGACACAAATATGGAAGCGACCAGCACTATTTGAGTTCATTCGTTTTTGACGCGCATCAAGGTCCTTGGCCCGTTTTCGTGGCCCTCTTGCGCCAAGCGCGAAGGAGCTTGGGTGATGGCTTTCAGGACGATTATGGTTCAGTTGGACATTGATGCCATCGCTGCACCGCGCGTAGCGTTCGCATGGGAGCTTGCCCAAACGCATGACGCCGATCTGATCGCCTTCTGCGCGGGTGAAGGGCATTTCGTCATGCCAAAGGGCATGGAGGACGGGGCTGCCGCACAGGCGATATGGTGTCAGGTCGATGAAATAGAAGGTCGCCTGAATTGCCTGAAAGAGGAATTCCTCTGTACCGTCAACGGCAGCGACCGGGCCTCATGGCGGGGCGTAGTCGGCAATCCGACCCAGCAGCTTGCGCTCAACGCCCGCGCCTCCGATCTGATTGTTGTCGGACCTCCAATGCAGGATTTTATGATCGACCATCATCGGACCGTGGATGCGGGCGGCCTGATTCTGTCCGCGGGCCGCCCCGTTCTTGTCGCGTCTGATACACTTGCGCCATTCAGGCCCGAGAGCATTCTGATTGCGTGGAGTGACACACGCGAGGCCAGGCGCGCCGTCGTTGACGCTCTGCCATTCCTGGTCGACGCTAGAGACGTGGTGATCGCCACCGTTGAAGGTGGTGGTGAGGTGACGTGCCGTGCCGGCGTGGAGGACGCGCAGCGTTTTCTGGCAAGTCATGGAGTGAAGGCACGATCCGAAGTGATGGATAGCCGCCGGTCAGCGCCGGCAGAAATTCTTCTTCAGATTGGGCAGCAGATTGCAGCTGATCTCATTGTTCTAGGCGGTTATGGTCATAGCCGGGCTCGGGAATGGGCTTTCGGAGGCGTGACACGCTCTGTCCTTCAGGCTGGATCTTTCCACCGACTTTTATCGAATTGAGATCGCGCGCGCCGGCGCCGCACCTATGTAGGTCACGGAAACTCGACCCATGTAAGAAGCCTCCAGATGCTTTCCAAAGCACGCCGAGTTGAACTGAGCGATATGAAACGACGACCGACAGGATAGCCGAGAAAAGAAAAACAGGAGATCCCACCGATGCTGATCCGCACACTTTCGGTCTTGGAATGCAGCAAAGTGCTGGCGAGCAATCGCGTAGGCCGGCTGGCATGTTCCAACGACGACCAGCCCTACGTCGTGCCATTCTACTATGCCCACGCAGACAATCATCTTTATGCGTTTTCCATGCCGGGCAAGAAAATCGACTGGATGCGTTCCAATCCGCTGGTGTGCGTCCAGATCGACGAACGCGGCCAGGGGCGGGGATGGAGAAGCGTGGTGGTCGATGGCCGCTATGAAGAGCTGCCCGACCGGATCGGCTACAAGGCTCAACGCGACCATGCGTGGTCGGTGTTGAGCAAGCACTCTGACTGGTGGGAGCCTGGCGCACTCAAGCCGGTCACCCCCCCGGTGTCGGACAGCATACCCCACGTATTCTTCCGGATTCTCATCGAACAGGTGTCGGGCCGGGAAGCAAGCGAGTAGACTGTTCCGCCAGCTCTCGGCCCAGCAAGTTGCACCAAAAGCACGGGCCGGCAGTATTGCGCCGGCCCGACTGCTTCTTGGAATGGCTACCGGGCCATCATGATCGGCAGCGATGGATTCTCAAGCATCGACTTGGTGACGCCACCGAAGATGCGCTCGCGCAGCCGCGAATGACCGTAGGCGCCCATAACCATCAGGTCGGCGGCGGTGTCGACAGCGTGCCGGCGAAGGACGTCGGCGACTGAATGGTTCGAGCTCGGCAGCCTGTCGACCGTTACCTTCACGCCGTGCCGTGCGAGAAAGGCCGCAGCATCTGCGCCCGGTTCCGCGCCATGGTGGTATTCATCTTCAACTGGATCGATGATGGCAATGTGCACGTCCTCAGCGCCTATCAGCAGGTCAAGCGACTCGCGCAGGGCCCGCGAAGATTCCAGACGAGCGTCCCAAGCGACGAGCACGCGTTTCGGCTTCAGTGTCGGCCGCGAGCCCTCGGGAACGAGCAGAAGGGGCCTGCCGGACGAAAACAAGACGCCCTCGATGACCTTATCCTTCAGTATATGGCTTGCGAGCAGGTCCGGCCCCAGAATGGCCAGATCGGCGTAGCGGGCACGCCTTCCGATGATCTCGTCCGCCCAGGTGGTATCGGGATAGTCGTCGCTCAGATCAACCGATACGGCAGTTTGGGAAACAAATGCCGCGACCTCCGAAACTCGTTTCTTGAGCCTTTTCAGGTCGGCCTGACGCTCCTCCAGCCAAGCTGGTGAGAGGACAACAGCATACTCACCGCCTGAGGGCGGCGCGGCAAGCTCGAGAACCAGCACGGAGAGATGGGCATCTATCTGTTCGCACAGCGAGGCGGCGAGCTTCAGATCACCCTCGCCCTGGTTCGGTCCGGTAATCGTAAGCAGTGTCCTGAAAGTCACGGCGGCAACTCCTCATTTCAAGTGAAGGATCAGTCGTGGTTTCAGTCATTATCGAGGATGGCCGGCGCGTTCATTGCGCTGAATCAAACACCGTGAGCGTGGCGGCATTTGATGCGCATCAATGTGCTCGCTAACCCGGCCTGTAGCTTTCACCCAAGCAATTGGTGGATTCGTCAGGGAAAATCCTGATCGCAGCAGTGTTTGCAGGTTTGGCCTTCAACGCGGCCGGCGCCCAGGAAGTCGGCAACGGCAAGGCGGAATACATGAACTCATGTGCCGTCTGCCATGGCCCTGAAATGAAATGTTGAAGCCGCCCAGCGGACCTGACGCACCTGTCCAAGCAGAACGGCGGCGAATTCCCCTACTGGCGCGTTTTCGCGGTGATCGATGGCCGTTACGTCGTGCCGGAGCATGGCGAGCGCGACATGCCGGTCTGGGGTCGACAGTTCCTTCCCGGGGACGCCAAGAAGTACGGCCCGAACGCTGGAGAAATCGTCACCAGGGAACGGATCCATGAACTGGCTTGTTACGTCCAGACCCTACAGCGATAACTCGAGGAACAACTTCCTCGATAAGGCCTTGGTCGTTTCACCGGCGCAGCCAAACAGGAGGCAGGCAATGATCGTCGACGACCAGCAGGCCACTGTCGCATTTCTGTATAACCCTGCCGCATATGGCGAGAGCGGACCGGTCGAGGCGATCGACCCAATCTCGCGTATCTTTCTGGTTGGCGAGCGCGCCTACAAGATCAAGCGAGCGGTCAGGCTGCCCTATGTCGACTTCTCGACCCCGGCGCTGCGGCTCGCCGCTTGCGAGAAGGAGGTCGAGCTCAACTCCAGGACCGCGCCCGGCCTCTATCTCGGTGTGCGGCGCATCACGCGAGAGGCCGGCGGCAAGCTCGCCTTCGGCGGGAGCGGCGAACTGGTCGATGCGGCGATCGAGATGGTCCGCTTCGATCAGTCGAAGCTGCTCGATCGAATGGCAGTCGGCGGCGAACTGACGCCTGCGCTGATGACGGCGGTCGCGCGCATGATCGTGCGCTATCATCGCGTGGCGCCGGAGATCCACAGGGGCAGCGGATCCTCGAACCTGGCAGGCGTGCTCGCCATCAACGAAGCCGGCTTTGCCACCAGCCATGTTTTCGAGCAAGCCGAGATCAAGGCATTCACCGAGATCTTCCGCACCGCCCTCGCCCGTCATCGCAAACTGCTCGACCGGCGGGAGGCGGCAGGCAAGATCCGACGATGCCACGGCGATCTGCATCTGCGCAATATCTGTCTCTTCGATGGAGAGCCCCGCCTCTTCGATTGCATCGAATTCAATGAGCAGATCGCCAGCATCGATGTGCTATACGATCTGGCCTTCCTGCTGATGGACCTCTGGCATCGCGGCTTTCCGGAACTCGCCAACCTGGTGGCGAACCGCTACCTCGACGAAGCAGACGACGAGGACGGCTTCATCCTCCTGCCGTTTTTCATGGCAGTGCGGGCCGCAGTGCGCGCGCATGTCACAGCAACCCAGATCGAGGAAGGCAGTGCCGATTCCGGCGGGCTGATCGCCGAGGCCAGATCCTATTTCGAGCTCGCCCGAACACTTCTCGAGGAAAAGCCGGCGCGGCTGATCGCCATCGGCGGCTTGAGCGGTTCCGGCAAGACGGCCGTTGCCGAGGCACTCGCCGCACATGTCGGCGCGCCGCCCGGCGCACGCATTGTCGAAAGCGACCGCATCCGCAAAGCCCTGCATGGGGTGCCGGCCGAAACAAAGCTGCCGGACCGGGCCTATCGACCTGAGGTGTCGGACCGCGTCTACCGCGAAATGGCATGGCGTGCCGACTTGATCCTTGCCGAAGGCGGTTCGGTGGTCGCCGATGCCGTCTTTGACCGGCCGGCCGATCGTGAGCGCATCGAGAAGACGGCAAGCGAAAGAGGCGTTGCTTTCGCCGGATTCTGGCTGGAGGCGGATCCGCTCGTTCTTTGGCAGCGGGTGAGCGAGCGCAGCGGCGGTCCTTCTGACGCCACGGTCGATATATTGTCGCGGCAATTGCAGCGAAAGGCCACCCCGTCCACCTGGCGCAAGGTCGACGCCGATCGAAAGCTCGCCGATATCGCCGCCGAGTTGAGAAGGTTCTCCGAAGGAGACACGTCCCAAAAGGAAGGATCGTCACTACACACGGCCTCCTGACTGGTTGCCGCAGGGTGATCGACCTCAACGGAGTTCGAGCGTTGCCTCAGCTAGGCCGGGCTCGCTCGGATGATGCCCCACCGAAAAGCCGAACTCGCGGCACATTGCCAACATCTTGGTGTTCTCGTTGAGCATAATGCCTTCGATCCGACCGATCCCATCGGCCTTTGCATACTCGACGATCTGCCTGAGCAGCTCCCAGCCGAGACCATGACCCTGCAGGTCCGTGCGTACGAGCAACGCGTATTCGGCGACAGTGTGATCCGGATCGCAGGACAGCCGGCTTACCCCTGCCAGCGCGCCGGTGCTCGCTTCCAGCGCGACGAAAGCCATGTCGCGGTCATAATCGAGCTGAGTGAGCCGTTTCAGCATCTGGTCGGAGAAGTTCTTGCGCGGCGACAAAAAACGCAGTCGCAGATCATCCGGAGAAATTCTGGCGAGGAATTGCGGATAGAGCGCGATGTCGGCCGGCTTGATCGGCCGAATGTGATAGTGCGCGCCGCCCACCGAAACATCCCTATTCCAGCCCGACGGGTAAGGCCTGATGGCGAGCGCCGGGTTCGGCCCCGGTTTTTCGACGCGTCCCGGCTCGATCTCGATGCGGGCATCGAGTGCGATCACGCCATCAGCGTCGGCCAACAATGGATTGATGTCCAGGGAGACGAGGCATGGAAAGTCGACGATCATCTGCGACAGCCCATTGAGCGCCGCAACGATTGCCCCACGATTAGCCGGCTTGTGGTCGCGGAACCCGGCAAGCAAGCGGCCAGTCCGCGTCTGCTCGATCAGTTCGCCGGCAAGCACATCGTCGAGCGGTGGCAGTGCGAACGCTATGTCGTCCATCACCTCGACCGCAACGCCGCCGGCACCGAAGAGGACGACGGGGCCGAAAATGGGATCGCAACTCATGCCCAGTATGAGTTCATACGCTTGTTTCCGGACCACCATGGGTTGGACCGTATAGCCTTCGATAATGGCTTGCGGAGCCTGCTTGCGTACTCGCGCTTCGATTGACCTGGCGGCCTTTCCGGCCGCTGCGGCGGTCGCGAGGTTGAGCACCACGCCACCGATGTCGGACTTGTGCGAAATCGCCTTTGACAGCAGCTTGACGACGACCTGTTCCGCCCTCTTCAAAAGGCGGCCGGCGGCTTTTTCCGCTTCGCTAGCGGTTTTGGCGACAATGGTCTCGGGCACGGGAACGCCATAGGCGGAGATCGCCGCCTTGGCTTCCGGTTCGGTCAGCATTCGCCGACCCTCTTTGGCGACCTGCCTGAAAATGGCAAGCACGGCTTCTCGATCGCTCATCGTGTCCTCGCTGCGGCTCGGCGGAACTCGCATCAGCGCCCGCTGGGCTCGCGACCAGTCGCTGAGATAGGAGACGGCTGTTGCGGCGTCCGCAGGCGTCTCGAAACTGGCAATTCCGGCATCCTGAAGAACACGGCGTCCCTCGCGCGCCGTGTGTTCGCCAAGCCAGCAGGTCAGAACCGGTTTGTTGCCTATCTTGCCGTCCCGCGCGAGTGTCGCCACGGCGCTTGCCGCAGCAAGCGGCGAGCCAAGCCCGGTCGGGCAGTTCATGACCAGCACAACGTCGGTCCCGGTATCGGCCGCGACGGCCTCGATCGCGACCCGATAGCGCTCCGGCGAAGCGTCGCCAATGATGTCGACCGGATTGGCGTGGGACCAGGTGGCAGGCAGGACGGCCTCCAATCGGGCGATTGTTTCCGGCGAGAGCTCTGCCAGTTCGCCATTGCAGTCGATGAGTTGATCGACGGCAAGCACACCGGCGCCGCCGCCATTGGTGACAATGCCGACGCGGGCTCGTTGCAGCGGAGCGAAACGGGCTGTCGTCTCAACAGCATCGAACAGTTCGGTCAGACCTTTGACGCGCAGGATACCGGCGCGCAGCAACGCAGCTTCGACGACACGGTCGGCGCCCGACAGCGCTCCGGTATGGGTCGCCGTGGCTTTCGCTGCCTGCTCGTGCCGGCCGGACTTGATCGCGATGACCGGCTTGATGCGCGCCGCCGCGCGTGCCGCAGACATGAACTTGCGTGGATTGGATATGGTTTCGAGGTACATCACGATGGCGCGCGTGCGCGCATCACCCGCCAGCATGTCGAGGCAGTCTCCCACATCGACATCTGCCATGTCGCCCAGCGAGATGATCTGGGAGAAGCCGACATTATTGTCCGCCGCCCAGTCGATCACCGATGTGGCGATGGCGCCGGATTGCGACAGCAGCGCAATGTTGCCGGGCCTGGCCGCCATATGTGCGAATCCAGCATTGAGCTTCACAGGCGGGATCATCAGTCCGAGCGTGTTGGGTCCGATGATGCGCAAAAGAGTGGCCTTCGAAGCATCGAGCATGGCCTGCCGCAATCCCTTCTCGCGCGTCAGGCCGGCGGTGATAACGACCGCCGCCCGCGTGCCCTTTTCGCCGAGGTCCCGTATGATGCCGGGAACCGTTTGCGGAGGCGTCACGATGACGCCGAGGTCGGGAATGGCTGGCAGATCGGCCACCTTGGCGTAGCAGCGTCGGCCAGCCACTTGCGAATATTTCGGGTTGACCGGCCAGATCTCGCCCTCGAAGCCACCGTTCACGAGGTTGTCGAAGACGACACGCCCGACAGAGCCGTCGCACCCCGATGCTCCGAAGACGGCAACCGACTTCGGAGCGAATGCATGTTCGAGATTTCGGATGGTCAACCCTGTGCCTCCTATTCCCGGCGATAATCACCAGTCGATCTTGCCGGTTCGTTGCGTTGAATCAAAGCGTTTTGCGGTTGTCGCGATTAGCTGTTGCGCGAGATCGACGCTGCCCCTTAGCGATTGCAAGCATCGATCAAAATCGGAAAGCATCGCATGAATGAGTCCACCCTGCGACGCGCATTGCTGGTCATTGCCATCCTGGGTCTCGCCCTTGGGGTCGGAGTCTGGCGAGCCGGGTTCGGATCCCTTGTGGCCGACACGATCTGGACGATTGCGACCCTGCCCGTGGTGGTGGCTCTCGCCATTTCCATTTTGCGCGATTTCTGGATCGGCCGCTTCGGCGTTGATGCGATTGCCTTGGTGTCGATGTCCGCCGCGCTGCTGCTCGGTCAATCCCTGGCGGCAGTGGTGGTCGCGATCATGTATGCCGGCGGCACGGTACTCGAGGACTTTGCCCGCGGGCGCGCGGAGCGAAACCTCAAGGCATTGACCGACCGGTCACCGCGTGTCGCCCATCGGACGTCAACGCTGGGAACAGAGACCATTTGCGTCGAAGACGTTGCTGTCGGCGACGAGCTTTTGGTACGAGCCGGCGAACTGCTCCCGGTCGACGGCATCCTGCTTGATGCTTCGGCCTCTCTCGACGAGTCCGCGGTAACCGGCGAACCACTGCCCGAACGGCGGAGCGCAGGCGACGCGCTGCGCAGCGGCACCCTCAACAACGGTGAGGCCTTCAGCATGCGGGCATCGGCACTCGCAGAACAGAGCACCTATGCGGCAATCGTGCGCATGGTCGCTGCAGCACAGACCGCGAAATCCCCGTTCATCCGCATGGCCGACCGCTTTGCGCTGTTCCTGCTGCCAGCCACTTTGCTGGTCTCCGGCACCGCTTGGTACATCTCTGGCGATCCAATCAGAGCGCTCGCCGTTCTGGTGGTCGCGACACCTTGCCCGCTCATCCTCGCTGCTCCCGTTGCCTTCATCGGAGGCGTATCGCGCGCCGCGCGTGCCGGCATCTTGATGAAAGGCGGCGTGGCTCTGGAGGCCCTTGCGCAAGTCCGAACCGCGATCTTCGACAAGACCGGGACCTTGACCATCGGCGGCGCCGAGCTCATCGAGATCGAAGCCGCGCCCGGCCGTGATGCCGACCATCTGCTGCAGTTGTTGGCATCGTTGGAACAAGCCTCCCACCATGTGCTCGCTGATTCGATCGTCCGGGCGGCGCGCGGCAGAAAGCTGATGCTGTCGCATCCGTGCAATGTCCGCGAGTATCGCGGCGCGGGCCTGAAGGGCCGGGTCGGCAACATGTCGATCGCGGCGGGATCGCGGGCTCTCGTGCTCGCCGACAAACCGCTGCCCGGTTGGGCGAAAAGCGGCGAAAGGCGATACCAGAACGATCCGGTACTCAGGGTTTTTGTAGCGCTCGACGGGCGACTTGCCGGCATATTCACTTTCGGGGACGCGCTGCGCGTGGATGCTCGCGATGCCCTCAGCAACCTGCGCTCGGCCGGTATTGCGCGTGTGGTCATGCTCACAGGCGACGACGGCGTGGCGGCGAAGCGCATTTCGGCGTTGCTCAGCCTCGATGCCGTCGTGGCCGACGCTCTCCCCGCCCAGAAAGTGGCGGCGGTTGAAGCCGAGAAAGCCCTGGCACCAACGATGATGGTTGGCGACGGCATCAACGATGCCCCTGCCCTCGCGGCCGCAACGGTCGGTATCGCCATGGGCGCGCGGGGTGCTACCGCCTCCTCGGAGGCGGCGGACGTCATCGTGCTGACCGACAGGCTGCATCCCGTCGCCGATGCAGTTCGCATTGCACAACGAACGCGGGCGATCGCCTTGCAAAGCATCATTGCGGGGCTGGCGCTCTCGGCCGTGGCAATGGGTGCCGCAGTCATGGGACAAATCACGCCTGTAGCAGGAGCGCTGCTTCAGGAGGGCATAGATGTAGCGGTGATCCTCAACGCTTTACGCACTCTTGGCGACGGGCGTGTCGGGCGCGCATAGTTGAAGCAGGTGAATGGCCATGGCGCAGGAAAATCTGGTGGTTTGCGGCAAATGCGGCGGTGTCAATCGCCTGCCGCCGTCGCGCAATGCCGGGGGCGCGAAATGCGGAAAGTGCGGCTCCAAGCTGTTCTCGGGTCATGCCGAAGACGTCGACGCACAGGGCTTCGATCGCCAGGTCAAGCGAAGCAGCCTCCCCGTTGTCGTCGACATCTGGGCACTATGGTGCGGCCCTTGCAAGATGATGGCGCCGGCCTATGAAGCGGCAGCAAACGAACTGGAGCCGCATATTCGCCTGATCAAGCTCAACTCCGATAATGAGCAGGCCGTGGCAGCCAGGCTCGGCATTCGCAGCATCCCGACCATGATCCTCTTCCATGGCGGACAGGAGGTTGCGCGCACATCCGGCGCCATGACGGCGGGGCAGATCGTCAGGTGGGTCCGCGATCACCTGCCGACCGCCGCAGCCTGAAAGCCGCACGTCGTGGATCCGCTCATCGCACGGCTCGGACTGGCGCTGGCAATAGGCCTCCTCGTCGGGCTGGAACGTGGCTGGCGCGAGCGGGACGAACCCGACCACAGCCGCACGGCCGGGATTCGAACATTCGGCATATCCGGCCTGCTCGGCGGCATTCTCGCAGCGCTGGCCGATACGCTCGACGCAGTTTCCGTGCTGGTCGGTGGCTTCATCGCGTTTGCGGCAATCTTCGCCTGGTACAAGGCGCGCGAGGCTGCCCATGACGAGGATTTCAGCGTTACGGCAGTAATAGCGGGCCTTGGCGTGTTCGCGCTCGGTGCACTTTCCGTCGCCGGTGATTACCGGGTTGCGGCCGCCGGAGGGGCGGCGCTCGCAGCAGTCCTTGCCAGTCGCGAGATCCTGCACGGTCTCTTGAAGCGATTGACCTGGATCGAGCTTCGTTCGGCGCTGATCCTGGCGGCGATGACCGCGATCGTTTTGCCCTTGCTGCCAAACCGGACGATCGACCCGTGGGGCGGCTTCAACCCGTGCGAGGTCTGGTTCCTCACGGTGCTGATGGCGTCGATATCGTTCGCTGGTTATGTCGCCGTTCGCGTCCTGGGAACCACCCGCGGTCTGCTCGTCAGCTCGCTCACTGGTGCAATCGTCTCGTCCACCGCCGTGACCATGGCGCTAGCCCGCAACGCCGCATCCGCAAGCAATCCACGGCCGCTCGCCGGCGCTGCTTCGCTGGCGGCGATGGTCTCGGTGCTGCGCGTTTGGGCTGTGGTACTGATCGTCGAGCCAAGCGTCTTCGCAGCGGTCGCCATTCCGGCAATTGCCGCAGCAATCGTCTTCGCCGCCTGCGGTGTCTTCTTGCTGGCCCGAGACGGCCGGGATCAAAAGAGCGGTGCGCTGGCACGCAATCCATTCGAATTGGGCCCGCTGCTGCTGTTTGCCCTGCTCTTTGCGGTTGTCGCCACCGCGAGTGCTGCATTGGCTGCTCAATTCGGCGGGCGCGGTTTGCTGGCGAGCTCGGCTCTTGCAGGCACGTTCGATGTCGACGTCTCGGTGCTCAGCGCATTGCGCCTGGTCAAGCAATCGATCCCTGTCGAGACCGTAGGTCAGGCGGTACTCGCGGCGCTGGCGGCAAACGCGATCGGTCGCCTGTCGCTGGCGATATTTATCGGCCCGCTCAGGTTCTGGTTGCCACTGGCCGGGGCAACTCTGGTCGCCGCAGTGGCCGGCTATGGCGCGATGTTGCTGCCACTGAACGTCTGATAGCGCCAGGACGTCCCAGCCCTTTGATGCGGATCAAGGCCAAGTCTGGTCGCGGCGCTATGAAACTCCGTCAAAGGAGTTCGCCATGACCAATCTGAAGGATCTTACCCCGAAATTTCGCCATGTCCGGTTGCTGCTTGCCCGTGAAAAGGGACATCCGGAAGGTGACCGCGAGGAGGGCTATGACGTGCTCGCTCCATTGAACGGTGACGGTCGGATCGACCCGGACGAGTGGAAGGAGCATAATGCAGCATGCCGCGTTCGCCGCTTCCGCACCGGTGAACAAGATCTCATCGGCCGGCTGCGTCGCAAGCCGGGCGGACAGTGGTATTTCGATTATGCCGAGGGCGACCGCGACGACGAGATCGGCTTCCATCTCGGCGGCGAGCGTTTCGTGACCGGCGAATACGTGTCAATCGAACGCAACGGCGCCATGCACACCTATCAGGTGGCACGGGTCGAACGGCCTTAGCGTTCCAAACAACGCCGGGAGCAACTCATGTCGCGACGCATCCTGGTTGTGGTCGGCCATCCCGACCCGTCTCCGGACCGCCTCTGCCGCGGTCTGGCGCAAGCCTATGCCGAGGGCGCAAAACAGGCGGGACATGTCGTGCGACAAATCGATCTGGCAGCGCTCGATTTTCCGATGCTGCGCACGATGCAGGAGTTCGAACACGGCGCGATACCCGACAGCCTGAAGGACGCCGCCGGGGCGATCGTCTGGGCGGAGCACATCGTCTTTGTCTTTCCACTTTGGCTCGGGACCATGCCGGCCTTGCTCAAGGCATTTCTGGAACAGGTCATGCGGCCGGGAACGGCCTTCGCCTATCCGGACAAGGGTAGAGGCTTTACCAAGACGCTACTTCGCGGCCGCTCCGCCCGGCTCGTGGTGACAATGGGCATGCCTTCCCTTCTCTACCAGCTCTGGTTCCTCGGCCACGGCATTGCTGGCATGCGGCGAAGCATACTCCATTTTGTCGGCATCAGTCCGGTACGCGAGACGTTGTTCGGCATGGTCGCGGGCGCAAGCGACGCGACGCGCGCGAAATGGCTCGGACAAATGCGCAGGCTTGGTGCGCGGGCCAGATAGTCGGTTGGAGTAGATCACGGCACCAGGACGGCGGCACCACTCAATCTGCCGGCACGCAGGTCGTCCAATGCTAGGTTTGCCTGTTCCAACGAATAGACCTTTGTATGTGTGCGAACCTGCGCGATCTTCGCAACGGGAAAGAACTCTTCTGCATCGTGGCGAGTCAGGTTTGCGACTGACACCAATTCACGCTCTTCCCAGAGCAATCGATACGGCATCGCTGGAATGTCACTCATGTGAATACCGCCGCACACGACCCGGCCGCCCTTCCGCACGGCTCGCAGCGCGTTTGGTACCAAAGCACCAACAGGAGCGAAGATAATCGCGGCATCGAGCTGCTTGGGCGGATGTTCATCCGAACCGCCGGCCCAGGTGGCGCCGAGCGAGCGCGCAAATGCCTGTGCGTCCTCGTCGCCAGGCCGCGTGAAAGCGAAGACCTTACGATCCTGCCAGATAGCGATCTGGGCGATGATGTGCGCGGCAGCGCCGAAGCCATAGATCGCGAGCAGCTTGCCTTCGCCGGCTTTGTTCAGGCACCGCCAACCGATAAGACCGGCGCAAAGCAGCGGCGCCAACGACACCGCATCTGCATCGGCATCCAGGTCGAAGGCGAAATGCTCGTCGGCGATGACATGGCTGGCGAAACCGCCATCGCGTGTATAGCCGGTGAACAGTGGCTGGTCGCAGAGATTTTCACTCCCTGCGGCGCAATAGGGGCAGTGGCCACACGTATGCCCGAGCCAAGGCACGCCGACTCTCCGCCCAAGTCGGGAGCTCGCGACCCCCTCACCAACAGAATCAATGACGCCGACAATTTCATGACCTGGAATGACCGGCAGGTTTGGATGAGGGAGATCACCATCAACTACATGCAGATCGGTCCGACAGATTGCGCATGCCTCGACTTTCGACCTGATTTCGCCCACCCCAGGAATGGGATCGGGTCTCTCGATCAGCTTCAAGGGAGTGCCGATGCTTTCAAGCACCATGGCTTTCATGACACCTCCTATGCATTCCGCAAAAACAAAAGAAAGCGGATGACGATTCACTTCCCTTTGACGCTGCTACGTATCAGGCGATTGTAATGAGGTCTTCGACCATGCGCACGCCGGGTACAGCCCAGGCGGCCCGTTCCGTTGTGCGACGCTCGGCCCAACTGTTGACCTTGCCTTCTAGCGTAACCCTGCCATCGGACACTTTGACATTTATTGCCTGCGCCTCGACTTCGGCGTTGCGTTTCAGTGCATCTTCGATGCGCTTTTTCACATCACCCACTGATGCTTGCGGCTTCACCTCGATTTGGTTGTAGACGCCGAGCACGCCCGCCAAATACCGAATGGCAGCGGCAGCGGCGGCTTTCTGATACTGCCATTCCACCTTGCCGGTGAGGGTCACCCAGCCATTCTGGACTTGGACCTGCACCGCTCCGTCGGGGACCACCGTGTTCCAGCTAATCGTGTGCAAAGCCCGCTTGGCGATCTCATCGTCCGCCGTGACATTGCTGCCGATAGGCCGCACTTCGATCTCTTGGGCGACACCTTTTACGCCCTTGACGCAAAGGACCGCTTTTTCCGCCGTGGCTTTCTGCGCATAGGTCGAGACATGGCCGGTCAGTGTGACTACCCCGTTATCGACAGCGACGCCGATATTGGCCGCGTCGATGCTGGGCTGGAACTCCAGCTCAAAGATGACGTTCTGTCGCAAAGTATTGTCGTTCATACTTGCACCTCTGTTCCGAGCGGGTCGCACCCACTCTGTTGACGATGTTAAACATGCAGAGATGTGGCGGATGGCGCGTTGATGGAGATCAAAAGGCTAAGCCCAACGTGCTTGATTGCTCCAAACCGAAACCTTGATTGAACGAGGCAACGCATCGCCTAGACGTTCTGGGGCCAGGAGCCAGCGTGGGCCGGACCGTCTTCTGACGACACGCATGAACACAACATTCCAGACCTCTCGGGACCTTTGCGAAATCCAATAGTTCGGATGCAGCGAGGACAAATTCTCTTTGACCGGCATCAAAGCGGCCGCCCCTCCTTCTCTGTTTATTGCCTCCCATCAACGCCATGCAACGGGAGAGCATCATGACTACCGCTGGAATCAACATCCCTATCCGAAAGGTGACGACCGCAGCAGCGACAAAGCTCCGAGTGGGTTCGCTCACCGCACTGGTGATCGGTTCGATGGTCGGCTCTGGCGTGTTCAGCCTACCGCAGAATATGGCGGCCGGCGCCGGTCCTCTTGCCGTCCTGATTGGCTGGGCCATCACCGCGATCGGCATGCTGGCGTTGGTCTTCGTCTATCAGTCGCTCGCAACCCGCAAGCCCGAACTCGACGCCGGCCCCTATGCCTATGCCAAGGCTGGCTTCGGCCCCTTCATTGGCTTCAACAGCGCCTGGGGCTACTGGATCAGCGCCTGGGTCGGTAATGTCTCCTACGCGGTGATCGTTTTCAGCGCGCTGTCCTATTTCTTTCCGGCCTTCGGTGACGGAAACACTTGGCAGGCGGTGCTCGGTGCATCGATCCTGCTGTGGCTGATCCACGCCCTGGTTCTCGCCGGCATCCGGCAGGCAGCGATCGTGAACGTCATTGTCACGGTGGCAAAGATCGCTCCGATTGTTCTGTTCGTGGGAGTCGTCGGAGTCGCGTTCAAGCTGGAAGTTTGGTCGCTCGACTTCACCGGGTTTGGCAACGCCAGTCTCGGCTCGATTACCGCACAAGTGAAAAGCACGATGTTGGTGACGCTGTGGGTGTTCATCGGCATCGAAGGCGCCAGCGTATTCTCCGGCCGGGCCGAACGCCGGAAGGACATAGCTATGGCGACCGTTCTGGGCTTCTTCACCTGCCTCACGCTCTATGCCCTGGTCTCCTTGCTGTCGCTCGGCATTTTGAGCCAGCCTGAGCTCGCCGCGCTGAAGAACCCCTCTATGGCAGGCGTGCTGGAGGCGGTTGTCGGGCCCTGGGGAGCCATCCTCATCAACATCGCGCTTGTCGTGTCGGTGGTCGGCGCCTTCCTGAGCTGGACGTTGCTTGCCGCGGAAATCCCGCATGTCGCCGCCAAGGACGGGACGATGCCGAAATTCTTCGGCCGGGAGAGCGAGCGTGGTGTGCCGTCGACCTCGCTCTTGATCACCAACCTGCTGGTCCAGGCATTCCTGGTGATCACGCTCGTCGCGCAAAGCACCTATCAGGCGCTGTTCTACATCGCATCCGCAGCCATCCTGGTGCCTTACATCTTTTCTGGAGCCTACGCGGCCAAGCTCGCGCTGACCGGGGAGAGCTACGCGAACAGCGAGCAGCGTGCCGGTCCGCTTTTCGCCGGACTGCTGGCGACGGTCTACGGACTGTGGCTCGTCTACGCGGCTGGACCCGCCTACCTGTTCATGTGCGCGATCCTCTATGCGCCCGGCATCCTCTTCTTCATCTGGGCGCGCCGCGAAACCAACCAGCGCATCTTCCATCCTGCCGAAGCAGCACTCGCCGCATCGCTCGCCCTCGCCGGTATCGCTGCCGCCTACCTCATCTGGAACGGGAGCATCAACCCGCTATGAACGCCCCTGTCACCACGACCAAGCTTGGCGCCCTTTCTGAAGTTGGCCGGCTGCGCGAGGTGCTGGTGCACCGCCCTGATCTCAGCCTGCAAAGGCTGACGCCGGACAATTGCAAGGCGTTGCTTTTTGACGATGTCCTGTGGGTCAAGAAGGCACGGCAGGAGCATGATATCTTCGTCGACGCACTGCGGGAACGCGGCGTTGTGGTGCATTCGTTCGGGGAACTCCTGGCCGACACCATGAGTCTGACCAAGGCCCGCGACTGGCTTCTTGATCGCCGGATCCATCCCGGTGTCGTCGGGCTCGACATGGTCGACGAGATGCGGGGGTGGCTCAACGAGATGCCCTCGCCGCAACTGGCGTCCTATCTTGTCGGCGGCATCGCTCGCGCAGAGCTGCCTTTCGAACCAAGAGGATTGACCGGAAGGACGCTCGCACCCCAGGACTTCGTGCTTCCACCGCTGCCGAACCAGCTTTTCACCCGCGACAGTTCCTGCTGGATTTATGGCTCGACCTCGGTGAATGCCATGTACTGGCCCGCGAGGCGGCCGGAAGCAGCCAATGTCGAAGCCGTCTACCGCTTCCACTCCCGCTTTCGCGACAGCGGCATCTCCTTCGTTTCACCTGATCCGGGAACCGGCATCAGCCTGGAAGGCGGAGACGTCATGCCCATCGGCGATGGAACGGTTCTCGTCGGCATGGGAGAGCGGACCACGCCACAAGCCGTGGGCGGCCTCGCACGCAGCCTGTTCGCTGCTGGCGAAGCGACGCGCGTGATCGCCGCGCTGATGCCGCGGGACCGCAGCTTCATGCATCTCGACACCGTCTTCACCTTCTGCGACCGCGATCTGGTCACGATGTACCCGCCGGTGGTCGAGCGGCTGCGCACCTTCTCGCTGCGGCCGGGCGACGGAGCGGCAACGGTCGAGGTCACGGACGAGACAAAACCGTTCACAGAGGTTGTTGCCCAAGCCCTTGGATTGAAATCGCTGCGGATCATCGCCACCGGTGGCGACCGTTATGAGGCCGAGCGCGAGCAATGGGATGATGGCAACAACGTCGTTGCTCTCGAGCCCGGCGTGGTCATCGGCTACGACCGCAACGTCTACACCAATACGCTTCTGCGCCGCGCCGGGATTGAAGTCATCACCGTCGAGGGCGCCGAGCTCAGTCGCGGTCGCGGCGGCGGGCATTGCATGACCTGTCCCATTGCCCGCGACCCGATTTGACCCGAAAGGAAATCCCCGTGTCGATCAATCTTCACGGCCGCTCTGTCCTGACCCTGGACGATCTCACGGCCGACGAGATCCGATTTCTTCTGAAGCTGGCGGCTGATCTCAAAGCGGCCAAGCTCGCCGGGCACGAGATACCGCGTCTCACCCGCAAAAACATCGCGCTGATCTTCGAAAAGGATTCAACGCGCACACGCACGGGCTTCGAAGTGGCAGCCTATGACCAAGGTGCCCATGTCACCTATTTCGGTCCCAGCGGCAGCCACATCGGCCACAAGGAATCGATGAAGGATACCGCCCGCGTACTCGGGCGGATGTACGACGCAATCGAATATCGGGGCTTTGGCCAGCACCAGGCCGAATTGCTTGCCGCACATGCCGGCGTGCCCGTCTATAACGGTCTCACCGACGAGGCGCATCCGACCCAGATCCTCGCCGATTTGATGACCATGCGCGAGTTCACGCACAAGCATATTTCGGACGTGACGGTGACCTTTGTCGGCGAGGGTCGCGACAATGTCGCGCTGTCGCTGGCGCTCGGGGCAGCGAAGGTCGGCATTGACATGCGCATCGCCTCGCCCAGGGAGCTTTGGCCGGACGAGGGATTCTGCACCCATGTCAGGGAACTCGCCGACCATAGCGGCGGCCGCTTCAGGCTGGACGAAGACGTGATGGGCTGCGTCCAGGGCGCCGACTTCGTCTACACCGACGTCTGGATGTCGATGGGCGAGGACAAATCCGGCTGGGCCGAACGCATTCGTCTTTTGACGCCCTACCGGGTAACCCGCGAAGTGATGGCTGGCGCCGGCAACCCGCACGTCAAATTCATGCATTGCCTGCCGGCGTTCCATGACACCGATACGGAGGTGGGTGCGTTCATCTCACGGGAATACGGCATCGACTGCATGGAGGTCACGGACGAGGTGTTCGAGTCGTCTGCGTCGATCGTCTTCGACCAGGCCGAAAACCGGATGCATACGATCAAGGCCCTGCTCGTCGCCACGATCGGCAACTGAGATGCTTATCGTCGTTGCGCTTGGCGGAAACGCGCTGCTGCGTCGTGGAGAACCGATGACGGCCGAAAACCAGCGCGCCAACATCGTGCGAGCTGCCGCTGTATTGGCGAAGCTGGTCGACGCAGGGCACTCGATTGTGGTCACTCACGGCAACGGTCCGCAGGTGGGGATTCTGGCCCTGCAGGCAGCGGCAAACTCGGATGGCAGCACATTTCCACTCGACGTGCTTGGCGCCGAGAGCGCGGGGATGATCGGCTACGTCATTGAGCAGGAGCTCGCCAACCTCCTCAAAGAGAGGCTTTTCGCAACCCTGCTGACACAGGTGAAGGTCAATCCGCACGATCCGGCTTTCGCCCGCCCGACGAAGCCGATTGGCCCGGTCTACGATGAGGCAACCGCGACCAGACTTGCCGCGGAGCGCGGCTGGCAGATCGCGCCCGATGGCGACAAATGGCGCCGTGTCGTCCCCTCGCCCAAGCCGCTGGAGATACTGGAAGCATCAGTGATTTCGTTCTTGGTCGAGCGCGGCGTTATCGTCGTTTGCACGGGCGGCGGCGGGGTTCCGGTGATAGCGCGAGATGACGGCAGTTTTTGCGGAGTGGAGGCCGTCATCGACAAGGACCTGGCAAGTTCGCTTCTGGCGCGCCAATTGAAGGCCGACATGCTGCTCATGTTGACAGACGTCGACGCAGTCTATGTCGACTATGGCACCGCTACCGCCCGTGCGCTCCGGAGGGTTAGTCCGACAGAGATTTCAGGCCGGGATTTTCCCGCTGGCTCTATGGGGCCAAAGGTCAGCGCCGCGATCGAATTCACTGAGGCAACTGGCAAGCCAGCCGCGATCGGCAAGCTTGATGACGCGGTCGAAATTGTCAGGGGCGAGCGCGGCACGTGGTTCGAAGGCGGCGCTTCGGTTCCAAACGGTCGAGCCTCAGCCGGCTAGCAGGCATCGCCTTTTATGATCCGATCTAGATGGGCATCGCATAGTCATACGGCCAGTACAGGGGCAAAACCGCCGCCGGGCGTGCGGAAGTTCGTAGTTTGGCCCTGGTAGAGGCGCGCGGCGGCGAGCAACATCTGGCCGTCGTAAGTGTAGAGCCGCACGTCCATTTTGCGCGGTGCGGGTGCACCATCGATTTCGATCATACGCTGCCCGGGCGCGGCAAATGACTGGGCCACATAGCCGCCACGAGCGATCTCGGCCCACACGCCTTTGGTCACCTTGTCGCCGCGGTAGACCGCCTTGCTGCCATGGCCGGAGAGCGGCTTGAAGAACATGTCTTTGCGGGATTGCCAGGCGGTATCCGAATTGTCGGGGGTAATCAGCGTGGTTCGCGGGATGCCTGTGAGCCGCGAGCGCAGCTCCGGGGAAAGGCCGAATGCTTCGAGCGCCGCCGGATCAGATAGCAATGTCAGATTTCGCTTGCTCGCAAAGAGCGCGTGATTGTGCGGATTGGGTGTGACTACTACCGCGCCGTCCCGATAAGCCGCCCTGAGTGCCGTATGCTCGGGCCCATCAAGCGCAAAATCGACCAGGCGATTGTAAACCAGCTCTATCTCGTTGCCGTCCAGCCGAAGCCTGCCGCCTTCATATTTAAGCTTGCTCGCGTCCCCGATGACCGCTTCGACGCCATGCTTCAGCAACAACTGCCTGGCAAGTACAAATTCGGCATAGAGATACTGCTCCTCAGGCCGATCATCGACGATCGCGATCCTTCGCGGCGAACCGGCACCCCGCTGGCGCCGCCATTCGTGCGTGAACATCGCAATGACGCTGGCTTCGAAGTGGTTGTCCCTGGCACCGATTAGCGCCCGGTCAGCTTCAGAGCAGCAAGCCTTCTGGGCCTTCGCCAGCACTGCATTGAGGAAAACGCCGCCGGCGTTGGTGTTCACCTCGATCAGCTTGGGGCCATCATCGTCGAGATGGAAATCGTAGCCCATAAGAGCGCCAATTGGCCCAAAATCGCGTTGCGCGATTTCGGGAGCCCAGGAGAGGACCGCTTCGCGGTACGATGGCAAATGTGCTGCCGCCTCAATGGCGACGACGATTCTTTGCATCTCGTCGAGGGCGGACGCGGCAAGAAAGACCGGGACGTTGGAAAATAGATGCGGCCGTGTCGCCATGAAGGTTTCGCAGAAGCCAGGCTCACCGGCTTCGCGATCCAGCGCCGCCCAAAGTTCCGCCCGGTCGAGCGTGATGCAGAAGCATTTGCGGTTAAGCCGCTCTGATAGGGATGTGCTGACCTTCGCGACCGCAGGCACTGTAAGCACGTCGTTATCTCCTCATTGCCGGCCGCCAGAGTCATGCAAATTTTGCATTCGCCACGCTGGCGAGCTTTGATTTGTATCAAAGTGCCGACGCGTGGTTAAGCTACGCTGATATCATGAAAATCGCCTTGGCTCAGCTCCGGTCACTGCTGGCCGTGATCCTCCTGATCGCGGGCGGTGCCGTTGCTGGTTTTGCCGGGCAGGCTTCTGCAACAGGCGCCGGCGTCACTGCCGGCCTTGCGACGCTCTCGACGAGCGCCACGCACCAGGAGATAGGCCACATCGCGTCCATTGACCAGAACAACCATGGCGCTCCTTGTGATAACTGCCTGGATTGCCTGCACGCGACCGGCCCCGGCTGTTGTGCTGCTTGCATTTCCGCCGACGAATGCGCTGTTCTTCATGACGTGCCGGTTGCCGTCCGCTTCGTGGCGGGCAAGGCGTTCCTGGCAACGGGCATCGACCCTGAGGCCCTCCTGCAACCTCCCCGGACCTTCGCCTGAAATCGCGCCGTCGCGGCCTTTGCGACTGTTGAACCCAGCAGCGCCCGACAAGGCCCGATAACGCGCGAACGATCCGCGAACCAAAACCGGTATCGGCGATCCGGGCGCATTGGGCATCCATACTCAGAGCTCGCCTCAGTTTCACACCAACGACAAGGAAACAGTCATGAAAACCCACCTTCGAATGATCACGCTTGCCGCATTCACAACTCTTTCAGGCACGGCTTTTGCCCAGACGGATCCGCACCATCCCGAGGCCGACGTACCGCAAGCCACGACAGCGGCTCCGGCAGCTGAGGCGGTGCCGGGCAAGCTGCCCGAGCAATGCACGACGATGATGTCAACGATGCAGAAGATGATGCCCATGATGCAGCAGATGATGCCGATGATGCAGCAGATGATGCAAGGCGGCCAGGGCGGCATGATGCAGGGCGGCGCCATGATGCAAGGCGGCATGATGAACAACATGCCGAAGGACACTGCCAGCATGCCGGAGGCCTCCAGGGCTTACATGGATGCCATGAAACGAATGGACGGGCCGATGATGCAGGCCATCCAGGCCGAAGATCCCGATATCGCCTTCGTCCAGTCGATGATTCCGCACCACCAAGGGGCGATCGACATGGCCCGTGCGGTCCTGCAATTCGGCAAGGATGATCAGGTCAGGGACTGGGCCAATCAGATCATCACGGCCCAGCAGGCCGAAATTGCAGCAATGCAGGAATGGCTCAAGCAACACGCGAAGTGACAGGAGGAAGAGGTGGGCAAACTCAGCGTCTTGTCCGTCGGCATTGCGCTGGGCGTGACGTCGGCCCTGATGAGCATGCTCTGTGCTTTGGCCTTCGCCATCTGGCCGGACGCGACGGTCTATTTCTTCGGCGCCTTCATGCACGGGCTCGACTTCAGCGCAGTCAGATTAGCGGCGCAGATGAGCCCTGGCCGCGTTCTCTACGGCGTCGTCGGCCTTGGCGTCGTCGGCCTCGTGGCGGGCGTTATCTACGCCTCGATCTACAACGTCGTCGCCACCGGGCGCCGTTAGGGCGGGTCTCATGAAAGCTGCAGCACTCGATCGCGCGGCCGGCAATGACAACGGCTAACAATCAAAGGGAATCCAACCCATGAACCCCAACACACACCACATGTCCGATCCCTTGACCGGCTCCGAACCAGAGCCGGAGTTCGAGGCAGGAACGCGCGCATTCTGGACTTCGAAGACCGGGCTGGTCACGATCGCCTTCCTGCTGATCGCCGCTTTCTTCCTGCTCTCTGAGCACCGGACGCATGCCTTCGGTATCCTTCCCTATCTACTGCTGCTCGCCTGCCCTCTGCTTCACATATTTATGCATGGCGGCCACGGGGGGCATGGCAGCCATGGGAGACATACGCAGCACAAGGAAACCGAGCCGGGCGCGCAAGACGGCCCCACACACCATAAAGGAGCATGACCATGGTCGAGCAATCTTCCGCCTACGGCCTCTGGGGCCTGGCTATAATTAACTCGGCGATTTTCATCCTGTTCGCCTTCAGCTTCTTCAAGCCGCGAACCGGCCGTGATTGGCGCTCCTTCGGTGCATTCAGCGCCTTCCTGGTGGCGCTGTTTGCCGAGATGTACGGGTTCCCCCTGACGATCTACCTGTTCTCGGGCTGGCTGCAGTCTAGGTTCCCCGGCGTTGACTGGCTCTCGCATGATGCCGGTCATCTCCTGGAGATGATGTTCGGCTGGCAGCTCAATCCGCATTTCGGGCCCTTCCACATTCTCAGCTTCTTCCTGATCGGCGGCGGCTTCGTGCTGATCGCGAGTGCGTGGCGGGTGCTTTACGAAGCACAGCGCCACAATCGCCTCGCAACCGGCGGCCCATATGCCTCCGTCCGGCATCCGCAATATGTCGGCTTCGTTCTCGTCATGGCGGGCTTCCTCGTGCAGTGGCCCACGCTGCTGACGCTGGCGATGTTTCCCGTACTGGTTGGCATGTATGTGCGGCTTTCCTTCATCGAAGAGCGTGAAGCCAGAAAGGAATTCGGCGACGCCTACGACCGCTATGCGGACCGCGTGCCCGCCTTTTTTCCGCATGTGGCCAGGCTGGTCGGTTCCGCCGGTGAGCGCCGTGCGCCCTAAAGGCCAGGGGGCTCGGGCATGATCGTTGTGTGCTGACCGAAACAACAATCTCGAGACCGAAGGAAATCATCATGAAACGCCGAGATATCCTGAAGGGCGCAGTGGCAGGCGCCGCAGCTCTTGCCTTCCCGTCGGGCTTGCTCGCAGAAACCTCCGCTAGTCGGTCAGGCGGCCAGACGCTCGGCATCTCTCGCCGCACGATCGAAGTGAACGGCAAAGCTGCAAGCGTCTTCGGCCTGCGAGGAGCCGACGGCGCTCCCGGCCTGCGCTTGCGAGCGGGCGATGCCTTCAATGTCCGGCTTCGAAATGAGACCGCCGAGCCGACGATCATACATTGGCACGGACTGACGCCGCCCTGGTTGAGCGACGGCGTCGCCGACGCGCCACTGCCTCTGATCGGCGCCCAGGCCGATCGGAGCTTCGATTTTCCGGTCGGCGACCCCGGCACCCATTGGATGCATGCCCATACCCTGCAGGAACAATTGCTGCTCGCTGCTCCGCTTATCGTCGCCGATCCCGCCGATGATGCAAACGATGAGCAGGAGGTCGTTATCCTGCTTCACGATTTCTCGTTCTCATCGCCGGAGGAATTGCTGGCCGGCCTGCAGAGCAAGAACACTGGCGGCGCCATGCCAATAAATGGCATGGACCTGTCGGGTGACGCCGGCGGCGCCATGGCAGGGATGAGCCACGGCGGCATGGCGATGGATATCAACGACATCGAGTATGACGCCTATCTGGCCAATGACCGCTCACTGGACGACCCCGAGATAGTGCCGGCCGCGCGGGGCGGACGCGTGCTTGTGCGGATCATCAATGGCGCCACGGCGACCGCGTTCACGATCGACTTCGGCGCGCTTGAAGGCGAGCTGATTGCGGTCGACGGTCAGCCTGTCGAGCCGGTCGGGGGCCGGCGCTTTCCAATGACGATGGGACAGCGCATCGACGTCCGCGTGCGGTTGCCGCGCGACCTCAGCGCCGCCTTCCCGATCCTGGCGCTGCGCGAGGGGAGCAAGGAACGCACCGGAATTGTCCTGCGCCCGGCAGGAGCGGCCGTGGCCAAGCTCGGGACGGCCGCGGATATGGACGCTCCGGTTATCGACCTGACGCTAGAGGCGCAACTTCGGGCCATAGTGCCATTTGCGTCACGCTCTGCCGACAAGACATTCGAAATGGCGCTGACCGGCGACATGACCGCCTATCGCTGGGGTCTCGAATCCGCCCCGATCCTGGTGGACACGGGCGATCGCGTCGAGGTCACGCTGCGCAACGACACCATGATGGCCCACCCGATGCACCTTCATGGCCATCGTTTCCAGGTGGTCGCGATTGACGGGCAGCGCTTCCAGGGCGCCGTTCGCGACACTGTGCTCGTGCCGCCGATGCGCTCGATCACCATTGCCGTCGATGCCGGCAATCCCGGGCAGTGGGCCTTCCATTGCCACCACCTCTACCACATGGCGAGCGGCATGATGTCGACCTTCGCCTACCGAAGCTGAGACCCCGCTGGTGTGCGATCGCGGCTACGATATGCGGCATGGAGAGCGACGATGAAAAAGATCAATCTGGAAGTGCGCGACCTTGTCGGCATGATGGATTTCGCGGCAGTCGAAAAACGTCTCGCGGCATTGCCGGGCGTTGCCGCTGTCGCGATGAACGCGGGGTCGACCACGGCGACCATCGAGTTCGACGAGGGCCGGACGAGCCCGCAGACCCTTGCCCGCGAAATCGAGGCCTGCGGGTTTCATTGCCGCGGCGAGACCGTGCCGCGGCATCTGTGCATTCCTGGCAGCACGACAATTCCGCCGGGGCATCCGCGCGCGATCTCCGGGCACGCCGGCCATGGTCACGCCGCCATGATCCAATCGGGTCCAGCGGACCTGAAAACGGTTGCGGCCAAGGTGCCGCACGACGCCATGGCCCACGAGATGGGACACGGCGCCGGCATGGACATGCAAGGCATGGTCAAGGACATGCGCAACCGGTTCCTTATCAGCCTGGTCTTTACGCTGCCGATCTTTGCCATGGAGCCGATGGGTCTGGGCGAGCCTTGGCTGCGCCCGCCTTTCGGACTGAGCGAAGACGTCGCGATGTTCTTCCTCGCCAGCGCCGCGATCCTTTATCCGGTCTGGCCGTTCCTGGTCGCCGCCTGGCGGGCCTTGCGCAATGGCGTCCTCAACATGGCCGTGCTGGTGGTGCTGAGCGTCGGCACCGGCTACCTGTTCAGCGTCGGCGCGACCTTCTTCTTCGAGGGGCAGCAGTTCTACGAGGCCGCGAGCGTGCTGCTCGTGTTCATCCTGCTCGGCCACTGGCTGGAGATGCGCGCCCGCGCCGGGGCCTCGGCCGCAATCAGGGCCCTGCTCGACCTCGCCCCGCCCAAGGCCACCGTCTTGCGCGATGGCAAGGAGGTCGAGGTTGCGACCGCGGACGTCGTGCTCGGCGACATCGTGGTCCTGCGCCCCGGCAACAAGCTCCCCGTCGATGGCGAGGTGATCGAGGGCGGGTCGACCATCGACGAATCGATGCTGACTGGGGAGTCGATGCCAGTGACCAAGAAGGTCGGCGACAAGGTCATCGGGGCGACCATCAACAAGAGCGGCACGCTGCGCTATCGCTCGACCAAGGTGGGCGCCGACACGGCCCTGGCCCAGATCGTCAAGCTGGTCCAGGAAGCCCAGAATTCGAAGGCGCCGGCGCAACTGCTCGCCGACCGTGCCTCGCAATGGCTGGTGCTCGCCGCGATCGTCATCGGGCTTGCGACCTTCGCCGTCTGGTTCTGGTGGCTCGGCCAGCCACTGCTGTTCGCGATGACCCTGACCATCACCGTCTTCGTCATTGCCTGTCCCGATGCGCTTGGCCTTGCCACGCCGATGGCCGTCATGGTCGGCACCGGCCTTGGCGCTTCAAACGGAATCCTGTTCAAGAATGCCGCCGCTCTCGAGGAGGCGACCAAGCTCAACGTGATCGTCTTCGACAAGACCGGCACGCTGACGATGGGGCAGCCCAAGGTCGTCGAAATCGTCCCCGCGGCCGGCGTTTCACCCGACGAGGTTCTGCAGGTCGCGGCTGCTGTAGACCAGGGGTCGGATCACCCGCTGGCCGTCGCCATCGTCGAGCGAGCCAAGGACATTAAGCTTCCCAAGGTTTCAGGCTTTCTGAATATCGAAGGCAAGGGGGCCAGCGCCGCCGTCGGCGGCAGTCCGGTTTTCCTCGGCAACCGGCGCCTCATGGACGAGCAGAAGATCGACCTTCTGAGGCTCGGCGAGAGGGCCGAGACGCTCAAGGGCGAAGGCCGCACCGTCATTCACGTGGCGCGGTCCGGCAAGCTGCTCGGGCTGATCGCGATTGCCGACACGCCGCGCCCGACCGCCATCGCAACGATTGCCAAGTTGCATGAACAGGGTGTGCGCGTGGCGATGCTGACGGGCGACAATGCCGGCACCGCCAAGCGCATTGCGGACATGCTCGGCATCGACATCGTCCTGGCTGAAGTGCTGCCGGGGCAGAAGGCCGACAAGATCAAGGAACTGCAGGGACAGGGCCAGAAGGTCGGCATGGTCGGCGACGGCGTTAACGACGCGCCGGCACTGACGCAAGCCGATGTCGGGTTCGCCATCGGTGCGGGCACCGATGTCGCCATTGAAAGCGCCGACATCGTACTGATGAGGAGTGATCCCTATGACGTGGTCGGTGCAATGACGCTTTCGCGCGCCACGCTGCGCAAGATGCACCAGAACCTGTGGTGGGCGGTCGGGTATAATGTCATCGCCTTCCCGATCGCGGCAGGCATGTTCTATCCGTTCCTGCTGGGCCCCGAGATTGCGGCGCTGGCAATGTCGGGCAGCTCGGCGCTCGTGGCGGTCAACGCGCTGCTGCTCAAGCGAACCAAGCTCGAAGGCATTCGACCTGCCGCAGCATCAATGACCGAACGCGTCGCTCATCAGCACCCGAGCGGCGCGCAGGCATAAGCGTAGGCGCCTCGCAATCCGATCAAGCGGTCGGCGTCGGATCCTGGTCAAACGCTCTCAACCAGCCGCCTTCAAACCCCGCCCGTTGCAGGCCGCTGCGGATATACCGGCACGAGCGCATCAGGCGCCACAGAAGGCCGCTGCTATCGTTCTCGATCATCAGCACGACGGGGCCTTCGTTGAGGCCGAAGTGCCAAGGCGAAACCCACCAGCCAAAGGCATTGCCGGATGTCCCCGGATGCGTCGGATTGAAGGCCGCTTTGAAACCATAGGCTTTGGCGGCTTTGAGCTTGGCCTGGTGGATGCAGAAGCTGATCGCGGGCCTGACGATTTCGGGAGCAAAAGGCAAGGAGGCCACGACGGCCCATGGGGCGAGCGTGCCATCGTCGGGACCGTAGGGGACTCCGCGTGCGACATAATCCTCGAAGCGGCGTTCGATGCCGTTCAACTTGAGCGTGGAAGGGCCAGGACCCTCGCTTGCGGTGATGCCCCAACAGTGTTCGCCGTAACCCTCGAATCCACGCGGATTTTCGACGGCGTAACGCTGATGGACGAAGGTGGCGCGTCGGGTGTTCTCGAAATAGTCGCTTCCCTTGCTGCGCATGAAGGCATCCTGCACGCCGCGAAAATCGATCCATACATGCGAAAGCTGGTGGATGAACAGCGGTCCCGCATAGAGGTAGTCGTAGCCGTAACAGTTCTCCCATCGGAAGGTCGCGGTCCATGCAGTGTAGCTGCTTGGGGGTAACGGGTGTGTCGGCGAACCCAGTCCCAAGACATAGAGCAAGAGCGCTTCGTCATAGCCTTTCCAGCGATATTTCAGGAACCCGTGCTCGGGTGTCCAGCCATGGGCGACGGTCTCTCCCCCGTCCTGCGCCCAGCACCAGTCGGCTCGGCGATAAAGCGCCTCCGCCAAGCTGCGAATCTCGGCTTCGGCCTCGGTATCGGCATCGAAATACTGCCCTGCAGCCAGCGCGCCCGCCAGCAGGAACGTGCTGTCGATGGTCGACAGTTCGCATTGCCAGGCGCGCCGGCCGGTCTGCATGTCCAGGAAGTGATAGTAGAAGCCGCGATATCCGGTGGCGTCCGGCTCCAGGCCCTGGGGACTGCTCCAGAAGAAGCGCAGCGTTGCCAAGGTGCGTTGCGCAGCCGCGCTTCGCGTCATGAATCCGCGCTCGACTCCCACTGGATAGGACGCCAGCGCAAGGCCGGTGGCCGCGATGCTTGCGGGCCAATTCGCTTCGGTCTTGTCCACAATGAGACCGTTGGCCGGGTTCACTTCATGGATGAAGTAGTCGAATGTCTCCCGCTGCAGCGTCGCCAGATCGTCTTCCATGGCAGAGGTGTTGACGACGCGGCTGGTTTCGGAAAGATGCGATCGCATCGCAAAGTTCCCGGATCGCTGTTCACGGATGCGCCAGGTAGAGGTGGTCATACACACCTTTGACGCCCCTGACGCCTTCGGCAACCACGCGGACGGCATCCCGTTCACTCTGCGATGAGACCGCTCCCGAAAAATGGACCAGGCCATCGGTGACCGTGAGGGTTAACGCGTCTCTTTTGACGCCCGCGTCCTCTCGCAGCCGCGTAAGAATGCTGCGCCGGATGGCATCGTCACCTGCCGCCGTGGAATCGTCGGACCTTGCCGCAAGAACGACGCGCAAAAGATCGGCACGGCTCACGACGCCGACCAGGCGCGGTCCCCTCAAGACCGGTATGCGCTTGATGCCGTGTTCCTGCATCAGGACGGCAATTCGCTCGATCGGAGTTTCCTCGTCGGCCACGACGACGTCGGACGTCATCAAATCCGCCACTTTCCAGCTGTGGCCCTTCACATAGCCACGCACCTCACCTGACGACAATGCTGTGGCACCGAGTTCCGACCTGCGCAGGAAGTCACCTTCGCTCACAATTCCAACCACGCGGCCGCCATCGTCGACGACCGGCATGCCGCTGATGCGATGATCCAGCATGATCCGTGCTGCGTGTCTTACGCTGTGGTCAGGCGACACCGTAACAACCCTTGCAGTCATTACATCCTTTGCTCTCATCGGCCTCATCCCTAGTTCAGTCCAAGTGGACAGGCGCTCGGGCACCAATCGACAATATGGTAGCGTAACCGGCCCCAGCCTCCTTTGAGGCAAATCAATACCGGCTCCGAGCCAGCTGATCCGGGCGGCTTGAACGATCACCCCCACTACTTGTCTATGGCGGTGCTGGCACGCGTGACGGCCTTGGGATCCCCGTTTTGATTTGCGTCAATGTCGCGCTCATCTCGACGGGTGACAGTGGCATGCAACGCGACAAATGCCTCGAACGTCCGATCCCCAGCGGCCATGGCTGACACCGTCTTCACCGCAAGAGCGCTGACCAAAACCTATATTTCCGGCGAAACGCAGGTGCTTGCCCTGCGCGCGCTGGACCTGGAGATCTTCGCTGGAGAAGTGGTTGTTCTGCTCGGCCCCTCGGGCAGCGGGAAGTCGACCCTCCTCAACATCATGGGCGGACTTGACCACGCCACAAGTGGCCAATTGTTCTTCAGGGATCAGGAGCTGACCAACCTCGACGATTGGGGGTTGACTGCCTATCGCCGCCAGCACGTCGGCTTCGTTTTCCAGTTCTACAATCTGATCCCCAGCCTGACGGCTTATGAAAATGTCGCTTTGGTTACGGAGATTTCCGATCACCCGATGCGCCCGGACGAGGCGCTGGCGCTTGTTGGACTTGAACCGAGGATGCACCACTTTCCGGCACAGCTCTCGGGCGGCGAACAGCAACGCGTGGCCATTGCCCGGGCGATCGTCAAACGGCCGGAGGTGCTGCTCTGCGATGAGCCGACGGGCGCCCTGGATTCAAAGACAGGCATTCGGGTCATCGAGGCACTGCTGGGCATCAATGCGCAGCTCGGCACCACGGTCCTCATCATAACGCACAACGCCAGCATCCAGGACGTCGCCGACCGCGTCTTGTTCTTCGCCGATGGTCAAATCTCGAGAATTCAAAAGAACGAGGCGCGCCGGGCTGCCGCCGAGCTTGTCTGGTGATCCGATGCGCACCCTGGATATCAAGCTCTTTCGTGATCTTGTACGGCTGTGGGCCCAGGCGCTTGCGATCGCTCTCGTCATTGCCGGCGGAGTGTCCACAGTGGTTCTTGCTGTCGGCTCCTTGCGGTCTCTGGAGGAAACGCGTGCCGCCTACTACGAACGCTACAGGTTTGCGGATGTCTTTGCCACGGCGCGGCGCGCGCCGAGAACCCTTGTGGACCAGATCGCGGAAATTCCAGGCGTTGCTGGCGTCGACGCGCGCATCGTCAAGCTCGCCCTGCTCGACATACCGAACTATTCCGAGCCCGCCACTGGACAAGTCATTTCGCTGCCGGAGATCGGCGAGCCCGCGCTCAATCGGCTCTATATGCGAGAGGGTCGCACGCCGGAACCGGGACGGGCCGACGAGGCCGTTGTCAATGAGGGCTTTGCCAAGGCCCATGGCTTCACGCCCGGATCTCGCTTCTCGGCAATATTGAACGGCCGCAAGCGCGAACTGGTGGTTGTCGGAATCGCCTTGTCTCCCGAGTTCATCTACGCCGTCGGGCCGGGCGACATCATGCCGGACGACCGCCGCTTCGGCGTCATCTGGATGTCGGAGAGGGCGCTTGCCAGCGTCTACGACCTCGATGACGCTTTTTCGTCCGTGGCGGTGAAGCTGTTGCTGGGCGCTTCCGAACGCGACGTTATCATGCGCCTCGACGCGATACTCGACCGCTATGGTGGACGGGCAGCCTACGGGCGGAAGGACCAGACCTCCCACGCGTGGCTCGATCACGAACTCGACATGCTCAGCAATATGAGCCGGACGCTGCCGCCGATTTTCCTTCTCGTGTCGGCATTCCTGGTCAATCTCACTCTCACTAGACTCGTGGCCCTGGAGCGCGAGCAGATTGGACTCATGAAAGCGTTGGGATACCGCAACGCCAGCATCGTCACGCATTACCTCAAGTTCGTCATAGTCATCGCAACCATCGGCATAGTGATCGGCGCCGCAACAGGCACGTGGCTGGGGATATGGATTACCAATCTATTCGGAGCCTTTTTCCATTTTCCGTTCCTCGTCTTCACTAAGAGTCCGGATCTCTATGTGGTCGCCGCGGCGCTGAGCCTTATTGCCGCGGCGATAGGTGCTCTGCGCGCCCTTCGTGAGGTCGTGAGGCTGGCACCGGCCGTCGCAATGCAGCCGCCCGCGCCGCCGCGCTTTCGACGGCTGGTGCCAGCCAATGTCGCGCTCGACAAGTTCGTCTCGCAACCGACCATGATGATGTTGCGCAACACCATGCGCCATCCGGTCAGGTCTTCATTCACGATGCTCGGAATGGCGCTCGCGACGGCGATCCTCGTTGTTTCGCTTTTCACCCGCGATACGATGGAGGGGCTCATCGATGTGACATTCTTCCTAGCTGATCGGCAGGACGGTACCGTTAGCTTCGTGGAAAAACGCCCGCAGGACGTCGTCATGCAGATCGCGCGGCTCCCGGGTGTTCTCGCAGCTGAGCCCTCGCGGGAGGTCCCGGTCCGCATACGGAGCGGAACCATTGAGCGTCGGATCGTGATCGGCGGCAGGCCGCTCAACGCTGATCTCAATCGCATCATCGACGCTGACCTGCGACCCGTCCTGCTGCCGGACACGGGTTTGGCGCTTTCCAGCATGCTCGCTCAGGTCCTCGAGGTCGAACTCGGCCAGTCCGTCGAGATCGATCTGCTCGAAGGGACGCAGCGGACCGTCTCTCTTCCTGTGACAGCACTGATCGAGGACTATTTCGGCATCCGAGGCATGATGGATGCCGACGCGCTCGCCCGCCTCATGCGCGAAGCACCGACGGTGAACAGCGTTAATGTGAGCCTCGACGGAAGCGCACGCGACATGTTCTACGCCGCCATCAAAGGTATGCCGGTCGTTAGCGGTTTGGCTTTGCAGCGGGTCTCGCTGGCGAATTTCCGCGAGGCGATAGCCTTGCTTATCACGACTATGGCGGGCATCTACACGGGCCTTGCGGCCGTCATCGCTTTCGGCGTCGTCTATAACAGCGCGCGTATTTCGCTTTCGGAACGCGCGCGGGAACTGGCCAGCCTGCGTGTCCTCGGCTTCACCCGGGGCGAAGTGTTGCGCATCCTGCTTCTCGAACTGGCCGTGTTGACGTTGCTCGCGCAGCCGCCGGGTTGGGTCATGGGCTACGGCCTTGCATGGATCATGCAAACGAACCTGGCCGGCGAATTGATGCGGGTTCGCCTGGTCGTTGAGCAGCCCACCTATGTCTTCGCCAGCGCAATCGTGATTGCCGCCGCCGTGCTTTCCGCGCTCGTCGTACGCCGGCGTATCAACAAGCTGGACCTTGTCAGTGTTCTCAAGACGCGAGATTGAACCATGCGCACGATCTCGATGAAGCGAACCGCGGGGGCTATGGCCTTGGGTGTTCTGGCAGCCGCCGCGATCTGGTTTGCATGGCCACGGCCGATCGCAGTGGATCTGGCGACGGTGACGGAAGGTCCCATGGAGGTCACAATCGATGACGAGGCCAAGACGCGCGTCCGCCACGTCTATACGGTGTCCGCGCCAATTGCTGGAAAAGTCCTGCGAATCTCCCCGCCTCGCCATGTCGGGGATCAGGTTGCCGTGGACGAGACGGTGGCGGTGATGCAGCCCACCGTCCCGAGCTTCCACGATGCCCGCTCGCATGAAGAGCTGCAGGCGGCGCTGGCGGCAACCGAAGCGGCAATGAGGCTTTCGGGAGCCGAAGTTCGCCGGATCGAGGCGGCGCTCAAATTTTCGCGCACGGAGCTTCAGCGGGCGGAAGCCCTCGCCCGCACCGAGGCGATCTCGGTCAAAGTTTTGGACAAGGCGAGATTCGATGTCGAAACCAATGAAGCTGCGTTGGCAAGCGCCAAGGCGCAGGTGGAGGTACGGCGCAACGAGCGCTCAAGCGTTGCGGCCCGACTCAGCGAACCGTCCGGCGCCATCCCGCAATCGAACCCCGGCTGCTGCATCCAGATACGCGCCCCAGTGACCGGAACCGTCCTGAAGATCATTCAGGAGAGCGAAGCTGTGGTGCAAGCAGGTGCCCCTCTGATCGAGATCGGCGATCCACGCGACCTCGAGATTGTAGCCGACCTCCTGTCGACCGATGCCGTCCGGATTAAGCCCGGCGCAACAGTCCGGATCGATGGCTGGGGCGGATCACCCATACGAGGCCGGGTGACACGGGTGGATCCGGCGGGGTTCGTCAAGGTCTCCGCCCTCGGTATCGAAGAACAAAGGGTCCGTACAATCATCGATTTCGCCGATCCTCCCGAAGCTTGGCCGCAGCTCGGTCACGATTACCGTGTGATCGTGCATGTGACGATCTGGAGTGCGGAAGACGTGCTGACGGTGCCGGTGGCGGCCCTGTTTCGAAAGGGGGAGGACTGGGCCGTCTTCGCGATCAAGGATGGGCGTGCGGTCACAACGATCGTCAAGCTCGGGCAGCGCAACGACCGGACGGCAGAGATTCTGTCAGGCCTTGCCACAGGCGATCGAGTGGTGCTGCACCCGAGCGACAGGGTCACGGACGGCGTGACCGTCGCAGAGCGCGGTGGAATAGGCTGAAACGCGCCTTTTCGCCGGCAGCTCAGCTGTTTTCCATCGAAGGGCTTTCAAGGTGGTAGGCGCGTAAACTCGCGCTCCCTAGTCGGGAATTGTTACTTGCGCTGGTCGGAAAAACAGTAACGCCACCCTGTGGCGATCTGTCAGGCACGACCAAGAAAAAGCGGGGAACTGAGTTGGATTGCCGTTCAACGGGAACTGTCTCGGGCGCAATCCCGAAAGACCATTCAAAAGACAAATCGGAACCGCGCCTAGGCTAACAAACGGTTAATCCTGGGATCATATCAATCTTTTAGCTTTTTGATTGCCTGGCTCGATAAATGCAGCACAGGTCGCCAGAAGAATACGCAAGCGGCCACGAAGGCGAGCGCTGGCATGATGCGCTGCCCCTCCTCCTGCGGTTGTTCCTTCGATCGGCGACAGCAACGAAACGACCTGTGAGGCGGCACTGCCCCAGGCGGATGTTTTATCATTGTCTTGGGCTGTCGGATGACGGGGTCAGGCCGGCGCCAGCTAGGAAAGTGCGAACTGCCATGCGAACATCCTGCTGCTGTCCAACCAGAAGATGTCCGCCAGTGTCGTAGACGACCAGTTTGGCACGCGGGATCTTGGCTGCGGCGAACTCAGCTGCCGGTAGCGTGTTAAACAGGTCGTCGCGCGCAGAAATAATGATCGTCGGCGCAGTAATTACTTCCAACGGCAGTTCATGTAACTCGGGGGCGCTATCGATGTTGATTCCGGGGAAACGCAGCGACAACGGCTCAACGCTCTTGATGATGCTCATGACGCGGTCCCGCTTGGCCCGAGGCGCAGCCGCAATCAGCGCGGGCCGAACGCCGAGGAAGCGAACGAGCACTGACGGTGCGATCTTCTCGGTGGCCCACCATGCGAAATCGCCGCCGGCATTGACGACCGAGAATACGAATTTGTTGCCGCGGCTCGCTTCTATCGAGACCGGACTGGTGGGCGAATAAAGGCCTGGGACGATCAGAATGAGAGCGGTGACCTTGTCCGGGTGCCGGAGTGCTAGCTCGACCGCAGAACGCGCGCCCGCCGAAACGCCGACGAGCACCGCTTTGGGAACGTTCAGTTTGGATAGCAGCGCCGCGTGCGCATCGGCCTGCGCCGCTGGAGAGGTATCCTGCGGAACGGGCGTGCGCAAATAACCGAAGCGCGACGGCGCGATGATCCGAAAGCCCTCACCCACGAAATTGGCTGCATTGGCAAGGCCTTGGTCAAAGCCGCCACCGGCGCCGTGGATCGATAAGAGCGGAGTACCCACGCCACTGTCGGCGCATTCGATCGGGCCTATGTCGAGCTTGGCGACCACACTGCCGCGGCTGGCAGCGTCGCGCATACGGCCAAGCTCGTTCTTGTAAAGCAAGAAAGCCACACTCGCCGTGGCCGCAATGGCGATAGACATGGCCAGCACGAAACCACCAATTCGTCTCATTGGAAAAAGCTCCACAAAGGACAGGCGAATATTGGCATATCTCGCTTGGAAGCAGGTTGATTTACCTCAATTTCCCTGAGTGACAGCATCGGCCGGTGTATTCGGATGATATCAATTGTGGGAGGCGGAAGCCGGTCCGGCGCCCCCCCCGACTCTCCCGAGTTGTGCACGGTACATCCGGAAAACCGTTCGGCTTCGCTCCCCAAACGGCCTGAGGATCCAGGGTTTGTGCAGCACAGGGCCAGACCACTAGCGCCTCTCAAGCGCTAGGTAGTTTCCCGTAGGGACATAACCGAATTTCGCGACCCGCGGATTCGCGCGATTGCTGTGTCACGGATCAACCGGGAAAACAGCCATGCACGCCCAATCGACCTCCAGAATTTCACTGCCGTCGCACTCCGTGCAGCCGAGCCTGCCTACGGCATTCGATCTGACACCGCTCCAGCCGGTCAGCTTCTTTCCCTCCGGTTCGGAAATCTATGCCCAAGGTGAAAAGGCCGGAGCCTTCTATCAGGTCGAGTTTGGCGCCGTCCGTATTTACCGCCTGCTTGCGGACGGTCGCAGGCAGATAAGTGCCTTCCATCTGGCGGGTGAGACATTCGGCTTCGAAGCCGACACCACCCATCATTTCTTCGCGGAAGCCATCAATGCCACGGGTGTCCGCGTCTTCCGCTTTGCCACTGGTGCAGATATCTCCGGTCAGCTGCTGCCGTTGGCGCTCAAGGGCCTGACGAGAGC
This sequence comes from Mesorhizobium sp., assembly GCA_004020645.1. Taxonomy (GTDB): domain Bacteria; phylum Pseudomonadota; class Alphaproteobacteria; order Rhizobiales; family Rhizobiaceae; genus Mesorhizobium. The sequence continues at coordinate 381,506 of SAQL01000001.1, read as the reverse complement.
GCAGGAACATCTCTTGGTCCTCGGCCGCCAGAATGCCATCGAACGCGTTGCTGCGTTCCTGGTCGACATGGCGGAGCGGCAGGGCGGGTTGCGGCAGGTCGAACTGCCGATGTCACGCATGGATATCGGCGATTATCTCGGCCTCACCATCGAGACCGTATCGCGGGTTTTCACCCGGCTGAAGGACAAGGGCGTCATCCGCCTGCTCAATCTGCGCAGCATCGAGATCATCAAGCACGACGCGCTTCATGCGATGAGCGAATGAGCTGCGTCGAGATCGAATCGGACGACGGAAGAGGCACGTCCAGGTTCGCAGCTTTTGAGCCTGAGGGCAACGCATACACGGCGTTTCTAGCACTTCAGACCAATTGACAGTGGGACATCAGGGCTAACATAGGAGCTGGAATTGCATCCATTTTTGCCGCTGAACGCTGAGGAAACAGCAGGCAAGTCCATCGGCGTTCAGGCTTCGGGAGGAAGGCATGGACCGACACACGGCCACATTGCATGCGGACCGTATTCAAGCATCGATTGCGTCGGACGCCGCCGCGAAATCGGCGTTGGTCGCTTCGTGGCGGCGCTCGGCCTCATTGCACAGGCTTGATCCTGCGGGTCAGAATTTGCCCCGGCGGTTGACGGAGATCGAATTGAGCATGGCCCGGCAGAGGGTCGAGCCTCTGCTCGCTGCCGCCCGGTCCAGTCTGGACAGGCTCTATCTTGCTGTCGGTGGCGTCGGCTGTTGTGTGTTGCTGGCCGATGCCGATGGCGTGCCGGTCGATCGCCGCGGTGCGCCGGTCGATGACGAGACCTTTCATTCCTGGGGTCTCTGGACCGGCTCCGTCTGGAGCGAACACAGCGAGGGCACCAACGGCATCGGAACCTGCCTGGTGGAACAGCGCGCACTCACCATCCACCGCGACCAGCATTTCTTCACCCGCAACGCGCTGCTCAGCTGCACCACGGCGCCGGTCTATGACCATCTGGGGAACCTCGTCGCCGCGCTCGACGTATCGTCCTGCCGGGCCGACCTGACGGAGGGCTTTGTCAATCTGATCGCCATGGCAGTTAGTGAAGCCGCCCGACGTATCGAAGCCGATAATTTCCGTATGGCGTTTCCGAAAGCGCGCATCCTGCTGGCGCCAGTCGCCGACAAGAACACGGGCGCGCTAGTGGCGGTCGATGCCGACGATCTCGTGGTCGGGGCGACCCGTGCTGCGCGGCTGGCGCTTGGCATAACGCAGGGTTGCCTGGCGAGGCCATTGCCCGCCGCCGACCTCCTGGGTGACGCTCCGGCGGCATCGGAAGACTTGACGGAAGCCGAGCGCTCCGTCGTCCAGCGCGCCCTCGCCCGGTCACAAGGCAACGTCTCCGCCGCCGCGCAGAATCTCGGCATTTCCCGCGCCACACTCCATCGCAAGCTTGCCCGGTTCGGCATCCGGCGTCCACATTGATGTTCGCGTCCGCGACCTGTCTTAGTTTTGCGACAGGTCGCCCTGGCCCGCTGCCAGCATAGGGCTGACATTGCGATCCCTATCCTGCAACGCTTTCAACCGGAACGTCCGCATCCCGCGGCGTCGCTTTCGGGAGGAAGACATGAACAAGGTGGAATTTTCGCGTGGGGTCAAGGTCCCCTTTACCAAGCGCTATGGCAACTTCATCGGCGGCAAGTGGGCCGATCCTCGGTCCGGCCGGTACTTCGACAACCATTCACCGGTGAACGGACAGCTGTTGTGCGAGGTCGCACGTTCCGACGGGGCCGATATCGAGGCCGCGCTCGATGCGGCGCACGGAGCCAAGGACGCTTGGGGCCGCACCAGCGTTGCCGAGCGCGCGCTGATCCTCAACCGCATCGCCGATCGCATGGAGGACAATCTGGACCTCCTGGCGCTTGCCGAGACTTGGGACAATGGCAAGCCGATCCGCGAAACGACCGCCGCCGACGTGCCGCTCGCCGTCGACCATTTCCGCTATTTCGCCGGCGTGCTGCGCGGCCAGGAGGGCAGCCTCTCCCAGATCGACGACGACACCGTCGCCTATCACTTTCACGAACCCCTCGGTGTGGTCGGCCAGATCATTCCCTGGAATTTCCCCCTGCTGATGGCGTGCTGGAAGCTGGCGCCCGCAATTGCCGCCGGCAATTGCGTCGTGCTGAAGCCGGCTGAACAGACGCCGGCGTCAATCCTCCTCTGGGCCGATCTGATCGGCGATCTTTTGCCGCCGGGGGTCCTGAACATCGTCAACGGCTTCGGCCTTGAAGCGGGCAAGCCGCTGGCGTCGTCGCCGCGCATCGCCAAAATCGCCTTTACCGGTGAAACGAGCACGGGCCGGCTGATCATGCAATATGCCGGTCAGAACCTCATTCCGGTAACGCTCGAACTCGGCGGCAAATCGCCGAACATTTTCTTCCAGGATGTGCTGGCGGAAGACGACGACTTCTTCGACAAGGCGATCGAGGGCTTCGTCATGTTCGCGTTCAACCAGGGGGAGGTCTGCACCTGTCCAAGCCGTGCACTGATCCATGAAGCAATCTACGACCGTTTCATGGAGACGGCACTGAAGCGGGTCCAGGCGATCGTGCAAGGCGATCCGCTCGATCCGGCCACCATGGTCGGCGCGCAGGCGTCCTCCGAGCAACTCGAAAAGATCCTGAGCTACTTTGATATCGGCCGCCAGGAAGGCGCCGAGGTGCTGATTGGCGGCGGGCGCGCCGAACTTCCGGGCGACCTTGCCGGCGGCTACTATGTTCAGCCGACCGTGTTCAAGGGCCACAACAGGATGCGCGTATTCCAGGAGGAAATCTTTGGACCGGTGGTCTCGGTCACCACCTTCAAGGATGACGAAGAGGCGCTGTCGATCGCCAACGACACCCTTTACGGCCTCGGCGCCGGCATCTGGAGCCGCGATGCAAATCGTTGCTACCGCTTCGGCCGTGCCATCCAGGCGGGCCGCGTCTGGACCAACTGCTACCACGCCTATCCGGCGCATGCTGCGTTTGGCGGTTACAAGCAGTCGGGCATCGGCCGCGAGACTCATAAAATGATGCTCGACCACTATCAGCAGACCAAGAATATGCTGGTCAGCTACAGCCCGAAGAAACTCGGCTTCTTCTGATCGCTCCGACGGCGCTGCCACAGCGGCGGGGTCAGGCTGGACCGCGCTGCTGTACAGGTCTTCGTTGGCGTATGCTGTATGGGCCGCTAGGAAAAAATTCGGCCATCACGGACCACGGCTCATTCGGATCGTCCTGAGCATACGACACATCATGAGTCAAAGGCGCTCACTCGGTCTCGCCAGCGCACATGTTCAGCCATGGGAACGCCACCCTCACACGAAGATGCTCTCGTCATTCGGGGGGCCACTCCGACACCATTCCTGGCGGGCGCGTTGAAGCGGCTCCAGGACCAATTGATGGCGAAGGACGCGCTTTGAGCGACGAACTCGGCATCTCCGAAATAAGGAACATATTCCTCGCCAGTCAAGACGGTCTTGGCAAATTTGTTCTTATTTTGTTCACTTGCGGCGAGGTAGCCGCAGGAGGCAGTCACGGATCTGTTTTTGAAACTCAGGGGAGCATCAGCGGAGGAAAAGAAGCGTGGCGTTGATGCTGCCAAGGCTGTGCATGAGCGCGGCTGGGTTAACAGCCGAGCAAGCCGCTGTCGCTGCATTTGAACTTGAGGGCTGGGATATCGATGGCTTTCCTACCGCACACCGTCGGACGCCGTGTTCGAAGCCAACTCGGTTTGGGGTGATGCTCACCAAGCGGCCCTTGAAGCTTGTTGCGCGGACTGGCCGGCTGACAAGAAGCCCGTTGCGGTTGAATTTAGAGTTGCTGATCGACCACGAGGCGCAGCTTGCGGATCGGGATACGGCTTTGGCAAAGCTTCGTGCCATCGTCGAAGCCAAAGATGACGCCTGAAGCCGCCACCTTTTCGGGATCACTTGCAAGTTTATGCAATCGTAGTTATGTAAGCGTAACCGGGAACAATGGTGCCCGGACGCCAAAAGGATCAGCAATGAAAAAGGTCACTGACAACCTCTGGATAGCGCCGCAACCGTGCAAGGACGATCTGGCCGATGCGGCAAGGCAAGGGATTTCCGCGATCATCAACAATCGGCCGGACGGTGAAGAGCTTGGGCAGCCGAGTGCGGCTGAAAACCGGCGGGCCGCCGAAGAGCTGGGCATGGACTACGTTCAGATCCCGATCGTGCCCGGCCAATTTCAGGAGGGCGAAGTGCGCGATTTCCAGAAGGCGCTTGCCGAAGCCGATGGACGTGTACTGGCGCACTGCAAGACCGGAACCCGTTCGCTGACGCTATGGTCGATCGGCGAAGTGCTGGACGGTCGAATGACGACGGAAGAACTCGTTCCGTTTGGCCAACGTCTCGGGGTCGATCTGACAGGCGCGATCAAGTGGCTCGAGAGCAATTCCGGACCACTCAGGTCAGCGGAAAAAGACCTCATGGCAACGCGGAAGCCGCAGGTTAAGGGCTTTTTTGATAAGCGTACGTTTTCCATACAGTATGTTGTGGCCGACCCTGAGACCAGGAAGTGCGCCATCATCGATCCCGTCCTGGATTTCGATGAAAGATCCGGAGCAACGGCGACGAAGAATGCCGACGCGATTCTAGATTTCGTTCGGGAACAAGGCTTCGAGGTTGAATGGATCCTGGACACACACCCCCACGCCGATCACCTCTCTGCCGCCCGATATCTGAAGGAAAAGACCGGGGCCCCGACAGCGATCGGAAGCAGGGTGACCGAAGTCCAGGAGCTCTGGAAAGGCATCTACAACTGGCCTGACTTCCCTGCCGACGGCTCGCAATGGGACAGGCTTTTTGCACAGGGCGACACGTTTGCCGTAGGATCCATTCCCGCGAAGGTGTTGTTCTCGCCCGGACACACGCTGGCTTCCATCACTTATGTGATCGGCGATGCCGCCTTCGTCCACGACACCCTGTTCATGCCGGACAGCGGTACGGCACGTGCCGACTTTCCTGGAGGCAACGCCAAGCGCCTGTGGCAATCCATCCAGGAGATCCTGTCGCTCCCGGACGAGACGCGCGTCTTCACCGGACACGACTATCAGCCGGACGATCGCGAGCCGCTCTGGGAGTCGACGGTCGGAGAGCAGAAGGCAAAAAACACGCACATCGCAAAATGCAGGAGCGAGGCTGAGTTCGTGAAGGTGCGTGAGGCGCGTGACAAGACGCTGCCGATGCCCAAACTCATCCTGCACGCGCTGCAGGTGAACACGAATGGCGGACGGCTGCCCGAGCCTGAGGCGAACGGCAGGCGCTATCTCAAATTTCCACTCAACGCGCTCGAGGGCGCGGCATGGGATTGACGAGGATGAAAACCGATCTGGCATCCGAGACAGTGGACATGATCGAGCAGGCGGACGCCGCGGCTGACTTTTTGAAGAAGCTGGCGAACCCCAACCGCCTGATGATCGCCTGCGCGCTTGTGGAGGGTGAACTCTCGGTACGCGCACTGGAGGACACGCTCGGGATACGTCAGCCCGGCCTTTCCCAGCAGATCGCCGAACTCCGCGAAGCGGGGTTCATTGTCGGGCGCAAGGAATCGAAGTCCGTCTTCTACCGTCTGGCGGATGACCGCGTGAAAGAATTCGTCGCCATGATGCACCGCATGTTCTGCGAAACGCCATCGGCCGCACAACCCGATTAGAGGCTCTTATGACTGAGTTCACACCAATCGCTTCTCTGTTGGGCGGCGCAATGATCGGTCTTTCGGCCGTTCTCCTGATGCTGTGGGAAGGCCGGATAGCTGGGATCAGCGGCATCGCCGGCGGGCTACTGCCGCCCTATCGCGACAACGCTTTCCCGTCGCGGTTCGGCTTCGTCATTGGCCTGATGGCCGCGCCGTTGCTTCTGATGTACTTCACGGGCGCCGAGATCACGCAGACCGTGTCATCGAACGTGCCGCTGATGATTGCGGCAGGCCTCCTGGTGGGTTTCGGCTCCATCTATGGCAATGGCTGCACGTCGGGCCACGGTGTCTGCGGATTGTCACGCCTTTCGGGGCGTTCGATGGTCGCGACCGCGACTTTCATGGCGGCGGCTTTCGTCACCGTCTTCCTCGTCCGTCACGTGATTTGAGGCTTGGCATCATGTCCTTTCTCGTAAACCTCCTTCTCGGGCTGCTCTTCGGCATCGGCCTGGTCGTCTCCGGAATGTCGGATCCCGCAAAGGTCCTGAACTTCCTCGATCTCTTTGGAAGTTGGGACCCCTCGCTGGCCTTAGTCATCGGCAGCGCTGTGCTTATCACCTTCCTCGGCTACCGCCTGGTCTTGAAGCGAGACGCACCAATCGTCGGCGGCACGTTCCACCTACCGGCCCGCAAGGACATCGACGCACGCGTGCTGACCGGTCCGGCGATCTTCGGTGTCGGCTGGGGGCTGGGCGGCTTTTGCCCGGGTCCGGCCCTCACCGCGCTCGGACTGGGAGCGACAGGCACACTTGCTTTCCTGCCCGCAATGATCGTCGGTATGTGGATCGCCCATCTACTTGCAAGGGCAAACCCCAGACCCCGCACGATTTGAGCTCAGGTACCGAGGGCATCCATGACACGCGTCGCCCGATCCCTCCCGATTCTTGATTGGGGGCGGCAATATGACCGAGACGTGCTGACCAGCGACCTCGTGGCGGCGGCGATCGTAACCATTATGCTGATCCCGCAATCGCTTGCCTACGCCATGCTGGCAGGGTTGCCCGCGGAAGTAGGCCTCTATGCGTCGATCCTGCCCCTGATCGCCTATGCGATCTTTGGGACGAGCCGCACGCTCGCGGTCGGGCCAGTGGCGGTGGTCTCTTTGATGACGGCATCCTCGATCGGCGCCATTGCCGCGCAGGGAACGCCTGACTATCTCGCGGCTGCCGCGCTGCTCGCCTTGATCTCAGGCGCGATGCTGATGGCAATGGGGTTGCTTCGCCTGGGCTTCATGGCGAATTTCCTCAGCCATCCGGTCATCTCCGGCTTCATCACCGCTTCCGGGCTGCTCATCGCAGCCGGCCAGTTGAAGCACATCCTCGGTGTGCGGGCGGAGGGTCATACTCTTGCCGAGGTCGCCGGCGAACTGTTGTCCAACCTTCAAGAGACGAACATCGTCACCCTCCTTGTTGGCGTGACCGTTTTGGCATTCCTTTATTTCGCGCGGCTCAAACTAGCGGGACTGCTGGTGGCGGTCGGCATTGGGGCGCGCAGCGCGGATGTGTGGACAAAGGCAGGCCCCATCATCTCCGTCGCGGGGACCATTATCGCGGTCACCGTATTCAATCTGGAATCCTACGACATAGCTCTCGTCGGCGCGATCCCGCAGGGGCTGCCGATGCTGGCCGTTCCGGCGCTCGATCCGGCACTGATCCGAGATCTTGCCGCTCGCGCGCCGAACGCCGAAGGTCGCTGCCGTCGCGCTCGCCATCAAAGACCGCCCGAATGGTCTGGGCAATCATGACTCCCGGCGAGCGCTATCGGGAGCCGATGGCGGCGTAGAGATCAGGCCTTGCGACGCGTTGAGACCGACGAACTTGGGAAGGGCGGACGGGATGTAATACGACCGCCGGTCGATGCCGGAAGGCGGGAAAACCCACTTGCGCCAGAGCGCCTCAGAGCGCGTGCTTTTGGTCGGGACCGGTCCCCGCGGAAGACATTATGGCCAGCGGCCCATGCGTGCCGCACCAACAAGTCGAACACATGGCCGAACCGACCGAGACCGCAGCACGTCAAGAAATCCCTTGTCAAGGGAGTGCCGTTGACGGATGTTCACGAATGATCCCCAGGTCCGACGCAGGAACTTCCATTGGACTCGCTTAAAAAGCGCGGTCGCCTCCGCGACGTGTGACTTTGCTGTATTGCCGATGTTCGGCCTGCGCGATAATAACTCCAAAGACTGGGCCGGTCAGACGAGGGAACGACGGCCAGTGATCTTCTCGATGTTGATGCGGAAGAAGAGGTGAGGCGGACTGGCCACCTTGTCCTCGGAGTGAGGCGTCTCGCTGCCAGGTTCCCACCAGTTGGGGCGTGCTTTCTGCAACAGCGACCATGCATGGTCGCGCTCATTCTGCCGGGGGCCTGCTTCGGAGAGTTCTTCGTAGCGACCGAAGGCAATGACACTCCACCAGCTGCGGGGGCTGCGAATCTCGTCGACTTCGAAGCAAACCTGAGGATGTCCCCGCATCGCCCAGACCTTGTGACCAATCAGGGAGAAGCTGTAGATGTGGCCGTCCTCGTAAACGAAGCTGATTGGCACGACGTACGGCATCCCGTCTCTTACGCAAGCGAGGCGCCCGACCCCGCTCGCGGCCAGGTGCATCCTGCATTCTTGGGCGGTCATCTCACTGACGATCACGGGACTCCCCTGGTGAACGAGCGAGCTTCGCTCTGTGCATCTCGATGCCGCGGAAGCGGACTTCTTGCTTCCACTGGATTCGCGATCGCTCGCGCGGCTGCTATACGCCATGTTCCATGCGCCACGCCGGCAAAGACGGCGAAAGGTGCGCCGATGCAAGCTGCGCCGGACTCAGGCACCTCCTTGTTTTAGCCGGCCGTCTCAAGAAATCGATCAGCGAAGTCGGCGAGGGCGTTCCAGTCAGTGAATTCGTGGTCGCGCTCGGGGCTCTGATCGCTGCTGCGTTTCATGACGACGAATTTGACGAACTGCTCCTGGAAGTAATCGTACTTGGTGAAGCGCAAAGCACCCCCGAGAAGGAGGGTCATGCGTGGTTGCCACCCTGTCACGGAGACGAAGCGATCCACGTAGTTTTGCGCTTCCGTCTTTTGGTCTTCCAGCGCCGCCGACAGACTGACGGATATGAGGGCTGAAGGCTTAGTGTTCAGCAGTTCGTGATGGGCAAACACGAAGTTCGTGACGATTTCCTGGTGGTGCTCCTGGTGGACCGACGCGGCAATGACGAACGCGTCGAAAGGTCCGAGCTTCAAATCGGATGCGAGCGCTGCGCTATCTTGCAGCTCGACTTGGTGCCCGCGCTCGCGTAAATGCGTTGCCGTCCGTGCGGCAATTTTCCTCGTCTGGCCTTCGGTCGTTCCATAGACAATCAGGATATTCACGATATTCCTCCGACAACAGCGCCCACGTCGGTTGCCGAGAGGACCCGGCGCGAGTCATGGAGTAGGCTCTGCTAACCGCTGGCGAGCGCGGCGTCTGCGCAATCTTCCTCGACCGTCAGGAAACCGATTTAACCTCGATCCGCTTTGCCGCTGCCTCCGGAGCTCTCGGGATGGCGAGGTGAAGCACACCGTCCTTCATGTTCGCCTCAATTCCATTGATGTCGAAATCCCCGGAGAGAGTGAACTGCCGCTCGAAATCGCCGACGTCATACTCGCGATAGGCCTGGCTGTAGCCCTCGGGCGTATCCTCTTCGACGCGGCCATAGATCGACAGCACCCGCTTCTCCAACGTGACCTCCAAACCCTCCGGGCTGACGCCGGGCAGATCCGCAACGACGACAAGGCCCGTTTCAGTTTCGTAGATGTCAACCCGTGGTACGAAGACCAGCCTCTCATGGGTCCGCTCGCCCGCGTCCTGCTCCGCGGACAGCTTGCCCTCCAGCTCCGGTTGGCTAGTCGGCGTGGCCTGAGACTGCTTGCTCCCCTTCGTTCCCACTCTCGTGGTCTCTCGCTTAGCCATGACCCGCCTCCTTGCTCGCCTTCACGTGAATGCGCTTGGGCTTGTCCTCTTCGGCCCGAGGAAGATCCAGAGTCAGTACGCCATTGACGAGATCCGCTTCAACCTTGTTCGGGTCGACCACAAACGGCAATGACACAGTCCGCACAAACCGGCCTCGACGACGCTCACGCCGGTGGTATCCCCGCCGGGCTTCCTCAGTTTCGGTTTGCCGCTCTCCGCTGAGCGTAACAGAATCTCTGTGAATCAAGATGTCCAAGTCTTCTGATCTTACCCCCAGGCAGTTCGGCGGTGATGATGACGCCGTCCTGGTTTACGAAGACATTCACCGCCGGGAATTCCAGTCGGCTCACTTCGTCTTGGAGGCGGCGTATGTTGCGGAAAGGATCTGCGCCGAATAGCATTCGTGCGATCATTGTCTCCTCCTCGGAAAGCCGCGCCGCAAGGGCCTCGGGTTCCCTCGATGTACAGCAGGGCCATCCCCGCTCTTCACCGCCCATCGGCGGTCCGCCATAGAGCGACGAGTGCCGAGCCCGCGGCTCCCACCTTCCAGCTCTGAACTTAACTCCAGAGTCGCCTAGGTGGTGCCGCAGGTTCGCCCATCATGTTTCACAGGCAATCTGGTTTACCTGCCTGGGTTCCCATTCGCCTGAACGGTTCTCCACGGTGTATGGCCAGTTTGTCTCCGCATGACGATGAAGAAGAATGCCCAGATGGCACTTTTGTTGCTTTGATCTGAATCAATTCGCACAGCTCATTGGATGGTTCCGCCCCCGATCCCCTTTTTAGTTCGGAGCTGATCGACGACCCGCAACTTGCCGGTCCTTGTACAAACCATTGCCGATCCGACCGATGCCGTTTTGGGTTCTCGGGCCAATAGTCAAAGTAGAACCCCCGACCCAGACGGAGATTGCTGCCGTTAACATCTATTCACCGTACAACGTCCTATAACGGGGCGAAGCGGAAATGCTTTCCTAACTCACCGAAGTCAGCTCTTGGCGCCAACGAGCCAGCCGGGGCATCAGCTCGGATCATACCGCGATAGAGCGTTCTACGTCTCAATCGGGTGGATAGTGTTGAAGAAGTCCGCGATAAAGCCGTGGATCCACTCGCACCGGGTGTCTTGATTAAGGTCGACGCGACCTCCTCGCCCTAAGTGGCTTGGATGGGTGGATGGGTGTCCCGAGGGTGCGGATCTTGGCCAACTTCCTGAGGTTTGGCTCGCGGTCGTGAAGATGGTGCGCGTGCGCCTGCCGTAACACTAGGCAGCCTTGAAACAGCGGTTGGAGGGATCCATCGGCGCCGAATTGGTAATGATGCGCGTGCCGGAATATTTGCGGAATTCGCGCGACAGGCACCGGAGCGAATCCCCTACTGCTACTCATTGCTCGAAGAGATCGACACCATTCTCCAGTCTTGGAATTGCGGTCGAAGCCCATCGTACGCGGCTTTAGGAGGCATGGGACCTCCGGCGACTGCCAGCTAATGAGTCCCGGACAGGGTACGCCGCCGGTCGTCGTATTCTTTCTGGTCGATCTCTCCTTTTGCGAACCGCTCCTGAAGGATGTCGATGGGGCTCTGCCGCGACGGCGGGTCGCGACGCTCGCTGCCACCGAGGCCACGGGCAAGCAAAACCACAAGAAGGATGATCCCACCCCAAAAAACGACCATCATGACGCCGCCAAAGGCCATGTGCCCCCATCCCCAGTTCGACATCCACCACTCGCGATTGTCAAAACCTTGCGCGAAAGCGGGGTTCGCTACGAAAAGCGTTGTTGACCAAGCGCCGGCTGCCATCAAAATGGATTTCATGATCCCTACTCCTGCGCCAGCGCCGAAGTCCGCATAGGCTAAAGCCGAACTGCTAGACTGACGCCAATTGTGGTAAATTATGACAGGAAACGCCCGGCTCTAAATTGATCTAGGTCAGACGATCGTAGATCCACGTCAGGAGCAAAAACACGATAGCGACTGACAGATGTCCCTTCTAACTGTCCGGAAGTCGTTCCAATCTGGCAGCGTCCGGGTGTTAGCCGCGAGATCCAACGTAGGAATTGGGTAGTTCTTTGCTTGCGAAGAAGTCTTTGAAAACGTCGAACGACGCCGCGCGAGGGTGGCTGCCACGGAACATAGAAAAGCTCGGGCGCGAACGCTCCTTGGCGCGCGGCAAAATCCTGTTCCACAAGGATGACGCGGCGCCGGAATCTATGAGAGCCGAAGAGGGTCAACCATGACTTGCCGGTGCCGGTTGGCCCCGTGAACGATCAAATTCTCATGCGCCCTTGCGCCACCACGACGCCTTTTGACGCAGATCAACGCCGGTTCGCCACATACGGGCAAGGGTGAAAAGGAGGGGCGGGCTGTGCGTTGCCTGCGCGGCAGATCAGGATTTGACGAATGTCCCACACCGAGGCCATTGCCGCTGGCGGCACCGAGCTGCTCCCCTCGAACGCCCCTTCGGTGGGCCGAATGCTTGTGCCGAGCCCAGCTAAGCCCAGCCTTCCGGAGTTCGTTCTTCCCGCCGCGAGACCGCGCACCCGGCTTTGGCTCGGTTTGACGCTGGTTGTGGTCGCAGGCGCGGCCGCGGCAGGTGGATATTGGTTGCAGCATGCCGAGCCTGGGCTGCCCGCCGGAATCGCCTTCGGCAACGGCAGGGTTGAAGCCGACGAGATTGACATCGCGGCCAAGTTCAGCGGCCGCATCGCCGCGCTCCTCGTTGATGAGGGGGACACAGTTCGCGCCGGCCAGGTGGTCGCGCGGATGGATACGCAGGACCTTGAGATGTCGCTCGGCAAAGCCGAGGCGCAGGTGATCGGGGCCAACCGGATGCTCGACGAGGCGCGGGCTAGCGTCGAACAGCAGAAGGCGCAGGCCAAGCTCGCCGAGCAGCAGCTCACCCGCACGATTGTCCTTGTCGACAAGGGCTACGCGACAGCCGAGGTTCTCGACCAGCGCCACCAGCAGATGGACGCCGCCAGTGCCGCTCTCGCGGCAGCAAATGCGCGCGTCGGCCAAGCCGCACAGACGCTGGCGGCCGCCAATCACGATGCCGACCTCTATCGGATCAACATCGCCGACAATTCGCTCGTCGCCCCGCGCGACGGCCGTGTCCAGTATCGCCTCGCCAATATCGGCGAGGTCGTCGGCGCCGGTGGCAAAGTCCTGACCGTTCTCGACACCGGCTATGTCTATATGGACATCTTCCTGCCTACGTCGGAGGCCGGTCGCACGACCGTGGGCAGCGATGCGCGCATCGTGCTCGACGCCGCGCCCAACGCGCCAATCCCGGCCAAGGTGGTCTTCGTCTCCGCGGAGGCGCAGTTCACGCCGAAGGCGGTGGAGACCAAGGCGGAACGCGACAAGTTGATGTTCCGTGTCCGCGTGCGCGTCGACCCCAACTATCTGCGCACTCATGCGGCGGAGATGAGTTCGGGTCTGCCCGGGCTCGCCTATGTTCGCCTCAACGGCGGCGTCGAGTGGCCGGCCTCTCTTGCGCTGGGGCGGACGGATGAGCCATCCTCCTAGTCCCGTCGTAGCCGTCGACGGGCTTTCGCACCGCTACGGCCGCACGCTCGCACTCGACGGCGTGACGCTCAAGGTGCCGGCTGGCGCGCTCGTCGGACTGATCGGCCCGGACGGCGTCGGCAAGTCGACGCTGCTTGGCCTGGTCGCCGGGGCCAAGCGCATCCAGACCGGCCAAGTGGCGGTTCTCGGCGGTAACCTGGCCGACGGACGCCATCGATCGGCCGTATGCCCGCGCATCGCCTACATGCCCCAGGGGCTAGGCAAGAACCTCTATCCCGATCTGAACGTCAGGGAGAACATCGATTTCTTCGGGCGCCTGTTCGGCGAGCCGGCACGCGAGCGCGCCTGGCGCATCGATGCACTGCTCGAGGCGACCGGCCTCGCTTCCTTCTCTGACCGACCTGCCAAGATCCTCTCCGGTGGCATGCGGCAGAAGCTCGGCCTCTGCTGCGCGCTGGTCCACGACCCCGACCTCCTCATTCTCGACGAGCCGACCACGGGCGTCGACCCGCTGTCGCGCCGGCAATTCTGGGAGCTGATCGAGCGCATGCGCGCGGGGCGGCCCTGCATGAGCTTGGTCGTAGCGACTGCCTATATGGAGGAGGCAGAGCGCTTCGACGAACTCACCGCCATGAATGCCGGTCGCGTCCTCGCTACTGGCACGCCGGCCGAACTGAAGCGGCTGACCGGGCAGGAAAGCGTGGAGGAAAGCTTCGTCGCGCTCCTGCCCGAGGCGGTTCGCGCCGGGCGCCGCACTCTTTTTGTCCCGCCGCGCCCGCCGGGCGAGCACGAGATGGCCATCGTTGCCAGCGGCCTGACCCGGCGCTTCCGCGAATTCGTTGCGGTGGACCGTGCGAGCTTCGCCATCGAGCGCGGCGAGATCTTCGGCTTTCTTGGTTCGAACGGCTGCGGCAAGACAACGACGATGAAAATGCTGACCGGGCTGCTGCCGGCCTCTGAAGGAACGGCAAGGCTGTTCGGGCAGCCGATCGACGGCACTGATGTGCGCCTGCGGCGGCGCGTCGGCTACATGTCCCAGTCGTTCTCGCTATATACCGAGCTGACCGTGCGGCAGAATCTCGACCTGCACGCCCGCCTCTTCCATATCGCCGCCGGAAGGGCAAAATCGCGCATCGCCGCCCTGGTCGAGCGGTTCGGCTTCGGCCCTTATATGGACCAGCGGGCGGCGCAGCTGCCCCTCGGTATCCGCCAGCGGCTCTCGCTTGCCGTCGCAGTGGTGCACGAGCCGGAGCTCCTCATCCTCGACGAGCCGACCTCGGGGGTCGATCCGCTCGCCCGCGACAGCTTCTGGGAGCTCCTTGTCGAACTTTCGCGGCAGCAGGGCGTCACCATCTTCGTCTCCACTCATTTCATGAACGAGGCGGCGCGCTGCGACCGCGTCGCGCTCATGCATGGCGGCAGAGTGCTTGCCACCGGGACGCCGGACGAACTGGTCGATGCCAGTGGCGCGGCCGATCTCGAGGACGCCTTCGTTGCCTATCTCCAGGCCGCAAACGGCGAGCACGCCAGCCCGGTCAAACAACTGCCTGGCGCCGGGGCCGCCGCGATCTTCTCGCCCATGCGCGCGCAGCCGCGCGCCGGCTTCAGCCTGGGGCGGCTTCTCGCCTATTCGCGGCGCGAAGCGCTCGAGCTCTGGCGCGATCCGGTGCGGCTCGGCTTCGCCCTCCTTGGCACGGCGTTCCTGATGGTGGTCTTCGGGCTTGGCATCAACACCGACGTCAACCAGTTGACCTTCGGCGCCCTCGACCGCGACAACACACCGGAGAGCCGGGCCTATCTGCAGGAGTTCCGCGGATCGCCTTATTTTGCCGAAGGCAAAGTGCTGACCAGCTACGAGGATCTCGATCGGGGGCTGCGCAGCGCCGCTTTCACGCTGGCGATCGAGGTGCCGCCGGGCTTCGGCCGCGAAATTCGGCGCGGCGCGACGCCCGAGATCGGCGCCTGGATCGACGGCGCCATGCCCTTCCGTGCCGAGACCGCCCGCGGATATCTCGTCGGCCTGCATCAGCACTATCTCGCCGATCGTGCCGCGGCGGCCGGCGGCGGGTCGGCGCCGTCGTTTATCGAGACGCGGTTCCGCTACAACCAGGACTTCAAGAGCGTCTTCGCCATGGTGCCCGGGACGATCGCGATGCTGCTCGCATTCATACCGGCCATGTTGATGGCGGTCGGTGTCGTCAGGGAGAAGGAGCTGGGCTCGATCACCAATCTCTACGTCACGCCCGTGACGCGGCTCGAATTTCTCCTGGGTAAGCAGCTCCCCTACGTCATCCTCTCCCTGCTCAGCTTTCTCATCCTCTTCGCCATGGCCGTTTTCCTGTTCGGCGTGGCGCTGAAGGGCAGCTTCTGGGTGCTCTTTCTCGGTGCGCTTCTCTACGTGACGGCGATGACCGGCTACGGCCTGGTGATTTCGACATTTACACGAACCCAGATCGCCGCGCTCTTCGTTGCGGGAATCACCACCTCGCTGCCCGCCGTGCAGTTCTCCGGCATGTTGACGCCCGTCTCCTCGCTGGTGGGGTTCCCGGCCTTCATGGCCCATACTTTCCCGGCGACGTATTTCCTGCGCATCTCGGTCGGCACATTCACGAAGGCGCTCGGCTTCCAAGAGCTCGCCGGAAGCCTGCTGGCGCTTGCGGTCTTCATCCCTCTCCTCACCTTGACCAGCCTGGCATTTCTTCGCCGGCAGGAGCGATGACATGATGCAGCATTTGGCGAACATTTTCTGGCTCGGTACCAAGGAGCTGCGGAGCTTCTCGCGCGATTTCGTCCTCTTCGGCTTCGTCGTCTACTCCTTTACGCTGGCTGTCTATGTGCAGGCCGAGAGCCCGATGCAGGAGGTCAACAACTCTGCCGTTGCTATCGTCGACGAGGACCACTCAGCGCTGTCGCGCGCGATTGCCGCGGCTCTTCAGCCGCCCTATTTCAGCCGCCCGACCGAGATCGCGGCCGGTCAGGTCGACCGGCTGATGGACACGGCCCGCAGCACGTTCGTCCTCCATATCCCGCCGCATTTCGAGCGCGATCTCAGGGCGGGGCGCCAGCCGGCCGTCCAGGCCAATGTCGACGCCACCGCCATGATGCAGGCCGGCATCGGCGCCGGCTATCTGCAGCGGATCATCGCTCGCGAAATCGCTCGCTTTGCCATGCGTGCCGAACCGACGCAGGCGGAGCCGGTGAGTCTCGCCGTCCGCGTCGCCTTCAATCCCAAGCTCACCACGCAACTCTTCAATGCCGTCATGGCCATCATCGGCAACGTCAACATGCTGGCCATCATACTTGCCGGCGCAGCAATCATCCGCGAGCGAGAGCATGGCACGATGGACCATCTGCTGATCATGCCGCTCATGCCTTTCGAGATCGCGGCCGCCAAGGTGTGGGCAAACGGCCTGGTCATCACCGTCGCGGTCGGCCTGTCGCTGTGGCTGGTGATAGAGACCCTGCTTGGGATTCGGATCGTCGGCTCCGTTCCGCTCTTCATGGTGGGCGTCATGCTCTATTTGTTCTTCGCCACAGCTATCGGCATCTTCCTGGGCACGGTCGCCCGCTCAATGCCGCAGCTCGGGCTCCTGTTCATCCTGATCGCTCTGCCGATGAACATCCTCTCAGGTGGCAACACGCCGCTCGACAGCATGCCGGCGTTCCTGCGAGGGGCGATGCAGTTATCACCCTCGACCCATTTCGTGAGCTTCGCCCAGGCGATCCTTTATCGTGGCGCTGGGATTGATGTGGTGTGGCCGCAATTTGCCATCGTCGGCCTGGTCGGTGGCGTTTTCTTCGTCCTCTCCGTCATACGTTTCCGCAAGATCAGTGCCGCCGCAGTGATGTGAGGTCAGCGCAAGTGCGATTTCGCGCACGTCGGCTGTGGTTCTGGATTTCCGTCCTTCCTGTCCGCGCAGCCTGGCGCCACCCGATTTCACTCCTGATCCACGAGATGGTTGCGCCCGCACTTGAGCTAGACCTCGCAGGCTCTTGAGCATGGTCCATGGATCGCTCGGAAGGCTTGGCTTTGCCTCTCCGACGGCAATCGGCTTTCACAAGCCGGACGTGAACGAATTTTGGTGACCACGATCGCCTTATTCCGGTGTCTGCGATCTTGAGGCTCTATGTGCAGTCTGGCGAGGCGAACTCGGCTGGCTCGGTCGTGTCCCATCAGGTGGTGTAGCTCGGCGGTTACGACGAGTCGCCAGATCCTTGCCGTGGTGTACGCCTACGCCGACAGTCACCTCTATGCGTTCTCCTTGCTGGGTAAGAAAATCGACTGGATGCGGGCCAATCCCCTGGTGTGCGCTCAGGTCGAGGAACACGGCCAGGGACGCGGATGGAGAAGCGTGATTGTCGACGGCCGCTTTGAAGAACTGCCGGATCGGATCGGCCACAAGGTTCAGCGCAATCATGCATGGTCGGTGTTGAGCAAGCACGCCGACTGGTGGGACCCTGGCGCGTTCAAGCCTGTCATGCCTCCCGTGTCAGATAGCACGCCGCACGTCTTCTTCCGGATCCTCATCGAGCAGGTGTCGGGCCGGGAAGCAAGCGAGTAGGCCGTTTTTGCCAGTTGACGCCTCGCGCAGAACAGCACGTGACGGATCTTCCAAAACAAGGGCCGGCAGATCGCGCCGGCCCGGCAGTTTTCAGTCCTTGCATTGCTACCGCGCCATAAGGATCGGCATCGATGGATCCTCAAGCATCGACTTGGTGACACCGCCGAAGTTGCGCCGGCAAGCAACTCCGGTCCGATAACCGTAATATCGGCATAGCGGGCACGTCGGCCGATCGTTTCGTCGGCCCAGGCAGTGTCGGGATAGTTGTCGATCAGATCGCCCGATGTGACGATTTGGGAAAGGAATGCGGAAACGACCGAAGTTCGCTCTTTAAGCCTCTTGAGGTCGGCCCGGCGTTCCTCCAGCCACGCCGGTGAAACTGCAGCGGCATATCCACCGCCCGAGGGTGGTGCCGCAAGCACGAGAACGAGCACGGAAAGATGGGCACCAAACTGCTCGCACAGGCCGGCGGCAAGTTTGAGATCGCCGTCACCCTGGCTCGGTCCTGTAACCGCAAGGATCGTTTTGAAAGCCATGGCGCCTGCTCCTGATTTTGCCTCAAATTTCAATCGTCGTTGCAACAATGGCGAGACGGCTCGCCGTGTTCATTGCGCTGAATCAAAGACCGCCCCCTATGCAATTGATCCGGATCAACGTGTCCGCGTGCCGACGCTGTAGGCTTGGCCACCAATTGGGAACACGCCGATGAAATTCCTCATAGCGGCAGCTCTCGCAACCATGGCCTGCCAAGCGTCCACCGCGCAGGAAATGAGTTATGGCGAGGCGGAATACCTGAACTCCTGCGCGGTCTGCCACGGTCTCCACGGCAAGGGCGATGGGCCTTTGGGCAATGTGCTGTTGAAGCGTCCGGCCGACCTGACGCGTCTATCCGAACGGAACGGCGGCTCGTTTCCCTATTCGAGGGTCTTCGCGACAATCGACGGTCGCTTTGCCTTGCCAAGCCATGGCGATCGCGAGATGCCGGTGTGGGGTCGCCAGTTCCTCGAGGAAGACGCAAAAGTCTATGGCCCCAGTGGCGGCGAGGTCGTCACAACGGAACGCATTCACAACCTGGCCGGCTACATCGAGACGCTGCAGCATTAGATTTCGGCAGCACGAAGTTCGCGCAAATGGCTTGCTGTATGTGGATGGATTGGTGCACGTTCCGAAGCGCCAACCAACTTGGCTCTGGACCGCTATGATTGATATAAGCCCGAGGTTGGACGAACGCCTTGGCCGGATTCACGCCAGGCAGCGTCTAGGGGTCGAAGAGGACCATGAAGCCCAAGTTTTCGGCCAAGGTCTGAACTTCTTCCATTTGGAGAATTGGTATTCGATCCATGCGGTAATCCGCAACGGGCTGCGCTTAACTGGCCTCTATGGGCGTGGGCGCCGCAATGCCGCAAACGTCCAACTTCGCGTCAACAATATCACGTCGGCAAGCTTGCCACGTAGTTTTGAAGGATTCCGGATCCTCCACCTCAGCGACCTTCATGCGGATATGAGCCGTTCTGCGATGGATCGCGTGATCGAGCTTGTCTCTGATCCCGACTACGACATCTGCGTGCTGACCGGAGATTTCCGCGCAAAGACCTTCGGCCCGTTCGACGCCGCTTTGGACGGTGTTGCCCGCGTGCGTGCCTCCCTCAAGGGACCGCTATACGGCGTGCTCGGCAATCACGACACGGTTCGAATGGTTCCGGCCTTGGAGGACATGGGCATTCGCATGCTGATGAACGAACGCGATGTGATCGAGCGGAGCGGAGAACGCATCTATCTTGCTGGAATAGACGACGCCCATTTCTTCAGGGTCGACAATATAGAAAAGGCCGCGGCTGATGTGCCGACCGACCCATTTTCGATCCTGCTTTCGCATACCCCCGAGATCTATCGCCAGGCAGCCCACGCTGGATTCGATTTGCTGCTCGCGGGTCACACCCATGGTGGCCAGATCTGTCTGCCGGGTGGACTCCCGATTACCCTGGATTCGAAACTCCCACGGGCGATGGGCGTCGGCGCCTGGATTTATCATGGCATGACGGGCTACACCTCGGTCGGCGCCGGCTCGAGTGTCGTTGCAGTACGGCTCAACTGCCTTCCCGAGATCACACTCCACCATCTCGCCCGCAGGGATTAGTAGGGTCTGTCCCTGACGTGAAGCATATAGAGAAGCCGGGAGACCAGGAGTTCGCCGATCCAAAATGCGCCAACGCCGATTAGAATGTCCCAAACCGAAAGCCCTAAGAAAGTCTTGGCGGCGACGAGGGGCAGCAGGATTCCGGCACCTGATCGAGACCCAGTGCTTCGGCACTTGGCACCAATCGCAGGCGACGTTTGAGGAAGCTCGACAGTATGTCGCCGACCATAGCGTTGAAACCAATGAGGACTCCTGTTTCAACATCGAGCCCCACTAGAGGACCGCCAATCGCTGCAGCAAGGATTGCCAGCACGAACCCGCGAAGCGTCTTTGATCGACCCAGGAGCGGTTGTCCGTCCCAGAAAAGCCAACCGCCATCAATTGGCCATGTGAGCCAATCGCCAAACACTTTCTTGGCGATGACAGGCACGCCGTTCGCGAGAGTCAGCAGGATGAGGCATTGAACAATCGACCATAAATGAAGCTCAGTCATACTGTTCTCATATCGCAAGGGCCGACATCCTAGCGGAAAGTAGCGCGCCTGGCTGTGCGCACCAAAGACAAGTATCAATCACAATGCCGGGCCCGCGTTTGACGGGGATCAATGATGCCCGGACCAACTGCCCATCATCAGCGGCCTGGGGGGCCGCCCGGTCGAGGTTCTAGGTAGTTTCCTGTAGGGACATAACCGAATTTCGCGAGACGTGAATTCGCCCGATTGCTGTCACAACGGATCAACCGGGAAAACAGCCATGCAAACCTACGCAGCGCCCAGAATTGCACTGTCGCCAAGCTCCACCCAGTCGAGCCTGCTAGAGGCTTTCGACGCCCCGCCGTTGCAGCCGGTCAGTTTCTTTCCCGCCGGTTCGGAAATCTATGCCCAGGGCGAGAAGGCCGGAGCCTTCTACCAGGTCGAGTTTGGGGCGGTCCGTGTCTACCGCCTGCTTGCCGACGGCCGCCGTCAGATAAGCGCCTTCCATCTGGCTGGAGAGACATTCGGCTTCGAAGCCGACACCACCCATCATATCAACGCCACTGGTGTCCGCGTCTTCCGCTTTGCTACTGGTGCGGATATCTCCCGTCAGCTGCTGCCGTTGGCGCTCAAGGGCCTGACGAGAGCGCAGGAACACCTCTTGGTCCTCGGCCGCCAGAATGCCATCGAACGCGTCGCCGCGTTCCTGGTCGACATGGCGGAGCGGCAGGGCGGGTTGCGGCAGGTCGAACTGCCGATGTCGCGCATGGATATCGGCGATTATCTCGGCCTCACCATCGAGACCGTATCGCGGGTTTTTACCCGGCTGAAGGACAAGGGCGTCATCCGCCTGCCCAGCCTGCGCAGCATCGAGATCGTCAAACACGACACGCTTCACAATATGAGCGAATGACGCAACTTGGCTAGTTACCGCGCGCGGCACACCGTAGGCGGTCCCTGTCATACCAGTTCCAACGATTGAGACCAATCGGCGCTCTCGCAGCAATGGCGCAGCTGCGGGCGCTGAAGCTGGTCGATACCCGTCGCGACGCCCAGCAGGTTCGGCTGGCTTCGGTGGAGGTCGAGCGCATCCTGCAGACGCTTTACGGCATTTATTGTGACCCGCAGACAAAGACCGCGAAGATCAGATCGTTATGATGTGATGCTAACGAATTCGGTGAAGTTGACCGAATTCCCAAGATTGCAGCTCAAGCCACAGCTTCAGCACATCATGGAGCGGCGCCGTTGGGGCAAGTCGGTCGGTGAAGGTCATGTGCGGCATTGGCTTCTCAGGATTTCAGGCCTTCACATTGAGGTTGCTGCGACAGGCGACCACCAACGGGACCGCAACAACACCGCTGACCAGAAGTAACCAGTCTTGCGGCACGCCGAGGAGGAACGCTGCACCCCCTCCGATCAACGACCAGATGAATGGGATCGCGAGCACCCATCGCGACACGGGCGGCTTCGCAAGAAGGAAGAATCCGAAAGTGAAAATCGTCACCGGACAGGGGGTGACACCGAACACCGGCATTTCCGGATATGCGTGACCTGTCCAGATGCCGAGAAGTGGGTAAAGGACGGCCGCATAGGCGACGAAGCCAATTCCCACGATTGCTGCAGGTCCAAAACTCAAGCCGAACCGCAGTTGGTTCCTGACGAGACCAACATAGGCCAGAATGGCTCCCTGCGCGACGAAGAGGACTCCAAAGATGAGCGCGGCCCTGTTGATCTGGGTGAAATGGAACCAATGATACGCAACGCCGGTCCACAGCCACATGATCGCCAGGATGCCAGTGATCAGACGATCCGCCATTCGCGGTCGCCAAAACAACAAGGCCATGGCAAGCAAGCCAAGGGCAAATGCCGCCACTTGCACCGGCCAGATGCCCTCGTTGTAAGAAACCAGGTTAGCGAGAAACTGATCGCGCGTGAAGGGCAACATCAGCGTGTCTCCTCGCGCTTCACCATAGCCCTGGTCGCAGGATCTCAATTGATCTGGCACAAATCAGCGGCCTCGCAATTCGCTCTCACTCACGCGGCCCTCTCCGACTTGAAGGCCCCTCAAGTCAGGGTCGGTAGATCCAGATCAACGCCCACCGGCCATTTGCCCTGCCGCCCGGCCGATCCAGGCGGCGCTGACTTCGGCTGCTGCCGGTCGGCGTCGGCGATGCCATGCCGCTCGCAGGTGTGGCCCTCTTCGATGCTGGTGACCGTCGCTAATCGCCTCATTGCTTCTTCTTGCGCCTGCCTGCCTCATTCGCAATGCATCGACGGCGGCATAGGTGAGCTGATCAGTACTGCTGCGTACGCGCAACCGGGTCGGTCAAGCGTTCAGGCGCTGCCGCCAGAAGTGTTTCAACAACTCAAGGCAGACCAACACAGCGATCCCGGACGCAAGCGTGACGGCAAGATCATCCAGGTGCAGCGGCCCGAATTGGAAGAGGCCACTCGCAAGCGGCCACAGAAGCGTGCCGCCAAGTGCTGCAGCAACGATCACGACGACAACCATAAGCGATCGATTTGGCCGCAACAGCGCAATCAGCAGCGACTCGCTGAACGTGCGGTTGACGAAAATCAGCCCGACGATCGTCAACACCAATGAGAAGAACGTCAACGCGCGAATCTCATCCTCTGGCATTTCCCAGCGCAAGCCGAGAAGAAAAATGCCCGCAACGAGCACGAAAGCCAGAAAACCCTGTACAAGGCTCCACGCGATCAACGGACGCGAGAAGAGCGCCGCCTCCGGATCCCGCGGAGGACGCTTCATTATGTCGTCCTCCTCGTTTTCTGCTTCAAAAACCAGTGAGCAGACCGGGTCGATCACCATCTCCAGAAAGGCGATGTGAATTGGCCCGAACAGGATGGGCAGTCCAAACAGCAATGGAAGTAGGGCCAAACCGGCAATCGGCACGTGCACGGCAAGGATGAAACCCATCGCCTTACGCAAATTGTCATAGATGCGACGGCCCAACCGTATGGCCTTGACGATCGATCCGAAGTCGTCGTCGAGAAGGACAATGGAGGATGCCTCGCGGGCGACATCCGTGCCGCGGCCTCCCATGGCAACGCCAATATTGGCGGCTTTCAGGGAGGGGGCATCGTTGACGCCGTCTCCCGTCATGGCGACAATCTCGCCATTGGCCTTCATGGCTCTGACGATCGCCAGTTTCTGCTCGGGCATGATCCGCGCGAACACCGTTGTGGTCTTCACGCGCGCCGAAAGGGCCGCATCGTCCAGTGTCTTGAGTATTTCACCGGTGACGACATCCTCGAAGTCGAGCCCAGCATCGCCAGCAATTGCTCTTGCGGTCGCCGGGTAGTCACCGGTGATCATGATCACTCTAATACCGGCGGCGCGGCAATCCCTCACGGCATCCGGAACGCCTGGTCGTAGAGGATCAGCCAGCCCGACGAGGCCCCTGAATTCGAAATCGAAACCAGTCTGCTTGTCGGGCAATTGGTCGCCGGCATGACTGGCGCACGCTACGCCTAAGACGCGGAGTCCTTCGATTGCCATGGCGTTCACAGAAACCTTGACTGAAGCGACACGATCCGCACTCAGACGACAAAGTGCCGCGATGGCCTCCGGCGAGCCCTTGGCGGCGACCAGGCAATTGCTGCCGGCAGCCGCCGACCGCCACACATTCGACATGGCGAGCAAGTCGGGGCGCAGACCATAGATGCGGACCAGTTTCCGATCAGAGCTGTTCGACTCTTCCCACCCAAGCCCCCGCTCCTTGGCAAGGTTGTGAAATGCCCTTTCCATCGGATCAAAAGGAATCTCGGCACTGGCGAGCACGCCGAGCTCGACCAGTTCGCCGAATGCCGCCGGCATCGCTCCGTTCGCGCCGTCTGGCAAACGGAGCAGTTTGCCGTCCGGCGTTCTCAGTTCTGTTATTGTCATGCGGTTCTCGGTCAGCGTTCCGGTCTTGTCCGTGCAGAGAACCGTTGCCGAGCCAAGCGTTTCAATTGCTGCCGCGCGACGGGTGAGCACGCGTGCCTGCGAGATGCGCCAGGCGCCCATGGCCATGAAAATCGTCAACACCATGGGAAACTCTTCCGGCAGCATCGACATGCCGAGCGCAATGCCTGCCAGCACCGCATCAAGCCATCCCCCGCGCAAAACGCCATAAAGCATGACCGCGAGGACACTGACCGCGCCGCCGACGAGTGCGAATATGCCGACAAGGCGTTTTGTTTGTCGCTGCAAGCGGGGTGCTTCGGTCTCCATCGAACTGAGCGATTGCCCGATCGCACCGATTTGGCTGCGCGGCCCGGTCGCCAGAACTTCGCCGACGCCTGAACCGCGAACAACGAGTGATCCGGAAAAGGCGAAAGGCAGGTCGTCTCCACCTGGACGGCGCTCGGCTGGCAGCTGGCCATCTTTGCCTGCAATCTTGCGCACCGGGACGGATTCGCCCGTCAGGAAAGACTCATCGGTCTGGAGGTCTGCACTCTGGATCAGCAGCATGTCGGCCGGGACCCGGTCCCCCTCGCCCAGGACAACCAAATCGCCCCGCACCACCTCGCGACCCGCAATGCGCTTGCTTTCACCGTCGCGTATCACGAGGGCACGGGGGCTCGTAAGATCACGCAATGCCTCCAGAACGCGTTCCGTCCGCGCCTCCTGAACAATCGTTATGCCTACCGACAATGTGGCAAAGGCAAGCAGGATCAACGCTTCTTGCAGATCGCCAAGAAGCAGGTAGACAGCGCCGCCACCCAGCA
The DNA here is from genome assembly GCA_004020645.1 of Mesorhizobium sp. Classification (GTDB taxonomy): domain Bacteria; phylum Pseudomonadota; class Alphaproteobacteria; order Rhizobiales; family Rhizobiaceae; genus Mesorhizobium. The sequence goes on along the minus strand of SAQL01000001.1, from coordinate 356,417 downwards.
GGAGAGCCAGCATCGGTTCGCGCATGACCTCAAGAGCAATCCGCAACGGCGTGCGCCTACCGGTCGCAGGCAATTCGTTGAACCCTTCGGCGAGGAGCCTCACTTGCGCCTCGACCTCGCTGAGGCCGGGCGAGAGAATGGTCGATGCGTTGGATTCAGACATGTCGGCTTTCTTCAATCGCCAAAGCCCGCTCTGTTGCATTTCTTGTACGACAGGGACTGACATCAGGTTGGTCATGGGGGGTGTTGGTTGGTGTGGTGCAGATAGCAGTGGCACCCACGGCGCTCTCACCGGCGACAGACTGCCGCCTCTAGCCGCGGACTCCCGCCGCGCCCCTCGATGACAGCGAAGGTCAGGGTGGAAGGAATCACGCTTCAGGACCAGGAGCGCGTCTGCCACCGGCTCGTCCTTAGTGTGGGGCGATTGCCGTCTCATCAGGACCCTGATCCCACCTCCATTCAAGTATCTCGGGCATGTCCCGGCCATGAGCGCGAATGTAGGCTCTATGTTCAAGCAGCTTGACGTCCATCGCCTGCTTCAGGCCGACCTGAACGCTCCTGAGCTGCGGAACCCGGTCGAGCACGCTTTTTACGAGATGGAACCGGTCGAGGCCGTTCAGCACCGTCATATCGAAGGGGGTCGTCGTCGTGCCTTCTTCATTGTACCCACGAACATGGATGTTGTCGTGGTTGCTGCGACGGTAGGTCAGGCGATGAATGGTCCAGGGATAGCCGTGATAGGCGAAGATGACGGGTTTGCCAGAGGTGAACAGCGCATCGAAATCGCGGTCCGACAGGCCGTGCGGGTGATGCTCCTTGGGCTGCAGGGTCATCAGATCGACCACATTGACCACCCTGACCCTGAGCTCAGGAACATGGTGCCTGAGGATCTGGACGGCCGCGAGCGTCTCCAGTGTCGGAACGTCGCCGGCGCAAGCCATGACGACGTCCGGCTCCGCGCCGTCCTCGGTCGATGCCCAGTCCCAGATGCCGATGCCCGTTTTGCAATGAACGAGCGCCTTGTCCATCGACAGCCACTGCCATGACGGCGGCTTGCCGGCGACGATGACGTTGATGCGGTCCCATGTCTGCAACACGTGTTCAGTGACGCAAAGCAAAGTGTTGGCATCCGGCGGCAGATAGACGCGCACGATGTCGGCCTTCTTGTTGAGGGCAACATCGATAAAACCGGGATCCTGATGGCTGAAGCCATTATGTTCTTGATGCCAGACATGGCTGGACAACAAATAGTTCAGCGATGCGATGGGTCGCCGCCACGGTATGTCCCGGCAGGCATCCAGCCATTTCGCATGCTGGTTGAACATGGAATCCACAATGTGAATGAACGCTTCGTAGCAGGAGAACAGACCGTGCCGCCCGGTCAATAGGTAGCCTTCGAGCCAACCCTGGCAGGTATGCTCGGAGAGGATTTCGAGAACCCTGCCATCGCGGCCGAGATGAACGTCTTCGGGGAGGATCGTTTCCATCCAAGCGCGCTCGGTAACTTCGAACACGTCCTGAAGCCTGTTCGAGGCGGTCTCGTCCGGGCCAACGATACGGAAGTTCTTCGAGCCGTCGTTCAGCTCCATCACGCCACGTAGGAACTTGCCCATTACCCGCGTTGACTCGGCCTTAACCGCTCCGGGCCGCGCGACGGCTATCGCATGGTCGTGCAAGCCGGGTAGATCGAGGGACCGACGCAGCAGACCACCATTGGCATGCGGGTTGGCGCTCATGCGTCGCGTTGCTTGCGGCGCGGTGGCGCGGATCTCGGCAAGAGGTGCGCCGGCCTCGTCGAACAGTTCGTCGGGTCGATAGCTTTTCAGCCACTCCTCGAGCAGCTTGAGATGGGCGGGGTTTTCCGCAAGGCCCGACAAGGGCACCTGGTGCGCACGCCAGAAGCCTTCGGTCTTCAGTCCGTCGACCTCCTTCGGACCGGTCCAGCCCTTGGGGCTTCGCAGCACGATCATTGGCCATTTCGGTCGCGACACCAGCGCTACGGCACCATGGCGCGCTGCGTCCTGGATCGCTCTGATGCGATCCAGCGCGTCGTCGAGCACGGTCGCCATCAGCTCATGCATAATGGCCGGATCGTGTCCCTCAACGAACAGCGGTTCATAGCCATAGCCAATGAACAGCGCGCGCAATTCGTCTTCGGGAATGCGGGCTAGGATGGTCGGATTGGCGATCTTGTAGCCGTTCAGATGCAAGATCGGCAGCACAGCGCCGTCGCGCGCCGGGTTGAGAAACTTGTTAGAGTGCCACGCGGCGGAAAGCGGCCCGGTTTCGGCTTCGCCGTCACCGACGACGCAGGCGACGACAAGGTCCGGATTGTCGAAAGCGGCGCCATAGGCATGGGAAAGCGCGTAACCCAGCTCGCCGCCCTCGTGAATCGAGCCGGGCACATCAGGCGCGGCATGGCTCGGAATCCCGCCCGGAAAGGAGAATTGCCGGAACAGCTTGCGCATGCCCTGCTCGTCCAGTGATATGTCCGGATTGAGCTCGCTATACGTGCCCTCCAGATAGGTGTTCGCCACCATTGCCGGCCCGCCATGGCCGGGGCCACAAATATAGATGACATTTGCATCCCTGAGCCGGATCACGCGGTTGAGATGCGCGTAGATGAAACTCAGCCCTGGCGACGTTCCCCAATGGCCAAGCAGGCGCGGCTTGACATGGTCCAGCCGCAATGGCTCGCGAAGCAGTGGATTGTCGAGCAGGTAGATCTGGCCGATCGTCAGATAGTTGGCAGCGCGCCAATAGGCGTCGATGTCGTGGAGCTCCTGGTCGGTCAACCGGCGCTCGGAGGCTGCTATAAGATGCTCGGTCATATCTGGCTCCCATTGCCTTTTGGCGATTGTCGCCGAAATCGCGACATGCGCCTGTCTTCGTCGATCTACGGCGAACCACAGAAACGTATTCGCGCGCTTTCAGTTCGTGCTCACGTCATGTGGCCTCTATGCATCGCTGTCCTCGAGCGCCCGGCGCATTCGCCTGACAATTGCGGCGCGGCCCCTTTCGTCGGCGGCGGCGCCAACCGCCTCGCTAATGTCCAGGAGAAGCTTTGAAAGGTCATTGTGCCAGTCGAGGCGGGCGATTTTTTCTGGCCTCAGGCGGCGCGGCTCATTAACGTCGATCGGCAAACAGCCGCGGGGTGACAACTGGAAAGCGTCATCCAGCCTCGGCATGATGATCCTATCGTCGGGGATCAGCCCAAGGAGCTTTTCGCGCAGGCCACCAAGCCCGGTTTCCTCGCCATGCGTCAGGAATACCACCTGCTTCACCGGAGTCCGGGCCTTGACCCAGACGACCAATTCGCCAGCGTCGGCGTGGCCGGAATACAGGTCCAACAGACTGATAAGCGCCTTGACTTCGACCTCCTCGCCTTGGATGCGCACGCGCCGCGCGCCGTCGAGAAGTATCCTGCCGAGGGAACCCTGGACTTGAAATCCAGCCATCATGACCGTGGCGTTCCGGCGCCAGAGATTGGCCTTGAGATGATAGCGGATACGCCCTGCGTCGCACATGCCGCTGGCGGCGATCACCACGAAGAAGCCGTTCAGGCGATTGATCGCCTTGCTCTGCTCCACCGTCTCGGTGAAACGCAACTCCCTCGAGTTGAGAGCCTGGCGCAGCACATTGCCCTGTTCGATGTCGTCGGCATGCCGTTCGAAAATCGCGCTGGCCCGTGTCGCCAACGGCGAGTCGACAAAGATCGGAGCCGTAGGCACGTCACCGGACTTCATCAGCAGGTAGAGATCGACTAGCAGTTCCTGCGTCCGCTCGACGGCGAAGGAAGGAACGATCAGCGGGCCGTTCACCTCGGCGGCGCCACGCACAATTCCGCCGAGCTGAGACCGACGCTGCTCGGGCGAAACGTCCGGCCGGTCCCGGTCGCCATAGGTCGATTCGCAGATCAGATAGTCAAAGCCTGCTGGGCCCTCGGGATCGGCCTGAAGCAGCTTGTGGTCTGGCCCTATGTCGCCCGAGAACATGATACGCAGCGGCGCATCATCTCGGTCGATCTCGAGCTCTACCGATGCCGAACCGAGCAAGTGGCCAGCGTTCCAGAGGCGGGCGCGAAGGCCTTCGGCGACGGAGGTCCATTCGCCATATTCCAAAGCCCGAAACAATGTCATGCACGCGGCCGCATCCTGCAGCCTGTAGATCGGCTCGACCGGCGGGCGGCCGCGCTGCGCGTTGCGACGGTTCAGGTGCTCGACCTCCACTTTCTGGATATGCGCCGCGTCGGGCAGCATGACGGAGCAAAGATCGATGGTGGCGCGGGTCGTGTGGATCGGGCCAGAAAAACCCTGCTTGACCAGTTTCGGCAGAAGGCCGCTGTGGTCGATATGCGCATGCGTCAGGATGACGGCGTCAATCGACTCAGGCGGGAACGGGAACGCACCATAGTTCAACTCGCGTTCGGACTTCGACCCCTGGAACAGGCCGCAGTCGACGAGGATCCGTGCACGTGACGTCTCAATCTCATAGCACGAGCCGGTAACGCCGTGGGCTGCGCCGTGGAAACGCAGAACCGGATCCTTGTCGCGATCGCCTCTCATGCCACCAAGCCCTAGTGCGACAGGAGCACAGGCAAGCGCAGATCCGAGAGAATGCCTTCAGTCGCCCCACCGAGCACGAAGTCTCTGATACGCGAATGACCGTAACCGCCCATGACGAGCAGGTTGCCGCCGATCTTGAGGGCGTGCTCCTGGAGAGCAGTTCCAATCGAACGACCCTCAGCCTGAATCGAGGCGGCCCCGGCCGCCAGGCCGCGCGTCCTGAGGCCCTGCGCAAGGCGTTCGCCGATGTCGCGTCCGGGAAGCGGCTTCTCATCCGTCACGGTCACGACCGTTATCGTCGAAGCACGCTCCAGAAACGGCTGTGCGTCGGCAACGGCCCGTGCCGCCACGCGACTACCATCCCATGCGATGACGACATGGCCAAGGACACCGACATCCGCGGCGTCGGGAAGAATTATGGTCGGGCGACCCGACCCGAATAGTATCGCCTCGGCCGCCATGCGTGCTGCCTGATTGTCCGACTCCCAACCGACCAGACAGACATCGAAATAGCGGGACTCCTTCGATGCAACATCACCCATCAATGCCGGCGGTGCTGTTATCTCTTGTGTGGTCAGGGTCACGCCGCCTTGCGAGGCTTCCCTCGCAACCGCCTGCAGCAAAGTGGTGCCGCACTTGCGACTGGCTGTTTCCACCTCGCGAATCTTGTTGGGAAGGTCGAGAAGGTAGCTCGACAGCGCGTTCGAAACGTCGGGTATATCGACAGTGATGGCGACTGCATGAAGCGAGGCTCCGATCTGCTTAACGACGGCGACTGCGTTCGCCGCTGTTTTCGGAGAGGTCCGATCCGGGTACGTCGTCAGAGAGAGAGATGCTATGTGGTTCATCAGATTTCGCCTCCATTGCGGCAAGGTCAAGCGATCCTCACGCCAGTGCAGGCTATCTGTAGAGGCAATGGACAGTGTCCAGCTTTGATCCACCGCAAACGCGTGTCATCAAATATCAAAAACACATCGGCGCATCGGCTTCAGATAACAGCTAGGATCGCCGATCTCGATCGCCTTTGTTTGACTCTGTCAGGCTCCTGATGGCACGCTCCCGGACATTTGTGGGGGCTCGTTCACAGCCAGCCCTATAGGCACGGCGACATTTTCCGAAAACCGGATAGGTGTCCCCTCCATGTAGGCATGGAGGACGCCCTCTACCGTGTAAGAGGTCGTGACGGGGAGGCTATCTGGCTCAAACAGCCTCCCAATCCCGGGCGCTCTATGGCAGCATGTGATCGTTCCCAGTAATTCTTCCATCTGCGAACAGGTCGCGCAATTCCGGACGTTGCCGCTGCTTCTCGAAAGTGGCCACACGTTGCAGCGAAATCCGGCCAGAGCTTCTCCAGACGTTCGCCGTGTTCCCAAGTCATTCGACTGCGCTTTGAATGTAAGACACATTGGCCGCCAGTCAGGAAGAACCTCCGCCTTCAGCGTCTTTGTCTGCCAACGCTTCCGAAATGAAAGACGAAATCGTGCGCCATACGTGCTCGTCGTGTCCGACCAGGAGGTGGCCTCCCCGACGATACAAATGCAGTCTTCCATCTTGCACGCTCGCCGCCACATGGCGGGCGGAGGCCGCGGTTCCGTAGAGATCGTCCTCGGCACTGATGGCGAGCACCGGACAGTTAATTTTCTCAAGATCCATCGGTGGTGGATTGCCGGCCGTGTGGGAGTCGAACAAAAGTCCTTTGGCTCGGCGGCTCACCGGCAGGATATGGCGCAGGACTTCCCGCACGCGGGCCTGATCCTCCTGGTCGGCACCGCGAACCACGGCCGGCTCGGTGGCGAGGATAAGGCGCGTCATTGCATCTGGAGCAACCCGAATGGCGCTCCAGAAAAGGAAGTCCGAGCGCAACGCAGTCATCATCACAGTCTCTGCGAAACGGCTTTTGGCTGCAGACTCATTCGGCCTCCGGTCCGGCGCATAGGATGCAGGGACGAGAAGCACCAGCGCCTCGCAGCGCTGCGGATGGCGTATCGCAAACTGCATCGCCGATAGCGCGCCCGCCGATCCGCCCAAGACGACGACCTTCTCTACACCCAAGCGTTCCAGCAGATCGGCATAGGCGTCCGCCTGCGACTCCAGCGTGAAGCGTTCAGGGGCCGGCGTGCGCAGATAGCCGAAGCGGGACGGCGCGATCAGGCGGAAGCCGTACTCTGCGAGGGGCCCGATAAACTCCAGCCCCTGGTCGAAGCCGCCGCCGCTGCCGTGGATAGCAAGGACTGCGTGACCGTCGCCGGCAATACCGTACTCCACGGGCCCGATGGAGGTCTCGACTATCTGGCTGCGCCCATGCAGGCGAGCCTTAAGCTCTCTCATGTCGCGGTCGAACAGCAACCATAGCGCCGCTGCGGACAGGACCAGCAAGAGCAGGAAGAATAAGATCGGATAGCGCATATCAGGTTACCTCGAACTGGAGACGAGCCAAGGCCTGCCTACCCTGCGGCAGGCTTGCGGAAGACTGCGATTTCCGCAGCATCTTGCGGGGGGTCGCGATGCGCATTGATCTACCGCAATCTCCGCACAGCTCCGGGAAAGACATCGATCGCGGCTCTCTCGCGGCTGAACATTGCTTGCGGTTCATCCAGGGGATGGCGAAGGGGGACATGTCCAAAGGCCGCGCGTCGGGGCAGAGCCCGAAGGTGATCAACAGGAGCGGCAGGAGGGACTCACACCCCGGATTGGCTGCCGTGCAACGCGATGAAGTTTGGGACCATTTGGTCGGGAGTGCTGTCGCGGTAGTAGTCGCGCGCATAAAAAGGTCGGCCACCGCTCTGGAGTATCAGAAGGTTTGCCAGCAATGAGGCCAAGAAATACAGGTGCCGAAAACTTGCATGAGAAGGAACCGCGAAACGGTCTGAGTTCGTTGGGAAGCATTGCCGGAGTTCGGCGTTGCTCGGCTCCTGCATGGCCGCGACATCGGCCGCCAGGAAATCCATCTTTTGCGCGAGCCTGCGCTTGATGATTTCATCGTTCCGATCGAGGCCAAGGCTAAGGCGTCGCCGAACAAGACCTCCTCTGTGACCTTCTGGTCGACAAGGCTCTGCAACTGATTTGGCGTTGGCGACGGCCGCCCCTGCGCGAGCCACGAGACCACAAGTTGACGGATATCGTTGGCGCTGATTTCAATTTCCTGCAGGTCAACGGCCGCTTCCAGCCCCTTGTCAGCAATCGGTAGGCACCAAACAGGACAGCACCAGCGACGAAGAAGTGGACCAGAGGCTCGTTTAGAAGTCTGCGCCATCGCCTCGCAGAGCCACCCTCCCGAGTAGAGCGACATCGTCACGCTGCGCTTAGCTTGGCATCAATGTCTCGCTGAACACCCGACATGGCGGTTTCCACGGTCGACGCATACCGCACGAATGGTTTCTTCAAACCATGAGTTAGCAAGACGCGCCGGATGTCGCGGCTGGCACCGGTGAGCCAGAGTGTCACCCCATGCCGATGGGTCTTGTGCGCGAGACTTTCGATCATGTTCGCGCCGGTCGAATCCAGGAAGGGCACTGCGGAGAAATCGACGATCAGTGCCTTGTTGCGGTCCTGAATGCGGTCGAGAACTGAGCCGATGGATGCCGTCGCGCCGAAGAAGAGGACACCTGTGATGCGGTAGACAACGACATCGGGGTTCGCAGCAGCGGACTCATTATAAGCCTCGCGTGGATGGGCAGCGTCAGCTTCGTCGCGCCCCACAAATGGTGTCTGAGATGCGACCGCAGTTGTCCGGCTCATCCGGTGGATGAAGAGCACTGAGCCAAGTGCAAAGCCGACGACGATAGCCTCGGTTAGGTCGCGGAATATTGTCAGGAAAAAGGTTACTGCAAGAACCGTCGCTTCGCCCCAACCCGAACGCAACAAAATCGCGATAGCGGGTTTCTCGATCATGTTCCAAACCACGACCGCAAGCACACCTGCCAGCGCCGCGAGCGGGATGTAGGCTGCGAGGGGTGCAGCGATCAACATGAAAAGCAGAAGGAAGACTGCATGGAGCATTCCTGCAATAGGCCCGTGCGCACCGGCGCGCACGTTGGTGGCTGTGCGGGCAATAGTCCCCGTCACACAAAAGCCGCCGAACAGCGACGCACCGATATTGGCCGCGCCCTGTGCGACGAGCTCGCAGTTTGAACGGTGTCGCCGCCCGGTCATGCCATCAGCAACCACTGCCGAAAGCAGCGATTCTATGGCGCCAAGCAGGGTGAAGGACATCGCCGCCGGCAGAACCGCCATGATCCTGTCCATCGACAGATTGGGGAGGCTCGGGAACGGGAGGGACGAGGGAATGCCGCCGAACTTTGTGCCAATAGTCTCAACGGATAACGCAAGTAGCGCTGTGGCTACTGCGGAAAGAGCGACGGCGATCAGCATTCCGGGCCAACGCGGCCGCCAATGGCGCAGTCCGAGGATTATTGCAACGGTTCCAAGAGAGACCGCGACCGCGGCAAACGTAACACTTTCCCTCGCTCCCCACAGGACCGGGATCTTCTCGAGTAGTTCACCGGGTTCATGGTCCAGCGTCAGGCCGAAGAGGTCCTTGATCTGGCTGGCAAAGATGATCACCGCAATCCCCGCGGTGAAGCCCACCGTCACCGGGAAAGGAATGAACTTGATGAAGGTGCCGAACCTCAAAAACCCGACAGCCGCCAGCATCAAGCCCGACAGGAAGGTAGCCAGGATCAGCCCGTCCATGCCATGCTGTGCCACCGTTGCCGCGACTAGCACGATAAAGGCGCCGGCTGGCCCGCCAATCTGGAAGCGCGATCCGCCAAGCAGCGAGACGAAAAAGCCGCCCACGATTGCCGTATAGAGCCCCTGCGCCGGCGTTGCGCCCGAGGCGATGGCGATGGCCATGGAAAGCGGCAGTGCCACAATGGCAACGGTTAGCCCTGCTACTGCGTCCGCGCGCAGATGCGGCAACCCATAGCCTTCGCGCAGGACCGTCAGTATTTTCGGAGTGTAGAGTTCCGCGAAGCTTGGCGCTTTGCCTTGTCTGGCGGTCGATGCTTTCACGTGTTGCCGCACCTTGAGGTAGGAAACGGGGGACCATCGGCTTGTCGTCGACGGTCGCCGTCGCGGGTTGAGGTTTCAGGATTCGAGGACTTCAATCGGACGCCGCGTCCGCCTGAGGGACTTGCAGCGCCATCACCGATCAGTTCGATGCCCGCAAGCTCAAGCGCGGCGACCACCTTGGTCAGGCTCTCGACCACGCCGCGAACGTTTCCATCGCTCGATTCCATACGTTGGATGGTCGGGACGGAAAGACTGGACAACTCGGCTAGGGTCTTCTGGTCGATGCCGAGAAGGGCGCGTGCAGCTCGCATCTGGGCGGCGGTCATCATGGGCATATCCTGAACGGGATTTATGATGTTTAAGTCCGGCATCCTGATATGTCAAATATCTATAAGGGTATCCAACGCGTTAGTGGCCGCGGGCGATGCACTGTGGAGATTGCCGGTAAAGCCCGAGCCTCGCACAGCATCGATTACTACGGCGGCGGATGGTCGCGGCCCCTGTCCCACACGCGCTCATCAGCCTCGGAAGCTCAGCAAAGCCCGTGCGTGTGGTCGGCGTGCTAGCCAGTTTCCTGCGCGAGACCCCCACCGGGCTGAAATGCCTGGAATATTGCCGTGGCCTTCGGTGCGGCCATTACGAACAGGCCGCCACTGCTTCGCCGACTAGGTGTCGTTGGCGGCGCGTCGGACCGCGATATGTCCGCCCTTTCAGCGGCAGCCAGGAGGCGCGTGACCACACGTTGTGGAACCGGCCGGGATCTGGACTCGGCTTACCAGTTGAAGGCCGCCCATGGAGGCGCGTGCGAAAAGCCTCGACCGACGACGTCGGGCATCAGGTCAATAGGTGACAGTGACCACCACAGTGTCGGTGTCGGTGTAGGTGTCGGCCAGGACGCGCTGACACGGTGGCGGTATGCGAACTTGGCGACCGCCCCTCGCCCGGTGACGCTTGCCCGGCAATAGCGATGCGAATCGCTGACTTGCCGTGCATCGACTGGCATGCCTTGAGACAGCGTTGCCGGCCTTATTCCCTGTGGCGGAAGCGGCAGTGGCGGCAGCGCCATCAGGACGCGGAATTCCTCGTTGCAAATCTGACGCGCAGGCTATTCCCATGCCAAGGGTATCTCGGCTGATCCAACTGGGCGTCTCTGTGAACGAAGGCTTGCGGCCGCCGAATAGGACGAGGTTGCACCGATGATGAAACTGTAGCAGACCGAAGCATCATGCCCGAAAGCGTCCCTCACGATTATTCTATCCTGCGCGACGCCGTCGTCTTCCTTATGGCTTCTATCTTGGTTGTGCCCCTGGTGCGCAGGCTCGGCATTGATGCGGTCATCGGTTACTTGATCGCGGGCCTTGTTATCGGACCGTATGGTTTTGGGCTGGTGAGCGAGGTTGAGGGAACGCACCGCCTCGCCGAGCTCGGCATTGTGTTCATGCTATTTGCGATCGGGCTGGAGCTGTCGTTCGATCGCCTTCGCACCATGGCGCTATATGTGTTCGGACTTGGCGTGGCACAGGTTGCCATCGCGGGTGCTGTCATCGGAGCGGGGGTACTAGCGTTCGGAGGCACCATCGAACAGGCGGCGATAATCGGCGGCGCCCTCGCTCTCTCATCAACGGCTTTCGTGTTGCGCCTGCTGTCGGAACGCGGTGAGCTGTCCAGTCATCTCGGGCGGGTAGTTCTTTCCGTTCTGCTCTTGCAGGATCTCGCGCTCGTTCCCGGCTTGGCCGTTGTCACAGCGCTGGGCCAACAGCCTGAAGAACTGGCTTGGACGCTCGCCGAGGCGGGCCTAAAGGCCACGGTGGCGCTAGTCATCTTGCTTGCCGCCGGGCGTCTGCTGCTTCGACCGCTTTACCGCGTCATTGCCGGCACGGGGAACGCGGAGCTTTTCATTGCTGCTACCCTGCTGGTAGTGCTCGGCACGGCCTGGGGTACTGCACTGGCCGGTCTCCCTATGGCCCTTGGCGCCTTTCTAGCCGGTCTCATGCTTGCCGGCACCGAGTACCGCCACCAGATCGAAGCCGATATCCGGCCTGTCAGAGGCGTCCTGCTGGGCTTGTTTTTCATCTCGATCGGCATGCTGGTTGACGTCGGCGTCGTCTTGCCTCAGCTCCACTGGATCCTGTTGGTCGCAGTTGCGCTCATGGCCGTGAAGGCGCTGCTAATCCTCGGTCTATGTAGGGCCTTCGGGTTGCCGCTGCCGCTCGCTGCAAGCGCTGGCCTGCACCTTGCCCAAGGCGGTGAGTTGGCTTTTGTGCTGTTCAGCCTCGCGATGGGCACCGAGGCGCTATCGGTCGAGACCGGTCAGTTCCTGCTTGCCGTCGTCGCCGTCAGCATGGCTACCACGCCACTTCTGGCCCGGGCTGGTCGAGCGGCCCAGAGCCAGCTTGAGCGACGGGGGCTACCCAGCAGAACTCAGTTACAGACAGAGACCGAAGCTTACTCGGGCCATGTTGTCATTGCCGGGTTCGGGCGGGTCGGCCAAGTGATCGGCAGATTGCTCGACGAGCGTGGATACAGGTGGGTTGCAGTCGACCTCGACGCCAAAAATGTAGAGCGGTCCCGGAAAGAACGTCTACCGGTTTTTTTTGGCGACGCTTCTCAGGAGGAGATGGTGGCCGCAGCGAGAATCGACAGCGCAAAGGCCATGGTGATCACTCTGGACGACCCCGAGGCAGCCAAATCGGTTCTTGCGGCGCTGAGACGCAAACTGCCCGACCTCCCAGTGGTTGTGCGGGCGCGTCACCACGTGCATGTGCAAGATCTGCTTGAGAAAGGCGCGACAACCGTGATGCCCGAAACGACGGAATCCAGCCTTCTCCTGGGTGCAGCTGTCCTTCAAGAACTCGGGGACAGCAAAACGGATGTGGATGCGGCCGTCAGGACCGTCCGCAAGCGTTCTTACCCCACGTCCCCAAGCGGCTCCGGCCTTCCCTGAGTCTGAGTGCTTGGCATTTACCGCTTCGCGGTGATCTGTACCCGCTCCATGCAATCGGGAACTCCACCGCTCTCGGCGGCTGGCGGATGAGCCGAATAGCTAACGCCTCCGGAGTGCACTCCTCGTAGGCCGCTGATCTGCGGCCTGACACTTGACGAGCACTTCGTCCAACGCGCGCCTTGGAGAGGCCTTCCTGATGGCCCTGCGCGAAGCCGGGCTGGCGATCAATGGAGTTGTCGGCCGCCGATCGCGAGGGAGGATGCCGCGATCCCGATTGTGTCGGCTGTCGCATCCGGTGTGGTGAGCGACCGCGACCAAACTTGGTGGCCGAGCTAAACACCCTGAATGCGCGGCTACAGCGTTTATCCGCGGCCGATCAGAACGATCATCCTTATAATATTGACGAGGGGATGTGGATTGTTGAAAGGAAACGGATTATTTGCCTGGGCGAGCAGGGTAAATCACACTTCTTTAGTGAATCCGACAAGTTAGTGAATCCGATAAGACAAAGGAATATTCTATGTTCAATTCTCCCGAACGCGATGGCCAAACGGATACCGTGTCGATTGCCGCCGACATTGTTGCCGCCTATGTGTCGAACAATCCACTGCCGGTCGCCGAGTTGCCGAAGCTAATCGGCGATATCCATGCCGCTCTGCACGGGATCGGCACGCCGGCAACGGAACCTGTGGTCAAACAGCAACCGGCAGTCTCGATCAGGAAGTCGGTCACAGCGGATTACATCATCTGCCTGGAGGACGGAAAAAAGTTCAAATCCCTGAAGCGCCATATCGGAGTTCACTACAATCTGAGCCCTGATGAATACCGGCAAAAGTGGAATCTACCTGCCGACTATCCAATGGTGGCGCCGAACTACGCGGCCACCCGCTCTGCAATGGCGAAATCAATTGGACTCGGGCGCAAGGCCGCGGTGCCTGCACCCGCACCGGCAGCAAAACCAAAACGGGCTGCTCGGGCGGCGGCAGCAGCAACAACCCCAGCAGCAATCAAGTCGCCGATGAAGAAGGCGCGCAAGGCACCCGCAAAAGCGTAGCGGCTGAACCTGATAGCGGTGGCGAACCTGGCGAAGCCCCGTCGCGCGATGGGCTTCGTTGAAAGCCAGATCACTCGGCAGCGCGACGGAGCTAAGCGAGCTAACTCGTTCTCGTGTTGACCAAGCTCGCATAATCGGAGCGGAGAGAATGAGTGCTGCAACCAAGTTTGCACCGCAGCGGACCCAGACGCCCCCAACGAAGACGCGCTCACCCTGCCTGAGGGCACCGAGATTTGATTGTGGTGGCCTCTCGGCACCACCGAGGGGCCGTCCTTGGTGGTTAGCGGACGCGGCCTGCCAGTGCCGCTGCATTGGCGCCGCCCCAGGTCGAAATTGCCCCCCATGGCAGCAGTCCGATTTCCCAAGTTCATGACACCAAGGCTCGTGCTTCGGGCGCCGAGCGAACGGGATATCCCAGGATGGTTTGCGCGCGCGACGGATGTCGAATCCGCCTCCCTTGCCGGCGATCCCGTTCCCGACGACATAAGCGCAGGCGAGCGATGGTTGGCCCGTTCGCGTCAGCGGTTCGCTGACGGTAAGGCGATCCAGTGGTCCATACACCAAGCAGGAGTATCGGACGCGATCGGGACGATTACCCTGTCCTATGGCGCAACCGACGCAAAGGCAGCCGCATTGGGATTTGTGCTGGCGCGTGCGCATTGGGGGCACGGACTGGGCAGCGAGGCGGCGCGAAGTCCTGCGCTACGCCTTTGAAACTCTGGCGCTTGAACAGGTGACGGCCCAGGCGGCGGCGCGCAATTTCGCGTCGCTGCGGATATTGGCGAAGCTCGGCTTCAAACATATCGACAGCTTCATCGATGAGTTCGACGGCGAGCGCTGCGAGCGTTTTGCGCTCGACGGAGACATCGGATCGTCACTGTTGGCGAGCAACGCGATGCCAGGCTGCTAGGCTTTAATCCATCCGCCAATAGAGATTGTTTGTGCTGTTTAGGTCCGCAACGAGGTGGCCAGCGGAACGTCCGCTTGCTGATAACTTCAGCCTAGAAGCTGACCGTCAGCTCTCCGGCCCCTGCCCTGCCCGTCCGCTTTGCGCCGCATGTCAGCCGTTTGAGGGGATCTTTCCTTTTGCCCGATAGGAGACGTTGCCGGCGACCACCCTGGACATCGTAGTTGCGCCACTGAACGAACCGCTCGGGAGGGCGCGGCGTCAAGGCCGGCGCTTGAACAGCGGCGTTGATGAGGCTGCAAGCACCCAGAGGTGACTAAAGCGATTGGCCTCGAAAAGTACCGTCACGCAACGAATATCACGCATCATCTAGGGTCTGCGCCAGGGCAGTCACGTTCGCACGAGTTCTGTTTTCTCGCTCCATCGAGACTGCGAATTCATGCGTGCGGGGGCAGTGTCGCGCCGTCACGCCGGGTCCGCACCCAGTCCAGCGCACGGTGATAACGCAGGCTGAGCTGCGGGGCGAAGCTCATATAGAACGGCGCGTGATGCAGGGGCTCGACCTTAAGGGACAGATCCCTTTCCGGCACGCCAAGCGCCCATTCGGAGAGGATGCCGCCGAGCATCGACCCAGTAGGCACGCCGCGGCCCGACAGGCCGGTCAGCGCCACCACGCCCGGCGCCAGCCCGTAAAGTCGCGGAATTGTGCGTTGCTGCATGTCGAGCTCGCCAAACCAGAGGTACTTCCAGCGCAGTTCGGTACGGATCTGCGGGTGCAGCCATTTCAGGCGATCGGTCATCACCTGGCGCGTATAGTCGAGATCGCGGCCGCGCCGCCCCATCGGGAACATGGATGCCACGATGCGGCCTTCCGCATTGTACTTGTAGACGAAGATGTCGCCGCGCCCGTCATGGATCGAGGTATTGCGCGGCAGCACCGTGCGGCGCTCCTCCTGCGACAGCGGCTGCGTCGCCGCCACGAAAACGCGCATGATGCGGAAACTCTGGTCGAGCTTCGGCCAGCCGCCCACCGTATAGGCGCCGGTCGCGAAGATCACCTTGTCGGCCAGCACGCCGCCCTTGGCCGTGACGACGCGCCATTTGCCGGCCTCCTGCTTGACCTCGGTGACCGCTGAGCCGGTATGCAGGCGTCCGCCCTCCTGGATGACCGCGCGGGCTAGGCCACGCGCATAACCGAGGGGATTAAGATGGCCAGCCTCTTCATGCACCCAGCCGCCGTGAAAGCGCGCGCTGCCCGTGATCGCCTCCATTTCGGCGCGATCGACGAAGCGGGTCCGGGCCCCGACGGCGTTGTAGTCGTCCGCCTTGCGCCTGAGTGTCTCGACGGCCGATGGATAGGCGGCAGCCTGGACGAACCCGTTGCGCACCCATTCGCACTGTATCTGGTAGCGCTCGATCATGTCGGCGACACGATCGGCGGCCCGGGTCTGGCGCTGGATCAGCCGTTCGGCCCAGGGTTCGCCGATAAGCTTGCGCAATTGCGGCAGGCTGAAATGGATAAAGGTCGGCGTGCAGTGGCCGGCATTGCGTCCGGAGCCGCCGAAACCGGCCTGCTCGGCTTCGAGGATCACAACCTTGACGCCGGCGCGGGCGAGCTCGAGCGCCGTGGTCATGCCGGTGTAGCCCGCGCCAACGACGCAGACATCGGCCTGAACCGTCTCGTCCAGCGGACGCGTCGATGGCGCTTCACCTGCCGTGGCGTACCAAAGCGTCGCATCGAAAGGCGAGAAATTCGCCACCTGCGTCCCCCTCAACTGAGATCGCTGCGGGCATCGAGCGCGTCGCGCAGGCCGTCACCGATGAAATTGAAGCTGGTGACCGCGAGCGTGATGGCGATGCCGGGAACGATCGCCAGCCACGGCGCACTGCCCAGATATTGCTGGGCGCCATTCAGCATGTTGCCCCAGCTCGGCAGCGGCGGCTGGATGCCGTAGCCAAGGAAGCTGACATAGGCTTCGAGCAGGATTGCCCGGGCCACCGTCAGCGTCGCAGCGACGATGATCGGGCCGATGGCGTTGGGCAATAGTTCGCGGAACATGATCCAGCTGTTGGAGAGGCCGAGCATGTGGGCGGCAAGAATGAAGTCGCGTTCGCGCAACGAGCGCACTTCCGTCGAAACGATCCGCGCCACCTCCATCCAGGTCGTCACCGCGATGATGACGGTGATCATCAGCGGGTCGGGTCGGATGAAGGCCGCGAGTGCCAGCAGCAGGAAGATGCTCGGAAATGAGAGGAACGCGTCGGTGAAGCGCATCAGTGCGGCGTCGACGCGGCCGCCATAGTAGCCGGACAAGACGCCGATGACCGTGCCTATGACGATACTGATGAGCATCGCGCAGAACCCCACCAGCAAGGAGATGCGCCCGGCATGGAACAGGCGGGCGGCCACATCGCGGCCAAGCGGGTCGGTCCCGAAGATGTGCCCGCCGGTCATTGGCGGCGCGAAGCGAGCGCGCAGGTCGATGAAGAGCTGGTCGTAGGGCAGCACGTAGGGCCCCAGCACGCAGGCGATGGTCAGCACCGCGATCATGACGACGCCGAACATCGCCAGCCGATGGCGGCGGAAGCGACGGGCGGTGCGGCTGCGCCACCAATTCTCGGGAGGCAGGTCGAGGTTGGCTGGGGTGACGGTGGACATCATCGGCTCCTCACGCCAGCCGGATGCGCGGGTCGACGAAGGCGCTGATGAGATCGGCCAGCAGATTGCCGATCAGCACCAGCACGGCCGAGAACATCAGCAGCCCCATTACGACCGGGTAGTCGTTGTAGCCGAGGCTGTCCAGAAACAGCCGGCCCATGCCGGGCCAGGTGAACACGGTCTCGGTGACAAGAGCCCCACCAAGCAGCGCCGGCACCTGCAACCCCGCTAGCGTGATCATCGGCAGCAGGGCATTGCCCACAACATGCTTAAACAGCACGCGCCGCGCCGACAGGCCT
Organism: Mesorhizobium sp.; assembly: GCA_004020645.1. GTDB lineage: Bacteria > Pseudomonadota > Alphaproteobacteria > Rhizobiales > Rhizobiaceae > Mesorhizobium. The sequence continues at coordinate 338,976 of SAQL01000001.1, read as the reverse complement.
TTGGCGCGCGCGGTCTTGATGAAATCCTGATTGATCACGTCCAGCGTCGCGGTGCGCATGTAGCGGCTCCAGATCGCGACGTCGACCAGCGCGAGCACCGATGCCGGCAACACGAGATGCCAGAGCACGTCGCCAACGGAACCGCTGCCGATCGTGTACATGTTGCCGGCCGGAAACCAGCCGAGATTGAGCGAGAAGACGTAGATGGCGATGAGGCCGAACCAGAAGGTCGGCACCGACAGCGCGATCATGGCGCCGACGGTCGCGGCGTAGTCGAAGATGGAATAGCGCCGGATCGCGCCCATGATGCCGATCCATACGCCGAGCGTCATGGCGATCGCCGTTGCACTGCCCATCAGCAGCAGCGTCGCCGGCAGATGATCGAGGATCACCGTCAGGACGGGTCGATTGTCTCGGAAGGACGCGCCCCAGTCGCCTTGCAGCAGATGCCACAGCCAGTCGGCATATTGCACGATGATTGGACGGTTGAGCCCCATCTGCTCGGCGATGCGGTCGAGATCCTGCTTGCTGATGCCGGGCGTCAGGGCGAATTGCGACATCGGCCCGCCCGGGGCAAGCAGCAGTACGAAGTAGCCGATGATCGACACGAGGAACAGCAGCACCAGGCTTTGCCCGATCCGTCCGACGATATATCGCAGCATGGTGATCGCCCGATGTTGTTGCCAGGTCGGGCGCAGCCACCCAACCTGGCTTGGTTGGGGTCAGCCTTCCCAGTACCAGGTGCCGACATTCCAGGTGTCGATGCGGTTGTTGACGTTGGGGGTGAAGCCCATCAGTCCCTTCTTGCGGCCGCGCACCGTGGTGTACTGGAACAGAGGCAGCAGCGGCAGATCATTGCGCACGACTTCCTGCAGCTTCATGTAGGAGGCCTTGCGCTCGTCGGGCACCAGAGAGTTACCGCCTTCCTGCAGCAGCTTGTCGACCTCGGAGCTGTGGTATTGCCAAGTGTTCTGCCCAGCGCCCCCGGTCGCCACGCTCGATGTCGATGCGAAGTAATCCGAGGTGTCGGGATCGGGGCCGGTCAGGAAGTCGATGCCGACGATGACGCTGTCGAACTGCGACGTCATCCAATAGTCGCCCCACATGACGGCCGGCGGCAGGTTCGAGATGGTCATCTCGACGCCGATGTCCTTGAAAGACTGCTGTATGAACTGCTGCGCCTGCTCACGGATGTGGTTGCCCGCCGTGGTCGAGCAGGTGAAGGCGAGCTTGACCCCGTCCTTCGCCCGGACGCCGTCGCCTCCGGCGACCCAGCCGGCGCCATCCAGCACCGCTTTGGCCTTCTCCAGGCTGAACTCGTGCTTGGGCAGATCAGGATTGTAGTAGAACGACTGCTGCGGCATGTAGGTCTCGGTCGGCGTGGGCAGACCGTAATAGAGCGCGTCGATGATCGCCTGCTTGTCGATCGCGTGGTAGAGCGCCGCGCGCACCGCGGGATCCTTGAATTGCGGCTTGCCCATGTTGAGCGTGAAGCTTTCAACGGTGCTGCCCGCGACGAGCTGGACCTCGCGATCGGCGAGGCCCTTGGCTTCTTCATAGTGGTCCGGCGTGATCCACTGCAGGCCGGTGATGTCGATGTCGCCGGACTTGAACTGCGTGTAGAGCACATTGAGGTCCGGGATGTACTTGATGATGACGCGCTCCAGATAGGGTCCCTCACCAAAGTAGTCTGCGTTGGCGAGGAGCTCGATGTGATCGCCCGCTACCCGCTTGCCCCATTTGAACGCGCCGGTACCGATCGGCGCATTGTTGAAGGGCGCGGTGTTCTTGTCAGCCGCCTCGCCAAGCGCATGCTTTGGAACGATGAAGGTCGATGCGAGGATCGAAGGATAGGGCGCGTAGGTCTTTTCCATCCGCCAGGTGATCTCGGTCGGCGAGACGACCTTGATGTCACGCACGAGGTCGTGGCCGGCGCGGCGCCAGCTGCGGAAATCGGGCTCGACCATCAGGTCCAGCGTGAACTTGACGTCCTCGGCGGTGAACGGTTGCCCGTCGTGCCATTTGACGCCGTCGCGTAGCTTGATCTTCCAATTGAGGCCGTCGGCGGAAATACCGCCATTTTCGACAGTCGGCACCTCGGCCGCCAGGGCAGGCGTGAACTTGCCATCCGGGTCGACGTTGAACAGCGGATCGAAAATGGCGAAATGCACGCCCTCGTCGACTTCGATATGCAGCAGGTGCGGATTGAACACCGTCGGCTCCTGCGAGAACCCGACGATGAGCTGGCCCGTCGGCTTGTCGGGTGCGGCCGCCAGCGCGGAGCCGCGACCGATGAGCGCTGGCACAGCGAGGCCGGCGCCGGTGGCGGCCATCAGGCCGAGTGCTTTGCGCCGGCTAATTTCCGGAAACAATGTGGTCTTGTCGGTGGCCATGTCATTCTCCTCTGTGGTTACGCGGTTGCGTTGCTCATTATCAATCCGCCCTTCTGCCGGAGCGGCCTGGTTCAACTAGAATCCGGTGATCAGCTCGATCTTCGATCCGTCGCTGAAGCGCGAAAAGCGGAAAGCGCCGGGGTCGACGATGGGCGTGCGGTTGGTGACGATGTCGGCCATGAGCCTGCCGGCAGCCGGGCCGATGCCGAAACCGTGACCGGAAAAGCCGGTTGCGATGTGGAAGCCTGGAGTGCTGTCGATGGCCGAGATCACCGGGACGGCGTCCGGGGTGACGTCGATGTAGCCGGCCCAGCGCTGCGCGATCTCAGCCTTTGCGAACGCCGGGAAAGCCTGGGTGAGTTCGACCAGCGCAGCATCGGAAAGTTTCTTGGACGGCTGGGGGTCGAGCACGCGGTTGTATTCGAAGGGGCTTGCCTCATCGAGCGACCAGCGGCTGGGGATCCGCGCTTCATCGAAGAAGCGGCCGCCGAGCCGAAACCGCAGCGAGTGCCATTCGGCGCGCAGGGCGGGTATGAAGTCGGCGGCGAAGCGGAAACTCTTCGGCACGATGTCGACGACGTTCTCGTGCCCGGAAGCGATGGTATAGCCGCCATCCCTGCGCTTGCGAACCGCGAAGCTTTTCGCCCAGATCGCCTGATCCGGCCCGCCTTCGAGAGGCTTGGTGCGGATCACCGAATTCATCACCTTGAGCTGCGGCAGGCGCAGACCGTGATTGCCGGAGAACAGGCTCGACCAGGCCCCGCCGGCCAGCACCACTGCGGCGCAGGCGATCGGCCCGCGTTCCGTGACCACGCCTGAAACCTTGCCGGCACTGGTTTCGATGCCGCGCACCGCGCATTCGGTCAGCACCGTCGCGCCATTGCGCCGTGCCGCCTCGGCTATCGCCGGAGCTGCCTTCTGCGGCTCGGCGCGGCCGTCGACCGGTGTATAGAGCGCGCCTTTGATGTCTAACCGCGAGTCGGGAAACATCGCCTTGAATTCGGCGCCGCTCAGCATGCGCGATTCCAGTTGGTACGGTTCGAGGTTGCGGTTCCAGCGCTCGTGTTCGGCAAAATCGCGATCCGTTTCGCAGGTGAAGATGATGCCGGCGCGCGTGTACCCGGTATGCGCTTCGACGCGCTTGTCGAGGTTGCTCCAAAGACGCAACGCTTCCGCCATCAGCGGCACCTCACGCGGATCGCGCCGCGAAATGCGCACCCATCCCCAATTGCGGCTCGACTGCTCGTGGCCGATGCCACCCTTCTCGCACAGCGCCACGCTCAGGCCACGCTCGGCGAGTTCAAGCGCGGTCGAACTGCCGATGATGCCACCACCGATAACGACAACGTCGACTTTTTCGGGCAATTCGGCATCGCCATGAACGGGAACGACATAGGGACCTGGCATGTCAGTAGAATTCTTCCAGTTGGCAATTCAGGGTGAACTCGGCGACGCTCGCTTCATTGGGCAGATCGACGAGCATGGCGATGATGCGAGCAAGATCGGCCGGGTCGGTCATGTCAGCCGGGGCGCGCGCCTCGAGCGCGCGGGCCATGTCGGTGTCGACCAGGCCAGGACAGACCGCGGTGGCACGGATGCCGACATCGAAGCCGGCGTGGCGAATGCCATGGGCAAGCGCAACAGCCGCGAATTTCGTCATCGAATAGAGGCCGGAGCCCGCGTGCTTGACCCTTTTGCCCGAAAGCGAGCCGAGGATGATCACCCTGCCGCGCCCGCTCGCCGTAAGCGCGTTCCACGCCGCCTTGGCCAGCCGGCGCGGCGCCTTGCAATTGATCTCGAGAAGCCGGTTCAGTTCGTCGTCATCGGCCTCGATGACCGTACTGGTGCTGCAAATGCCCGCACTAGCGACAATGGCGTCGATCCGCCCGAAACGTGCCGTCGCCGCCGTCACCCATCCGGTCTCGAGGTCGGCGCCGGCAGCGTCGTAGGCATGGATGTGGACCGAGGCGGGATCGGCCCATTCGGGCAGCCGGGGGTCGCGCATGCCGAGCGACAGCCGCCAGCCCTGCCGTGCGAGCTCCCGCGCTGTCGCCGCGCCGATGCCGCGGCTCGCTCCGGAGACCAGCGCGACCCGGTTCCGTGTCACGGCAGGCCCACGATACGCCGATAGGCGCGCTTGAGGATGTCCATCAGCTGCTGCTGTTCCTCGGCGGAGATGAATTTGAAGAAGTCCCTGGACTGTTCCGTCACCAGCGGGCGGATTCGTGCGGCGAGCGCGGCGCCCTTCTCGGTGATGTAGAGTTCCTGCGCGCGGCTGTCGGTCGAGGACTGCCGCCGCGTGATCAGGCCATGATCTTCCATCTGCTCCATCAGCCGGCCGGTGGCGGAGCGATCGCGCAGGATCAGTTGGGCAATGATCGAGGGACGGATGCCGGGATGGCTGTCGACCAGCAGCAATGTGGTGATCTTGCCGGTGCCCTTGGCCACGTCGAGGCCTTCGAGCTTGTCATCGAGGTCGCGCGACACCGCGATGTTCATGGTGCGGATATAAAAGCTCAGCGTGTCCTCGAGCACGTCCAGCGTGACTTCGGTGATCGACGTCGGCGGCGTTTTCGACCGTGCGTTCACGCGTACTTCCGCTCCGCTTCCACGGCTTCGCCGATCGCGGAGCGCAACAGACGCTCCCCAACCCGGCAGGAACCGGTCGTCAGGACATTTCCAAGTTAGAACGTAATCAAATGCCAGATAGTGGACATTTGCAACTATATTTCGCGGCTAAGCGGAAAGATCCTGTAGTCGGCTCCTTTTGCGATGCCGCTGGCCTCAGGCTGCGCTCTCCCAGTCCGCGCCAGGAATGGCCGCCACGAGCCGTTTGGTGTAGTCGTTCTGCGGATCGCGGAATACCTGTACCGGGGTTCCGGTCTCGACCACGCGGCCCTTATACATGACCGCGATTTCGTCGCAGATCTGGCTCGCGATGCGCAGATCGTGGGTGATGAACATCATCGCCACATTGGTGTCGCGCTGGATCTCGGTGAGCAGCTGCACGATCTGCGCCTGGATGGAGACGTCGAGCGCCGAGACCGCCTCGTCGGCCACCAGCAGCAACGGGTCGAACATCAGGGCGCGCGCGATGCCGATGCGCTGCCGCTGCCCGCCGGAAAATTCGTGCGGAAAGCGGTCATAGGCGCCGCGGTCGAGCCGCACCGTCCCGAGGAGGCGCAGCGCCTTGCTGCGCGCCTCCGCCGCCGCCATGCCATGCGCGACGGGACCGACAGTCAGGATCCGGCCCACGGTGTGGCGCGGGTTGAGCGAGGCGAACGGATCCTGGAATATCATCTGGATCAACGGACGCATCGGGCGGAACGCGGCGGCCGACATTGCCGCGATGTCGCGCCCGTCGAACATAATGCGTCCGCTGTCGGGCTCCGCGAGCTTGAGCAGGACCCTTCCCAGCGACGACTTTCCGGAGCCGGATTCGCCGACGATGCCCAGCGTCTGGCCTTTGCGGATCGAGAAGCTGACATCGTTGACCGCATGCACGATGCGCGCCTTGGTGAAGAAACTTCCCTGCCCGCCATAGATTTTGTTGAGCTTGTCTACCTCGATCACCACCGGCTGTGCCGCATGTTTCTCGCGCTCTAGCGAGCGCACGCGCGGCACGGCCGCAATCAACCGTTGCGTATAGGGATGACTGGGACGGTTGAGCACGTCGGCGGTCAGGCCCTGTTCGACCAGCTTGCCCTTCTCCATGACGACGACGCGGTCGGCGATCTCGGAGACGACGCCGAAATCATGGGTGATGAACATCACGCTCATGCCCTTGCGTCGTTGGATCTTGCGGATCAATTCGAGGATCTGCGCCTGCGTCGTCACATCCAATGCCGTTGTCGGCTCGTCGGCAATCAGCACATCGGGATCGAGCGCCAGCGCCATCGCGATCATCACGCGCTGTCGCTGTCCGCCGGAAAGGCGGAACGGATATTGGTGTTGCATCAGCGGCGGTTCGGGCAGGCCAACCTCTTCCAGCAATTCCAGCACCCGGAGCGCGCGGCTGTCGCGGTCGCCGACATTGTGCGCGCGCATGACCTCGACAATCTGGGCGCCGACCGTCATCAAAGGATTGAGCGCGGAGAGCGGATCCTGGAAGATGATCGATACCGCGCGGCCGCGAAGCCCGCGCAGCGTCGTCTCGTTGGCGCCGGTGATCTCCTGGCCCTTGAACAGGATCTTGCCCGACGTGACGCGGATGGTCGAGGGCAATAGTCCCATCACCGCGTTCGCCGTCACCGACTTGCCGGAACCGGATTCGCCGATAATGCAAAGAATCTCGCCGGCGTGCAGTTTAAACGATACGTCTTCGACCGCGAACGCTCGCTCCATGTTGCTCGGCAGGCTCACCGTCAATCGTTCGACAGCCAGCAGAGGCTCGCCGCCGCGTTGGGCACCCTTCGTGCTGTTCGCCATGTCGGCACTCCCTTCGCACCAGTTGGCGGCTGCAAGCAAACGACGTCAGCACGAGCGTAGCGGAGATAGTGGATAACGACAACTATCTCGGTTGTGCTCGGACGCAAAGAGGAGTTGGCCGCCTTTCGACGGCTGGATGATCAGGCACGCCGGCTGGAGCGAACCTCGGATAATCCGTCTTTCGATGCATTCGTCGCTAGCGAACGCGCCGCATCGGCCTCGTATGGCCGTCGATCAGTGTTTAGTTGGCAGACGGATTCTACGACAGAGCATCACGCAAACTGCAGCGCCGTGCGCCTTGAGACTGACGCCAAAGAATTCCAGTTCAAACTTGTTCATCGGAATGCCTCCGGGATTGGTGGAAGGCATTATCCGCCATTGTGCCCCCTTCCCCGTAATGCGCCCGGTTTTCGCCCAAACGCGCCGGACGAGTACAACGACAGTACAACTTAGAGGAACTGATTCCGCTAAGTTGTTGAATACGTTGCTTTTCGCGACGCCGGCCTCTGTGATATGTGATTCATTTCATTCTAATTTTCAAAGCATAACCATCAATGTCATTCAACACCGCTTTTCTGCTCATGGCCCAATACAATGGTAAGGCCATCATTCCGCTGGATCAGGTCCGGCGCGATTTCTTTTCGCACCTGACGCTCCCGAACTTTCTCCGCAAACTCAGTTCAGGCGACATCGCCTTGCCGCTCATGCGAATAGAAACAAGTCAGAAATGTGCCATGGGTATCCATTTGCAGGATTTGGCAGACTACCTTGATTAGCGCAGACCGGTGGCCCAGAGGGAGTTTTCCCAGATGACCGGTTGGAAAATGCAGATGTAGTGCTGAGGAAGCGTCCGCTTCGCGCCCGATCTCGGTCATAAGGTCTACCCCGGCGGCGTCGCTAAAGCGGACATGGAAGCGGACTGAGGAGATGGCATGTGCGTCAAGAGCGGTCATCCGCATGAGAATGGCAGCGGAAACAAAAGCCCCACCGCCATTCCATTCGCGTCGTCTTCTTTGGAGACTTAGATCTCGGAGAGAACCGTCAGATCGCCTGTCCGCCAGACATTGTCGACCGTATTGCGCGTGATGACCCAGACATCGCCTGCCCGGATCAGCTCGACGTCGTAGCGGTTCTTCATCAGATAATGACGCGAGGGATCGCTGCGGGGAACGTGCTGGGCTTCCACGAGCACATCCATGCGTGCCGTGTCGCCGTCGATGGTCACACGCGGATTGCTGACGGAATGGGTCGTGTCCAGCGTGCTGAGCGACGTCGACAAGGCCGCGACGATAACATCCCGGCCTTCGATGACCGGATATTCGAACCCGGCCTTGGCGGCGGCCGGCCGGAAGTCCGAGACCGCGTTTTCTGCGAGCGACGACGAGAGAAGCTCCTTGTTGCGGAGGTCGATACCAGCCGCGAAGCGATATAGCGCTTCGACGACAGCCAGCTTGTCAGCGGCCTCCTGAGTGAGAGAGGTCGAGGTTGTCATGAACGTACTCTTTCTTGTGCCGGAGGCCCGCCGGATGCAAACCTTCCCCGGTATCGGCGCCTTCGGCGCAGATGTTCGTTGTTTCGGCGAAGCTGTTTATGGATCTGCTATGCGAGGCCGGCGTCGATGCGCTCGATCAGGCCGTCCGAACTGGTCGCGATCTTGAGGATGCCGATCTCGTGGCCGAAATCGCCCGTGAAATCGAGGCGGACGTTCGCGTTGAAGGCGTCCAGCGTCTCGATGGACAGCAGCCTGCTTGCGGTGTTGTAGCCAACGAAGAACCGCTCGAAATAGATCCGGACGCCGTCCCTGCCGACGAAGGCGTCGCCGATCGAATCATCGTCGATGACGGCATCGGGTGCGAACAGGGACAACGTGCCCTCGACGTCGAAGGCGTTTGCGGTCGCGATAAAGGATTCGACGAGCTTCTGCATGTGTTCCTCAGATGTCGATGATCGTGGTGTCGGCGATGGTCTGAGCGAAGCCGCTTCCGAACAGAACGGCGGGCGTCTGGAAGCCGGGACAGACTTCGCCTGCGAGCACACGGCGGCCAGCTTCGGCCGCAGCCATCGCGGTGAAGGTGTAGCCGTTGACCGTGTCGAGAAGCGAACGGATCACCTGGCCTTCCGCGTCGGTGACTTCGACGGCCGCCTGGTATCGGTTCGCGAGACGATCCTCTTCACTCGGCCCATCCGGAAGCAGGGAGAGATCGCCCTGCGGAAAGCCGTCGCCTGTCACATGCACAAAGGTCTCGACATCAGGGACGCCCGTCGACCGCCAGATCGTGATGAGATCGGGAAGTGTCACCGGGAAACAGTCGACCGCACCCTTGCCGAAGTCGAATTTCCGAATGCCCTCGGCAGGCGCGCTGACGAGCTTGCCGTCGATACGAGCCAGGGTCCGGGTGGTGACATTTTCCATGGCGCTGATCGCCGACCCGCGCGAGAGACCACCTGCGACATGCAGCGCGATCCTGATTTTGCGGGGGTCGCGGACCTTCCCGACACCGTGTCCAGCTAGGCTGCCGAGCATTGCGACGCTGCCACCACCGCCTGCCATCAGCATGATCCCTGCTGCCTTCGCCTCGTCGTCCAGGATTTCGGCCAGACGGTAGCTGTCGAGTTCGGCTGCAGTATCGAGATAGTGTACGCCATTGCGGATCGCCGCCCGCATCAGGACTTCGGCGGTCCGCATGAAAGGACCGGCGCAGTTCAACAGAACCGAAATATCGGCAAGGCCTTTGTCTGTCGTCGCGGTGTCGTTGAGGCCGAACACCCGGTAATCAACGTCGAGTTCGGCAGAGAGCTTCAACAGAGCCGCTTCGCTGCGGCCGGCGAGCACGAGTGGCGTACCTGCCGCCTTCGCATGTTTCGCTGCCATGCGGCCGGTATAGCCGGTCGCGCCATAGATCATTAGTTTTGTCATGTCAGTGCTGCCATTCCTTGTAGACGAATTCGAGGCTGTAGCCATCGGGGTCGCGAAGCTGCGCGGCGTAATAGCGTGGGTCGTAGTGAGGCTGCGGGCCGGGCGGATGGATCTCGGTTGCACCCGCAGCCATGGCGGCGTCGTAGGCGGCATCGACTTGGGTGGTGCCTTTGGCGACGAAACCGACATGAGCCGAGCGGCCTTCGACGACCCCTTCGCGAAGCCAGAAGAACACCCTGCCGTTCGCCCCAAAACCTTTCAGGTCCGGATGGCCGGGAGGCCCGTCCTTCCCTTCGTAGTCATGTGCATGGACGATTCCGAGCGGTGCCAGCGCCGCCTCGTAGAAGGCGACCGAGCGGGTGATGTCGCTGACTGAGATGAAGACATGATCGAGCACGCTGCTCTCCTTTGGTCAGATGATATAGCCGCCAGCGACTTCGATGTTCTGGGCATTGATCCAGCGATTCTCGTTCGACAAAAGGCTGGCCACGACGCCGCCAATCTCGTCGGGTTCGCCGACGCGGCCGAGCGCGGTCTGGCCTGCAAGCATCACCTCGAACTCGTCGCTCAGGCCGCCGCCGAGCTCGGTGCGGATCGCGCCCGGTGCAATCGAGTTCGCCCGGATACCCCGCTCGCCGAACTCCTTGGCCATGTAGCGGGTCAGGACTTCGAGACCACCCTTGAACGAGGCATAGGGTGCCACGCCAGCGGTCGCCACGCGCGACGTGGCGCTGGTGATGTTGATGATCTGGCCACCGTCCGCCATCAGCGGCAGCAGGATCTGGGTCAGGAAGAACGGGCCTTTGAGGTGGACGTTGAACAGTCCGTCGAACTGTTCTTCCGTGACTGTGGCTATCGGATTGAAGAGGCCGTATCCGGCATTGTTGACGAGATAGTCGAAATCACCACGGCCGAAGACAGTTTCCAACTTCCCGGCGACGTCGTCACGAAACGCCGAGAACGAGTTGATGTCGCCGACGTCGAGTTTCAGGGCCACGGCCCTGCCGCCGTTCTGCGCGATCGTATTCACAACGTCCTTCGCCTTGTACGGATTGCTGTTGTAGGTGACGACAACGCCCATGCCGTTGCGGGCGCATTCGATAGCGGTGCTCGCTCCGAGGCCCCGGCTGCTCCCGGTAACGATGACGATCTTCATGGGGCTTTTCCTTCTCTGTTCGGCATGACCTGAAGCTAGGCCCGTGCCATCTCTGGCGCTCACCCATTTCTCTCTGAAACTTGCCTATTTCTGCTTCGCGCTTGCGGAGCCGACCTCAGTCTGTCACCTTCGCCCTCATGGAAAAGCAACTTCAGGAACTGCGCAGCTTGGCCTCGTCGGCCGAAAACCGCCGAACGGAAACGGGCATCCCCCGTGTCGCCATGGTGCAGGGCGAGATACCGGAACATCGGCTTTCGGCCGTCTATGAGCCGATGATCAACCTGATCCTGACGGGCTCGAAGACGATGACGGTTGGCGAGCGGACTTTTGCCTACGATCCGGCCACCTATTTCGTCATATCGGTCGATCTTCCGGCCGTGGGATCGGTGCATCCGTCGGCCTCCGGGGAGCCGTATCTCGCGGTCAGCCTGACGCTTCATCCTCCGGCGGTCGCGTCGCTGATTAGCGACCTTCCCGTTCAGATCTGCAGCAAGCTATTTGGATCGGGCTTCTCGGTCGCACCGGTCAACAACGAGTTCCTCGACGCCTGGGTGCGGATGCTTCGGCTTATGGACCGGCCGGACGAGGCTGCCGTGCTCGCGCCTGCCTACGAAAGGGAGATCCTCTTCCGGGTGCTGCAGGGGCCGCTCGGCTGGATGCTTCGGGACATCGCGGCACCAGATGCGGCGCTCTCACGGATCGCCGTCGTGATCCAGTGGATCAGGGAGAACTTCGCAAAGCCTTTGAAGGTCGAGGCGCTTGCCGAAATGGCGGCCCTGAGCGTTTCGGCGTTCCATCGTCATTTCAAGGCTGTCACCGCGCTGAGCCCGATCCAGTACCAGAAGCAAGTCCGGCTGTTGCATGCGCGGACGCTTCTTATGGCCGGAGAAGGAAACGCTACTTCGGTGGCGTTCGGTGTGGGCTACGAAAGCCCGAACCAGTTCAGCAGGGAATATGCCCGGCAGTTCGGTTTACCGCCATCCAAGGATGTACTGCGCCTTCGAGGCGAGGCCGCGTAACTGTGCCTATGCGGGAGAAGTCCATTTTCGACCGCTTTGGGCTGTATTCCAGACCCTGGCATCCGACGGTTTTGTGTCCGCTTTCACCTCGGTTAGATAGCCCAGCAGCGGACAGTCGGTAGTCGGCCCCTGAGCGGACATCGCACTTTCTTGTCAACCCTATCTTCCCAAACGGACCGCTTGGGGTGTCGGTCATTCTGGTAGGCAGCAGCGAGCGCACGTAGGCAAGGAAGACCCTGTGGGCGTAAGCGAAAACGGGAGATACTTAGGCGCCCCTGCACCAGCATTCCGGCTCGAAAACTCACACCCTGAAGTTCACAGGTTCAAATCCTGCACTAATCACGCAACTCTGAAACGCGACCCATTTTGTGCCCAAAGCGCTGCTGACGAGTACGACAGCAGTACAACTTCGAGGAGGTGACGCCCCTTAAGTTGCTGAATAGACGTTGCTTTTCGCGATGTCCGTCCAATCCATCATAGGTGCAATGGCAAACCGCATGCTTAAGTAATTCATTTCATGCCGCTCTTTCGCTCTCAATCCGTCCAATGCCCACCGGACCGACGGATAAAGAAGTTCCCATATCATATCCAAAAACACGCTTAACAGCGACGGAAGCTTCTGAGAAGCGGCGCTTGAGCCCGGATTGGTCACCTGAATGTGCACGAAAGCGATGAAGGCCAGGTCATCCGAAAGCTGACCACTCAGCGCGGCCCGCTATCATCAAGGGGATTTAGCCTGGCAACCGCCGCGCGTCCTCGCGGAGTCTGCGCCGCGGCCGCATTTCCTGCGGTTTCCGCCGCGCAGGACGACTGATTGTTGCAGGCCCATGGGAAGGGCCGCACCTCACGGCGCGGGAACGGAGCTACACTTCATCCTGTCGGCGTCCCGACGAGCGCGAGAGGTGTTCAAATGAAATTTACCTCCTATTGGCATGATACGTCGAAAGCCTTTGCTGGGGCGACCCGCGAACCCCTCTCAGGCGATTTCGAAGTCGCCGTAATTGGGGCGGGCTTCACCGGTCTCAATGCCGCGCGCAAACTGGCCAAGTCAGGCGTGAAGGTGGCACTCATCGAGGCCGAGCATGTCGGATATGGTGCATCGGGGCGCAATGGCGGGCACCTCAACAGTGGTCACTTCGCCAGTTTTGGCGCGGCCAAGGCCCACTTTGGAGAGGCCAAGGCTCGTCAGTTTTGGCGCTCCTACGATGACTCCATCGACATGATCGAAGCCATCATCGCTGAAGAGGGCATCGACTGCAGCTTCCGCAGGGGAGGCAAACTCAAGCTTGCATCCAAGCCATCGCATGTGAAGGGGCTGCAGGCCATGTGCGAAGAGCTTCGCCGCGAAGTGGATCCCTCGGTGGAGTGGCTCTCACGTGGCGATATCCGCAAGGAACTGGGTTCGGAGGCCTTTCACGGCGCGGTGCTGTCACCCAGGTCGGCGATGATGCACATGGGCCAGTATGCCAATGGCATGGCGGGCGCCGCCGCTCGCCATGGTGCGACGATCTGGGAGCACAATCCCGTCCAGTCCTGCATCCGGGTGTCAGATGGCTGGCGGATCACTTCGCCGACCGGCTCGCTCGCTGCCCGCCGGGTCATCCTTGCGACCGACGCCTATACGTCAGAGAATTTTGACTACTATCGGCGACGGATGATGCCAATTGCATCTTTCATCGTCGTGACGCGCCCGCTTACCCCCGAGGAGGTCACGGCAACCCTGCCGGGCAATCGGAACTACACGAACTCGCTCAACATCGCCAACTACTTCCGACTCACCCCGGACAACAGACTCTTGTTCGGCGGGCGTGCGAAGTTCTCGGCTGCCTCTAACCAGAAGACGGACGTGCGTTCCGGAGAGCTTTTGCGCAAGCAGATGCTCGATGTGTTCCCGCAACTGGCCGATGTCGAAATCGACTATTGCTGGGGCGGTCTCGTCGGCTGCACGCAAGACCGCTATCCGCGCGCCGGCACCGCCGATGGCCTGATCTACGGCATGGGCTATTCAGGACATGGCGCGCAGCTCTCGACGCTGATCGGAAATGTCTTGGCGGACATTGCAATGGGCCGCACGGATATCAATCCAATCGGCGGCATGGACTGGAATGCCGTCCCGCTACATACCGGCAAGCCGTGGTTCCTGCCAATGGTGGGCACCTATTATCGGCTGAAGGATCTGCTTGCCTGATCCCGCCGACAGGCCCCGAAGTGGCCGACCGACACCGCCAATGTCGGCACGCGTTGAACCAGGACCTGGGAACCAGGACCTGGCCACCTGGTCGCAGGCATGCGGTCTAGCCCGCGACCTTGATGAGCGCCCGCTCCATGGCTGCAAGGAAGAGGTCGACATGCTCGGCCTGGCAGACGAGCGGCGGGCGCACTTTGAGCGAATCCTCGTTGGCGCCAGTCGTGCTGATTAGTACGCCGTCGTCGCGCATTGCGTTCACGACATCCAGCGCCATGGAACGCCGGACTGTCGCGGCTGTGCCCTCTGACCCGATGTCGACGCCAAAGAAGAGACCGGCGTTGCGGATCGCAAGAATTCCGGGTTGCTGCTGCGCGATTTTCTCCAGCCCGGCTCGGAGGCGCTGGCTCATGGCAAGCGCTTTCTGGGGGATCTGGTCGCGCTGCAGGATCGCCAGCACGGCGTCCGCGGTCGCTATGCCAACCGTGTTTCCGGCGAACGTGTTCGAATAGCGAGAGGTGGCGCCAAATTGCTCCATCGGTGCTTTGCGACCAACGACCGCGCCAATTGGAAATCCGTTGCCCATCGGCTTGCCGAGGGTAGCGAGATCCGGAACGATCCGGTGCCGTTCAAAGCCCCACATATGAGCGCCGGTTCGCCCAAAACCCGGCTGAACTTCATCGGCGATGACGAGGCCACCTACCTCCCGCACCGCCGCAACTCCACTGGCAATGAAGCCAGGAGGATCGACCCACACGCCATCGCTGGAAAAAATACTGTCGATGAGCAGGGCCGCAACGCCGATGCCACGACGGTTCAGATCCACAATGGCCGCGCGCACTTGCGCCTCGAAAAAGTCCGCAGCCTGGGCTTCCGGCACACCCGCCGGCCCCGGCAGGGAGACCATGCGCACGAATGGGCTGAGCTTGACTGCGTCGCCCAGGTTCGGGGAAACCGCGGCGACAGCCGCGCTGGTGCCGTGATAGGCGTAGCTCGAGACGATCACGCCTTCATTGCCGCTCGCAAATCGCGCGATACGCAGGGCCAAATCGTTGGATTCACTCCCCGTGCACGTAAAAACCACCCGGTCGAGCTCGCTTGGGAAAGTGTCAACCAGTCGCTCGGCATAGTCGATAAGTTTTGGCTCGAGATAGCGCGTGTTGGCGCTTATCCGGCCCGCCTGCTCAGCCATCGCGGCGTTTACTTCTGGGTGGCAATGGCCGAGCGACGGCACGTTGTTGTAGAAATCAAGATAGGCGCGCTCGTCAGGGTCGTAGAGCCACATGCCTTCACCGCGAACGAAGTGCACGGGCCGGCGGTACTGGAGCCGATAGGAGGCCCCAAGTACTTCGTCACGGCGAGCAATTAGCTCGGACTCGCGCCTCGGAAGGTCGGATTCGCCGGGCCTGTAGCGATTAGGCATGAGATCTGTGGACATGTGCTGCTGCCTATCTGAAAGAGTTACCTTGATCATTTCGCGGTTCGTCTTTTGGTTAGCGTGCCGGGCGAGCAAACCGAAAATGCGTTACGGCTGAAACGACGACATTGCCGCCAGGACGGCCACCTCGCCCGATGCGACACCAAGAGGCGCCAGGATGGAAAGTCCGTGCTCGGCACGCGAGACATTCTTTTTGATGTACTGGGCATCGGCCGGAAAAAGGTGGGATCGCCAGTAGTTGACCAGGATCAACGCACTTTGTCGCGCCCGCATCAGTCCGACGAGCAGTTTTGCTTCCAGTGCCGAAAGTGCAATGACAGAGGCGTAGCCGGCAATAAGATGCTCGGCTCCCCCCAAAGGAAGTGTCGAATCCCGTACGACGTGACTTGCTGCGATCGCCAGGTCCTGGATCCTGGGGCTCCAGCAGCCATCGCCGAAATCGATGAAACCCATTCCCTGGCCAGTCACCATCATATTGAATGGGCTGGGATCATTATGAGTTACCTGCCACGCCACGTCAGAGATTTGTGGCTCAACGAACTCCGCATACTCCGCCATCGCGACGCGTACGTTATCGGCAATGCTCCCGGATGGCAGGTATTGCTCCAGTTCCATCAACCTCGACCAGCAACCGACATGCCAAAGAACGGGACGGTGAGCCGCGGGCACACTGACCAGCTCAAGTGCCAGGTCCAGGCAGGCAAGAGCACTGCCGGTTCGAAAAAGCAGGTCTGGAGTTGGCGTCGCCTGGTGCAGCGGAATGCCTTCAATCCGGGTCTGCAGGTACCCGCATGTCCCCTCTTGCTCAAACATCAATCCGCCGCTGGTCGTGCGGAGCACTTCGGGTGCAACGAAGCCCGTGAACCCTTGCAATCCGGCCATGGCGGCGGTTTGAAAACGAAAGCTGTCGACCGCCTCCGCTGTTGCCGACGTCTTCAGGATCAACCGGCGGCCGTCCGACAGGTTGACCTCAACGGTGCGCTCAACCTCGGAGGACAAAGTCGCGATCGATCCCGTCAATCCGTAGTGGCGCTTCAGCAGTGCCGCCGACATGTCCGGTTCGGAGGCGCCCGGCCGCATCGCCAGGATTGCGGCGGCAGCGCGAAAATAGGCGTCGGTTGAAGCTGCCGCGTTAGGCAGATGGTCGCATCCTGCCGTCATAGCGCCATCGAGCTGACCAGCTTCTTCATCGGGGACCAGATCACCACAAGCACCCAATTCGAAAGATCCTCGCCTGTTGGGGACGGTTGTTCTTCATGCTTCGACGATCGAGCGCTCCAGCGATGGCGCCCCGCAGTTCTGTTTCTCGCGGTATTTGAGACGGCGCCGCTGGCAGCCCTCGGAAATGGGCGCAGTGCTCTGCGGGGCTCCGGCCTATCCTCGCCCCTCAGAGTCCGAAAACGCCTGGTAGCTGCGTCACATCGCGGATTTCGGTGTATTCGTAAAAGGGATTGGCCGGCTCGTGGCCGCGATTGACCCAGACCTTGCTCTTGATCCCCAGATCATAGGCGGACATCAGGTCGTGGCGGAAAGACGAGGACACGTGCGTGATATCCTCCGGGCCGCAACCCAGCATGTCGAACATGTATTCGAACGCCTTGAAGTGCGGCTTGTAGGCACCCGCCTCTTCAGCGGTCAAGACGGCATGAAAGGGCGCACCGAGCTTTGCCACGTTCGACGGAATCTGGGCCACCATGGAGTTCGTCAGGGTGACCAACGGAATTTCCTTCGCCAGTTTAGCCAATCCCTCGGGTACGTCCGGATGCGGCCCCCAGGTCGGGATGCGGTTATAGATCGTTTCGGCGTCTTCGGCACGGAATGCGACGCTGTTGCGGCGGCAGGTGCGTTCCAGTGCGTTGTGAACGACATCCGCATAAGGCTTCCAGTCCTGCAGCACCTCATCGAGGCGGTAG
Source organism: Mesorhizobium sp. (assembly GCA_004020645.1). GTDB lineage: Bacteria > Pseudomonadota > Alphaproteobacteria > Rhizobiales > Rhizobiaceae > Mesorhizobium. Next base: position 321,527 of record SAQL01000001.1, on the reverse strand, counting down.
CCCTGGAAGTTTCTGATGAATTCGTCCATGCGCGGCCCATCCAGAAGATGACCGAACAGATCCATGGCGGCTTCCGCCATTTGGAAATTGATGAGCGTGCCGTGGCAATCAAAAGTCACGTATTTCGGCCGGAAGCGATCCATGTCCTTGGTTCCTGTCAATCTGCCCTATCAGCCGAGCATAGCCGCAGGCGTTTGGCAGAATGTGCCGCAATGCTTGGTCATTCAGCAGAAGGCCCTCCGGTCGACCGCAAAACCAGCACGCCCTTCCGCTGTGCTGTCTCTTTCGCCCTGCCAGCTGAAGCGTGGCCTCGGTTTGGTGAAGGAGACAGAGGAGCAGAAAGGGCGGCTTTCGGGAGACGAGAAAGGCCGCCTCAACGACTGGGGCGCGTAGGATGGATTGCCAAAGGCGGTTGCGGGCTTCCTGGACATTCTTCTCGACCTGTCCCTTCTCCCAGCCCGATGCCGGATTGGAGAACGCGGGCTCGACAGATAGTGGCTGGCCATGGCCATGAAGCGGACATTGACGTCGCGCTCCTTGCCACGGCCGACTTTGTCGATTGCGGTCTTCATGTTGTCGTGGATACCGCGCCGCCGGCCTCAAAAACGGCAGCACCGCAGCTCTTGACGACGATAAAATCGCCGTCACTTGCCGGATGCCGGCGATATTCGGTGCAAGATACCGAAATGCGGCTGCAGTCAGTGCATTCTGCGGCACCGGTCGCCGATACTGGGAGCGCTCATTGATTGCCGAGGCCCCCATGTCCCCTTTAATCCACCACATCAGCAGCGATGAAACGCTCCCCAAGTCAGTGGACGTCGTGGTGGTCGGCGGCGGGATTGTCGGCGCCAGCGCGGCCTATTTCCTGGCGCGGCGCGGCCTGTCGGTGGCGCTGATCGAAAAGGGCTATGTCGGCTGCGAACAGTCAAGCCGGAACTGGGGCTGGTGCCGTCGGCAGAACCGCGACGCACGTGAATTGCCGCTTGCCAACCTGGCGCTGCGGCTGTGGGAAGAGCTCACAGAAGAGATCGGGCTTGACCTTGGCTTCCGCCGTTGCGGGCTCGTCTATGCGACGGACGATCCAAAGCAGCTCGCCGAATGGGACAAGTGGCGCGCGGTTGCGCGGCGGTTCGACGTCAATACGCGGATGCTTACGGCCGAGGCGGCCACTGCCGCCGTTCCTGCGGCTGGCGGCCGCAAATGGCTGGGCGGCGTCCACGCGGCAGACGATGGCAAGGCCGAGCCCTGGCTCGCCGCCCCTCGGGTGGCCGAGGGCGCGCGCAAGCATGGCGCGACCATTCATCAGAACTGCGCGGCACGCGGCCTGGATATCACCAATGGGCAAGTGAGCGGCGTCGTCACCGAAAAAGGCCTCATCCGCACCAGCGCGGTGCTCTGTGCCGCCGGCGCCTGGGCTTCTGCTTTCCTGCGCATGCATGCGGTTTCGCTGCCGCAGGCCAGCGTCCGTCAGACCACCTTGCGGACGGCTCCTGCACCGGATTTTGGCGGGGCAGTCTATACCTCCGACTTCGCAATGACGCGCCGGATCGACGGCAGCTACACGATAGCCGCCAGCGGCAGGGCGACCCTCGAGATCACGCCGCAGGGGATCCGCTATGCCCGCCCGTTTCTGCCGATGTTCATGAAACGGCTGAAGGCCGTCGAGATCGGCATCGGCCGCTCGCTCTTCGCAGGCCCGGAAACACTCCGTCGCTGGCATCTCGACAGGCCAACCCCCTTTGAGCGCATCCGCGTCCTCGATCCCGCTCCGGACAAGCGGATGATAGCAACCATCATGACGCGGATAAGGGCCCTGTTCCCCGCCATTGCCGATGCCGGCATCGTGTCCTCCTGGGGTGGGTATATCGACTTCACACCGGACGCAGTACCGGTGATTTCACCGGTGGACAGCATCGGCGGAGCGTTCGTCGCCGCAGGCTGTTCCGGACACGGCTTCGGCGCCGGCCCTGGCATTGGCCATCTGGCGGCGGATCTGGTCGCAGGTGACACGGCAAGCGTCGATCCGACTCCATTCCGCCTGTCACGCTTCACAGACAGATCGAAAATCGAAGTCGGCGCCTTCTGATGCAACTGACCGCATGGCGACAGCAAAGAGCGCTGAGCGATTGTGGGTCTCGCCGTATATCTACAGGCTCAAGCGCGATCTGGACCGTTTCGTGAAGAGGATTCTCAGAGGTCCAGGTTGATGAACTGGTCCAGACATACAGTTCCGCCAATCAGCTTCCAGCAACTTGATGGAAAACCACATGTCAGATCAAACCACGAGCGCTTCCGCCAGAAAGCTGGCCTTCATCCATACGGTTTCCGGCCTTGTTTCCGAGTTCGAGAGCCTCGCCAAAGAACATTTGCCCGACTGGAAGCCGTTCGCGATCCTCGACGAGAGCCTCTTGAGAAATACCATTGAGCGCGGGTCGCTATCCGATCTGACGAAACGAAGGCTTGCTACCTACGTATGGTCGGCAGTCGACGCCGGGGCAGATGCGATTGTCGTCACATGCTCGACTCTCGGACCGGCAGTCGATGCCATTGCGCCGCTTTGTCCTGTGCCGCTGTTCCGTATTGATGAAGGCATGGCCAAAGCCGCTGTCGAGCATGGAAACCGCATAGGTGTCCTGGCGACCTTGTCCACAACGCTGGTGCCGACCGTGGATCTGCTGAAGCGCAAGGCGTGCGAGGCGGGCAAGGATGTAGCGATCGACGATGTGCTTGTTGAGGGGGCGTTTCAACTCCTCGCCGGCGGGGACGTCGAAGCCCATGACGCGCAAATCCGCCAAGCTCTCGAAGAGCTGTCGCAGAAGGTCGATGTGGTCATTTTTGCGCAGGCCTCGATGGCTCGTGCGGTGCGGGGCACGGCCCACAGTCTTCCAGTACTGACCAGCCCCGTACTTGGGGTTGAAAACGTGAAACGGCGTTTAGAGCGGTGATCGCGCTACTGGTGATAGATTTCGCTTCTTGAGCCGACATCCACGCCTTTCCTCGCTCATCGACCACGAGAACTTGGGATTCGAGTGGATTTCGCGCCCGACCACCACGTCCTGCTGGTTGCCTCTCGGCGATTTACGCAGCGAGCCGCGCAGTCTTCACTTTAACTGGTTCGCGCAGTCTTCACTTTGACTGGTTAATGATCCGCCCGGCCTACTGGTATAGATGGCGCCACCGGCGCGCCCTCCGCGCTTGGCGGAAGATGTCGCCTAGAAATAGCCGAGGATGGACTTGACCTCGAGATACTCCAACATGCCCTCGAGGCCGTATTCGCGTCCGTTTCCGGACTGCTTGAAGCCGCCAAATGGCGCGTGTGGATCCCACGCCGGGTAGTTGAGATGCACTTGACCGGCGCGAATCCGCGACGCGACGTACTTGGCGACGTCCATATCCCTGCCCTGCACATGGGACCCGAGGCCATAGATGGTGTCATTGGCGATGGTGACGGCCTCGTCGACTGTGTCGTAGGGGATGATGCAAAGGACCGGCCCGAAGACCTCCTCCTGAGCGATGCGCATGCCCGTGCGCACGTCGGAAAAGATTGTCGGCTTCACATAGAGCCCGACATCTAGGCCGTCCGGACGGCCCAGTCCGCCGGTGAGAAGTTTTGCGCCTTCCGAAACGCCGACGCCGATCATTGTTTGGATCCGGTCGAACTGTGCACGATTGGCGATTGCTCCGTGGGTGGTGGCCTCCGAAAGAGGATCGCCGACGACGATCTCATCCGCGGCCCGCTGGGCAATTGACTCGATCTCGGAAAGCAGCGCGCGCGGCACGATCATACGCGTCGGCGCACTGCATGACTGGCCAAGATTGCGGAAGGCGGCGGCTATGCCCAGCGAAACGGCGCGATCGAGATCGGCGTCGGGCAGGATCACGTTCGGCGACTTGCCGCCGAGCTCCTGCGCGACCCGCTTGACTGTCGGCGCGGCGGCCTGGGCCACCGCGATGCCGGCACGGGTAGAGCCGGTAATGGAGATCATGTCGACATCCGCATGGGACGCGAGACCCCCACCGACGCAGGGGCCGTCGCCATTGACGAGGTTGAAGACACCGGCAGGGAAGCCGGCTTCTTCGATCGCCTCGGCGAACAGTAGGGCGTCCAAGGGAGAAAGCTCGCTCGGCTTCAGCACGACCGTGCAGCCTGCGGCGAGCGCCGGCGCAACCTTGGCGGTGATCTGGTAGAGTGGCCAATTCCAAGGCGTGATCAGGGCGCAGACACCGATCGGTTCGTGGGTGACGGCGGTGTGGCCGCGCTGCTCGACGAAGGGGAAGGTTGTGAGGACATCGCGAGCGACCCTCACATGGGCGATCGCGAGCGGTACCTGCGCGGTGCGCGCATATGAGATCGCCGCGCCCATTTCGAGGCTCAAGCTTTGCGCAAGCAGTTCATTGCGCGCTTCGAGCAGCGCCTGCAGGCGATCAAGCAGACCCGCACGGTATTCCGGCTTGGTACGGCTCCAGGTGGCGAACGCCCGGCGGGCCGCTGAAACGGCCGCGTCCACGTCCGCGCTGTTTCCGAGCGGAAACCGGGCCACGACCTCTTCGGTGGCGGGATTCACGACGACGCCCTCGGCGGTGCCCCTCGGCTCGACCCATTGACCGTCGATGAAGAACTTGTCCAGGCGGCCGTTGCGGGACAGGTGTTCGAGGGGAGTGATCATCCTACAAAGTCCTTCATGCGGTAATAGGCGCCGAGGATCGGCAGGAACCAGGGACGCCCGAAGTATCCAGGGATCGCCGGCCAGTCGAAATCCTTCCAGGGGTTCAGGTCGGGGCGCCCGTCCATGACATCGGCCATGATGCTGCCCATCAGCGTCGACATCTGGGTGCCATGTCCGCTATAGCCCATCGAGTAATAGATGCCGTCGCGCTCTCCGGCGCGCGGCAGGCGGTCGCGGGTCATGTCGACCATACCGCCCCAGCAGTAATCGATCCGGGTGCTGGCCAGTTCCGGATAGACTTCGACCATCGCCGCTTTCAGGATGCGGCCGCTCTTTTCGTCGGATTGAGGATTGGACACCGCAAACCGGGCCCGCCCGCCGAACAGCATGCGATTGTCCGGGGTCAGCCGCCAGTAGACGACGAGGTTGCGCGTGTCGACGACATTGCGGCGGGTCGGCATGAGGCGCTCGATCTGCCCAGGCGACAGCGGTTCCGTCACGACCAGAAAGGCGCCGACCGGCACGATCCGGCGGCGGATCCATCCGAGCGGACCGACCTTGGAAATGCCGCTCGCCAGCAGGACCTGCCTCGCGACGATTTTGCCGCGTGGGGTCTCCAATTCATGCCCGTCGGCGATCTTGCGCATGGCCATGACGGGAGCCCGTTCATAGACCTCGGCGCCACGCCGGGCGGCGGCGGTCGCCAAGCCCCGGACGAAACGGCCGACATGCATGCTGGCGCTCTTGGGAAACAGCAGCCCACCATAGTAGCGGCTGGTGCCGACTTCGGTTCGCAGGTCGGCGCGCGCGATCATCCGCGTTCCGGGGTCGACATTGGCGGCGAGCAGTTCCTGGCTGCGCGCAAGCATGTCGTAGTGCTCAGGCTTGGCGGCAAGCTTCAGCTTGCCGACGCGGGAGAAGCTGCAGTCGATCTTTTCTTCCTGCACCAACCGCTCGACCAGATCGACGCCGGCGTCGAAAGCCTTGTAAAGCGCGTTTGCAGCCGGCTTGCCGTGCTTGCCGGCCATGATTGCATAGTTCTGGGCAAAACCGTTGTTGCACATCCCGCCATTGCGGCCGGAAGCGGCGTTGCCGATCGTTTCGGCCTCCAACAGTGCAACCCGGGCGCCCTTTTTGGCGAGGGCCAGCGCCGCGGAAGATCCAGTCAAGCCGCCGCCCACAACCGCCACATCGTAGTGGCCTTCGAGCGGTTTGGACGCGACCTCATTGAACGGCTGAGAGGTATCCAGCCAGTAAGATGTAAACTTCATGATTGCACCACCAGTGCGTCAGTTTGCATGGGCGCCATGCAAAGCGTTGCGATTGGAGCCCCTACCATCCGCGGATCCGCTCCCAACGCGCTTCGATCTTCGGGCTGTCCCCGTTGACGACGCTGTAGAAGTGATGCTGGGCGGCCATCGCGCAGGCATGGTTGGGCAGAATCCGGACCCGAGCCCCGAGCGGCAAATCGGGCACGGACTTTCCAGAACCGGCACGAATGGCGAGGATACCGTGTTCCTGGCTGGCCTGCGCCACGATCACATCTTCGAGCACCCGCCCTTTTTCGTCGCAGACCACGCCGTAGCCCTGGTCGATCTGCTGGTTCGCGGTTCCCCTGTCGCGAGAGAGCGCCATCCACCCGGCGTCAACCAGCACCCATCCTTTTTCCGGCTTGGACCCGATCACCGTGGCCAAAATGGAAATCGCGATATCGTCGAGCTCGCACACCCCTACCCCGTGCTGAACGAGGTCGAAGAACATGTAGACCCCGGCGCGCAACTCCGTAACGCCCTCAAGATTTTCGGCGAAATGCGCCGTCGGCGTCGAGCCGACGCTGACGATCGGGCAGGCATGGCCATGGGCGCGCAGGATTTCGGCGGCGCGCACAGTGGCCAAACGCTCGTTCTCGGCTGCCTTGACCAGCGCACCGGGCGTGCTCAAGCTATAGGACTCGCCGGCATGGGCGAGGACGCCGACGAGGTTGGCGCCCGCCGCGACGACCCTGTTGGCCACTTCGAGCAGCTTGGGATCGTCCGGCTTCAATCCACCGCGATGGTCGTCGCAGTCCAGTTCGATGAACACGGACGGCGTCACGCCGGTGGCCTCGCGCACGTTGGCCAAAACATCAGCCTGCTCCACAGTGTCGAGCAGCAGCTTCAGGTCGACGCCCGTGCGGCGACAAAGCTTCATGGCGCGGATGGCCGAAGCCGCCGACATCCCGACCGCATAGGTGATGTCGCGAAAGCCGTGGCCCGCGAAATATTCCGCCTCGGCGATGGTCGAGACAGTGATCGGGCCGGGTTCGCGGGGGAACACGTGTCGGGCGACGTCGATGCTCTTGGCCGTCTTCATGTGCGGGCGCAGCACCACGCCAAGCTTTCTGGCGTGCTCGGCGAGACGCTGGGTGTTGCGCTCGAGCCGTCCACGGTCCAGAAGCAGAGCCGGGGTGACCAGGGCGTCGATGCTCTTGGCCGTCTCGCTCACTGACAGGTTTGCCGCCATCTTGTCCATCATCTCGTTTCCTAAAAGAACGATTGGTTCGCCAAGGCATACATATGGGCCGACCCGTCGGAGACGGGTCGTTGCCCTTTGACCATTGCGGTCGCACCGCCGGCTCGCTCGAGGCCGAGGCTCTCGAGCCAGTCGCCCAATCCATCTTCGGCATAGACGTCGATGCGAACGAATTGATCGTGAAGTCTGGAAAGCTGCGCCAGGATCAAAAGCCGCGCGTCCTCCACGCTTTCGGCCGCACAGGGGCCGACGACGTAGCCGCGCCCGAACTTCCTGGCGATGGCATAGCCTGCAACCCGTCCCGCGCGCTCGATAACGACGACCTTGCCCGCTTCAGCGAGCGCAGCCACCATCGACGGCCGGGGCATGCCTGTGGCCCATTCGTCGAAGGCCTGGATCGCCGCGAGGTCGGAGACCGTCGCCTGGCGAACGTCGTTGCGCGCACTCTGCGTCACGGCGACGGTCAGCAGGCCCTGAAGCTGAAGCACCCTGCCCCAGGCGGTGAAGCCGCGCCGCTTATACAGCGCGAGCCCCTCTTCCGTCGAATTGAGCAGCACGTTGCGACCGTCCGTGGCCTGAAGCAACCCATCAAAGAGCCGGGAGCCGTTGCCACCGCCTTGTGCGGAGCCAGTGACTATGATCATCCCGGCCGTTGCATAGGCCTGTCCGTAATTCCACGACATGGCAGTGCCGATCACCTGTCCTGCCCGCTCGAGGACCAGGCCATTGCCGACCGTCACGGCAAATTCCCAGTCCTCCCGGCGATAAGGCCAGGCCATCTCCTGCGACAGCTTCAGCGCGCCCGGCACATGGCGGGTCTCGAATTTCATCAGTTCGGTCGGGGCGCTGACGATATCTCTGTCATGCTTAACGGCCATAAGTGCAACGCTGTCGCTTGATCCAAAGTCAGATTGAAGTCGGACCTTAGAGTCGCGTCCGGCGGACAGATTTCGCTGCTGTTTTGCCCTTTCAACTCGGCGGGATCATTCTTTTTGACCCCGTCCCTCGGCATACAAAATGGCGCAAACCGGGGGAGAAATACTCATCTGCACCTTGCGTCGCCCGTCATGGTTGCCAGTCGGCGTGACGTCCACACCTCTGATGCGATCTCGGGCCTGACCAACACCATGGACCGAACACTCTGAAGCGACGAGCGGCTTGATGCTCAGCAGGAATTTTGGATGATCTACATCAGCGAAGAGGAGTCCGCCGCCATCGTCACGCATGAACTTGCTTTCGAGGCGGTGCGGGAGGCTCTCGTGGCAGCGGCATCGCCGCAGAGCTGGGTCTTTCCCGCCGTTCTCGGTCGCACACAGGAGGCGACCAATACCTTCTCAATCAAATCCGGTTCGTCGGACGACCTGACCGGAGTGAAAATTGGCTCCTTCTGGTCGGGCAATCCGGCACGTGGCCTTCCACGCCACAACTCCACGATCGTATTGCTCGATCAGCATACAGGTCGACTCGGCGCCGTAATCGAGGCCGGCAAGGTCAACGCCTACAGGACGGCCGCCGCCGACGCGGTTGCGGCCGATCTTCTAGCGCGCAAGCAAGCCAAGGCCCTGGCGATATTCGGCGCCGGTAACCAGGCGGGCTTCGAAGTGATGGCGCTGGCACGCATCCGCCCAATCGAGACCGTGCTGGTCGTGGCCCGGCCTTCGCGGCGACGCGACGCTCTTGTCGATCAGATCGGCGAAAGGGGCCTGGAGGCGCGCGTTGCCTTGCCCGAAGAAGCCGTGCGCGCGGCCGACATCGTGGTGACGGCGACGCCCTCACGCGAACCGCTGTTCGATGCCGCTTGGGTGGCACCCGGAACCCATATCGTCAGTATGGGGTCGGATGCTCCGGGCAAGCGCGAATTGCCGAGCGAACTATTTCCCAGGGCACGTCTGTTTTGTGATCTGCTTTCCCAGTCTGTCCAGATCGGCGAGTTCCAACATGTGCGCGACGAGATCGACGCCGGCGTGCTTGCGGTAACACCGATCGGCGACGTCATTGAAAAGCGTGCGCCCGGACGCCGCTTCGACAACGAAATCACGGTCTTCGACAGTTCTGGTATCTCCCTACAGGACCTCTACATGGCCGACGCACTGATCCGCGCAAGGACGTCCCACCGCTGATCAGCTTTCGCACCGACAAGTCCCAGCCCCCGACGGATTTTTCCGCCGTACTGGAGTGCTCTCCGGCAACAACATATCTCGCGCGATTTTGCAGTGGTGTCAGCGGCTGGCGCGCCACCAGGCGATTCGGTCCTGCAGGGCGTAGCCCTTGATAACGGCCGGCATGAACCACGGATTGCCACGATAGAGCGGGATGGCCGCAGGCGGCCGGAAATCGAACGCGGTGCGCGCCTGCTCGCCATGTCCCATCAGCTTGTGGGCTGCACGCGTGCCAATCCATGGCGCCCAGACCACACCCGAACCGCAGAAGCCGGTGGCATAGACCACGCCGTACTTCTCGAAGATGCGGGGCAGCATGTCGCGGTGCATCGCCACATTGCCGAACCAGCTGTGCGAAAGTCGAACATTCTCCAGTTCCGGGAAAAGTTCGACCAGCCCGTTGCGCAGACGGAGCGTCGGGGCTGCTGGATCACCTACACGGGAGCTGTCGCGCCCGCCCAGCAGGATGCGTCTGCCGTCCGGCGAGGGCCGGTAATAAAAGCCCAGTTCACGGCCTTCGCTCATCATCATCAGCTTCGGCATCAGGCGCGCCATCACTTCAGGCGCGAGTTCCTCGGTCGCGATGATCCGGCTGCGAACCGGAACGAGGCGGCGGCGCAGGAAGGGATTGGCGGCATCGGTATAGCCGTTCGTGCAGACCAGGACCTGCCGCGCCTGCACAGTTCCGGCCGAAGTCACGACGCGGAACCCGGAGCCGTCCCTTTCAATCGATGTCACGGGCGTGTTCGAATGCACCGTCAGACCGGAAGCAAGGGCCACCCGCAGGAGCTCAGCGTGGAACTTGGCCGGGTGCAGCCCGCCGATGTCCATCCGGACCATGCCGCCACGATAGAAGTCGGTGCCGATGTAGTTGCGCTGCTTTGCATATTGAACGGGGTAAGACTCGATCCCAAGTTTCTTCGCCAACGCCTCGGCGCCGCGGGCCATCTTCTCGTACTGCTCGTATCCAATGGCGCCCTTGAAAAGGCCAACCAGCTTGAAGTCGCAGTCGAGCTTTTCCGTTCTGATGAAATCATAAAGGAATTCGCGCGCGATCTTGCCCTCGGCCTCGATCGTCATGGCTTTCTCTTCGCCGAAGCGCCGGGTGATCGTGGCATAGTCCAACCGGATACTACCGCTGGTAATTCCGCCATTGCGCGACGAGGCCCCCTCGCCGGGATTCATCGCATCAAAAGCTGCAACCGAGCGTCCTTCGCGCGCCAGCACCAGCCCGGCCGAAAGCCCGGCATAGCCGGCGCCGACGATCGCCACGTCGAGCTTCCTGGCCGGGGGCTGCGGCGACAGCGGCATGACGGGTGCCGCTTCCCACCAGTAGGGCGAATTCTTGTCGGCGACTTTGGGCTCGTGCACGTGCTGACTTCTCGTTGCGGTTTCAGGAGGGTGGTCGAGTCATGTAGACAGATCAGACACGGTCGTCTCGCACGTCGAGCGCATCACGCAGCCCGTCGCCGATGAAATTGAAGCTTGTCACGGCCATGGTGATGGCGGCCCCGGGAATGATCGCCAGCCAGGGCGCACTGTCCAGATACTGCTGGGCGCCCTCGAGCATGTTGCCCCAGCTGGGCAGCGGCGGCTGAATGCCATAACCCAGGAAACTGATATAGGCTTCCAGCAGGATCGCGTGTGCAACTGTCAATGTAGCAGCCACGATGATCGGACCCACGGCGTTGGGCAGGACCTCGCGGAACATGATATGCGCGCCGCTCAGTCCCAGCATGCGCCCGGCCAGCACAAACTCGCGCTCGCGCAACGACCGCACCTCGGCCTCGACAATTCGGGCTACCTCCATCCAGCTGGTGACTGCGACGATGACGGTGACCATAGCGGGGCTCGGCTTCAGTGCCGCGGCCAAGGCCAGCAGCAGGAAGATGGAGGGGAATGACAGGAAGCCGTCGACCGTGCGCATCAGCGCTGCGCCGATCCAGCCGCCGCGGTAGCCCGCGATCACGCCGACGAGAGTTCCGATCAGCGTCGACAGCAGCATGGCAAAGAAAGCCACCAGCAGTGAGGTTCTCCCCGCCATGAACAGTCGCGCGGCCACGTCCCGCCCCAGCGGGTCGGTCCCGAGATAGTGGTCGCCGGTCAGCGGCGGTGAAAAGCGGGCGCGCAGATCGATATAGAGTGAATCATACGGAAGCAGGTGGGGGCCGAAGACGCATGCCAGCGTGAGAAGGGTGATCATCGCCACCCCCAGCAACGCCAGATGATGGCTCGTAAAACGGCGCACGGTGCGGCTGCGCCACCAGCGGCTTGGTCCTGCATTTGCGACGAGAGCGGTCATTTCGGGTGCCTCCTGTTGGGCGTGAGGTTACGCGCTCAACCCAGACGAATGCGCGGGTCGACGATCGCCACGGCAATATCTGCGATCAGGTTGCCGAGAATGACGAGGATGGCTGAGAACATCAGCAGTCCCATCACGACCGGGTAGTCGCTGTAGCCGAGGCTGTCGAGGAACAGTCGACCCATCCCCGGCCAGGTAAACACCGTCTCCGTCACCAGCGCGCCGGTCAGGATGCTGGGAAGCTGCACCCCGGCCAGTGTGATCATCGGCAAAAGCGCATTGCCGACGACGTGCTTCATTATGACTCGGCGCTCGCTCAGGCCCTTGGCGCGGGCGGTGTTGACAAAATCCTGGCTGATGGCGTCGAGCATCGCCGTGCGCATGTAGCGGCTCCAGATCGCGACATGCACCAGCGACAGCACGATGCTTGGCAGGATCAGGTGATGCAGGTAGTTCAAGACCGAACCGTCGCCGATCGTGTACATGTTGCCTGCAGGCAGCCAGCCCAGCTGCAGGGAGAAGATGTAGATGCCGACGAGCCCGAACCAGAAGGTCGGGATCGACAGCGCGACCATGGCGCCGACCGTCGCCACATGGTCGAACAGCGAATAGCGGTGCGTGGCGCCGCGGATACCGATCCAGGTGCCGATCGCGATCGCAATCGCGGTGGACGTACCCATCAGCAGCAGCGTCGCGAGGACATGCCGGCCAATCACTGCCAGCACAGGCGCGCCGTCGCGAAAGGAGTGGCCCCAGTCGCCCTGGAGAAGCCGCCAGGCCCAGTCGAGATATTGGATTAAAAGCGGACGGTTCAGCCCCAATTGCTCTTTCAGGCGCTCGAGATCGTCCTGCGTCATGCCGGGATCGAGCCCGAATTGCGCCAGCGGCCCGCCCGGTAGCAGGTTCAGCACGAGGAACCCGATGACCGAGACGATCAGGAGCAGGATGAGGCTCTGCGAGAGCCGGTTCAGCAGGAAGCCGCGCATTCAACTCTCCTCTTTCAAGACAGCGCCGAAGACTGGCCGCCGCCGCGAGGCGGCGGCGGCGTATGTAAGTCAGTCCTTCCAATACCATCCGGCGGCATGCCAGGATGCGACGCGGGTGTTGGAATTTGCCTCGAAACCCTCCAGCCCTTGCTTGCGGCCGAACACGTTGGTGTAGGCAAACAGAGGCAGGAACGGCAGATCCTGACGAACGATTTCCTGCACGCGCAGATAGATGGCGCGCCGCTGTTCCCGATCGAAGGTGCGGGCGCCCTTCTCGAGCAGCGCATCGACCTCCGGGTTGGAGTATTGGCCTGTGTTCGAGCCCTTTCCGCCCTTGGCGACGATCGCCTTGGTGTGCAGGCGGTTGGAAACGTCGGGGTCGCCCGCAATGACATTGGTTACACCGGAGATGGCTGACTCGAACTGCGATTTCAGCCAGAAATCCCCCCACATGACGGCGGCCGGCAGGTTCGAGATGGTCATCTCGACCCCGATCTCGGCGAATGTCTGCTGCAGGAACTGCTGCGTCTGCTCGCGCAGGTGGTTGCCGGAAGTGGTGGAGTTGGCGAACGACAGACGCACCCCATCCTTCACCCGTATTCCATCGGCTCCGGGTACCCAGCCGGCCTCGTCGAGGATCTGGCCCGCGCGCTCGAGGTTGAACTCCTGTGCCGGCAGGTTCGGATTGTAGTAGTAGGAATTCTGCGGCATGAACGTCTCGGTCGGCTTGTGGACCCCGTAATAAAGTGCTTCGAGGATCGCTTTCCTGTCGATTGCCGCGTAGAGCGCCTGACGGACCGCCGGGTCCTTGAATTGCGGCTTCTCAAGATTGAGATAGATCGACTCGACCGATGCCCCAGGCTCCAGCTTGACCACACGATCCGATAGTTGGCTGGCTTCCGCGTAGTGGTCGGCGGTTATGAATGCCTGGTCGACAAGATCGATGTCGCCGCTCTTGAACTGGGTGTAGAGCACCGTCATGTCGGGGATGTATTTGAAGACGAGCCGCTCCAAATAGGGGCCCTCCCCGGCATAATCCGCGTTCGCGACGAGTTCGATATGATCGCCGGCAACGCGCTGCGCCCACTTGAATGCGCCAGTGCCGACAGGCGCCTGATTGAAGGCGGCGGCGTTGGGATCGGCCTCTTTCTCGAGGATGTGCTTGGGAACCATGAAAGTTTCGGCGAGAAACGACTGGTAGGGGGCGAAAGCCTCCTCCATCCGCCAGGTCAGCTCGGTCGGCGAAACCACCTTGATATCGCGCACCAGCGAATGGCCCGCCGTGCGCCACGCGCGGAATTTCGGATTGGTGATGAGCTCAAGTGTGAATTTCACGTCTTCGGCCGTGAAGGGCTTGCCGTCGTGCCAGCGGACGTCGTCACGCAGGCGGATGCGCCACACAAGTCCGTCCTCTGAAATGCCGCCGTTTTTCTGGCTGGGCACTTCGACCACAAGATTGGGTTGAAGAACGCCCTTCGGGTCCATGCGAACGAGTGCATCAAATACCGAGAAATGCACAGCCTCATCGGCCTCGATATGCGGCATCAACGGATTGAATACGGTGGGCTCCTGCGAGAGACCGACGACGACGCGACCGGTTGGGCTGGCTGGCGGGTTCTGGGCGAAGGCGGGTTTGCCCAACAGATTGGGCGCAATGAGGCCTGCCGCCCCGCCTATCGCCATCAACCGCAGTGCATCGCGCCGCGAGTAGTTTGATTTGGTGTCTGAGCGTTCAGTCATTGGAATTCCCCTTGTTCTGGCGGTATCCGCCGTGGCTCTTACCCATTTGCTGCAACCGGACGGGTAGACCCCGGCTGCTCTCCAGGAATCGCCGCCACCAGCTCACGTGTGTAGGCTGATTGCGGGTCGAGGAAGATTTGCGAGGGAGGACCGCGTTCTACGATCCGCCCTTTCTGCATCACCGCGATTTCGTCGCAGATCTGGCTGGCGACGCGCAGATCGTGGGTGATGAAGATCATCGACACGCCGGTCTCCCGCTGGATCTGGTCGAGCAGCTGCAGGATCTGGGCCTGGATCGACACGTCGAGCGCCGACACAGCTTCGTCGGCGATCAGCAGCTTCGGTTTGAACATCAGCGCCCGAGCAATGCCTATGCGCTGGCGCTGCCCACCGGAAAATTCATGCGGAAAGCGACCAAAGGCGCCGGCATCGAGTCCGACATGAGCCAGGAGCGCCTTCGCCTCATCACGCGCCTGGGCATAGGGCGTCCCGTGCGCGACTGGGCCAACGGTCAGGATGTGGCCGATCGTCGAGCGCGGGTTGAGCGAGGCGAAGGGATCCTGGAAGATCATCTGAACCCGCGGCCGCAGCGGGCGGAATTCGGCTTCGGAAAGCTTGGCGATGTCGCGGCCCTCGAACAGAATCCCGCCGCCGTCGCTGTCCAGCAGCTTGATCAAAAGCCGGCCAAGCGACGATTTGCCGGAACCGCTTTCGCCGACAACGCCCAGCGTGCGCCCGGGCGCCAGATCGAACGAGACCTCGTTGACCGCGGGCACGACGCGCTGCGAGCCAAACAGGGAACTGCCGCTGCGGTAGGTCTTCACCAGGCCTTCGACCTTCAGGATCGGCGCTTTGTTGGCCGTCTCCAGAGGAACGCGGTCCTCGCCGGTCAGGCGCGGGACGGCCGCGATAAGGCGCCTTGTGTAGGGATGGCCAGGCGAATTCAGGACCTGTTGAGCGCTACCCTGCTCAACGATGTGGCCCTTCTCCATCACGACGACGCTGTCGGCGATCTCGGCCACCACCCCGAAGTCGTGGGTGATGAACATGACGCTCATGCCCTTGCGGCGCTGAATGTCGCGGATCAGCTCCAGAATCTGTGCCTGTGTGGTCACGTCGAGCGCGGTCGTCGGTTCATCCGCGATCAGGATCGTGGGTTCAAGCGCCAGCGCCATGGCGATCATAACCCGCTGCCGCTGCCCGCCAGAAAGCCGGAACGGATACTGATGATACATGATTTCGGGGTCGGGCAGCCCCACCTCGGTCAGCAACTCGACAGCGCGGCCGCGACGGGATTTCGGGGTGCCGACGCCATGCGCCGCGATGACTTCGTCGATCTGCGCGCCCACCGTCATCAGCGGGTTGAGTGCCGAGAGCGGATCCTGGAAAATCATCGAGACAACCCGGCCGCGTAAGCTGCGCAGCTTGTCGGGCGACAGGCCTATGATGTTCATCCCATCCAGCTGGATGGCGCCCGAGGAGACGCGGATCACCTTGGGCAGAAGCCCCATGATCGCATTGGCTGTGACAGACTTTCCCGATCCGGATTCGCCGATGATGCACAGGATCTGGCCGCGCTTCAGATCAAAGGAGATGTTCTCGACGGCATGAGTCCGTTCCATGCCGTCCGGCAAATTCACCGTGAGGTCGCGTATCGAAAGCGCCACATCGTGGGGGGCTACAGCCTGAATGCTTGCGATCATCGAGATCACCTCCCCTTTCAACCGAGCGGGTCCACGCTGTTGCGGACCGCATCATCGCCCTTTGAGCAGAAGCGCCTCACCGTAGCGGCCGTCGTCTGGCCATCTCGGCGCTTCGCGCCCTGAGGCTGCGAGAAACGGATTCTGCTCATCTTGGCGGCTCCCTTGATGAAATCCGGTCCGTGTACCGGACACTGTTCCCTTTTCTTGGAGAACTCTCCGAAAGCGTAAGCCAGCCTATCGGAAGTCCTCTGGAGCTTGCCTGCCATAAGGAAGGGGTTGCTCCGTTCTTTCAGCCAGTTTGACTGTTTTGTTTCCGCAGAGTCATCGAAACTTGGCCCTCGCGCGGCAGGAACTTCTGAAAAGAACGTCCAGTTCGGCATTTCACTCTGCAGCTGTTCGGCGTCCGCGACATGATCAGGCAACCATATCCTTCATGCGGTAATGGGCCCCACGACGGGCAGGAATCAGGGCTTCCGGCGTGCGTCGGCACCGTGTGCCAGGATGCGGTCGAGCGGATCGGTGTCCGTGCGGCCCATCGCAATGTCGGCCAAGGCACTGCCGATCAGGGTCGGCAACTGTGCGCCGCGCCCTGAATAGCCATGCCGTGGATGACGGGACAGCATGAAGTGTACTCCTGCTTGCCCCGGTGACAGCGAGCTTTTCGCGCAACAATTGCCCGTCCTAGAGGCCGCTAACCGCACGATATTCCGTCCAGGCACAAACTTCGCGGCCTGCCTCTGCAGGCGGCAAGCTAGGATGCTTCAAATTACCGGAGTCCCCATCCATGCCCGCGCCGCTCATGCACATCGATTCCAGCCCTTCCCTGCCTCGCGAGGCGGACGTCGTCGTCATCGGCGGCGGCGTGGTAGGCGTATTCACGGCATATTATCTCGCACGCCGCGGCGTCAGCGTTGCCCTGCTGGAGAAAGGACGCGTTGCCGCCGAACAGTCCAGCCGCAACTGGGGCTGGTGCCGCCAGCAGAATCGTGACGCGCGCGAGTTGCCGATGGCAACCAAGAGCCTCGATCTCTGGGAACAAGTGGCGCAGGAGACTGGCGAAGACACCGGCTTTCGCCGTTGCGGGCTGCTCTATCTCTCGCAGAACGACGATGAACTCGCAGGTTGGGCAAAGTGGCGCGATTTTGCAAGGACGGTCGGCGTCACGACGCATATGCTGAGCGCGGAAGAAGCCACCGAACGGGGCAAGGCGACTGGCCGCAAATGGAAGGGCGGCGTGTTCTCGCCAACTGACGGAACGGCAGACACCTCGAGGGCGGTACCTGTAGCCGCGCTTGGGATCATGGCGGCTGGCGGCTCCGTACATCAATATTGCGCGGCTCGCGGCATAGAGTTGAGCGCCGGCCGAGTCAGCGGCGTCGTTACAGAAGCGGGAACCATCCGGACAACGACCGTGGTCATGGCCGGAGGCGCGTGGGCTTCTTCCTTCTGCAACCAGCTTGGTATTCGTTTCCCGCAAGCTGCCGTGCGTCAGTCCATTCTAGCCGTATCGCCGGGCGCAAATGGCCTGCCGGATGCGCTGCATACCGCGCGCGTCTCGCTGACGCGGCGCGGCAACGGTGGATATGCGCTGGCGATCAGCGGGCGGGCGCGAGTCGATCCAACGCCGCAGCAGCTCAGGTTCAGCCGCGAGTTCGTGCCCATGTTCGCCCGCCGCTGGCGCAGTCTGGCCCCGGGAGCGTTCGAGGGCTGGCGTCAAGGTCATGAAAGCCTGAGGAAATGGGCACTTGACGACGTGACACCAATGGAACGGAATCGGATTCTCGACCCCAAACCTGACATGAGGCAGATTCGGCTGACCTATCAAAGAGCCTGCGAATTGCTGCCCGAGCTCCAGCGCACCGCGATTTCTCACGCTTGGGCGGGCTATGTCGACAGCACGCCCGATGGCGTCCCGGCAATCGGTGAAATCGAGGGGATTCCGGGCTTCCTTCTCGCCGCGGGATTTAGCGGTCACGGCTTCGGGATCGGCCCCGGCGCCGGGCATATGATCGCCGATATCATCACCGGCAGCGAGCCGATCGTCGATCCGCGTCCCTATTGGCCGGAGCGTCTGAAGACCGCTGCGTGGGGCAAGGTCGCTGAATTCTGAGAAGACCGATTTGCCAACGTCCAACCGGTCCACATGAGATTGAGGCCGCGAGGCACTGAAAACAATGGGGAAGTGACGATGCGCGAATATGAGATTGCCGCCATTCCTGCCGACGGGATCGGCCCAGAGGTCATTGCCGCCGGTCTCCAGGCGCTTGAGACACTTGAAGAGCGCTGCGGCGACTTCAAGCTGCGCGTCCAGCACTTCGACTGGGGCTCAGACTACTACAAGGCCCATGGTCGGATGATGCCCGAGGACGGTGTGGCGCAACTGAAGCGCTTCGACGCCATCTTCTTTGGCGCGGTCGGCGCTCCCGATGTGCCCGACGACATCACGCTCTGGGGGCTCCGGCTGCCGATTTGCCAAGGCTTTGATCAGTACGCGAACGTGCGGCCGACCAGGATATTGCCCGGTATTGTTTCGCCGCTGGCGGGCGTTGGCCCTGGCGATCTGGATTGGGTGATCGTGCGGGAGAATTCCGAGGGCGAGTATTCGGGCCACGGCGGCCGCGCCCATCGCGGCCTCCCCGAGGAGGTCGGAACCGAGGTCGCGATCTTCACGCGCGTCGGCGTCACCCGCATCATGCGCTACGCATTCCGGCTGGCGCAGTCACGGCCGCGAAAGCTCCTGACAGTTGTTACGAAATCCAACGCGCAGCGTCACGGCATGGTAATGTGGGACGAAATCGCCGCCGAGGTGGCACGGGAATTCCCTGATGTCACGTGGGGCAAGATGCTGGTTGATGCTATGACGACGCGTATGACGCTGAAACCACGGAGCCTCGATACGATCGTCGCCACCAATCTTCACGCCGATATATTGTCGGACCTTGCAGGCGCGCTCGCGGGCAGTCTCGGCGTTGCACCGACCGCCAATATTGATCCCGAGCGGCGCTATCCCTCGATGTTCGAGCCTATCCACGGCTCGGCGTTCGACATTGCCGGCAAAGGTATCGCCAACCCTGTCGCCACCTTCTGGACCGCCGCCCAGATGCTCGACCATCTGGGCGAAAGCGAAGCGGCCGGCCGGCTGATGCGCGCTGTGGAATCGGTGACAAGGGAAGGCGTGCTGACGCCGGACGTTGGTGGCACCTCGACCACGCAGGAAGTAACGGACGCCGTTTGCCGGACGATCCGCGGTTCGAACGTGTGACAGGTTTCTGATGAAGCTCGACAAGATCGACATCAAGATTCTCTCCGAGCTGCAAAAGAACGGGCGCATCTCCAACGTCGAGCTTGCCGAGCTGGTGTATCTGTCACCGAGCCCCTGCCTGATGCGGGTCAAGAAGCTGCAGGCGGAAGGCTTCATCACCGGTTATTCCGCCCAGATCGACGTCTCCAAGCTCGGGCAGACGTTGACGGTCTTCACCGAGATCACGCTCAGGAACCATCGGCAGAACGACTTCGCGCGGTTTCTTGCCACCGTCGAGAAGATCGATTCCGTCATCGAATGCCATCTTGTTTCAGGCGGCTACGACTACCTGGTGAAGTTTGTCACAGCGGGAATCACCGAATACCAGACGGTCATGGAGCGCCTTGTCGAAATGGACATTGGCATCGACAAATATTTCAGCTTCGTCGTGCTGAAATCCCCTATCGTGAAATCTCATTTGCCGCTCGACGCCATATTCGACAGATGAGGAAGAGGCTGCCCCGCGCGTGCGGCGGCAGTCTGGACGATCATCTTTTCATCGCCGCCCGCACGTCCTTGTCCTCGAGGGTTTGGTCCAGCGTCATCCGGGTACGTTCGAGGATTGCATCGATATCGTCCTCCGTGCAGCAGAGCGGCGGCGCATAGCCCAGGATGCCGCTGTTGAAGGCGCGGATGATGAGGCCGTTCGCCCATGCGCGGTCGAAAATACGGCGACCCGGATCGGCTGCCGCCGGCAGCGGCGTCTTGCGCTCCTTGTCAGTGACCAACTCGACCGCGGCCAGCATGCCGCGACCGCGAATATCGCCAACCAGCGGGTGGTCGGCGAGCGAGCGAAGGCCTTCCATCAAGCGCTTCCCGGCCTTCCGCCCGTTCTCGAGCAAGCCCTCTTCGTAGAGACGCAGGCATTCCAGCCCCACCGCCGCGCTCACGGGATGGGCTGAATAGGTGTAGCCATGGCCGACAGGCGCTTTGCCGGCTCCGTCCGCGATCGTATTGTAGACATGGTCCGACATGAAGACTGCGCCCATCGGCACGTAGCCCGAGGTCAGTCCCTTCGCCGTGGTTATGAATTCCGGCACCACATCGTCCTCGTCACAGGCGAAGAGCGGGCCTGTGCGGCCAAAGGCAGTGATGACCTCGTCGGCAACGAACAGGATGTCGTGTTCCTTGCACACGGCGTGCAGGGCCTTCAGCCAGCCCGTCGGTGGAACGAGGACACCGCCCGAACCCTGAATGGGTTCGGCGTAGAAGGCCGCAACGCGGTCCGCGCCGAGTTCCGCGATTTTGGCGCGCAGGGCCGCGACCGATGCATCGATGATCGCCTGCGGGTCGGAACCGACCGGATTGCGATAGGCGTAGTGCGAGGGAATTTTGTGCTGCCAGTCGTAAGGCACGCCGAAACCCGCATGGAAAGCCGGGATCGCGGTCAGACCGGACCCTGCCGTCGAGGATCCGTGGTAGCCATACTCGACCGAGATGAACTGGTCCTTCTGCGGCGTACCCTTGGCATGGTAGTAGTAGCGAATGAAACGGATCGTGCTGTCGACTGCGTCGGAGCCGCCCAGCGTGAAATAGACATGGTTCAGATCGCCGGGCGCCAGTTCGGCAAGTCTGGCAGCAAGACGAATGGCGGGCTCGGACCCCAGCCCGAAATATCCCGTCGCATAGGGAAGCTCTCTTAGCTGCTTGGCCGCTGCTTCAACGACGCTTTCCTGCCCGTATCCGATGTTTACACACCATAGTCCCGCGAATCCGTCCAGCAGCGTTTTCCCGCTTGCATCGGTCACTGTTGCGCCCTTGGCGGATTTGAGCACCCGCACGCCCGTCTCCTCGTGGCTGCGATAGCACAAAAACGGGTGAACCAGATGTGCGCGATCGAGTTCGATCAGTGAATTTGCCAGCATTTCTTCCTCCGATTCACCCGAGTGCCTGATTTAACCGAGCGCCTGACTGACCAACGCGTATGTGCGGTGATGCGCAGGCTTGCTTTCTTTGTGCGTGACGATGGAGCGTCGCATCGTGATCCCACCGCCAACGTGCGCAAGGCCGCGCCCGGTGAGCCATTCAGCAAGATCCGTTGAAACGTCGGTATCGACACGGACGAACTTGCCCTGATGATGGGCGAGCAGAAAGTCGATCAGGGCCTTGGCCTCGGCACCGTTTCTCGCCACCACCGGCCCGATGACCAGCCCCCGGCCGAATGGCCGGATGGCCGAAAAGGCCTGGATATCGCCTTCATCGCGAATGACAGTGAACTTCGCGCGCTCGAAAAGCCGCTTCATCAGCGCCGAACGGTCATGGCCAAATGCCTCGCGATCCAGCACCTCGAGGCGGGCAAAATCGCCGCTCTCTGCCCAGTATACACGGGCCGGCGCCGAAACTGCCAACGCCTCGCCCTGATGCTGCACGATCTCGCCAGTCGTGACGAAGCCCAGCTTCTCATAGAGCGGCAGGCCTTCCCGTGTCGCCGTCAGGCAACAGGTGCGCTCACCCGCCTTGGCAAGCGCCTCTTCCATCATCTTTCGGCCGAGTCCGCGGCCGCGCATGGCCGCATCGACGATCACCATGTTGATGGCGGCGGCATTGTCGCCGTAGGGGGTCATCATGATGGTCGCCACCACGCGTTCTTCTTCCAGAGCGACGATCCCCCGGCTGACCGACTGGGCCAGCTCCCAATCCTCGCGGCGATGCGGCCATTCAACCTGGCGAGACAACTCGACAGCGCCGTCAAGGTGCCCCGGTGTCATCTCTTCAATGATGATCTGTCGTGTGGTCATGATGAATTTCCGGCCTTCGTCTTCAAGTGCTAACGGTAGACCACCAAAGACAGCAGTTCCTCCCGACCGGCAGCCATGCGCGACGCGTTTTCACTATCCTTCGCCGCTCGCGCCGCATCTTCTGCCGAAGCATGGCCGACAGGCCGCGCTGCTCCCAAAGCTCGAAAGGACACCTGGCGCAACTCTCTGCCAAACCGCCGACGCAATACGAAACGATCTGCTTCAGGTCGCGGCGAATGCGGCCGTTAGTCTTCCAGATCTCCGACTATGGTGATTGTGGTACAGGCACGCTGTGCCGAGAAAACTAGGAGGATGGTCGCCATGTCGACGTTCAGACCGAAATACATCACCTTCGACTGCTACGGCACGCTCACCAATTTTGATATGGCCGGTGCCGCGAGGCGCGTCTACGGCGAGCGCCTCTCCCCAGAGGCAATGGCCAGCTTCGTGGAGGCCTTTAGAGGCTATCGCCTTGACGAGGTGCTGGGGCCATGGAAACCCTTCCTCGAGGTGGTGCAGAATTCCATCGAACGCAGCTGCAAGCGCATCGGTATCCAGTTCAAACCCGAAGATGCCCAACGCATCTATGACGAAGTGCCGACCTGGGGTCCGCACCCCGACGTCCCGGCTGGCCTGTCCAGAGTGGCCAAGGAAATCCCACTGGTGATCCTGTCCAACTCCATGAACAGCCTGATCATGTCGAATGTGGAAAAGCTCGGCGCGCCCTTTTACACCGTCATTACCGCCGAAGAGGTTGGCGCCTATAAGCCGCTGATGAAGGGCTTTGAATACATGCTCGACAAGCTCGGCTGCGGCCCGGAGGACATCACTCATGTGTCGTCCTCATTCCGCTACGATCTCATGACCGCCTATGATCTCGGTATCAAGAGCAAGGTGTGGGTCAACCGCGGCCACGAGCCCGCGAACCCCTTCTACGAATATATCGAGATAACGGATATTGGCGGGCTGGCCGCCGCCGTCGGCTTGGATCCCGTTCGGGAAGTTGCTTGAGGCCGGCGGGCCTCCGGCCATCGCGGCATCCGAAGTATCGAAATGAGAAAGGGGCGGTTCGACCGCCCCTTTCTCATTGCTGGTCTCGCTGTTGAAACTCCGGAAAAGCCTCTAATTCAACCCGCCGACGTGGAGCGTCTTGATCTCGAGATATTCCTCTATCCCGAGCTGCGATCCTTCGCGCCCAAGCCCCGACTGCTTCACGCCGCCGAAAGGCGCGACCTCTGTCGAGATCAGGCCGGTGTTGAGCCCGACCATGCCGAACTCCAGCGCCTCGGCCACACGCCACGATCGTTTAAGATTTTCCGTGTAGAAATAGGCGGCAAGGCCGAAGGGTGTTCCATTGGCGATCGCGATGGCTTCCTCCTCGGTTTCAAAACGGAACAACGGCGCAACGGGCCCGAACGTCTCTTCCGACGCCAGCAGCATTTCGGTCGTGGCGTCGCCGAGCAGAATAGGCCGGGCGTATTGCTTGCCTTCCGGCACTGCTTCGCTCCGGGCAATTATCCGGGCGCCTTTATCCAAAGCATCGGCGACATGCCGCTCGATCTTTTCGATGGCGGCACCATTGATCATCGGCCCGATGACGACGCCCTCCTCTGTACCGGCGCCAACCTTCATCTCTGCAACTCGGCTGGCGAGCTTGGCAGCAAACGCCTCATAGATGCCGGCCTGCACGAGAATACGGTTGGCACAGACGCAAGTCTGGCCGCCATTGCGAAATTTGGAGTTTACCGCCCCTTCGACGGCGAGATCGAGATCTGCGTCATCGAAGACGATGAAAGGCGCGTTCCCGCCGAGCTCTAGGCTGAGCCTTTTGATGCCGTCGGCGGCGCCCTTCATCAGAAGCGCGCCGACGCGGGTTGAACCTGTGAAGGAGATCTTGCGCACCGTTTCGTTGGCCATCAGCTCTTTGCCGATCTCCGCCGGCATGCCGGTCACGATGTTGATAACGCCTGCCGGGATGCCCGCTCGCTCCGCCAGGACGCCGAGCGCGAGCGCCGAAAATGGTGTGAACTCGGACGGCTTGATCACCACCGTGCAGCCGGCAGCCAGTGCGGGGGCGACTTTGCGCGTGATCATCGCGTTGGGGAAATTCCACGGGGTGATGACGGCGCAGACGCCGACTGCTTCCTTGAGAACCAGAATGCGGCGATCGGCAGTGGGTGACGGAATGGTCGAGCCACCGATCCGGCGCGCCTCCTCCGCAAACCATTTCACGAACGACGCGCCGTAGCGGATCTCCGCGAGCGCCTCGGCAAGCGGCTTACCCTGTTCCAGAGTCAGCAGAAGCGCCAAATCCTGTTCATGCCGGCGAATGAGATCGTGCCAGCGTTCCAGCAGTCCCCCGCGCTCGGCATGAGTCTTCTTCTCCCAACTCCTGAACGCCTCGGCCGCAGCGCCGATCGCGGCCCTGGTCTCGTCGCCCCCCATGTCGGGAACGGTGCCGAGAACATTCAGGCTGGCAGGGTTGGTGACCTCGGCGACGGCCTTTGTGTCCGCGTCCCGCCACACACCGCCAATCAACGCCTGCTGGCGGAACAGGTCGGTATCGTTAAAGGTGCCAATCTTCGTGATCGCATTCATGGTCTTTTTCCTCTGCCCTTTCAGCTCAATGCCGCAAGCACGGCTCGCGTGATTGTTTCAGTCGGGTCCTTGCCTGCGATCGTGCCAATGCCCTGCACGGTTACGGACTCGATCGCCGACATCACTTCGGCCGCAGCATGCCGCTCGCCCAGATGCTCCAGCATCATCGCACCGGACCAGATCGCGGCGATCGGATTGGCGACGCCGAGATGCGCGATATCGGGTGCCGAACCATGGACAGGCTCGAACATGGAAGGTGCGCTGCGATCGGGATTGATATTGGCAGAGGCGGCATAACCCAGCCCGCCCTGAATGGCCGCTCCGATATCGGTGAGAATGTCGCCAAACAGGTTCGAGGCGACGATTACGTCGAGGCTGTCAGGCGCCAGCACCATGCGGGCAGCCATGGCGTCGATGTGGTAGTGCGAGACCTCTACATCGGGATAGTCTTTCGCTATCTCGCACGTCACCTCATCCCAGAAAACCATGGAATGTTTCTGCGCGTTGGATTTGGTCACAGATGCGAGCTTCTTGCGGCGCGCCCGCGCCTGTTCGAAACCGAAACGCATGATCCGTTCGACACCCGCACGCGTGAAGATTGCTGTCTCAATCGCGACCTCATTGGCCGTGCCGGAATGGACGCGCCCGCCGGCGCCGGAATACTCGCCTTCCGTATTCTCGCGTATGCACAGGACGTCGAAACCATCGGATCGGAGGGGCCCCTGAACGCCCGGTAACAGCCTGTGCGGTCGTATGTTGGCGTACTGCGTAAACCCTTTCCGGATCGGCAGGAGCAGTCCGTGTAGCGATACTGAGTCGGGTACTTCCGCGGACCACCCCACAGCGCCGAGATAGATCGCATCGAATTTTCGAAGTGTCTCGATGCCGTCTGGCGGCATCATTGCGCCGGTCTCCAGGTAATAGGCGCACGACCATGGGAAGCTTGTGCCATCAACGGCGAAACCGCCCCGTTTTGCCGCCGCCTGCAGCACCTGCCATGCCGCCCCAGTCACGTCCTTGCCGATGCCATCGCCGGGGATGAGCGCTATCTTGTAGGTCGTCATTTGATGGAGGTCCTCATTCGCACTAGCGGAACAATAGTGGGCCGCGCGCCGCATTTTTCGTCGAGGATGAGCGGCCCGACGGCGTCGAATCGCGTCAGGCGGGACTTGGAAAGTCGATTGTTCTGGAACCGCCGCGCGCGCTATTCGGCCGGACCTTGAGCATTGAACTCAGTCATAAACGCAGACGTAGATCTTGCGCACGGTCTCGATCGTACGCCAGACGCCGACGAAACCGGGCTTCATCACGAAACTGTCGCCGGCGCGGTAGGTCTTCGTCTCGCCCGCCTTCTCCTCGATTTCGATCACACCCGAAATTATGTGGCAGAACTCGTAGGTAGTGCCCTTGATCGAATGCGTCTCGCCGGGGGTCGCCTCCCAGACGCCGGTCAGAACCTTCTCACCTTTTGAGGCGTCCTGCGCCCAGGTCTTGAAGGATGGAGTGCCGGAAATGAGCCGCTCCGGCAGCGGCAATGCCTCCTTCGGCGTGAAGGCGGGATTTGTGTCAATCGTGGTCAGCAGTGACATGTGAGGTTTCCTGGTTAGTAGCCGAGCGTTCGATCGACGAGGCCGATCAGTTCTTTGCCGGCGCGGTGGCGCCGGACGTTGTCCACGGCGGATTGCGCCGCCGTATGCGGTTGTGTCACCGAGGCAATGTGCGGTGTTATCATCACCTTCGAATGCGACCACAGCGGATGGTCTTCCGGGAGCGGTTCTGGATCAGTGACATCAAGCATCGCCGCAGTTAGGTGACCGGTGTCGAGCGCGTCGATCAGCGCAGCCTGGTCGAGTTGCGGACCCCTGCCGACATGCAGCAGCTGCGCCCCGGCTGGTAGCAAGGAGAAGAGCCCGCCATTGAGAATGCCGCTCGTTTCCTGTGTCAGCGGTAGCAGACAGACGAGAATGTCCGTCTGCTTTAGAAAGCGGGGCAACTGATCCGCGCCGTGAAAACAGGCAACGCCCTCTATCCGCTTTTCGCTGCGGCTCCACCCGGCAAGCGGAAACTGAAACGGCTTCAGGCGCTCGATAGCCGCCTGCGCCAGCATGCCAAGGCCGAGGAAGCCAACCCGGCGTTCGGCCGCCTGTCGAGCGGCAATCGGTTGCCAGAGGCACCTTTTCTGCTGCTCGAGATAGGCGGGCATCTCCCGGTGGAGCGCCAACACGCCAAGCGCGACGTATTCCTGCATCATGCGTATGATGCCATCCTCGACCATGCGCACAAGCTTCACATGGCTTGGCACCACGTCCTGCTTGAACTGATCGACGCCCGCTCCGATGGAAAACAGCACTTCCAGATTGCGGTAGCGCGAGATCTCGTCCGGCACTGTCCAGGTGATGAGATAGCGCACCTTCTCCGGCTCCATCTCCTCGCCGGAATGGAAGAATTCCAGATCCGGGAGTTCGCGCGCGAAGATCTCGCGGAACACCGCGGCACGCGCCGCATCGGAATTGAAAAGAAATGCCATGGAACCCGCCCTCTAGTTCA
The DNA here is from genome assembly GCA_004020645.1 of Mesorhizobium sp. Classification (GTDB taxonomy): domain Bacteria; phylum Pseudomonadota; class Alphaproteobacteria; order Rhizobiales; family Rhizobiaceae; genus Mesorhizobium. The sequence continues at coordinate 294,275 of SAQL01000001.1, read as the reverse complement.
TGCTGCAAGGCGCGCGCCGAGATCCTCGATCATGCTCTGGCAGGCAGCAAGTTCACCGATCTCGATGTATTCATTGGGACGATGCGCGCGGGAAATTTCGCCGGGGCCGCAAATGATCGCATCGATACCGGCCTGCTGATAAAGCCCGGCCTCCGTGCCGTAACTGACCGCTTTGAGCGGCTCCTGCCCCGTCAGCTCGGTCAGAACCGCCGCTAGCTCACTACCCTTCGCGGGTGCAAGGGCGGGATAGGAACTCAACTCGTGCCAAATTACCTCGAAGCCGCTGTCGCGCAGGGCAAAGAGCTCGGCCTTGACCGGCTCAAGCAGGGAGGCTGGAGAAACGCCCGGCACGGCACGTACCTCGATATCGGCAGTGCAGTGGCCAGCGATGATGTTGACCGCCTGTCCACCGGCGATGGCGCCCACCTGCAAGGAAGAATATGGGGGCTCGAAATCTTGATCGAGCGGTCCGTCGGCGAGGGATTGGCCATAGGCCACGGCGTACGTGATGACGCCGGCCATGGCGTGCACGGCATTGAGTCCGAGATCGGGGCGAGACGAATGGCCGGATCGCCCGATCACCTCGAGCCGCGCGGCGGCCTTCCCCTTGTGCGCGCGCACCGGCTGCATCCGGCTCGGCTCGCCGACAATCGCGCCAAGCGGCCTCTCGCATAGGCCTGGCAACGCAGCTAAGAGATGCGGCACGCCACGGCACCCCGCCTCTTCGTCGTAGGAGAATGCGAAATGAATTGGTTGCCGCAGGTTCATCGCCGCAAGTCCTGGGAGCGCGGCCAATGCGCAGGCGAGAAAGCCCTTCATGTCGGTGGCGCCGCGGCCGTAAAGCCTGCCGCCCTCGCGGCGCAGGACAAACGGATCCGAGCTCCATTCCGGCTCGCCGGCCGGCACGACATCCAAGTGTCCGGAGATGATGTAGCCCCGACCCTCGCGCGGGCCGATCGTGACGAAGAGGTTGGACCGGTCGCCCTCGGGACCGGGCAGAACCGTCACCTCGGCTCCTGCTGCCTGACAGTAGTCGCGGATCCAATCGACAATCGCGCCGTTTTGCGTGCCAACAACAGAGGGAAATGCGATCAGGGTCGCGAGGATTTCTTCCACGTTCATGGCGGTCCGCTCTGCTTGCACATTATCACCGGGTGCGACCAGCCTATCCGTAGGCAGCAGTGTTCCCTGCCGAATCGCGTCGTGCTTTGGCTGAAGATTGCGAAAAAACGCCTCAAACCAGCGAAACCTGCTGGCTTTCCCCTGTAAAGCTGCGGCAAATGAGGCCTGTCGCAAACATGGCTATCGGCGCCAGGATTAACACCGCGTGCCTTAGGCATTCGTTGAAGGAGCGGATCGACTAAGATGCTGAGATCAGTGCGCCTGAAATCCTTTGAACTGGTGGCGCGGGACATCAATGATGTCGACGTTGATCTGCTGCATGCACTATCGATTTCTGTCCGCTGGCCGCATCGCCCCAAGGACTGGGATTTGTTGCGCCGCGCCGGCCACGGCATCGTCGCCGTTGACGGAATTGGGCGCGTCTTCGGAAGCGCGATGTGGTTTCCCCACGGGGACGATTTTGCCACCATTGGTCTGGTGATCACGACGCCCCGCGCACAGGCGCAGGGAGGTGGCCGATGGCTCATGGAACAGGTCCTTGAACAGTGCGGGGATCGCAATCTGGCCCTGAATGCAACCCATCCCGCCTATCCTCTGTATATTTCACTCGGCTTCACGAGCGAGGCGATCGTCTACATGCGCCAGGGCGAGGCCCCACAAAAACTCCCGCCAATGCCAGCTCTAGATGGTGAACTAAATGAGCTGCCCAGCGACAGACTTCGCGAGATCACCGAGCTGGACGCGCGTGCGTTTGGGACAAATCGTGCGGGGCTACTTGCGTTGCTCGCAGAGGATGCCTCGATAGCCACTCTGAGCCGCGGTGGCGAGGTCGTTGGCTATTCCATGTGTCGCGAGTTCGGGCGCGGCCATGTGATTGGCCCCATTGTGGCTCGAAGCGACCAGGACGCGGTCCATCTTACCGCCATCCATCTGAAGAAGCTGGCAGGTCGATTCGCGCGCGTCGATACGCGCGAGAGGGATGGCGTGTTTGCCGAGTTCCTTCAGCAGAGCGGCCTCGGCATTGCCGAGACCGTGACCACAATGTCCAAAGGCCGCCGGTTCCTGAACCGAGAAAGCAACGGACCTTGGGTTTACGGGCTGGCCAGCCACGCCTGGAGCTGAATGCAAGCACACTCCGCCCTCAAGCAGCAGAGGTGCGGGTTCCGCGTTGCGCAACGCGATCTGAACGAACCTTGTCGCCAACGGGCCGAACCCTACGCGCTCGCCATCTTTGCCGACAGCGAAAGCTATCCAACCGGCCTGGACGCGTCGGGGCAGCCCAGACGCCTCGCTTCGAGGGCGCCAGACCACAACGCACCAGCGTCTCCGCAAGGCCGACCGCGGCAATGTCGTCACGACACAGAAGCTGTGGTCAACCAGGCTCACGGCGTGAACGATGCTTCGCCGATGCCGCAGGGCCGCTCCGGTCAGGTCAAGGCTCTCACAACGATTCCAGCGCCTTGGACATACGTTCGAGCCCCCTGCGCAACAGCGGACGAGGGCAACCGACGTTAAGGCGAATGAAGCCTTCACCGCCGGGTCCATAGACGCGCCCGTCGTACAAATTGACTCCGGCTCGGTCGACGAAAAACCGTTGAACGCCTCCCACCTTCCGATCGAGCCCGCGCGCATCCAGCCACACCAGGAAGGAGGCGTCCGGCCGCATCGGTGTGATGCCCGCCAGGCGATCCTCGGCGAACTTGAGGACGAGATCGACATTACCGCCGATGTAGCGCGTCAGCTGATCCAGCCACGGCGCGCCGGTGCTGTAGGCGACCTCTAGCGCCAGCCGTCCAAAGAAGTTGGCGTTGACCATGAACGATGCCTGCATGGTGGCCAGAAGCGCCTCGCGCCGCTCCTTGTTGGCCACCGACACGGTTGCGGAGGGCACGCCGGCCAGATTGAAGGTCTTCGTTGGAGCCGTGCAGATGAATGACTTTTCCGCGGCATCCTCCGAGAGGGACGAGAAGACGATGTGCGGGCGATCCGACAATCTGATGTCGCAATGGATGTCGTCGGATATGACAAGGATGCCGTAGCGCTCGCAGACATCGTTCAGCGCCGTCAATTCCCCGCGCGTCCACGCCTTTCCGGCTGGATTGTGCGGATTACAGAGCAGGAAGGCCTTGGCGCCGGCTGCCAGTTTCGCGAAGTTCTCGAGATCGAGCTCGTATTGGTTATCTTGCAACCTTAGCCTGTTGACCAGCAGCTTCCTTCCGTTCCCCTGAATTACTCCAAAATAGGGCGAGTAGATGGGAGACTGCACGATCACCCCGTCCCCGGGCTTGGTGAAGGTCCGAAGCATCGCGGCTACCGACGGCATGATTGCGGGCGCCGGCAGCAGCGATTCCAGTGCCGGCGACCAGCCGTGCCGACGCGCGAACCATGATTGCACAATCTCGTAGTGACGGGGGTCGCGGCGTGTATAGCCATAGATTCCATGGTCCGCCGCTTCCCGCAGCCGCGCGATGACGGTTTCAGGGGCGCGAAAATCCATGTCCGCGGTCCATAGCGAAAGCAGATCTTCGCCCTCGACCCGAGGCGAGAATTCGTCCCACTGATTGGCCCATTTGACTGACCCAAACTGGTGGCGGTCATAGATCCTGTCGAAGTCGATCATTCCAACATTTCTTTCCGCAACCGTAGATTGCGATGCATCCGCACAAGTCATTGCCTGGTTTCCGGTATGATTTTTGCCGCTCGCGGCTGCTCGAACTTTTGGCGGGCTATTTGAGGATTTGCGCCACGTGCCTCGCTGCTGAAACTGCCTGTCGCATACTCCGCTTCCTAGCTCTTGTGGCCGCGCGCCAACGCGCGCTCCATCGACTGCGAGTACCGGGACATTCCGAAGCAGAAGATCCAGTAAACCAGTCCGGCGAAGAGATAGCCGGTCGAAGAGATCGTCGGCCCAGCCCAGTTCGGGTCGACTCGCGCCGTTTCGACGGCTCTCAGGAAGTCCGCAATGCCGACGATCGCGACCAGCGTGGTGTCCTTGAACAGCCCGATGAAGGTAGAGACGATGCCTGGGATGACGATCGTGAGCGCCTGCGGCAGGATGATCAGACGCATCATGGTGAAATAGCTGACGCCGAGCGCCTTTGCCGCCTCATATTGCCCCTTGGGGATCGCCTGAAGACCTGCGCGCACCACCTCGGCCATGTAGGCCGACGAGAACAGCGCTATCGCAATCAGCGGACGTAGCAGCCGATCGGGCGTCAGATAGTCGGGTACGAAGAGCGGCATCATGAAATTCGCCATGAACAGCACCGTGATGAACGGCACACCCCTGACGACCTCGATGAAGGTCACACACACTGCTTTGACGAAGGGAAGCTCCGATCGTCGGCCAAGCGCGAGAAGCACGCCGAGCGGCAGCGAGAAGACAATGCCCACGATCGACATGAGCAGCGTGATGAGCAGCCCACCCCACAAGACGGTATCGATGACCGGCAGATCGAGCGACGCGACGCCCCTCAACAGCACGAAGGCGACGACCGGGTAGGCAACAAAGAACAGCAACGCCGCAACATTGCGCCGCGGCGCCCGTCGCCACAGCAACCAGACGATCAGCACGGCGCCGATTGCCAGCGTCAGGTCCACCCGCCAGCGCTCGGATACGGGATACGCCCCGTAACGGAGATAGTCGAATTTCTCCACGATGAACGGCCAGCAAGCGCCGTCAGGGTTGGCGCGGCATTCTTCCTGTCCGCCGGCCCAGACTGCGTCCAAGACTGCAAAACTCACGAACTGGTGCAAAAGCCATGCCGCGAGAACCGTGAAGCAGATCGTGAGCACGCCGGAGAACGGTGTCGAGAATAGGTTCTTTCTGATCCAGGTCACCGGGCTCGGCCGGATTCCACAAGGCGGTGCCATCGGGGGCAGAAGCGAGTTGTTAACGAGCGGCGGATGCAGGGACTGGTCGCTCATGCATCACCTCTCGACGATCGCGAAACGTTGATTGAACGCGTTCATGGCCATCGACGTGACGAGGGAAATCGCGAGGTAGACCGAGAGCGTGATCGCCATCACCTGGACGGCGGCGCCGGTTTGGTTGAGCACCGTTCCCGCAAAAATCTGAACTAGGTCCGGGTAGCCGATGAACACGGCGAGTGAGGAATTCTTGGTGAGATTCAGGTACTGGCTGGTCAGCGGCGGTATGATGATGCGCAGTGCCTGCGGAACGATGACCAGGCGAAGCGTTTTGCCCGGCGCAAGGCCGAGCGCATGGGCGGCTTCGGTCTGGCCTTTCGGCACAGCCTGGATCCCGCTGCGGACAATTTCCGCGATAAAGGAAGCGGTGTAGACGGACAGACCGATCAGAAGAGCGGCGAACTCCGGATAAAGCTGGTGTCCACCCCGGTAATTGAACCCTTTCAAATCTGGCGTCACGAACGACACCGGCGAGCCGACCAGGAGGAAGACGATCAGAGGCAGTCCAATCAAGGCAGCGAGGCCGACCCAAAGCACGGGCAGCTGCTTTCCGGTGCGGTTCTGTGCGCGCCTGGCGTAGGACCAAAAAGCGACGCAGAAGATGGTAGCCGCCAGGAATGCAAGTCCCACGGTACCTGCTCCTGCATAGAGCTGGATTTCCGGAATGATGAGACCGCGATTGTTCAGATAGATGCCGCCGGGGAGTTCGATCGACGCCCTCGGCGCAGGCAGCGTTTTCAGGACTGCATTGTACCAGAACAAAAGCTGCAGCAATAACGGGATGTTGCGTATGATCTCGACATACGAGGCCGCGACCTTTGAAACGATCCAGTTCGGTGACAGGCGGGCAATGCCGACGACAAAGCCCAAGACTGTGGCCAACACGATTCCAAGCAAGCTCACATAGAGGGTGTTGACCACGCCCACCCAGAACGCTTGGCCGTAGGTGGACAGCGTGTCGTAGGGGATCAGCGTCTGATTGATGTCGAAGCCGGCGGCCTCGTTCCAGAAGCCGAAAGACAGCGGAATCCCGCGTGCCCTCATGTTCGACGCAGTCTGAACGGCAATGCCCACGGCCAAGGCCAGCAGACTGACCGCGAGCAAAACCTGATAGATGATGCCCCGGACCTTGGCGTCGTGCAGAGACAGGCTCCTGCGCGAGGGCGCGGCGAGCAGCACATCGGACATGACCCTGTTCCTGTGTTGGTGTGGAACCATGCATGTCGCGCAAAAGTGCGCAGCGGTTTTGCGATAACGACATGCATAAACAAGAACTTAAAGCGTGTCGCACGAATCCATTCAGCCGCGACGCGCTTTAAGACGCCGGCGCAATCGCCGGCGTCTTGTGACCGACCCCAGCCTAGCGGATCGGCGGGGCGTACTGGAGACCGCCCTCACTCCAAAGAGCGTTCAGGCCGCGCTCCATCTTGAGCGGCGAGGCCTTGCCGATATTGCGATCGAACACTTCGCCATAGTTGCCGACCTGCTTGATAACGTCCACGGACCAGGTATCGCCAAGCCCGAGATCCTTTCCGAGGCTGCCCTCTGCTCCGAGCAGCCGACGAATGTTCGGGTTCTCCGACGATTTCATTTCATCGACGTTCTGCGAGGTTACTCCCAACTCTTCGGCAGCTACCATGACAAGGAGCGTCCATTTGGCCACATTGAGCCAATGGTCATCGCCCTGCCGCACGGCAGGCCCAAGCGGCTCCTTGGAGATAAGTTCGGGAAGCACGACGCTGTCGTCGGCCTTCGCCATGCGCTGGCGCGATGCATTCAGGGTGGAGGTGTCGGCGGAGAGGACGTCGCAGCGACCTTCGTCGTAGGCCTTTACGACGGCTTCTTCATCGGCAAACCCGACGGTCGAGTATGTCATCGAATGCGACCGAAAATAATCGGCGAGATTCAACTCGGTCGTCGTGCCCTGAGTGACGCAGATGGACGCGCCATCCAGATCTTTGGCCGAACCGATGTTCTCCGCTTTGCGGACCATGAAGCCCTGGCCATCGTAGAAATATGTGCCCGCAAAAAGTATTCCCAGAGACGTGTCGCGCGATGACGTCCAGGTTGCGTTATGAGCGAGTATATCGATCTCGCCCGACTGAAGCGCGGTGAAGCGGTCCTTCGGCGTAAGCGGAATGAACCTTACCTTTTGCGCATCGCCCAGAACCGCTGCTGCAACAGCGCGACAATAGTCAACCACGAACCCGGTCCATTTGCCCTCATTGTCCGGAAGGCTGAATCCGGCTGTCGCTGAGTTGGTTCCGCAGGTCAGAACTCCGTTCTTCCTGACATTTTCGATCGTCGCGGCGGACGCACTGGATACAACGAGCCCTACCGCTGCTCCGACCAGTCCCTTGAGAATTGCTTGCATCGTGGTTCCCCTTTTTTCTTGTGGAGCACCAAGGTTGCGCAGGCCTCATTATTGGTCAAATTCATTCTCGTCATGATGAGTATGAGCACTACTCATATAAATGGTTACGCTCGTAATGGTTTCAGCCGTGTGTCTCCTGTTTATTCCCTCTGTTCTCTCTCAGAAACAATTTCTCTCTTTTTAATCTGCGACTCAGAGTAGATGTTTGAGAGAACTTCTTTGAGCCAGATCGTCCCTGGGTCCGTTGCCATCTGCGGATGTAGGAGCAACCACGCGCTCACATTCGGGATCGGCAGGGGCGGCGAAAGCAGCGTCACTTCACTCGCTTCATCAAGGATTTGGAGGATTCCGTCACCACAATGAGCAACAAGTTCGGTGCCTCGCAAAATCCACGGAAGTGCCAGATAATTCGATATCGTCGCGACCACATTCCGCCGCAAACCAAGCTCCTTGAGCGCGGCATCCGCAAGTCCGCTGGAAACACCATCGGCGGAAACCTGCAAATGAGACGCTGACAGATATGTCTCCAATGACATCGCCGAACTAGCGATTTGGCTGCCGCTCCAAACTGCGCAGAAGAGACGATCCTGGCCCAGTTCGATCTTCAACAGGCCTGGGTCGTCCTTGATCACTGCTCCAGTCAATGCACAGTCGATCTGTCGAAGATGGACCGAGGACGGGATATCGAGCCCGTTCGCTGGAATGATATTCAACGTGGCACCGGGCGCCTGCCTGGAAAACTCCCGGAGAAGACGTGGTATGATTATCATCGCATGGTAGTCGGTGAGTCCGACGCGAAAGTTCCGCCGAGTGGTTGCGGGATCGAAAGTTTGATGACGATCAATCGAGGCTCGAATCGTTGCCAATCCGGCCGAAATGTCTGGCAGAAGCTCGACCGCCCGCGGCGTCGGCCTCATAACGCCTCCATCGCGCGTGAACAGCTTGTCGCCGAAAAGGTGCCGCAGCCTGGATAAGGAATGGCTGATCGCAGATTGCGTCCTTCCCAATTCGTATGCCGTACGCGTAACGCTTCTTTCGCGCATCATTACGTCGAATACGCGCAGCAAATTCAGGTCGAGGTCATCGAAGCTCATGAGATTGCCATGAATGGTTTGTCATGCATCAGCACCGAAAGATGACCCGTCTCGAAGTGACGATAAAGCCTTGGTTTTTCATCATGAGGCGAGAACGCCCACGAGTCACGCGCGCCTCGTTTGCGAGCCCTGCCATCGCTACGGATTTGCAAGTCGGCGCGGGCAAGCGCCCGGAGACGCCACGTGACTTTCTGCGCCGGGTTGCAAAGGAGCTCGCATCGCTGTCCGAGGCGCGTGAGACGGCCGGCCTCAATCGGCTGATCTTTGCCGAGGCCTTCAGGTTTCCGGAACTTTCGCGGCTTTTCATCGAGCTCCACGACCGCGCGTCGGGGGTGATCCGCGAACCGTTCGAGGCGTGGCGCGAGGAGGGACTTCTGCCTACCCTGCCCCAGCCGAAACTGGCGGCTATGCTGTTCGTAGAGATGGTGGCCTCGCTGCCGCGCATCCGGGCGCTGCTTGGCGAGCCGATGAGCCGGCGTGAGAGCAACGCCCTGAGTGCAAGTTGCCGCCGACCTCTTTCTCAGAGGCTGCGGTTATAAGGAGGAGAAGCGGTGAGGCTGGTTCTCATCTTTGCCGGATTGCTGGCCCTCTATCTCGTCCTCGACAGGTCAGCGTGGTCGCTCCGGAGTATTCGGGGCGAATGGGGGCTCATTGTCGGGGCGCTAACGATCGTTGCGGCCTTCATTGTTGAGTACATAGTAGCGCGGAAGGTGCCGCGAGAGGCGGCGCTGGCGCTAGGCCTCGGTGCGCCGCGAAGCGGAGCAACTTGGTTCACAGTGATCGGCAGCGTCGTCTTGATCGCACTGATCCCAATCTATTGCGCGATCGCGGGGCTACCGCTCTCGCTGCGCGATGGCTGGTGGTGGCTCGCGTTCGGCATCTTTGCACAGGGCGGGATCGCCGAAGAGACAGTGTTTCGGGGGTTCCTCTTCCGGCACCTGCGTGAGGGGCGGACCTTCTGGAGGGCGGCTGCAATCGCGGCGGTGCCGTTCGTTCTCGTCCATCTCGCGATGTTCTGGACGATGGAGCCGATCCTCGCGGCAGTGTCACTGGGGGTGGCGTTGTCGCTGACCTTCCCGTTGGCCGCGATCTTCGAGCGGGCGGGGAATTCGATCTGGCCGGGTGCGTTTCTGCATGCCGTGATCCAGGGGACGATCAAGCTTGTGGTAGTGCCGGACGAAAGTTTTACCCAGCTCGCACTGGTCTGGCTGGTTGTGACCGCGGTGGTGCCATGGGCGGTGTTCCTCTTGCCGAAATCGCAGGCGGAATCGTTACCGAGAGGCAACCCTGGCCGGGCGCATGGCGGGTAGCCCCATCTGCATTCTGCAGCAGCATCGCCGGCCGCTTCATCCAATCGAGTGACCTCGAAGGCAGAGATAGGGACGGAACCGACCAGCATGCAGCCGGTTGAATCGGCATGAAGGCTCGTTTTCCGACAACCAGCAATCCAAGGCTACATCATGAGCATTCTGCAGAGTACCAAGAAAGCCGTCGAGCAGGTTACCGGTTTCGCAGCACCGGGCAGGCAAGAAGTAACCGATCTTGTAAGGCGGCGAAAAGCAAATGAGTTTTGGTTCAAGGATGATGGCCTCGTACCCAATCACCCGTTTTGGCCGCTTGTCGTCTATCGCGGCGCCGTGAGACTGCCCGAAGAATTTGATCCCGCAGCCGTCTTGGAGGAGCTTTTCGAGGTCAATGGATGGGGGGACAGCTGGCGGAATGGCATCTACGACTACGTTCACTACCATTCGCGAATACATGAGGTGCTCGGGGTTGCGGCCGGTACGGCCAAAGTCCGGTTTGGAGGCAAAAAGGGCCGAACCCTGTCCCTGAAGGCCGGCGACGTCGCGGTTCTTCCGGCCGGCACCGGGCACCAATGCCTTTCGGCATCCGACGATTTTCTAGTTGTCGGCGCCTACCCTCCGTTTGGGACCTATGACGAATGCACGACTGCCCAGGAGCATGATCGCGCGCTCGCGACGACCAAGAAGGTAAGTCGTCCACGCAAGGATCCCGTCTATGGGAGCAGAGGCCCGCTTCTGCAAAGTTGGAAGAAGACCTGAAGCAGGCGCAGATCGATCGAAGACTCACAAGTACAGAACGCACGCGCGGTGCAGCTCAGGCTAGCGGCCTATCTCGACACTCGCGAGCCACTGTGTGACCTCTCGAAGCGTCTCGCGCTCCTGGTCGCATTGTTTGGAAAACCCATCGATCAGACGGGCACCTGGTGCATGTTCGGCGACCACGGTGAGGCTGTTGCCGAGCGCCGCCGGCCCGTGACAGCCGGTGCATGCCGCAGCACCAGGCGCCGCGTCGGCCCATGCCGGTGCGCTGGCCAAAAGCGCCGCAAGCAGGACAGGCGCCGCAAGCAGGACAGGCGCGAGCGCCGGTTCGCCGCGCCTGTTCTTCGCGCGCCTCATGTCATGAGAGGTCATGGTTCTTCAGCGGCAGCGTGCGGATGCGTTTTCCGGTGGCGGCGAAGATCGCATTGAGGACGGCCGGCGCGGCGACAGCGATAGTAGGCTCGCCGACGCCGCCCCAGAAGCCGCCGGACGGCACTATGATCGTCTCCACCTCCGGCATCTCGGCCATGCGCAGGACCTCGTAGCTGTCGAAGTTCTCCTGCTCCATGCGGCCGCCATTGACGGTGCATTCGCCATAGATGCAGGCGGAAAGGCCGTAGACGAAGGAGCCCTCGACCTGCCGCTCCACCTGTGCGGGGTTGACGACGTGACCCGGATCGGTCGCCGCCACGATACGATGGATCTTGAGCTGCCCGTCGGTGACCGAAACCTCCGCTGCCGCCGCGACGTAACTGCCGAAACCCATGATCTGCGCCAGGCCGCGGTGAACGCCGGCCGCAGGCGGGGTGTCCCAGCCGATCCGTTCGGCAACCGCCTCCAGCACGGCGAGATGTTTTGGATGTTTGGCCATCAGCTTGCGGCGGAAGGCAAGCGGGTCGACGCCGGCCGCATGGGCGAGTTCGTCCATGAAACACTCGACGTAGAGCGCGTTCTGGTTGAGGTTCACGCCGCGCCAGAATCCTGGCGGGATCGGCGGGTTGCGCATGGCATGGTCGACAAGCAGATTGTCCACCGTATATCCCAGCGTGCCTTCCGTGCCGCTGAGGACGAGGCCCTGGAAGACCACAGGGTCCATGCCGTTCTGCATGCCCTGCGGCCGCACCGCGGCAAGGATCGACTGGCCGGATATGCGCATGTGCAGAGCGGTCAGGTTGCCGTCCGCGTCGAGCGCGCCCGTCAGCCGGCATCGGGTGGTCGGGTGATAGGCGCCGTGCAGCATATCCTCTTCGCGCGACCACATCAGTTTTACCGGCGTTCCCGGCACCTGCTTGGCAATGCTGACCGCCTGGCGCACATAGTCCTGGAAGTTGCCGCGCCGGCCGAAGCCGCCGCCGAGATGGATCTTGTGCACCTCGCATTGCTGCACCGGCAGGCCGGCGGCCTCGGCCGCTGCAGCAAGGCTGGCCTCGCCATTCTGGGTCGGCACCCATACCTCGCAGCGCTCCGGCGTGTAGAGCGCCGTCGCGTTCATCGGCTCCATGGTCGCGTGGTTCTGGTATGGGAAGGCATAGGTCGCCGTGACCGTCCGGCCGGCGGCGGACAGGGCAGCACCAGCGTCACCTTGCTTGGCGCCGATGAAGGCGTCGTTTGCGCCGAGCCCCTCTTCGAGCATCGCCGCGATCGAGGCGCTGGTGACCTGCCGGTTGGGACCTTCGTCCCAGACGACCGGCAAGGCATCGAGAGCGGTCTTGGCCCGCCACCAGGTGTCGGCGACAACCGCAACGGCGGTCTCGTCGACCTGAACGACTGTGCGCACGCCGGGCATTGCCGCGACCGCCGCCGCATCAAAACTCGCCACCTTGCCGCCGAAATACGGGCAGGCCCGGATCGCCGCGTTGACCATGTTCGGCAGCTTGAGGTCGACGCCATAGACCTGGCTGCCGTTGAGCTTGTCGGCCGTATCGAGCCGCGGCAGCGGCTTGCCGGCTATGGTCCAATCCTTCGGATCCTTCAGCGTGACGTTGGCGGGCGGCGTCATCCGCGCCGCGGCGGCGGCCAACTGTCCATAAAAGGTGGCGCGATCTGATGCTGCATGCGTGACCATGCCCATCCATGCGGTGCATTCGCTGGCCGGCACGCCCCATTCGGCGGCCGCGGCGGCAATCAGCATCTCGCGCGCTACGGCGCCACCAATGCGCACATACTCGTGCGACTCGCGGATACCGCGGCTGCCCCCGGTCGAGAAATTGCCCCAAACGCGGTCGCGCGCGAGGTTCTGGGCCGGCGACGGATATTCGGTCGTGACCTTTGACCAGTCGCAGTTCAGCTCCTCGGCGACGAGTTGCGCCAGGCCGGTCAGCGTCCCCTGCCCCATCTCGGAGCGGGCGATGCGGATGACCACTGTGTCGTCGGGCCTGATCACAACCCAGGCATTGATCTCCGGCGCCGTCTCGGCGCCCTCGGCAAGTGCCGGCTTGATGAACGGCACGTTGAACCCGAGGGACAGGCCGCCGGCCGTGGAGGCCACGCCGATGATGAAGCTGCGGCGGGAGAGGGAAATTGTGGCGTTCATGACTGTTCTCCTCAACCGCGTTGCGTGGCTTCGCCGGCTTTGGCGGCCAGCTTGATCGCGGCGCGCACCCGGTTGTAGGTGCCGCAGCGGCAGATATTGGTAATCTCGGCGTTGATGTCCTCGTCCGCGGGGTTCGGGTTCTGCATGAGCAGACCCGCCGCAGCCATGATCATGCCGGCCTGGCAGTAGCCGCATTGCGGCACATCGAGCGCCAGCCAGGCCTGCTGGACCGGATGTGAACTGTCCGGCGAAAGCCCCTCGATGGTGGTGATTTGCTGATCGGGCTCGACCGCGCTCACCGGAAGCACGCAGGAGCGCGTGGCGACGCCATCTATGTGGATGGTGCAGGCACCACAGGCGGCAACGCCGCAACCGTATTTCGTCCCGGTAAGCCCGATCTGCTCGCGGATCACCCACAGCAGCGGCGTATCCGGATCGACCTCGATGTCACGGGGCGTGCCGTTGATGATCAATCTGGCCATTGTGCAATCCTTTCGATCAAAGGCTGGCGAGGACCGCCGTCCGGATGCCGCACGGCATGGTCTGGCGGCAAAGACCGGAGGTCCGGGCTAGCGACGAGGCCAAGTTAGGCGGAAGCTGTCGCAGAACCTTGTCCCGACGACCGGCAGTTCATCGCAAGCTGTCGCAGGCGCTGCGCTCTGATACATTTCGTTACACTTCTCACGCTTTGTTGATGCCGCGCGAGATTGCCGCCGTGGCGCAGAAGGTGATCATCCGTGTAGACGCAAACTAGATATCGTCGATACTGGCCGACTATTCAGCGGCGGCTTTGGAGCATTGTATGGAAGCGGCGCAGCACATCGCGGTCGTCGACGACCACAGGGACATCCGCGACCTCGTCGGGAAATACCTCACCCAGCAGGGTTATCGCGTCAGCGTCGCCGACAGCACGGCCGCGCTCAAGCGGCTGCTCGACCGCAGCCTGCCCGATCTTATCGTCCTCGACGTTATGATGCCTGGCGAGGACGGCATTGCCGCCTGCCGGCACGTGCGCGGGACGGTCGACGTTCCGATCATCTTCCTTACCGCCATGGCCGAGGAGATCGACCGGATCGTCGGCCTCGAGATCGGGGCAGACGACTACCTGACCAAGCCGTTCAATCCGCGGGAATTGCTGGCGCGGATCAAGGCTGTGCTCAGGCGCGTCCACAGCCTGCCGCCGCAGCGCGGTCGGCTCAAGTCGAACGCGCTGCGCTTCGACCGCTGGACGCTGAATGTCGGCCGCCGCGAGCTGGTCGGGCTCGACGGCGTGGCGGTCGCGCTCAGCACGGCCGAATTCCGCCTTCTCACCGCCTTTATCGAGCATGTCGGGATCGTGCTCAGCCGGGATCAGCTGCTCGACCTCACCGTCGGGCGCTCGGCCGACGGTTTCGACCGGGCGGTCGACAACCAGGTGAGCCGGCTGCGTAAGAAGATCGAGGCGGACCCGAAGAATCCGATGCTGATCAAGACGCACTGGGGCGGCGGCTACTGCTTCACCGCCGAGGTGGCCCAGGCATGATACTGTTGTGGAGACGCAGCCTGGCGGCCCGCTTCCTCATGCTGGTGCTGCTTGCGCTCGCCCTGTCGCAGGCGATCACCTTCCTGATCTCGTGGGACGAACGCGGACAAGCCCTGCACGCGGCGGCCAAGGGCGAGTTCGTTAGCCGCACGTCCTCCCTTGCCATTTTGCTGGACACGACGCCGCCCTCGCTTCGACCCGACATCCTCAACGTCAGCGGCACGGCCTATACGCGCTTCTGGACCTCGCACGACGGGCCGAGCAATCCCCTCGCCTGGCAACAGGAGGCGCTGACGCAACTCGCCAAGCCGCTGCCCGGGATTGCCGCCAAATATGCCGCCTACATGAACGGGCAGGCGTCGAACGCGGTCGCTGCCGCCGACCCTTCGGTGCCGCCGCGCATGCTGGACCTGTCCGGCAGTGGCAGCCCGTTCACCCGACCTGCCAAGTTCCTTTATATGGACGGCGCCCCAAACGGCATGGGGCTTTCCGTCCGCCTCGATGACAGCACCTGGCTGAACGCCGCCTACGCCAAGGTGATGCCGAGCGCCTTCTGGACGACGCAATCGGCGATATCGCTGGCGCTCACCGCACTCATCCTGTCCGCGATAGCGATTTTCGGGGCGCAGGCAATCGCGCGTCCGCTGCGACGGCTCGCCAATGCCGCCGAACTGTTCGGCCGCGGCGAGGCCGTGCCGCGGCTGCCGGAATCGGGGCCGGACGACATCCGCCAGACCGCCGAGGCGTTCAACCGCATGCAGGAGCGCCTGCAGCGCTTCGTCGAGGACCGCACGCGCATGCTGGCGGCGATCAGCCATGACCTGCGCACGCCGCTGACCTCGCTCCGGCTGCGCGCGGAGTTCGTCCAGGATCACGATCTCCAGGAAAAGATGCTGAAGACCATCGAGGAAATCCAGACGATGACGGAAGCAGCGCTCGCCTTCGCGCGCGAGGACGCCGCGGTAGAGGAGACGCGAACCGTCGATCTTTCGGCGCTGGTCGGCAGCCTCTGCGACGACCTCGCAGATCTGGGCCAAAACATCACCGTCAGCGACGGGCCAAAGGTGCTGTACCGCTGCCGGCCGGACTCCTTGCGCCGGGCGATCCGCAACCTCGTCGAAAATGCCATCCGCTACGGCGAGCAGGCCAAGGTGAGCCTGGTCAGGCGTACCGACAGCCTGGACATCATGGTCGAGGACGCCGGGCCCGGCATTCCGCCAGGCGAAATGGAACAGGTGTTCGCGCCCTTCTTCCGTCTGGAGCAGTCGCGCAACCGGGAGACCGGTGGCGTCGGGCTCGGCCTGTCAATCGCCCGCGCCATCGCCCGTCACCACGGCGGCGACATCGTGCTGGAAAACCGGAGCAACGGCCTTCGCGCGGTCATCAGGCTGCCGCTGATCGACATGGCCAAGCAGCTTGCCCCGGCGCCTGTGCCTGAGACCAACCCTCCGACCGGACTGCAATCCTTGCCGGTTTGACCGAAACCCGTCCCGCGATCGGAACTCCCGCGCTGTCGCGCCTCGATCAGATCATCGCTGCCGCAACCAAAGACAAGTCGCCACCCACATCCTCTCCAGCGCCTTCCCCGACCCAGCCGCCGCCCTCGCTGCTGAGCGGCTGGTCCTGCCGGAAGCTTCCGGCCACCAGCAAAGCTCCTTCCCCTAAAGCTCCGCAGAGGTCATCCGATGAACCATTCACAAGCCACGACACGCGACCATGTTATTTCCGCTGGAGTTGCGACCTGTCAACAGCCTGGAGCCCGGCCAGAACAGATCCGGTCCGCATCTGTCGGGCGTCGTCGGCCGCACGGCCGGCAGCGTCGAGGGCGCCCGCTATTCGGCCGCGCTGCGAGAGTCTGATATCGTCTGGGACGGCGGTACCCTCGATACCTTCCTCGCGGCGCCACGCCAGATGGTTCCGGGCACGTCGATGACAGTGGGCGTTCCCAACGCCGCCCAGCGCGCCGCGATCGTCGGCTAGCGGTCCAGTTCGGTCTCTTTCTCGATGACTAGTCTTCCGAGCGGGATCGTTTCTGCCTTCATCTGATCCAGCAGAGCCTTGGTCCGGAACGCCTGTTCATCGGTGAGGCCAAGAGCATCCCAGAGTTCGAGGACATGTGATGGACCCGGATAGGAATTGAGTTCGGCCGCCAGCGCCAGACCCATCCCTCGCCCGGCCAAAAGATCAGCCATCTGCTCGCCCGAGAGCGCTTTCACGCGGCGTTTCTCCATCCCGGAATAAGACGAAGTGGCTGGATCCTTTCCTTCAGCGGCCTTGTGATGGTTGATGCTGCCATGCTGCTGTGCCAGCCCGTGAGGGACGGCAAGAAAAGTCAGCATGAGGGACAGCACGGCAATGGGGATGCGGTTCATTGAGCGATCTCCGGCGTTTCTTCTTGCGACGTTTGACACAGCCGCAGGAACTGAAACATGATTGCGATCATGTCGGACCTCCTCTTCGAGCGATTCCTTGAACTCGCGGAACGCGAGCAATCTCTCCCTGCCGGCAGCGTCCTGTTTCGTATGGACCACCCGGTCTTGTCGCTCTTCTTGGTCACCGCAGGAGAACTGCGCCTTGTCCGGGCACTTCCTGACGGGTTCCAGCTGACGTTGCAGCGTGCCGGCTCCGCTTCGATCCTGGCCGAGGCTTCGCTGTTTACGGACCGGTACCATTGCGATGCGTTGGCAGCCGAGGCATCGATGGTGCGCGCTGTGCCGATCACCAGGGCCAAGGCGGTGCTCGAAAGTGATCGTGAGTTGGCCTCTGCATTGTTGCGACACTTGGCAGGCGAGGTTCATCGGACGCGGACACGGGCCGAGATATTATCCCTGAAGTCCGTCGCGGCGAGAGTTAGTGCCTGGATGGCATGCAACGGCGGCGTCTTGCCGCCCAAGGGACGCTGGCATCACGTTGCGTCGGAGATCGCCGTTACGCCGGAGGCGTTTTATCGGGAGCTTGCCCGTCGGCGATGATGTGCCGCCACAATGCGGCTCATCGTGCGGAGGGTTCCCGCCGCGCGAAGACGCGGTTCAGTTCGTCGTGGCGACGGCGCATGTCGTCCGGCCAGCGCGACTTGATGTAGGACAAAGCCGCGATGATTTCGGCGTCGGTCAGGATTCCCCCGAAAGCTGGCATCCGCGTTTTGTAATCCTTGAGGTTGGCGGCTTCAGCAACGCCGAGTTTAGTTATCCTGAAAAGCAGCGTGTCCGGGTGGTGCCAGGTGTGACCGCTTTCGTCGTGCGGCGGCGCCGGAAGGAATCCATCCTTGTCCTGCGCTTTCCACTCGGGTTGACCTTCGAGGTTCCTGCCATGGCAAGAGGCGCAATGCGCCACGTAAACGGCCTCGCCGCGCGCGATGACACGGGCATCGTCGGGCTTGAGGATCCCGCCCGACTTACCGCCGAAAACAAGAACCACACAGACCGCCACCAAGGCGGCGAGAGCAAGCGTAAGCGCCAGCTTTCCAATCACCCTACGATCCACTGTGTCACCGCTTCAACGACCGAGTTCGGTCCAGTTGGCGCCGCCGTCGGTGCTGGCCAGGATGTCGCTTTGGTGAGACGCGACAAATATCCGATCCTTGTCCGTTGGATCGACCGCGAGGTGCAGCAGGATTCGGTCACTCAAGCCGCTGGAAAGGGGCGCGAAGTTCAGAGCAGCCTCCGCGGAACGGACAAGTCCTCGTCCCACCACGAACGCGTAGACGGAACCGTCGGCCGTCACCTCAACGAGACTGACTGGCGCGCCATCGACGATCGTTTCCCAAGTTTGACCCCCGTCCCTGCTGACCGACAGGCCTCCTTCAGTCGCGGCGTAAATCGTGTCGGCGTCCTTTGCCGATGCGGCGAGGTCGATCAGCTTTTCCGGCAGCGGTCCAACCACCGACCATGTCTTCCCGGCATCGCGGCTCACCTGTAGGCGGCCGTAGGCGCCGTAGAGAACCTGAGGATCGGCCGAGCTGACCGTCATCTGGTGAAAGTCGACCGGGCCGTCAGCTCCCGGCGAAACCTGATTCCAGGTAACGCCGTTGTCGGCTGAGGCGATGAACCCGAGATTACCCCCACCCGCCGGGTGCCCGCTGGCGTAGAGCGACCTCGGGTCGGACGGGTCCGGCGTGAACCCCATAAAATCCTGCACCGGCGAAATAAGCTCTGCCGTTCCGTCCGACCCGGCGCGAAAGAGGCCGTGGTGGGTCGCTATCAAGAGCTTGCCGGAATTCTCCCTATCTACGGCCAGCCCATGGATATGGGTATGCTCCTTCAGTTGCGAAACCGAGACGGCCTCGGCTCCTGCAGCCGATCCGGTCGACGTCGCCGCAATCAGACTCGCGACCAGAATTCCCAGTAGTTGTCTCATCTCGTCGCCTCCAACTTCGCCCTTACCATCATGACGGGCATGATATCAGGACCGGGATTGCGGTGCATCGGACAAACCTGCGCAGCCCAGCCCGCCGTCTGATCGACGCGGAGGTTTCAACCCGGCCAGAGTGACCGAGACGAGCCGGCGGACCGCGGCCTTGGATCGCAGGCTGCTGGCTGCCGTGAGGGCGTGGAGGCAATAGGTCGCAAGCTCGTCAGGCGCGACGTCGTCCCGGAGATCGCCCGTCGCTGCACCCTCGGCCAGCAGATCGCGGATGAGATGGTGGAGCTGATGCTGCGCCTTGACGACGTGTTCGCCTCGATGCAGGCGTGCCGCGAGTTTGGTGCCATGGTGTTCGTGTGAAATGAACGCATAGGCCTCAAGTACCGCTTTTAGCCGCTCCCCAGCGTCGCCAACCTGGTCCCGAATGGTAATGAGATGTTCAAGGTGACCGGTGACCTGACGTTCGTGCCAGGCGACGAGGATCGCTTCAACGTCCGGAAAATACTTGTACAGCGTCGCGCGACCTATTCCGGTCACCTCGGCGATCTTCGCCATCGTCACCGACAGCAGCCCCTGCTCGGCCACCAGCGCCGCGGTGGCGTCGAGGGTCGCGTCGCGTACCGCGCGACGGTGGGCATCGATGGTTTCGTTCCACAGCTTGGGCACCGCCCCAATATACGTGGCGTATCAGCGATGTCGAGATGCGAGACACAGAGACTTGATATAGACACACTGTCTCGATAAAGTTTTCGTAGTCATGGAACTCGATGCCGCGCGCGACGCAGGAGACGCACATGGCCGACCCGCCCGATTACCCCGGCACACCGCGCTGGGTGAAAGTGTCGGGGATTATCGTGATCGCCCTGGTCCTGGTGATCGCTGCGCTCTTCACCGGCGTCGGCGGGCCCCACGGCCCCGGTCGGCACCTGCCGTCCTCCAGCGTTACAGAGCCCGGCATGCAACAGCGATGATCATGACACCCGCCCTTCGAAAGTTCGCGCTCACCGCGCATGTCACGTCCTCGGTCAGCACGCTCGGCGCGGTCGCCGGCTTCCTGGCTCTCGCCGTCGCCGGCTTGGCCAGCAAGGATCTGCAGACGGTGCGCGCCGCCTATCTCGCGATGGAGTTGACCGCCTGGTACGTCATCGTCCCGTTGGTTCTCGCCTCATTGGTCACCGGGCTTGTCCAGTCGCTGGGCACCAATTGGGGCCTGTTCCGGCACTACTGGGTCCTGGCGAAGCTTCTGCTGAATATTCTTGTCACCGTCGTCCTGCTGCTTCAGCTGAATCTGATTGGCTATCTGGCAGACATCGCGGCAGAGACGACGTTTTCCAGCGCTGATCTTCGGAAACTGAGGATATCACCTGTGATCCACGCCGCGGGAGGGCTGCTCGTGTTGCTCGTGCCTGTGGCGCTGTCGCTATACAAGCCGCGGGGCCTGACCCCGTACGGGTGGCGCAAGCAGCATGAGGGGTCGACGGCTCCGCAGCGTTAGAAGCTTCGTCGACACCCGCGCCCGCCGCATCGGAACAAAGTTTTCGCGCTTCCGTTACGCAGCATGTCATGCATTGCACTCTTGCGAATACTTCGGCGGGCGAAGGCAGCTTTTTTCATCTGCTTCGCTGTCGGTTTGCTTTGTCTGGAGCGCAACTCGCCAACGCGCTGGACCACGACCATCAATTTCCCAAATCGCCGAGTTCAAGCAGTGGCTTGAGACCAACGCAAAGTGATCGTTAGGAGGCGCCGTAGCGCGCTCCTAGAATCGAAGAAAGGACACCCCCATGCATCACCTTAGCCCCGAAATGAAAAGCTGCATCGACGAATGCCTGCGCTGCTATTCCGTGTGCCTTTCGACCGCGATGGGCCACTGCCTGGAACTGGGCGGTCAACACACCGAAAAACAACACTTCACGTTGATGATGGCGTGCGCCGAGATCTGCCGGACGTCGGCGCATTTCATGCTCATCGGTTCCGAGCACCACAAGCATACCTGCGGCGAATGCGCGGAGATCTGTAACGAATGTGCGGATGACTGCGAGCGTCTCGGTGACATGCAGGAATGCGTAGAGACCTGCCGTCGCTGTGCAGAGAGCTGCCGGAAAATGGCGGCGTAGATCTCATCAGAGGGCGCCCGGTTCAGACCGCGCGCACTCGCTACTGCGAATGTCATCTGAAGAACACGAACTTGACCAAGGCGGCGATTGCCAGCGCCACAAGGACGAGGAGGATGAAGCCTGCTAAGGCCATTCCCCACATTCCGCCCGACATCATCTGATCCATCATTTTTCGCCCTTATTCCGCGGCCAATTTCACCCGAAAGTCTGCTCCTGGCTCCTCGACCGCACTCCGGATCGGCAACCGCCAGCCCTTGACGATGCCGTAGACGGCGGGAATCACGACGAGCGTCAGGATCGTCGAAGAAATCATGCCGCCGATCATGGGGACGGCTATCCGTTGCATGACCTCCGATCCGGTTCCCGTGCTCCACAGGATTGGCAGGAGGCCCGCCATAATCGCGACGACGGTCATCATTTTCGGCCGCACGCGCTCGACGGCGCCGAACATGATCGCCTCGTTCAGGTCCATCTTGGTCAAACTCCGCTTCCGCAGATCGCCCGGATAAACATGTCCCGTCGGATCCTTTTCGTAGATCCGTGCGATCTGGTTGGCGAGAAAGGCGTTGTGGCAGAGGTCGTCATAGATGCCGGCCGGCCGCAGATAAACAACCGGAATCGGCCCATGCTGCTCGTGTATGAGCCGCTCGGCTTCAATTTTGGAAACACGATGGGAGGTCGGATTCCTGCGGCGAGTCCTCGTTGATCACATCGCCCGGTCGACCGGCTTTGTGCGCCAGCATTGAGCTGGCGAAAACGAACTGCTCGACCGCGAAGGACTGAAGGATGTGCAGGAGCTTTTCGGTCCCGCAGACGGTGATCTCGTCATAGAGCGGATTCGGCTTGCCGGTGAGATCGAAATAAGCGGCAAGGTGGATCACCGAAGCGATGCGGGTGCCATAGGCCGTCCGAACGCGTTGCATGCCAGCAGCGATCGCTTCTTCAGACGTCAGGTCGATACAGATACACTCCGCAGCGGGCGGTGGCTGGCGTGTCGCTGCCCTGTCCAGGCCGACAAGCGAGTATCGATCGGCGAGGCTGTTGATGAGGGCGTAACCGATGAAGCCGGTGCTGCCCGTCACGATCACTGTGCCTTTGTGTTCCGCCATTCGTGCTCGCCTTTACTCATCGGCAGCCGGCAGGAGCTATTTTCCAAACCAAAATAGGTCGTCGCCACTAAGTGACGAGCAATTTCGGCTTGACCTTCCACTAGCTGGAAGCCGTAGCGTCGATGTATTGACGGCCGAAGGAGGCCGTACCATGACTCCGCACCAACCGCTGCTCGCTGAGACCATTGCCCTGACTTTCAAACAGGCCCTGCGCGAACGAGAGTTCGAAGTTGCGGAGTTGATCCTGCAAGCCCTGGAACGCCTGAATGCCAGCTGCCCTTGCGAGGGGGTACTCACAGACGCCGTTCTCCTGATCGACGACGACTCGCGACATCGGCCGAAGCGCTCGGCACATTGACCGCTGCGGGACGCGGAGGACGCTCCTCAGCCATGCTGGTGCTCCACTCCTCCGCCGCAGCCGCTCGACAGGTTCCACACCTCGACGAGCTTCTCGCCGCTGAAACGATGCTCGCGGATCAGGAACTTGCCGAGGCCGCCGTAGACGCGCCAGCGCCAGCATTGGCAGCAGCACGGCCCCTTCTCGTCCGAGTTGTCCATCGCATATTGGTAAGCCTTCTGCTCATCAGGGGAGAGGGTCAGATCGAAGTAGCTCATCGCCTTTTGCGCAGTGCCCGCCGCAATGTCGTACGGGTCCTGCGGAATCTCGGAAATGGAGGCGTATTTCTTGAGCGTCTCCACCTGCTCGCCGTAACGATGCCTGTCCATCGGCGAGCAGCAGGATCCCTGCAGCCGCGCCACCGTCGACATCTTGGTAATCGAATCAGTGAACGCCGGCGAGCAGGTGCTGTTGCCGTGAGTGCTCAGGAAATCGAAGCGCTCGTCGAGGGTCAGCTGCCCGGCAGCCTCGGCGAGCCGGGGCATGAACGAGTTCAGCGCTAAAAAACCCACCGCGATCGAAAAGTCTCTGCGGGATAGGTTGCATCTGCATCCCACGTGCCTGATCATTTTCGTGCTCCTTTCCTCAGCCGATACGGGTGAATATCGGGAAATTCTCCAGCAGCCAGAACGAAAAGACCGACAACTGCCCCGTGATCATGGCGAGTCCCATGGCGACCATGATCCCGCCAGCAGCGAACTGAAGCATCCGGCCCGCTCGGCGCATCGCTTTCAGCCGCCTGGCAAGACCGTCGGTGAACAGGGCGGCGAGCAGGAACGGTATGCCGAGGCCGAGCGAATAGATGGCAAGCAACGCGATACCCTGGCCGACAGTGGCAGATGCTGCGCCGACCGTCAGGATCGCGCCAAGGATCGGCCCGATGCACGGCGTCCAGCCAAAGGCAAAGGCAAGCCCCAGAACATAGGCCGATGCTGCACGTCCGGTCGGCATGTCGGAATGAAACCGCGCCTCGCGCATCATCCAGGACGGACGAAGGAGGCCGGTGAGGAACAGCCCGAACAGGATGACGATCGCGCCGCCGACGAGGTTGAGCTCGACACGGTAGCTGAGAAGCATTTGACCCAGTGCCGTCGCGCTAGCACCGAAGGCAATGAATACCGTCGAGAATCCGAGCACGAAACAGAGGCTCAGACCCATTGCCGGCAAGCTGGGTGCAAACGCGGTGTCGGCCGCCACAACCGCCGGCTTCCGGCCGGCGACATAGGAGACGTATCCCGGCACGAGCGGCAGCACGCAGGGCGACAGGAACGAGAGGATGCCTGCCACGAATGCCGTCAGCACGCCGATGTTGGAAATCTCGAGCACGGGTCAGCGCCTTTCTTTTCTCGGCGACTGCGTCATTCTTCTTTCCTTGCCTGCTCGATGGCTTGCATCAACGTCGCTAGGTCGGTCGCGCCATGCAGAATCTGCTTGCCGGCGACAAATCCCGGCGTGCCGTTGATGTTGAGCGCCTGCGCGAGCTGCAGGTTGCGACCGATCGAAGCCTTGATCTCGGGACTCTCCATGTCGGTCTTTAGGCGCTCGACATCGAGGCCGGCTTCGGCTGCGGCCTTGAGCACGACCGCCTCTGTCACTCTGCTCTTCACCTGATACAGTGCTCTGTGGAATTTCACGTAGCCTCCCTGCCGATGAGAGGCGAGCGCCGCTTTGGCTGCGAGGGTGGAGTCCGGACCGAGGATCGGAAATTCCTTGTAGACGATCCGCAACTCGGGATCCGCGGCCTCAGCCTGCGCCATGATCGGCATCATCTGCCGGCAGTACGAACAATTATAATCGAAGAACTCGACCAGGGTGACGTTTCCCCGGACGTTGCCACCGACCGGGCTCGCCGGGTCTCGCAAGATTTCATCGGCCCGCTCGGCCAGGACGGCGCGTATCTGGTCTTCTTGGGCCTGTCTCTGGCGAGCGTCGTATGCCTGCAAGGCCTCTACGACGACTTCGGGATGGGCCAGAAGATAGTCGCGGACACGTTGTTCAAACTCCGCCTGGGGCATGCTGTCGGCGCGGACCGGCGCCTGAAACGCGATGGCACTCAGCAGAAGGGCGAGTGCGAACCAAATGACTCGTGGATGTGTGCCTATGCTTGTCATGAAAGCCTCCCCTGTTTCGTGTTGCCGCCAGCTGTGGGCGGATCGGCTTGCTTATGTCGGTCCTCATCACCAATCCCACATCCAGCTCCGCCAGCTCTTCTTCTCGTGACCATGCGGGACGCCGACATCGTTGGTGAGCGCGTTGACGAAAGTGACGACGTTGACGGGATCGAAGTTGAGACCGTGGAAATTCGCCTTCCATCGGCCGCCTTTGTCGATGGCGTGCGTGACAATGCCGTGCATCTGCAGGCCGTCGTCGGTCTTGCTAAATTTGTGTCCGAAGGCTTCCGCCAGCTTGCGGGTTGTGTCCTCCGGCTGATCCGGGGTCGTGGTCAGGAACAGCCAGTTGGCGGTGTCGATTCCACGCGCGGCAGCATAGTCGCGCAGCATCTCGGGCGTGTCCTTCGAGGGGTCAGTCGTGATCGTCACGAACCTGACCCGGTCCTTCATCGGCGTATCGTTCACCATCGCCTGGATATCAGCGAGCCGCTCGGTATGCAGTGGGCAGACGTCGGAGCAGGACATGTAGATGAAATGCAGCACCAAGACTTTGCCGCGAAGGTCCGCAAGCTGGACGACGCGGCCGTCGGCCGCCTGCAGCCTGAAGTCCGGCGCTGGCTTGTCGATGGCCTGGAAATACTTCTCCTTGTCGCCGAGCATCGCATCGACTTCGTCAAGCGAGTGGGCTCGCGCCGCGGGGGCGATTGTCACGATCAGCGCAAGGGCGGCGACGCACATTGTGACGAGACGCGCCAAACCTCCGGAAGTGGCGGGCCCGCCAGACAAGTCGAGCAGCGATTTTGTTTCAATCACGGTTTGGTCGCGGCTCCGTGTGGTCCAATTCAACTTTGCCGACGTGTTCGATCGCCTTTTGCGATACAGCGTCGGTCGAGCATTGGCGGCCGGTCAGCCGGTTCATGCAGAGGCCGAGCGCGCACATCGCGGCGCAAGGCAGGATGCTGAGAAGCAGCGGCGCGACACCGGCAGCCACCAGCCAGCTCCAGCCGAACGCAAGACTGGCGAAGGCGACGGCAGCCAGCACGGCGGGGCCGCGCCAGCCGCGGAGGTAGTAGCGAGCGGCATGAAGAATATCGCGGCCGAGTGAAGCTTCGGACGTCTGGGAGGATTCGGTCGTGGTCATCTCTGGTTCCTTCATTTGGCCGCGATGCGGTCGCGGATGAACGCCACTATCTCGAGGGAATCCCATTCGGCCGGGCCGACGACCCGGCCGACTTCGCGACCCTGGCGGTCGATCAGGAGAGTCAGCGGGAGGCCGAAGGCGCCGAGGGCGAACATCGCCTTGCTCGACGTGTCGATGTTGAGTGCGAGGTGCTTGATGCCGATCTCGTCGAAGAACTTCCTCACCGCTTCCGGCCCCTTGCGATCGACCGACAGCGCGATGACCTCGAAATCCGGTCCGCCGAGTTCAGCCTGCAGCCGGTCGAGTGTCGGCATCTCCTTCCTGCATGGCGCGCACCACGTCGCCCAGATGTTGAGCAGAACGACCTTCCCCGAAAAATCGGCAAGCGTCCTTGGCTGGCCGTCCTTGTCCTGGAAGGAGATTTCCGGCACCACCTGCGGCGTCTCATGGACGGCGAAGTTTGCCGGCGGCTCCGTGGCCGATGCCACTCGTGTCAAGCCGAGGAGCACGCCGAGGAAAGTGAGAGCGAGCGTCTTCATGGCTGCCGCTCCTTTGCTTCGGCTCGCAAGCGTTCTACGAGCGGCAGGATGGTATCGGTGAGCGCCTGCTCCGTCACTGCGCCGATGTGCTTGTAGGCGATGTGTCCGCCGGTCTTTGTAGTTGAGGCCGTGCAAGGGCACCTTCTTGCTCGCCGCGAGGCGCATGAACACGGGATGTTCTTCCCGGCAGGCGACGCACCAGGAAGCGAAGACGTTTACCAGCGAGACTTCATGAAGGAGGTCGCCACTCGACAAGCCAAGGGTGCGGCCCTGGACCGGCGGCAGGCTGAACTCCGGCACAGCCTTGCCGATCAGCGCCGAGGGAATGTCGGTTGCGTTGCGCGTAAGCCCCCACGCGAGCAGGCCTGCAAGTATGGCGAAAAGTGTCACTGGCAAGAGGACGACCAGCCGGCGCGGCACCGTGCGCCGCTCAACTTCGGTCGGAACCGCATCGGATCGGATGTCATCACCGGCGGTCATGGGGCGCTCGGGTGGTTGGTCTGGCGCGGGTCAGTACGAACCGACCAAGCGCCGCGATCGCGAGCAGTAGAACCAGCAGGCCGAGCGTGCCGCCGGCCGAAATGAATGCCATGGCAAGCAAGCCGTTGAAACTGCATTCGAGGATGTCGGTTCCCATCGCCATGGCCTCATTCGATTGAATAGACCGCGGGCGCCTTGCCGTCCTTGGTGACTGCGTAAATCGTGAACGGCTCGGTCTTCCCGCCGACCATGCCCGGAGAGCCCGCCAGCATTCCAGGCAAAGAGATACCAGCGATGTCCGGTCGATCGGAGAGCAGCTTCTTGACGGTCTTCACGGGAACATGCCCGTCGACGACGTAGCCGTCGACAAACGTCGTATGGCAGCCCTGGAAGGTCGCGGGGACGCCCGCCTTGCTACTGATCGAGGCGAGGTCGTTCGTCGGCTTGACCTCGACTTCGAACCCGTTCTTCCTGAGGTAGTCGGCGTAACCTTCGCAGCAGCCGCATTGCGGGTTCTTGTAGAGCGTCGCCTTGAGCGTCTCGTCGGCCTGGGCGAAAGAGAGCCCTGCGACCATCAGCGCGGTCAGGGCAAGGATGCGTAGCATGTTCGTCTCCTTTCTCGGTTCGGATTCCTAGGCAACGCGGAGCACCGTCATCATGCCCGCCGTCTGGTGGTCGGTGATATGGCAGTGGAGCATCCAGTCTCCGGGATTGTCGGCAACGAAGGCGATCTCGACCACATCCTCGGGTGCAAGCAGCATCGTATCCGCCCACTGGTTATGCGGAACGGGAGATCCGTTGCGCGTCAGTACCCGGAAGCTGAGGCCGTGCAGGTGCATCGGGTGCCACCACGCGGTCTGGTTGCGGATCATGACGAGGTGGCTCTTGCCCCGAGCAAGCAAGAACAGCGGCGCCATGCCCGAATGACCGTCACCTGTCATGGACGTGCCGTTGATCGACCAGATGGCTCGCCCCATGCCGGACATCCCGCCCATGCCGTGCATCATACCGCCGCCACTGATCATGCCACCGCCCATCATGCGGCTCATCATGCCACCCTCCAGCGCCAGCTCATGGTGTTCGACGCTTGCCAGGTCTGGTTCGGGCAAAGGATTCGGCGGGAGCCGGATCGGCTCTGGCGTCTTTGTCCGAAGCGGCGGCTCATCCGAATAGGCGAGCCGGGCCAACTCGTAACCGAGCCCCTGGTAGAAACCGTCGGTGATCCTATAGCGACGACCCGGTTCGCCTTGCAGGTCGAGGAGAAGGTCGATGCGCATGGCGGGGCCGAGCAATAGGCGGCCGTCCTTGAGCTGGTGCGGGTCGCACGGCTGACCGTCGCGCGCGATGATCACGGGATCATGTCCCTCAAAGCGCAAAGCCATGATGCGTGCCAGTGAGAAATTCAGGAGCCGGAGCCGGAGCCGCTCACCAGCGCGGACGGGCTGATCGGCTGGGATGGTGCCGTTCAGCGTAACCGTGTTGCCGACCCTTCCCGACATTCCGGCTTCCATCATGTTGCCGAAGCCGGGCGCGATCTCGCCCTGTTCATCGATACGCCAGTCCGCGAGAACCCAAAGAACGTCGCGGTCGACGGGAATGTGCTCCGGTTCCTCGACGATCAATGCGCCGGCGAGGCCGCGGCCCAACTGCTCCAGACTGTTGGCGTGCGGGTGGTACCAGAAGGTTCCGGCGTCGGGCGGTGTGAACTCGTAGAGGAAGGATTCGCCCGGCTTGATCGGCGGCTGTGTAAGGCCCGGCACGCCGTCCATCGCATTTGGCAGCCTGATACCGTGCCAGTGGACGGTCGTGTCCTGGTCGAGGCGGTTCTCGACCAGGAAGCGAACCGCCTCACCCTGGCGAAGGCGGAGTGTCGGGCCGGGAATCCTGCCGTCATATGCCCATACATCAGATGGCGGGTGGTCTGCGCCGGCAAGCTGCGCGCGCGCCGGCTCAGCCGTAAGGCGAATCTCCTTGGGTGCAGCGCCACGCGCTGGCCACGACCGCAGCGGCGCCGCAAGCGCCAGCCCGGCTCCCGCCAGGAGCAGGCTTCGGCGCGATATGGGATGCCTGAAATCGATACTCACGTTCGACCCTTCCGATCATCGTGGATCAAGAGAACGCGCCGTCGGCCTTTGACTGCCGGGAACACCCGTCCGATCAGGAAGAGTGCAAAGACGCGTTCTTTCGCTCGGCTAAGCTGCGACAGGCAACAGCCGGAGCGTCAGACGATGTCGGTGGTTCGGGGAGGACCGGGATTGGGAGGCGGCTCTGTGCCATGGAACGACTGATGAAGCGCCGTGAAGGAGATCGGCACTTCACCGATCGCCAAGGGCTCTGCCTGCGGAAGTACAGCAAGGACCGGCGTTACGCAGGCGCTGATGCAGATCATGGCCTTGCTGTTGCTGCCGCCCGTCGGCAGACACGCTTTGCAGTCGCCATTGTCCATCGCGCCCATGTCGGACGCCATTTTTGCCGCCATGTCGGAAGCCTCGACATAAGACGAAGTGACACCCGCCGTCACAAAGACGGTGAGGAAAAAGACGAAGACCTGTCGAACCGGCCAGTGCCTCATAGCGGACCAAGGATCGCCTTAAACTGTGCCGAAAACAAGTCTGCTTGGGTGCATTGCTACTTCACGTCATCGTCATCGGATGATTGTGGGAATGAAATCCATCCCGACGCATGTTTGCGGGCTCCCCTGGTTTGGTTGGGTTACTAGAGTCTGCTATTCTGCCGCGAGCTTGAGTTCGGCCGGCATCGTCTGAAGTTGGCTCTCGGCCCATTCGGGCAGGCGCCAACCCTTCACGATGCCGTACACCGCAGGGATGACGATCAGCGTCAGCAGCGTCGAGGAGATCATGCCGCCGATCATCGGCACGGCGATACGCTGCATTACCTCCGATCCGGTGCCCGTGCTCCAGAGGATTGGCACGAGGCCCGCCATGATGGCGACGACTGTCATCATCTTCGGCCGTACGCGCTCGACCGCACCGTACATGATCGCGGCACGGAGGTCGGACCTGGCGAGCGACCGATTCTGCAATGCGCAATTCGCTTTCGCGGTTGCAAACGCCTGCTCAAGATAGATCAGCATGATGACGCCCGTCTCGGCGGCGACGCCGGCCAACGCGATGAAGCCGACCGCGACCGCGACAGACATGTTGAAGCCCAGCCACCACATCAGCCAGATGCCGCCGACTAGCGCGAAGGGCAGCGACAGCATGACGATCAGCGTTTCCGTCAACGCCTTGAAATTGAGATAGAGCAACAGGAATATGAGCACGAGCGTCAGCGGCACGACGATTTTCAAGCGCGCTGCGGCCCGTTCGAGATATTCGAACTGGCCGCTCCAGGCGACTGAAAAGCCCTGCGGCAGCTCCACTTCCCCGGCGACCGCCCGTTGCGCCTCGGCGACATAGCCGCCGAGGTCCCGCCCGGCGATATCGACGAATATATAGACCGCGAGTTGGCCATTCTCGGTGCGGATGGAAGTCGCCCCGCGCGTCAGCTCGACCTTGGCCACTTCGCCAAGCGGCACCGAACCGCCGCCCGGAAGCGCCACCTGGACGTCGCTGGCGATCGAGTGCGGATCGCTGCGCATTGCTCTCGGGTAGCGGACCGCAACCCCGTAGCGCTCGCGGCCCTCGACCGTCGAAGTAACCACCTCGGCCCCCAGTGCCGATGAAATGACATCCTGGACATCAGCGATCGACAGGCCATACCGGCCGAGGGCGACGCGGTCCGGAACGATGTCGAGATAGTAGCCGCCGATGACGCGTTCGGCATAAGCGCTCGACGTGCCGGGCACGGCTCGGAGAACGGCCTCGATCTGCCGCGCCACTGTTTCCATTTGGGCAAGGTCGGTGCCGAATACCTTGACACCGACCGGCGTCCGGATGCCGGTCGACAACATGTCGATGCGCGCCCGGATCGGCATCGTCCAGGCGTTCGACACGCCCGGGAACTGAAGCGCCGCATCCATTTCGTTTTTCAGGCTTTCGACGGTGACGCCGGGACGCCATTCAGATTTCGGCTTCAGATTGATGATCGTCTCGAACATTTCCGTCGGGGCCGGATCGGTGGCCGTCTGCGCCCTCCCCGCCTTGCCGAAAACAGATTCCACTTCCGGAAAGGACTTGATGATCCGGTCCTGCATCTGCATTAGGTCGGCGGCCTTGGTGACCGACAGGCCAGGAAGCGTGGTCGGCATGTACATCAGCGTGCCTTCGTCGAGATTCGGCATGAACTCGCTGCCGATCTGCCGGGCCGGCCAGTAGGTTGCCGCCAGCGCGGCGATCGCCAACAGGATCGTCAGGGTCTTTGCCTTCAGAACGCCCGCTATCAGCGGCCGGTAGAGCCAGATCAGAAAGCGGTTGATCGGATTGCGGTTCTCGGGAACGATTCTGCCGCGCACGAAGATGACCATCAACGCTGGCACAAGCGTCACTGACAGGAGCGCGGCAGCAGCCATGGCGAAGGTCTTGGTGAACGCCAGCGGGCCGAACAGGCGCCCTTCCTGTGCTTCCAGCGTGAAAATCGGCAGGAACGAGACGGTGATGATCAAAAGGCTGAAGAACAGCGCCGGCCCGACCTCGCTTGCCGCATCGATCAGGATTTCGATGCGAGGTTTTCCGGGCGGCGCCCTTTCCAAGTGTTTATGGGCGTTTTCAATCATGACGATCGCCGCATCGATCATGGCGCCGATGGCGATCGCGATGCCGCCGAGACTCATGATGTTCGAGCCGAGGCCGAGAAGTTTCATGGCGGCGAAGGCCATGAGGATGCCGACCGGCAGCATGATGATCGCGACCAGTGCACTTCGCACATGCAACAGGAAGACGATCGTGACCAGCGCCACGACGATGCTTTCTTCGACCAGCGTCGATTTGAGGGTCTCGATCGCGGATTCGATCAGCTTCGAGCGATCATAGACGGGGATAATCTCGGCACCTTCAGGGAGGCTGCCGGAGATCTCCGCGATCTTTTCCTTGGCGTTTTCTATGACGGTCAAGGCGTTCGCGCCAAACCGCTGCAGGACTATCCCGCTCGCGACTTCGCCCTCCCCGTTCAACTCGGCGATGCCGCGCCGCTCGTCGGGGCTGATCTCGACGCGAGCCACATCGCCGAGCCGCAACGGGACGCCGCGGTCGGTCTTCAAGACGATATTCTCGATATCGGCCACGCCTTTCAGGTAGCCGCGACCGCGCACCATGAATTCGAATTCCGACAACTCGATCGTGCGGCCGCCAACATCCATGTTGCTGGACTTCACCGCGTCGCTGATTTCTCCGATCGTGATACCCTGTGCTTTCAATCGCGACGGATCGACGACGATTGAATATTGCTTGACGAAGCCGCCGACGCTGGCGACCTCGGCGACGCCCTCGGCCTTCGAGACGGCGAAGCGAACCACCCAGTCCTGCAGCGACCGCAGTTCGGCGAGCGACAGTTCCTTGGCGACGACGGCGTACTGGTAGACCCAGCCGACGCCGGTGGCATCCGGACCGAGGCTCGGCGTTACCCCTTCGGGCAGTCGCGTTGCCGCGGCACTGAGATATTCAAGCACGCGGCTGCGCGCCCAATAGGGATCCGTGCCGTCCTCGAAGATCACGTAGACGAAGGACACCCCGAAGAACGAAAAGCCGCGCACCACTTTCGACCGTGGAACGGTCAGCATGGAGGTCGTCAGCGGATAGGTGACCTGATCCTCCACCACCTGCGGTGCCTGTCCCGGATAATCGGTCAGCACGATCACCTGAACGTCCGACAAATCCGGGATCGCGTCCAGCGGCAGCGTTCGCAGCGCGTAGACGCCGGCCCCCACGGTCAATGCGGTCGCGACGAAGATCAGAACGAGATTGCGCGCCGACCAGGCTATGAGCTTGGCGATCATGGCTTCGTCTCCGCCGGTGTTAGCGCGCTCAGCGCGGCTTTGAGATTGCTTTCCGCGTCGATCAGGAAGTTGGCGGAAGTCACCACATGCTCGCCTTCCTCGACGCCTTCGCGGATTTCGGTCACCCCTCGGCCGCGCATGCCGACCTTGACTTCTCGCGGTTCGAAGCTGCCCTCCCCCATGTCGATGATGACGACCTGGCGCTCGCCGGTATCGATGACCGCACCGTCGGGAACTGTGACAACCGGCTCGCCCTCGCCTGCCGCGATTTCCACGTCCGCGTACATGTCGGCTAGCAGGAAATGATCGGCATTGGGTACTTCGATGCGAACACGCGTCGTCCGGGTCTGCGTATCAACCTGGGGGTAAATCAGCCCGACCTTACCGTTGAGGACCATACCGGGCTTGCTGCGGATGCGGATCGTCGCCTCGGCGCCGACACGGATCGAGCCCAGTTCATACTCCGGAACGTCCGCCACCACCCAGACGGTGGAAATGTCGGCGATGCGGAACAAGGCCTCCCCGGGCTCAGCCTTCATGCCGTCGACCGCCATGCGCTCCAGCACCACGCCGCCGCGAGGCGCCGTCATGGTCACCGTAATCGGCACCTTGCGGGCTTTTCTGATTTCGGCAACCGCCTCGGCGGGAACGCCAAGGTTTTTCAGACGCTGCAGACTGCCGCTGGCTGCTGCGCCGCCCGGGCCGTTGTTCAAATCCGTGGCATACTGCGCGCCGGCGGCGGTAATTTCCGGCGAATAGAAGCGGATAAGCGGTTGGCCTTCGGCAATGACTTCGCCCGTGGTCACCTGCGCGACCTCTTCCACGAAGGCTTCCGTGCGTGTCGAAACGACGCTGATCCGCCGCTCGTCGAGCTGCACCGTTCCAGGCACGCGCACCGGGCGAACGACAACGCTGCGTGTCGCCGCCCCGGTCTTGACCCCGGTTCGCTGTAGCTTGCCTGTCGAGACCTTGACGGTCGAGCCGTCGTCTTCCTCGCCGTCGTAGACGGGAATGTAATCCATCCCCATGGAGTCCTTCTTCGGGACGGGCGAGGTATCGGGCAGGCCCATGGGATTGCGGTAGTAAAGAATGCGCTTTTTCCCGGCGGTGTCGACCGCTTCCGCGGGCGCTGTTGCCGCGGCTGAGTCAAAGCTCACGTCCTCGCTCGCATGGACGGCTTTGAAATCGCGGCCATCCTCCGTCCGCCGTGGGTTCGCCGAATAGACCGGCTCACCGTCGGGATGCCGGAAGTAGATGACCGGCCCCGTCGCTTTGGACAGAGTGGGCCGTTCCTGCGACCAAGCATCGATAAACGATTCCAGGCTGGGCGCCACGTAGCCGCGGAGCCCAGCCCAATATCCTCCAGTCCCTGCCGCCGCGAGGGCGACAAGAACGAAGGATGCCGTGGCAATCCGCTTCATGGCACGGCCTTGAAAACGAGCTTGCTTTCGATCGTGTCCGGCTCGCCCTGAACTTTGGCTGCGACCGAGAACTGCCAGCCGCCCGGCATCATCAAGTTAGTCTTGAAGCGATAGAGGCCGGGCTGGTCCGAAGGCATCGCCTCGACCGACGTCGTCATCGCCTCCATGCCGTCCGGCGCCATGTCCAGGCGCGTGGCGAAAATGATGGCGTCGGCGACCGGACCGCCGGTTCTCTTGTCGAAAAGCCGTACGGCCACAGTGGCGCTGTCGCCCTGCTTGACCTCGGTCTCGACGAGTTCAAACGCGTAGTCGGCGCTCCCGGCAGTCGCGGGACCGAAAATGGTCGTGACAGTGATTGCGGCCAGCGCCCCGGCAAGGGCGCGCCAATTGAGCTGATTTCCCATGATTTCCAATTTCCTTGTGTTGCTGCCGGGATGTTGCCGGCGCATGCCATCACGTGGCGAAAAGCCACACTTCATCTCCGCGCGGAGCCCCGCACGGCAAGGGCAGCGTCAAGGCGCCGCGGGTGATGGCTCAGGCTTTTGGAGGTCTGGGATGGGGTTCGTGGTGAAGCGAAGCGCCTGGAGAATATCCATGAGGCGAGATCTTGCTTCCGATCGGAGGAAAGGCAATTGAATCCTCGACGGACGCCACAGTGGAGGTGAATGCCGTCATGCACAGCGCAACCAGCGGACAGTCCTTGTCACAATCCGGCAGCGCTGGCGGACTATCCGGACACGGCATGCCCTCCGCCATTTCCATTGCCACAGGTGCCGCCGTCGCTGGCCCGGCCATGAAAGACGCGAACGGCCCGAGCAGGAGCCCGAGAACCGCAAATAACGCCAGCAGTCGACCGATGGGTGGCAGCAGGATCATCATGGAAAGTCTGCCATAGCGCGCTCCGATTGAAAAGGCGCTCACCAAAATGTCACAGCTCCGCGATCGACAGGGCCTGTCCGACACCAACGATCTTGACCGATGCCGAGCTAAGAGCCCGACTTCGATTTCACCCCTCGCGGCAGAACCGTGAGCTGAATGACATCGGAAATCGCAGGGTAGGTAAATCCGTCGTCTGCCGCTCGAACCACCCCACGCTCATCGGGGCCCGTATTGGGTCCGGCTTGCCTCGGGGCCTGGTTTGGTCCTGCTCCCGGGGCTTCGCCCTTTTCCGTTCCAGCGTCCCACAGAACTACCTTCGACGTTAGATCGCCGGCTATAGAATCCTGACCCTCAAACAGGTCGATGCCATTGGAATCTGTCGCGACGAATTTGTCATTCGACTGGACGAACATCGAGGCAAATACGAAGCGGTCACCCGGCTGGGCTTTGACCGTCAGAGGCAGCCCAGGGGCGAACATATCAGCGGTCACGACACCATCTATGTACTTGATGGCGGCCAGCAGTGCCGCTGCATCGCCATCTTCGGCGAGACTTTCCAGGGAGTGACCTGCCGCTTCATTCGGTGTGAAAAGTTTCGCGTCGCCTCTGACCACGGCATAGAGCCCGGGCGCGATAGGTGCGGAGGTCGCTTTGCCATCTGGCAGCGCAAGCGTAATGGCGCCACTCACATTTCTGATCGTGATCGAGAAGGCTGTCGCATCGGCGGCCTGCACTTTGGTCGCAGATGCGATTGCACCGGTCGCGACCGCCAGAGTCATCAACGTAGTGACTTTCACTATTTCACGCATGGTTCTTATCCCTTTGCAGCTCGGACGAACCCGTTGGTCGTGCTGGATAGTTACTGCGTCGGGATTGGCCCTTCCAATATTTACTGGGCATGGTTTTGATGGTCTGAATGCATCAGCGCTGAAAATGGCGCCCGTGCGGTTCCGATATTGACCCCGGTCGGATCACATCTCGGTTCCCAAGTCCTCGAAGCGGCAGTTGTCTACCGTCCGTTTGGTGGTGCCGTCGAAGGGGGAGACGCACGTGTCCGCCCCGCTCCCTTCGCGCATGTCGGGCTGAGGCGCTCAATCTTGACCCACGCGGTCTGGTGGCCTGCAGGTGTTGCTCGTGCCTGTGGCGGTGTCGCTCTACAAGCCACGCGCATCACCCGATACGGGTGGCGCAAGCAGCATGAGCAGCGTGCGCTGTCGCAGCACATGCAGCAGTTGCAGCAGATGCAGCATTTCCTGGTCGGTCTCGTCCGGGCGAGCGCTGTCCGTCGCTGACCAAGACAGCGGTGGGCGTTATGAAGCCACTCAAATCGCTCGAGAGTTTCGGTCTCTGATCCCGCTCGAGGCTGGAGCGCGGGTATTCCGAATATGTCGGCCGTCGATCTATCCGCCGAGATGCGGCTCCGCTAGCGCGGCACAGGAGGTGGCATAACCGAGGCACTGCGCCATAATAGGTTGATGCTCAGAAACACCGGCCAAGAGCCTGATCTTGGGAAGCAATGAGCACCTGACATGAATGAACGAAACAGCGCCGCGATCAACGGTGCCTTAATGGCAATCGGCGCTCTGGGCATAGTTGATAATATCGTGTTCCATTGGATCCTCCGGCTACATCGAGCGGTCCCTGGTCAATCGGCTTTGTTCATCGAGGTGATGCTGGTGATAGTGAGCATAGGGCTTCTTGCTGTTGGAATTCGGCGGGAAATGCGAGAACGCCAGTAGTTTCCTCCGGCACCGGCGAGGCGCAGGTATGGGATGCCAATAGGGTGATTTCGCAAGGGTTGTGGACCGCAACCCATTTGGTCCGAGTGATCGGCCGAACATCTCGCCCCCACTCTCGGCCTGACGATGGACATAGTTGAGCATTCACACGAAGGCTTGCCCCGTGCCCATCCACGTTGGGAGCAGGGGCAGGGCACGGCTCGAAACAGCCACGCTCACGATAGCGTGCGCCGAGATCTGCCGGACATCGGCGCATTTCATGCTCATCGGTTCCGAGCACCACAAGCATACCTGTGCCGAATGCGCAGAGATCTGCAACGAATGTTCGGAGGACTGCGAGCGTCTCGGTGACATGCAGGAATGCATCGAGGCCTGCCGTCGCTGTGCGGAAAGCTGCCGGGAAATGGCGGCCTAGAAGCATCGTGCGAGGGCGCGAGGTTCGCCCCCGCGCCTTCATTTCCGCGATTATCATCTGAAGGACAAAAACTGATCTCCAAGGAAACTCCGACCATTCTGAATACCTCGACCAGCGGCCGGACAGAGAATCGATTCGGACATTTGTGCGCGAGATGATAGTCTCTCCTCGTCCCTCGGGAGGAGGAGATGCGCGCCATTGCATTTTTTGCCGGCGTGTTGGTGGCTACGCCCTCGATGGCGGCGGAGCAACTGATCTTTTACACCGCCAATTTTCCAGATGCCACCTCGGTCCAGCTCAGCATCCTGAACAATAGCGTCTCGCGAGATGGGGACTATGACTTTGACGTCGCTATTGGATTAGTCGAAACAGACGCGAACGGCGCCATCAGGTATGAAGATACCGGCAAGCATCGTGCACGCGTTCGCTGCAATTATCCGGCGCATGTGAGCGTGGGCGCGCGAAGATATCCTATAGAGATGCCTCTAAGCCGTTCCGCACCTGACGATTGGAAAGTGAACCTCTGGATAACATTCTGCGCGGCCCCCTCGTCGTGACGCGCGTTTTTGCCCGATCGGACGGCGGCCGCGGGTTGATTTGCAACCCGCGGCGCTAGTCGTGGATCACTTAATATCGGTGACCGTGATGCGCCCGTTGACGCGGTCGGCTGCAAACTCGATTGCTTGACCCGCTTTGACCTTCTCGATCATGCCGTCCTCCGCGACGACGAACACCATCGTCATCGCGGGCATGTCGAGATTGGTCAGCGGCTCATGTTTGATCGTCAGCTTTTTCTGCTTGGCGTCGACCTTGACGACTTCGCCTTTCACGTATTCCTGCGCCAGCGCGCTCCCGCCGATGGCGAGCGCGAGCGCGAGTGCCGAGAATGCTCTTATCAATATCCTCATGACTGCTTCCTTTGCAATTTTGGGGGTTAGTGGGCGACGGTGATATCGCCCTTCATGCCTGAATCGTAGTGACCCGGGATCAGGCAGGCGAAGCCGAATTCGCCGGCGTTGGCGAACGTCCAGATGATCTCGCCTCTGGCGCCGGGCGCCAGTCGGATCGAGTTGGGATCGGCGTGCTCCATCTCGGGGAATTTCTCCATCAGCGCCTTGTGCTCCATGATCCCTTCACGGACATCCATGACGAATTCGTGGTCGACCTGGCCTTTGTTGACGAACTTCAGGCGAACGGTCTCGCCCTTCTTCACCTTGAGCACGGCCGGTTGGAACAACATCTTCCCGTCGTCATTCTCTGACATCGAGATGTTGACGGTCCGCTTTGCCTTGCCAGCCTCGCCAGGGCTGCCGATCGGCATTGTGGCAGCCTTGTCGCCATGGCCTCCGGCGTGGGTTCCACCGGCAAGAGCTGTTCCCGAACTGACCGCCATCAAAACGGCCGCTGCGATTATATGTTTCATGCTGCACTTTCTCTCATTGTTGAGGTTGCGGGGTTTCGGTTTCTCATCCCTGTTTGCCGTGACCGCCGTGCGCTGCCGGGGCCATCGTTTTTGCGTCGCCTGATTTCGTCGGAGCGGGGACATCCCCCTTCCACTCGTAAGCCACGGTTCCCTCCGGATGCTGGTACCATCCCGGATCGGCGTAATCGTTCGAGGCGAGGCCCTCCCGAACCTTCACGACCGAGAACATACCGCCCATCTCGATGGCGCCGAATTGGCCCCAGCCGGTCATCATCGGGATCGTGTTGTCGGGAAGCGGCATCTCCATCTCGCCCATGTCGGCCATGCCGCGGTCACCCATGGCCATGTATTCCGGCTGGACCCGGCGGATCTTGTCGGTGACTTTCGAGTTGTCGACGCCGATGAACGTGGGCACGTCGTGGCCCATGGCGTTCATTGTGTGGTGCGACTTGTGGCAATGGATCGCCCAGTCGCCCTCATATTTGGCTTCGAACTCATATGCCCGCATGGCGCCGACGGGGATGTCGATCGACACCTCCGGCCACCGCGCCTCCGGCCGGACCCAGCCGCCATCGGTGCAGGTCACCTCGAAGTCGTAGCCATGCATGTGGATCGGATGATTGGTCATGGTCAGGTTGCCTACGCGGACCCTGACCCGGTCGTTTTTCGCCACCGGAAGATGGCTGATCCCCGGAAAGACGCGGCTGTTCCATGCCCAGAGGTTGAAATCCGTCATCTCCATGATGCGCGGGACATACGATCCCGGTTCGATGTCGAAGGCGTTCAGCAGGAACACGAAATCGCGGTCCACGCGCATGAATTTCGGGTCTTTGGGATGAATGACGAAAAAGCCCATCATGCCCATGGCCATCTGGACCATTTCGTCGGCGTGCGGGTGATACATGAATGTGCCGCTCTTCACGAGGTCGAACTCGTAGACGAAGGTCTTGCCGGGCGGGATTCCGGGCTGGGTAAGACCGGTCACGCCGTCCATGCCGTTGGGCAGGATCATGCCGTGCCAATGGATCGTCGTGTGCTCCGGCAGCTTGTTTGTTACGAAGATGCGGACTCGATCGCCCTCGACCGCCTCTATGGTCGGGCCGGGAGATTGGCCGTTGTAGCCCCAGAGATAGGCAGTCATGCCGGGCGACATCTCGCGCTCGACCGGCTCGGCCACGAGGTGGAACTCCTTCACGCCGTTGTTCATGCGATGCGGAAGGGTCCAGCCGTTGAGCGTCACGACCGGCTGGTAGTCGGGTCCGCTCGTCGGGAAGATCGGAGGCTGCATGTCGGGGGACTCCATGATTGGAGCGTCGGGCAGCCCCATCGCGGACGTTTTGGTCCATGCAGTGGCGCCGGCGAGCAGGGCTCCCGCGCCTAGCAACTGGCGTCTTGAAAGCATTTTCTTCTCCTTGAGTTCAGAGGCCTTCGGCGCCCGCTTCGGCCGCGGCCGGTGCGTCGCCGCCCCCGGACGCGCTTGCGCCGCCACCGTGGATGGCGGTTCCGAGATTGACGTCGGCCAGCCAGAAATTGCGCTTGGCATTGAGGGAAAGCATGATCGAGCTGATTTTCGCGCGTGTGTCCGCCAGCAGCTCGAACGTGTTGGTGATCATGCCGTTGTAGGTGAGGACCGACTCCGCCTCGATCTTTGTTCGCAGCGGCACAACATTGTTCCGATAGTGCCGGGCAATGTCGTAGGTCGAACGGTAGGCGTCATAGGCCGATCTAGCCTCCGACCGGATGTTGACCGCCTTTTCCGCCATCCGGTTTGCAGCTTGCATATAGGCAAGTTCGGCCTTGCGCATGCGTGCCTTGCCGGTGTCGAAAATCGGAATGACGAATTCGAGCTCGAGAGTGGGTGAGACACTCGTCTCGGTTCCGCCCTCCTCCGCCTCCTCGCGCTCCACCTCCACGCCGGAAAGCAGTTCCAGATCGCTAACGTAGCGCGTCGCCTCGGTCAGACCGTAGGATTTCGCCAGCGCCTCCAGCTCGAGTTTCGCGATCTCGAGGTCGACGCGATTTTTTAGTGCCTCCGCCTCGATCGCGCGTTTGGCCTTGGCGCCTTTGGGCAAGGCTGGAAGCATATTGGGAACCGAGTAATCGACGTCCGGCCCCCATAGACCCATCAGACGGGTGAGCTCTTCCTTGGCGGTGCGGGCGGCGAGCCGCGCCTCCGCCGCCTGACCGGTGATCTCGGCATAGAAGACGTGCTCGCGGGCTTGGCCGGTCTTTGTGAAGGCGCCCGTCTCGCCAAGTTTTTGAGCGAGTTCGGAGGCAGCGTCAGCGGCGGCTTGCGCCTTGTTCAGATAGGAAACGTTCTCCCAGGCCGAGACAGCATTGATCCAGGCCCGCCGCGTGTCCGCGGCCAGTCGTAACGTTTCTTCGGCGGCGCGGAGCTGGGCCTGACGGAAACGCGCATCCGCGACTGCGACGCGCTGCTTATGGGTCGCCAGCGCAAGGATGTTGCTGACCACCGCTCCTTCGATCGTCCGCACAGGATCGACGCCGATCATGCCGATCGAGATCGTCGGATTGACGAACATCGTTTCCTGCCACATGTCGGCCGCCGACAGGCCGATCTCGGCGTAGGCGGCCTGCAGGCCCTTGTTGTTGAGCAAGGCGACCTGCACCGCGGTGTCTGGCCCGATCGTCTTCCTCTGGACGAGGCGCTTCACGCGCTCCGAGACCGTCCGCGCTTCCTCGCTGGATTGGACCCACACGGTTTGATTGCCGGTCACGGATTCGGCACGTGCCGCGACTGTCGTGAAGCCGGCCATGGGGGCTGAGATGCCATTGAGGGCTGCGCTGGTCGTGCATCCGGCAGCGATCAGCGGGATGGTTACCACCGCAGCCATGGTCAAGGGGCGGCGCTTCATGATCCGGCTCCCGGGTTCGCAGAGGAGCGTTCTTCATTGAGACGCCGCCAATTCTGCGGATCCACTGGCTCGCGGTGGCGATAATCGACGACGGCCGGGTGGTAGTGCGCATCACGGACGCCCATTGCGGGATCGGCCGGATTGAAGGCGGGAAGGATGTCCGGCGGCGTGGATGCCGCACATCCTGCAATTAACAGCGATGCGAGCATCGCGGAGCTTGCGATTTTCATTGTAGACCTGAAGCTTGACGTATGCGTTTGGCCGCGCGGGAACGGATTCCCGACGCTGCGCGCGAACGCCCCGAAAGGGCGCGTCAGTTCAGATGTTTGGGAGGCCTTATGAGCGCTGCGTATTCGCCTAACGGCAAAGTGACGGCAACGACGGGCGCAAAGCAGCGGGAGACAACATGCTCCAAGTCAGGGCAGTCGACCGGCACCGCATTTGCCGGCGCGCAATGGACTTCACAGCTCTTGTCAGAGGATTGCTTGTCGCCGTGATGATGCTCCGACATGTCCGCGTCGTCCGCCGTGGCGCCGTGATGGCCCATATCGTGTGCGGGTGTCTCGGCCTGGAGATCCGCCCCGGCGTGAAAGCCCGTGGCATTGGCTGTGGCGAACAGACCAGGCTGAAGAGCCGACATGACCAGGAACACGACCGCCAGCATTGCTCGGAGCGGTATGTTTCCTAGGATCGTAGTTCGACCAAGAGTCGTCATCGCACCCTTCCGACAATTGTTCGTCTGATTTGTCAAGGTAGCCGCGGCCGCTTTGTTGCAGTGCAACCAAAAGTGAACGCAACTGCCTGCTGCGATGTCCGCGATTTCGGTTTTACATCAGGCCCAGCACTGCTCCGGCGACGACCAGATAACGCGAAAGCTTCGCGACGGCGACGATTGCGACAAAGCTCCATAGCGGCTCGCGCAAAGCCCCGGCGACCACGGTCAGTGGGTCGCCGACGATCGGCATCCAGCTTAACAAGAGCGACCATCTTCCATAACGGTGATACCAGCTCGTGGCGCGGTCGAGCGTCGCGGGGCGCAGCGGAAACCAGGGCCTGTCCCGGAAGCGTTCGATCCCTCGACCAAGTCCCCAGTTCACCACAGAACCCAGGACGTTGCCCACGCTGGCGACAAGAACCAGCATTGCGGGGGAGAGGGAATCCATGGCGAGGAGCCCTGCAAGGGCGGCCTCCGACTGCGCCGGAAGGATGGTCGCCGCGGCGAAGGCAATAGCAAACAGGCCGCCGTAGATGGCCAAGATATCCATCTACGTTTCGCCTTGCGGAGCGGGCTTCAGGGTTGCACATCGATTACGACCATCAGTCCGCCACCGCCCTTCTCTTCGACATTGTTGTTAGTCGTATGATGCCCGATATGGCAGTGGATCAGCCATTTTCCGGGCCGCCGTGCCTGCCAGACGACATCGTAGCGTTGCCCGGGTCCGACGTTGACCGTATCGGCGAGGAACCGCGCCGACTCCGGGATAGTCTCGCCGTCGCGGGCGACAACTTCGAATGGACCGCCGTGAATGTGCATCGGGTGGATAAACCCATTGTTGGTACCGATGAAGCGCACCTTCAGAGTTTCGCCGACCTTCATCCTGATCGTGTCCGTTGACGGATAGGCGCGGCCGTTGATGGTGAAATAATTCGGCTGTCCGCCGTCCATCGGCATCGACGGAAAAGTCAGCCCCTCCCGCATCAGCCATTCCTGAAGCTGAATAACATAGTCGTGGTCTGCCGCAATCTCGTCCTGGGGATTGGCGGGATCGATGATGAGTGCGCCGTAGAGTCCGAGCGCTTGCTGGCGATCGACATGGTCATGCGAGTGATAGAAGTAGGTCCCCGATTGGCCCGCCGTGAATTCGTATCGATAGCTGCCGCCGGGCGGGATCGGCTCCTGCGTGATCTCGCCCGGGCCATCCATTTCGTTCGGCAGGATCAACCCGTGCCAGTGGATGGTCGTGCTCTCCGGCAGCCGGTTCGTCACATTGATGCGCACCCGGTCGCCTTGCCGGATATGCAGCCGCGGGCCGGGAACCTGCCCGTTGATCGCATAGGCGTCGACTTTCACGTCCGGCAGGATCGCCCAGCGAATGACCGAGGTTTCCAGGTCGAACACCCTTACCCCGTTCTCCATCCTGGCTTCCAGTTCCCGGTCGCCGCGAACTTCCAGGCCATGGCTGGCAGTGACCAGGCGAGGATGCACCGCGGCCATGTCCAGCATCGCTGCAGCCGGCGTGTCGCGGTCCATGATCATGCCGGGCGGCATGATGGCGCCGCCGACGTCTCGCGCGCTGAGGGTGAGGTTCACCCAATTGGCCGGAGCGATCATGCCGAGCGCCAGCGCGAGTACGGACACGCCGCCGAAGGCCGCGAGTTGCGGCACAGTTGCATCCGGTTCCATGCCGTGACCGCCATGCGCACCACGCGACCCGCCTCCGCCATTGCCGTGGGAGGAGCCATGGCCGGATCCATGATGGCCAGCCCCGCGATTGCCGCCCGGGCCGCCATGTCCGGGGTTGGCGTGTTCGTCGAGGCGCGCGTGAGCCTGGCGATGCACCGCCATCCCGGCTTCCGCCCCGCCGTGCGCGGGCTCACGCCTGCCTTCCGCTCTCTCGAATTCCGGTTTGCGTTCGGTCATCAGCCCGTGCTTCAGGCCACGGGCCACCATCCATACGTTGGCAGGATATGCTGCGGTGAATCCAACGATCACCCCGAACGACATCACGCCCCAGAACAGGAGCTCGGTCGGTTCCATGGCCCGCATGTCGCTGCCCATCATCAGGAAGCTCATGACCGGCGCCATCCCCGCCATCATGAAATTCATGCTGATGAATTCCGGCATGAAGCTCTTGCGGACATTCTCCCAATAGGTGCCGCCCATCATCGATTTCATGAACAGCGATTGGAAGATGAACAGGCCGAAGGCGAATCCGGCAACATACTCAACGATGAGATCGATCCACATCGGCAGCCCGAGAGCGGCGGTGATTGCCGCCGCGAGGATGATGCCCGTGGCGTCTCCGGCCACGCAGTGGATCGTCGAGCCGACGCCTTGCTTCCACAGCGGCTTGGTGAACGCCTCATGTTCGCCCGGCCGCGGCTCCTTGTCGGCCAGCACGTAAATCAGCAGCCCCAGCGGCCCCATATAGAGCGTGACCAGGATGAAGCCCCATTTCATCACCACAGGTTCGGGATTGTTGCGGAACTGGTCCCACGCCACATAAGCCGTGCTGAGGCCCGCAAGAACGAACCAGACTGCAAGGAAGTAGTCGACCGGCTGTACGAACACTGCAGAACTCCTGTCGGTTTTCTCTCCGCTGACCTAGAGCGACGGACTGTTTCGGCCGCCTCCTTGAACGCGCCGCGTCTTAGGCCACTCCCTACTTCCGAAGATGGTGTTGGCGGCGAAACCGAGCGATAAGCCTTCCAGTTGCTGGAAGGTCAAGAG
This sequence comes from Mesorhizobium sp., assembly GCA_004020645.1. GTDB lineage: Bacteria > Pseudomonadota > Alphaproteobacteria > Rhizobiales > Rhizobiaceae > Mesorhizobium. Next base: position 249,287 of record SAQL01000001.1, on the reverse strand, counting down.
TTGCCGCCCAGCCATGGCCGATCCGTCGTTTCCAAGAAAGTCACCGAAAATGTTTTCCATGGGCGTTCTCTACTGCTTGACTCTCAGCCTTTTTCGCGGCAGTTTTCGATCAATAGGTCAGACCAATTTACCGATCCGAGATCAGCCGGATGATTCCGTTGAAGTAGAACTGGGTGACAATGCCGATCCAGGCCGTTGAACCACGTCGACTTTACCGACAGATCGCTGATCAGCTCAGGCAGCTGATCGACGCGGGCGAATTCGCAGTCGGCGATCGCCTGCCGACCGAGCGCGAACTGGCCGATCAATTGGGCATTTCCCGGCCGACCGTCCGCGAAGCGTTGATCGCGCTCGAGGTCGAGGGGCGCATACGCATTCGCGTCGGCTCCGGCATCTACGTTACCGACCCGCCACGAGCCGAAATTTTGACGGCGGAGATGGATGAAGGCCCGTTCGAGCTGTTGCGGGCGCGCGAGTTCATTGAAGGGGCGATCGCCGCCGAAGCCGCCCTCCATGTTCGACCGATCGATATCGAACATATGGACGACGTGCTGCGCCGCATGGAGGACATACCTCACCCGACCAAGATGACGATCGCACTTGACCGCGAGTTCCATACGATGGTGGCGGGCATTCTCGGAAACGCCGTCCTGGTGCGCTGCATCGGCGAGCTTTTCGACCAGCGCATGAACCCATATTTCGAACGCCTGTCGAGCTATTTCGAGAACAGGGATTCCTGGCGGGTCGCCGCGGAGGAGCATCGCGCGGTGCGCGACGCGATCGCGGCGCGCGACCCTGAACGGGCCAAAGCCGCCATGCAGGAACATCTGCGTCAGTCGCAATTGAGATTCTCACGCAATTTCGGTGAGAAATCCGCAGCCAGGGAGGTCGCGGAATAGAGCATCGGACCCAAAAGTGGGAACCGGTTTGGGAAAAACCGATGCTCAAACTAAAAGGTCTAGCAGCCGACCGGGAGGATCCTGTCGGTACAGTCAAAATCCATTCACAGGGAGGAATATGATGTTGAGGAAATACGCCGTTCTGCTCGGCACGATCGCCGCAATCGCTCTGCCCATGGCTTCGGCCTCTGCACAAACCGCGCTGAAATGGGCCCACGTCTACGAAACGTCCGAACCCTTCCACACAGAGTCCGTATGGGCGGCGGAAGAGATCAAGAAGCGCACCGACGGCCGCTATACGATCGACGTCTTCCCGGCTTCGCAACTCGGCAAGGAAGCCGACATCAACCAGGGGCTGACCCTCGGCACGGTCGACATCATCATCTCCGGATCGAGTTTCGCCGCCCGTGAATTCCCGCCGATCGGCGTGACATACTTCCCGTTCACTTTCCGCGACGCCGATCACCTGCTCGCTTACACCAAGAGCGACAAATACAAGGAGTTGACCGGCGGCTACGAAGAAGCGTCCGGCCATCACATCACGGCGACCACCTACTACGGCACGCGTCACACGACTTCTAACCGGCCGATCGAGAAATGCGCCGACATGCAGGGCCTGAAGATCCGCGTGCCGGACGTGCCGGCCTATCTCGCCATGCCGCGCGCCTGCGGCGCCAACACCGCGCCGATCGCCTTCGCCGAGGTCTATCTCGCCTTGCAGCAGGGCACGGTGGAAGCGCAGGAAAACCCGCTGACGACAATCGACGCCAAAAAGTTCTACGAAGTGCAAAAGCACATTATCCTGACCGGGCACATCGTCGATCATCTCAACACGGTCGTGTCGCAATCGCGCTGGTCGCAATTGTCGGACGAGGACAAGGCGATCTTCACCGAGGTGATGCAGGAGGCTGCCGCGCGAGCGACGAAGATCATTGTCGATCGCGAGAAAGCCCTGGTTGAAACCTTCAAGGAGCGCGGTCTCACCGTCACCGAAGTCGATCGCGCCGATTTCGAGAAGAACGTGATGGAGAAGGTGACGTTCGAGGAGTTCGGCTATCGCAAGGAAGATTGGGAGGCGATCCGCGCCGTCAAGTAACCCGCATTAATCCGGGCCCGGCGCGACAAGCGCGTCGGGTCTGTCGAGCCCGCTGTCCAACAGTGCCCGGAGCTTGCCGATGACCCAAGAGGTCCACACCCAGGTTACCCCCGAAGAACTGGCGCATGCATTCGAGGAAGAAGCGCCGCCCGTCGATCTGTCACGATACGCGGTGGAAGACTGGGTCACGCTCGCCGTGTTTTGGGGCATGTCGTTCTGCGTGTTTCTGCAGTTTTTCACGCGCTACGTCATGAACAACAGTTTTGCCTGGACCGAGGAGATTGCGATCAACTGCCTCGTCGTCGTGGTCTTCCTGGGCTCGGTCATGTGCACGCGCACCACGCGCCACATCCACGTCGACGTGCTCTATCACTATCTCCCCGCTGGGGCGGGGCGCTACCTGGCGCTCGCGGTCAATGTGATTACCATTTGCTTCTTCGCCTACATGTCCTGGCTCCTCTGGCGCTATATCGGGATCGTCCACCGCGAGCGGATGGTCACCATCAACCTGCCGCGCAACGTCGTCTTCTACGCCGTCTTCGCCGGTTTCGTGCTGATGATGCTGCGCGCCATCCAGGTATTCATCGGCAACATCCGCCGTGGCTACTCGGCGCTGGAGCGCCCCGCCGCGTTCGACGGATTGGGGGAATAGGCCATGCTGCTTCTGATCGGAGCCTTTCTCGTCCTGATGCTGGTCGGCGTGCCTGTCGCTGTGTCGATGGCGGTGTCGTCGCTGCTCTATCTCGTCTTCTATGGCGTGGCGCCCGACATCATCGCCGCGCAGCGCATGATCGCCGGTGTCGAGAGCTTTCCGCTGCTTGCCGTGCCGTTCTTCATCTTTGCCGGCAATCTCATGAACATCGCCGGTGTCACCGGGCGAATCTATTCCTTCGCGCTGGCGCTTGTCGGCTGGATGAAGGGCGGCCTCGCGCAGGTAAACATCGTCGGATCGGTGGTCTTCGCCGGCATGTCGGGCGCAGCCCTTGCCGACGCCGCCGGCATCGGCACCATCGAGATCAAGGCCATGCGCGACCATGGTTATCCCGTGGAGGCCGCCGTCGGCGTCACCGCGGCCTCCTCGACGCTCGGCCCGATCTTCCCCCCGTCGCTGCCCTTCGTTATCTACGGCATGATGGCCAACGTCTCGATCGGCGCGCTGTTCATGGCCGGCATCCTGCCCGGCGTCGTCATGACGGTGCTGATGATGGTGACGGTCGCGATCTTCGCTCACCGCCGGGGCTGGGGTTCGGACACGCCGTTCAAATTGAACCGCCTTGCCGCCGCCTCGATCGAGGTGGCCGTCGTATGCTGCTTCCCGCTGGCCGTTTATGTCCTTGTCCAGGCGGGACTGTCGCTCAACATTGCCGTCGGCATCGCGCTCGTCGTCCTGATCGCCTGCGACTGGTATTTCGACTTTTCCGCCGTCATGGCGCTCATGACACCGATCATCCTGATCGGCGGCATGACCATGGGCTGGTTCACGCCGACCGAAGCGGCCATGGCCGCCGTCATCTGGTCGTTGTTTCTCGGGCTCGTGCGCTATCGCACGATGACACTTGCAGCCCTCGCCAAAGCCAGTTTCGACACGATCGAGACGACCGCATCGGTCCTCTTCATCGTCACAGCAGCGTCGATCTTCGCCTGGTTGCTCACGGTCAGCCAGGCGGCGCAGCTCTTCTCGGTCTTCATCACATCGCTGACCGAAAACAAATGGGTGTTCCTGATCCTGGTGAACATCCTGATGCTGGTAGTCGGCTGTTTCCTCGACACGATCGCCGCGATCACGATCCTTGTGCCGATCCTCCTGCCGATCGTGGTCCTCTACGGCATCGATCCGGTGCATTTCGGTCTGATCATGACGCTCAATCTGATGATTGGTCTCCTGCATCCGCCGCTCGGCATGGTGCTGTTCGTCCTCTCGCGGGTCGCCAAGCTGTCGGTCGAGCGTACGACCATGGCAATTCTGCCCTGGCTCGTCCCGTTGATCGTCGCGCTGATCCTGATCACCTTCATCCCCGCCATCACGCTGTGGCTGCCGACGCAAATGGGCCTGATCCGATGATCGATAGCGCAGTCGCCGCGACGCTGTTCGGCCCCGAGGATCTGCGCGTCGTCGAGCATCCGCTCGGCCCCCTCGCGCCGGGAATGGTGCGTGTGCGTTTCGGCGCAGGCGGCATCTGCGGTTCCGACCTGCACTATTTCCGCCATGCGCGAACCGGCGATTTTGTCGTCACATCGCCGCTCGTGCTCGGCCACGAGGTCGCCGGAGAGATTGTCGAAATCAGCGCGGACGCGCCCGGACTTGCCATCGGTGATCGCGTTGCGGTCAACCCGTCGCGCTGGTGCGGACAATGTGCGCGATGCGCTGAGGGCCGCGCCAATCTCTGCGAGAACATCTATTTCATGGGCTCGGCGTCGAAAACGCCGCACATGCAGGGCGGTTTCGCCAGCGTGTTCGACGCCACGCCGGCGCAATGCGTCAAGGTCCCGCCCGATGTCCCCTACCAGGCGGCGGCACTCGCCGAACCGCTCGCCGTCAGCCTGCATGCTGTGGCACGGGCCGGCGACATCGCCGGCCGCAACGTCATCCTGTTCGGCGCCGGCCCCATCGGGCTTCTGACCATGCTCGCCGCCAGGCTCAAGGGATGTGGCGAGCTCACCGTCGTCGACATAGCAGAGGCGCCGCTCGCCTTCGCCAGCAAACTTGGAGCAAACAGGACGATCGACCTGTCTGGCGGCGACGAGGAACTCAAGGCGCTCGCGTCCGACAAGGCGATCGATGTCGCGTTCGAGATTTCAGGCACCGCAGCGGGCCTCGCGGCGGCGATCGCCAGCGTCCGGCGCGGCGGCACGGTCGTTCAGGTCGGCAATCTTCCGGGTGGTCAGATCCCGGTGGCGGCCAATGCGGTGATGGCCAAGGAAATCAATCTGAACGGCACGTTTCGTTTCGGCGCGGAATTCAACCAGGCGGTCGATCTCATCGTCGGCGGGGATATAGACGTCCTGAAGCTGGTGACCGCCGAACGTCCCCTCGCCTCGGCCCGCGATGCGTTTGCCCTGGCCGCCGACCGCTCGCAGAGCGTCAAGGTCGTGCTGACCGCCGACTGAGGAGTTTTTTCCGGCGCTTCCCACCAGGGGTCGGTTTCGGTAGGGGGGCGAAATGACACTCTAAGCGTTCTGCTCCTTCGGCCACAGATACTCGCCAGTCAGTAAAATGTGTGCCCAGGCCAGCGGCGAGATGTGCGCCAGAAGGTCGGGCGGTACATCGTATCCCTCGTTCCGTCGTTCCGCGACGGCGTGGCCCAGGCGCGAGCGTCGCGCCATCAATGGCCGCGCGCTCACTTGGTCCCGATGCCAATATTGACGGGTTTCTCAGGATGGCCGCGCCGTCATCGCCGGCCCGGTCGCGCACCATGCGATCGAGCGTCTGGCGAATGACTCCGCGCTCGCCTTCGCTCAACGCGAGGCTGCCAAGCACTTCCTCGACAATTGGATTGCTCCACACGATCCAATCCCATAGCTCAGCGCCTGACTTGAACGCTGTGCTCTCGGTGATCGTCTCGACATTGACGTCCTTCAGTCCGGCCTTCGCCAGTTCGCGGGCAAGCCGCTCCGGATCGCTGAGCTGAAACGGCAGTGGCGGCGGGTCCATTGGCGGACCATTAAACTCCGGGCGTACCGATTGAACAGCCCCAACCAAGAAAGCGAGGAAGTCAATTCGATGCGGGTCGCCATAGGCATTGACCAGCACCCGCCCTCCAGGTTTGACAACCCGCGCCATCTCCCGAATACCCCTCGGCATGTCGGGAAAGAGCATGACCCCAAACTGAGATCCCGCCACGTCGAAGCTGTCGTCGTCAAAGGCGAGCGCATGCCCGTCCATTACGCGGGTATCGATTTCCAGGCTTTCCCGGCTGACGCGCTCTCGGAGCAGGCGGAGCATGACGGGCGACTGGTCGACGGCGACCACCTCGGCACCGATCCGAGCTGCCGGGATACTGAGTGCGCCGCTGCCGGATGCAATGTCAAGAAGGCGCATACCCGGGCGGAGCCCTGCCCTGACCAGACTCTCATTGCCAAGCCACATCTGTGTTTCGGTGTTCGTCCGATCGTAACCCGAGGCAATTCGGTCCCAAGCCTCACGTGTGTCCGGCAGCGCCTGAGGAGCCGCGGATTCGGCCTCGTTAAGCGCAGCGCGTAGCACCTTGACAAATGCGGCAGGCTGCTCGATCGGCGGATCGTCGGCTGCGCCGTCGATAATGTGGAGCGGCCACCCAAGCCGGAGGCTCGCTGCTTCGGCTACAGGCGATGGAGTGGCAAGGTCATGCCGCCCCCAGACCAGGACAGTCGGGATTCTGATGCGCGCCAGTTCCTCCAGTGGGATTGCCGGAAGCCCAAACTGTTCCATCAGGTTCTGCTGGGTCGGCTTCAACTCCGGCACCTGAGCGCGGTCGAGATTGTAGGCCCGCAGATGGTCCCAGCTTTCGCCCATCTGATCGCGCAGCGAGTCGAGGTCGAAGGCGCACCGCTGCCAGAGCCGATCATGGTTTTCCGGACTTGGCTCCACGATGAACGCGGAGAGCGCCGCGCCAAATTCAGGCGCCGGCTGAAACGGCGCGAGGCCGAGCGCATCCGACAGCACTAGGCAGCGGAGCTTGTTACCGTGCTTGGCGGCAAAGCGAGCGGCAATTGCGGCGCCGAGAATTTGGCCGACAAGAATGGGCGGTGTCGGGCAGGTGCACTTGATGAGTTCGCCAAGCCACGCGAGAACACGATCAGGATGGACCGGACCCTCGATCGTCCCAGACGCGCCATGGCCCGGCAGATCCGGCGCGATCACGTGATGTGTTCTCACAAGGTCCGGGAGAATTCTTAGCCACTTTGCTGCATGTTCTCCTGGGCCGTGCAACAGCACGATCGGTGGTCCCGCGCCGCCTGCCAGTAGCTCGGTCGAGATGCCGGCCAATTCGAGCCGCCGTTCGGCGATCGGCAGCCCGGTGAGCAGCCGCGTGCGGGCAGATTCTCCGGATATGCGGTTCGATTCAATTGCCGCCGGGGTGGCGGTGTAGCCTTCGACGTGAGTCATCATGGCCTCCCTCATGCTGGTAGGACGGCTTCGTCTTGCATGTGCGCCTGGCCTCTTGGATTGCTCACGCGCTCGAGCGCGCGCTGCGAGCGGTTGACACACCGATCTCGGCTCGCGCGAGCCCCAATCCGAACCACAACGTCCAAAGGGCCATCACGAAAGACGACGCGACCCAGACGAGGCTGCCCAGCCCGATGCCGAACCACATGCCCAACGGCCAGCCGACAAAGGCAGCAAGCCCGGCCACAACTCCGACCAGTGACGCCCAAGTCGGCGTTACCTGTTGCCGGCTCAGCGCCTCATTGCCGGCGATCACGGCAACCGCCAGGCACAGGAACATAAAGCCGTTGGCTTTGCCTTCGGCAAACGCCCACCAGGTCGTGAATCGCGCCATATCGTTGGCTGCGACCGCATCGGCGACGGTGGTGGCCTCGGCCACGGCGGTGGTCATCGTCCAGAGGGCGCCGACCGGCACCACCGCCCAAGCGGATAGAGTCCACCAGCGTTCGGTCAGGCGAGAGCCCGCGGTGAGCACGATCAGGCTCGCGACTACGAACAGCGACAGTGCTGCCGCGGCGGCCCAATGCACGACCACCCACAGGGTGGCGCCATTGGCGATGACCTGCATTTGATGGGCGAGATCGGGATGGATTGGCCCGTGGCCGATAAGGACCAATCCCAGGAGAACAGATGCGATCGCGAGCCAGGCGCCTGCAACCCGCATCCCGGTATCGGCATTTGACATCGCTTGCTCCTTTCGTTGTGGTCGGATGTTCGCAGCGCTATCACAGGGTGCGTCCCGCGATCTGTGGGCGACCCGCGCCGAGGCGCCGCGCATCCATGACCGGTCAGTTTCGTGCAAGCTAGGTTAAGGCGGAAGGGAGGGCGGCGCTTCGGGCGAACCACCCAATCGGCCCCGGCGATCCATGGGTGATTCCACCCACGCCAGACGCGATCAGATGAGGCGGTGTTCGTAAGCCCAGGCGGTGGCCGCGGTGCGAGTGGGGACTTCGAGCTTGTTGAAAATATTGCTGACGTGCCTGTCCACTGTCTTTCCGCTCAAATGCAGTTCGTTGGCGATTTCCTTGTTGGTTTTACCGGAAGCGATCAGGCGGAGAACCTGCAGTTCGCGGGCAGAGAGGCCGCGGGCTTCGATCGGCCGCATGTCAATGTCAAGCAGGCTATCGACGCGAGAAACGTCCGGCGTGGCACCGAGGTGCTGGAACACTGTCCGGGCTGCCTCCAACTCCAGTGCCGCACCGTCGTTGTCACCGAGGGCACGGCAAGCCTGGCCTATCATGACGCCTACGCGCGCTGCTTCGTATGGCGCTTCAACTTGCTGCCACCCTCGAGCGCCTGGCGCAGCCAAGCCACCGCAGCCTGTGCTTCGCCTTCTGCCATTTCCACCGCTCCCCGCGCGTGGGCGGCAAGGGCGCACAGCGGTTCGGTTCTGTAGCTTTCTGCAACGTCTGCCAGTTCGTGGCATGCACGGCGTGCTTCCTCGATGTCGTCAGCCGCCAACATGATCTCGACGTGAGCAGGCAGCAGCCGAATGCGCTTCACTTGGTCGGTCGTCGCCGCCATGACGCGCCGGAATGTGGCCGCAGCAGCATCGATGTGCCTTTCGGCCAACCGCAACAGGGCAAGGCCCGGCTGCGGTTCGAAGCCATATTTGGCTTGCACTCCGATATGCCTGCTCGGCCGCGTCAAAGTCTCCGCGAAGGCGGTGTACTTCCGCCAGCTGATACCACGCCCCAGCCGTATCTTTCCGATTGTTCGACCGCGTTAAACGCTCCACGGCCTGCTGCGCTTCGTCGATCGCGTCCTGCCATGCGCCGCTGAGCCGCTTGATCTCGGCGCGATGCATCAGGCAGGTGCCGCTGAAACTGATCAGCTGGGGCTGTTTGGCGCACCATCGCCCCAGGGCGGACGTCCATTCGCGCGCGCGGCCCAGATCATGGACTTGCTGACACGCTTCGATCACGCTGCAGTAGATCAAGCCGGTAAGCAGCGGCGACAATTCGCCAGCCGTTACCGAAATCATCGCCTCGTCGAGGAGCGCGAAACCCTCCGCGGTTCGCCGCTGTCGCAACAGAACACGGCCCTGCAAGTGCCGTGCACAGGCCACCAGATCCGCGTCCGCAAAGCGCTCGCCAATCTCGACCGCGCCGCTCGCCGCAGCGTAGGCCGATTCAAGGTTGCCGGAAGCAAGATGCTGTTCGACGTGGGGCAGCATCAGGTAACCCTGTTCGGCACAATCGTCTGGCTCGCGTTCGAGCAGCCGATGCGCCCGCCCAAACCAGCCGGCCGCCTGAGCCATCTCCCCGCGAAAGACAAGGCGCAGGCCAAGCCAGAAGGCGCAACGGGCGGCGCGATGACACTTGCCAGCGTCGAGATATGCACGATGGGTTCGCTCCAGCACCCGCAGGTACTCCTCGTCGCGCCCGGTCAGATAGGCCGACATCGCCAGCCGTTCGAGATCGTCCACTGCGAGCGGAGCCGCTTCATCGGCGAGCGAGAGAAACCGATAGGCGTCGTCCCACGCCCTTTCTTCGTAGGCGTCACCACCGAGGGCGAGCTGATCCGTCTCGTCCAAGGACCCGCTGTTGAATTGCTGTCGATCTGACCTGCCCATCGGCATTGGTTCCGGAGACGAACAGAAATCCTAGCCATCAATGGCTGCTTTGGAGCTAGGGTGAAGTATAGCATGCACGAACGCGAATGACCCGGAATGCACTTAAAAGCGCTCTGAATGGGAACGTCCCGGACGACAGCAATAAGTCGATGCCGTCTACTAGGTGCCTGTCCAATCACCGTTGTATGACGGAAACCGGCCAATCCCGTCCGTTGCCATGGCGCTTGGGGTGTCATTCGCCCCCTACCGGAAATCGACCCCCACCAGCTGTTGTCAACCGCTCCAGACTCAGCGCGCCGGCCCGGCCTCCTTCCTGTCCGCCTGCTTGCGCGCCCGCGCAAACTGCAGCCCGGCGACGCCGGTGGCCGCAGCAAGCGCCAGGCCGATCGGAATGAGGCTCGAGGGCTGGTCGGCCTTTCTGAGCACGGCCACCACGTCATATCCGACATCCAGCCCAATGCGTTTGGCGTAGGATCCGAAATCGACATTGCTGATCATCAGCGCGTCGCCCGCTTGCGTGATGGTAAGGCCGATGCCGCGCAGCCGCTCCAGCGGCTCGCCCGGTTCGCCGAGCGGCACGTTGACCGTTTTGCGCACATCTTCGCCCATAAGGTCGACGCCCTCGACGACGAAATTGATGCGGCCATCGGCCGGCGCCTGCGCCACCGCCGACAGGAACTCGCTCGCCGGCAGTTCCTCGTAAGGCGGCGACACCTGGTTGAGCCACCAGTCCGGCCGAAACAGCGTGAAGCAGATGAGCAGCAGCGCCGCACTTTCCCAAAGCCGGCTTTTGGTCACGAACCAGTTCATGGTCGCGGCCGAAAACAGCAGGATGGCGATCAGCGACACCGTCGCCACCCAGATCGTCTGCGGCCAGGTGTCGACTCCGATCAGCAGGATCGCCGGATTGAAGATGAAGACGAAGGGCAGGATAGCCGTGCGCAGCGAATAGAGCGCGCCCTGGAAGCCGGTGGCGATCGGATCTTCCTTGGAGATCGCCGCCGCCGCAAAGGCGGCCAGCCCGACGGGCGGGGTGATGTCGGCCATGATGCCGAAGTAGAAGACGAACAGGTGGACCGCGATCAGCGGGATTGGCAGTCCGGCCTGCGCGCCGAGATCGACGACAACCGGCGCCATCAGCGTGGCGACCAGGATGTAGTTTGCGGTGGTCGGAATGCCCATGCCGAGCACAAGGCTGATCGCGGCGATCAGGATCAGCATCAGGATGACGTTGCCGCCGGAGATGAACTCGACGAGTTCCGTCATCATCAGGCCAAGACCGGTCAGCGTGATCGTGCCGACGACGATGCCGGCAGTGGCCGTGGCGATACCGATGCCGATCATGTTGCGGGCGCCGAGCGCCAGCCCGTCGATTAGGTCGTCCCAGGCAGCCAGCACTGAGGCGGCGAGGTTTTCCTTGCGGAATACCGCCATCAGCGGCTTGCGGGTGGCGACAATACTGAGGATTGAAACGGTCGCCCAGAACGCCGAGAGGCCGGGCGACATCTGCTCGACCATCAGGCACCACAGAAGCACCGCGATTGGGATGAGGAAATCGAGCCCGGTCCGCGTGACGTCCCAGGCGCGCGGCAGCTCCAGGATTGGCGCGTTCGGGTCATCGAGTGCCAGATCGGGGTAGCGGGAGGAATACCAGACCGAGGCGACGTAGAGAGCTACGCCGGCGAGCGCGAGCAGCGGCGGCGCGGCCCCGCCGAAGACAGCCTGGATAGCAACGATGCCGTAATAGACGATACAGACGGCGAGAACGCTGCCCGACAGTCCCAGCCCCATCCGCAGCATCCGTTCTCTTGCCGGCGTCGGACGCTGCGGGATTGTCTTCAGGCCCATCTTTATCGCTTCGAGATGGACCATGTAGAGCAGCGCGATATAGGAGAAGACCGCCGGCAGCAGCGCGTGCTTGACGATCTCCGAATAGGGAATCCCGACATATTCGACCATCAGGAAGGCGGCCGCACCCATGACCGGCGGCATGATCTGGCCGTTGATCGAGGCTGAAGCCTCGATGGCGCCCGCCTTGACGCCGGAAAGGCCGGTGCGCTTCATCAGCGGGATGGTGAAGATGCCGCCTGAAACCACATTGGAGACGGACGAGCCGGACACGACGCCGTTGAGAGCCGATGAGACCACGGCGACTTTCGCAGGGCCGCCGCGCAGATGGCCGAGCAGCGCGATGGAGATCTGCATCATCCAGTTGCCGGCGCCTGCCTTTTCCAGAAGCGTACCGAACAGGACGAAGAGAAAGACGAAGCTCGTCGACACACCAAGTGCAATCCCGAAGACGCCTTCAGTGGTCAGCCATTGATGGTTGAGAAACTTGTTGAGCGATGCGCCGCGATGCTGAATCACGTCCGGCATGTACTGGCCGGCAAAGGTGTAGAAGATGAAGACACATGCCACGACCACCATCGGAAGGCCGAGCGCGCGGCGCGTCGCCTCGAGAAGCAACAGGATGCCAACGGTGCCGGTAACGAGATCGAGCGTGGTCGGCTGGCCCGGCCGTCCGGAAAGCTGGACGTAAAAGAGAAAGAGGTAGGCGCCGGCAAACCCGCCGACCACGGCCAGCACCCAGTCGAATAGCGGCACACGATCGCGGGGAGAGGATCTCAGCGCCGGATAGGCGAGGAAAGTCAAAAACAGCGCGAAGCCGAGATGGATGGCGCGCGCTTCCGTATCATTGAGGATGCCGAAGCCGAACACGAACGGCAAAGGCGAAGCGTACCAGAGCTGGAAAAGCGACCAGGCAACTGCAACCCAGAGCAGGATTCCAGCGACTATTCCGCTCGGATGCCGGCCACCCGTATCAGCCTCCGCGACAAGCTGTTCGAGCTCTTCGAGATCGACGCTGGCCAGTTGTTCTTTCACTTCGCTCAATGACGCCTCCTGTTGCGGATGGCCCGGCGGGTCCGCTGGATCCGCCGGACTGTCGTCAGGTCACGAAGCTTACTTCAGCCAGCCCTTTTCCTTGAAGTATTTCTCAGCGCCCGGATGCAGCGGCGCGGAATTCCCCTCCGACACCATCTTGGCCGGATCGAGATTGGCGAAGGCTGGATGCAGCGACTTGAACTCGTCGAAATTCTCGAACACCGCCCTGGTCAATTGATAGACGCTCTCATCGGGAACCGTGGCCGAGGTGACCAGTGTGGCGAGCACGCCGAAAGTCCCGGTATCGTCGGGATTGTTTGCATAAAGGCCGCCTGGGATGATCGCCTTGGCGTAGTAAGGATTCTCGGCGACGAGCTTGTCCACGACTTCTCCAGTCAACGGCACCAGCTTGGCACCGCAGGTGGTCGTCGGATCCTGGATGTTCGCGGAAGGATGGCCAACGCCGTAGAAGAACCCGTCGATCTTGCCGTCGCAGAGCGCCGGGCCGTGCTCGTCAGCCTTCAACTCCGATGCGAGCGAAAAGTCGGCCAACGTCCAGCCCATCGCACTGAGCAGACGTTCCATGGAAGCGCGTGTCCCGGAACCGGGATTGCCGACGTTGAAACGTTTGCCCTTGAAGTCCTCGAATTTCGTCACGCCGGCATTCGGATGCGCCAGGACCGTGAACGGCTCCGGATGGATCGAGAAAACCGCGCGCAGGTCGGTGTGGGCGCCACCGTCCTTGAATGATTCCAGCCCCTTGTAGGCATTGTACTGGACGTCGGACTGGGCCATGCCGAAATCGAGTTCGCCTTCCTTGATCGTGTTCACGTTGAATGCCGATCCGCCAGTCGATTCGACCGAGCAGCGGATGCCGTGTGTCTTACGATCCTTGTTGAGCAGGCGGCAGATAGCACCGCCGGCGGCGTAGTAGACGCCGGTGACGCCACCGGTCCCGATGGTAACGAAATTCTGCTGCGCCATTGCGGTGGCCGAAAACAGCAGCGCGGCCGACAAGGCGGCGATCTGCGCTCCATGGCGTGCAGTCCAGGCATGTTTCATCTGGTTCTCCCTTGGTACTTTGCGTGCCGTCGCGGCCGTCCGGTGTTTTAGTGTCAAGGCACGTCGATGCATGCTACGATTGTTGCGCTTTATCAATCAAGGGAAATGCTTGTTACAATGAATACGCGGGAGATGGGTTTCGACGCGCTTCTCGCGCGCATATTGACCGAACTCCCCGAATTGAGCTCAGAACTGCGCAAGGCGGCGCGATTCCTGGTCGATCATCCCGACGAGGTGGCGCTGGTTTCCATGCGGGTTCTGGCCGCGCGATCAGAGGTGACACCGACGACCTTCGTGCGATTGGCGCGGCGGCTGGGCTTCGGTGACTGGGCGGCGCTGCGCAAGCCGTTCGAGGACCGGCTGCGCTCCGGCAAGGCGCCTTTCGCGGCAAGGGCCGATGCGCTTGTCAAGCGCGGATCGGAGGCGATTTTCGCGGAATCGTTGAGGACGACGGTTGCCAATCTGGCGGCGGCCGAAGCGGCCAACGGCAGCGAAGAAATAGCAAGGGCTTGCGCGATACTGGAGAAGGCACAGCGCATACGCGTCGCCGGGTTCCGAAGCTGCCGCGCGCCCGCCCACGCGCTCGTCTATCTCTGCCGGATGTTTCGGCGCGACGTCACGCTGCTCGGCGGCGACGGCGGTGCGATCGAGGCGGAACTCGCAGCGCTCGGAAAGAGGGAAGCGGTCGTCGCGATCGGCTTTTCGCCCTATTCGCGTGAACTCGGGCCGGTGATGGAGGCTGCGCAACGACACAACGTTCCGATTGTCGCGATTGTCGACAGCGTGGCTGCTCCGATAGCGCGGCATGCTGACGTTACATTGCGATTCTCTACCGACAGCCCGTCTTTCTTCCCGTCGGTAGCCACAGCTATGGCTATCGTGGAAGCGCTGGCTGCAACGATGCTGGCGCGCAGCGGCCCGGCAGCCGCGGCTCGTGTCAGGGAGACGGAATTGGAGTTACAGGCGTTCGGTGCCTATCTGCCGGAATGAAGAGGGCTGGCGCTATGCCACTGCAGCGTCTATCGCGTCGCCGAGACGTTCGACAACCGCATCGATTGCTGCGGCGTCTATGATGAAGGGCGGCGCAAGCAGCACATGATCGCCGCGGACGCCGTCGATCGTGCCCCCCGCGGGATAGACCAGCAGTCCGCGCGCCATCGCCTCGCGCTTGATCTTCGCATTGAGCTTCAGCTTCGGGTCGAAGGGCGCCTTGGTCGAGCGATCCTCGACCAGTTCAAGCCCCATGAAGAGGCCACGCCCGCGAATGTCGCCGATATGGGCATGGTTGCCGAACCGTTCGCCCAGTCGCCGCGAAAGATGTGCGCCCATCGCCCGAACATTGGCGAGCAGATCGTCGCGAGCGATCACCTCCTGGACGGCAAGGGCTGCTGCGCAGGCCATCGGATGGCATATGTAGGTGTGGCCGTGCTGGAAAAAGCCGGAGCCTTCGGCGAACGCGTCGAAGATGCGGCGTGAAAGCAGCACCGCACCAATAGGCTGGTAGCCTCCGCCGAGGCCTTTGGCGATTGTCATCAGGTCGGGCGCGACACCGTCCTGCTCGCAAGCGTGCAGCGTGCCGGTGCGGCCCATGCCGCACATCACCTCGTCGAGGATGAGGAGCACACCGTAGCGGTCACAGATTTCGCGGATGCGCCTGAAATAGCCGGGAACGGCGGGCACCGCCCCTGCTGTCGCGCCGACGACAGGTTCCGCGACGAAGGCCATGACGGTGTCCGGACCGAGTTCGAGAATTTTTTCCTCGAGCGCCTGGGCGGCGCGAAGGCCGTAGGCCTCCTCGCTCTCACCGGCTTCCTGGTAGCGGTAGGCATAGCATGGGTCGATATGATGCGTGTCGATCAGCAACGGGCGGAATTGGGCGCGGCGCCACTCATTACCCCCGGCGGCGAGAGCGCCGAGCGTGTTGCCGTGATAGCTTTGTCGGCGGGCGATGACGTTTCGCCGCTCGGGCTTGCCAGTTTCGACGAAAAACTGCCGTGCCATCTTGAGCGCCGCCTCCACCGCTTCGGAGCCGCCGGACACGAAATAGGCGTGGCTAATACCTTGCGGTGCGCCAGCGACGAGCTTGTCGGCCAATGTCTCGGCCGGCTCGTTGGTGAAGAAGCTGGTGTGGGCATAGGCGAGCTTGTCGGCCTGTGCGTGGAGCGCGGCCGTCACGTCGGGATGGCCGTGACCGAGGCAGGAAACCGCCGCGCCGCCTGACGCGTCGATATAGGCGCGGCCATCGCGGTCGAAGAGTTCGATACCCTTGCCGCCAGCCGCGACGGGCAGGGTCGCATGGATCTGGCGATGCAGGATGTGTGTCATGCTTTCCTCGATTGACGATGGCGAGATTTGCAGCGAACCTATCATGCAACATATGTTACATAGTGCGCAATACTGAAACGATTGGACTGCACCTATGACCCTCGACAGGGACGTGACCAGCCCCGGACTTATCGCACCGACGGCGATCGCGGTTGCGCCGAATGGTGGACGGCGTGGCAAGCAAGACCACCCTGCCCTGCCGATCGGCCCCAAAGAACTGGCCCGGACCGCCGCCGCCTGCCTCGAGGCGGGCGCCGCGATGATCCATACGCATGTCCGCGATCGCGACGGCGGCCATTTGCTCGACGCGCACGCTTATCGCGAGACGACGAAAGCGATACGCGATGCAGTGGGCGAGCGGCTGATCATCCAGATCACCAGCGAAGCGGTCGGCCGATACCAGCCGGCCGAGCAGATGGCGATTGTGCGCGCTACCCGCCCTGAGGCCGTTTCGCTGGCGCTGCGCGAACTGGTGCCGGACGCTGCCCACGAGACCGCTTTCGCGGAGTTCCTGTGGTGGCTGAAGAGCGAGCGGATCGCCCCTCAGATGATCCTCTACGCGCCCGAAGAGGCATCGGCCCTAGCCGCCATGCAGCAGCGCGGGCTGGTGCCATTCGACGACATCCCGGTGCTCTATGTGCTCG
Source organism: Mesorhizobium sp. (assembly GCA_004020645.1). Taxonomy (GTDB): domain Bacteria; phylum Pseudomonadota; class Alphaproteobacteria; order Rhizobiales; family Rhizobiaceae; genus Mesorhizobium. The sequence continues at coordinate 232,657 of SAQL01000001.1, read as the reverse complement.
GCCGCTACACGCCGGGACAGGTTTCGCGACCGGCCGACCTGCTTCCCTTCCTTGCGCATGACCGCCCGCGCTTCGCGCACTGGATGGTCTGCGCCTTCGGTCGGGAAGAAACCGCTTGCGTTACAGCCGGTGCGCTGCTGGGCGGCCATGCCCGCGTTGGGTTCGAGAACAATTTTATTCTGGCCGACGGCACAACAGCCAAGGACAATGCCGCGCTCGTAACGGCGACCAAAGGCGCCCTGACTGCTTGCGGCCTCAGGACCGCCCAGGCCAACGACCTGCGCGCCGCTTGGTCGATCCAGCGCTAACCCTCGCCCGTACACCTTGACGCAGGTTTCCTTTTCTCATCAAGCGCGGCGGCAAGATCCCGAGATGTAAGCGATCCGTAAGCGGCCTTCCGTCAATGCCGACCTCGACGGATGAGAGCTTGGGCCAACCTCTCGCCGTTCTCAGAACGGCCGAGCAGCGGCCTCGTCGGTTCGTCACATTTGTCAAAAAACTCTTTGCTACGCTGCAACCGAACGCTTTGACCGACGTTAAAGTTGCAGCGGGCCTGGAGAGGCATTTATGCAGACATTTCTCGTCGAACAAATGGAGGGCGATGATGTGATCGCGGCGCGTATCATCAACGCGCCGAGCCCCTTCAGAGCCGCCGCCATGTCGACAGATCGACATGTTACTCTCCGAACGTGGGAAAAGGATTGGATTCGCGTAACCGACGAGAACCGGGGACATATCTTTGCATACTGCTTTGTCTCCGCGGAAGACTCAGACACCAGCGGGCCTACAAAAGCACCGAGTAAACCAAGAAAAGGCCAAAAAGCTGATCAGAGAGCCGGGTAAGCGCAAACCACTGATCTTTTTGCCCCCTCGCTGCGTGATATCGCCGAGAACCGCGAACGCGACGAATTAAGCCAATAGCGGCGGCGCTTGCGGTACGCCAGGCGCGATTGGCTGCGCCGCGATGTGACAGCCAACGGGAAGCAAGCGCGGCCGTTTGGCGAAGATCGCGGCCTCATCAGAATGATCGATGAAAAGATTTCGGCCGGGGGCGATGGTGCGGTCGAGCAGATCCGCCGCGCGGAGGAGAATTCAATGTTGTCTACCAAGGATAGAGCCGAAACCTGCAAGGATCAGATCCGCGCTTTCCTGGCGTCGAATTTCTACATAGCCGACGCGGATGCTCTGGAGAGCCACACGTCCCTTCTCGACCAAGGCATCGTCGACTCGGCAGGGGTACTCGAGGTTATCGGCTTCATCGAGGAGAGCTTCGGCATCACCGTCGAAGACAGCGAACTCCTGCCGGAAAACCTCGATTCCATCCAAGGAATTGCGCAATATATTCTCCGCAAGCAAAACTGATTGCCGACATCTTTGCCTAGCGTTGTTCTAAGCCGCCGACAGCGCAACAGAGCCTGCCGCAGTCTCGGCATGCTCACGCTTGCGGCGTGGCTTGTCCCATAACCACCCTGCCCTCGCCGGTTTCGTTCGTGACCGCGCGGATAGTTTCGTACGCCTTGGAACGCTCCAGCAGACTGATGACCTGCCGGTCCTGGCCGAGGCCTACCTCCAAGAGCAGGATGCCTCCGCGCCGCAAGTAACGTGGCGCGTCCTTGATCACCCGCATATGGATGCTCAGGCCGTAGGGACCGGCCGCAAACGCTTCCCGCGGCTCGAGTTCGGTCAGATGCGCACGGTCGCCCTCGAGCCGCTTTTCCGAAATGTAAGGCGGGTTGCAGATGATCACGTCCATCGTGCCATCTAACTTCAAGCCCGAGAAAGCACTGAACAAGTCGCCCTGAAGCACCGACACGCGATCCGCCATGGCGTGATGGGCGACGTTGCGGCGCGCGACTTCGACGCATCCATCGGTGAGATCGCTTGCCCAGACAAGCGCGGTGGGGGCGTAATGCGCGATGGCGCAGGCCAGATTGCCGGCCCCGCAGCACATGTCGATAACGCGCGGCGCCGGCAGGTGCATTTGACTCAGAACATCAAGTGCGGTCGTGCCGAGCAACTCCGTCTCCGGCCGGGGAACGAGCGCACCGGGCGCGATGAGTAACTCAAGCCCCATGAAGATGGTGCGGCCTTTGCTGTAGGCTTCGGCGACACTGATCTCTTCGCTCACGGACAGACCCCCTTTCTGACTTGCCGGCCCCGGTGTCAGACAATTGCTATCCATTAAGTGTATCTCAAATTCATTAAAATTCTCGATGGGCAATCGAAAACACTCGTCGCCATAGGCTTGAAGACATGATGCAACGGAAGGAGGTGATCACACGCCTCTCACCTGTCGCATGACTGTGAATATTGCCTCATGATTGGGGATATCAGCTTTTCCCGCCTCGCTATCCCAGCCTTGCAAAGCCAATCCCGGAATTCTCGGTCCTGCGTCACGATTTTGCTACATTTTAATCAAAAGGCAAAAATACGATCGCAGATCATGAAGCCAACGCAAGGGCGCTCGCTCGATCTACGTTCCGCTGTGTTCGGCTCAATGCGAGAGCTGATCGGCGGCACCGGAACCGGGAAGTCGCACCTGGCCATCGCCACAAGGGGGTCAAAATTAGACGCCGATCGAGGGTCAGTTTTGCAAGCCGTTTGACACATTCGACGACGTCCAGCGGCTCTCGTTCACAGGGTCAAAAAAAAGAGGAGCCTTACCTGTTATTTAGGATTATATTAACAATCTGACGCGTGCGGTGTTGGGGCACCGCGGCGTTGACTGGATGAATCGACGAGTGATTGGCCACGACTTTACGGCCTATGACCGTTCCATCCATCTAGGTTTGGTTGGGGTAGTTCAATGTATCGAATCGTCATCGCCGACGATCACGGCTTGTATCGTCGTGGCTTGCGGTTGGCACTGACCGCAGGCATTCCAGGTGTGGAAATATTTGAGGCGTCGTGTTTCGATGCCGTACTCAGTCTGTTGGCGGAACAGGCGTCCGTTGATCTTGCGATCCTGGACTTGAACATGCCGGGATTGTTCAATCAGGAAGTGCTCGGCGGCATTCTGTCGGCTTATCCGGATACGCGTTTTGCGATTGTTTCCGGGAACGATTCACGCTCGGAGATACTCACGGCTCTCTCGATCGGACTTCACGGCTATATCGTAAAGTCGCAAAGAGACGAGGAGGTCGTTATGGCCGTCAACGAAATCCTCTCGGGCCGCATCTACGTGCCTGCACTTCTGTCGCGCCCGGGTGCCGCGCAAGCAACTCACGTACCTACTCCCTCCGAGCATATCCCACCCCGACGTACCACCAGTGGCAATCTTGGCAGGTTGACCTCAAGGCAAAAGGAGGTCCTCAAGCTGATGGCGGAAGGGTACTCGAATAAGGAAATTGCGCGCGATCTGGAAATCGCCGAAGCGACGACGAAAATTCACGCCGCTGCGGTTCTGCGTGAGCTTGGGGTACGGAATCGCACAGAGGCTGCCGTTATGCTGAAGACCTGGCTAACAAGGGATGTCAATTAGAGCGCCGCAACCTGGACGCGCAAGGGACGCTCTAGAGCTTTGAACCTGCGCGTTATGCCTTCTAGAAACGAGCCCGATTTTTGCGTCAAAGCGTTAGGCGCCGATTTCCTTGCGCGACAGCCGCAGCGAATATCGCAGCCCGTGATCCGACATTTCCAACTTAGGCGAGTAACCGACAAGCGGCGCCCCATCCACTCCGATTATCATGGAACCGAATCCATGACGGACAACTTTTGAAGTCCGCCGCCGCCCCGATTCCATCCACTCGAACACGATGTCACTGCGTGCGTCTTCAGACGCGAATGTCCAATTTACCTCGATCCGGCCTTTTGAATCGCCAAGCGCTCCATGTTTCAGGGAATTGGTCGCAAGCTCGTGAACAATCATCGCAAAGCTCTCGGCGGCGCCGCCTGACATCGCAACGGAAGGACCGCTGACTGATATGTCGCGTGTCCCCATGTACGGTTGCAACTCCTGAACAACGAGATCGTGGAGCATCCCCGACGCATTGCCGTTGCGTGACAGCAGCAGATGCGTTGCTTCGAGCGCACGAATCCGGTCGACGAGCGTCTCCTTGTACTTGGCGACATTGTTCTCGGGAACATCGACCATGTTCACCAGCGCCGTGATCACAGGGAACAGATTGCTGATCCTGTGGCGTTGTTCGAGCATAATGCGCTCCCGCTTCTTTGCCGCGGCGCGCAGCAGCGTGGTTTGTCGTCGCTCGGTCAGGTCGGCGGCCACGCCGAGCCGCTGTAGACGATCATCGTTTTTCTCTTCCCTTCCGCGCAGGGCAACCCAGCGGATATGTCCGTCCGGTCGTCGGACGCGAATCTCGACGTCGTAGTTCGTGACTGATGCGAGCTTTCTCGATGCTACCAGCTTTGGCCAGTCCGCCGGATGGACGACGGCTGACAGTTCCTCCAAACGGCGGCTAGCGACCGGGGGCATGCCGAGAATGTCCCAGAACGTGCCCGAGCCGGTGACGATCCCGTCTTTAAGGTCGATCCGCCACGTGGCCAGGCGTCCGGCAGACAAAGCGAGATCCAGCCACTCCTTCTGAGCCCGAAGCGCTTCGTGTACGGCTCGTCGTTCCGAGATATCGTCGACCACCACGAAGATGCTCTCTGAGAGGACCCCGTCGGGCACGGACGAAGACAGGGTTAGCCGCGCCCAGAATGCCGAACCGTTCTTTCTTAACAGACGAACCTCCGAAGCGAACGAAGCAGAGTCGCTACCCAGGCCCGCCAGCAACTGCTCCAAGGCATCACGGTCGTCCGGATGAACGAGTGTCTCGAGCCGCAATTGGGCAAGCTCCTCCTCCTCGTAGCCAGTCATCTCACTGAGGCGCCTGTTGGATTGCAGCAGCTCACCTTTCTCGTTGGTGTTTGCGAATCCCATGGCGGCGCGTTCGAAAGCCCAACGGTAACGGCTTTCAGTTGCTTCGACGGCGGCGAGTCTGGCTTCTGCTACTTCCAGCAGCTCACGCAAGTCCTGCCGCAGCCGATGGAACGTCACGGCAATCACGCCGCCCGAAACGACAAGCAAAATGGCGCGCGCCCAATCTTCGCTGGATATCTGACCATGCAGGGTGCTTCGTGCCCATAGGCCGGCAGCCACCATCAGGATTGTCGCCGCAAGCGCAGGCCCACGGTCTTCAAGGTAGGAAATGATAATAATAGCCGGTATAAACTCCAGAAAACTCGATTCCTCCCCAATATATACTGACGCTCTCGCTTCAAATATCAGAGTAGCAGCCAGCACCAATACGGAGGCAATGTGAGTTAGCAGTCTGACTGATGGGTTCGAATCCGACCTGCGCGACTGCGAGTTCATGGCCATAGACTACAACCTTTTGACTAGGCCGTCGAGACTAGAGCAAAAAACGTACAACCTAGTACGACTGCCGGATTGCCATACCACTATCACAGCGCGCATTTTATCTCGCGGGGGGAGCATGACTTGGTCATAACTCCTCAGAATAGATCGAATTTCAAGGTAGTAGGGCCCGTTTTTTCACGAGCCCTATGCAAGAAGACTGTTCGTAAATCACGAACGATTTACTAGGGGCCGACGAACCTTTGGGGAGGTTAAAAATGGCTATGATCGAGAGACACAGTGATGCTGTGGCGGGCAACCGGAACGTTACAATAGGAGCCAAGTATACCCCAGGCGCCCAGATGATGCGGCCGTCATATACTTATCATTCGATTGGTGCATCAGATCGACCGGACGCACGGGCCGACGAACCGCGGAGACGCAGCCTGGAATCCGTCACGGGGATGCTTGATCGCATCGGCTGTGGCTATCTCGTACTGAATCGCGAAAGAAAAGTCATCGAATGGAATGCCGCCGCTCAAACCACGCTGGAGCGCCAGGGCGAGCCGGCTGATACAGCCAGCGAGCTTTCGGTTGCCCTAAAACGGCTGATCGCGAATGTTCCGGCCCATTTCCTGCCGGGCTCCCTGTCTTGGGTGGTGATCCGCAGCAGAGGCGACAGGCCGGTGGTGCTGAAAGAGAACGGCCTGATCGCTCCTGACGGAACGAGCATTGTGGCATTGCTGGACCGTGAGAACAGGTCGGGGCCAAATCCTCAGACACTGCAAAGGATGTTTGGCTTGACGAGCGCAGAAACGCACCTTGCGCTGCGCTTGGCTCAGGGCGATGCTCCGTTGGAGATCGCCCGCAGTTGGCGGCTCAGCCGCACCACGATCCGCTCCCAGCTTGCTTCGCTGTTCGCCAAGACCGAAACGAGACGTCAGGCGGAACTGGTGGCTCTTCTCGGGCGCATTTCGGTCTTGCCATAAGGGCCGGCTTGGATCCAGGCACCCGGGCATCGGCCCTGCAGCTAGACGCCCGGGCATCGGCCCTGCAGATCGCGCGTCGCGTTGCGCGGTTCGTGACACCGGCTTGCTCAGCTCAGCCTGGCTCCGAGGCCAATCTCAGCAGTCGCGGCGTCTATCGCCTCGGCGCGTATACGCTGTCCATCTTTTCGCCGCCCATCGGCAGCGCCATGTCGTCATCCAGCAACCGGGTGATCCGGGCAAAGCCCGTAAAAGCCTTTCTTGCTTCCTCGGCAGACATCTGGCCCGCCAGAGCCGCAGCGCAGCAGTTCAGCGCGCATTGATACACCGGGCCGCGCCGCCCTTTCGGCCAATGGCGCAAAAACGTCATCGCTTCATTGACACTGTCGATTTCTTCGACAGGTTTCCCTTGCCCGCACGAAATTCGCACCGGCGTAAAGAACTGCAGGCGATTCATCGTATCCTCCCGGTCGATCGCGATGCGTTCGATCGAACCTAATTAAATTCACGGCCAGCCAATTGGTTCCCGGCATAAACGCCTACAGCCTCGATAAATGGCAGCGGACCGGCTGAGTCAAAGCCAGGTCATCGCCGACTTCTTGCCGTGGCGGGAACGTTCGGGGGGGTGATGCATTTCGACTTCAGCGATGGTCTTTGAGGAAAATGCCAGACTATGAGAATAGCCCATGTGGCGCCGCTCCACGAATCCGTACCGCCTCGACTCTATGGAGGTACGGAGCGCATTGTTTCCTATCTGACCGAAGGATTGGTCGAGCTTGGCCATGACGTAACCTTGTTCGCCAGTGGCGATACTAAAACGTCGGCAAAATTGGTGCCGTGTCGCGAGCGTGCGCTGCGTCTTGACCCACGCCCGCTGAAATCCGAGACAGCCGCGCACCTTTCGATGCTTTCCGAGGTGAGGAAACGATCTCAAGAATTTGATATCATTCATTTTCACCTCAGCCATTTCTTGCATTTTTCATTTTTCGAGCACATGCCCGAGCGGACGGTGACGACGCCGCATGGCAGGCTCGACTATGTCGATCTGGCGCCGGCCTATGAGCGTTTTCCGCGCTTTCCGATGATCTCGGTTTCCCGTAGCCAAAGAACGGGGCTTGCCAACGCCAACTGGCTGACGACAATCCACCACGGGCTGCCTATCGAACTCTACAAACCGGTTTTCGAGCCGAGCCCAGGGGAGCCCTACCTCGCCTTCCTTGGCCGGATGTCACGCGATAAGCGCCCGGATCGTGCCATCGAGATCGCGCTGCGCTCGGGGCTGAAACTGAAGCTTGCGGCAAAGATCGGCGACGACGACCGCGCCTATTTCCGAGAGATGATCGAGCCGCTGGTCGACGGTGACCGTGTCGACTACGTCGGCGAGATCGAGGAGGACAAGAAGGCGGAATTCCTCGGCAAGGCGGCCGGCCTCGTATTCCCGATCGACTGGCCCGAGCCGTTCGGTCTTGCCGTCATAGAAGCGATAGCCTGCGGCACGCCGGTGATCGCCTGGAATTCCGGCGCCATGCCGGAAATCGTCGATCAAGGCATAACCGGTTTTATCGTGGATTCCATGGAAAGCGCCGTCGCATCGGTGCCGGGTATGCTGCGGCTCGACAGGCGGAAGGTGCGAGCTGTCTTCGAGAGGCGGTTTTCCGCCAAAAGAATGACCCGCGACTACGTTTCCGCCTACGCGCGCCTGATTGATGCCTCGGCCGAAGCAAAAGCGGTCGTGAGCGACTGATGCAGGCCTGCCTCGGCCTGGAGATCCACGGCTGGGACGGCGAAATCCACGTCACCCGACCCAGGCTGCCGATTGGTATCGACATGCTCACGCTGAGGCATCTGGGCGTTGGCGCAAAGGCGGTGGATCTCACCTTCCAGCGCGTCGGCGACAGGGTCGTCGCCTTTCTCGCCGACCGGCACGACGGCTTAGTGCCGCTCATCGTACGGACCTAGTTTGGCCTGCGCATCGAATTGACCGCCTCGCTCCAACTGCCGGAACCGATGGCCCATCCGTGCGTTGCAAAACCATGCCGGCGCATAGCGGCCTGTCACCAGTGGCCGGCTTCGAAAAAACAAGAAAAAACGGCCGACCGGTCGGAGGAAAATCGTTGTTCTGATGTCAGACTATGGCTTAGAGGTACTATGGCTTCTGATCCTTGCAAGCCTCGGCCTTTCCGTTGTTGCCGTGGTGTTCTCGATACTCCATCAGCGCCACAGCCAAACGCCAGCGGTCGCATATACCGCCGGCAAGGACGTGGCTTCGGACGCGGCTCGCAAAGTGCTGCGGGAGTTTGAAAAGAACGGCCACTCGGCCGATGCAGCGCTGGTCACGTGGTCGCCTGACACCTTGCGCAAGATCCTGGCCGACGAACTGCCGGAGACGCAGGTGATCGTGGTGTCCAACCGCGAGCCCTACATTCACAACACTAGGGATGATGGCGTCGAGCTCTTGGTCCCGGCTAGCGGACTGGTTTCGGCGCTCGAGCCGATCACCCGCGCCTGTGCCGGCACCTGGATCGCCTATGGCGGCGGATCAGCCGACCGTCTTACGGTCGACAAGAACGACCGGGTTGAAGTGCCGCCTGGCAAACCGTCCTACACGCTGCGCAGGGTCTGGCTGACGGAGGAAGAATACCAGGGCTATTATCTGGGCTTCGCCAATGAAGGTCTGTGGCCGCTTTGCCATATCGCTTTCACCCGCCCGATTTTTCGCGCGCTGGACTGGGAGGCCTATGAGTCCGTCAACCGTAAGTTCGCCGATACGGTGGTTGCCGAAGCGCGCAACGAGCGGCCGATTGTGCTTGTCCAGGACTACCACTTCGCGCTCTTGCCGCGCATGATCCGCGAGCGCCTGCCCGAGGCGATCGTCATCACTTTCTGGCATATCCCATGGCCCAACTCGGAAGTGTACAGCATCTGTCCATGGCGTGAACGGATCCTGGACGGCTTGCTCGGCAGCTCCATAATCGGTTTCCATACCCAGTTCCATGCCAACAATTTCGCTGAGAGCGTCGATCGCTTCCTGGAAAGCCGTATAGAGCGGGCCGATGCGGCGATCTCCTACGGCGGACGGACGACACTGGTGCACGCCTATCCCATCTCCATAGAATGGCCTGCCGAACTTTTGGCGAAACTGCCCGATGTCGGCGAATGCCGCGCCCGCGTGCGCGAGAGGATCGGACTGAAAGCGGATGTCAAACTGTGCGTCGGCGTCGAGCGTCTCGACTATACGAAGGGTATTCTCGACCGTTTCCAGGTGCTGGAAGAATTGTTCACGAGACATCCCGAATGGATCGGGAAACTAGTTCTCCTGCAGATCGCAGCGCCCAGCCGGGGCACGCTCCCGGCTTACAAGCAACTCCACGATGAATGCCGCCGCTATGTCGATGAGATCAACCAGCGCTACGGCAGCGAGAACTACAGTCCTGTCCTGATGGTGGACAAACATCACGCGCAGGAGCAGGTCTACGAGATCTATCGAGCCGCCGACATATGCATGGTCACCAGCCTGCATGACGGCATGAACTTGGTGGCCAAGGAATTCGTCGCGGCGCGCGACGACGAACAGGGCGTGCTGTTGCTCAGCACCTTTGCCGGCGCTTCGCGCGAACTTCTGGAGGCATTGATCGTCAATCCCTACGATACCGCCATGACGAGCGAAGCGCTGCTGCAGGCGCTGACCATGACACCGGACGAACAGCGCGAGCGCATGCGGCCCATGCGCGAGATGGTCCGCAACAATAACGTCTATCGCTGGGCCGGCAGCATGCTTCTGGATGCGGCCCGCCTTCGCAAGCGCGGCGACCTCGACCGGGTGACGGGCAACGGCGAGCGGCCATCGAACAACAATGTGATTCCCATGTTCGAGCGGGCAAGAAAGGCAGTGTCGTGACGAGCATTCGCTGCCGCTGCGCCATGTACCAGTTCTCCTGGTTTCTGAGCCAGTCAAGTTAAAAGCTCGCATTTCGACTGCAGACGCCATGGATCCTTAATAAGCCCCAGAGGGCGCATCAGGCGCCCTCGATCGGATCAACGCGCCCTGCCCATCGCCTCGGCCCACTGGAGAAGCTGATCAGCCGATCTTCCCGTCCACGATGTGAATGCTGCGATCCATGCGCGCCGCCATGTCGAGATCATGCGTAACCGCGACGACGGTCTTGCCGCGCTCGCGCACCAGATTCTCCAGGATTGCGAAGACCTGCTCCGAGCTCTTGCTGTCGAGGCTCCCCGTCGGCTCATCGGCGAGGATAAGCGGCGGGTCGTTGGCGAGCGAGCGCGCCACCGCGACGCGCTGACGCTGACCGCCCGAGAGCTGGTCGGGCCGCTTCTCGAGATGTTCGCCGAGCCCGAAGGATGAAAGCAGCTCCCCGGCCCGTTCGCGCATCTGAGGTCGCGCCAGGCGGCCCAGCTTGCGCATTGGGATTTCGACATTTTCGCGCGCCGTGAACTCCGGCAGCAGAAAATGAAACTGGAACACGAAGCCCAGCATCGAAAGCCTGGTCCGCGCGCGCTCCCTTTCATTCATCGGCTCGGCGTCGCGGCCGCCTATTCTCAACCTCCCGGCGGTCGGCCGGTCGAGCAGCCCGAGCAGATAGAGCAATGACGATTTGCCTGAGCCGGAGGGACCGGTGACGGCGACGAACTCTCTTTCGTTGATCGCGAGCGTGATGTCCTTGACCAGCGTGACGGGAACCGTCTCGGGCAACACGCGCGTCAGTTTCTCGGTCTCGATGAGTGCGCTCATGACGCGCCTCTGATGATCTCGACGGGGTTCAGGCGCGCCGCACGACGCGCCGGCAAGTAGCCGGCCACTGCCGCCGAGCCCAGCGCGAAAGCCGACGCGATGACGTAGTGCATCAAGCTCCAGGCGATCGGCAGCCGGGTCATCTCCTGGCCGGTCGCGGCGATCTCGAAACGCACCAGCGACAGCGTATAGGTCATGGAGACGCCGAGCAGCGCGCCGAGCACGGAGCCGGCAGCGCCGATCGCGACGCCTTCCAGCAGAAAGAGCCGGCGCATGTCGGACTCCGGGAAGCCGAGTGACTTCAAGATGGCGATGTCGCGCGCCTTCTCGTGCGTGATGGTGGAGATGATGTTGTAGATGCCGAAGCCGGCGACCAGCATGATGGCGCCGACAACGGTGTACATGATGACGTTGCGCACGACGAGCGCTTCGAGGATCGATTCATTCGCCTCCTGCCACGCCACGGCCTTGTAGCCCAGTTCGGCCTCGGCACGCTGCGCCACCGCCGGAGCGCGGTTAGGATCGTCGAGCTTGACGCGGATCTCGTTGATGGCGTTCGGACGCGCGGAGAGGATCTGCGCGTTCTTCAAAAGCAGATAGGCCTCACCTTCGTCGCGCGCGGTGGTGCCGGTGTGGAATAGGCCAGCGATCTTGAAGTTGCGCGTCAGTCCCTCGGCGGAAACCGCCGTTATCGTGTCGCCGAACCCGGCGCCGAGCCGGCTCGCCATCGTGTCGCCGATGAGCACGTTGTTGCCGCCCGCGGCAAGCGCCGAAAAGCTGCCTTCGACGAAGTTTCCGACAATCGGCGACACGCCGGACTCGCGCTCCGGTTCGATCCCAATGATCGCCGCGCCGACTTCGCGGCTGGAAAAACGGATCACACCCTGCGTTTTGAGGCTTGCCGCGAACCGGCCGGGAATCCAGCTCTCGAGCCAGGAGGTCGCGGCGGTCGGATTGATGATGCCGCGGCGGTCGTCGCGCGGCCTGAGCCCGGAGATCGCGACTGTCGCGAAGGCATCCTCGGCTGGCTGACGGCGGGCGGTGCGCTGCTCGTCGGTGATGTCGACATGTGGCATCGTGTCGACGAGTTGCCTGACGAAATCGTCCTGCCCGCCCTGCATTAGCGCCGCCATGGCGATGGAGAATCCAACACCGACCGCAACGCCGATCACGGCAACCAGCGTCTGGCGACCGCGGCCGGCAATATGCGTGATGGCGATGTCGAAGATGAGCGGCATCGTTGCTCTATCTCTCCTGGGCGGCAGTGATGCTCACGCGCCCTCCGTCGGCGAGGTCGGCCGGGTAGGGCGAGATGACGCGAGCCTTCTCGTCGACACCCGACAGAACCTCGATGCCATTGGTGCCGCGAATGCCGGTTCGGATTTCATAGCGCCGAGCCTTGTCGCCTTCGACTATGAACAGCTTGTTCCCATCCATCGCAGAGGGCGGGATCAACAGCGCATTTTTCGAAACGCGGACGACGATGTTCACGTCGGTCGACATGCCAATACGAAGTGGCGTATCGTCCGGCAGGCGGAAGCGGACGCGATAGGTCTTCGTCACCGGATCGCCCTTGGGCGTGATGCTGTCGACCACCGCCTCCAGATTTTGCTGGAGGAACGCATCGGATTTAAGCAGCGCGCGCTGGCCGACCTCGACCCGGGGTATATCCTCCTCGTTGACCTCAGCAACCACCAGGAGCGGCTTCGGCTCGCCGACCCAGAACAACACCGTGCCGAGCTCGGCGACCTCACCCACCTCGCCGTCCTGCCTGAGCACGACACCGGCGCTCGGCGCGCGTAACACGTAGGTGTCAAGTCGCGCCTTCTGTCCGGCAACCAGCGCCTCGATCTGGCCGAGCTCGCTCTGTGCACGATCGAGAGCCTGCTGGCTCGCCGCATGCCTTTCGGCAAGCACCGTCAGCCGCCGGAGCTCTTCCTGGGCAAGCGCTTGACGCGCTTCGAGTTCGCCAAGCACGGCCCGGGCCTCGCTGTCGTCGAGCCTGGCGAGCACGTCGCCTTGTACAACCCTCGACCCCTCGCAATTGCATTGCTCAACGATCCTTTCGCGAACCACGGGAGTTACCTTGGCCCAGGTTCGCGGCTCGACAGAGCCGCTCGCGTAAACGATTTCCGCCGCGTCGCCGCGTTGTGGCGTCACGACCGAAACCTTGGCCGGTTGCCACAGATACCAAGCGCCGAAAGCAGCCGCAGTCGCGACAAGAACAATGCCGACAGTCCAGCGTATCCGTCGCAAGAAACTCTCCCTCCATGATCGAATCCGAACGTCGGGCAGTGGACAGGTATAGCACCAGACCGACCGTCGGTCTATAAAAGTTGCATTAAGAACCGGTTCGTGCTCCTCTTGCTCCACCTGCACTTTGTGAGGATCAATTTTGCCCCGAGTGATAAAGCCGCCGGAGATACGATCCGCCGAGCTCCTCGACTGCGCCCAGCGGCTTTTCTTCGAGCATGGCTACGACAACACGACGGTGAACGACATCATCCGCGAGGCCGGCCTGTCGAAGGGCGCCTTCTACCACTATTTCGCATCGAAAGAGGCCCTGCTGGAGGCGCTCGCCACACGTCTCGCCCGCGACAGCTTCACCGAGTTGCAGCCCGTGCTCAACGATCCGTCACTCGATGGGCTTGGCCGGCTCAATGCGCTCTTTGCCGGCTCGCGGCGGCTGAACGTCGAGCTTGCGCCGCAATTGCGCAAGACATTTTTCGTCCTGTTCCGGCCCGAGAATCTTGCCCTCTTCCATCGGGTCGACCAGGCGGCCAGAGAATTGGCCATGCCGATAATCACCGATCTGCTCAGGAAAGGAAGCGAGGAAGGCATCTTTGACGTGCCTGACCCGGAAGCTTTTGCCGAAATGTTTCTGCAGCTGCGGCTGATCTTTCGGGATGTGATGCACCGCGCCTTGCTGAAAGCCGAGCAGGGAAATATCGACGAAGCGGCGCGGCTGCTCGACGACCGGCTGCGGCTCTACGGCATAGCAATCGATCGGCTTTTGAAGCTGCCCGATGGAACGATAGAAGCGGCGCAACCTGGGTTTGCCCGGGCTTTCCTCGAAGCAGGCCCGTGAGCCGCCGAGCCAGCAAGGCCGCGGAGCAGCAATTCACCGCGTCCTGACAGATCGCCCCAGCGACTCCGCGTACTGCCGTGGAGATGGTTTTGCCAGCACTGTCCAAATCAGGGGGGCGTCAATGTCGCCCGAGGTGCTGTGACTTTGCCAGATGAACGTTCATCGCCTCAGCGCATGCACGCTATCAATATTTTGGCCGGCCATCGGAAGTGCCATGTCGTCTTCGAGCAAGCGTGTGATGCGGGCGAAGCCGGCAAAAGCCTTCCTTGCTTCCTCTGCCGACATCCGTCCCGCCAGAGCCGCGGAGCAGCAATTCACCGCGCACTGGTAGACTGGCCCACGCCGGCCTGTTGGCCATCTGCGCAAGAACCCCATCGCTTCGGCTACGCTATAAATTTCTTCGGCAGGGCTTTCCTGCCCGCGCGAAATCCGCACAGGCGTAAAGAATTGCAGGCGATCCATCGTTTCCTCCCGGTCGATCGCTACGTGCCTGATCGAACCTTGTTAAACTTACGGCTGACAAACTTGGTTCCGGCAAACAGGGCCCGCCGCCAAAAAAGAGGAGGGGCCAAAACGAAGTCTCTCATATCGTGCGACCGAAATCGAATCACCAAACGTGACAAACGTGCGACCAACCGTTGTGTTCCGATAAGCGCGAGTTTCATCGAATGCCTTTAAGGCCTAAGCCGGCAAATCAATCGGTTGCCGGTTCCCTCGCGTCGAGGCTCTCTATAGGGAAAACGGCGAGTTCCGCCGGAGCCGGGGCGGTGAAGGCAGGACATAATGTTCCCCTTCTCCCCTTGCTTGTGGGAGAAGTGGAAGCCCTATTCACCGACCATCTCGGCCAGCCTGCGCACTGTATTCCAGTTGCGCGAGGTGCCGACCCCGAGCCGTTTATGGCTTGCCGCTGCAAGCAACCGCGAACTTGGCGTCTCGCGGGAAAATGCGATCCAGATGTCGCCGCCGACCGCCTGCATCCGCTCATCCTTGCCGACATAGGCCTCCAGCGCCGCGACGGCCTCAGCGGGAACGGGCTTGCGCATCACGCGCACCGCTACCTGATCCGCGGCGGCAGCCGATTCGGCGGGAAACGGATTGCCGGCCGCAAGCTTCAACCAGTCCTCCGCGCGGCGCACGATAATGTCGACATGGCGGCCGAAGGTCTTTTGGAACGCCGTCTCCAAGCGGCACTCCAGCGCGGCAATTTCTGTCTCCTTCGTCTCGAAGACCAGATTGCCGGTCGCCACCAGCGTGCGCGGGTTGTTCAGCCCCAGGCCTTCTGTCATAGCCCTGAGATCGGACATGACGACACGCCGCCCCTCGCCCAGGACGATGCTGTAAAGCAGAGCGACATAGGTTTGCATGGTAGCCTGTCAGTTTAGACCAAGCGGCTCTGCTCCACCGCCGCTTCGATGAAGCTGGCAAACAGCGGGTGCGGGTCGAGCGGCCGGCTTTTCAGTTCGGGATGATACTGCACGCCGATGAACCAGGGATGGTCGGGGTATTCGACCGTTTCCGGCAGCACGCCGTCCGGCGACATGCCGGCAAAGACCAGGCCGCAACCCTCGAGCCGCTCCTTGTAGTCGACATTGACCTCATAGCGGTGGCGGTGACGCTCGGAAATCTGCGTGTCACCGTAGATATCGGCGATTTTCGAGCCCTTGGCGAGGTCCGCCTGATAGGCACCGAGCCGCATCGTGCCGCCGAGGTCGCCGGTTTCCCTGCGCTTCTCCAGCATGTTGCCTTTCAGCCATTCGGTCATCAGGCCGACGACCGGCTCCTCGGTCGGGCCGAACTCGGTCGACGAGGCATGCTCGACGCCGGCCAGCGAACGCGCGGCCTCGATGCAGGCCATCTGCATGCCGAAGCAGATGCCGAAATACGGCACTTTTCGCTCGCGGGCGAACTTCGCTGCCAGGATCTTGCCTTCCGCGCCGCGCTCGCCAAAGCCGCCGGGGACCAGAATGCCGTGGACCTTTTCCAGCCAAGGCGCCGGATCTTCCTTCTCGAATATCTCGCTCTCGATCCAGTCGAGCTTGACCTTGACGCGATTGGCGAGGCCGCCATGCGACAGCGCCTCGATCAGCGATTTGTAGGCGTCCTTGAGGCCGGTATACTTGCCGACGACGGCGATGGTCACCTCGCCTTCCGGGTTGTGGATGCTTTTGGACACCGCTTGCCAGGGTTCCATGCGCGGCTTCGGCGCCGGGTCG
This sequence comes from Mesorhizobium sp., assembly GCA_004020645.1. Taxonomy (GTDB): domain Bacteria; phylum Pseudomonadota; class Alphaproteobacteria; order Rhizobiales; family Rhizobiaceae; genus Mesorhizobium. Next base: position 216,321 of record SAQL01000001.1, on the reverse strand, counting down.
ATTCCGAAGGCGGCCAGCACTTCCGAATCCAGCCCTTCCTTGTGATAGGCCATCGGCACGTCGTAGATGTGCGGCACGTCGAGCGCCTGGATGACCGCGCTCTCGCGGACATTGCAGAACAGCGACAGTTTGCGGCGCTCTTCCCTGGGGATGGGGCGGTCGGCGCGGACCAGCAGAATATCGGGTGCGATGCCGATGCCGCGCAATTCCTTGACCGAATGCTGGGTCGGCTTGGTCTTCAATTCGCCCGCCGTTGGAATGTAGGGCATAAGCGTCAGGTGCACGTAGACGGCGTTGTTGCGCGGCAGGTCGTTGCCGAGCTGGCGGATCGCCTCCAGGAACGGCATCGCCTCGATGTCGCCGACGGTGCCGCCGATCTCGCACAGGACGAAGTCATAGTCGTCATTGCCGTTGAGAATGAAATTCTTGATCTCGTCGGTGACGTGGGGAATCACTTGCACGGTGGCGCCAAGATAGTCGCCGCGCCGCTCCCGCTCGATGATGTTCTTGTAGATGCGGCCTGTGGTGATGTTGTCCTGCTGGTTGGCCGAGCGGCCGGTGAAGCGCTCATAGTGGCCAAGGTCGAGGTCGGTCTCGGCGCCGTCGTCGGTCACGAAGACTTCGCCATGCTGGTAGGGCGACATCGTGCCGGGATCGACGTTGAGATAGGGATCGAGCTTTTTGATGCGTGCGCGATAGCCTCGCGCCTGCAAGAGAGCCCCAAGGGCCGCTGCAGCGATGCCTTTTCCAAGTGAGGAAACCACGCCGCCTGTGATGAATACATATCGCGCCATGGGAGTCATCGCTTAACGCGGCCGAATTGATTCCGCCAGAGAAAAAACCACCGCGAAGGCTTTTTCCCAAGAAGGCGTCTGGTGGTGCGTGAACCAAAACAAAAGGGCCGGCGAGACCGGCCCTTTTGGGATGATCCGTTAAGGCGTCAGATGATGACGACCTTGGTGCCTACTTTCACCCGGCGGTAAAGGTCCATGACGTGCTCGTTGATCATGCGGAAGCAGCCGTTGGAGGCGCTCGTTCCGATCGACTGCGGCGCGATGGTGCCGTGAATGCGCAGATGTGTGTCTTTCTTGCCCTCGTAGAGATAGATGGCACGCGCGCCGAGCGGATTTTCGCCGCCGCCGGGCATGCCGTCCTTGTACCGGCCGTAATTCTTCGGCTCGCGCTTCTGCATCTCGAGCGTCGGAATCCAGCGCGGCCACTCCTGCTTGTCGCCGACCGCAACCGTGCCCTTGAACTGCAGGCCGTCACGACCGACCGCAATCGCATAACGGCGGGCGGTCCATGAAGATTCGACGAGGTAGAGGCGGCGCGCGCTGGTATCGATGACGATGGTACCGGGGCTGTAGCCGGTGAACTCGACCTCTTGCGGCACGAACTCCGGCTTCACCTTGAACTGCTTCCTGGCTTCCTTCCTGGCGAGTGCGGCATCGAGAGCGCGGGTCTCGGGGAGCAGCGACATCGACGAGGACGTGCCGCCGAACAGGCCGGCGAACAGCCCGACGCTCTGCGGCTTCTGTCCAACCGGCTCGCTGCGCAATTCCCCGTTGTTGCCGGTCAACGCGACGTTCATGGCCTCGGCGGAAACTGGCTCGGCCGACTGGATCGGTGCGATGGGTTGAACCGGTTCGATGATCTTGACGGTCGTCTTCTTAGCCAGCTGGGCAGCGGACGCATCCTTCTTGGCAAGGCCCTTCTTGGCAAGAAACGCCTGCCGTTCCGCGTCGGCCTTGGCTTTGGCCGCCTCGCGCATCGCCAGCTTCCTGGCCTCGAGCGCCTTGGCTCGAGCGGCCTCCTTGTCGGCCGCGATCTTGGCTTCGATCTTGCTGATCTGGGCAAGATCGTCCGCGGTCGGGTTTTTCTTCTTCTTGAGGAGCCTTAGCTGCGCCGTATCGCTTTTGGCGGCGACGTTGACGACGTCAGTCGTTACTGCGGTTTTAGAGGCCGAATTACCCGCCGGTATGGCCGCGTAAGCGGGCGCACCAAGGCTGAGCACGGCACAAAGGCCGGCTAAAATGAAGCTGCGAAGCTGCATGGCGAAGATCCGATCGTTCAATGCTTGTTGCCCACGGCGTCGCCCGGCGTCCCCCAAGGACCCCGAAAGTGCCGCGCGCAATCTATAGTCGATTAATCGGAGGCGCCTCAAGCGCCCTGTCGTGCCGTGCCCGGTCGAATCCTTGCGATCGTGCGGCATTTGCCGCGACTGTGTTCAAACAACAACAGATCGCGGCGCCGAACGTCTGCTGATTACTGGTTTGGAACCTGCGGCGTTACTGGCAGGGTGACGCCGTTTGTGGCCGGCGGCGTGGTCGAACCAGCCGCAGGCGGCGCAGCCGGCGCCGGGGCTGCGGCATCATTTCCGGAAGGCGGCGTTGGCGCCGTATTGCCGGTAGGCGGCGTTGGCGCCGTATTTCCAGAAGGTGGTGTCGGCGCCGTGGTGCCAGGCAACTGGTTGAGCACGCCGCCCGCACCGTTCGTCGCAGGCACACGATCGAGAATGTCGATCGGTTTTTCGCCGTAACGGGCGACGATCGACAATGTCAGCGAGGTGGCGAAGAAAGCCGCCGCCAGGATCGCCGTCGCCCGCGTCAGCGCGTTGGCCGCGCCGCGCGCGGTCATGAAGCCTGATCCGCCGCCGATGCCGAGGCCGCCGCCTTCGGAGCGCTGCAGCAGCACCACGCCGACAAGAGCGAGCACGACCATGAGGTGGACGACGATCAGTACGGTTTCCATAGTTTACCCTGGCAAAGCCTTGCGCGGCCGCGGATACGGCCGGTGATGTGGAGGCGGCTCAATACAATGCTTTGACGGCATTTCCAAGCCCGTGGCCGGAATATGGGAAGCAATGCGCCCTTTGCAACGATTTCCGCTGCGGCACAGCCTACCCGAAGTGCCCGACAGCCTCTCGATGCTAAAGCATGTCGCGCAAAAAGTGTGCAGCGGTTTTCCGATAACGACATGCGTAAAAACAACAACCTAAAGAGCGTCGCATTAGGCCGACCAAACGCGACGCGCTTTAGGAGATATTTCGATAGGCTTCGGCGATGCCGAGAAAGTCCGCCGCCTTCAGACTGGCGCCGCCGACTAGCGCGCCATCGACATTTTTCACGCCGAGCAGTTCGACCGCGTTCGACGGCTTGACCGAGCCGCCATAGAGGATGCGCATCTTCGCCGCCGCGCTGCCAAGCTTTTCCGACAGTTTTTCGCGAATATGCGCATGCGCCTCAGCAACGTCGGCGGCGGTCGGCGTTAGTCCCGTGCCGATCGCCCATACCGGCTCGTAGGCGATGACGGTATTCGACGCCGTGGCGTCGGGCGGCACCGAGCCGGCGACCTGGCGCGACAGCACGTCGAGCGTCGCGCCTGCCTCGCGTTCGGCGCTCGTCTCACCGATGCAGATGATGGCTACCAGTCCGGCGCGCCACGCGGCGGACGCCTTGGCCTGTACAATGGCGTCGTCCTCATTGTGATCGGCGCGGCGTTCGGAATGGCCGACAATGACGTGGCTGGCGCCCGCATCTTTCAGCATCTCAGCCGAAATACAGCCGGTATGGGCGCCGCTCTCCTTGGTGTGGCAATCCTCGCCGCCGGCCCGAACCGGGGTGCGCGACAAAATCTCTGCGGCATGCGCCAGCAGCGTCGCCGGAACGCAGACCAGCGCTTCGGTCTCCGCGTCGAGCCCGCTCATGAAGCCGTTGCCGATCATCCTGAGTTCGTTGAGCGAGGCATTGGTGCCGTTCATTTTCCAGTTGCCTGCGACCAGCGGGCGGATTCCTGGCGTCATGGGATTTGTTTCTCCGGGCAATATTCGGCTGCGTCCTCACTACCAAACTCAGCCCACAAAGCAATCGACAGTGGGCCGGAAGGACGCTATTGCGCTTGTTTCAGACTCGGCGCATGCGAAAATGCGCAAAAATCGGAAGTGACCATGCTTAGTATCTTGAGAAGCGCGGCGGGGACCTGGGTCGCGAAGGCGCTGCTGATATTGTTGGTGTTGAGCTTCGCCGTCTGGGGCATTTCCGGGCAGATGGTCGGTGGCTTTGCAGGCCACGACGCAGTTGTCACGGCCGGAGGCACCAAAGTGTCGATCAACGAGTATCGCCTCGCCTATGATCGCCAGATCAGCGTGATGTCGCAGCAATTCGGCCAACGGATCAGTCGCGAGCAGGCGACGGCGCTCGGCCTCGACAACCAGGTGCTGGCGCAACTCGTGTCGGGTGCAGTTCTCGATGAGCAGGCGCGCCAGCTCGGGCTGGGGCTCTCCAAGGACCGGCTGGCCCAACTCACGCATGAAGACCCGGCCTTCAAGGGTCCCGGCGGCACCTTCGACAGAAGGACTTTCGAATACATACTGCAACAGGTCGGCATGCGACCGGAAGACTATCTGAGGAATCGCGCCCAAGTGGCTGTGCGCCAGCAGATCGTCGAGGCGGTTTCGGACGGCCTCAAGGCCCCGGATACTTTCCTGAAGGCAGTCGCGCTTTATCGTGGCGAAGACCGCACCATTGACTATCTGACCTTGCCGAAATCGCTGGTCGAGCCGATTGAAGCGCCATCCGACACTGCGCTTTCAGCTTATTTCGAGGAAAACAAAAAGACCTATGCGGCGCCCGAATACCGCAAATTCTCCTATGTCAGGCTCGAGCCGCAAGACATCATGGATCTGAGCGCCGTGACCGACCAACAGGTCAGCGACGACTACAACAAGAACAAGGGGCGCTACACCACGCCGGAAACGCGCACAATCGAACAGCTCGTGTTCAAAACGCCTGATGCCGCGAAGGCCGCGCTCGATTCACTCAAGACCGGCGCGACCTTCGACAAGATCGTCGCCGCCGAGGGCAAGACGCAGGCCGACACGCTGCTCGGCACGCTGTCCAAGGACAAGATCGCCGACAAGGCGGTGGCGGATGCGGCGTTTGCGCTCAATGTCAACGAAGTCAGTCCGGTCGTTCAGGGCGCCTTCGGTCCGGTGCTGCTGCGCGTCACCGACATCAAGCCCGAAGTGGTGAAGCCGCTGGCCGAAGTGTCCGCCGATATCCGCAGGGATCTGGCGCTGGGCGAGGCAAGCCGCATTCTGTTGGACGTGCATGACAATTACGAAGATATCCGCGCTTCGGGCAGCACGCTCAAGGAAGCGGCCGAAAAACTCAAGCTGAAGGTCGTCACCATCGACGCGATCGATCGCACCGGCCTGAGGCCGGACGGCACCATCGTCAAGGACCTGCCGGAATCGCCGGAGCTCATCAAGGCGGTGTTCGACGCCGAACCCGACACCGAGAATCCCGACCTCACCACCGCCGACAACGGCTTCGTGTTCTACGAGGTGGAGTCGATCACGCCGGCCCGCGACCGCACGCTGGATGAAGTCCGCCAGAAGGTGGTGGCCGACTGGACGGCGGCGGAAACGACCAAGCGGCTCACCGCAAAAGCGAGCGAACTCGAAAAGCGTCTCGATGCCGGCGCCACGCTCGATGTGATCGCGAGCGAGCTCAAGCTCGAGAAGCAGACCAAGCGCGGCGTCAAGCGCGAGGCGGACGACGTCGATTTCGGCAAGGAAGGGGCGGCTGCGATGTTCGGCGAAGGCCAAGGCGGGACCGGATTGATCCCCTCGCCCACCGGCGACGGACAGATCCTGTTCAAGATCGCCGAAGTCTTCGAGCCTGCCGGAGCCGACGCCAGCTCGGTGCCGGACGAGACGCAGAAATCCTTCACCTCCGGCATGTCCGACGACCTGCTCGACCAGCTGGTGGCGCAGCTGCAGATGCAATACGACGTTCGCATCGACCAGACCGCCGTTGCCCAAGCCCTGACCAGATGAGCGCGCTCAAGACCCATATTGCCAAGGTCGCCGCCGGCAACTCCCTTTCCTTCGAGGAGGCGCGCGAGGCCTTCGACATCATAATGTCGGGCGACGCTACGCCCGGCCAGATCGGCGGCTTCCTGATGGCGCTGCGCGTGCGCGGCGAGACGGTGAGCGAGATTTCCGGCGCCGTCGCCACCATGCGCGCCAAGATGCTGCGCGTCGACGCGCCCGCTGGCGCGATCGACATCGTCGGCACCGGCGGCGACAATTCGCACAGCGTCAACATCTCGACCGCATCCGCCTTCGTCATCGCCGCCTGCGGCGTGCCGGTGGCCAAGCACGGCAATCGCGGACTGTCCTCGCAGACCGGCGCCGCCGACGTGCTGACCGCGCTCGGCGTCAAGATCGATATCCCGCCGGAAACGATCGGCCACTGCATCCACGATGCAGGCGTCGGCTTCATGTTCGCGCCGGCGCATCATCCGGCGATGAAGCATGTCGGCCCGATCCGCGTCGAGCTCGGCACCCGCACCATCTTCAACCTGCTTGGCCCGCTCTCCAATCCGGCTGGTGTCGTCAGGCAGATGGTCGGCGTCTTCTTGCCGGAATGGATCATGCCGGTGGCCGAGACGCTGAAGGCACTGGGCGCGGACCACGCCTGGGTCGCCCATGGCGACGGCTATGACGAGATCACCACCACCGGCGAAACCCAAGTGGCCGAACTGGTCGGCGGCGAGATCCGAACCTTTACACTGACACCGGAAGCGGTCGGGCTGAAGCGGCACACCAAGGACGAGTTGCGCGGCGGCGATGCCGCCTACAACGCCCAGGCGCTGCGCGACATGCTGGGCGGCGCTGCCGGCGCCTTTCGTGATACGGTGCTGATGAACGCCGGCGCCGGACTGGTGGTGGCGGGCAAGGCGACGACGCTTGCCGACGGCATGGCGACGGCGGCGCAAGCCATCGACAGCGGCCGGGCGCTGAAAGTGCTCGACCGGCTGGTCGAGATTTCGAACGGATAGAGCCGTGTCTGATATCCTGCGCAAGATCGAAGCCTACAAGCGCGACGAGATCGCCGCGGCAAAGGCGCGCGTGCCGCTTGCCGAGATCAAGGCGCGGGCGAAGGACACCGACGCAGCGCGCGGCTTTCTCTCGGCTCTTGAAGCCAGGCGCAAATCCGGCAGCTTCGCGCTGATCGCCGAGATCAAGAAGGCGAGCCCGTCCAAGGGCCTGATCCGCGCCGATTTCGATCCGCCGGCACTGGCCAGGGCCTATGCGAAAGGTGGCGCCGCCTGCCTTTCGGTGCTGACCGACGCGCCGTCCTTCCAGGGTGCGCCTGAATTTCTCACCGATGCGCGCAACGCCGTGACATTGCCCGCCTTGCGCAAGGATTTTCTGTTCGAGCCTTATCAGGTATTCGAAGCCCGCGCGTGGGGCGCTGACGCCATCCTGATCATCATGGCAAGCGTCGATGACGGCGTGGCCAGCGAACTCGAAACGACGGCGTTCGAACTCGGCATGGACGCGCTGGTCGAAGTGCATGACGAGGCCGAGACGGAACGCGCGCTGAAACTGTCATCGCGGCTGATCGGCATCAACAACCGCAATCTCCGGACGTTCGAAACCAGCATCGAGACCTCGGAGCGGCTCGCGACGATGATTCCGGCAGACCGCCTGCTGGTCAGCGAGAGCGGTATTTTCTCGCACGAAGACTGCCGCAGGCTGCAACGGAGCGACATCGGTACGTTCCTCGTCGGCGAGAGCCTGATGCGGCAACAGGACGTGGCCACTGCGACGCGCCTGCTTTTGACGGGCAAGGCGCCCGCCATTGCATCGGCCCGAAAATCGGAATCGATTTTCGGAGAGCGCGATGCATAGATTCAAAGTGTTAGAGCGTGCTTCGCGCGTCCAGACGGACGCACGTCGCTCTAAGGTGACCTGACGATGACGGCCGCCCTCACCCATCTTGGCGCGAAAGGCGAAGCCAATATGGTCGATGTCGGCGACAAGGCGGAGACGACGCGCACGGCAATCGCCGAAGGTCTTGTCTCGATGCGGCCCGAAACGCTGAAGATGATTCTCGACGGCGATGCCAAGAAGGGCGACGTGCTGGGCACGGCGCGCATCGCCGGCATCATGGCGGCCAAGAGGACGCATGAGCTGATCCCGCTGTGCCACCCGCTGCTGTTGACCAAGGTAACCGTCGACATCGAACCGGACGCGACGCTGGCCGGCCTGAAGGTCACGGCGCTGGCCCGCGTCACCGGCAAGACCGGCGTCGAGATGGAAGCGCTGACCGCCGTCTCGGTCGCCTGCCTGACCATCTATGACATGGCCAAGGCGGTCGACCGCGCCATGGTGATCTCGGGCATAAGGCTGGTGGAAAAGACCGGCGGCAAATCCGGCGACTACAAGGCGGACGCCAAGGGGGCAGGCCAATAATGGCACTGCTTCCGGTCGCCGAGGCGCTCGAGCGCCTGCTTGAGGATGCAGCGCCCTTGCAGGCTGAAAGCGTCGCCCTGACGGACGCCGCCGACCGCGTGCTGGCGGAGCCGCTTCTGGCGCTCCGCACCCAGCCGCCGTTCAACGCGTCCGCCATGGACGGCTATGCCGTAAGGGCCGAGGATGTCACGTGTGTGCCGGCAAGACTTTCGGTGATCGGCATGGCGCCGGCCGGACGCGGCTTTGCCGGAACAGTCGGCCCGGCGCAGGCCGTGCGCATCTTCACCGGCGCGCCGCTTCCTGCAGGCGCCGACACCATCGTCATCCAGGAGAATGTCCGCGACCTCGGCGGCGGCAGCATCGAAGTGACCGCGTCGACGGTTGAAGGCCGCAACATCCGCCGCCTCGGGCTCGATTTCTCGAAGGGCGACGTCCTGCTGGAGAAAGGCCGCCCGCTTGATCCGGCGGCATTGTCGCTGGCGGCGTCGGCCAACCACCCGCAGGTCAGCGTGGTGAAACGGCCGCTGGTCGCCATCATCGCCACCGGCGACGAATTGCTGCCGCCAGGCAGCGACCTTGGCCCCGACCAGATCATCTCGTCCAATGCCTATGGCGTCGCCGCCGCGGCCCGCTCGGTCGACGCCAGCGCGCTCGATCTCGGCATCGCCCCCGACCGCAAGGAGGCGATCGCCACGCTCGTGAAACAAGCGGTCGACGCAGGCGCCGACGTCATCGTCACGCTGGGCGGGGCCTCGGTCGGCGACCATGACCTGGTCCATGACGTGCTGACCGGTGAAGGCATGACGCTCGATTTCTGGAAAATCGCCATGCGGCCCGGCAAGCCGCTGATGTTCGGGCGGCTGGGCGACATCCGCTGCATCGGCCTGCCCGGCAATCCGGTGGCGAGCCTAGTCTGCACACAGCTCTTCCTGAAGCCGCTGCTTGCGCGGCTCGGCGGCCGCGCCTTCCGGCAGGACATGCGTCAGGCGCGGCTCGGCGCCGCCATGCCGGCCAACGATCTCAGGCAGGACTATGTACGCGCCGTGGTGAGCGAAGAAGCCGGCACGCTGCTGGCGACCCCGTTCGGCATCCAGGATTCCTCGATGCTCAAAATGCTGGCCGACGCCAACGGGCTGATCGTGCGCGAGCCGTTCGCTCCCCCAGCCGTGACGGGCGCCGCGTGCAGCGTGCTGATGCTACGCTGAACAAAACGTCAACACATTCATTAAATTTTAAACGGTTGCGGAACACAACTGGAACAGATAGTGTTTGTTCTGGGTTTGTTTTTCTGATTCTGTTGGGGGTCGCGATGCTGACACGCAAACAACATGAACTGCTGATGTTCATCCACGAGCGGCTGAAGGAAAGCGGCATTCCGCCCTCGTTCGACGAGATGAAGGAAGCGCTCGACCTCGCCTCGAAGTCGGGGATCCATCGGCTGATCACTGCACTGGAGGAGCGCGGTTTCATTCGCCGCCTGCCCAACCGCGCCCGCGCGCTGGAGGTGCTACGCCTGCCCGATTCGATCGCGCCCGGCCTCAATGCGGCGCGCAAATTCTCGCCGAGCGTCATTCAGGGCAGCCTTGGGCAGGGCAGCCTCGGACGACAGATCAAGCCGGCGCCTTCGCGCATGCCCGCGGCCGGCAATGACGACGACGTCGTTGCCACCATCTCCATACCGGTGATGGGCCGCATCGCTGCCGGTGTGCCGATCGACGCCATCCAGCACCAGACGCATTCGATCTCGGTACCACCGGACATGATCACCGGCGGCACGCACTACGCGCTGGAGGTCAAGGGTGATTCGATGATCGAGGCCGGCATTTTCGACGGCGACACGGTCATCATCCGCAACGCCGACACCGCCCAGCCTGGCGAGATCATCGTCGCCTTGGTCGACGACGAGGAAGCGACGCTGAAGCGGTTCCGCCGCAAAGGTGCCTCGATCGCACTGGAAGCCGCCAATCCGGCCTATGAGACGCGCATCTTCGGGCCGGACCGGGTCAAGGTGCAAGGCAAGCTCGTCGGACTGATCCGGCGTTACTGAACGGCAGGCTTTTTGGGTTTCTCGGCCCTGCGGTACGGCGGCAGACCCCTTGCCTCGCGCGAAAATCTCCGCTGCTCATGCCAAGGCCTATAGGGCTGTCTGACGGCAAAACGGATTTCTGCGCGCGTCGTCGCCGATGGATCGAAGAAGACGGCGGCACTGCCCATGCGAGCGAGCTGCCGTTTGGTGATGACGAGAACCAGCGGATTGCGGCAGGGATTGTAATAGGCTGTGGCATCGTCGATGACGATCAAATCCGCAAAGGTACAGGCTGGCCGTGCGGTTTTGCGGTCGTCGGCGAGTGCGATGATCGCGCCGGACGGGTGTCGAGCGAGGCACAGGCCGGCAGTGCAGTAGAAGGGCGCTCCGGGCGGCAGGTCGGCCGGGTCGGCGATGTCGAACCGCACGTCTCCTTTTTCGAATGTCTCCGGCTCGACAATGGTCGCTGAAACCAGCGCATGTTTCCAGTTGTCGGTGGTGAATTCGTTCGAACGCACCCGGTTGACGGCAAGTTCGCCGCCGCCGATCGGCAGCGCCACCAGATGCGCATCTTCCGAAATCAGCACGTCGGGGGTGCGCGTCTCGGAAATCGTCAGCAGGCCGGCGAGCGCAAAGGGAAGTGCCGCAAGCCGCAACCATGTCGTCGCCATCGTGGCGATGATTAGGGCGACCGTCACCAGCAGAACCGATTGCAACGAGATCAGCCCGACTGCATCGACCGGCGACCGCTCGGAGATCCATCCCGATATTGCAATCATGGCCGTCAGCCCCTTGCCCATCATGTATAGGAAAGGGCCGTCCAAGCCGAACGGCATTGCCAAGGCGCTGACGACGGCCAGGAACATGACGACCGTGACGATCGGCATGACGGCCAGATTGGCGAACAGACTGAGCGGCGAGACGCGCTGGAAGTGCCAGATGGCGAAGAGCGCGGTGGCGCTGCCGGCAATGATGGAGGTCATTGCGATGGTACCTGTCCCAGCGGCTAGTTTTCGCGAGACGAAAGCGATCGTTGACCGTCGCTGTGGCGGCGCCGTGGCCTTGTCGGCACGATAGTCGGACCAGCCGGCATAGGCGCCCACGAGAGCAGCGGTCGCGGCGAAGGACATCTGGAAGCTTGGGCCGACCACCTCGTGCGGCGACACGACGATGACGGCGATGGCTGAAATCGTCAGATTGCGCATGGTGAGTGCCGCCCGATCGAACAGCACGGCGACAAGCATTACCGCCAGCATGATGAAGCTGCGTTCAGCCGCGACCACGATACCGGAAAAGATCAGATAGGCAGTGATGGAAAGGAGTGCGGCAGCAGCCGCATATTTTTTGACCGGCCGGCGCGACGAAAAATCGGGAAACAGAGCAAAGACGCCGCGCAGCAATCCCATGATGGTGCCGGCGACAAGCGCCATGTGAAGGCCGGAAATGGAGATGATGTGATAGATGCCGGTGCGCCGCATCGATTCGTTTATCTCTTCGGGAATGCCGGCACGCACGCCGACGATCAGCGCGGCGGCAATCTCCCCCTCGGCGCCACCGATGCTGTCCCTGATATGATCGGCGATGGTTTCGCGCGCCTTTTCGATCGAAGAAGAAAGGCGCGCGGCGAACGGTGCATCTTCGGAAGCGACGATCTTCGGATTGCCGAGGAAAAAGCCACTGGCACCGATACCGGCGAAATAGCTGTCGAAGGAGAAGTCATAACTGTCCGGCCTAACCGGGCCAGTCGGAGGCAGAAGCCTCACATAGCCGGTTGCCACCGAGCCTGAGGTCATCTCAGCGGGAATTTTGCGTGCCGAAACCCTGACACGTTCCGGCGCATAACGCAGTGTCGGCCGGGCGGTCGACATCACGTCGATGGTCAGCCTGATCCGGCCGTTCGCCATCTGATCGAGCCTAACGACACGGCCGGTGAGCTGGGTCTGGATTTCCGAACCGAGCATCTGCGTTCCGACGCGCCAGGTTTCAAGCTTGGCGGCGAGTACCCCGAGTGCGCACAGCAACGCTGCCATCAAGCACAAATGCGTTTTGTGCCATGAGCGCGTCACCGCCGCAAACAATCCCGTGAGGACCACGACGGCAATGGGCTGCGGAAAGTCCGGTTCGACGGCAAGCGAAAAATAGAGGATCACCCCGCATGCCAGAAAAACCGGCACCAGCAGGAAGGCGACGCCGCGGTCTAGTTCCAAGCCGGCTGCCGAGGCCACGCTGTTGCGGATACCGGATGGTGAGAGTTGACTGAGCTGTCGGCGGAAACGAATGACAGGCCCGGGTGTTGGAGCCGGTGTTGGCGCGGCGCGGTCCGGCGAAAGAGGCTGAATGCCCGGCTGCGACGCAGGTAGCGAAACCGGTAGCGGCTCGGCGTGGGGAACGTCGGCAAACAGCGATCGTTCGCTGACGCTTGTGGTCGCGCCCTCGCTCTTGTCCGCGCCGCGGCCTGGTCCAGCCATCGGGTCTGCCCCTTGCGCCCTTGACCTCCTATGCTACATGAACGCGCGACGCGCGAAAGTCCGCGCAATCACTTCCGTTTCCTGCGCTTGCCTGAGAGTTCCATGTCCGACAAGGTCGTTACCCGTTTTGCCCCCTCGCCCACCGGCTTCCTGCATATTGGCGGGGCGCGCACGGCGCTGTTCAACTGGCTGTATGCGAAACACACCGGCGGCACGATGCTGCTGCGCATCGAGGACACCGATCGTGAGCGTTCGACCGATGCGGCAACCGCCGCCATCCTAGACGGGCTCTCCTGGCTCGGCCTCACTTGGGACGGCGAGCCGGTATCGCAGTTCGAGCGCGCGCCGCGCCACCGCGCGGTCGCCGAGGAGTTGGTGCGCATGGGCAAGGCCTATTACTGCTATGCGACGCCGGCAGAGCTGGAAGCGATGCGCGAGAGCGCGCGGGCCAAGGGCTTGCCTCCCCGCTATGACGGCCGCTGGCGCGACCGCGATCCGTCGGAGGCGCCGGCCGGCGCCAAGGGCGCGATCCGAATCAAGGCGCCGGCCGACGGCGAGACGGTGGTGCATGATCTCGTGCAGGGCGAAGTCCGCTTCCCCAACAAGGATCTCGATGATTTCATCATCCTGCGCTCGGACGGCAATCCGACCTATATGCATGCCGTCGTCGTCGACGACCACGACATGGGCATCACCCACATCATCCGCGGCGACGATCATCTGACCAATGCCGCCCGCCAGATGGTGATCTATCAAGCCATGGGCTGGGACGTGCCGTCGATGTCGCATATCCCACTGATCCATGGCGCCGACGGCGCCAAGCTGTCGAAGCGGCACGGCGCCCTCGGCGTCGAAGCCTATCGTGCCATGGGGTACCTGGCCCAGGCACTGCTCAACTACCTGGCGCGGCTCGGCTGGAGCCACGGCGACGACGAGGTCATGTCGATCGCCGACATGATTGCCTGGTTCGACATCGGCGACGTCAACAAGGGGGCCGCCCGCTTCGACTTCGCCAAGCTCGAGGCGCTGAACGGCGTGCATATGCGCCGCATGAACGACGCCGAATTGCTCAATATCTTCATCAACACCTTGCCCTATCTCGAAGGCGGCCCGGCGATCGCAGCGCGCCTCGACGGCACGCGCAAGGCACAGTTGCTCGCCGCGCTGCCAGGCTTAAAGGAGCGCGCCAAGACACTGGTCGAGCTGGCCGACGGTGCCGCCTTCCTGTTTGCCGAGCGGCCGCTGCCGATCGACGAGAAGGCGGCTGCATTGCTCGGCGGTGAAGCGCGCGAGATCCTGCGGGGCGCTCACGCGGCGTTGAAGGCGATTTCGGGCGACTGGACGGCCGAGGCGGCGGAAGTAGCGATCCGGGAATTTGCGCTGGCCGGCGGCCATAAGCTCGGCGCTGTGGCCCAACCTTTGCGCGCCGCGCTCACCGGCAAAAGCACCTCGCCCGGCGTGTTCGACGTGCTTGCCGTGCTTGGCCGCGAGGAAAGCCTGGCGCGCGTCGCGGATCAAATCGATTAGCAAAACTGGCCCAAGAAGATTGGCATTGAAAGGTGGGTTTCGCAGTGCAACATTAGGCCTTGGCCCAAATTGGCACGCAAATCCAATTTCGGGCGCAAACGCGCGAACTCCGATGCTTTCGACGTGTTGCGTTGCAGATATTTCGCCTTTGCCGGCACGAGAAAACCAAAAGGAGTTTGCAATGTCCGAAGCTGCGACAAAGATGGAATTTGGCGGCAAAACCCAAGCGTCGACTGCTAAACTTGAATTCGGCGGCAAAACCCACGAGCTCAAGGTGCGAAGCGGCTCGGTCGGACCTGATGTCATCGACATCGGCTCGCTTTACAGCACCACCGGGGCGTTCACCTACGATCCCGGCTTCACGTCGACGGCAAGCTGCGAGTCGGAAATCACTTTCATCGATGGCGATGCCGGCATCCTTTTGCATCGCGGCTATCCGATCGACCAGTTGGCCGAGCACGGCGACTTCCTCGAAGTCTGCTATCTCTTGCTCTACGGCGAATTGCCGACCAAGGCGCAGAAGGACGATTTCGACTACCGGGTGACGCGCCACACCATGGTGCACGAGCAGATGTCACGCTTCTTCACCGGCTTTCGCCGCGACGCGCATCCGATGGCGGTGATGTGCGGCGTGGTCGGCGCTCTGTCAGCCTTCTATCACGATTCCACCGACATCTCGGACCCGTATCAGCGCATGGTCGCGTCGATGCGGCTGATCGCCAAAATGCCGACGATCGCGGCGATGGCCTACAAATACCACATCGGCCAGCCGTTCATTTACCCGAAGAACGAGCTGAATTTCGCGGCCAACTTCCTGCATATGTGCTTTGCCGTGCCGTGCGAGGAATACAAGATCAACCCGGTGCTGGCGCGTGCGATGGAGCGCATCTTCATCCTGCATGCCGATCACGAGCAGAACGCCTCGACCTCGACCGTCCGCCTCGCCGGCTCGTCAGGCGCCAACCCGTTTGCCTGCATCGCCGCCGGCATCGCCTGCCTGTGGGGACCGGCCCATGGCGGCGCCAACGAGGCGGCGTTGAACATGCTGGGCGAGATTGGCCATGTCGACCACATCCCGGAATTCATCGCCCGCGCCAAGGACAAGAACGATCCGTTCCGGTTGATGGGCTTTGGCCACCGCGTCTACAAGAACTACGACCCGCGCGCCAAGATCATGCAGAAGACCGCACATGAGGTCTTGGGCGAACTCGGCATCAAGGACGACCCGCTGCTCGACATCGCCATGGAACTGGAAAAGATCGCGCTGACCGACTCCTATTTCATCGAGAAGAAGCTTTATCCGAACGTCGATTTCTATTCCGGCATCACGCTGAAGGCGCTGGGCTTCCCCACCACCATGTTCACCGTGCTGTTCGCGGTCGCCCGTACCGTCGGCTGGATCGCGCAATGGAAAGAGATGATCGAGGATCCGCACCAGAAGATCGGTCGCCCGCGCCAGCTCTATACAGGTGCGCCGGAACGCGACTACGTGCCGATTGCTAAGCGGTGAATGGTGAATGGTGAATGGTGAATGGAAGTAACAGCGCGCTGCACAGGCGTCTATGGCCTGACTATTCACCATTCACCATTCACTATTTACCATTCACCATTCTCATCACGACCCCCGCAGCGATATCGCCCGAAGGTCTGTCGACAGCCATGCGTCTGGCCACCTCGGCAAAACCGTCCTTCTGCCATGCGCGATAGGGGGTGTCGGAAAAAAGTGCCTCCAACTGCCGCGCCAGATAGTGCGGCCGCACATATTCGTTGTAGCTTTCCGGCACGATCGGGCGATCGGCGATGAGATTGGGCAAGGTGGCGCTCCATACGGTGATCAGGCGCTGGGCTATCCGCATGACCGGATCGAGCCGGTAGCAGGAGATCATCGGCACTCCTGACAGCGCCAGTTCCAGCGACACCGTTCCCGATGAGATCAGCGCTGCATCGGCCTTGCCGAAGGCCTGCCATTTGCGTTCGGGATCGAGGATGATTTCCGGCTTCTCGTCCCAGCTTGCCACCGAAGCCCTGACCAGGTCGGCGACATGCGGCACCGTCGGCAACAGCAGGCGCAAGCGGTGTCCGCGTGCGCGCAGGATCGAAATCGTCTTGCCGAACGGGCCGACCAGCCGTCGCACCTCGCCGCGACGCGAGCCGGGCAGCACGAGCAGTGTCTTCACACGATCGTCGGACAGGTCGCGCGGCAGGCTTTGCGCCTTGGCAGCGCCGATCACGCCCGGATCGTGCGTGAGGCGATGGCCGACATAGGTGCCGGGCGGACCACCGAGGCGGGCGAGTTCCTTCACCTCGAAGGGCAAGATGCAGAGGATATGATCGACATACGGTTTCATCGCCACCGCCCTGCCCGGCCGCCACGCCCAGACGCTCGGGCAGACATAGTGGACGATCGGGATTGCCGGATCGGCGGCACGCACCTTTTTCGCCACGCGCAGCGAAAAATCCGGGCTGTCGATGGTGATGAGACAGTCGGGCTTTTCACCGGCGACCGCATTGGCAGTCTGGCTAATCCGCCGCATCAGGCGCGGCAGGTCGCGCAGGATGGCGCTCAGGCCCATCAGCGCGATCTCGCCGTTGTCGAAGAGCGGAGAGAGGCTGAGCGCCTGCAAATGGCGGCCGCCGATGCCGACGAGCCGGACCTCGCGGCCGCTCGCGCGCTTCAGCGCCTCTATGATGTCGGCGCCAAGCAGGTCGCCGGATTCCTCGCCGGCGACGATGGCGATCTTCAGCGGTTTCTCAGTCGCCATGCACCGGCTCCGCAGCAGGCAGGCCGATCACGAACAGACCGAGCGCATTGGCACGGGCGACGACGGTGGGGCCTTCCAGAACCAGCGAGCGACCGGCTTCGACGGCAATGCCGGCAAGTCCGGCGGCATGCACCGCCTCGACCGTCTGCGGGCCGATGGAGGGCAGGTCGGCGCGCAACTCCTGGCCGGGCTTGGCGCATTTGACCAGGACACCGCGCGTTCTGCCGGCCAGCCTGCCATGGCCGCGCAACTGCTTTGTTCGATCGAGCAATCCGTCAGTGCCCTCGACGCCTTCCAGCGCGATCGCGCGGCCGCCGATCGCAACAGCCGCCTGGCCGATATCCAGCGCGCCGATGGCCTTTGCCGCCGAATGCGCCGCTTCGATGTCGCGCCAGTCGGACTTCCGCGGCGCAGCCCTGGTCAGCGTCCCTTCGGCCGCGACCAATTCCGGCACGATCTCATGGGCGCCGACAACCTTGATGCCGCTGCGCTCGACCCTTCGCACGAACAGTTTCAACACGGTGTCGTCGCCTTGGGTTACACCGACAAGAAGGCTGGGCACCCAGGCGAGCAGGCCGAGATTGAGCCGCATGGCGCTCAGCCTGGGGCGGCGTGTGATATGGCCCGCTGTCACCAAATGGGTAACATGATGATTCTTGAGCGTCGGCAGCAGTGAGCCGACATCCTCCAGTCTCAACGTCGCCTGCTCGTAGGCGTCGAAGTCGGCTATGCGGTCGACCTCGCCCGCCACTATTACCACGAAGAGAGGCTTGCCTTGCACAGCAAGCGCCCTGGCGACTTCGACCGGTAAACTGCCGCCGCCGGCAATGATGCCGACCTTGGCGTCTGGCGCGAGATCAAGGCCGGTCCGGGTGGCCTCAATCTTCGTCATTTGCATCGTCGCCGTCGCCAGCCTTGAGCGACGGGACGGCATAGTGCCGCTTGCCGCGACTGGCGATGAAATCGATGATTTTCATGGCGGTCGGTGACGAGGCGAATTCCGCCTTGGCGAACTCGATGTTTTCGCCGACGGTTCGGGAGCGATCGAAGATCGCCCTGTAGGCCTTGCGCAGCGTGTGGATCTCGGAGCGCGGCAGGCCGGCGCGCTTCAGGCCGATGATGTTGAGGCCGCGAAGGCTGGCGCGATTGCCGACGGCGATGGCGTAGGGAATGACATCGCCGACGAATGCCGAGCAACCGCCGAGAAAGGCATTGTCGCCGACGCGGACAAACTGATGAACGGCGCTGAGACCACCGATATAGACGTTGTCGCCGATCTCGCAATGGCCGCCCAGCGTCGCCTGATTGGCGAAGGTGGCGTTCTTGCCGACAATGCAATCATGGGCGATGTGGGCGTAGGCAAGGAAGTTGCCGTTGTCACCGATCGTCGTCTCGCCGCGGCTGGAATCGGTGCCGAGGTGCATGGTCACGCCTTCGCGGATCGTGCAGTTCTCACCGATGACCAGCGTAGTGCGGCCGCCCTTGTGCTTGGTATTCTGCGGCGGCGCGCCCAGTGTCGCCATCGGATAGACCTTGGTCGACGCACCGATGGTGGTCGCGCCCATCACCGAGATGTGGCTGACCAGTTCGACGTGGTCACCGAGCACCGCGTCAGCGCTGATGTGGCAGAATGGCCCGATGCGGACGCCTTCGCCGATTTTTGCGCCTGCCTCGATGACCGACGATGGATGGATGACTGTCTGGATTTTCATAAGCATTCGATCGTCAGTCGCTCGCGACCATCATCGCCGAGATCTCGGCTTCCGCGGCTTTGACGCCGTCGACGAGAGCCTCGCAGGCGAATTTGAGAAGGTTGCCGCGTTTCTTGATTTTCTTCACATGGATCTTCAACTGGTCGCCGGGAACGACCGGTTTACGGAATTTGGCGTTGTCGATGGTCAGGAAATAGACCAGCGACGGTTTTTCGGTACCTAGGCTGCGGATGCAGATGGCACCGGCCGTCTGCGCCATCGCCTCGACGATCAGCACGCCGGGCATGACCGGCTGATCCGGGAAATGACCCTGGAAATGCGGCTCGTTTATGGTCACGTTCTTGATGCCGATAGCGGATTCGTCGCCATCGATGTCGATGATGCGGTCAATCATCAGGAACGGATAACGATGCGGCAGGAGCTTCATCAGCCCCAATATGTCGACCGCCTCGAGCGTCGCCGCCACCATCTCAGCTCTTCCCCCCGTCGCCCGATTTCCGCGCCCTGGCCAGTCTTCGCAGAGCCGCTATCTCCCGCATCGCCTCCGCCATCGGCTGCGCCGGGTACCCTCCCCAAATCTCGCCCGCGGGGACGTTGCTCATGAACCCGCTTCTTGCAGCAAGCTTGGCCCCAGTCCCAACGGTCAGGTGATCCGCAAGACCGACACCGCCACCCATAGTGACGTTGTCGCCCACCGTTACGGAACCGGAAATACCCGAAAGGCCGGCGATTATGCAATTGCGGCCGATGCGGACGTTGTGAGCGATCTGCACCAGATTGTCGATCTTCGTGCCTTGACCGATGATCGTGTCTGACATGGCGCCACGATCGACCGTTGTGTTCGAGCCGATCTCGACGTCGTCCTGGATAATGACCCGGCCGATTTGCGGTACGCGCTCCGGGCCCTTGGCGCCGGCCACGAAGCCAAAACCGTCCTGGCCGATGCGGGCGCCGCCATGGATGATGACGCGGTTGCCGATCAGCGCGTACTGGATGCTGGCGCCTGGACCGACATAGCCGTCGCGGCCGAACTGGCAGGAGGGACCGATAACGGCATGAGGAGCAATGACGGTTCCGCTGCCGATGGAGGCGCGGGGGCCGATGATCGCGCCGGCCTCGACGATCGCGCCGGCCTCGACATGCGCCGATGGATCGATATGGGCATGCGGCGAGATACCGGTTTCGCCGGTCATCGGCGCCGGTGTCGCGGCCGCCGGGAAAAGAAGGCGTCCGACCATCGCGAAAGCCTGTTGCGGGCGCGGATGGACCAGAACCGCGATACCCGCCGGCGCTTTGCCGGCAAATTCGGCGGGACAGAGAACCGCCGCTGCACGTAGCGATTGCATCAGCGCGAAGTTGCGTCTGCCATCGACGAAGACAAGAGCGTGCTCGCCGCCTTCGCTTGCCGGCGCCAACGCTTCGATCGATCTATCGGAGAGGCCGGAATCGACAAGCACCGAGCCGGTCAGATTCGCGACTTCGCCAGCCGTATACCGGCGTGATGGCGCGAAGAACACCGGATCGGTCATTCCAGGATCTATATCCAGCTAGCGCATGACCCCGAAAATCGGAATCGATTTTCGGAAAGGATCATGCGCAAAATCAAAGTCCTACAGCGTCCTTTGCGCGTCCAAGAGGACGCGCGGCGCTGTAGTGTCGAATTATTTTCTTCCGGGCCCCCTACGGCCCGGAAGTATCGTTGCCCGCCGATTAGAAGCGGGACGATATGCCGAAGTTGAATTCCTGCACGTCGTCGGTGTCCTCCTTGAGGACCGGCATCGCATAGTCGATGCGGATCGGGCCAAAGGGCGACGCCCACATTAGGCCGACGCCGACAGAGGCGCGCCACTGCATGTCGACCGTCGACTGATCGACCAGTGTAGGATCGATCTTGCTGCCATAGAGCGTCGCAGCATCGGCGAATACCGCACCGC
Source organism: Mesorhizobium sp. (assembly GCA_004020645.1). GTDB lineage: Bacteria > Pseudomonadota > Alphaproteobacteria > Rhizobiales > Rhizobiaceae > Mesorhizobium. The sequence continues at coordinate 195,626 of SAQL01000001.1, read as the reverse complement.
GCAGGCCGAAGCTCTCAGGGATGACCGGCATTGGAAACTGGGCTTCCGCCGACGCATTGAAATACGTGGTTCCGCCGAGATGGTCGTCGGCGTCGTCAGCGATCGGGCCAATGCCGCCATAGGCGAAGCCACGGATCATGCGGTCGCTGCTCTGGAAATGATCGAAGATGCGCAGGTCCTCATTGCCGTAGCCCTGTATATGGCCGGCCCCGCCCGAAATCAAACCAACCAGATCAAGCTGTTCAGACAATGTCTGGTAGACGCTGCCACGCGCTGTCACCTTGACGAATTTGGCGTCGCCGCCGAGACCGGCGAATTCCGTGGCGACATTGGCGAAGATGCCTTCATGCGGGTTCTTCATGTCGTCGATGGTGTTGTAGACCAGGCCGAGACTGACCGACGACTTGAGCCACGGGCTTTCCTCAATCCCGTTCAGGACGGCCGTAGAGATGTCGCAGCCACCCAGTGGATTGCAGCCATCGTCGAGCTTATACTTCTCCTGCGAGATATTGTACGCCAACTGCGTCGAGATGTCGTCGGTGATCGGCAGGCCAAAGCGCACTGTCGCACCTAGGGTCTCGCTCTTATAGTCGTCGTATTCCCTGGTCCGGTTGAAGATATCGAAGCCGGCGGCAATGCGCCGCCCGAGGAAATAGGGCTCGGTGAAGGAGAAGCTGTAGTCGCGCGAATTCTTGCCGCCGCCCGCCGATAGCCTGATGAACTGGCCGCGTCCGAGGAAGTTGCGTTCGGAGATCGATCCTTCGACGGATGGGCCTTCGGTGTCGCCACCGCTCGAATAGCCGGCGCCGACGGAGAACTCGCCGGTCGATTTCTCGACCACGTCGACTACCAGCACCACCTGGTCCGGCTCAGAGCCGGGCACGGTGGAAACCTCTACTTTCTCAAAATAATCGAGCGCTTCCAGCCGTTTCTTCGCGCGCTGAATGAGAACCTGGTTGAAGGCATCGCCCTCACTCACGTCGAATTCGCGGCGAATGACATAGTCGCGTGTCCGGTCATTGCCGCGAATCTCGATGCGTTCGACATAGGCCTTCGTGCCCTGGTCGATCGTATAGACCACCGAAATGGTGCGGTCCTCGAAATTGCGGTCGCCGCGCGGCGTCACCTGGGCGAAGGGATAGCCGGAACCGGCGACCCTCTCGGTCAATGCGATGATGGTGTCTTCGACATCCTCGGCGTTGTAGACCTCGCCCTTGCGGGTCTCGACCACCGACTGCAGCGATGCAGCGTCGACCTCGGGAATCGTGCTCTCGACGCTGACGTCGCCGAAGGTGTAGCGCTCGCCCTCCTGCACGGTGATGGTCACCGTATATTTGTTGGTGGTCTCATCGAGTTCGCCGACCGCGGAAATCACCTGGAAGTCGGCATAGCCGTGGTTGTAATAGAAACGGCGCAGCAACTCCTGGTCGGCGCGCAGCTTGTCTTCGTCATAGACATCGTCGCGCAGCACGAACGAAAGGATGGACGAGCGCTTGGTGGAGATGACGTCGGACAGACGACGGCTCGAATAGGCGCTATTGCCGACGAAATTGATCGCGGCAATCTGCGTGCGGCCGCCTTCGTTGATGTTGAAGACCACGTTCACGCGGTTGTCGCCGAGATCCATGATCTGGGTGGTCACGGCGGCATCATCGCGACCGATACGCCTGTAGGCGGCCTTGACCGCCTCGACGTCGGCTTCGAGCGCCTGCTGCGAGAACGTTCCACGCGGCTTCAACTGGACCGCGGCCGCAAGGGCGTTGTCCTTGAGCTTCTTGTTGCCCTGGAACAGCACCTGGTTCACGACCTGATATTCGGAAACCTTGATGACCAGCGACGAACCGACCTGGTTGATCTGGACGTCCGAGAACAACCCGGTGCCGAACAGCGCCTTGACCGCATCGTCGATATCGGAGCTGGAAAAGGGCTTACCGGGCTTGATCGTGACGTAGTTGCGGATCGTGTCGGCGTCGACCCGCTGATTACCGCTGACTTCAACTCTTGAAACAACAGCGGCCTCGGCCGCCGATGTGGCAACGAACTGCACTGCGAGCGCACCTGGTACGACCAGGGCGGCGGACAGGGCCACCGCGGACGCGGCGCTCAGAAACTTGGATGCTGCCTTCATCGGGCTTTTGTACCTTTTCTCGAAGTCCCCACGGCGAGAAAACCGGACGTGCGGTAATTCCCCCACCGTATTAACCGGATTTTCCCTACACGCAAGGCTCCTGGTTAATTTGTATTTACTTAACCCTGTTGCGTGGCTTTCGCGTCACGCATATCCCCATGCATGGTAAACGGCGTCTCAACATTGGCTGTGCCGAAGCCAAATTTCTTCATGATTTCAGCATCCAAACAGGTCGTTCCAGAAAACGAACCCCATGAAGCCTAAGACGAGAAGCAGGCCGACCCTGTAACCCATCTCCATCATCCGTTCCGACACCGGTCGCCGAATGACAGCCTCCACGCCGTAGAACAGGAGATGGCCGCCGTCGAGGGGAGGAATCGGCAAAAGGTTGAGAATACCGATCCCGACCGACAACAGCGCAACAAGTTGCACAAGCCAGTCGAAGCCCAGTTTTGCCGCCTGCCCCGACATTTTTGCGATCTTGATTGGGCCGCCCAGCTGGCATTTGTCTTCGCGACCGACGACGAAACGTTGCAGGAACTGGCCGGTACCCTGGATGATGTGGCCGGTTTCCTCGACCGCGGCAGCCAGTGCGCCAGCCGGGCTGTAGGTGATCAGGCGGGGTTGGCCGAACTCCTGGTTGTTGACGACGCCGATCACGGCCACCTTGACCTTGTTGCCCAGCGCGTCCTGCTGTTCCATCAATCGCGGCGTCGCCGTAACCGTGATCTCCTTGCCGTCGCGCAGCATGACGAAGGTGATGGCGTCGCCGCCGCGGCCCGAGACCCGGCGCTGGACGTCGGCGAAGGTCTGGACCTTGCTGCCGTCGACGCTGACGAATCGGTCCCCGGGCAGGATGCCGGCCTGCGCCGCTGGGCTGTCGGCGGTGACTTCAGCCACCATCGGCTCCATCACGGGGCGGCCATAGGCGGTAAACAGCACCGCGAAGACGGCGATCGTCAGCAGGAAATTGAACAGCGGGCCGGCCACCACAGTCGCCGCGCGCTTCCAGACCGGCTGCGTGTGAAACGCAACCTTGCGCTCGGCATCGGTCAGCGATTCGATCTCCTCGGAACTGGGCTGGCTCGAGGTGGCGTTCATGTCGCCGACAAATTTGACGTAGCCGCCAAGTGGAATGGCGCAGAGTTTCCAGCGCGTCCCATGGCTGTCATTAAAGCCGATGAGTTCCGGGCCGAAGCCAATCGAAAAGACCTTTACGCCGATGCCGCACCAGCGGCCGACGAGATAATGGCCCATCTCGTGGACGAACACGACTACGGTCAGCACGAACAGGAACGGCACCAGCGTGCCAAGGACAAAGCCTTCCGTGCTGAAAACCGCGTGAAGAATCTCGTTCAACTCATGTCCTCAAAATTCGTCCGCAGCACGGTCGTACCGCGACTGTGGCATCAATCCAGGCGAATCCATGGCGCATCCTGCGCAGGTCAAGATACCAGGCCCGGAAACAATGCCGATCAAGCTGGAAACAGCCCCTGTGCCGGATGGTCGGCGGTCGCCGAAATCCAGCCAATGACGTACAGGGCGAAAGCCGCCGCGACAAGCCCGTCGACCCGGTCCATGACTCCGCCGTGGCCCGGTATCAGCGTGCCCGAATCCTTGCGGTTGTGGCGGCGCTTCACCCATGATTCGAAAAGGTCGCCAGCCTGGGAGACCAGCGAAAGCACGAGTGCAACGACGCCGAGCACTGCGAGATTGCCGGCTCCGGCCGCAGCGGCCAAAAGCAGCCCGGCAACCACGCCGCCGACAGCGCCGCCGAGCGCCCCGCTCTGGGTCTTGCCAGGCGAGATCGATGGCGCCAGCTTCGGACCGCCGACAGCGCGGCCGACGAAATAGGCTGATATGTCGGTCGCCCAGACCACCGCGAACAGGAACAGAATGGCGACGAGGCCGGGATGGTCGCCGTCGCGCAAAAGGGCAAGTGACAGGCCGGAAATGCCGGCATAGGCAAGGCCGGACGCGTCCCACTGTCCCGTTGGATGCATCGAAGGCTGGCCCGTCGAAGTCTGGCGCATCGAAGCCACGGCCGCGGTGACAACGACCATCACTGCCACAAATAGCAGCAGCCATGACGCCGGCAGGCCGGCGAGCAAGGCGCCGACAAAAACCAGAAGCAGCGCTTCGGGCAGAAAACCAAGACCCGTGGCGGCGACCGGGCGGCACATTCGCGTCCACTCGTAGAAGATCAGGATCGTCATGGCGGCGCAAAGCAGCCGGAAGGGCAGTCCGCCGAGCCAGGTCAGACCGAGTGTGACGACCGCAAGCACGACGGCAGAAATGACGCGAAGCTGGAGGTTGCTCATCCCTTGGCCGTCACGGCGACGTCTTGCGCGCCAAGCCCGCCGAAACGGCGCTCGCGACTGGCAAAGTCGCGCATTGCGTCGGCCAAATGCTCGCGGCTGAAATCGGGCCAGTAGCAAGGCAGGAAGACAAGCTCGCTATAGGCCGCTTGCCACAGAAGGAAATTCGATAGCCTGAGCTCGCCGCTGGTGCGGATGACCAGTTCCGGATCTGGAATACCCTGGGTGTCGAGAGAGCCGGCAAAGGATTCGGCCGTGATCGCTTCGCTGTCGAGCTCGCCGCGCGCCACCGCCGAGGCAAGCTTGCGCGCCGTGCGCACGATCTCGTCGCGTCCGCCATAGTTGAAAGCGATAACCAGAGTCAGCGCATCGTTGTGGACGGTGAGCGTTTCGGCCTCTTCAAGCAGCGTCCTGATATCAGGCTGCAGCCCTGCCCGGTCGCCGATGATCCTGACCCGCACGCCGTTTTGGTGCAGCTCGGCGAGATCGCGGCGGATGAAGATTTTCAAGAGGCCCATCAGGTCGCTGACTTCGGACTTCGGCCGCGACCAGTTTTCCGACGAGAAGGCGTAGACGGTCAGGAACGAGATGCCTAGGCCAGGAGCGGCGCGCACCGTGTTGCGCAGCGCCTCGACGCCGGCACGATGGCCGGCAAGCCGTGGCAGGCCGCGCGCCTTGGCCCAGCGTCCGTTTCCGTCCATGATGATCGCGACATGCGCGGGGCTTGTCATAGTCTCGCTTTCGGGTCGGTCACCTACCTTTAAACCTGCATGATTTCTGCTTCCTTATCGGAAAGCAGATGGTCGATGGTGCCGATCATCTCGTCCGTGAGCTTTTGGACCTGGTCGGACCGCTTGCGATGATCGTCCTCGCTGATATCGCCGTCCTTTTCCGCCTTTTTGAGAAACTCCATGCCGTCCCGGCGCACGTGGCGCACGGCGATGCGCGCATTCTCGGCATAGCCATGCGAGATCTTGACCAGCTCCTTGCGGCGCTGTTCGTTAAGTTCGGGCAGCGGAATTCTGAGATTGGTGCCGTCGACGATCGGATTGAAGCCGAGATTGGATTCACGGATGGCGCGATCGACCGCACCGACCATCGACTTGTCCCAGACCGAAACCGAAATCATGCGCGGCTCCGGCACCGACACGTTTGCCACCTGGTTGATCGGCATGGTGGTGCCGTAGGCCTGCACCTGGATCGCGTCAAGCAGGTTGCTCGAAGCGCGGCCGGTCCGCAGCGAAGCCAGATCGTGCTTGAACGCAGCGATCGCCCCGTCCATGCGCCGTTTGAGATCATCGTATTCGCCACTCATCATCATCTCCTCGACCCGTTAGCCCGGGTTCACTGTTCAGGGGTAACCCCGTATTCAATCCTCAATCCGAAAACCGGTTCCCGCTTTTCGCCTACTGGAAACCCTTCGGTTCGGGATCGGGCTCCCGATCAGTCGTCCGTGACGACCGTGCAACGGCCGCCGCCCCTCAGAATATCACCGAAACCACCCTTCTCGTGGATTGAATAGACGATTATCGGAATGTTGTTTTCGCGCGCAAGTGCAATCGCGGCCGTATCCATGATCGAAAGACCGCGTTTTATGACTTCGCCATGGCTGATGCGCTCAAAGCGTGTCGCGTTTGGGTCCTTCTTGGGATCGGCCGAATAGACGCCGTCAACCTGAGTGCCCTTGAACAGTGCGTCGGCGCCGATTTCCGCCGCGCGCAGCGCCGCGGCCGAATCGGTGGTGAAGAACGGATTGCCGGTGCCGCCGGCGAAGATGACAACCTTGCCCTGGTTCATGTAGGCGGTCGCCTGGCGCTGCGAAAAGCTCTCGCAAAGCTCAGGCATGGCGATTGCCGACAGCACCACCGCGTCGACGCCGATCTTGTTCAGCGAAGTGCGCAGCGCCAGCGAGTTGATGACGGTGGCGAGCATGCCCATGTGGTCACCGGTGACCCGGTCACCTCCCTTGGAAGCAACGGCCACGCCACGAAAGATGTTGCCACCGCCGATGACGACGCCGACTTCGATGCCCAGGACGCGGGCCTCGGCGATGTCGGCGGCAATGCGATCGACTACCGACACGTCGATGCCGAAATGCTGCTCGCCCATCAACGCTTCGCCCGACGCTTTCAGCAAGACACGTCGGTAGAGGGGCTTCACCGTCATCTGGTCCTCATTATCATGCGTGTGACGCGCCTCGGGCTGCCGCCGCACAGGCCTGCCCCGAAACATTGGGGTTCCGATACACGAAGGGCGCCGCGATGTCACGCGGCGCCCGAACCGGAAAACTCTCTTCCAGTCGTTAACTTACGGCGGCAAATGCATCTTGCACGAGCAGATCCGGGCACGAGCAGATCCGGCAGATAGCCAGCCGGGCTTGCCGCCGACCGCCTGGCCTTCATCCAATGCCGCGCAAGAAATCGGCCGGGCATCCTCGCGGACACCCGGCCGTAAAGTCTTTTCAGAAAATAGAGTGCGGTTTACTTCTTGACCGCCGCCGCGACTTCCGCCGCAAAATCGGTCTCTTCCTTCTCGATGCCCTCGCCGAGCGCGAAGCGCAGATAGGCAGTGATCTTGGCCGGTGCGCCGATTTCCTTCTCGGCATCCGTCAGCGCCTTCTCGACGGTGATGTCGGGATTGAGCACGAAAGCCTGCTTGAGCAGCACGACCTCTTCGTAAAACTTGCGCAGACGGCCCTCGACCATCTTCTCGATGATCGCCTCTGGCTTGCCGGACTGGCGCGCCTGGTCGGCGAAGATCGCCTTCTCGCGCTCGACCGCGGCCGGATCGAGCTGCTCCGTCGTCAGCGCCATCGGGTTGGTGGCGGCGACATGCATGGCGACCTGACGGGCAAATGCGTTGGCGACCTGCGCGTTGCCTGTGGTCTCGATGGCGACCAGCACGCCGAGCTTGCCAAGGCCGTCGGCAACCGCATTGTGGACGTAGGTTGCGACAGCGCCGTGCTCTACAGTGAGCTTGGCCGAACGGCGGAAGCCAAGATTCTCACCGATCGTGCCGACGGCATCCTTGATGGTGTCGGCGACCGACTTGTCCGAACCCGGATACGGTGCGGCTGCGACGGCCTCGGTCTTGCCGCCATAGGCGAGCGCGACCTTGGCGACGTTTGCGACGATCTCCTGGAAAGCGGCGTTGCGGGCAACGAAGTCGGTCTCGGAGTTGACCTCGACGATCGCCGCCTCGCGGATACCGGAATCGACGCCGATCAGGCCTTCGGCCGCGGTACGGCCGGCCTTCTTGTCGGCCTTGGAAATGCCCTTCTTGCGCAGCCAGTCGACGGCCTCTTCCATGTTGCCGTTGGTCTCGTTCAACGCCGCCTTGCAGTCCATCATGCCCGCGCCGGTCAAGTCGCGGAGTTCTTTGACCTGTGCAGCCGAAATGCTCATTGTCGCCTCTTTGTTTAAAATGCACCGACGCACCACCGGTCCTCGATGATGCGCCTGGCGCCAGCGCTTAGCGCGCCAAATCTGAGAAAGATGAAGGCCGAAACCGGCCTTCGCTGTTACGCTTCCGGTGTCTGGGCGGCCGGTGTCTCGGCGGTCGGCGTCGGCTCGAGTGCCGGCTCGACCGGAGCCTCGGCCAAAGCGCCGAGGTCGACGCCGAGCGCGCCCTGCTGGCGAGCGATGCCGTCGATTGCAGCCTTGGCGATCAGATCGCAATAGAGCTGGATGGCACGGGCCGCGTCGTCATTGCCGGGGATCGGAAAATCGATCTTGTCCGGGTCGCAGTTGGAATCGATGATGGCGACGACCGGGATGCCGAGGCGCTTGGCCTCGAGGATGGCGATCGCTTCCTTGTTGGTGTCGATCACGAACATCAGGTCGGGCGTCGAGCCCATGTCCTTGATGCCGCCCAGCGCCTTGTCGAGCTTCTCGCGCTCGCGATCGAGGTTGAGGCGCTCCTTCTTGGTGAGCCCCTGGGCCTCGCCGGCCAGCATCTCGTCGAGCTTGCGCAGGCGCTGGATGGAATTCGAGATCGTCTTCCAGTTGGTCATCATGCCGCCGAGCCAGCGGGAGTTGACATAGTACTGGGCCGAGCGCTGCGCAGCGTCGGCGACGATGTCGGACGCCTGGCGCTTGGTGCCGACGAACAGCACGCGGCCACCCTTGGCGACGGTGTCGGAAACCTGCTTCAGCGCCTGGTGCAGCAGCGGCACCGTCTGCGAGAGGTCGATGATGTGGATGTTGTTGCGGGCGCCATAGATATAGGGCGCCATCTTCGGGTTCCAGCGGTGAGTCTGGTGGCCGAAGTGAATGCCAGCTTCCAAAAGCTGGCGCATGCTGAAATCAGGCAGAGCCATTCTTGAGTATCCTTTCCGGTTAGCCTCCACGGACACAGGCATTTCTGGACTTTGTCCTCGAACGCCACCGGAGGTTTCAGCCGGATTTCTCCCGGGCAGACACCAAAGTCCGTGTGTGGAATGAGCGCGCATATAGAGGTGATGCGCGGCAAACGCAAGCGCTGCGGTGTCTTGCGGCTCAGCGTGCGGCGATCAGCGCACCCGTGCCGATCATGGCGCCGCCGGCAAACCTGTTCATCAAGCGCATCCGCCTTGGCGTCTTGAACCAGCTCGAAGCCTGCCCGGCAAGCACCGCATACACGCCCATAGTGATAATGTTGACGCCGATCACGACCGCAACCACGAGCAGCCCCTCAGCGAAGGTCATTGCGTTGAGATCGAGGATCAACGGCATGATGGAGGCGTGGAACAGGATCGCCTTGGGGTTGCCCAATGCGATGGAGATACCGAGGTAAAACGATCGAGACAGTCTTGCCTGCGTTACCTCCAGTCCATTCGATCGCGCGGAAGCCGATCGCCACATCCTGATGCCAAGAAACATCAGATAGGCAGCACCCGCATATTTCAGGATGAGAAAAACCCATTCGAAGGTCTGTGCCAGTGCCACGAGACCGAGCAGCGCCAAAGTCACCAGCACCGCGTCGCCAGCGGCGATACCGAGGCCAGCCAGGAACGCGCGAACGAACCCGCGCGAGACGCCGTTGGCAATGACCGTGAATACCGCCGGGCCAGGGGTGGCGGCAGCAAATGTGATCGCAGCGCAGTAAGCCAGAAATACCGTCAACGTCATGGTCGTATCTTCCCCTTCGGCACCCGGACACGCCGGAAAACAGCAACGATCTCTTCGCGGCTGCATTCGATGGCGCCTAGCCGCACCGCGCGGTCGCGCTCGAAGCCGGTTATGTCATAATGCGGCGCCGATGTCTTCGGCGGTCCCTGATAGGACGAGCGCTTGATGCCGAGCTGAGCTGCAAAACGGTGCAGCTCATCGGTGTCGTCGGCCAGCAGGTGACACCAGCGGTGGCCGACCCATTTCCAGATCGCCGCGTCGACATAAACCGCCATGAGGCTTGCCGCACTCCTTCATCTTGCGCTGACCAGCGGAGCCGCAGTTCATTTGGGGCCAAGATCCAAACGTTAGCGATGATAGAAGGGATTCGGATAGAAAATGAAGCCGCCGGCGGCTTCGAGTTCGGCCACGATCCCGGTGACAGCCGCCTGCATACGGCAGTGCAGTTCGGCGAGCGCATCGTCGATCGAGCCCGGAAAGGCGTGCAATCCCAACGGTTCTGGCACCCGGATATGCGCGCAGCGCGGCCCGGCCGGCTGCGGCACGAAGCGGTTGATCGTGTCGCGCAGCGTGCCCTTGCAATAGTCGTTGCGGATGCGCTTCAGATGTTCGGCGATCTCCTCTTGCGTGATGCGCGAGTTGGCTGAGACCCACGGTCCGACGCGTTGGAGGCGCTGGATGGTGTCCGCCAGCGTCCGGACCTGTTTTTGCTTCTCAGCGTCGCCGGTGTTTTCCCGCAGCCAGCGGCGCGACCGGCGCAAAAGCTCGGCGATCTCGTTGGCGCCGGGATCGAACGAAATGCCCTCCCCCAAGCGCCGGCCCAATTCGAGCAGCAGATGCGTCTGACGCGCTGCATACGAAGCCCGTTCGTCGGGCGCCATGCCACAGGCAATCTCATCGCGCGACAGCAGCGTCGCATAGATATGGTGGACGCGCTCCGGCAGCGTATCTGCGGCACGGCGTTCGATCTTCAGGCTCTTCTCGACATAGGCGCATTCCTGCGCCAGCGCCGGCTCGACATTTTTCGTGAAGGCGAGCTTCCAGACAACCGGCGCGATCCAAGCCCTAGAATCCTGATCCGTGGCGCGACCGCGCTTGAGCGCTTCGAACCCCATCTCGACTGCCCCCGGAAGAAGTGGACCGACGACATTGGCATGCCAGCCGACGCCGCCTTCGGGATGCAAGAGAACACCATGCCCCTTCAGCGCCCAGGCGATCGAGTGTTCCTTGGCAGCCCCACTGTTGCCGGGAATCTGGGCGATCAGATTGTTGGCCAGCCAGAATTTCTGCATGATCCGGCCGAGGCCGTTGACGACGCCATGTGTGGCCCAGGATGCCGCGAGAGGACTGACCTGCGAGACGATCTCCTTGTCGATCATCCAGTCGGTAAAGAATTCCGGATGGTTGGGCGTGATGAACGTCGCCTTGCCGGCGCCGCAACAGGCCTTCAGCCGCTGCCGGTCGTCGTCGGGAAAGTCGATATGACGGACATTGGCGACGCCGCGCAATCCGGCCAGGCGGTTGAACGGCAACAGGTCGCGAAATCCGGGGATGCCATGCAGCATGACAACCCGGTTGACTATAGTCATGATCCTGATCAGCGCCGGATTGGGCCTCGGCGCCACGAACACATCGATTCTGCTCAACCCACCCCCCGATCGACCCATCGGCGTAGAAGTTGAGATGCAATTGCGGCGTGTTCAAGTCATTCGCGCCGCCTTGCGGGCGTGGCTAACCTGAAGCCTATTTCGGCGGACAGGCTTTCGACTGATCGAACAACGACAGATTGACCAGCTTGCCGGTCATCGAGAACTCGCCATAGTCCATGACGAGGTCGCGCGTGATGCCGTTGTCATGCAGCTTGAAGCTGATCCGGTACTCCGGCACCTCCTCGCCTGACTTGTCGGTGCCGTCGAAATAGGCGATGTCGACCGGCCAGTATTTGTCAGTGGCGAGTTTCGCCAGTGCCGGCGCTTCCGGATCAGCCTTGTCGGCATCGGCTTTCTTGCCGACGACGACGGTGGTGGTCATCACCTTGTCGGCATCTTCCGAGCCGTCGAACAGGTTGGTTTCGTAGAAATTTTCGCCCTTTTCGGCCTTGTCGATCAATTCGGCCAGATGCTGGGTCGGAAACTGGGTGGCGGCGAGTTCGAGGCTGCTCTTCTCCGGCTTGTCGATGTTGACCTTGAGGCCTTTCGTCTCCTTCGTCGCGGTGCCCTTGACCTCCTTGTCGAGGTTCTGGTCGACGAAGGATTTTGTCACGAACGAGAACGTCTTGCCTTCGGCGTCCTCGAAAGTGGTCGTCTGCTGGTCGGTCAGCTTTGTTGCATTGTCGTTGGTGGCAATCTGGGTGACGAAGCGGAACTTCACCGTGTAGCCTTCGCAAGGCGAACCGTTGAACTCATAGACCATGCGGCCGGAAATGCCGGTGATGCCGGAGCGATCGGAGGCTTTGTCCAGGCTAAGATCATAAACCGCGCGATGCGCCTGCAGCGCCGGTACGGCAAAAGCCGGCGCCATCGAGAACACCGCCGGCAGCAGGACGGCGTGGAATGCGAGGCGTGTTGCGCGCATGAGGTGCTCCGATCATCGCGCCTGATGGCAGGCCGCAGGGAAAGAGGGTCCAGCTTAAAAAAAGTCGTGGCGGAAGCGAGGCAAAAATAGCAATTTCGGCCCGGCCTGCGCGGCGTCATCAAGCAATAGGGAAATACCATGAGTGAAACAATCGAAAAGCGGCTAAGCGATCTCGGCGTGACGCTTCCGGTCGCCGCTGCGCCCGCCGCCAACTACGTGCCCTATTCCAGGTCAGGCAATCTGCTGTTCATCGCCGGGCAGCTGCCGCTCAGCGAGGGCAAGCTGCAGGCGAGCGGGCTGCTCGGCCGCGATGTCGACATCGCAGCTGGCCAGGAAGCGGCAAAATGCTGCGCGATCAACATATTGGCGCAGGCCAAGGCAGCACTTGGCGATCTCGAGAAAATCCGCCGCCTGGCGAAGATCACCGTCTTCGTCGCCTCGGCGCCGGATTTTGTCGAGCAGCACCTGGTTGCCAACGGCGCCTCGGATCTTCTGGTTGCAGTGCTCGGCGATCCCGGCAAACATGCGCGCGCCGCCGTCGGTGCCGCCTCCCTGCCGCTTAATGCCGCAGTGGAAATCGAAGCCATCTTCGAAGTCGAATGAGCCTGGCATGACCGATCTTTCCTGGCTGACCGCCCGACCCATTGCCCATCGCGGCCTCCACGACATGAACAAGACGCGCTGGGAGAATACGCTTTCCGCCTTTGCCGCTGCGGCTGAACGCGGCTATGCGATCGAATGCGATGTGCATCTGTCGTCTGACCGCATCCCGGTCGTCATTCACGACAGCGATCTGAAGCGGCTGACCGGCCAGGACGGCTTCGTCTGGCAGCGAACGGCAGCGGAGATGACGGCGCTCAGGGTTGGCGGCACAGCAGACCATCTGCCGACCCTGCAGCAGGCACTCGACCTGGTCGATGGTCGTGTGCCGATGGTCGTCGAGCTGAAAGGGGTGCCCGGCCGGGACGAAGGCTTGGTAGAAGGCGTCGGCAAGATGCTCAAGCACTACAAGGGCAAGGCGGCGATCATGTCGTTCGACCACTGGCTGATCCGCGATTTCCCGAAACACGCGCCCGGCATTCCGGGCGGGCTGACCGCTTATGGCAATGACGTCAAGCTGATCGAGGCGCATTTCGCCATGCTGGCGCACGACATCGCCTTCGCCTCCTACGCCGCCGGCGACCTGCCGAACCGGTTTGTCAGTTTTGTGCGCGAAAGGCTAAAAATGCCGGTCATCACCTGGACCGTGCTCGACCAACCGGCGGTCGACTTGACCTTTAGATACGCCGACCAAATGACATTTGAAGGATTCGAACCCGACCTTGTACAGGTCGCCTGAAACCGAGCTTGCATGGACCGGCACGGAGCTTAAATAAGCCTCATGGATCAAGGCGATGAAGGCGACGGGCAAACGGCGAATGGAGCGTATGCGATCCGGGTTGCCTCCGGCATCGGAGCCTTCACCTGCGCGGAATGGGATGGCCTCGGCGGTACCGCACGCGGCGATACAGAAAACGGCTACAACCCCCTCGTTTCATTCGCTTTTCTGAGCGCGCTTGAGGATTCGGGCTGCGCCGTGCGGCGCACCGGCTGGCAGGGCCATCATCTCAGGCTGGAGACAGCGCAGGGAAAGCTGCTCGGTGCCGTTCCCTGCTACCTGAAATCGCACAGCCAGGGCGAGTATGTTTTCGATCACGGCTGGTCGGACGCATTCGAGCGCGCCGGCGGGCGTTACTACCCAAAACTGCAATGCGCCGTGCCGTTCACGCCGGTCACCGGTCCTCGCCTGCTGGTCAATAAGGGCGAGGACAGTCGCGCCGTGAAAGCCGGCTTGGCAGCAGGCCTGAAGGCGGTGACGGACAAGCTCGGCGTTTCTTCCGCGCACGTAACCTTCGCGCAGCAGAAGGATGTCGGGGCGCTGGAAGCGGCGGGCTTCCTGCACCGCACCGACCAGCAGTTCCACTTCTTCAATGAAGGTTATTCGACCTACGACGATTTTCTCGCCACTCTGGCATCGCGCAAGCGCAAGGCAATGAAGAAGGAGCGGCGCGAGGCGCTCGCTCACGGCATCTCGATCGACTGGTTGACCGGCAGGGATCTCACCGAAAGGATCTGGGACGACTTCTTTGCCTTCTACATGGATACCGGCAGCAGAAAATGGGGGCGGCCCTACCTCAGCCGCGAGTTTTTCTCGATGATCGGCGAGCGCATGGCCGACGACATCCTGCTGGTGATGGCCAAGCGCAATGGACGCTACATTGCCGGCGCTATCAATTTCATCGGTTCCGATGCGCTCTACGGCCGCAACTGGGGCTGCATCGAAGACCATCCGTTCCTGCATTTCGAGGTCTGCTATCACCAGGCGATCGACTTCGCGATCGACCGTAAGCTGAAAGTGGTCGAAGCGGGCGCGCAAGGCGAGCATAAGCTGGCGCGCGGCTATAGGCCGGTGACCATGCATTCGGCGCATTACATAGCGCATCCGGGCTTGCGCAACGCGGTCGCCGACTATCTCAGGCGCGAGCGGCGCGAAGTGGAGCGGATGGGCGACTATCTTGAAGAGCACACGCCGTTCCGCAAGGATATGGCGGACAATTAGGGCGACGTGCGTCCAATTGGACGCACAAAGTACGCTCTACACTTTGAATCTCCGCATCGTACTTTCCGAAAATCGATTCCGATTTTCGGGTCGATACGGTAGAGCTAGGCACAATCCGGAGCGCACGCCATGGCCGAAGCCACCTACGACAGCAGCAATATCTTCGCGAAAATCCTGCGCGGTGAAATCCCGTCGCATCGCGTCTATGAAGATGACGCGGTTGTCGCGTTCATGGATGTGATGCCGCAAGGGCCGGGTCATACGCTGGTTGCGCCGAAGGCGCCGTCGCGCAACCTGCTCGATGCCGATCCGGCAGTGTTCGGCCCGCTCTTCGCAAATGTCCAGAAAGTTGCGCGGGCAGTAAAAAAGGCCTTCGATGCCGATGGTGTCACAGTCATGCAGTTCAACGAGCCTGCTTCGGGCCAGACCGTCTTTCACCTCCACGTTCACATCATTCCACGCTTCGAGGGCATTCCTTTGAAGCCGCATAGCGGTCAGATGGAGAAGCCAGAAGTGTTGGCTGAGAACGCCGGCAAGATACGAGCGGCGCTGGGGACCTGAAGCCGGGCGTCGCACACAACGCCTTCGGCCACTCTTTATCCAATAAAAAAGCCCCGTTGCCGGGGCTTTTTTAGTTTTCAGGTCATCACCCCTTGCGGGGCAGTTGCGGCACCAGGCTGCGCTTGCCGCCATCCTTGCCCTTAGGCTCCGCCTTCTGCGCGATCGCCTTTTTCGCGATGGGCTTCTTGATGGCAGCTTTCTTGGGCTTCGGCGTGTCGTCCGGTTCTTCCTTCTTCGGCTTGACCGGCGCCTCGTCGGCGAGTGACTCGAGCTTCAGGCCGGTCTCGCCGGTCTCCTTCTTCTCGACGGTGACGCGCACCGTACCGCCCTTCTTGAGCTTGCCGAACAGCACCTCGTCGGCCAGCGGCTTTTTGATGTGCTCCTGGATGACGCGGCCGAGCGGCCGTGCTCCCATGCGCTCGTCATAGCCCTTCTCGGCCAGCCAGGCGATCGCCTCCTGCGACAGGTCGAAGGTGACGCCGCGCTCAGAGAGCTGGGCCTCGAGCTGCATGACGAACTTCTGCACCACCTGGTGGATGACCGGAATCGGCAGCGAGCCGAACGGGATGATCGCATCGAGACGGTTGCGGAACTCTGGCGTGAACAGCCGGTTGATCGCCTCGACATCGTCGCCTTCGCGCTTGGTCGAGCCGAAACCGATCGCCGCGCGCTGCGCATCCGAGGCGCCCGCGTTGGTGGTCATGATCAGGATGACATTGCGGAAGTCGATCTGCTTGCCGTTGTGGTCGGTCAGCTTGCCGTGGTCCATGACCTGCAACAGGATGTTGAACAGGTCCGGATGCGCCTTCTCGACCTCGTCCAGCAACAGCACGCAATGCGGATGCTGGTCGACGCTGTCGGTCAAAAGGCCGCCCTGGTCGAAGCCGACATAGCCGGGAGGCGCGCCGATCAGCCGCGAGACGGTGTGGCGCTCCATATATTCGGACATGTCGAAGCGGATCAGCTCGACACCGAGCGATGCGGCGAGCTGCTTTGCCACTTCGGTCTTGCCGACGCCGGTTGGTCCCGAGAACAGATAGGAGCCGATCGGCTTCTCCGGTTCGCGCAAGCCGGCCCGCGCCAGCTTGATCGCCGAGGTCAACGCCGTGATCGCGGTGTCCTGACCGTAGACGACGCGCTTCAGCTCGACGTCGAGACCGGCCAGCACCTTCTCGTCGTCGGCGGAAACCGTCTTCGGCGGAATGCGGGCGATGGTGGCGATCGTCGCTTCGATCTCCTTGATGCCGATGGTCTTCTTGCGCTTGGCCTCCGGCACCAGCATCTGCGAGGCGCCGGTCTCGTCGATCACGTCGATCGCCTTGTCCGGCAGCTTGCGGTCATTGATGTAGCGCGCCGATAGTTCGACCGAAGCCTTGATCGCCTCAGCCGTGTAGCGGACCTTGTGGAACTCCTCGAAATACGGCTTCAGACCCTTCATTATCTCGATGGCGTCCTCGATGGTCGGCTCGTTGACATCGATCTTCTGGAAGCGCCGCACCAAGGCGCGGTCCTTCTCGAAGAACTGGCGGAACTCCTTGTAGGTGGTCGAGCCGATGCAGCGGATCGTTCCGGACGACAGCGCCGGCTTCAACAGGTTCGACGCATCCATGGCGCCGCCCGACGTCGCCCCTGCCCCGATCACCGTGTGGATCTCGTCGATGAACAGCACCGCGCCCGGATAATCCTCGAGTTCCTTGACGACCTGCTTCAGCCGCTCCTCGAAATCGCCGCGATAGCGGGTGCCGGCCAGCAATGTTCCCATATCAAGTGCGAAGATGGTGGCGTTGTGCAGCACTTCCGGCACGTCTCCCTCCACGATGCGCTTGGCAAGGCCTTCAGCGATCGCCGTCTTGCCGACGCCGGGGTCGCCGACATAGAGCGGATTGTTCTTGGAGCGGCGGCACAGCACCTGGATGGTGCGGTTGATCTCGGACCCGCGGCCGATCAGCGGATCGATCTTGCCGGCCTTGGCCTTGTTGTTCAGATTGATGCAATAGGCGGTCAGCGCGTCCTGCTGCTGCTTTTTCTTGCCGCCGTCCTCTTGCGGCTCGGCTCCGCTCTGGCCGCCCTGCTCGTCGTCGGCGCCGCGCGGCGACCGCGTCTCGGATGCGCCTGGGCGCTTGGCGATGCCATGCGAAATGTAGTTGACCGCGTCGTAGCGGGTCATCTGCTGTTCCTGCAGGAAATAGGCGGCATGGCTCTCGCGCTCGGCGAAGATCGCAACGAGCACGTTGGCGCCGGAGACTTCCTCGCGGCCGGACGACTGAACATGGATAACCGCGCGCTGGATGACGCGCTGGAAACCGGCCGTCGGCTTGGAATCCTCGTCGTAGCCGGTGACGAGATTGTCGAGCTCGGTGTCGATATAGGTGAGAACCGTGTGCTTCAGCTCGTCGAGATCGACGTTGCAGGCGCGCATCACCGCGGCCGCCTCGGTGTCGTCGATAAGGGCGAGCAGCAAATGTTCAAGGGTTGCGTATTCGTGGTGCCGCTCATTGGCGAGCGTCAGCGCCTGGTGAAGCGCCTTTTCCAGGCCTTGGGAGAAAGCCGGCATGTTACCTCACTTCTTCTCCATCACGCATTGCAGCGGATGCTGATTCTGTCGGGCGAAATCCATGACCTGAGACACTTTGGTCTCGGCCACCTCGAATGTATAGACCCCGCACTCGCCCACTCCATGATTGTGAACATGTAGCATGATGCGTGTGGCGGCTTCACGGTCCTTCTGGAAAAAACGCTCCAGTACGTGAACCACGAATTCCATGGGTGTGTAGTCGTCGTTGAGTATGAGGACCCGATAAAGGCTAGGCTTCTTGGTCTTGGTTTTGGTGCGCGTGATGACGGCCGTGCCGCGACCGGCCTCGTTGCCGTCGCCGCCGTTCTGCATCCGCACCACATCTCTTGTGGCAGTCAAACCAATCGTCACGTAGCCCTGCCTTTTCGAATCCCCTTACGAGTTCGACATGTAGGTCTTCGATGAACGATTTTAAGCCCTTCTGTTTAGCTGACAATATGGCTAGGTGGCCAAACTTGGCCGATTTTCGAAATCGTGAAGGCAGCGGAACCCTCTGATTTCAAATTGCCATGAAAAAACCCGGCCGCGCGTTCGCGACCGGGTCTGTCTTGCAGGCCCGAGGCCATCTTCACATTATAGCGAGGTTATTTCGCTTTTGCGACCATTGATTCGAACGGCTTGTAGGCCTCTTTGGCGAGTTCGGCATAGAGATCGCCGATCTTGGTGGCTTCGTTAACGAAGGCTTCGTACGACTGCTTGGCAAAATCGGACTGGATCTCGATCGCCTTCTCCAGCGACTTGGCCGACAAAAGTTTCTCGGCTGCTGCGCTGCCGGCCTCGAAGCTTTTCTTGGTGTATTCGCCCGCCTCGGTGGCGATGGCCTGCGCACCCTTGGAAAGGGATGCGAAGCTCTTCAAGCCGGTGTCGGCAAACTCCTTGCCGTATTTGCTGAAATTTTCATAGGTCTGGGTCATTTCACGCTCCCTTGACAGTTGACGTTGAACGGTAGACGCGCCCTGTCCTGGGCCGCGTTGTGCAATGCAAGTTATATATTGTGCACTGCACAAAAAGTCAATGTTTCACCGAGCGCGGTTCCAGCCGGCCGGCGCGGCATACAGGCCCAGCCACGGGCAATGGCTAAAATTCGAATAAAGAGAAGCTCAAGCCCGAAGAAAATGGTGAACACGGTGGTTACCATAAACGGATTGGTAACGCTGACCGCGATAGCTTGGCTTGAAGTGAGGCAGGACCTTTGCCGCCTCCAGCAACAAAAAATTCAAAGGAACCATCGGTGCGTCAGGCGTTGTCGGGCATTCTCTCCAAATCCTCGTCCTCTTTGAAAACGATCATGATCCTCGCTTTGGCGATGACATTCGTCGTTGCCGACGCTGCTTCGTCGATGGCGGCGAGGTCGGCGGCCATCGTCATCGATGCCAAGACCGGCAAGGTGCTTTATTCTTCGAATGCTGATGGTCGGCGCTATCCGGCCTCGCTCACCAAGATGATGACGCTTTACCTGGCCTTCGAGGCCATGGCGAACGGCAAGATCAGCAAGAACTCCAAGGTCGTCTTCTCGGCCAATGCTGCTGCTGAACCGCCGACGAAACTCGGCGTCAGACGGGGCGGCGCGATCACGGTCGAGACCGCGATCCTGTCGATGGTGACCAAGTCGGCAAACGATTCGGCAACAGCGCTCGGCGAGCTTCTCGGCGGCAATGAGGCCAATTTCGCCCACATGATGACAGCCAAGGCGCGGGCGCTGGGCATGAAAGGGACCGTTTTCCGCAACGCCCACGGCTTGCCAAATCCCGGTCAATTCACGACCGCGCGCGACATGGCTGTGCTCGGCATCGCGCTGCGGGAGCATTTTCCCCAGTATTACGGCTATTTCTCGCAGCGTTCCTTTCTCTACGGCCGCAAGCGCATCAACGGCCATAACCGCCTGCTTGGGCGCATCAAAGGCGTCGACGGTATCAAGACCGGTTACACCCGCGCCTCCGGCTACAATCTCGTTTCCTCGGTCGACGACGGCGATCGCCGCATCGTAGCGGTGATCATAGGCGGGAAATCCGGCGGCAGCCGTGACAACCAGATGGCCGCATTGATCAACACCTACATGCCGAAGGCATCGTCGCGCGGCAGCGGCATGCTGATCGCCAAGGCCGGCGGCGGCAACCCGATCACCGCGCTGGCAAAAGTGTTCCTGCCCAAGCGCGACGCGCCGACGCCGGACAGCAGGCCGGACGACGATGCCCCGGACGATGATGCCATTGCCTCGCTAGTTGAGGAAACCGAACCCGCCGTTGAAGAAACCACCCCCGTCGTCCAGACCGAGAAGGTCAACACAGTGGCCGCGGCCACGGCGGACGATGTGGCGACAGCGCGGGTCGCAGCAGCCTACGCCGAACCGGCGCCGGTCGATCCCGTCAACACGGCATCGGTGCCGTCCGGCTGGGCAGTCCAGGTCGCCTCTTCGCCAAAACAATCCGAAGCCCAGGCTCTCCTGGACGAGACGAGCAAGCAGGCGCCTTCGATCCTCGCCGATGCCACAGGTTTCACGGTCGCCTTCGAAAAGGACGGCGTCACCTATTACCGCGCCCGGTTCGGCTTTGGTTCGAAAACTGCTGCCTGGAAAGCCTGCAACGCCCTGAAGAAAAAGAAAATCGAGTGCTACGCCGTCCAGCAGTAGGCGGCGTCGAAAACATCTCCCGGAAAAATTTTGCGTCGAAGGAGACTAGTTGTGATCGGAGAGCAAGACGTCCTTGGCTTCGTTGATTCGCGCCGCCAGAAAAGAAGTGCCGCCGATATCGGGGTGCAGGCGCTGCATCAGGCGGCGGTGCGCCTTGCGGACATCCGCCGCGGCGGCCCCCGCTTCAAGACCAAGGATCTTGTAGGCCTCCTCCTTAGTCATGGCGCCCGAACCTGGCGAAACACCCAGCCCGTCGCCACCATTCGCCTCAGCGTCTTTGCGCCAGGTGGGAAATCTGCCGTCAAGATACGTCTCTAGCAACTGGCGGCTCTCCGGGTCGCCAGGGAGTTCGCGATAAAGCTGCTGCAATTCCGCAAGGCTCATCGTGCCAAGCATCTTGCCTTCATGGCGGCCGACGAGCACGAGCCCCTCCAGACTGCCGGTATCGTGATCAAGCTCCATTTCGAGTGCCGCGGTGCGCACCGTCGAATGCTTGCCCGGCTCCAGTTTCGCCGTCGGCCGCCTCATCCGCATCGAGCCATACCAGGCGAGCGCCGTCGACAGGATCAAGCCGCCGATGCCTGCGCGTCCGACCAGAAGCGCGGCGACGCCGATCAGCGCCAGCAGGGCGGGCCCAACTGTCCTCATCCAGCTTGCGAGTTTCGCGGGGTCGGCGCGCAGAAACACGGTGGCCATGACGAGCAGCACCAAAAGCAACGCCACGAATGCGATAGTCGCGCCCATCATTTCCTGCCGCTCCGCAGATGCTCGATCATCAGCCGGTCTTCCGGCCTCCCCCTGGCCTCCAGAGCCTTCAGCCCGCCCGTCGCAAACACCGCGACCGCCGATAGCAGGCTGGCCAAAGTTGCGGCGGCCCGCCGATCAAATCGGAACCAAGCGCCTTTGGACAGCCGCGCAATTTCCTTGAACGCCTTTTCCGCGCCGGCATCATGGCCCTCCTGAAAGACGAAGACAGGAACGCCGTGCAGGCCGAGGCTGCCGGCTTTTTCGGCCAGATCGTCGATATTTTCTTCCATCGCATCGCCGATATAGACCAGCGCGTTGACTTTGGCCGCCGCCGTCTGTTTCAGCGCATGGGCGAGAACCTTGCCGATCTGGGTATGGCCGCTGCGGCATTCGATCCGCGTCATCAACTGCTTCAGCGCGTCCGTATCGGTGACGAATGCAGATGAGCGGCACTCGCCAAGACCACGAAAATAAACCAATTGAACCTTGAGCGCTCCGGCCTTGCCGACGGCGTCGAACATCTCGCCCTGCAGCGCGCAGGCGAGGTCCCAGGTCGGCTGGCGGCTCATCGTCGCGTCGAGGGAAAGGATCAGCCTGCCTGACCCGGTCGCGGACGCAGCAAGCGTCCTCGCCTGACGGATAAAGGCGTCGATCTCGCCGGTGCTCGATTGGGGTTCGACCGGCGCAGGATTGGCCTTTGCGGGCACGGGCTGCTTCTTGTCGCTCATGACATTCAAGATGTGGCGTTGTCGCACAGCTTGCAAGCCCAGCATGAGGCGACTGGAGGGCCAGCCATCACGGCAGCTTTGAATTTGGGGCGCCTTCCTACAGAAGGCCGAGATCGGCAAGCTCGCGCCTGAGTTTCGGCGGCATCTCGACCAATCCCGCTTTGCCCTTGCCGAGATCGGCCGGTGCGTCCGACGGTTTCAGGTAGCGCCAGCCTTGAAAGGCGCGGCGCGGCTGCCATTCGGTGCGCACGACCACGGGATCGAGCATCAGATGACAGCGGCCGATGCCCTCGTCATCGGTGAACGGGCGGATTTCGGTGATCAACTGCCGGCATTGCACGTTGCCCTTGATCACCCAGTAGAGGGAACCGCCATTAGTGACTTCGGCGCCGCGCGTCGGCATCATGCGGGTGGTGTGGTAGTGCTCGACCGGTTCACCGGCGCGCCGCCGTTCGTCGAGGCGGAAGGCGATCCACTCTTCGAGATCCTCGACGCTGTCGCAGCCGACACAGAGCTTTATGAGATTGAGAGACATGGATTAAGGTTTAGTCCGGCGTGCGAAGGCGTCAACGGTCGGGTCGACATTCTCCACAGTGCCAGTGTTCGCAGTGCCAGGTTTGGCTCAGCATTCCACGATATTGACGGCCAGCCCGCCGAGGCTGGTTTCCTTGTATTTCTCGTTCATGTCGAGGCCGGTCTGGCGCATGGTCTCGATTGCGGCATCGAGCGGCACGAAATGAACGCCGTCGCCCTTGATGGCCAGCGAAGCAGCGGTCACCGCCTTGACGGCGCCGAGCGCGTTGCGCTCGATGCAAGGCACCTGCACCAGCCCACCGACCGGATCGCAGGTCATGCCGAGATGATGTTCAAGCGCGATCTCGGCGGCGTTCTCGACCTGCTCGGGCGTGCCGCCCATGACGGCGCACAGCCCCGCTGCCGCCATCGCCGAGGCCGAACCGACCTCGCCCTGGCAACCGACCTCGGCGCCCGAGATCGAAGCGTTGGTCTTGATGATGCCGCCGATCGCCGCCGCGGTCAGCAGGAAATCGCGGATGCTTGGCTGGTCGGCCTCGGGATGGAAATGCAGCCAGTAGCGCAGCACCGCGGGCAGCGTGCCTGCAGCACCATTGGTCGGCGCGGTGACGACGCGCCCGCCGGCGGCGTTCTCCTCGTTCACCGCCATGGCATAGATCGACAGCCAGTCGTTGGCGAGCAGCGGATTGGGCCGGTTCTGCTGCCACTGCTCCTGCAGCTTGTCATGCAATCGCCGGGCGCGTCGGCGCACCTTCAACCCACCCGGCATGATGCCGTCCTGCGACAGGCCACGCTCGATGCAGCTCTTCATGGCGCTCCAGATGCCGTCGAGGCCGGCGTCGAGTTCCTCGCGCGGCATCTGCGTCTCTTCGTTGACGCGCTTCATGTCGGCGATGGAAAGGCCGCTTTTTGCCGCCATCGACAGCATCTCGACGGCGTTCTTGAAGGGGTATGGAACCTTCTTGCCTTCCGTCGTCACCGAGCCCTTCACCTTCATCCGCTGCAATTCTTCCTCGGAAACCACGAAGCCGCCGCCGATCGAATAATAGATGCGCTTGAGCAGCAGGCGATCGTCGGCATCATAGGCGGAGAAGGCCATGCCGTTGGCGTGGCCGGGTAGCGGCGTCTTGCGGTCGAGCACCAGATCCGTTGCCGGGTCGAAGCGATAGGAGGGATGGCCCGGCGGTGAAATCCGCTTCTCGGCGGCAATACGGTCGACGATGCTGTCCGCCTGATCGGGGTCCACCGTCTGCGGCATCTGGCCGGCAAGGCCAAGCACGACGGCACGGTCGGAACCATGGCCGATGCCGGTATAGGCAAGCGAGCCGTGCAGGCTGGCAGCGACGCGGTCGACCTTGGCGCCGGCCGGGCGTGGCCAGTCATCTCCCGCGACCTCGTCGAGAAAACGCCGCGCAGCCGTCATCGGCCCCATCGTGTGCGAACTCGATGGTCCAATGCCGATCTTGAACAGGTCGAAAACCGAAAGGAACACGCGCCGCTCTCTCCTATTGGAATTTACATATAGGAATTCCCTTTGATGTTTCCGCTCTTTCGAAGATCGCGGCGCTGCACCTGCCGACCTTGTTTGCTCCGGCAGCGACATCGTTGCGTTCCGCCATCGAAGCGGCGCCACCGCTTGTGGTAAAAGGGTCGCATGGGCGATTCCTTTCATTTGTCGACGGCCGACGTCGTGGCGCTGGCCTTCTTCCTTTTCGTGTGGGTACTGCATACGCTCGCCTCCGACGGAAGGCTGGTCAGCCGCATGTCGCTGACGACAGCGATGAACGTACAGCGCGAAGCCTGGATGCGGACCATGGCCGAACGCGAGGTCCGCATCGTCGACACCGCCATCATGGCAGGTCTTCAGCAGGGAACCGCCTTCTTCGCTTCCAGTTCGCTGATTGCGATCGGCGGCTGTTTCGCCCTGCTCGGCGCCTCCGATCAGGTTCTTTCGGTGCTGAGCGATCTGCCGCTCGGCGCGACATCGTCCCGCTCTGCCTTTCAGATGAAGGTGTTCGGTTTGGTGCTGATCCTTGCCTATTCCTTCTTCAAGTTCGGCTGGGCCTACCGGCTGTTCAACTATTGCTCGATCCTGATCGGTGCGGTGCCGATCCCGCATGGCGAGGCATCACGCAACCCGGTCAGCAAAACGGCGGTATGGCGGGCGGCGCGCATGAACATGCTGGCCGGGAAACATTTCAATTCCGGCATGCGCGGCGTGTTCTTCTCGATCGGTTATCTCGGCTGGTTCGTCGACCCAATGGTGTTCGTGCTGTCGACGCTGCTGTTGCTGGCGGTTCTGGTGCGTCGCCAGTTCTTCTCGGCGGCGCGGCGAGCCGTGATCGGTCAGCCGCCTGAGCCAACACCCGGTCCGGGGAAAAGCCGATCGATGCGGCCCAACAGCCAGTAGGCGACGAGCCCGATCCATTCGCGGACCGCCGTGCTGGCGGTCTGCAGCGAACCGAAGGGATCGTCGCGGAACAGGCCGATGCCTTCCTTGCCGGAGGTGCGGTAATCGACCGGCCAAGGAATGGTGGTAAAGCCGGCCTTGTCGAACAGCGCCTTGGCGCGCGGCATGTGGAAGGCCGAGGTTACCAGCAGCCAGGTCTCGCCCGGTTTCAGGGTGACTAGTTCCCGGGTGAAGACAGCGTTCTCATAGGTATTTCTGGATTTTTTCTCGAGGATCAGCCGATCGGCCGTCACGCCAAACGCGGCGAACAGACGCGGCGCCGTCTCTGCATCGCCCTCGCCTTCGCCGATCATTGCGATGGTGCCGCCTGAGATGACGACTTTCGCTGTCGGAAAATGCCGTGCCAGCACGGCCGCCGCAAGCATCCGATCGCCGCTTGCACTCAGTTCATAGCCGCCACGCACGAAATTGACGGCGCCTTCCATGCCGCCGCCGAGCACGACGATGCCATCGACCTTTTCCGGCAGCGGCGGGCGCGGAAACCGCTCTTCGAGCGGGTTGAGCATCAGCGCGCCGAGCGAGGTCCAGGTCGAGAGGGCGAGGATGAGAAAGGCCAGCCAGCTGCCGGTGGCAAACAGCTTTTTACGCCCGACCAAAGCAGCAAGCAACGAAACCAGCAGCAGGATGATCGCCACATTCAACGGCTGGACGAGGAGCCAAAATACCTTGGAAAGATAGTAGAACATCCCTCACCCCTCAGATGGGAGACGACACTACCACCACTTTTCCGGCTGGAACGTACCCGCCGCCTGCTCGATCACATGGGCGGTCTGGAACAAAGTTTCCTCGTCGAAGGGCCGGCCGATGAGCTGCAGGCCGAGCGGCAGGCCCTTGGCGTCTAGCCCTGCGGGCACGGCGATGCCCGGCAGTCCAGCCATGTTCACCGTCACCGTGAAGATGTCATTGAGGTACATCTTGACCGGGTCGGCGGCCATGTCTTCGTCGGCAATGCCGAAGGCCGCCGATGGCGTTGCCGGTGTCAGGATGACATCGACGCCCGCCGAGAATGCATTCTCGAAATCCCGCTTGATGAGATTCCGCACCTTCTGCGCCTGCAGATAGTAGGCATCGTAGTAGCCGGCAGAAAGGACATAGGTGCCGATCATGATGCGGCGCTTGACCTCGCGGCCGAAGCCGGCCGCGCGGGTCTTTTCATACATGTCGACGATGTCCTTGCCCGGCACGCGCAGTCCGTAACGGACGCCGTCATAGCGGGCGAGGTTCGATGAGGCTTCCGCGGGCGCGACGATGTAATAGGCCGGCAGCGCATATTTGGTATGCGGAAGCGAAATGTCGACGATCTCGGCACCGGCATCTTTCAGCCAGGCAATGCCTTTCTGCCATAGCGCCTCAATCTCCTCAGGCATGCCGTCGACGCGGTATTCCCTGGGGATCCCGATCTTCATGCCCTTGATCGGCTTGCCGATCGCAGCCTCGTAATCCGGCACCGGCCGGTCGACCGAGGTGGTGTCCTTCGGATCGACCGAGGCCATGGATTTCAAGAGAATCGCGGCATCACGCACATCGCGGGCGATCGGTCCGGCCTGGTCGAGCGACGAAGCAAAGGCGACAATACCCCAGCGCGAGCAGCGACCGTAGGTCGGCTTGATGCCGACCGTGCCGGTGAAGGCGGCGGGCTGGCGGATCGACCCGCCGGTGTCGGTGGCGGTGGCGCCGGCACACAGGAGCGCCGAAACGGCGGAGGCCGAGCCACCCGACGAGCCGCCCGGCACGAGCTGGGCATTGTCGAGCGTACGCGCAGTCCGGGTGCCGCCGGCCGAGACAAAACCGCCATCGCCCTGATGCGTGGTCGGCATCACCACCGTGTCGAGGCGCGAACGCCGCCACGGATTGACGACAGGGCCGTAGTAGGAGGTCTCGTTGGAGGAGCCCATGGCGAACTCGTCCATGTTGAGCTTGCCGAGCATGACGGCGCCGTCGGCCCACAAATTGGCGGTGACGGTCGATTCGTAGTGCGGCCTGAACCCGTCCAGCACATGGCTGCAGGCCTGGGTGTGAATGCCTTCGGTGCCGAACAGGTCCTTTATCCCGAGCGGAATGCCTTCGAGCGATCCGCCCTCGCCCTTCGCCAGCTTCGCGTCAGAGGCCTTGGCCATGTCGCGCGCCTTGTCATCGGTAACGACGACATAGGCGTTGAGCGCCGGATTGGCCCGCTCGATCGCCTGGAGATAGGCTTCGGTGATCTCGGTTGCTGTGATTTCCTTGGTGCGCAGCATGGCGCGGGCCTGCGAAATCGTCAGGTGGGTCAGGTCGCTCATCAGGCAAGGCTCTTTTCATAAAACACCGACCACTCGGTATCAGGGTAGTCCAGCCCCGGGCCGCAGCGCGAGAATCCGGCGCGTTCATAGACGGTCCACGCAGCCGGATGGCGGTCGCCGGTTTCCAGCACCAGACGCTTCAGCCCTTCATTGCGCGCCAGCGCTTCGATCCGCTCGACGATCCTGGCGCCGATCTTCTGTCCACGATGCGAAGGCCGCGTGTACATGCGCTTGACCTCGCCGACAGCGCCATCGTGGCGCTTCAGCGCGCCGCAGCCGATGGCGAGGCCCTTGTCGCGAGCGATGAAGACAGTTGTGTCATTGTCGGCCATCTGTTCGATGGTCATGTGGTAGCAGTGCTCCGGTGGCGTCAGTTCCAGCAGCGTGTCGTTGAGTTCCTTAACCAGCCCGCGCACGTCGTCCTGCAGTGGCGTCTCGATGGCGATCTCGATTGCCATCGGCCCGCTACTCCACGACCTTTGGAACGAGGAAGAAATTCTCTTCGGTGGCCGGTGCGTTGGCGACGATATCGGCCGCCTTGCTGCCGTCGGTGACGACGTCCGGACGCTTCTTCATCTCCATCGGGATAACTGAAGTCATCGGCTCGACGCCGGAAACGTCGACCTCGTTCAATTGCTCGACAAAGCCCAGAATGGCGTTCAACTCACCGGTCATGCGCTCGGCATCCTCCTCGCTCACCGCAATACGGGCGAGACGCGCGACGCGCTTCACAGTCTTGACATCAACGGACATATATTTGTGCCTCGGGAAAACCAGTCCGCGCTATAGCGGCGCGGCGCGTGCCGCGCAACATGCTCGTGCCGAGAACCGGCCCAGAAGGTCCATGGCAGGGTCACGCCGTCGCCGAGGAAATAGCTGCCAGCTTTGGCATCCTCTACAAGGTGATCGTCCCGCCGATCTTCGGCAACGCCACCCTCACGCCGGATCCCTCCAATCCCGCGACGAACTTGTCGGCGGTCTGGTCGATGATCGGGAACGTGCCGAAGTGACTGGGGATGACGGTATCGAACTGAAAGAAGCGCCGGCAGGCAAGGGCTGCCACCGCGCCACCCATGGTGAAGCGGTCGCCGACCGGCACGATGCCGATCTTCGGCTCATGCAATTCGTTGATCAGCGCCATGTCGGAAAAGATGTCGGTGTCGCCCATGTGATAGAGCGTCTTGTCCTCCGGAAAATGCAGGACGAGACCGCCTGGGTTGCCGAGATAAGTGTTCTGGCCATTGTCACCTGGGAACGACGATGAATGCAGCGCCTGGACGAAGGTGGTGGTGAAACCGCCGCAATCGACGGTGCCGCCGATATTGCCGGGATTAATCTTCTTGTCGCTGGCGCCCTTGCCGACCAGGTACATGCAGACCTCGAAATTGGCGACCAGCATGGCGCCGCTTTTCCCAAGAACTTCCAGCGCACCGCTGATGTGATCGCTATGGCCGTGGGTCAAAAGGACATGCGTCACCCCTTCCGCTGGCTCTTCCCAGCCGCCCGTCCATGACGGATTGCCGATCAGATAGGGATCGATAAGGATTTTCGCGTCGGTGGTTTCGATGCGAAATGCGGAATGTCCGTACCAGGTCAGTTTCATGGATGCCTTCCTCGATTTTTGCTTCGCCAAAGGATAGAACGCCGGCAGTGAAATTAAAGTCCCGCAGCGTCCTTTGCGGGCAGCAGTCGAAGGAAAGCCGTTGAGCATCATCACCATCGAAGAGTTGCCGGCGCGGCTCAGCGGCGGCAAGACGCTGGCCGGGCTCGACCTCGGCGACAAGACCATCGGCGTCGCGGTTTCCGACCGGGGCTTTGCCTTCGCCCACCCGCGTCCGGTCATCATGCGCAGGAAATTCTCGCTCGATGCAGCTGTGCTGCTCGCCTTGCTGCAGAAAGAGAATGTGGGGGCCGTGGTTCTCGGTCTGCCGGTCAACATGGACGGGTCGGAAGGCCCGCGCGCCCAGAAATCCCGCGCCTTCGCCCGTAACATGGCTGCTGTGACCGACCTGCCCTTCGTTTTGTGGGACGAGCGGCTGTCGACGGTGGCGGCTGAGCGGACGTTGATCGAGATGGATTTTTCGCGCCGCAAACGCGCTGGCAGGATCGATTCGGCCGCGGCGGCCTTTATTCTGCAGGGCGTTCTCGACCGGCTTCAGGCACTCGGCGTCGGTGCCTGGTCGAAATAGCGGTCGCGCATTATCCTGATCCAGCCACCGATCACCCGGCGGCGGCGAAACGCCCAAAACGCCATGAGCAGCAGACTGTCGAGGATGCAGGCCTTTGCCACCATGCCGGGAATGAGCGCCGGATCAATGCCAAGCATTTCTCCATAGAGCTGGAAGACGAGGTCATGCAATTGGCGGCTCAGCATGACGTAGCCGAAATTGATATCGTTGAGCGACAGGAAGAACCAACCCCAGAACAGGGCGAGCGGGGCCGCCCATAGCGCGAACAAGGTGCGCATCAGCGGCCATCCCTCAAGTTCGTATCCGGCCTGGAGTTTGTGTCCGGCCGGCCGGAAATGCGCGAGAGCGCCGAGTTGTGCGCCGCCGCCTTCGCCATCACATGCGCGGCGGCACGGACTTCACCGGTGCCCGGAATCGTTGCGGCAAGGGCCGACCGCCGCTCTGCGAGCATGGCGACATAGGAAGCCAGCAGTGCCGCCAGTTGCACTGCGATAGCCATGAACAGCCCGTTGATGCCTTGCGCGGCGCCGCCGACGACAATCAGCGACAGTACGCCGGAGGCTGAGATGAAGGCGACCCGCACGACGCTGTCGGTGGCCTCCGGATTTGTCGGGTCACTAAACAGAGTCTCGACAAAGGCCCAGCAGAACAGCACCGCTACAACCAGCAGCGCTACAGCAAGCGGTGCCACGACGACGGCGTTTTCGAGGTCGACGAAGCGGGTGTTCTGGAGGACGACGCCGAGCACGCCAAGCGCTGCCGCAACACCGCGATTCCCGTCGATGCAGATGAACGCCAGCAGGGCGAAAACGACCGCCCAGTGCAAGGCCAGAAAGGAGCTTAATATATGCCGCATGGCGTTCCTGCTTCCGTAAACAGGACACTGGGCTTTGTGGCCCGCCATCGCAATGGAAACCATTTGTTAAGGTTAACGGTCATCCACAGCGGCGCGACAGACGACGAGAAAACCTCCCGAAGTCCCTTCAGGTGACCGGAGGATAAAGCGTATCGATGATCATACGCGCATCATGGCGTGAATCGAGCATGCCATAAGTGTTGCGCCACTGGCCGGCGAGGCGCGTCTCGACGAAGGCGTCGGCGATCCGCCCTGCCCCCAGCCTGCGAAGCTCCGCCGCTGCCGCCGACAGCGCCAGTTGCTCGGTGAGCAGGCGGGCCGAGCCCTCGTCGGTTGCCGCGACCTGCATTGCCGCCTTGAGCACACCGACGGTGCCGCGTCCGCCGGCGCCGAGATCGCGATCGATGCCGGCCAGCACCTCCTCGAATAGGCCCGGTGCACGCCCCAGCACGCGCAGCACGTCGAGCGCCATGACATTGCCGGAACCCTCCCAGATCGCGTTGACTGGGGCTTCGCGATAGTAGCGGGCGAGCGGCGCCTCCTCGACATAGCCATTGCCGCCGAGGCATTCCATCGCCTCGTAGAGCAGCGGTGGTGCGATCTTGCAGACCCAGTATTTGACGACCGGCGTCATGGCGCGAGCGAAGGCCGCCTCGCCGCGGTCGCTGGCCGCCTCGTCGAAGGAGCGCGCCAGCCGGAACGACAGCGCGGTGGCCGCAGCGACGTCGAGCGCCATGTCGGCCAGCACGCGCTGCATCAGCGGCTGCTCGATCAGATTGGTTCCAAACACCTGGCGGTGACGGGTGTGGTGGACGGCCTCGGCCAGCCCGGCACGCATGATCGCCGACGAGGCGATCGCGCAGTCGAGCCGGGTCAGCGTCACCATGTCCATGATCGTCTTGACGCCCGCCCCTGGCTCGCCGACCATCTCGCCGATGGCGTTGACGAACTCCACCTCGGACGACGCGTTGGAGCGGTTGCCGAGCTTGTCCTTCAGCCGCTGGAAGCGGAAGCCGTTACCCGACCCATCGCCGAGAATGCGGGGAACGAGAAAGCACGAAAGCCCTTCAGGCGCCTGTCCAAGCACCAGGAACGCATCCGACATCGGCGCCGACATGAACCATTTGTGGCCGGTTAGCCGATAGAAGCTGCTGCCGGCGCGCTCGGCCCTGGTGACGTTGGCGCGGACGTCGGTGCCGCCCTGCTTCTCGGTCATGCCCATGCCGAGCGTCAGCCCGGCCTTTTCGACCGGCGGCTTTTGGCCCTGGTCGTATTTGCGCGTCGTCACACGCGGCGCCCATTCGCGAAAAAGCTTCGGGCTTGCCATCAGCGCTGCCAGCGATGCGCTGGTCATGGTGATGGGGCAGAGATGCCCGGTTTCGAGCTCGGCCGTCAGATAGAAACGGGCGGCGCGCACCTGATGACGGCGGCCGATCTCGGCATCGCCATTTTCCCAGACCGACGAATGCAGCCCGTTCGCCACCGACCGGCGCATCAACGCGTGATAGGCTGGATGGAACTCGACGAGATCGATGCGCCGGCCCTGCCGGTCATGGGTCCTGAGCTTCGGCGTCTCGACATTGGCAAGTCGGGCCAGCTCCTGTGCCTCGTGCGTCAGCACGAAACGGCCGAGCCCATCGAGATCCTTGCGCACCGGATCGGAAAAACGCTCGGCAAGCTGGATCAGCAACGGATCGCCCCGCCAGGCGTTGCCGCCTGCCAGCGGCGGCGGCTGGTTCGTCACGTCGTCGGTCACGCATTGTCCTTATCATCACAAGGCCACGAATCCGAAGCCATCGGCGGTTTATAGCCCAAGCCGCGCAACGCGCGCGACGAAAATACCGGGGAGAAAGGCCGCAATCCAAAGCTGGTGCTTGCAGCCAAAGGTCCTCCACCCTATAGCAGCGCCTTGAGATGACCGACGCTTCGTCCCTGCCACTCTATCCCCACCGCCATCTTCTGGGCATCCGCGATCTTTCCCCCGCCGACATCGAGCTTTTGCTGGACAGGGCGGACCGGGCGGTCGCGATCTCGCGGCAGTCGGAGAAGAAGACCTCGACGCTGCGCGGCCGCACCCAGATCAACCTCTTCTACGAAGCCTCGACCCGCACGCAGTCGTCGTTCGAGCTGGCCGGAAAACGGCTCGGTGCCGACGTCATGAACATGTCGGTGGCCAGTTCTTCGGTGAAGAAGGGCGAGACGCTGATCGACACGGCGATGACGCTGAACGCCATGCGGCCGGACATATTGATCATCCGCCACCAGTCGGCAGGTGCCGCCGCCCTGCTGGCGCAAAAGGTCGGCTGCTCGGTGATCAATGCCGGTGACGGCGCCCATGAGCACCCGACGCAGGCGCTGCTCGACGCGCTGACCATCCGCCGCGCCAGGGGCCCGCTGTCGAAGCTGATCGTGGCGGTCTGCGGCGACATCCTGCATTCGCGCGTGGCGCGTTCCAACATCATGCTGCTCAATGCGCTCGGCGCCCAGGTCCGCGTCGTGGCGCCATCGACGCTTCTGCCCGCCGGCATCGAGAAAATGGGCGTGATCGTCACCCGTTCGATGGCCGAAGGGCTCAAGGACGCGGATGTGGTGATGATGCTGCGGCTGCAGCGCGAGCGCATGGAAGGCGCTTTCGTGCCTTCGGTGCGCGAGTATTTCCACTATTTCGGCCTCGATGCCGAGAAGCTGAAGGCGGCCAAGGACGGCGCTCTGGTCATGCATCCCGGCCCGATGAACCGCGGCGTCGAGATCGCCTCGGAAATCGCCGACGGTCCGCAGAGCGTCATCCAGGAACAGGTGGAGATGGGTGTTGCCGTGCGCATGGCGGTAATGGAAGCCCTGCTCGACCCCCGCCGCAATTATGAGGGCCGCGGCGCATGATCACAACGGTCTTCAGCCGGGCCCGCATCGTCGATCCGTCGCGCGGCATCGACGAGGTCGGCACGGTCATTGTCGAGGGCCGCAAGATCGTCGCTGCCGGCAAGTCGGCCTTGAACCAGGGCGCTCCGCAAGACGCTACCGTCATCGACTGCGCCGGCAAGGCTGTTATCCCCGGTCTGATCGATGCGCGCGTCTTCATCGGCGAACCGGGCGGTGAGCACCGCGAAACCATCGCTTCGGCCAGCGTGGCGGCGGCCGCCGGCGGCGTCACTTCCATCGTCATGATGCCCGACACCGACCCGGTGATCGACAATGTCGCGCTCGTCGAATTCGTGCTGCGCACCGCCAAGGACACGGCCATCGTCAACATCTTTCCGGCGGCTGCGATCACCAAGGGTCTCGAAGGCCGCGAGATGACCGAATTCGGCCTGTTGCGCGAGGCCGGCGCGGTCGCCTTCACCGACGGGCGGCACACCATATCAAGCGCACTGGTAATGCGCCGCGCGCTGACCTATGCGCGCGATTTCGGCGGCGTGATCGCGCATGAAACCCAAGACGCCGACCTCGCCTCATCAGGCGTCATGAATGAAGGCCTCTATGCCAGCTGGCTCGGCCTTGCCGGCATTCCGCGCGAGGCCGAGTCCATTCCGCTGGAGCGCGACCTTGCGCTGGCGCGGCTGACCGGCGGCGCCTATCACGCAGCCAAGATCTCGACGGCCATGGCGGCAAACGCGGTAACGCGGGCGAAAGCCGACAGCGCGAATGTCACAGCAGGCGTCTCGATCCACAATTTGTCGCTCAACGAGAACGATGTCGGCGAATACCGCACCTTCTTCCGGCTGACACCGCCGCTGCGCGCCGAGGAAGACCGGATGGCGATGATCGAGGCGGTCAAGGACGGCACGATCGACCTCATCGTATCCTCGCACGACCCGCAGGACGTCGACACCAAGCGCCTGCCCTTCGCCGACGCCGCGGCCGGTGCCATCGGCCTGGAAACGCTGCTGGGTGCGGCGCTGCGGCTCTATCACAATGACGACGTGACGCTGCTTAGATTGGTTGAGACATTGTCCACTGCCCCTGCAAGGTTGTTCGGCCTGCCCGGCGGCACGCTGAAGCCGGGTGCGGTCGCCGATCTTGCGTTGGTCGATCTCGACGAGCCATGGATCGTCAGCGAAAGCGGCATCCGTTCGCGCTCGAAAAACACCTGTTTCGAAGGCGCGCGGCTGCAGGGGAAGGTCTTGCAAACGATGGTGGCGGGCCGCACAATATTTTCAGCCTAATGCATGTCGCGCAAAAGTGTACAGCGGTTTTGCGATAACGACATGCATAAAACAGTAACCTAAAGCGCGTCGCATGACGCCGGTCAAACGCGACGCGCTTTAGGGCATATCTGGGGGAACAATGGCTTACGGCATCGTCTTGGCGCTGGTGTTCGGTTATCTGCTCGGCTCGATCCCGTTCGGGCTCCTGATCACTCGCGCCGCCGGTCTCGGCGACGTCCGCAATATAGGCTCCGGCAATATCGGCGCCACCAATGTACTGCGCACCGGCAACAAGGGCCTGGCTGCCGCCACGTTGCTGCTCGACGCGCTGAAAGGCACGGCGGCCGTGCTGATCGCCGGTCGCTTTGCACCGGAACTCGGGCCCTGGGCCGGCCTTGGCGCCTTTTTCGGCCATCTCTTTCCGGTCTGGCTCGGCTTCAAGGGCGGCAAGGGTGTCGCCACCTATCTCGGCGTGCTGATCGCTCTTGCCTGGCAGGTGGCGCTGATCTTCGCCGTCGTCTGGCTCGCCGTCGCTTTCCTGTTTCGCTATTCCTCGTTGGCTGCGCTCACGGCAGCAGTTGTCGTGCCGATCGCGCTCTATGTCCTCAGCACGCCGCAGATTGCCGGGCTGTTCGCGCTGATGAGCCTGATCGTCGTCATAAAACACCGGGCCAACATTACGCGGCTGCTGGCCGGCACCGAGGGCAAGATCGGGGCCAGGGAGTGAGCCAGCGCGCCGCCGGCCCGCAGCTCAGCGACCGGCAGCGGTTGAGCTGGCTTCGTTTGATCCGCACGCCGAATGTCGGCCCGGCCACCTTTCGCGACCTGATCAACCGCTTCGGCTCGGCCGAGACGGCGCTCGAGATGCTGCCCGAGCTGATGATTTCGGGCGGCGCCAGAAAGAGCGTCCGCATCCCGTCGATGGCCGAGGCCGAGGCGGAACTGGAGACCGCCCGGCGGGCCGGGGCCCGCTTCGTCGGCATCGGCGAGGCCGACTATCCGCCGCTGATGAAAAGCATGGACCATCCGCCGCCGCTGCTCGCGGTCAAGGGCGAAGGTGCGGTGTTCCGCTTGCCGGCGGTCGCCATTGTCGGCGCCCGCAACGCCTCGCTGGCCGGCATCAAGATGGCGCGGACGCTCGCCGCCGAACTCGGCCGCGACGGCTATAGCATCGTCTCCGGCCTGGCGCGCGGCATCGACACGGCAGCACATCAGGGCAGCCTTGCGTCAGGCACGATCGGCGTTCTGGCCGGCGGCCTCGATCTGCCTTACCCGCCCGAGAATGCCGGGCTGTGCAACGAGATTGCCGAGCGCGGCGGCGCCATCATTTCGGAAATGCCGTTCGGCTGGCAGCCGCGCCCCCAGGATTTTCCGCGCCGCAACCGCCTTGTCGCCGGTGCAGCATTTGGGCTGGTCGTGGTCGAGGCCGCGCAACGCTCCGGCTCGCTGATCAGCGCCAGGCTTGCCGGCGAGATGGGCCGACTGGTCTTCGCCGTCCCCGGCTCGCCGCTCGATCCACGCGCCGCCGGCGCCAACGCCTTGCTCAAGGACGGCGCCACCCTAGTCACCGAGGCATCGGACATTACCAGTGCGATCGCGCCGCTGGTCGGCTCGCTGGTGCCAAGGACAGCACCCTTCGAAGAGCCGCCCGACTTTTCGGCAACGCCGCCGCCCGGCGAGGGCGACCGCGCCCGCGTCATCGAAGCGCTCGGCCCGACGCCGGTGGCGGTCGACGAAATCATCCGCCACACCGGCCTGCATCCCGCCCAGGTTTTCATGGTGCTGCTGGAACTCGACCTCGCCGGCCGGCTGGAGCGCCACGCCGGCGGGAACGTCTCGCTGGTGTGATCGAAGTGTTCCGGATCTCTCAGCACACGATTCTTGGGAGAACATGCCCCGATGCTCGCCGCCTCTTGCCGGTCGCGTTTGTCGTGGCAGTAATCCGCTGATAAGCCTAAGTAACTGAATTTTAACGTGAAACAATGGTGAGCGCGCAGGGATTCGAACCCTGGACCTACTGATTAAAAGTCAGTTGCTCTACCGGCTGAGCTACGCGCTCCCGCGGGCTCAGAATGCCGCCCTCGAAATTGCGCGGAACATAGGGAGAGTGTCTCGGCCGGTCAACCGGAAAAGTGGGCACGTAAGCCGGGCTTTTCGCGGTCTCATGGCGCCCCGCAAAACGTCTCGACAAGGTCGGAGTTGCTGTCTCGCACAAAAAGCGAGACGCGTTACAAATCAGCAGCTTGCTATTTTTTGCGGAACAATTGCGCAACCTGCCCGTTTTTGTGGCTACAAGGGACGACGCTTTCAAGGAGAAGATCATGAACAGGTTCATGTCGGGCTTGCTGGCGACCGCGCTGTCAGCGTCATTCGTTGTAGCGGAGATCGTGCCCGTCAATGCCCAGCCTATCTTTGTGCCGCTAGGTCAGAACGTCTCGTCGGATGTCCAGACTGTCGAACACAGGCGGTGGAGGAAACGGAATTTCTCCCGCCGCGATTTCCGCCGTGATTTCCGTCGCGATTTCCGCCGGGATTTCTCCCGCCGCGATTTCCGCCGTGAGTTCCGTCGTGATTTCCGTCGCGATTTTTCCCGCCGCGATTTTTCCCGCCGCCATTTTCGTCGTTTCGCCGGTGATGATTTCAGGTATTGGCGCGGCTATCGCGGCTATCGCTACTATCGTCCTGGCTATCGTCGCTACGGCGACTTCTGGTTCCCGCTGGCTGCCTTCGCCACTGGCGCGCTGATCACCGGCGCGATCATCAGCAACCAGTACCGCCCCGTCTATCGAGGCGATGCCCACGTGCAGTGGTGCTACAGCCGCTACAGATCTTACCGGGCCTATGACAACACGTACCAGCCTTACTACGGCCCCCGCCGGCAGTGCATTTCGCCCTATTGATAAGCCAGGGCAGAGTTGAATAAAGGTGGTTGAGCCTGCGCCGACAACGGCGCAGGCTGTTCGGTGCGCGAATCTACAGCGTGCTCAGCGTCCTGCGCACAGCATGGCGCCAACCCGCCAGCTTCGCGGAACGGACCGATGCATTCATGTCCGGTCGAAACCGTCGCTCCAGCGCCCAGCTCTTGGCGAATTCTCTTGTCTTCGGCCAGACGCCCGCCTTCGAGCCGGCCAGCCATGCCGCGCCGAGCGCCGTCGTCTCCAGGATTGTCGGACGGTCGACCGGCGCATCGAGGATGTCGGCAAGCCGCTGCATCGTCCAGTCCGACGCCACCATGCCGCCATCGACCCGAAGTACGGTCTTGGCTGAAGCGCTCTTCCAGTCCTTGCGCATGGCATCGAGCAGGTCGCGGGTCTGGAAAGCAACGGATTCCAATGCGGCGCGGGCAAATTCCGCCGGGCCCGAATTGCGGGTCAGCCCGAAGATGGCGCCGCGCGCCTCCGCGTCCCAATGTGGCGCGCCAAGCCCGACGAACGCCGGCACCAAATACACTTCTTGAGCCGGGTCGGCGCTCGCCGCCAGCACACCGCTCTGCTCGGCCTTGCCGATCACCTTGATGCCGTCGCGCAGCCATTGCACGGCAGCACCCGCGATGAAGATCGACCCTTCCAGCGCATAAGTGGTCTTGCCGTTCAGCCTGTAGGCAATGGTGGTCAACAGCCGGTTCTTCGAGCGCACCAGGTCGCTGCCGGTGTTGAGCAGCGCGAAGCAGCCGGTGCCGTAGGTGGACTTCATCATGCCCGGTTCGAAACAGGCTTGGCCGATGGCCGCCGCGTGCTGATCACCGGCCACGCCGAGGATCTTTATTTCTGCGCCGAACAGGCTTTTCTCTGTGATTCCATAATCGTCGGCGCAATCCTTCACCTGCGGCAGCATTCTTCCCGGTACGCCAAGAATGGCCAGAAGCTCGTCGTCCCAGGCATTATCTTCGATGTTGTAGACCAGCGTTCGCGAGGCGTTGGTGGCGTCGGTGGCGTGAACTTTGCCGCCGGTCAGCCGCCAGATCAGGAAGCTGTCGATGGTGCCGGCCAGCAATTCGCCCTTCTCGGCGCGTTTTCTGGCGCCCTTCACCTTGTCCAGCATCCAGGCGATCTTGGTGCCGGAGAAATAGGGATCGAGCAGCAGGCCGGTCTTTTTGGTGAACTTCTTCTCCAGCCCCTGCTTCTTCAATTTCTGGCACAGCGGCGCGGTGCGGCGGTCCTGCCAGACAATCGCGTTGTGGATCGGCTTGCCGGTCGCCCTGTCCCAGATGATGACGGTCTCGCGCTGATTGGTGATGCCGATTGCCGCGATGTCGGCGGCCTTTCGCCCGGCAGCAGCCAAGGCTGCCTTGCAGGTCGAAACGACCGTGTCCCAGATTTCCTCTGGATCGTGCTCGACCCAGCCGGAGGCCGGATAGTGTTGGGCAAACTCCTTTTGTCCGCTGCCCACGAGTTTCATGGACCGGTCGAACACGATGGCGCGGCTGGACGTGGTGCCCTGGTCGATCGACAAGATGTATCCGGTCATGCTGTCTACCCCTCAGTTACAACGAAGGGAGACGGCTCGCGCCGCCTCCCTGTGGTCTCTTTCCGCTTTGGCGGTTCGGCAAGCCTACTGGGTGGTCCAGCGCTTTATCAGTTCCTCATAGACGATGGTCTCGCCTTTCGGCTTCTCGTTCTCGAGTTTGGCCTTGGGACCGTTCGGCTTGCCCAACCATTCGGCCGGATCCTTCGGCTCGTTGAGTCGCGGACCACAGCCGCCATAGACCTTAGCGGACTCATCGGCGGCCTGCATGCGGGCCATCGTGATGTCCATTTCCTCAGCGAGGCGGTCCATCGCCTGCTGCGGCGTGAACGCCCCGGAGTTCACGTCGCCGATCTGCTGCCACCAGATCTGGGCGAGTTTCGGGTAGTCGGGCACGTTGATGCCGGTCGGCGACCAGGCGACCCGGTCTGGAGAGCGGTAGAACTCCACCCAGCCGCCGAGTTTGGGCGCACGGTCGGTAAACGACTGATGCCGAATGTCGGAATCGCGGATCAGAGTGAGCCCGACATGGGACTTCTTCAAAGACACGGTCTTCGACACGACGAACTGCGCATAAAGCCAGGCGGCCTTGGCACGATCGGTCGGGGTCGATTTCAGGATCGTCCAAGAGCCCACGTCCTGATAGCCGATCTTCTGCCCTTCCTTCCAGTACGGGCCATGCGGCGACGGAGCCATGCGCCACAACAAATTGCCCTCATCATCGACCGTGTTGTTGCCTTCCGACTTGGGCTTCACCATGTCGGCGAGGAAAGCCGTGTACCAGAAGATCTGCTGGGCCACGTTGCCTTGGCTCAGCGCGGGCAGCGACTGGTAGAAATCGTAGCTCGCTGCTCCGGGAGGCGCAAAGTTGCGCAGCCACTCGTCCCACTTTGCGATGGCATAGACCGACGCCGGACCATTCGCCTCGCCACCGCGCGAAACGCTCGCGCCGACCGGATTGCAGGTGCCCGCCTCCATGCGAATGCCCCATTCGTCGATCGGGACGCCATTCGGCTCGCCGGGGCTGCCGGTGCCGGCCATGGACAGCCACGCGTCAGTCATGCGCCAACCGAGATCGGGTGCGCGCTTGCCGTAGTCCATATGTCCGAAGACCTGCACGCCGTCGATTTCCTTCACGTCCTTGGAGAAGAATTCGGCGATATCCTCGTACGCGGACCAGTTCACCGGGACGCCGAGATCGTAGCCATACTTGGCCTTGAACTTTTCCTTGAGTTCCGGCTTGTCGAACCAGTCCTTGCGGAACCAGTAGAGGTTGGCGAACTGCTGGTCCGGGAGCTGGTAGAGCTTGCCGTCCGGGCCGGTCGTGAACTTGATGCCAATGAAGTCTTCGAGATCGAGCGTCGGAAGGGTGACATCCTTGCCTTCGCCGGCCATGAAGTCGGTGAGATTCACGGCAAGCTGCAGCCGCGAATGGGTGCCGATCAGGTCGCTGTCGTTGACATAAGCGTCATAAAGGTTGCGGTTGGTCTGCATCTGAGTCTGCACGGCCTGGACGACTTCGCCCTCGCCGAGGATCTGGTGGTTGACCTTGATGCCGGTGATCGCCTCGAACGCCTTGGTGAGCACTGTCGATTCATAGGTGTGTGTCGGGATACCTTCCGACAGCACGTTGATCTCCATGCCGGCGAAGGGTTTCGCGGCATCGACAAACCATTGCATTTCGGCTTCCTGAGCCGAGCGATCGAGGGTCGAAAGGCCATTGATTTCCGTGTCAAGGAATGTCTTGGCTTCGTCCATGCCTGCAGAGGCCTGACTGGCCCCGAGCAGCAGGACTAGTGCCGTTGTCGATGTTAGTAGGTGACGTCGCATGAGGTTCCTCCCATTTCGGTTTCAAGTGCGATCGGAGCGGTCGTTGCGCGGCCGCTCCAACAGTTTCTCCCCCTAGACGAATCGAAAAACGCCGATGGCGTAGACGATCGAGAGGGCGAGTGCCCACCACAGGTTGGGTCCGACAAGACCCAGCCAAGCGAGATGGATGTAGGCGCTGCCTAGCAGCGAAATGAACAGTCGGTCGCCACGCGTAGTATCGAGGCCGAGAATGCCATGGCGCGGCGCTCCGCCAGGACTGGCCCACTCCCACACGGTCATCCCGACCAGAAGAAGCAGGATCACGCCGAAGAAGGTGGCGGTCTGCCAAGTCCAGGCCATCCATGACAGATCCATCGTCTTTACTCCTTCCCTTCGCCGCCGCTAGACGCGGCCGAGCGCAAACCCCTTGGCGATATAGTTCCGGACGAACCAGATGACGATCGCGCCCGGAACGATGGTGAGCACGCCGGCGGCCGCCAGCAATCCGAGTTCGTAGCCCGATGTGCTCGCCGTCCGGGTCATCACGGCGGCGATCGGCTTCGCGGCGACAGACGTCAGCGTCTTGGCGAGCAACAGCTCGACCCAAGAGAACATGAAGCAGAAGAACGCCGTGACACCGATGCCGGACGCGATCAGCGGCATGAATATCTTCACGAAGAACCGCGGCCAGGAATAGCCGTCTATGAAGGCCGTCTCGTCGATCTCCTTCGGCACGCCGGACATGAAGCCTTCGAGAATCCACACTGCTAGCGGTATGTTGAACAGGCAGTGCGCCAGCGCAACGGCCCATGGCGTGTCGAAGAGATTGATGGCCGAGTAGAGCTGGTAAAACGGCAGCGCGAAAACCGCCGGCGGCGCCATGCGGTTGGTCAGCAGCCAGAAGAACAGGTGCTTGTCCCCAAGGAAGCGGTAGCGCGAGAAGGCATAGGCAGCGGGCAGCGCCACGCTGACCGAAATCGCAGTGTTGATAAATACATAGCTGATGGAGCTGATGTAGCCATTGTACCAAACGGGGTTGGTGAGGATCTCGACATAGCTCGCCACCGTGAAACTGCGTGGCCACAATGAAAAGCCGCCGAGGATTTCGTTCGTCGTCTTGAACGACATGTTGAGCAGCCAGTAGATCGG
Organism: Mesorhizobium sp.; assembly: GCA_004020645.1. GTDB lineage: Bacteria > Pseudomonadota > Alphaproteobacteria > Rhizobiales > Rhizobiaceae > Mesorhizobium. The sequence continues at coordinate 153,764 of SAQL01000001.1, read as the reverse complement.
CAGCATCAGGAAGATGATGTAGACCGTCGGCACGAGCCAAAGGAAGCGCGCCTCCCGGCCGCGTCCGCTCATTACGCTCGCCGACCGGAGACCCGCTGCATTCGACGCCGGTGGCGGCGTTGTCTGCTCCCGCATCAAAACGTCGCTCCTTTTATCCCCAAGGCCTTCCTTCACCGATGTCATCTCAGCCCTCCGCTTCGGATTGGGTCATCAGGGTGTAGAAGAGCCACGACACCAGCAGCGTCATCAGGAAGTAGATGATGCTCATGGCCGCCGCGATTCCGAGGTTGAATTCGCCGAGTGCTGCCTTGACAAGATCGATCGACAGGAAGGTCGTGGCGTTGCCCGGTCCCCCGCCTGTCAGTACGAACGGTTCGGTGTAGACCATGAAGGAATCCATGAACCGCAGCAGCACGGCGATGGTCAGCACGCGCTTCATCTTGGGCAGCTGGATAAAGCGGAACACCGACCAACGTGATGCACCGTCAATCTTTGCAGCCTGATAGTAGGCGTCGGGTATCGAGACGAGGCCTGCATAGGCAAGCAGCACCACCAGCGAGGTCCAATGCCATACGTCCATCAGGACGACGGTGAACCACGCCGACAGCGGCTGGCTGGTGAAATTGTAGCTGATGCCCATCGCGTTGATAACATAGCCGAGCAGCCCGATGTCCGGCAGCGCAAAGATGTTCCACATAGCGCCGACGACGTTCCATGGGATCAGCAACGGCAGCGACATCAACACCAGGCAGACCGCGACCCATGGGCCGGAACGCGGCATGGCAAGCGCCACCGCCACGCCTAGCGGCACCTCGATCAGCAGGATTAACCCGGTGAAGGCAAACTGGCGCAGGAGCGATGAGTGGAAGCGCGGCGAATTAAGCACTTCCTGGAACCACTTAACGCCTTCAAAGAAGAACAGGTTGTTTCCGAACGTCTCCTGAACTGAATAGTTGACCACCGTCATCAGCGGGATGATTGCGTTGAACGCCACCAGCACCAGCACCGGCAGCACCATGAACCACGCCTTGTTGTTCCAGGTCTTGTCCATGGAGTTCAGCCCCCCATCTCGACGCGCCAGGAATCGGCGTAGAGGTTGATACCGGCCGGGTCGAAAGCGATCTTCGGATCGGCGGGAATGTCCTCGTCCTCGCCGACGATCGCCGCGATGTCGCGGCCTTCGAAACTGGCGCGCACCACCTTGTGGCGGCCGATATCCTCGACCTTGCGGATTGAAACCGGCATGCCGCTGGCGCCAAGCCTGACATATTCGGGGCGGATGCCGAGTTCGATCGCGCCTGTGATTCCAGGCTTGGGCGCGCCCGGCAATTCGATCGTCTGGCTGCCGAGCCGCGCACTCCTGCCTTCGACCGCGACCGGCATCACGTTCATGCCCGGCGAGCCGATGAAATAGCCGACGAATGTGTGCTTGGGACGCTCGAACAGCTCGGCTGGAGAGCCGATCTGCACGATCTCGCCCTCATACATGACGACGACGTTTTCGGCGAAGGTGAGCGCCTCGGTTTGGTCGTGCGTGACATAGACCATGGTGAAACCGAAGCGCCTGTGCAGCTGTTTCAGTTGCGAGCGCAGCACCCACTTCATATGCGGATCGATGACGGTCAGCGGCTCGTCGAACAGGATCGCGTTGACATCGGAGCGCACCAGCCCGCGCCCGAGCGAGATCTTCTGCTTCTGGTCGGCGGTCAACCCCCTCGCCTTTCTCTTAGCCATATCGGCCAACCCCGTCATATCCAGCGTTTCGCGCACCTTGCGGTCGACGTCGGGTTCCGGAACGCCACGGTTGCGCAGCGGGAAGGCCAGATTGTCGTAGACGGTCATGGTGTCGTAGATGACCGGGAACTGGAACACCTGCGCGATATTGCGCTCCTGCGTCGACAGATTGGTCACGTCCTTGCCGTCGAACAGAAGCTCGCCATGCGACGGATACAACAGGCCGGAAATAATGTTGAGCAGCGTGGTCTTGCCGCAGCCCGACGGCCCCAGCAGCGCATAGGCGCCGCCATCCTCGAAGGCGTGATGCACCTCCTTCAGCGCATAGTCCTTGTCCGACTTCGGATGCGGCCCGTAGGCGTGGCGGATATGGTTGCAGTCGATGCGCGCCATGCGCCCTCCTCCCTCAAGCCGCCAGCATCTGTGGCGGCGCGGCCGAGCGGCCGTTCGCGTCGAAAACCATGATGTGCCGCGGATCGATGAACACCTCGATCGTCTGGTCCGGCTCGAACACCAGGATGCCGTGCTCCAGCATCACCCAGCGGACATCGGCGAAGTCGAGATGCACAAAGCTTTCCGAACCGGTTATCTCGGTGACCGAAACCTTGGCTCTCACCGGAACCGCAGACGGGCTCGGCCGGGCAAGAGAGAGATGGTGGGGCTGGAAGCCGATCGTATAACTCGTATCGGCAATACCAGCGAGCTCAGCCGGCACCGGGAGGTTCACCCCACCATCAAGAAGGAAGCTCGAACCGCTCTTCTTCAGCACGATCGTGTTGAGCGGCGGATCGGCGAATGTCTTGGCCGTGACGAGGTCGTTCGGCCTGCGGAAGACGTCGATCGTCGGGCCGAACTGGGTGATGCGGCCTTCGGAAAGCGTCGCCGTGTTGCCGCCGAGCAGCAAGGCTTCGTGCGGCTCCGTCGTGGCATAGACGAAGATGGTGCCGGTCGCCGCGAATATCTTCGGCAATTCCGCGCGCAACTCCTCGCGCAGCTTGTAGTCGAGGTTGGCGAGCGGCTCGTCGAGCAGCACGAGGCTGGCGTTCTTGACAATGGCGCGCGCCAGCGCGGTGCGCTGCTGCTGGCCGCCGGAGAGACTGAGCGGTGTGCGGTCGAGAAAGGGCGTCAGCTTGAGAAGGGCTGCGGCATTGCGCACCTCCTTGTCGATTTTTGCCCGCTCGGTCCCGGCCACCCTCAGCGGCGAGGCGATGTTCTCGTAAACGGTCATCGCCGGATAGTTGATGAACTGCTGGTAGACCATGGCGACGTTGCGCTTCTGCACCGGGATGCCGGTGACATCCTTGCCATCGAACCAGACCGAACCGGATGTCGGCACATCAAGGCCGGCCATCAGCCGCATCAGGCTGGTCTTGCCGGAAAGCGTCGGTCCGAGAAGGACGTTGAGCGAGCCGTGCTGAAGCGTCAGCGACACGTCGCGTATATGCTCCGTCGCGCCGATAGTCTTCGTCACGTTTCTCAGTTCCAGCATGATGCCTCCTCCCAGGCTTTCTGCATCACTATTCGGCAGCCGCGACATGGCGCCGGCTTATCCCGCGCATGAATTCGTCGAGCGCTGCCGCCTGCTCGCGGCTCAGATGCAGGCCGCGCTTGGTCCTGCGCCACAATACATCTTCGGCCGTCATCGCCCATTCATTTTGAACGAGGTAGCGCACCTCGGCCTCGTAGAGATCGGCGCCAAAGTTGCGGCCAAGGTCGGCATTCGACCTGCCGAGGCCCAGCAGCATCCTTGCGCGAGTCCCGTAAAGCCGGGTCAGGCGGCGCGCCAGACGCGCGTCGAGGAATGGATAGGCCGTTTTCAGTTTCGCCACTTCGGCGTCGAAGCCGCTGGCCGGGAAATCGCCGCCCGGCAGCGACGCGTTTGCCGTCCACGGTTTGCCGCGCTTGCCGAGAAAACCCTCGATTTTCTCGAGCATCGATTCCGATAGCCGACGATAGGTGGTGATCTTGCCGCCGAAGGTGTTGATGATCGGCGCCGTGCCATCGCCGCCGTCGGTCTTCAGCACATAATCGCGGGTCGCTTCCTGCGCCTTCGAGGCGCCGTCGTCATAAAGCGGGCGCACGGCGGAATAGGTCCAGACGATGTCCGAACGCTTGACCGGTTGCGCGAAATATTCGCTCGCCGCAGCACAGAGATAATCGATCTCGGCGTCGCTGATCTTCACGTCGTGCGGGTCGCCGGAATAGTCCTGGTCGGTGGTGCCGATCAGCGTGAACTCTTCCTCGTAGGGGATAGCAAAGATGATGCGGCCATCCTTGTTCTGGAAGAAATAGGCGCGCGGATCGTCGAACTTCTTGCCGATGACGATATGGCTACCCTGTACCAGCCGGACATTGTGCACATCGTTCAAGCCGACCGTAGCGGACAGCACGTGGTCGACCCATGGACCGGCGGCGTTGACCAAAAGCCGCGCCTTGACCTCCTCGGTGTCCCCGGTCTGCGTGTTTTCCAGCCTGACCGTCCAAAGCTCGCCTTCACGGCGTGCGCCGATGACTTTCGTGCGGGTTCGGATCGTTGCGCCGCGATCGGCGGCGTCGCGGGCGTTCAGCGCCACCAGCCGCGCATCGTTGACCCAGCCGTCGGAATATTCGAAGGCCTTTCGAAACAACGGCTTCAGCGGCTTGCCGGCTGGGTCCTTTGCCATGTCCAGCGTCTTGGTCGCCGGCAGCAATTTGCGCCCGCCGATGTGGTCGTAAAGGAAAAGGCCGAGCCTGATCAGCCAGGCCGGGCGCAGGCCCCTGGCGTAGGGCAGCACGAAGCGCATCGGCCAGATGATGTGCGGCGCGTTCTTCCAGAGAACCTCGCGCTCCATCAGCGCCTCGCGCACCAGGCGGAACTCGTAGAACTCGAGATAGCGCAAGCCGCCATGGATCAGCTTGGTCGAGCCGGAGGAGGTTCCGCTGGCCAGATCGTTCATTTCGGCAAGGAAGACCGAGAAGCCGCGCCCAACCGCATCGCGGGCGATGCCGCAGCCGTTGATACCGCCACCGATGACGAAGATGTCATGGATCGGGGGTGCGCTCACAATAGTCCTCCCGGATTTCGCATTGCAGCATTTTTAGGTTTTTACGAAACCGCGATTGGATTATTTCGAAATGAGAACGAATGTCAAACGAAATATAAGCGGCGACAATTGCCGCAACGGCACCCACTAGGAGAGCGACGTTTCGATCAGTTGAACCTCTGCCTCCTGGCAGATCTTGCGCACCGACGGAATGTCGCAACGGTCGGTGATGAAGGTGTTGACCTGCGACAGGTGGCCGATGCGGACCGGAGCCGTCCGCTCGAATTTGGTCTGGTCGGAAACGAGGATGACGTGCCGGGCATTGGCGATGATCGCCTGCGCCACCTTCACTTCACGAAAATCGAAATCGAGCAACGCGCCATCATGGTCGATCGCCGAGGCGCCGATCACCGCGTAATCGACCTTGAACTGCCTGATGAAATCGACCGCCGCCTCGCCGACCACGCCGCCATCGGAGCCGCGCACGACGCCGCCGGCGATCACCACTTCGATCGAAGGATATATGCGCATCCTGTTGGCAACATTAATATTATTGGTGATGACCATCAAGCCGGTATGATCAAGGAGCGCCTTGCTGACCGATTCCGTCGTGGTGCCGATATTGATGAACAGCGAAGCATTGTCCGGGATCAGCCTGGCTGCTGCGCGGCCAATCGCCTCCTTCTCCTCGGCGGCGATCTTGCGCCTCGCTTCATACTCCATGTTCTCAATGCCGGATGGAAACAGCGCCCCGCCATGGATACGGGAAAGCAGCCGCTGGTCGCACAAATCGTTAAGGTCCTTGCGGATGGTCTGCGGCGTCACGTTGAAATGCGTTGCCAGATCGTCGACCAGCACGCGGCCATTGTCCTTGGCCATCTGGATGATTTCGGAATGACGCGGCGACAGATACATTGGGGACCTCCCGTTTTCGTTTTTCTTGTCTATAGCGGAAAACGAAAGTGATGAAAAGGCATGAGCCGGCTAATGAAATTACATGCGTCCAAAGACAAACCTCGACGCAACTTTGCCGACCGATTTCAGGCCAGCCGGCGGGCGATTTCGGTGATGACCTCGAAAGCGGTATCGACATCCGCCGCCGTCGTCTCGAACTGACCGACCTGAAAGCGGATCGCGATCTGCCCGTCCACCCGTGTCTGCGTCAGGTAGATGCGGCCATCGTCGTTGATCGCATTGACCAGTTGCAGATTGTGTTCGTCCGAATCGATGCCGGCCGCCGCCAGATGCCGGAACGAAAACAGCGACAGCATCGGTTCGGTGGCGATCTCGAAATCCGGTTCCCTGGCCAGCCGGGCGGCAAGACCTTCGCTCCAGGCGACATGATTGCGGATCATGGTCCGCAGATTTTCCAACCCGTGTGCGCGCAGCAGGAACCACAGTTTCAGTGCGCGAAAGCGCCGCCCGAGCGGCACCGACCATTCGGAATAGTTGATGATGCCGTCGCGTCCATGCGTCTTCAGGTAATCCGGCTTGACGGCGAGCGTCCGCACCAGGTCTTCCGGTCGGCGGATGAACTGCATCGAGCAGTCGAACTGCGCGCCAAGCCATTTGTGCGGGTTGAACACGATGGAATCCGCGTGCTCCACGCCTGCCCAGAAATGCCGGTATTCCGGACATATCATCGCCGATCCGGCCCAGGCGGCATCGACATGCAGATAGAGCCCGTACCGCTTTGCCACTGCGGCGACGCCGGCGATGTCATCGGTGCCGCCGGTGCTGGTGCCGCCGACACAAGCGATGATGCCGGCCGGCAGCATGCCGGCATCCCGGTCGGCGACGATCGCCGCTTCGAGGGCTGTGACATCCATGGCGCGCAGGCGGCCGGCAACCGGAATGCGCACGAGATTGTCCTCGCCGATGCCCGATACCCAGATTGCCCGGTCGATGGAAGTATGGACCTGGTGGGAAGAATAGACGCGCAATATCGGCTGGCCTTGCAGGCCCTTCTTGTTGCCCTGCCAGTCGAGCGCGCGCTCGCGCATGGTCAGCACGGCGGCAAGCGTCGCCGACGATGCCGAATCCTGCATGACGCCGGAAAACCCTTCCGGCAGGCCAAGCGCCTGACGCATCCAGTCGACGACGCGCGTCTCGAGTTCGGTCGCAGCCGGCGAGGTCTGCCAGAGCATGCATTGCGCGGCCATCACCGAGACCAGATATTCGGCCACCACCGAGACCGGTGCGGCGTTGGCCGGGAAATAGGCGAAGAAGCGCGGATGCTGCCAGTGCGTCATGCCCGGCAGGATTTTTTGCTCGAAATCGGCGAAGATCGCCTGCATCGTTTCGCCTTCTTCCGGCGGCGTGACATCGATGCTTCTAGAGATTTCGCCCGGTTCGACAAGCGGCCGCACCGGCCTTTCGCGAAGTGTGCTCCTGTAGTCGGCACCCCATTCGGCCGCGTATAGCGACCATTCCCGGAATTCGTTGCTATTCATTTTCCTCTCCGTCGCGTCGAGCCCAGCAATCAAAGAGCACGAAAAACGGAGGCTTTCATTCGGGAAAATCGGGCAGGCTCGCAAAAGCAGCCTTCAGTGCATTCGACCAGCCGTCCGAGATGGTGCGGTAGTATTGATCGTCCTGGGCTATCCGCTTCTTCAGGCTGACCTTGAAGGCGTCCTTTTCATAGAACAGCAGGTCGAGCGGCAGACCCACCGACAGGTTCGATTTCAGCGTCGAGTCGAACGATACCAGCAGCAGTTTCACCGTCTCGGCGAAACTCATCGTCTTTTCATAGGCGCGGATGATGATCGGCTTGCCGTATTTGGTCTCGCCGATTTGAAAGAACGGCGTGTCGTCGGTCGATTCGATGAAATTGCCTTCCGGATAGATCATGAACAGCCGCGGCGCGCTGCCCTTGATCTGGCCGCCGAGTATGAAGGAGGCATTGAAATAGGAATCGGCCTTCTCGCCCGCCGGCGAAGAACTGGCGATGACTTCCTTGACGGTGTCGCCGACCATCCGTACCGTCTGGTACATAGAAGGCGTTTCGAGCAGCGTGGCGTGGCGATCGGCCACCGCCTTGGTGCGTTCGTCGAGCAAACTGACGACGGCCTGCGTCGTCGCCAGATTGCCGGCCGACATCAGCACGATGACGCGCTCGCCCGGCTCCTCCCAGACATGCATCTTCTTGAAGGTCGAGATCGAATCCATGCCGGCATTGGTACGCGTGTCAGACATGAACACGAGCCCACGATCGATCTTCAGGCCGACGCAATAGGTCATCGAATCTCTTTGGCAGCAATCTTGCCGTGGATTACTGCTCCACGGTGACGATGACCGCAAGCTGTTCTTCCGCTTGTCCCAGCCGAATCCCTGATACGGGCGTGGCGTCGCGGTAATCACGGCCGGTCGCCACCTTTACATAGCGTTCGTCGGGCGAAATGCCGTTGGCGACGTCGAACGCGACCCAGCCAAGGCCCGCAACATGCGCCTCGGCCCAGGCATGGCTAGCCGCCTGCTCGACCGCCGCATCCATCATCAAATAACCGCTGACGTAGCGGGCCGGAAAGCCCATGGCGCGTGCGGCGGCGGCAAAGATGTGGCTGTGGTCCTGGCAGACGCCGGTCTTGAGCGCCAGCGCGTCCTCGGCCGGCGTCGCCGCATTGGTGGTGCCCGGCGTATAAGCGACGCGCTCGACGATCACCGCCATCAGCCGGTGCAATCTTTCGATATCGGTCCCCTCGCCGACCGAGGCCGCGAGTTCGCGAATGCCGCTGCCGACCGTGGTCAACGGGGTTTCATGACCAAACAGCCAGAGCGGCGCGAAACCCTGATGGGGCCCCGAGACGCCAGCGGTGTCGCGTGTCACCACCTCGCCCGATGCCTCGACGGTGATGAAATCGCGCTCGCCTTCGACGCTCAACAGCCGCGTGTCGTTGCCGAAATGGTCGGTGAAGCGAACTTCCTCGCGCGCCCCGTCGATCGTCAGCGCCCAGGACAAAACGGTCTGCGTCGGCCCGCTGACCGGAAGCAGCCGCAACCGCTGCAACAGATAGTGCACCGGCGCATCGTAGCGGTATTCGGTCCGGTGGGTGATCCTCAGCCGCATTGCTCTCGTCCCCTGAGCATGATCTTTTCCGGAAACAGGCTTTCACTTTCCGGGATCATGCTCAATAGAACCTGTAGTCCTGCGCGATCTCGTCGCCGAGCCTGGTGTTATCGCGGATGAAATTGGCCAGGAATTCATGCAGGCCGGCGTCGAATATGTCCTTGATCGAGCCGGCCGTCAGCATGGCCTGGGTCTTGCCCGCTGTCACATGACAGGCATGGCGCTCGCCATAATCGTCGCCCAGGAATCTGAGGTGCTCCGTCAGGAAACGGTAGCAGAATGTCAGCGAGCGCGGCATGCGAACGTTGAGGATCAGATAGTCGGCGATGTTGCTCGGCTTGTAGTCTGCCTCGTAGACCCAGCGATAGGAGCGGTGCGCCGACACCGAACGCAGGATCGATTCCCACTGGTAGTTGTCGAGCGTCGAGCCGACCCACGAAATCGACGGCAACAGCACGTAGTATTTCACGTCCAGGATGCGTGCCGTGTTATCGGCGCGTTCGACATAGGTGCCGAGCTGCGAGAAATCGAAGATCTCGTTGCGCAGCATGGTGCCGTAGAACGAACCGCGGATCAGCGCCGTTTCGCGCTTGATCGCGTCGAGCACGCTGGGCAGGTCGCGTTCGTCGATCGGCTTGGCCAGCATGCGCTTCAGTGACATCCAGGCCTCGTTGATGCTTTCCCAGGTCTCGCGCGTCAGGGCGGTGCGCACCATGCGGGCGTTGTTGCGGGCCGTCTCGATCGATGCCATCGTGCTCGACGGGTTCGATGTGTCGCGCAGCAGGAAATCCGCGACATTGGCGGCGGTATAGTCGGAATACTTCTGCGTAAAGGCGGCGTCCGAACCGGCGCTGAGCAGCACCGAATTCCACTCTTCGGAGGCGTTCTGGGTACGAGTCAGCGCCATGCGCAGCCCGGCATCGACCAGCCGCGCCATGTTTTCCGCCCGCTCGATGTAGCGGTTCATCCAGTAGAGCCCGTTGGCGGTGCGGCCGAGAAGCATCTCAATCTGCCTCGATGTCGAGCGAATAGCGAATTGCGAATAGCGAATAGGGGAAAAAATACTTCATGACTTTTGTTGCAGACTCCTGATCATCAAACGCAACATTTTCCCGATCTCCTCGGTTTGATTAAGCAACCGACCGCCCTCTTTCTCAACCATCAAGCCCACTCTCCCGGACAAGATCAGGTGCGTTTCCAATTCTTTAAGAGAACCTTGAGCAATGCGCAGAAATTGAATGAAGGCTCCCGTATTTTCTCGTCCGTGACCCTCCGCGATGTTTGCTGCGATTGACGCCGCCGAGCGCCTTATCTGAGAGGTCATTCCGTATGCTTCCTTGCTCGGGAACGCTGTCGTCACGGAATAGCAATCTACCGCCAATTCGATGGCTGCCTTCCAAACAATCAGGTCCCTGTAAGAATTGATCGCCGTCGCACACCCCCTATTCGCTACTCGCTATTCCCTACTCGCTACTTCCCACTCTAATCATCCAGCACCCACGTATCCTTCGTCCCGCCGCCCTGCGATGAGTTGACCACCAGCGAGCCTTCCTTCAGCGCCACGCGCGTCAGCCCGCCCGGCACGATCTGAATGCGGTCGGACACCAGCACATAGGGCCTGAGATCGACATGGCGCGGCGCCAGCCCCTTGTCGGTCAGGATCGGACAGGTCGACAGCGCCAGCGTCGGCTGGGCGATGTAGTTCGACGGTTTTGCCGCGAGTTTTTTGGAAAAGTCCTCACATTCCTTCTTGGTCGCCGCCGGCCCGACCAGCATGCCGTAGCCGCCGGAGCCGTGCACCTCCTTCACCACCAGCTCGTCGATATGTTCGAGCACGTATTTCAGGCTGTCCGGCTCCGAGCAGCGCCAGGTCGGGATGTTGCCGAGGATTGCCTTGCGGCCAGTGTAGAATTCGACGATCTCGGGCATGTAGGAATAGATCGCCTTGTCATCGGCGATGCCGGTTCCCGGCGCATTGGCGATGGTGATGTTGCCGGCGCGGTAGACATCCATGATGCCAGGCACTCCAAGTGCCGAGTCCGGACGGAAGGTCAGCGGATCGAGGAAAGAATCGTCCACCCTTCGATAAAGCACGTCGATCTGCTTGTAGCCTTCGGTCGTACGCATCGCGACGTGGCCATCGACGACGCGCAGATCCTGCCCCTCGACAAGCTGCACGCCCATCTGGTCGGCAAGGAAGGCATGTTCGAAATAGGCGGAGTTGAAGCTGCCCGGCGTCAGCACGGCAATGGTCGGCGCACCCTTGGTGCTCAGTGGTCGCACCGCCGCCAGCGACTGGCGCAAGAGCTGCGGATAGTTTTCCACCGGCCGCACCTTGATCTGCTGGAACAGCTCGGGAAAGAGCTGCATCATCGTCTCGCGGTTCTCCAGCATGTAGGAGACGCCGGATGGCGTGCGCGCATTGTCCTCCAGCACATAGAACTCGTTCTCGCTGATGCGCACGATATCGACGCCGATGATATGGGTGTAGACGCCGGCTGGCGGCCGCACTCCGATCATCTCCGGCAGGAACGCCTCGTTCTTGGCGATCAATTCCTTGGGGACGCGCCCGGCGCGCAAGATCTCCTGGCGGTGGTAGATATCGTCGAGAAACGCGTTCAGCGCCTGGACGCGCTGCTCGATGCCTTGCGTCAGCCGTCGCCACTCATTGCCGGAAATGATGCGCGGAACGATATCGAAGGGAATAAGGCGTTCGGAGGCTTCCTGCTCGCCATAGACGGCAAAGGTGATGCCGGTCTTGCGAAAGACGCGTTCGGCGTCCTGCATCTTCTCGGTAAGCCTGGCCGGATCCTGCTCCTTCAGCCAGCGATCGTAAGCCGAATACGGTTTTCTCAATCCGGAGACTTCCGGAAGCATTTCGTCGAACGCTGCCAATCGCATACTCCCCTGTGAGGCCATTTCACTGGCGTCACGGGAGAAAATCAAGCGCAATCGGTGATTTGGAGGATGCCGGCGATCAGTATGTCGCGACCTGCCTAAAATTAGGGCAGCGCCGATATGGCTGGGTCAGGCTTTGCCTCGTGCCCGGGCAGGTGGCAGGCGCCGCTCAGAACGCGCGGAAGGTGACGACCGTAAACGTGTCCTTGATGCCTGGAAGAATCTGCACCTTCTCGTTGACGAAATGGCCGATGTCTTCCTCGTCGTCGACATAGAATTTGGCGAGCAGATCGTAGTCGCCGGCTGTCGAGTAGATTTCCGAGGCGATCTCGGCATCGGCCAACGCGCCGGCAACATCATAGGACTTGCCCAGATCGCACTTTATCTGCACGAAAAATGCCTTCATTGCCCGGTCCTGCTCAAGCTTGCACGCATAGGCCGCCCTTGTGGCAGACTGCCGCCAGGCTTTCAAGCATCAGGACGGCGCTCAGGCGGAACCCGCCTTGGAGGAAGAAGCTTAACTGCAGCCAACCGGCGAATGTTCGCGAGGTGCTGAAACCGTGAAGCGCTGCCAAGCGAATGCTGTGCCTGCGCGCATCCACTTCGCTGAGCACCTGAGGGCTCGATCACATCGCCGGGATATCGCCCCTAGCCCAGCCCTCGGAAATCTCTGCCGCACGCGCCTCGAAGGTGCCAGCTTCGATGGCGGCGCGAATGTCCTGCATCAGCCTCTGGTAGTAGGAAAGATTGTTCCAGGTCAGTAGCATCGCCCCCAGCGCCTCTTGCGAGCGGACCAGATGGTGCAGATAGGCGCGTGAATAATCTCTGGCGGCCGGGCAGTCGCTTTCCTCGTCGAGTGGACGCGGATCGTCGGCATGGCGGGCGTTGCGCAGATTGACCTTGCCGCGCCTTGTATAGGCGAGGCCATGGCGGCCGGCGCGTGTCGGCATCACGCAATCGAACATGTCGATGCCGCGCGCCACCGATTTCAATATGTCGTCGGGCGTGCCGACGCCCATCAGATAGCGCGGCCTGTCCGCCGGCAGCTCCGGGCAGGTGATGTCGAGCATTTCGAGCATCACCGCTTGCGGCTCGCCGACCGCCAGCCCGCCGATCGCATAGCCCTTGAGGCCCATCGCTTTCAGCGCCTGCGCCGAACGCAGCCGCAAGGCCGGTATGTCGCCGCCCTGGACGATGCCGAACATCGCCTTGCCCGGCTGGTCGCCGAACGCCGTCTTGCAACGCTCGGCCCAGCGCAGCGACAGCTCCATGGCCCGCTCGATCTCCGTCTCCATGGCCGGCAGCGCGGTGCATTCGTCGAGCTGCATCTGGATGTCGGAATCGAGCAGTCCCTGGATTTCGATCGAGCGCTCGGGCGACATCTCATAGGCGGCGCCGTCGATATGTGAGCGAAAGGTGACGCCGTTTTCGGTCAGTTTCCTTAGTTTCGACAGCGACATTACCTGGAAGCCGCCGCTGTCGGTCAGGATCGGGTGCGGCCAGCGGGCGAATTCATGCAGACCGCCAAGCCGCGCCACACGTTCGGCGCCAGGCCGCAGCATCAGGTGATAGGTATTGCCAAGGATAATGTCCGAGCCGACGCCGCGCACCTGATCCATATACATGGTCTTGACCGTGCCGCCGGTGCCGACCGGCATGAAGGCCGGCGTGCGGATTTCTCCGCGCGGCATGGTGATGGAGCCGCGCCGCGCTTTGCCGTCGGTCGCCAGAACCTCGAAGGTGAACGCCTTAGTCATTGAATTCCTTGTTCTATACCGGGCGCGCGTCCATCGTTCTCCTCTTTGAACAGAAGGCTTGCATCTCCGTAGGAGTAGAACCTGTAGCGGGTCTCGATGGCATGCGCATAGGCCGCACGCATCGTTTCCAGACCGCAAAACGCCGAAACCAGCATGAACAGCGTCGAACGCGGCAGATGGAAATTGGTCATCAGCATGTCAGCGGCCTTGAAACGATAGCCGGGCGTGATGAAGATGTCGGTCGGACCCGACCATCCGGCCAATGTGCCGTCCTCCCGCGTGGCGCTCTCCAGCAGGCGCAGCGACGTCGTACCGACGGCGATGATGCGCCCGCCACGCGCCTTTGCTGTGTTCAGCGCCTCGGCGGTTTCCGGGCTGACCGATCCGATCTCGGCATGCATCTTGTGATCGGCGGTGTCGTCGACTTTCACCGGCAGAAACGTACCGGCGCCGACATGCAAGGTGACGAAGCGCCGTTCGACCCCCTTGGCATCGAGTGCCGCGAAAAGCTCGGGCGTGAAATGCAGGCCGGCAGTGGGTGCCGCCACAGCCCCCTCCTCCCTGGCGTAGATCGTCTGGTAGTCTTTGCGGTCGCGTTCGTCATCGTCGCGCTTCGAAGCGATATAAGGCGGCAGCGGAATGTGGCCGACAGCGTGCAGCGCCTCGTCGAGAAACGGACCTGAGAGGTCAAAACCGAGCAAAGCCTCGCCGGCCTCGCCCTTCTCGATCACCGTGGCATCGAGCTGGCCGAGAAAACAGGAATTGGCGTCATGGCCGAAATGGATGCGGTCGCCGACGGCGATGCGCTTGCCCGGCCGCATGAAAGCCAGCCACCGGTCGGGAGCCACCCGCATATGCAGCGTGGCTTCGACCTGCGCCGCTGCTTCGCCGCGCCGCCTGATGCCTTTCAGCTGCGCCGGGATGACCTTGGTATCGTTGAAGACCAGCACGTCACCGGTCTCGAGCAGGGACGGCAGCTCGCGCACCGTCCGGTCCTCAAGTCCCTCACCCGGCCTGACAACCAGCATTTTGGCGCTGTCGCGCGGTTCCGCCGGTCGAAGCGCGATGCGCTCCTCCGGCAGATCAAAGTCGAATAGATCGACGCGCAAGAAAACCCCGCCTCAAAATTCCGGGCAGGTCACCGCCCAGGCGCCAACACCGTCGATGCTCAGCGTGCCGCCCATTGCGAAATTGGACTGTTCGCTGGCCTTGACCAGTCGCAATTTGGCTACGATCGAGCTGATGCCCTCATCGGTGAGATCGATCGCCATGTGCTGGTCGTCCTCGAATGCCTGTCCGACGATGACTTTCGTCGAACCCGGCTGACCGTCGGTGGTCCAGTTCCTGCCGCCGGCATCAAGCCATACGCGCGAAACCGCGATGACGGCAGTGTGCCCCATCAGGACGTCGATCGATGCAGCGTCGCCTTCAGCGCTGCAAACAATCGATTCTGTCGCCAGCGCCGGAGTAGCCGCCGCGACAAGCATCAGAGTGATCGCCGCGACAGCTCGGTAGGTCATCTTACGTCGGCCGCCACCTTCAGCGACACGATCTTGTCAGGATCCGGCACCGGCTCGCCGCGCTTGATCTTATCGACATTGTCCATGCCTTCGATGACCTGGCCCCAGACCGTGTATTGGCGGTTGAGGAAGGCGGCATCGTCGAAGCAGATGAAGAACTGCGAGTTGGCCGAGTTCGGGTTCTGCGAGCGCGCCATCGAGCAGGTGCCGCGTCCGTGATTGGCGTTGGAGAACTCCGCCTTCAGATCGGGCTTGTCGGAGCCGCCCGTGCCGGCGCGCGACGGTGCGAAAGAGGGCTTGCTGGAATTGCCGAATTTCACGTCCCCGGTCTGCGCCATGAAGCCGTCGATGACGCGGTGGAACACCACGCCGTCATAAGCGCCTTCGCGCGCCAGTTCCTTGATACGGCCGACATGGCCGGGTGCCAGATCGGGAAACAGTTCGATGACGACCTTGCCCTTGGTCGTTTCCATGATGAGCGCGTTCTCGCGGTCCTTGATCTCGGCCATGTCAGAATATCCTTTGAAACAAATGGGTTTACTTGCCGTCGGCGGCGATGCGCACCTTGATCATGCGATCGGGACCGGTGACGACCCCGTTCTGCGCCTCGTCGCCTTTCTTTATCTGGTCCACCAACTCCATGCCTTTCTCGACATTACCGACGATGGTGTACTGGCCATCGAGCGGCGGCGCCGGCGCGAACATGATGAAGAACTGCGAATTGGCGGAATCCGGGTCCTGCGAGCGGGCCATGCCGACCACGCCGCGCTCGTAGCGCTCGGACGTCGAGAATTCGGCCGGCAGGTCGGGAAGATCGGAACCACCAGTACCGACAGCATCGGCGTTGAAGCCGCTCTTCATGTTGCCGAACTTCACGTCGCCGGTCTGCGCCATGAAGCCGTCGATGACGCGGTGGAAAGCGACGTTGTCGTAAGCGCCCTGACGCACCAGCTTCTTGATCTGCTCGACATGCTTCGGCGCGAGATCGGGCCTGAGCGCGATGGTCACGTCGCCGCCCTTCAGAGTGATGATCATGGTGTTTTCCGGATCGGCGGCGAACGCCGAAACAGATGCAGCCACAAGACCGAAAACAACGACAAAGCTGGTGGCGAGCCTTTTGAGCGGCATGGATATTTCTCCGAAAACCTTTGTTTCGTACATGTCGTTGTCCCAAAGCCGGGTTCCACGTTTGGGCGACATGCATTATTTCGCAAATTTGGCGGTAAGTGCGCCGGCCACAGCCGCCGGCACGAAGGGGCGGATGTCGCCTCCCATCGAGGCTATCTGACGGACAAGTGTGGCGGTAATGGTTCGCACCGAAGGGCTGGCGGGCAGAAAAACCGTCTGCAATTCCGGCGCCATGGTCTCGTTCATGCCGGCCATCTGCATCTCGTAGTCGAGATCGGTGCCGTCGCGCAGGCCGCGGATCATGATCGAGGCGCCCTGCTTCCTGGCCGCGTCGATGACCAACCCATCGAAGGCGACAACCTTGATGCGGGCGCCGTCGCGGCCGAATTCGGCCTTCGTCGCTGCTTCGATGAGGCCGACCCGTTCTTCGAAGGAAAACAGCGGCTTTTTGCCGGGATGAGTGCCGATCGCCGCATAGACGGTGTCCGCCACGGCCAGCGACGCCTTCAGCACATCGAGATGGCCGTTGGTCAGCGGGTCGAAGGAGCCGGCATAAAGGGCGATGCGTTCGGTCATGGCAGGTGCTTCTAGCGAGCCTCTCTCGCAAAGGCAATCCGATCAGCGAGCCGCATGTGGCCCAAAAGTGCGCAGCGGCTTTGGGACAACGACATGCACCCAGAACGGGGACTCACAGCGCATCGGCTGAGCCACGTTAATCGCGATGCGCTTTGAGTGAACCTTTTGACCGAGATGAACGACCAATGAATGGGCCGATCACGAAGGCTTCACGCAGCGTTCACTAGGTTGCAGCTTCAGAAGATGAAACCAAAACCCCATGTAATCGTTGCTAGGTGCAGGAGAACACGCACATGCTGATCTACATGCTCGCCGCCGCAATGACCGTCGCCACGCTGATAGCCACCGTATTCGGGCTGCATCAGGAAGCAGGGCGTGTCCGCGCCAAGGCCAACACCAAACGGTTCGAAGGCTTCGGTATCCGCAAGCCTTATCGCCACTTCTGAACCAGCCGCTATTTGTTGACGGCGCCGGACCCATCGGGCCGGCACTCCCCAATCAAGGCCTAGTCGGCGTTGTTGTCCGGGCCAGCGCCTTCAGTACCGCTATCCAGAGTTGCGTCGCCCTCGACACTCTCTTCGGCTTCCTCGTCCGATTGCGGTTCCGTTATCCGCTCCACCGAAACGACCTTCTCGCCGTCAGCCGTGTTGAAGATGGTCACGCCCTTGGTGGCGCGGCTGGCGAAACGAATGCCGTTGACCGGGACGCGGATGACAGTGCCGCCGTCCGAGACAAGCATGATCTGGTCGTCGTTGCCGACCGGGAAAGTCGCCACCAGGCGGCCGATCTCAGCCACTTTCGACACATCGGTGGCCCGGATGCCTTTGCCGCCGCGCCCTGTGAGGCGGAAATCATAGGACGACGAACGCTTGCCGTAGCCATATTCCGTCACCGTCAGCACGAACTGCTCGTGAGCCTTGAGGAATTCGTAGCGCTCGTCGGAAAGCTCCGTCTCCTCGCCGACCTCCTCATTGGTCAGCTGGATGTCTTCGTCCTCGCCCGCCGCAACGCCGGCGGCGAGCCGCCTTTCGGCCGCCACCCGCTTGAGATAGGCGGCGCGCTCGGCCGGCGGCGCCTCGACATGTTCGATCACCGCCATCGAGATCACCCGGTCGGTGGCAGCCATGGCGATGCCGCGCACGCCGACCGAGTTGCGGCTCTGGAAGACGCGCACGTCGCTGACCGAGAAGCGGATGCACTGGCCGGAGCTTGCGGTCAGAAGCACGTCGTCATTGTCGGTGCAGGTCTCGACGCCGAGAATCTCGTCGCCTTCCTCTTCCAGCTTCATGGCGATCTTGCCGTTGCGGTTGACCTGGACGAAGTCCGACAGCTTGTTGCGGCGCACCGTGCCGCGCGTCGTGGCGAACATCACGTCGAGCTCGCCCCAACTGGTCTCGTCCTCGGGCAGCGGCATGATGGTGGTGATGCGTTCGCCCTGCTCCAGCGGCAGCATGTTGATCAGCGCCTTGCCGCGCGACTGCGGGTTGCCGATCGGCAGGCGCCAGACCTTTTCCTTGTAGACGATGCCACGCGAGGAGAAGAACAGCACCGGCGTGTGCGTGTTGGCGACGAACAGCCGGGTGACGAAATCCTCTTCCTTGGTCGACATGCCGGAGCGGCCCTTGCCGCCGCGGCGCTGTGCCCGGTAGAGCGACAGCGGCACGCGCTTGATATAGCCGGAATGGCTGACCGTCACGACCATGTCCTCGCGCTGGATCAGGTCCTCGTCTTCCATATCGGCCCCGCCCTCGGAGAGTTCGGTGCGGCGCGGCGTGCCGAACTCGTCGCGCACGGCGGCAAGCTCGTCCTTGACGATCTGCTGAATGCGGGCTCGGGACGACAGGATGTCCAGGTAATCCTTGATCTCGTCGCCGATCGTGTTCAACTCGTCGGCGATTTCGTCGCGGCCGAGCGCGGTCAGCCGCTGCAGGCGCAATTCGAGGATGGCGCGGGCCTGTTCCTCGGACAGATTGTAGGTGCCGTCCTCATTGATGCGGTGGCGCGGATCGTCGATCAGCAGGATCAGCGATTCGACGTCGCCCGAGGGCCAGCGCCGCTCCATCAATTGCTCGCGCGCCGTCTGCGGGTCCGGCGCGCTGCGGATCAGCTTGATGACCTCGTCGATGTTGGCGACGGCAATTGCAAGGCCGACCAGCACATGGGCGCGGTCGCGCGCCTTGCGCAGCAGGAATTTCGTGCGCCGGCTGATCACGTCCTCGCGGAAGGCGACGAACGCCTTCAGCATGTCGGTCAGCGTCAGCAATTCCGGTTTGCCGCCGTTCAGCGCCACCATATTGGCGCCGAAAGACGTCTGCAGCGGCGTAAACCGGTAGAGCTGGTTGAGGATAACGTCGGCGACCGCATCGCGCTTCAGTTCGATGACGACGCGGTAGCCTTGGCGGTCGCTCTCGTCGCGAATGTCGGAAATGCCCTCGATGCGCTTGTCGCGCACAAGCTCGGCCATCTTCTCGATCATCGACGACTTGTTCACCTGGTAGGGAACCTCGGTGATGACGATCGATTCACGGTCGTTGCCGCGCGCCTCGACGTTGACGCGCCCGCGCATGACGATGGAACCGCGGCCTGTCGAATAGGCGCTGTAGATGCCGGAGCGGCCGAGCACGATGCCGCCGGTCGGGAAATCCGGCCCCGGAATGATCTCCATCAGCGCCGGCAGGTCGATCGCCGGATTGTCGATGAGGGCAATGGCGCCGTTGCAGACCTCGCCCAGATTGTGCGGCGGGATGTTGGTGGCCATGCCGACGGCGATGCCGCCGGAGCCATTGACCAACAGGTTTGGGAAGCGCGCCGGCAGGACTTTCGGCTCGCTGCCGGACGCATCATAAGTGTCCTGGAAATCGACGGTGTCCTTGTCGATGTCTTCCAGCAACTCATGCGCGACCTTGGTCAGGCGCGATTCGGTGTAACGCATCGCCGCCGGCGGATCGCCGTCGATCGAGCCGAAATTGCCCTGCCCGTCGATCAGCGGCACGCGCAGTGACCAATCCTGCGCCATGCGCACCAAGGCGTCGTAGATCGAGGCGTCGCCATGGGGATGGTATTTACCCATCACGTCGGCGACCGGACGGGCCGACTTCACATATTTGCGGTTCCAGTGGTAGCCGCTCTCATGGGCGGCATAGAGGATGCGGCGATGCACCGGCTTCAACCCGTCGCGCACGTCAGGCAGCGCACGGCTGACGATCACGCTCATGGCGTAATCGAGATAGGAGCGCTGCATCTCCTCGATGATGGATATCGGCTCGATGCCGGTGGGGCCGCCGTCGGCGCCGCGCGGTGTCTTCTGGTCGGTCAAATCAGGTCACAATCTAATCGGGAATCACTCGGTGCTTATATAGGAAGCCGGGTCGAAACTCCAACGTCCGCGGTAGTTTTCCAGTGTCGATTTTTGTGGTGATTTCAAAAGGATATCACTGATTGCGACGATATGGCCGAGGCGCTTTTCATGGCCGCCGGGGCAAAGCTCATTGTCAGGCCAACTTTGCTTCACAAAGCCGGAACGGCAGATGCGTTCAGCAATTTATCGCCTCGCCGCCGGATCCGATAGGCGCCGGGCGCCTCCCCCATCACGCGCCGGAAACGGCGGTTGAAGGTCGATAAATCGTTGAACCCTGCCTCGAAGGCGATCGTCGAGATCGCCTCGTCCGACATGCGCAGCCGCACCGCCGCCCTGTGCAGCCGGGTTTTCAGCAGGAACTGGTACGGCGTCATGCCCGCGACGTGTCGGAAGCTGCGCAGGAAATGGTAGGGGCTGGTCGCCGTCTCGCTTGCAAGCTCGGCCAGCGAGACCGGCCGGTCGGCATCCAGCTCAATGCGCCGCACCGCCTCCGCGACTCGTTTCTGGTCGCGGCGGCTCGGCACCCGGGCAGCGGGCGTGACGCCGGAGGCGACTGCTGCGCCGGCAATCCGCAGTCCGAGTTCCTCGAACGCCTCAATGTCGGCCGTCTCGCGCGCAGCCTCCGCCTCGGCCAGCAGCGGTGCCAACGCCGGCAAGGGCGGCAGCCGCGGCGTCTCGAAGGCCAGCCTCTTCGCGCCCGGCGTGTCGGCGGCGATCTGTTCCATATAGGCCGGCCCGAAATGGAAGGAGATGCAGCGGTCGCCGGCGCCATGCTCGTGCCCACACTCATAGCAGGTGCCAGGGTTGCCGAGCAGAAGCGCGCCCGGCGTCAACATCGCCGTGCCCTGGCGTGCGCGGTAGCGGAAGGTGCCGTTGGTGACCACGGCGACGCAGAAGTTGCGATGCTCTTCCTCGAACGGGCGATCAGCGGCGCCGGCAGTGCAGACCACGTCCGACACCTGCCAGCCTTTTCCGGACGCCAGTGTATGCGCGCTCGTCGTCATGGCCGAAACATAGCAATTTTTCCCAAGCGCAAGAAGCCTGGCGCGGCGTATCCATCCCGGTCTGCTGACAAAAAGAGACCACAACCATGTTCAATTCATCCTCCTTTGCCGAAGCCCTGCACAGCGACGGGCCAGCCGCGAACCTTGCCGAGAAACTGGATCTTTACGGCCGCTTCGTCGGCCCTTGGACGTTCGACGCCACGCGCCATCTCGAAGACGGCCAGGTGCTGACCGGGCGCGGCGAGGTGCATTTCGGCTGGGTGCTCGAAGGCCGCGCGATCCAGGACGTATGGATCCTGCCCGCGCGGAACACTGGCGCACAGAGTTCCCTCGGCAAATGGACCTTCTATGGCACGACACTGCGCGTCTATGACCCCGGCGTCGACGGCTGGCATATCTTCTGGAGCGATCCGCGCACCCAGTATTACAGCCGCCAGCTCGGCCGTGCCGAGGGCGACACCATCGTCCAGCAAGGCGCTGACGGCACCGGCGCTTCGGTGCGCTGGAGTTTTTCCCGCATCACCGAAAATTCGTTCCGCTGGCTGGGCGAACGCTCGCAGGACGACGGCGCGACCTGGCGGCTCGAAGTCGAGTTCCTGGCGCGGCGCGCCAGCACCTGACCTGCACGGTTTCCCCTGACGCCGCTTTGCTCTACCAATGCAGGCGTCTCGGGCACCGCCCGGCGGGGAGGGTCAGAGATGCCGAGCTTCGACAGCCTGTTCAACGCCTTCGTCACCATTCTCGTGACCATCGACCCGCCTGGCCTGGCGCCGCTCTTCCTCGCCGTAACGCGCGGCATGAACCGCGAGGAGCGCAACCAGGTTTCCGTGCGCGCCTCGATCATCGCGTTCCTGGTGATGGCGGTGTTCGCAATCGCCGGCGCGTCGATCCTGTCGGTGTTCGGCATCACGCTGCCGGCCTTCCGCGTCGCCGGCGGGTTCCTGCTGTTCTTCATCGCCTTCGAAATGGTGTTCGAGCGCCGGCAGGACCGCAAGGAGAAGATCGGCGACGTCGCCGTCACCAAGGACATGATCCACAACATCGCCGCCTTTCCGCTGGCGATCCCGCTGATCGCCGGTCCGGGAGCGATTTCAGCGACCGTCCTGCTCGCCGGCTCTTTTCCAGGTTTTGGCGCGCAGGCTGCTTTGGTTGGCATCATCGCGATCTGTCTTGTCATCACCTACCTGGTGTTCGTGCTGGCCGAGCGCATCGACCGCATCCTCGGCCAGACCGGCCGCTCGATCCTGACCCGGCTGCTCGGTGTCATCCTGGCGGCACTCGCCGTGCAGTTCGTCGCCGACGGCGTCAAGGCGCTGATGGCGGCTCCCTGAACCGACGAACGACAATACGTTTAGTTTAGACTCCCAAGCCGGGGCATAAGTCGGCCATTCTCGGATTCAACCGGCCCGCCCCGCAGGTCAAACCAATTGCCGCCAAGAGCCGGCCGTGCGGTTTCGGTCCAACGTGGAAAACCTTGCTTGCGTTCGAGATACCCCAATCGCTCGAGTAGCTGTGCAATGGCTGGTGCTTGTTTCACAAGGACGACAGGCAGTGACCGGGCGGTGCTGGTGAATTAGCTAGTGCCTGTATCTGCTCAAGGTCGACTCTGGCCTCCAAGGCATCAATGATAGGTTCTATCTGAGAACGCCAATGTTCGCTTTCCCACACGAGGTCGAGATAGGTTCGCAAGACATAGTTCAATGACGGAAACGAATATTCCGAATAGGTTGCGGCGATGTTGGTGCTGTGCCGAATATCATGACGAAGCCTGAAGAATGCTTCCGGAGTGCCATTGCCCCTTCACCAGCCTCACCGGTTCGGCGACTCCCAGCGTCCAGAGCAATCCGGATGCTTGCTCGTAAACCGATATGAAGCTGTGACTGAAAACACGTCCCGCGCGGTACAGTTCCTTCACTTCCGTACTCTTAGCTTCGACGCAATTCCCTTTTTCATCTTGCGGGCCGTGCCATATCGTCCGCAAAATTGTTTCGGCGACCAACAGTCGATAGAGCGATTTTTTACTTTTTCTCTCCGCTGAAGGTCCGAATACAAACTTCACCAGACTGGTCATCGACATTAAACATAAACTCCAAGCTGCAAAATGACGATGCCACGTGAAGTCTAAATATTCAGCCCTTATTAATCGGTTACTTCGCCGCTGTATCGACAACCTCGAAATCATGCGTGATGGTCGCCGTCTTGGCCAACATTGCCGTGGCCGAGCAGTATTTTTCGATCGAAAGATCGATCGCCCGTTTCACCTTGTCGCGCGAGAGCGCGCGGCCCTTGACGATGAAACGCATATGGATGCGGGTGAACACCCTGGGTTCCTTCTCCGCCCGGTCGGCGTCGAGTTCGACCACGCAGTCTTCGACCGCCTCGCGCCCCTTTTCGAGGATGTGGACCACATCATAGGCCGAGCAGCCGCCAGTGCCGAGCAGCACCAGTTCCATCGGGCTCGGCCCCGGCGTCTTGCCGTCCGGCCCGAACGCGGTCCCCAGCACCACATTGTGACCGCTGCCGGACTCGCCGACGAAAGTGCGCTCCTCGACCCATTTGACCCGTGCTTTCATCTGATACGTCCTTTCACCGCGCACTACTCAAACGCACAACGTCCCCGAAAATCCATTTTCGGGACGCCAATGAGTGGCCTCAAATAGCTGGCGTTGTCAGCTCGCGCAGAGCCGTTCCTCCGAGCGATCAGAACGGAATTTCGTCGTCCAGTTCGCGCGACGAACCGCCGCCACCCTTGCTGCCGCCACTGCCGCCGCGATTGAAACTCTCGCCCGGGCCGGACTGGCCGAAATCGGTACCGCGGCTGCTGCCGCCACCGGTATAGCTGCCGACCTGACCGCCCTCGCCCTGCCCGCGTGCGTCGAGCATCTGCAGGTCGCCACGGAATCTCTGCACCACGATCTCGGTCGTGTAGCGGTCATTGCCGGTCTGGTCCTGCCATTTGCGCGTCTGCAACTGGCCCTCGACATAAACCTTCGCACCTTTCTTCAGATACTGCTCGGCGACCTTGGCGAGCTGCTCGTTGAAGATGACGACATTGTGCCACTCGGTCTTTTCCTTGCGCTCGCCGGAAGTCTTGTCGCGCCAGCTTTCCGAGGTGGCGACGCGGATATTGACGACCGGCTCACCCGAATTCAAACGGCGGATTTCCGGATCCGCCCCGAGATTGCCCACCAGAATGACCTTGTTGACGCTACCCGCCATGATACTTCTCCGCGCTTATCCGAAACAAAATTTCTGTCGCTCACCTTATAGACTGTGGACAATCCCCGCCTGCCGTGGCTGCCTTTTCCCACAAGGTTTTTGTTCTTTTTTTGTTCTATTCTTGTCAATGCCGGCTGTCAAGGAATGTCAGCAAGAGGTAGGGTGTCTGTCTGAAATTGCGAATATGTCGGGGACGAAAGTTGGGCGGCTGCGAATGGGAGTCATCGCACACATGGACCAGCCGCAAGAGCAGTGGCGGGCAGGCGTGGAAACCCGGATGCAGGTTTCAGCCGGCAACGGTGCCAGTCAACTCTGCATATTTGAACAATGGGTCCAGCCCGGAGTCGGGGCTCCGACACATTGGCACTCGGCAGAGGAAGTGCTTACCGTCATCGTCGGAACCGCCGAAATGTGGATCGACGACGACTGCATGACGCTGGGTGCCGGACAGTCGCTTCTTGTGCCTGCAGAGAGGAAGCACGGTTTTCGAAACGTTGGCACTGAGACGCTTCACATCCACGCCGTGCTGGCGTCACCAATCTTCGAGGCAATTTTTGAGGGATCTGCCGAGCCGGTGAGACGCTGGCTTCCGGCGGCGCCATAAAACAGCACTTGCCAAACCAATAAGTATCCACTTATGCTTCCATCATGATCGAAGCAGAGATTTTTCGAGCGCTTTCCGACCCGACGCGCCGCGCCGTCTACGAACGGCTCGCCGCCGGCGAGATGACCGTATCGGAACTGCGCAGCGGCATGAGCGTGTCGCAACCGGCCGTCTCGCAGCATCTCGCAGTGCTGCGCGGCGCCGGCTTGGTGGCCGAGCGGCGAGCCGGCCGCAACGCTTATTATCGCGCCGATCCGCAAGGGCTCGACCCACTGCTCGGCTGGATCGAGCGCTACCGTGCGTTCTGGCCCGAGCGTATCGAAAGGCTCAAGGCGGTTTTGAAGGATATGGACCAATGACGGCAAAACAGCATTTGGACATGGCGGCAGATTCGATCGAGTTCGAGTGCGAGCTTCCAGAGCCGCCGGAAAAAGTATGGCGGGCGCTGACGGTGCCGGACCTGCTCGCGGCCTGGATGATGCCGAACGACATCAAGCCGGAGATCGGCGGCCGATTTGCCTTTGCTAAGGCTGATGGTCAGATCGAGTGCGAAATCCTCGACGCCGAGCCCGAACGCCTGCTGCGTTATTCCTGGCGGGAGCGGCCGGCGCCTGGCAACGCAGCGGATCCGCTTGCCAGCCCGCTGAACAGCCCAATGGATAGCCCAATGGATAGCATTGTCACCTTCACGCTCGACCGCACCGTGTTGGGCGGCACGCATCTGCGCATCGTCCACGATGGATTTGCGCGGGTAGCTACGCCTGCGGTTGCAGGCGCCGGTTGCCGGCTTTCGCTCAATGTACACAGCCCCAGACAGATCATAACCGCAAACACGCCTCGCCTCTCCCTGCGCGCGGCCTGAGCGGCACAACGGAGAAAAGCGATGAGCGGTTTTGCCAACCTGGTGCCGATGGTGATCGAGCAGTCGAGCCGCGGCGAACGCGCCTTCGACATTTTTTCGCGGCTGATGCGCGAGCGCATCGTCTTCATCAACGGTCCGATCGACGACAATGTGTCGGCGCTGGTCTGTGCCCAGCTTCTGTCGCTGGAATCCGACAATCCCGACAAGGAGATATCGCTCTACATCAACTCGCCGGGCGGCGTGGTGACCAGCGGCTTCGCCATTTACGACACGATGCAGTATATACGCAGTCCGGTATCGACCGTCTGCATGGGCTTTGCCGCCTCGATGGCCTCGTTCCTGCTGATGGCGGGCACCCCGGGCCGGCGCATCGCGCTGCCCAACACCAGCATTCTGCTGCACCAGCCGTCAGGCGGTTTCCAGGGCCAGGCCTCCGACATCCAGCGCCACGCCGAAGGCATCCTCAGGACCAAGCGGCGCATGACCGAGCTTTACGCGCACCACTGCGGTCGCACGTTCGAAGAGGTCGAACGCACGCTCGACCGCGACCATTTCATGACCGCCGAGGAGGCAAAGGCCTGGGGGCTTGTCGACCATGTTTTTGACACGCGTAAAAGGGCGGCGTGAAGGGTAGCCGGCTCATGAGCAACGTCGGCCAAGTCGTTCGGCAAGTTTGATCGCCACCGGTCTGGCTTCGACCATGGCGCGGCGATATGGTCCGCCGATGCTCGACAGGATTTTACGCAGCCGTTTGAACCGGCCAGTTATCGGTGTTGCCGTCGCGGCCATGACCTCCGGCACTGCGTTCGCCGAAGACAGTTCAACGCCTTCGCAGAACGGCACGCTGCCCGGCGTCGCGGGCGACTATCGCGTCGCCAAGCCGGCTCCCGAACCCGACGATGCCGTGCCCGGCACCGGTGACGGCCAGTTCAAGATCGGCGATACCGACGTCAGGATTTCCGGCAGCATAACTTTCGATGTCGGCGCCGGCGCGGTCAAGGCCCCCCCGGCGATAGGGCATATGTACCGGCCTTCATCGTTGCCACAAATCTCAAGGCACTCGTGCGCTTGCGGCCCTATAACGAACAGCCCCGCCGCTGCTTCCGCAAACGGTCGGGGCTTTTTTTGGATCTAAAATCCAAACTTGCCGGGAGTACACTGCCGGCTTTTGATTTCGGATGCTTCGCGGCGTTCAGCCGACGATCCGACTAGTAGTCTCTGATTTTAATGGGGATCGGCAGGTCACGGTTTGTCGGGCGGCGCAGACGCCTGGCCCTGGCACTTATGCCTGCCGCGGCTCCAGCGACACGTGGAGCCTCAAGGGACTGTCCGGTGGAGTCATTCCTCTGCTCTCCTTTTCTGTCCATTGCGACCGGTGTCGTCCGAAGCGCATATCGCAAAAGCCTGCGGCGTCTCGCAGGCCACCTTGGGCGGCGAGGCCATCGAAAGACGGCCGGCTTCGGTTGACGCTTGAAGTCTGACTCTCAGAGGCTGAGACGTCAACCGTTGGATAGCCGATTACTAAAAATGTGATCGCTTGTGTGGCGAATCCGAAATTTGCATCCGTTTTGAGCAGCGCGGCGTCGGCCGTGGATTACATGGGCGCTTTTGTCAGGAGCGTGTTCGGTCTTTGTTCTTTCCGCTTGCTCGCCCGCGCGAAAGACGGTTAAAGGCTTTGGTCGAGAGTTGTGGCGTCTCTCGAAAAGGTGGCGAAATTTCCTACATAGGGGATGGTCGGGACAACCCGCCATCCCATGAGATTCCAGATCTGAGGCGGCGACCGGCGATGGCCGACCATAAATATCTTTCCATTCGCGGGGCGCGCGAGCACAATCTGAAGAATGTCGATCTCGACCTGCCGCGTGACAGCCTCATTGTCATGACCGGCCTGTCGGGGTCCGGCAAGTCGTCGCTCGCCTTCGACACCATCTATGCCGAAGGCCAGCGCCGCTATGTCGAAAGCCTGTCGGCCTATGCGCGGCAGTTCCTCGAAATGATGCAGAAGCCTGACGTCGACCAGATCGACGGCTTGTCGCCGGCCATCTCCATCGAGCAGAAGACCACGTCGAAGAACCCGCGCTCGACGGTCGGCACCGTCACCGAGATCTACGACTACATGCGGCTGCTGTTCGCGCGCGTCGGCATCCCCTATTCGCCGGCCACCGGCCTGCCGATCGAGAGCCAGACGGTTTCGCAGATGGTCGACCGCGTACTGGCGGTCGAGGAAGGCACGCGTCTGTTCATCCTGGCGCCGATGGTGCGAGGCCGCAAAGGCGAATACCGCAAGGAACTGCTGGAGCTGCAGAAAAAGGGTTTTCAGCGCGTCAAGGTCGACGGCGTCTTTTACGAAATCGCCGACGTGCCGGCGCTGGACAAGAAGTACAAGCATGACCTCGACGTCGTCGTCGACCGCATCGTGGTGCGCGGCGATCTGGCGACCCGGCTTGCCGATTCCATCGAAACCGCGCTGAAGCTCGCCGACGGGCTGGCGGTGGCCGAATTCGCCGACCGGCCGCTCGACGCCAGCCAGACCGGCGAGGATTCGGTCAACAAGTCGAAAAACGAGACGCACGAACGTATTCTGTTCTCGGAAAAATTCGCCTGCCCGGTGTCCGGCTTCACCATTCCCGAGATCGAGCCCCGGCTGTTCTCCTTCAACAACCCGTTCGGCGCCTGCCTGACCTGCGACGGCCTCGGCAGCCAGCGCGCCATCGACGCCAGCCTGATCGTGCCCGACGACAACCTGTCCCTGCGTGCGGGCGCTGTCAGTCCATGGGCGAAATCGACCTCGCCCTATTATGTGCAGACGCTGGAGGCGCTGGGCAAGGCCTATGGCTTCAAGCTCGGCGACAAGTTCAGGGATCTGACGGAAGAGGCCAAGCAAGCCATCCTGCATGGCACCGGCGAGCGCGAGGTCACTTTCCAGTACGATGACGGCCTGCGCTCCTACAAGACGACGAAGACCTTCGAGGGGGTCATCCCCAATCTCGAGCGGCGCTGGAAGGAGACCGAATCAGCCTGGATGCGCGAGGAGATCGAGCGCTTCATGTCGGCCACGCCCTGCCCGGCCTGCCGCGGCTACCGGCTGAAGCCGGAAGCGCTTGCGGTGAAGATTGCCGGCAAGCATATCGGCGAGGTCACCGAGCTGTCGATCCGCAAGGCCGACCAATGGTTCACCGCCCTGCCCGCTTCGCTCAGCGACAAGCAGAACGAGATCGCGGTGCGCGTACTCAAGGAGATCCGTGAGCGTCTGCGCTTCCTGAACGATGTCGGGCTCGACTACCTGACGCTGTCGCGCAATTCCGGCACGCTGTCGGGCGGCGAGAGCCAGCGCATACGGCTGGCCTCGCAGATCGGCTCCGGCCTCACCGGCGTGCTCTATGTGCTGGACGAGCCGTCGATCGGCCTGCATCAGCGCGACAATGCGCGCCTGCTCGACACGCTGAAGCATCTGCGCGACATCGGCAACACGGTGATCGTCGTCGAGCATGACGAGGACGCCATCCTGCATGCCGACTATGTCGTCGATATCGGCCCGGCCGCCGGCATCCATGGCGGCCACATCATCGCCCAGGGAACGCCGCAGCAGATCATGGCGAGCCCTGCCTCGATCACCGGCAAATATCTGTCTGGCGAGCTCGAAGTGGCGATGCCGGCGGTGCGGCGCGACGCCAAGAAGAACCGGCGCCTGAAGATCGTCGGCGCGCGCGGCAACAATCTGAAGAACGTCACCGCCGAAATCCCGCTCGGCACGTTCACCGCCGTCACCGGCGTCTCCGGCGGCGGCAAGTCGACCTTCCTGATCGAAACCTTGTTCAAAGCAGCATCGCGCCGCATCATGGGTTCGCGCGAGCACCCGGCCGAGCACGACCGCATCGAGGGCCTCGAATTCCTCGACAAGGTCATCGATATCGACCAGTCGCCCATCGGCCGGACGCCGCGCTCCAATCCCGCCACCTATACCGGCGCCTTTACGCCGATCCGCGACTGGTTCGCCGGCCTGCCGGAATCCAAGGCGCGTGGCTATCAGCCGGGCCGCTTCTCGTTCAACGTCAAGGGCGGCCGCTGCGAGGCCTGCCAGGGCGACGGTGTCATCAAGATCGAGATGCACTTTTTGCCCGACGTCTACGTCACCTGCGACGTCTGCCATGGCAAGCGCTACAACCGCGAAACGCTCGACGTCCTGTTCAAGGGCAAGTCGATTGCCGACGTGCTCGACATGACAGTCGAGGAAGGCGTCGATTTCTTCGCCGCCGTGCCCGGCGTGCGCGACAAGCTGGAGACGCTGAAACAGGTCGGCCTCGGCTACATCCATGTCGGCCAGCAGGCGACGACGCTGTCGGGCGGCGAGGCGCAGCGCATCAAGCTGGCCAAGGAACTGTCGCGCAAGGCGACCGGCAAGACGCTCTACATCCTCGACGAGCCGACCACCGGCCTGCATTTCCACGACGTCGCCAAGCTCCTGGAAGTGCTGCACGAGCTGGTCGACCAGGGCAACACGGTGGTCGTCATCGAGCACAACCTCGAGGTGATAAAAACCGCCGACTGGGTGCTCGATCTCGGTCCCGAAGGTGGCGACGGCGGCGGCGAGCTGGTGGCGTCAGGCACGCCGGAGGACATCGTCCGCGAGAAGCGCAGCTACACCGGCCAGTTCCTGCGGGAATTACTGGAGCGGCGGCCCGGAGGCAAGCGCGAAGCGGCGGAGTGAGTGAGGACTGGCTGGCGTTTGGAAGAACCTTCAAATGAAGATCAGAAGAGCGCTTGCTGAGGATCTCCCCACAATCGTCCGGCTGACCGAGGCCGCCTATGCGCCCTACACCGCCGTGCTTGGCGCGCCGCCGATCCCGGTCACCGAGGACTATGCGCCGCGGATCGGACGCGGCGAGGTCTGGCTGCTGGAAAGCAGCGGCGAGCCGGCCGGACTGATTGTCCTCGAGCGGCACCCAGACCACACGATGATCTTCTCCGTCGCCGTCGGCCCTGCTTTCCAGGGCAACGGTTTCGGCATCGCACTGCTCAAGTGGGCGGACGAACAGACGCGGCTTTGGGGCTTGCCCGAGGTGCAGCTCTATACCAACGCCAGGATGAAGCGGAACATCGCGCTCTACAAAGCCTATGGCTTTCACGAAACGGGTCGCCGGCCCAATCCATATCGGCCAGGATGGACGGTCGTCGACATGGCAAAGACGGTTGAGACGATAGCAATCGCCTGATTTTTTTTACAGACCGGGAGGACGACAGTGACTCAATCAGGAACAATTCGCGCCGGCATGGGCGGCTGGACCTTCGAGCCATGGGACGCGTCCTTCTATCCGGACAAGCTGTCCAAGGCGAAACAGCTGCACTACGCTACCCGGCACGTGCCGAGCATCGAGGTCAACGGCACCTATTATTCGAGTTTCAAGGAGCCGACCTTCGTCAAATGGGCTAACGAGGCGCAGGACGGTTTTGTCTATTCGCTGAAAGGCAACCGCTTCGTCACCAACCGCCGCGTGCTCGGCGAGGCCGGCGAGTCGATGACGCGCTTCCTGGGATCTGGCGTCGCCGCACTGGGCGACAAGCTCGGGCCGATCCTGTGGCAATTCGCACCGACCAAAAAGTTCGATCCGGACGATTTCGAGGCCTTCCTCAAGCTTTTGCCTGAAAAGCAGGACGGCGTCGCGCTGCGCCATGCGGTGGAGGTGCGCAACGACAGCTTCGTCGTGCCGGAATTCGCTGCCCTGGCGCGCAAATACAAGGTGGCGATCGTCTACGCCGACCACGCCAAATATCCTGGGATCGCCGACATCACCGGCGATTTCATCTATGCCCGGTTGCAGACCGGCAGCGATGATAATCCCGACTGCTACACGCCAAAGGCGCTTGACGAATGGGCGGCACGGGCAAAAACCTGGGCGGAAGGCAAGGCGCCGGCCGACCTGCCGCGCACCGATCCGTCAACCGACGCACCGGTCAAACCGCGCGATGTGTTCGTCTACTTCATCACCGAGGGCAAAGTCCGCGCGCCGTTCGGCGCCATGGCGCTGATGAAGCGCGTCACCGGCTGACAACGTCGAATCATGGCATCTTCACAGCCGTCGTAACCTTATCGATACCTCCTTGCTGCATGAATCCGCGGAGCTGGGGCAGCCGCGGGTTAGGGCATGTCGCTCGACTACCACTCACTTCTGCTGGCTGTCGGTTTTTCCGCCGCCTGCCTGAGCCTGACGTTGTTCGGCATCTGGCTGACCGCGCGAACTGAAAAGTTTCTGCTGACATGGTCGATCAGCGCGTTATTGGTCGTCGGCGACGTATTCATATACGCGGACTATATCGAGTCGCCCGGACGCATCCTCGGCATCGCGACCTTCGCCTTGCTCCTGGTTGGGTTCTCGACCATGCTGGGCGCCGCCTACCAGTTCAGGTCAGGCCAGTCGCCGATCCCGCTGACGGTGCTCGGCAGCTGCATCTCGCTTGCCGTGGCGCTGCCGCCGATGGCGCTCGGATATGACGGGCTCGGCTTCATGTTCGAAAATTTCCTTGCCGCCCTGCTTCTGTTTGCAACGGCCTATCAGTACTGGGTCGGGCGCGCTGAAGCTCCTGTCCCGATCATGGGCCTTACCGTGCTCTACTCGACCACCGGCATTTCCTTTGTGCTGTGCGCCATGGCTCTTGCATGGGATGGGAAGCTTGTCCTCGGACATGCGCCGAGCAACTGGGCCGAGGATCTGAGCCTCGTCGTCGTCATCGCCAGCATGACCGGCATCGGCGCCCTTTCGCTGGCACTCAACCAGGGCCGTCTGGCCCGATACCACCGTCTGGATGCGCTGACCGATCCGCTGACCGGCCTGCTCAATCGCCGCGCGCTGTTCGATCTCAATGGCGGCGCGCCGATCGGGGCTTTCACGGCGGTGGTCGTGTTCGACCTCGACGGCTTCAAGGCCATCAACGACGAGTTCGGGCACGCCACGGGCGATCAGGTGCTGAGAGTGTTCGCCGAGGAACTGGTCGAGAACCTTCGCCCGACCGATGTCGCCGCGCGCATGGGCGGAGAGGAATTCGCGCTGGTTCTGAAGCGCACCCTGCCCGAAGCGGTGGAGTTCACCGCCGAGCGTATACGCACCGCCTTTGCTGCGCGTGTCATCGAGACCGAAACCCGTCCCCTGACATGTACGGTCAGCGCCGGATACGCTTTCGGCAGCAAGGACGGCATGAGCTTCGACAAGGTGCTCAGCGCCGCCGACAAGGCGCTCTATGCCGCCAAGCGTGGCGGTCGCAACCGCGTCGCGGCCTCGACCTTCCGACGCGCAGGCTAGCCGCGTGGCGGTATAGCGCATCCGCCCCTTCCGTCAGCCCTCATGCCGCCATCACGACCTCGTTGTAGGTGTCGAGATCGACATAGAAGACCTTGGTGATCTCTGCGATCAACTCGTCGTGGTCGTATCCTTGCGATTTCAGAATGTTGATGGCGGTCATGATCTCGACGCGCTCGGTGAGCCGTCGTTTCTGGTAGTCCTCGACGTAACGTTCCATTGGCGTCCCTGGCCCAAGTGCCCCAAAATGCGTCGAACAAAAATCGGATCGCAGGAAGGGGGCTGCTTGCACGGAACGTGCCGGCTGAGCCCACGCCTCACCTTGATCCGTCAACGAGACTGATACGGAAAGCGGCCGACTCAACAAGGCCAAGTAAAGCCTAGCATGCAATTCTCAGCGCGCCAGAGTTGCAAACAGTGTCGTTGAAGAAAATCTCGTAGATCTTCGTGATTTCGTCATCGTTGGGCACTGCGACGCGAAGCGGAGCAAAGACCCAAGGATCCATGCCGTGACTTCAAAGCATCGCAACGGTGCAGAACTGAGGATCGAAGGACGCGCTGGAGAACGGCTTTTTCTCTTCGCCATTGCACTCTTCGGCGGATGTCACGGCATGGATCCTGGGGTCTGCGCAGCGTCGCTTCGCTCCTTGCTTCGCCACAGGATGACGACGGGAGAGATGGTTCGGCTAGTCTCGAGGGTCTGCGATTAAACGGTCAGGAATTTCCGAACATCCGTCCGATCGAGATCCTTGGCCGGGCCGGTGTGGACGATCTGGCCGCGATCCATGATGTTGACCTCGTCTGCCAGTTCCCGGCAGAAATCGAGATACTGTTCGACCAGCAGCACGGCTATGCCGGCCTGGTCGCGCAGATAGCGGATGGCGCGGCCGATATCCTTGATGATCGACGGCTGGATGCCTTCGGTCGGCTCATCGAGGACCAGCAGTTTCGGCCGCATCACCAGTGCCCTGCCGATGGCAAGCTGCTGCTGCTGGCCGCCGGAAAGGTCCCCGCCCCGGCGGCCGAGCATCTGCTTCAGCACCGGAAACAATTCGAAGACGTGGCCGGGAATGTTGCGGTCGGCGCGCTTCAATGGCGCAAAGCCCGATTCGAGGTTTTCCCGCACAGTGAGGAGCGGGAAGATCTCCCTGCCCTGCGGCACGAATGCGATGCCCGACCGGACGCGATCATACGCCGCGCTCCGGTCGAGCGCCTTCCCCTCGAAGGCAACGCTTCCGCTCGTCAGCCGATGATGGCCGACGATCGATCTCATCAAACTGGTTTTGCCGACGCCGTTGCGGCCGAGCACGCAGGTGATCTTGCCCGCATCGGCCTTCAGCGAGACGCCACGCAGCGCCTGGGCGGCGCCGTAGTGCAGCGTGGCGTTGGAGACTTCGAGCATGGTCAGCGCCTTCTCCAACGCCTGAAGAACGAAAGGCCGAAATGATGGAACGGAACGCGCCAGACCATGATCATCTCCCCAGATAGACTTCGACGACACGCTCGTCGGCCGATACGAAATCGAGCGAGCCTTCGGACAGGACCGAACCTTCGTGCAGGCAGGTGACCTTGACGCCGAGCTCGCGCACGAAATGCATGTCATGCTCGACGACGATGACCGAGTGGTCGCGCGCAATATCCTTGAGCAGCCGCGCGGTCTCCTCGGTCTCGGCGTCGGTCATGCCGGCGACCGGCTCGTCGACCAGCAGCAGCTTCGGATCCTGCGCTAGCAGCATGCCGATCTCGAGCCATTGCTTCTGTCCGTGGCTGAGATTGGCGGCGAGTTCATCGCGCTTGTCGCCCAGCCGGGTGATGCCGAGGATATCGTCGATCTGCCGCACTTCCGCGGCCGAGCGGCGATGGAACAGCGCCGGGAAGATCGAGCGTGGACCCTTCAGCGCCAGCATCAGGTTCTCCTCGATCGTGTGGCTTTCGAAGACCGTCGGCTTCTGGAATTTCCTGCCGATGCCCATCATGGCGATCTCGGCCTCGTCATGTTTGGTCAGGTCGATCTCGCCGTCGAAGTAAACCTCGCCCGCGTCGGGGCGCGTCTTGCCGGTAACGATATCCATCATCGTGGTCTTGCCGGCGCCGTTGGGACCGATGATCGCCCGCATCTCCCCCTTGTCGAGCACCAGCGACAAATTGTTGATGGCGCGAAAGCCGTCGAAGGAAACCGAGACGCCGTCGAGATAGAGGATGGTGTTGCGCTTCGACATCGCTCACTCCGCCGGTTGCGGTTCGGGGCTGGATGCCGACCAGTCGCCAGGCGTTCTCGCAGCACTGCGAACGATCTTCGGCGGCGCCGGGACGTCAGGATCAATGCCGGTTTCCTCGGCGATCGAGGCCGCACGCAGCGCCTTGGCATTGCCGCGCCAGGAATCCCACATGCCGACAATGCCCTTGGGCAGGAACAGCGTGACGGCGACGAACAGTCCGCCCAGCGCAAACAGCCAGAACTCGGGCAGCACGCCGGTGAACCAGGATTTGCCGGCATTGACCACAAGCGCGCCGATGATCGGCCCGACGATGGTGCCGCGCCCGCCGACTGCCGCCCATACCACGACCTCGATCGAATTGGACGGCTCGAACTCGCCTGGATTGATGATGCCGACCTGCGGCACGTAGAGCGCGCCGGCAATGCCGGCCATGACAGCCGACACGGTGAAGGCGAACAGTTTGACGTTCTCCGCCCGCCAGCCGAGAAAGCGCGTGCGACTCTCGGCGTCGCGCACCGCCATCAGCAGCTTGCCGTATTTGGAACCGACGATTGCCCAGGTGACGAAGACGGCGAGCGCCAGCGTGACGGCGCTGGCCGCGAACAATGCCGAGCGTGTCGCATCGGCCTGCACGTTAAAGCCCAGAATATCCTTGAAATCGGTCAGGCCGTTGTTGCCGCCGAAACCCATGTCGTTGCGGAAAAACGCAAGCAGCAGCGCATAGGTCATCGCCTGGGTGATGATCGACAAATAGACGCCGGTGACGCGGCTGCGGAAGGCGAACCAGCCGAAGATGAAGGCGAGCAAGCCGGGCACCGCAAGCACCATGATCGCGGCAAACCAGAAATGATCGAAGCCGTACCAGAACCACGGCAATTCCCTGTAGTTCAGGAACACCATGAAGTCCGGCAGCAGCGGATTGCCGTAGACGCCGCGCGAGCCGATCTGGCGCATCAGATACATGCCCATCGCATAGCCGCCGAGCGCAAAGAAGGCGCCGTGGCCGAGCGAAAGGATGCCGCAATAGCCCCAGACGAGATCGAGCGCCAAGGCGAGCAGCGCGTAGCAGAGATACTTGCCGGTGAGCGCGACGACATAGGACGGCACGTAGAACGCACTCGTCGGCGAGACCGCAAGATTGAGCAGCGGCACGATGAAGGCAACCGCCAAAAGGATGAAGATCGTGATGGCGATGCGGCGGTCGGCGCCGGCGGCGAAGAAGCGTCCCGTGATCATGCTTCCACCGACCTGCCCTTCAGCGCGAAAAGGCCGCGCGGGCGTTTCTGGATGAACAGGATGATGAGGACCAGCACGACAATCTTGCCGAGGACTGCCCCGGCATAGGGTTCAAGGAATTTGTTGACGATGCCGAGCGAGAAGGCGCCGACCAGCGTGCCCCAGAGATTGCCGACGCCGCCGAAGACGACGACCATGAAGCTGTCGATGATGTAGCCGCGGCCGAGATTGGGCGAGACATTGTCGATCTGGCTGAGCGCGACACCCGCGATGCCTGCAATGCCGGACCCCAATGCAAAGGTCAGCGCGTCGACCCATGGTGTCCTGATGCCCATCGAAGCGGCCATGCGGCGGTTGGCGGTGACGGCGCGCATCTGCAGGCCCCAGGGCGTGCGCTTCATCACATAAAGCAGCACCGCGAACACGCCGAGCGCGAATACCAGTATCCAGAGCCGGTTCCAGGTCACCGCGAGCTGGCCGATATCGAACGAACCCGACATCCATGATGGGTTGCCGACCTCCTGGTTCGTCGGCCCGAAGATGGTGCGCACGGCCTGCTGCAGGATCAGCGAGACGCCCCATGTCGCCAGCAACG
The DNA here is from genome assembly GCA_004020645.1 of Mesorhizobium sp. Classification (GTDB taxonomy): domain Bacteria; phylum Pseudomonadota; class Alphaproteobacteria; order Rhizobiales; family Rhizobiaceae; genus Mesorhizobium. The sequence continues at coordinate 116,673 of SAQL01000001.1, read as the reverse complement.
TCTCCAGCGGCCGGCCGTAAAGGAAACGGATCACGCCCCGCTCAATGACAAGTCCGACGAGCGCCGCGACCGAGAAGGCGAGCGGCAGTGCGATGACCAGCGACCAGTCGAACAGGCCGGGAAAGGAGTTTCGGATCACCTCCTGCACGACAAAGGTCGTGTAGGCGCCGAGCATGACCATTTCGCCATGCGCCATGTTGATGACGCCCATGACGCCGAAGGTGATGGCGAGGCCGATCGCCGCCAGCAGCAACACCGACCCTAGCGAGATGCCGTACCAGATGTTCTGGCCCGCATCCCACAGCGCCAGCGTCGAATTGATGCTTGCGATCGCCGCCGTCGCCGCGTCCTTGACCGCGCCCTCGGAATTGGCCTCGACGGCGGTGAGCAGGGACAGCGCGTTGCGGTCGCCGCGCGCGCCGATCAGGGCGATCGCCGCCAGTTTGTCGGCCTCCGGCCGGTCAGAAACCAGAACCGACGCCGCGCGGGCCTGTTCGAGCAGCGCTTTGACGCTTGCCACGCTCTCGCTGGCGATTGCGGCATCGAGCGGATCGATGTTTGTGGCATCGGGCGTCTTGAACATCGTGTCGGCGGCAGCAATGCGCGCGGCCGGATCTTTCGCGCCGAGCGTCAGCGTGCCCAGCGCATCGCGGATGGCGCGGCGCAGCGTATTGTTGACCTTGATCTTGGTGATCTCGCTTTTGGCCGCATCGCCGGATTTTTCACCGCTCAGCGGGTCGAGCAGCGCAACGCTGCCGCCACCTTCCTTACCAATGAAAACCAGCGAATCGGCCTTGCGAACGTAGAGATCGCCCTCCGCAAGCGCGCCAAGCGGACGTTCGACGGCAGTGTCACCGGTGGCCGCGAGCTCGCGCACGACAGCTTCGGTGGCCGAAAAATTCGAGGCAGTGGCAAATTTGGCAATGATGGCGCGCAGATCCGCTTCGGCAGCGTTCGACGGCGACAGCATCCCCAGGAGGAGCAGCAGCGTCAGGCCGATCGTGCGGGTGAAGATCATCGATTTCTGGCGACTCTTGAAGGGTTGAAACTTCGCGTCCGGGCGAGCTGGAGGAGAGGAGGAGCTCGCCCGGACGCGTCGCGGTCTAGGTCGTGGAGAAATCCACGAGCGTCAGACCCGGGAGGATCAGTTGGTTCCCTTGCCGCCGCACTTGCCGGTGGCAACATTGAAGTTGCCGCAGGACAGAGGCGCGCGCCAATCGGAGATCAGGTCCTTTGAATCAGACAGATAGTCAGACCACTCGTCACCCATCACCAGGCCAGGCGTCTGCGAGACGGTCTCGAACTGGCCATCGGCCTGGATTTCGCCGATCAGCACCGGCTTGGTGATGTGGTGGTTCGGCATCATGGTCGAATAGCCACCGGTCAGGTTCGGCACCGAGACGCCGATCACGGCGTCGATGACCTTGTCAGGATCAGTGGTGCCGGCCTTCTCAACCGCCTTCACCCACATGTTGAAGCCGACATAGTGGGCTTCCATCGGGTCGTTGGTGGTGCGCTTGTCGTTCTTGATGAACTTGTGCCAGTCGGCAATGAACTTCGCGTTCTCGGGCGTATCGATGCTCTGGAAATAGTTCCAGGCGGCTAGATGACCGACGAGCGGCGCTGTGTCGAGACCGGCAAGCTCTTCCTCGCCGACCGAGAAGGCCATGACCGGGATATCCTCGGCCTTGATGCCCTGGTTGCCGAGCTCCTTGTAGAACGGCACGTTGGCGTCGCCATTGACCGTCGAGACGACGGCGGTCTTCTTGCCGGCCGAGCCGAACTTCTTGATCGCCGAGACCTCGGTCTGCCAATCGGAGAAGCCAAACGGCGTGTAGTTAACCATTATGTCTTCGGCGGCGACGCCCTTGGCTTTCAGATAGGCTTCGAGGATCTTGTTGGTGGTGCGCGGATAAACGTAGTCGGTGCCTTCAAGCACCCAGCGTTTCACCGAACCGCCGTCCTCGCTCATCAGATAGTCGACGGCCGGAATTGCCTGCTGGTTCGGCGCCGCACCGGTGTAGAACACGTTGCGCTCGCTCTCCTCGCCCTCATACTGGACGGGGTAGAACAGGATGTTGTTGAGCTCGCTGAACACCGGCAGCACCGACTTGCGCGACACCGAGGTCCAGCAACCGAACACCGCCGCGACCTTGTCCTTGGAGATCAGCTCGCGCGCCTTTTCGGCGAACAGCGGCCAGTTCGAAGCCGGGTCGACGACGACCGCTTCGAGTTTCTTGCCGAGCAGGCCGCCCTTTGCATTCTGCTCTTCGATGAGCATCAGCATGGCGTCCTTCAGCGTCGTCTCCGAAATCGCCATGGTGCCCGACAGCGAGTGGAGAATACCCACCTTGATCGTGTCGTCAGCCGCCCTGGCCGGGACGCTCATCAGCAGGCCGGCCGTGACCGCGCCTGCCGAAAGCATTTTTGTTATTGTCGAGAAACTGCCCCTCATATTCAAACTCCCTAGCTGGTTAATCGCATCGCAAACAGACCATGCAACGGCTGTGCCAACCGCGGGAGCAAAATTAAGTGGGCTTGGATTTCCCAGCCCTATCAGCCGGTTAATATATTAGCCGCCAAAGATAAGCGCCGCCGCCGGTGCTCTGCTTGAGCAAAAATTCTCCGCTCTCGCCTAATTCTTGATCACTCGCGAATTAATGCACCAATTTTGAGCAGAACCAGAGCAAAGTCGGCGAACCGTTGCAGCGCAGCAGGAAAATGGGGCAAGTTCGATCTTCAAACGAGCGACGTCATGGCCTCCAGGATTTCTTGTATTTTCAGCACCATGCTTCTGGCTGCAGCGAGCGGCAGTGCACGCGCCGACTTCACAGACGGCAAATTGCCGGACGGCACCTATCACTGCGAAGTCTATCTGCTTGGCATGTTCCTCAGCCTTGGCGACATCACCATCAAGGGGAATGTCTATAGCGGCCCGGTGACCTTCGGAACCGCCCGGCAGGGCTACAACTATCAGATGGATGCAAGCGGCGAGATCACCTGGTTGGGCCCGTTGGGCGGCTATACGACCGGCGGCAACTCGATCTCGCTCACGCAAGCCACCCTGGACGGTCAAACCAGCCCGTCCTTCGACATCATCATGAAGCAACCTGACGGCGCCTTCACCGCCTCGACTTGCACAAAGCGTTGAAAGCCGACAAAAAGAGGCGCGAAACCTAGCGAGGTTCCGCGCCAGCAGGCAGTCGGGAGGGTATGGCTAAATGCTCTTGGCCAACATCTGTTCGGCAATATAGTCAGCCTGACGGATCGCCAGCGACACGATCGTCAATGTCGGATTTTCAGCGCCACCAGTGGTGAACTGGCTGCCATCCGATACGAACAGGTTCTTGATGTCGTGCGCCTGGCCATGCTTGTTGACGACCCCGTCGGCCGCCTTCTCGCTCATCCGGTTGGTGCCGAGATTATGGGTCGACGGATAGGGTGGCGTCGGGAAGGTCCGGGTCGCACCTACCGCCGCGTAGAGCGCCGAGCCCTGCTTGTAGGCGTGGTTGCGCATCGCCGTGTCGTTGGCATGGTCGTCGAAATGGACGTCCGCCACCGGCATGCCGTGCTCGTCCTTGATATCGGCATGCAGCGTGATGCGGTTTTCCTCGCGCGGCATGTCCTCGCCGACGATCCACATGCCGGCCATATGGTCGTAGTGGTCGAGCGCCGTGGTGAAGGAACGCCCCCAGCCGCCGGGATTGAGGAAGGCGGCCATGAACGGCAGGCCGAGCGACAGCGTCTCTAACTCATAGCCGCCAACGAAGCCGCGCGAGGGATCATTGCGGGCTTCGTCGCGGATGATACCGGCCATGGTGGTGCCGCGATACATATGCACCGGCTTGTCGAAGATGCCGTAGACCGAGCCCGTGGTGTGGCGCATGTAGTTCTTGCCGACCTGCCCCGACGAATTGGCAAGGCCGTCGGGAAACTGGCTCGATGCCGAATTGAGCAGCAGCCGCGGGCTCTCGATCGAATTTCCCGCGACGGCGACGATGCGGGCCTTCTGTTCCCTCAGTTTGCCGTCCTTGTCGGCATAAACGACGCCGGTCACTTTGCCTGACGCATCGTGGTTGATCTTGATCGCCATGGCGTTTGGCCTGACCTCGAGATGGCCGGTCGCCTCGCCCTTGGGAATTTCGCTGTAGAGCGTCGACCATTTGGCGCCCCATTTGCAGCCCTGGAAGCAGAAGCCGGTCTGCTGGCAGGCATTGCGGTCGTCGCGCGGCTCGGAATTGATTGCCATCCGGCCGGTGTGGCACTCCTTGTAGCCGAGCTTGTCGGCGCCGGCCTTCATCACCTTGAAGTTGTTGTTGCCAGGAAGGCCTGGGATGTTGTTGGTGAGCGTCACGCCCAGTCTGTCTTCGGCCTTTGCGTAGTAGGGCTCCAGCTCGGCAAGCGTGATCGGCCAATCGAGCAGGTTCGCGCCTTCCAGTTTTCCGTAGGTCGAAAGCGTTCTGAATTCATGCTCCTGAAAGCGCAGCGAGGCGCCCGCCCAGTGCGTGGTCGAGCCGCCGACCGCCTTGACGATCCATGCCGGCAGATTGGGAAAATCCTTCGCCACCCGCCAGTCGCCCGAGGTCGTGCGCTTGTCCGTCCAGGCGAGTTGGGCGAATGAATCCCACTCGTCATTGATGAAATCCTCGTAATCGTGGCGGGCGCCCGCCTCCAGGATGACGACGTCGATGCCCTTCTGGGCGAGTTCGTTGCCGAGCGTGCCACCGCCGGCGCCCGAGCCGATGATGACGACCACGCCATCGTTCTTGAGATCAAATGGTGCTGCCATGGTTTCCTCCCATGATGTCTGTTGTGTACGGTTTGGGACGATGGGGCTCAGAGCCACTCGATGTCGTCGAACCCGCGCGCCATGTACCCGCCCTTGGAGTAGGACTCGCCCTCGTAGCCGAAGATCGGCCAGACCTCCTTCTGGTTGTAGAGGCCGACGACAAGCCCGCCGCGGACTGCCTGAAAGAACGGCGTGTCCTCGATCTCTCTCAGCACCGCAACGCGCTGCTCCTCCCAGCCAAGACCGGTGTAGCCGTTCTTGCCCGACTTCAAGTCGAGCTCGGCAATGCCGTTTTCGATAAGATCTTTGTGGGTGGAGTCTTTCCCGGCCTGCTCATCGTGCGCCTTGACGGCGATTGCGTAATATTTGTCAGGCACTTGATCGTGCGGGTAGATGTCACGCGCCATCTGGATCAGGGTCGCCATGGTTTCGGGCTTGAGCGCGGATGTTTCGAGACCCCAGGCATGTTCCGGGCTAATGACGGCACTGCCCGAAATGACCAGCAACGCGCCGACACCGCCGCGTTTCAGAAGCTCGCGGCGCGATAGCCCGGGCTTCCTTTCATTGGCGGGCTTTCTCTCATAAATCGTGACCATTTGTTCCTCCCTTGCTTGCTATTTGCACCCGAAGGTGCCCTGGCTGGCGCCGCGCTGGCCGGCGCGGCCGTAATGTCTCCTATTTGAACCGGCCCTGACGCTGCAGGACCTCAATCTTGTAGCCGTCGGGATCCTCGATGAAGAAGAAGCGCGCGAGCAGCGCTCCGTCGCGGTTGAACTCGACGATCTTCTTCGGGGCGAGGCCAAGCGCGCCGAGCCGGTCATGTTCGCTGTCCAGATCGGCGACCGAAACCGCGAGATGGCCGTAGCCGTCGCCGAGCGCATAAGACTCCTGGCGCCCCTTGTTGACGGTGAGCTCGACCTCGAACTCCGCCTCGGCATTGCTCAGATAGACGAGCGTGAAGGTTTCGAAATCGAGCCGTTCAGCGACATTCAGTCCAAAGGCTTTCCGGTAGAAGTCGACGGACCGGGTCTCGTCCAAAACCCGGATCATGGTGTGGATCGCCTTCGCCAAATGACACTCCGTTGCGGTAAGCGCGATGTGCGCGTCAGCGTGATTATGCGCGGGTTGCGGCAAAGGTGGTGGCAGCCGATTACCACGCGCTAATCTAACGACGGAGTGGGAAACCGCTAATGCATGTCGCGCAAAAGTGCGCAGCGGTTTTGCGATAACGACATGCATAACAACAAGGCCTAAAAGCGCGTCGCATGAATCCATTCAAACGCGACGCGCTTTTAGGGACGAAAGTCCGATTGCTGTTTTCCGCTTTCCAGCTGAAGATAATTGGCCACGATAGGCACTGCTCAAAGGCGCGAATCGCTGCGGATTGCGCCTAAAATCAACAAGAATGGCCAAGACCAATAAGAACGGGAGGTAACGATGTGCAGGGTTTTTGCCGGGCAGGATCCGGAGGGCTACCGGCAGATCAATCGATCGATCCGCATCGACGGGCACTCGACGAGCATCCAGCTCGAGGCGACGTTCTGGGCATTGCTCGACGAGATCGCCGACAGCCAGGGTCTGACGACCCCGAAATTCATCTCGAAGCTCTATGACGAGGCTATCGAGATCAATGGCCAGATTCCGAACTTCGCCTCGATGCTGCGCACGACCTGTGCTCTCTATCTGCGTGGCCATCGGCAGGGCATCGAAGAACCCTCGGCCCCGAAACGGGAAGCAGCTTAACTTTCGATCGCAACATCGAGTGCCAGGCGGGTCATATCGGTGAAAAGCGCCTGGCGTTCGGAATAGTCGGTTTGCTCGCCGGTCACCACATTGTCGACGACAGTCAGCATCGACAGGGCCCGGGCGCCGAAATGCGCGGCGATGCGATAGAGCGCACTGGTCTCCATATCCACGGCCAGCGCGCCCTGTGCCTGTGCTTCGGTGAAGCGATCGCGGCCCTGGGGATGATAGAATATATCGCTGCAGATGGTCAGCCCGGCCTGATGTTCGATGCCGATTTCGGCAGCCCGCGTCAATGCCTGGGCATAAAGCGCCGGATCGGGGCCGGCATCAGCACCGTAGAGCCCAAAGACCTGACCGCTCGCTGCACTTTCACCGCGCACCGACTGCGAGATCACCAGGCTGCGCAGTTTAACCGCCGCCGTCAGGGCGCCACAGGTGCCGGTGCGGATCAGTGTCCTCACGCCATGGAAGTCCAGCAATTCATGCGCGTAGATCAGGAATGACGAGACGCCGATGCCGGTGGACTGGATGCTGACGGGCTTGCCGCGAAACAGGCCGGTAAAACCGAGGGCCTCCCTTCGACGGTTGACGCAGCGCGGCGCCTCCAGAAAGGTTTCGGCCATCCATTCGGCACGCTGCGGATCGCCCGGCAACAGCACTGTTGCGGCATAATCACCCTTGCCTGCCTCGTTGTGCGGCGTCACGGCATGCTCCCCCAAAACCCGCCGCCCGTTTCGCCATAATCATGGCAGTCTCACGCCATTTCGCAAGTGCGAGAATTAGTATGCCCTAAGATTCCAGCACATCCTTGACGATTGTGGCCAGTTGCTTGAGCGAAAACGGCTTCGGCAGGAAACCGAAATGCGCGTCTGCCGGCAGGTTTTTGGCGAACGCATCCTCGGCGTAACCGGAAACGAAGACGAATTTGATGTCGGGTTGCCGCTTGCGCAGTTCGCCAAGCAGCGTCGGCCCATCCATCTCAGGCATCACCACGTCGGAAACGACAATGTCGACCTTGCCGCCGAGCGCCTCGAAGACTTCCAGCGCCTCGACACCCGAGGACGCTTCGTGGACGGTGTAACCGCGCGACGTCAGCGCCCGCATGCCGCCCATGCGCACGGCATCCTCGTCCTCGACGAGCAGCACCGTGGCCGAACCCGACAGATCCTTGGCAGCGTCGGCGATCTTTGCCGGTGCAGCCGGCGCCTCCCCGGGCTCGCCTGCCTTTCTCGCCTCTGCAATGTAGCGCGGCAGGAAAATGCGGAACACAGATCCCTTGCCGACCTCGGAATCGCAGAAGATGAAGCCGCCTGTCTGCTTGATGATGCCATAGACCATGGACAGGCCGAGGCCGGTGCCCTTGCCGACCTCCTTGGTGGTGAAGAAGGGTTCGAAAATCTTCTTGAGGACTTCGGGGGCGATGCCGCTGCCGGTGTCTTCGACTTCGACCACCACATAATCGGCCGGCGCAAGTTCGCGGTAGGGAAGGCTTTTGCTCTCCTCTGTCGTCACGTTCCGGGTGCGCACGGTGAGATCGCCGCCGGTCGGCATCGCATCGCGCGCATTGACCGCCAGATTGACCACCACCTGCTCGAACTGTCCGATGTCGACCTTCACCGGCCACAGATCGCGGCCATGATCGACCTTCAGCTTGATGTCGCTTCCGACCAGGCGGGCCAGCAGCATCCGCAGATCGGCAAGCACGTCGGTCAGGTTGAGCACCTCCGGGCGCAGCGTCTGCTTGCGCGAGAAGGCCAGAAGCTGCCTCACCAGCGAGGCCGCCCGGTTGGCGTTCTGCTTGATGTTCATGATGTCGGGGAAGGACGGGTCCGACGGGCGATGGTTGGTCAACAAAAGGTCCGACGCCATGATGATGGCAGTCAGTACGTTGTTGAAGTCGTGTGCGATGCCGCCGGCAAGCTGGCCGACCGCCTGCATCTTCTGGCTTTGCGCCATCTGGCCCTCGAGCGCCTTCTGCTCGGTGGTCTCGACGGCATAGACGATAGCCGATTCTTCGGCGCCCTCGCCGGTGCCGTCGGCAACCGCGTTCACATAGAAGCGCATGTGCCGTTCTTCATTGCCGGGCAGCAGCGTATCGATCGGTTCGATGTCGGCCTGCCTTTGTCGCGCTTTTTCGAACGCCGCGGCAAAGGCGGGCCGGTCGCGCTCATGGATCACCGTGTCCAGCCGCACGCGCCGATCCACCGCGTCCCCGTCGACGACGGAGGAAAACAGCGACAGGAAAGGCGCGTTGGTGCGCAAGATGCGCCCGCTGTTGTCGACCGCCGCTATTGCCATCGGCGTCGAATTGAAGAAGCGGGTGAAGCGGATCTCTGAGGCGCGAAGATCGGCGGAAGCGTCCTCACCTTGCGTCCGGTTGAGCACGATGGTGCGCGTCGGACCGTTGACACCCTCGCGGCTGGCCGAGACCCTATGCATGAAACGCACGGGCAGCGCCTCGCCCTTCACCGTCGTCAGATCGAGATCGATGACCGCATTGCGCGTGGTGCCGGGATCGGCCTTGACTGAGCGGACCAGCGCCATGCCGTCGCCGGCGACGATCTCCGGAAGCGTAACGGCACCAGGCGTGAAGCTCGTCAGGTCGATGCCCAGCCACTCCGCCAGCGTGGCGTTGATATAGGTGACGCGGCCTTCCTGGTCGGCCGAAAAGAATCCGGCCGGCGCATGGTCGAGATGGTCGATGGCCTCCTGCAGATCGAGGAAGAACCGCTCCTGCTCGGCCCGTTCTTCCGAGATGTCGGCGAGTTGCCAGGCGAGCAAGGGCAGCCGCTGGCCTGGGACGCTGAAGGCCCGGGCACGGGCACGATACCAGCGCGCGCCCGGCTCGGCGCCGGGTCGAATGGATTGCGCAAGCCGAAACTCTCCGTCGCCGGGCTGGCCGTCGCGCAGGCCGGAGGCGAGCCGGTATATGGTCACCGAGGCCTCGGGAACGTCGGACAGCAAACCTTCGACCGTCTTGAGATCCGCCGCGGACGCGGCGCCCGTCATGTCGGCATAGGCCCGATTGGCGTAGACGACACGACCCTTGGTGTCCGTGACCAGAAGACCTTGCGACATCGAATCGACAAACGCTTTCGACAGCTCGTCACTTGTCGAGCGCGGTGTGATCTGCACGAAGCCGATGGCGGTGGCGAACAGGAAGCCGACGCCGATCATCGCCAGCACACCAAGCATTCCGAGCAGGAATGGATCGCCAAGACGTTCGCGGAAAAGGCCGAAGACGATCGCGGCGCCGGTCAGGACGACGATGAAGACGATGAGCCGGGTGACCGCACCCGGTCGCGTGTTCTGGTCGACGATCGGTACCGGATAGAAATCGCCGCGCGCTTCCTTGGCCATATGCCCCCTGCTCGTGAAATCCGGTACTTGCCCCTGCCCGGTTGAATCACATTCTCAGGATCCGGAAAAGGCCTTGGCGGCAAATGTCCGCTAAAAATGACGCCCATTCTGCGCCTGGTGTGGTGAAACCGAAATTCGCATCACCTTGGTGCAACGCGGAGCGAATTTCGGACTGATCACACCAGCAACTTACTGAAAATCCAGTGTGGTGGATTTGAAGTGGGAACGCTGACGCACTCAATTCGCAGGAACTTCAAATCCACCACATCGGCGTTTCAACCTGTTCAAGAAGCGCGAAAGGCAACTTGCAGGGGCGTGCCGCAACAGTCTAGTGTCACTTTTCTTCGAAAGCCGATACGGGGGCACTAATGCAAGGGCTGGATAGCGTTTTGGGTCCTTATGCCGCGGAAATCCTGTGGACGCTGGTCGCGCTTGTCCTTCTGGCCATTATTCTCCTAATCATCAAGCTGGTCCGCAATCTGACCTTCGGAACATTCGTTGCCGGTGGCAGGAACCGCAAGACGCGCCTGGCCGTCATGGACGCCACCGCTGTCGACAGTCACCGCCGGTTGGTGCTGGTGCGCCGCGACGACATCGAGCACCTGCTGTTGATCGGAGGCCCAACCGATGTCGTCGTCGAACGCGACATCCGGCTGTCGGCGCTGCGCCGTCCTGCACTGACCGGAGATAGCGGCGGCCATCAACCGGCACCGCGGCCGCGAGCGCCTCAACCGGCTCCTGCGCCAATGATGCAAGCACCGCCTCCGCAGCCGGTAAGCGCGGCCCCGACGCCTGTCCGGCCCCATCAGACCGCACCGGCGCCAGCGCCGAAGCCAGCGCAAAGCCATCAATCGGCGACCATCACGCCGCTGCCCGCTTACGGATCGGCGAACGCCAGTGCGTTTCGACAGGCGCCATCGCCGGCAAGACAGGATTCGCCGCCAAAGCAGGATTCTATTGACGATACGCTGATGAGGGAGCTCGAGGTCTCGTTTGATGACCCGCACCCCGCCAAGTCGGAGAGCAAGCCGGCGGCTAAGGCGCCGTCGTCCCTCGATGACGAGATGACGAAGCTTCTCGGCGAGCTTTCCAGCCAGAAAAGATAACCGGCCAGAAACCGGGGCAGCGAACAGCTAACAAAAAATGGCCGGAGACCGGCCATGACAAAATTCGCTATTGCTGCTTTTAGGCGCTTCGTCAGTCGTCGCGGTAGACCTTCTCGCGGCGCTCGTGGCGCTCCTGCGCCTCGATCGACAAGGTCGCGATCGGACGCGCATCGAGCCGCTTCAGCGCGATGGGCTCGCCGGTTTCCTCACAATAGCCGTAAGTGCCTTCATCAATGCGCTGAAGCGCGGAATCAATTTTTGAAATGAGTTTTCGCTGGCGATCGCGGGCGCGAAGTTCGATGGCGCGGTCAGTTTCCGAAGAGGCGCGATCAGCGAGATCGGGGTGGTTGGCGTTTTCCTGCTGCAGGATTTCGAGAGTTTCGCGCGCTTCGCGCAGTATGTCGTTCTTCCAGGTGACGAGCTTCAGGCGAAAGTAGGATTTCTGCCGTTCGTTCATGAACGGCTCGTCTTCGGAGGGTACGTAATCGGCAGTAACGATGTCGTTCATTCGACTCACCCAAACAGCCCCAATTTTGGCGCCTATATATTCGCGGACCGAATGCTGCACAAGCGTAATCGACGACAGTTTCACGCAATTGTTAATGTCGGGCAAAACGGTATTGGCCGCATCATTCGCATGAAGGGCACGACCGAATTTGCGTATGATTTGTTGGGTTTGAAAGGTGCCGGCCATTGTGCATAAGGCCATTCTCATGGCTAATCCTGCAGCACTTTTTGACGAGTTTCGGTGTTTGGCACAAGCGAGGGGCCGGTGAGCAAGCTTTATCTGTTGAGGCATGCCAAGGCCGGATGGGCCCTACCCGGCATGCGCGATTTCGATCGTCCGCTCGACGCATCCGGCCTCGCCGACGCCGCAACGATGGGTGCGGCCATGCGGGCCCGCAGCTACATTCCGGACCTCACCCTTTGCTCCAACGCAAAGCGAGCGCGCCAGACGCTGGAAGGCCTGGCCGGCCACACCGATACAGGCCGGGTCCTGTTCCTGGACACGCTCTATAGCGAGGACGCCGCCGGTTATCTCTCGATCATTCGCGGCAATGGCGGGCCAGGCTCGCTGCTCGTCATCGGCCACAACCCGATGACGGAAGATCTCACTATCGCGCTTTCGGGCGATGGCGACGAGACTGCGAGGGGAATTCTGAACCACGGCTTCCCGGCCTCCGGCCTTGCGGTCGTCCGTTTTCCGGGCAGTCTTGCCAACGCCGCGCAAGGCACCGGCTATCTCGAAGCCTTCGTGACGCCGGCCGATCTCTGACGCCATTTCAACCTAGCGTGGCGGATTTGAAAGTCCTGCCACTTCAATGGCATCAGCGTTCAGGAACTTCAAATCCAAAAGCACACTACAGCGCAGCGCGTCCTCTTGGACGCGCAAAGGACGCTGTGGAACTCAATTTTGCGCATGATCTTTTCCGAGCCTATGGTTCGGGTTCATGCGCGAATTCAATGATTTGCTAGTGTGGCTTAGAATCCGAAATTCGCTCACTGCGCTGCTCCAAGGTACTGCGAATTTCGGATTCGCCACACTAGGCAGCAGCGTCTATATCGGGTCGTACCGAAGCCCCGAGAGACGCATTTTGGTATCATCGCTGACCACTTTCACCGACGAGGCGAAGATTGCCCTGGATACGCTGTCGGGGCGCGCTACCGGGCTTTTTTCGCCATCGCTGCGGCTGGGTGTCACTGGCCTTTCGCGCGCGGGCAAGACAGTGTTCATCTCAGCCTTTGTCCACAATCTGATCCATGGCGGGCGCTTGCCGCTGTTCGCGGCGCAGAAATCGGGACGCATCGCCCGTGCCTTCCTCGAAGAGCAACCGGATGACGCCGTACCGCGATTCCAGTACGAGGATCACGTAGCGGCCCTGGTCAACGACCGCCTCTGGCCGGATTCGACACGGGCCATTTCCGAGCTGAGGCTCACCATCGAATATGAATCGGCCTCCGGCTGGAGCCGCATGTTTTCATCAGGCAAATTGTCGGTCGATATCGTCGACTATCCCGGCGAATGGCTGCTCGACCTGCCGCTGCTCGGCAAATCCTACGCTGATTTCTCACGCGAAGCCTTCGAGATGGCCGTGCTGCCGGTGCGCGTCGAGCTTTCACAGGAATGGCGCGCGCTCTCGGCAGCGGTCGACCCGAATGCGGACGCCGACGAGATGACGGCGCGCCGCCTCGCCGAGAGCTTCGCCGCTTATCTCAAGGCATGCAAGCTCGACGAGCGGGCGCTTTCAACCCTGCCACCCGGCCGTTTCCTGATGCCCGGCGATCTTGAGGGCTCGCCGGCGCTGACCTTCGCGCCCTTGCCGAGCCTGAGTGAGCGGCGGGCGCGTTCCGGGTCGCTTCAGGCGATGATGGAGCGGCGCTACGAGGCCTACAAGACATATGTCGTAAAGCCGTTCTTCCGGGAGCACATCACGCGCCTCGACCGTCAGATCGTGGTGATAGACGCCCTGCAGGCCTTGAACGCAGGCCCCGGCGCCATGGCCGATCTCGAACGTGCTGTGACCGAAATCCTCGCCTGTTTCCGCCCCGGCCGCGGCAATTTCCTGACCGACTTTTTTTCAAGACGCATCGACCGCATATTGGTGGCGGCGACGAAGGCGGACCATCTGCACCACGAAAGCCACGACCGGCTGCAGGCGATCGTACGGCGGCTCGCCGACCGTGCCGTGGCGCGGGCGAATTTCACCGGCGCCGATGTCGACGTGGTTGCCCTGGCGGCGGTGCGCGCGACCCGGGAAGGCACGGTCAAGCAAGGCCGTGAGACGCTGCCGGTCATCATTGGCACACCGTTGAAAGGTGAAAAGATCAACGGCGAAACTTTTGATGGAAAAACCGAAACAGCCATATTTCCCGGTGATTTACCGGAGAAAATCGATGCAGTTTTCGATATCTCTGGGCCAGACCATCGGCAGAGCCCAGACCATCGGCAAAGCCCAGACCATCGACAAAGTAATGATGACCCGGCAATCCGCTTCGTGCGCTTTCGCCCGCCAAAGCTCGAACGCACGGCTGAAGGCGTCACGCTGTCGCTGCCGCATATCAGGCTCGACCGCGCCCTGCAGTTCCTGATCGGAGATCGTCTGGCATGACCGCGCCCCGCAAGCCGGCGGCTTTTCGCATCGAGCCCGAAGCCCCGCCAAAAGAACGGGCAGCCTTGCGGCAGCCCGACGCTCCATCGGCCAGAAAGCCACGCGCCGCGAAGGCTGATCTTGCCGTCGTCACTCCGGCGGAAATCGACGTTTTCGACGAGCCGGATATTATCGCCGCCGAACCGCCGCCTGCCACCGCGCCGCGTAAGCGTTCGATATCAGGTGGCTTGTTGTTCGGCGCATTGGGCGTTCTGGTTTCGCTGGCCCTCGGCCTTTGGATCGATCAGCTGATTCGCGATCTGTTCGCGCGTGCCGAATGGCTGGGCTGGCTTGCCGCCGGGATGGCCGTGATCGCGGTGCTGGCGCTTCTGGTCATCCTCGTTCGCGAATTCCTGGCGATCGCCCGCCTCGCCGAGGTCGAAAAGCTACAGAAGCGGGCACTCGACGCCATTGCCCGCGACGATCCGAAGGCCGCTCGCGCCGTGGTCGACGAACTCTCGGCCTTTGTCGCGGCCAAACCCGAAACCGCGGCCGGCAGACGCGCGCTGGCCGACTTGCGCGACGAGATCATCGACGGTGGCAATCTGGTGCGCCTGGCCGAGACCGAAATCCTCGGCCCCCTCGATGCTCGCGCCAAGGTGATGATCCTCGAAGCAGCAAAGCGTGTGTCGCTGGTGACGGCGGTCAGCCCTCGCGCTCTGGTCGACGTCGCCTATGTCGTGTTCGAAGCCGGCCGGCTGATTCGCCGGCTATCGGAACTTTATGGCGGCCGGCCGGGCACGCTGGGGTTCTTCCGGCTGGCGCGCAGCGTTCTCGCCCATCTGGCGGTGACCGGCTCGATTGCCGTGGGCGACAGTTTCGTCCAGCAGATCGTCGGCCATGGCCTCGCTGCTCGACTCTCGGCCAAGCTTGGCGAAGGTGTCGTCAACGGCATGATGACGGCGCGCATCGGCATTGCTGCGATGGAGACCGCAAGGCCCCTGCCCTTCAGCGCCACGAGACGGCCCGGCATGGGTGATTTCCTCTCCGCGCTGACATCGTTTGCAACGAAAAAGCTGAAGGAGACATCCGCTTCCGACACGTGACAACCGTCTCCAGCACCGCACGTCCTGGTGGCGCGCAAAGGACGCTGAAGCACTTTGATTTCGCGCATGATCCCAGCGCAAATCGCTTCCGATTTTCGGAGCCATGCGCTAGCGGTGACGAAGCATTAACCAATCTTGTTCATGGTCGGACGGGTTCCAAACCAGTCTCTTTGTTGCCGGGTGTCGTCGATGAAAAGCGTGATCTTGTCTAGCGTCCTGCCGATGGCGGTCGTGGTTTCAACAACTGCCGGCATGGCCGAAAAGACCTTTGCAGCAGAACGGGACAGGAAGTTCTTTCAATCGGTGGAAGGCGAATGGGTCGGCCCCGGGGAAATCGTCGCCGGCAAATACAAGGGCACGAAATTCACCTGCAATTTCACCGGTTCGACACCAGACGGCAAGATCGGCATGTCGCTCGACGGCGGCTGCCGGGTCGGCATGTTCACCCAGCAGATGTCGGCGACGATCCAGCACAAGGGCCGCGAGGGCTACAAGGGCAGCTTCATGGGCGGTGCTGCCGGTTCCGGCCTCGACATTATCGGCGGCAACGTGGTCAGCGCCAACAAGGTCGTCTTCACCATCAACCGCAACCAGTTGCGCGGCGTCATGCAGGCTCTTGTCCCCAACGACAATTCGATGACGGTGACGGTTGCGGTGCGCGTCGACCAGCAATTGGTGCCGGTCATCGGCATGAAGCTGAAGCGCGTCGATACGGTCGAAGTCGGCTCCATCGCGCCGAACTGAGGAACCTTTTGCACGTCCGATAGGCGGCGCTCTACTCTAGTTGCAAAAAAGCGGCAGCCACGGCCACCGCTTTTTCCAAAACTCTGATCGATGCTCAGGCCTTGATGGCGGTGATCAACTCGTCATAGGCCTTGCAGGCCTCGTCCGCCGTCGTCGTGCCCTGATACTTAGTTGTGACCGCCTGGACCTTGGCGGTGAGGTCGGCTGCCTTGGCCGGATCCTTTGTAATCGCCTCCTGAAGGGCTGCGGTCATGTCTTGGGCCTTCTTGGTCAGCATTTCGGTGGTGCAGTCCGGCGCCTTCGAGCAGGCCGATCCGGCAAGCGCCGCGATGCCAACGGCAACGAGCAAAAATGTCTTCATGTAGTCGTCTCCCTCAAAAAAGGCGGCTGACTTGATCGTCGTCCGCCCTTCACGGCCAAAGCCGCGGCGTCCTTAGCGCCCGATTGCTGCAATTCGCAACGCAGCCGGTGCATAATGTTGTGGAGCGCGCCTGCAACACTGCCGCACCAGTTTCCGGATTCGGACTGTTCGATCTCAGCCGAAGCCCCTATCTTGGCCGCTTGATGCCGCAGCACGTGCAGCGGTCCCTAGAGAGAACGGAACGGCAGGCATGGCGGCAGAAGCAGCGGGCAGCGATCTGATCCACGTCGTGGCGCTGCTCGCCGCCGGTGTTGTCGCCGTGCCGATCTTCAAGCGCATAGGGCTTGGCTCCATCCTCGGCTATCTGGCGGCCGGCGTGGTCATCGGCCCGTTCGGCATCGGCATCTTTTCCGAATCGGAAGCCATTCTTCACGTCGCCGAGCTCGGCGTCGTCATGTTCCTGTTCATCATCGGGCTGGAGATGCAGCCGTCACGGCTGTGGGGCCTCAGGCGAGAGATCTTTGGCCTTGGGGCATTGCAGGTCGGCGTGTGCGCGCTGTTGCTGACCGGCGTGGGACTGGCGGGAGGTTTTCCGGTCTCGCAATCCTTCGTCGCCGGCGCCGGTTTCGTGCTGACCTCAACGGCGATCGTCATGCAGCTTTTGGAGGAACGCGGTGAGATCGCCGCGCCCAAAGGCCAGCGTATCGTCTCCATCCTGCTGCTCGAAGACCTGGCGATCGTTCCGCTGCTGGCGCTGATCGCTTTCCTGGCACCGGGCGGCGCCGATATGAGCTTGACGCAGCGGCTGACGGAAGTGGGCATCGGACTTGCCGCCATCGTCGGCCTGGTGCTGGCCGGGCGTTACCTGCTCAATCCGTTCTTCCGCATCCTGGCGGATGCCCGCGCCCGCGAAGTGATGACCGCCGCCGCCCTTCTGGTCGTTCTGGGATCGGCGCTTGCCATGCAGCTCAGCGGCCTGTCGATGGCGATGGGCGCTTTCCTGGCCGGCGTGCTGTTGTCGGAATCCACCTTCCGTCATCAGCTCGAGGCCGATGTCGAACCATTCCGCGGTGTGCTGCTCGGGTTGTTCTTCCTCGCGGTCGGCATGTCGCTCGACCTGCATGTGGTCATCGAGAACTGGCGGATTGTCGTCATCTACGTCGTCGCCTACATGGTGATAAAGGCGATCGGCATCTATCTCGTCGCCCGCATTCTCAAGACCGGTCACCGGGAAGCGCTCGAGCGTGCCGTCTTCATGGCACAAGGCGGCGAATTCGCCTTCGTTCTCTATTCCGCCGCCGCGGCGGTCGGCATCATCGACAGCCAGGCTAATGCGACCCTGACGGCGATCGTCATCATCTCTATGGTGCTGACACCGCTGGCCATTTTGGCATTGCGGTATCTGACGCCACGCGACGAGCAGTCGCTCGAAGGCGTCGACGTCGCCGATGGCCTAACCGGCAGCGTGCTGATCATCGGCTTCGGCCGTTTCGGCCAGATCGCCAGCCAACCGCTGCTGTTGCGCGGGATCGATGTATCGATCATCGACAATGAGGTCGAGATGATCCAGGCGGCGGCCGATTTCGGCTTCAAGGTTTACTATGGCGACGGCACGCGGCTGGACATTCTGCGTGCCGCAGGCGCCGGCCGCGCACGCGCCGTGTTGATCTGCGTCGACAAGCCCGATGTCGCGGTCCGCATCGCAAAGCTCATCAAGGCGGAGTTTCCCCTGCTGACCGTGCTGGCACGCGCTTTCGACCGCGGAACCGCACTGCAGTTGATACGTGCCGACGTCGATTTCCAGATTCGCGAAACCTTCGAATCGGCGCTTGTCTTCGGCGGCTCCACACTGGAAGCGCTGGGCGTCGACCCGGAGGAAGTCGCCGAGGTGATCGAGGATGTCCGCCACCGCGATGCCGCCCGTTTCGAGTTGCAGCTTGTCGAAGGCGTTCGCGCCGGAGCGCGCTTCCTCAAGGGCAATATCGGCACGCCGATTCCGACGCCGCTCAGCCAGCCGCGCCGCACCGGTCAGGCGCTCAATGAAGAAACCGCCGGCGTTCTGCATAAATCCGAGCATGCGGATTTAACACCTGGAGCAAACAGATGATCGAACTGGACGATCTCGCGCTCTCCGTCACCAAATTCTGGCGTGACGCTGGAGAGCATTCATGGTTCGAGAAGAATGACGCCTTCGATGCGGAGTTCCGCAACCGGTTTCTCGACCTGCACTACGCTGCCGCGCGGCGTGAGTGCGACCACTGGTCGGAGCATGCCGAGGGCTCACTGGCGCTGATGATCCTGCTCGACCAGTTCCCGCGAAACTGCTTTCGCGGCACTGGCCATATGTATGCCACCGACCCGCTGGCAAGGCATTTTGCCGAGAAGGCGATCGCCTTCGGCCAAGATTTGGCGCTCGACGAAGAGCTGCGCGTCTTCCTCTATTTGCCTTATGAGCATTCGGAGCATATCGCCGACCAGCTCAAATCCGTGGACCTCACTACCGCCAAAGCCCAATCCTATCTGAAATATGCGGTCGAGCACCTGGAGATCATTCAGCGCTTCGGCCGCTTTCCGCATCGAAACAGGATGCTTGGCCGCGAGACGACGCCGGAGGAACAGGTGTTCCTCGACGGCGGCGGATTTTCCGGCTGAGTTCAGTGCATCGGAGCCAAACGTGCGAAGCGGCTTTCGGTTAAATCCAATGCGTAAATAAAGAGACAGAGCAGCGTAGCGGCTCCGTTTGAAAACACGCCGTTTAGGTCAGCCACCAATCCCGGCCGGACGGCAATTGCTCGATGCCGGCGCTGTCGAGAGCGGCAAGTCGCTCCGCCACGCTTCTCCCTTCGACGGTCAGGTCCGGCGCGATCTCGGCCAGCGGCGCCAGAACGAAAGCGCGCTCCAGCATGCGCGGATGTGGCACTTCCAGCCCGGTTTCGTGGATGATCCGATCGCCGAACACCAGAATGTCGATGTCGATCAGGCGTGGACCCCAGCGCTCCTCGCGCACCCGCTTCAGCCTGCGCTCTACATCGAGGCAGAGATCGAGCAAAGCATGTGGTGCGAGCACAGTCGAAATTTCGGCAGCCGCATTGAGAAAATCCGGCTGGTCGAGCTTGCCCCAGGGTGGTGTACGGTAAAGCGAGGAGACCACAACCACGCGCGTGTTCTCGTCGGCGTCCAGCATGCGCAGCGCCGCGCCCATCGACCTTGCCGGGTCGCCGAGATTGCCGCCAAGGCTGAGGTAGACTGTGTTATTCGGGCCAGACAACGGTCACCTCGACATGATCGAGCACACCGGGCACCGGAGCGTTCGGCTTGCGCACGGTAATCTCGGCCTTTTTGATCTGGGGAAACCGGGCCGTCAGCGCCCGGGCCACCTCCAGCGCCAGCGCTTCTATCAGAAAACGCCTCTCCCCGGTTATGATCTTTTCGATCACCCCGAAGGCGACACCATAGTGGACGGTATCCTCGATGGAATCGTCGACCAGCGCGCGGCCGGGTTCGACGGTGAGCGCAGCGTCGACATAGAAACGCTGGCCGAGCGTCTCCTCCTCATCCAGCACGCCGTGCCGGGCGAAGAAGGCGCAGTTCTTCATGCGGATGACATACATCGCTCAGCGTCCCGCTCGATTAGAGCAATGTTGCGTCCACCTGGACGCACAACGCACACTCTAACGCTTTAAACCTACGCATCGGGCTTTCCGAAAATCGATTCCGATTTTCAAGCCTGTGCGGTGGTTTCACGCGCCAGCATAGCATCGGCAAGTGCCAGCGCATCCACATTGATTGCGACATCGTGGACGCGAAAAAGCTGCGCGCCCTTGAGCCTCAGTATGACGCTCGTCGCCGCCGTTCCGGCGCCCCTGGCCGAGGCGTCGCGGCCGGTGACGGCGCCGATGAAGCGCTTTCGCGATGTACCGGCCATCAGTGGAAAGCCCAAGGCATCGAGTTCGGAAAACCGTGCCATCAGGTCGAGATTTTCCTCCGCTGTTTCCTTGGCGAAGCCAAAGCCCGGATCGAGCACGATTTGGTCGTCGGCAACGCCGCTTCGCCGGGCGATTTCCAGTGACTTCCTGAGGAAGGAAAATTGATCCTCGATCACATCGGGCAGTTTTTGCCTGTCACGTCCGGTGTGCATGATGACCAGCCCGGCGCCGGTCTCGGCAGCGACCCGCGCGACGCCCGGTTCGCGCTGCAGGCCCCAGACATCGTTGACGATATGGGCGCCGGCAGCGACGGCAAGGCGGGCGGTGTCCTCGCGATAGGTGTCGACCGAAATCAGCGTCTTGCCAAGCCTGGCGAGCGCCTCGATGACAGGCAGCACGCGGGCCTGCTCTTCCTCGACGGCTACCGGAGATGCGACGGGACGTGTCGACTCCCCACCGACGTCAATGACGGAGGCACCCTCTTGCACCATCCGGCGGGCCTGGGCCGTCGCCTGTTCGGGCGCTAAGAACAGTCCCCCGTCAGAAAAACTGTCCGGCGTGACATTGAGGATACCGACGATCACCGCCTTGCCGCCAAGGTCGAGATGACGCCCATGCGCCAGTTGCCATCGCCGTGTCCTCATTGTCCATCAACCATGTGTGATCCGCCAAAGATCAATTCCGTTGCGCCGGCAGCGGCCGTAGCGCATGGTAGGCAAAGAGGCAACATGATGAAACGATCACTGCTTTGCGCCCTAATGCTCGCTTTTTCTGCCTTGCCGGCCGGCACGGCGAGTTTGGTAAAGACATATAGCTACTTCAGCATCGGCGGCAGGACGCTCGATGATATCGGATCCCAGCTTACGAAACTTGGGCCCCAGGTGAAAAGCACCGGGATGCGGCATCCAGGCGCCACGCAGATGGCGTTCACCACCCGCGTCAGCTATGCGCAAAAATCGAATTCCTGCGCGATTGCTGACGCCGACGTCACTCTCAAGGTCAAGGTGATCCTTCCCGAGTGGCGCCGCTCGCGCAAGGCTGATGCGGGCGTAAGGCTGTTTTGGGATACATTGTCCGCCGACATCAAGCGCCACGAGGACCGCCATGTCGAGATCGCCAAGAACCATGCCCGCGACCTCGAGGATGCGCTGAAGGCGACCTATCCGCAGAAGACTTGCCAGGAGGCCAAGGCCAAGGCCGCGGAAGTCGCCGCCGCTATTCTTGCCAAGCACGACCGGGCCCAGATGCAATTCGATCGCGTCGAAACAATCAATTTCGAAAGCCGCATCCTGCGGCTGCTGCGCTATCGCATGGAGCGCGTCGAGAACGGTAGGCTGCCAGGTTAGCTCAGGCCAGATGGTAAGGTCGATTCTCGTGGAGTAGGAGTGGGCGTCAGCCGGCGACGCCGAGCTTCTTCTGCAGGCTGGTCGAGGACGTCGTATACTGGAATACGATGCGCTCGCCGGGGCTGACGATGCGCTTGGCTGCCTGCGCCATCAGGGCGACCTCATGGAAGCCCGACAGGATCAGCTTCAGCTTGCCGGGGTACCAGTTGATGTCACCGACGGCGAAGATGCCCGGTACCGATGTCTGGAATTTCTCGGTGTCGACCGGGATCATGTTCTCGTGAAGATTGAGCCCCCACTCGGCGATCGGTCCGAGCTTCATCGTCAGGCCGAAGAACGGCAGCATCCGCGTGCACGGCACCTCGATATCGCCGCTGGGGCCTTTGATGGTCGCGGAGAAAAGCTGGCCGTCGGCGCCGGATAATCCCGTCACCTGCCCGACCTGGAAATCCAGTTCCTTCATCTCCTGCATGGCGTACATCTTGTTGACGCTGTCGGGCGCCGCGCGAAACTCCGGCCGCCGGTGGACCAGCGTCACGCTCTTGGCCACCGGCTGCAGGTTCAGCGTCCAGTCGAGCGCCGAATCGCCGCCACCGACGATGATGAGGTCGTGGCCGCGAAATTCCTCCATCCGACGAACCGAGTAGAAGACGCTCTTGCCCTCATAAAGCTCGATGCCCGGGATCGGCGGCCGCTTCGGCTGGAATGAGCCGCCGCCGGCGGCGATAACCACAACCTTGGCTTCAAACACCTCGTTCTCGTCGGTGATCACGCGAAAGCTGCCGTCCTCGAGCTTTTCGAGGCTTGAGACCATGCGATTGAAGGTGAAGTCGGGCTTGAACGGCGCGATCTGCTCAAGCAGTCTGTCGACCAGGCCCTGCGCCGAAATCGACGGCCAGCCGGGAATGTCGTAGATCGGCTTTTCCGGATAGAGTTCGGCGCATTGCCCGCCGGGCCGATCGAGTATGTCGATCAGATGGCATTTCATGTCGAAGAGGCCGAGTTCGAACACGGCGAACAGGCCGACAGGCCCCGCCCCGACAATCAATACGTCCGTCCTGGTGATATCGGTCATGCATGCGCCTTCGATGCGCACGACCGCAAAAATCGAAATCGATTCTCGCTGGGGATCATGCGCCAGATCACGGTGCTACAGCGTCCTTTGCGCGTCCGAGAGAACGCGCGGCGCTGTAGAGAACGGCGCGACACTGCATGACCATTGGCCCACTGCCAAGCCGGAGCCGGAAAAATCGGCTATATCTAGCGCTTCAGCCTTCACGCTTCAGCCTTCACGCTTCAGCCTTGGCGGGCGGGCACGCGCACAACCAGGCCGTCGAGAGCGTCGCGCACCTTGATCTGACAGGAGAGCCGTGAGTTCGGCTGGACGTCGTAGGCGAAGTCCAGCATGTCCTCTTCCATCGCTTCCGGCTCGCCGACTTCCGCGGTCCATGCCTCGTCGACATAGACGTGGCAGGTCGCGCAGGCGCAGGCGCCACCACATTCGGCCTCAATCCCCGGCACCGCGTTGCGGATCGCGTTCTCCATGACGGTCGAGCCGTTTTCGGCATCCACGTCAAAATGTGTGCCGTCATGGGCGATGAAGGTCAGCTTGGTCATTTGTCACCTGAAGGGAGTCCCAGCCGACATAATCACTCCCGCAGACAAGTCAACTGCCGCGCGAAAGCGGCGCTCTATGCCGTTTTTTTCGGAAATCGGTTTAACGGCTGATGGCGGCGACGAAATCGCGGACTTCTTCGATCAGGGCGCCAAGCCGCTTGAGGGTATTGGTATCTTCAGGCTGAAGCTCGATCGCGCTGGCGCAATCGGCAATAGCGAAGGCTCCGACGCCGCGCGCCGAACCTTTCAGCCCGTGCGCCAGAAGCAGTCTTTGCCTCACATCGGCGTCGACGATCCTGTCGCGAACCGACAGCGCCTGCTGTACGAACAGCGCCAGCACCTCCTGCTCGAGGCTGCGGTCGCCCATCGTCTGGCGCGCCAGATGCGCCAGGTCCACCGGCCGCGACCCGGCCGTTCCCGACACGTCGCCGCCGGGCATCGAGAAGGCAATGCCGTTTTCGCCACGCATGACTCTGCAACTCCGTTCTTCCAGCCGCAAAAATGGGCCCATCCTGTGGACGACGGGTTAATAATTGGCCCGGAAAAAATGTTGCGATAACGGCACCGGAATCACAGGTTTGTTAACCTTATATTTAAAGTTTTACGTATCGCGCCGAATGCATGTTTTCTTTACCCCGGTGTGTCATTACGATACGACAGGTCCATTTTCAGCCTCTTGCGTGGGACACGACAAGCAGAATCAATAAGTCCCGCGGCAGCTTGTACAGGGTAGCGAAGGCATGGCGAAGAAAACAACGACGACAAGAGCGCTCGACAACGACGTAGCCAGGGAACTCGAAAAAGCACTTGAAATCGATCTGAGCGGCGATGCCGGCGGCGACCTCGACATCGCATCGTCGATGGAAGATCTGGAAGCGCAGATATCGCAGGCTGCCGACGAGTTGGCACGCGAAGGCCGCGACCAGAATGCCGAGCCTGTCGCCAACCAGAGCCAGATTGCCGAGTCTGTCGCCAGCCAGAGCCAGAAGGCGGAGCCTGCCGCCAACCAGGACGAAAAAGCCCAGGACCAGAAAGCAAACCCCGCGGCAAAGGCCAAGCCGGCTGAACTGCGCCCTGTGGAAACGCGCAATGGCACGCAGCCGGCCGGCTTCACGCCGGCCAATGACCCTCGTCAAAAAGATTACAAAACGCTGCTGCACACCCTCAATCGGCGTGCCTCGAACACGATCTACTGGGTCGTGGCGCTCGTTTCGCTTGCCTGGATCGCGGGCGCCGGTGCATTGGCCAATCTGCTGTTTGGACCCGGCATCTGGCAAATCCGCACGCCCGGCCAGTTCTTCGCCCGTCCCGAACTGATCGGCCTGGCGATCGCTGCGATCCTGCCCGTGCTCCTGTTCTGGGCGTTTGCAGCCATGATTCGCCGCGCGCAGGAGATGCGCATCGCGGCTCAGTCGATGACGGAAGTGGCCTTCCGCCTGACCGAGCCGGAAAATATTGCCCAGGATCGCGTCATGATGATCGGGCAAGCCGTCCGCCGCGAGGTGGCGGCCATGGGCGAAGGCATCGAGCGCACGCTTGCGCGTGCCGTCGAGCTCGAAACCCTGGTCCACAGCGAGGTGAACCAGATCGAACGCTCCTACTCGGAGAATGAATCGCGCATCCGCTCGCTTGTCGACGGGCTGGGCAGCGAGCGCGAAGCGGTGGTCACCCACGCCGAACGCGTGCGCGCCTCGATCACCGGCGCGCATGAGACGCTGAAGGACGAAATCGGGGCTGCCAGCGACATCATTCGCGACAGCATTCTCAACGCCTCGACCAACCTGTCGATGACCATCACCAATTCCGGCGACACGCTGATCGACAGGATCAACCAAAGCTCGCTGTCGATCTTCGATTCGGTGGAGGGCCGGCTCGATTCGATCACGGACCGGCTGTCGACCTCCGGCGAAGCCTTCGCCAGCCTTCTCGATACACGCATCGCCAAGCTGACTGACACGACCGATGGCCTCACCCGGTCGCTGACCGATCTGCTCGACGATCGGACCTCCGGCATGGTGTCGCTGCTCGGCGGCGCCGCGCGTACGCTCAACTCCGAATTTGAAGCCAGCCTTGACGGCATCGAGCGGACGCTGGCCGAACGCGGCCAGGCGCTGATTAGTGAATTTCAGACCCGCGCCGAAGCGCTCGACACCGGCACCCAGAAGCTCAACGCCGCGCTTGAGGCTCGCGCACGCCAGATCAACGAGACGCTGGTCGAACGCGCGCGCGAAATCGCCCATACCTTCCAGGAGAGCAAGGAGACGCTGTCGGCGATGATCGATCAGGGCAAAACCCAGATCGGCGCCGATATGGCCGACATCGTTTCGTCGACTTCGTCCATGCTTGAAGCACGCGCAGGCGATTTCGCCGGGCGTATGGAAGCGGCCCGTCATGTGGTGTCGCGCTCCTTCGACGCCGACATCCAGCGGCTTTCCGATGCCCGCGCCGGCATCGAGGAAGCCGTCGAGAACCACAGCCGTAAGCTTTCCGAAAGCCGCGAACGCATGGCGGCGGCAATGCAGGCCGATCTTGCGAAATTCGCCGAAAGCCGCGCCGGCATCGACGCGGCCGTCACCGACCAGGTGCAGAAGCTTGCCGAAGGCCGCAACCTGATCTCGCGCGCCCTCGAAGAGGATCTGCGCAAGGTCAACGAGTCAAGCGCCGCCATCGATGCTTCGCTCGGCAGCCATCTCGAAAGGCTCGAAGAGGGCCGCAACAGGCTTTCACAAGCCTTGAACGAAGACTCCGGAAAACTTGTACAAGCCCGTACGATCATTGACGAAATGGTTGCCGGCCATGTTGGCAAGCTCGCCGAAGGCCGCAGCATTCTTTCACGCGCCCTCGAGGCCGATCTCGGCAAGCTGGCCGACAGTCGCGCCAGCATCGACGGACTGGTCGCCGGTCAGGTCGAGAAGATCGCCGAAGGTCGCGCCATACTCGCCAAGGCGTTAGAGACCGACATTGCCGGCATCAAGGATCTCATCGAGAGCCATTCCGCCAAACTGGCGGAAGACCGCAGCCTGCTTTCGCGCTCGCTTGAAAGCGACCTGTCCGGCATCCGGGGCCTGATCGAGGACCATTCGGGCAGGCTCGCCGACGATCGCAGCCTGCTTTCGCAGACGCTCGAGGCAGACCTCGCCAAATTGGCGGAAAGCCGGTCGAGCATCGACGGGCTGGTCGCCGGCCAGGTAGAGAAGCTGGCCGAAGGCCGCGACATCCTCAAGCGCGCGCTGGAATCCGATCTCAACACGATCAAGGACGTCATATCAGGCCAGTCCGAAAAGCTGGCGGAAGACCGTGGTCAGCTCTCGAAGGCGTTGGAAACCGACCTGCAGAGCGTGAATGGCCTTATCTCCGATCACATGAACAGGCTCGCCGAGGACCGTTCAATCCTGTCGAAGGCGCTCGAAGACGACCTCGCCAAACTGGCTGAAAGCCGGTCGAGCATCGATGGTCTGGTTACCGGCCAGGTCGAGAAGCTGGCAGAGGGCCGCGACATCCTCAAGCGCGCGCTGGAATCCGATCTCAATACGATCAATGACGTCATAGCAGGCCAGTCCGAAAAGCTGGCGGAAGACCGTGGCCAGCTCTCGAAGGCGTTGGAAACCGACCTGCAGAGCGTGAACGGGCTTATCTCTGATCACATGAACAGGCTCGCCGAGGACCGTTCAGTCCTGTCGAAGGCACTCGAAGACGACCTCGCCAAGCTGGCCGAAAGCCGGTCGAGCATCGATGGTCTGGTCACCGGCCAGGTCGAGAAGCTGGCCGAGGGCCGCGACATTCTCAAACGCGCGCTGGAAGCAGACCTCAATACCATCAAGGATGTCGTCGCCGACCAGTCGCAGCAGTTGACCGATAATCGCGCACAATTTGCGCGTGCGCTGGAAGCCGATCTCGGCAGCGTCAACGGTCTTGTAAACAGCCATGCCGAGAAACTCCTCCAGGAGCGCTCGACCTTGTCCAAGGCGCTCGAAGACGACCTCGCCAAACTGGCGGAAAGCCGGTCGAGCATCGACGGGCTGGTTGCCGGCCAGGTCGAGAAGCTGGCCGAAGGCCGCGACATCCTCAGACGCGCGCTGGAAGCAGACCTCAACACCATCAAGGGTGTCGTCGCCGACCAGTCGCAGCAGCTGACCGACAATCGTGCAGAGTTTGCGCGGGCGCTGGAGGCCGATCTCGGCAGCGTAAACGGTCTCGTAAACAGCCACGCCGAGAAGCTCATCCAAGACCGCTCGATCCTATCTAAGGCGCTTGAAGACGACCTCGCCAAACTGGCGGAAAGCCGGTCGAGCATCGACGGGCTGGTTG
>SAQL01000001.1:0-89166 GCA_004020645.1 Mesorhizobium sp. | reverse complement strand
TGAAGACGACCTCGCCAAACTGGCGGAAAGCCGGTCGAGCATCGACGGGCTGGTTGCCGGCCAAGTCGAGAAACTGGCCGAAGGCCGTGACATTCTCAGACGTGCGCTGGAAGCAGACCTGCAGAAAATTGCGGCGAGCCGCAGCGAGGTCGACGACATCATCGCTGGGCATGTCAGCAAACTGGGCGAAGGCCGCGACGCGCTGACCCGTGCGCTGGAGGACGATCTCTCCAAGCTCGCCGATACGCGCAAGGAAGTCGACCGTTCCCTGTCCGGCCATATCGACCAGATCGCCGCCAGAAGCACCGACATCTCGGACGCCATTGCCGCAGACGTCGAAAAGATCGAGCAGGCGTTCAGCCGCCAGACCGGCATCATCGAGGAGCGCGCCGGAACCATGGAGCGCGCGCTGTCGACCGGTGTCGACAACGTCCGCAGCGTGCTCGAAAAGAGCGCCGTCTTCGTTGCGGGAGCGCTGCGTGAAAAGGTCATGGAAGTCACCAGCGCGCTGCATGAGCAGGCAGGTGCGGCGTTCAGCGACGCCGATCGAAAGATCGCCGAACGTGCCGAGCAGACCTCGGCCGCCTTGCTCGCCAGGGCGGAGGATATCGCCCGCACCTTCGAGGAGGCGGACCGCCGCCTCGCCGCACGTGCCGAAGACACGTCGAGTGCGCTCATTGCCCGCGCCGAGGATACATCCAGCGCAATCATGGCCCGTGTCGACGACACATCGAACTCCTTGCTGACGCGCGCCCAGGAAACAGCCGACCAGCTGGCCGCTCGTGCCAGCGAGATCGCCGGTACATTCGATGCGGCGGACCAGAAGCTGGTTGCCCGGGCGGTCGAAACGGCGCAGTCGCTGGCGGCACGCGCCGGCGACATCCTGCGCAATTTCGAAGGCGCCGACGAACGGCTCGGCGTGCGCATCGGCGAATCGGCCGAAGCGCTAGCAGCGCGGGCGTCGGACCTTGGCCGCATTTTCGATGCCGCCGACCAGCAGCTGATCTCGCGCATCGCCGAAGGTTCGGAGGCGCTCTCGGCCCGCGCATCCGAGATCGGCCGTATCTTCGACGACGCGGATCACCGTCTGGTATCCCGCATCGCCGACAGCACGTCGACGATCGGAGAACATGCCGACAACATCGTCGGGGCGTTTGCCAGCACCGAGCAGCGGGTTGCCGAACGTGCGAGGCAGACCGGTCAGGAACTGGCCGTCCACGCCCGTGAAATCGAGCAGGCGCTCGCCGGCGCCGACGAGCGCCTGGCATCCAGCGCGGCGGCTGCGGCGGCTCGCGTCGAGGAGCAGGTTGCCGGCGTCGAAAACCGTCTCGTCTACACCACCGAAACGATAGGCCAGAAGCTCAACGAGCAGGTTTCGACTGCTGAGGCGCAACTTATTTCGCGCGCCAACTCGATCGCCGAAACCTTCACTGCGGTCGGCCAGCATATCGGCCAGAGCACCAACGACGCGGCGAAGACCATCGGCACCAACACCCGCGAGCTCAACACCATGCTTGCGGCACGTTCGGCCGAGATCTCGAAAATCCTCGACGAAACGGCGCGGCCGCTGGTCGAGCGCTTCGCCCAGGGCGGCTCGGAACTGCAAAAGAGCATGGAAGAGGTGACCGAACGCGCCACCGAGAAGCTGCGCAGTGAAAACGCCACCCTCGTCAATGCGCTCGCCAGCCGCACGGCCGAAACATTGTCGGCCGTCGAAGGCGCGCGCTCGACGCTCGCCGACAGTGTCGCCGATCTCATCGGCCGCATGAGCACCTCGAGCTCGCAGCTCGGTCAGTTGATCGAGCAGGCGGCGGCCAATCTCGGCCAGGTCGACGAACGCCTGACCGGCAGCACGCAAAGCTTTGCGGCGACGACGGAAAAAGCCGCGCAGACCTTCGCCAGTTCGGCACGCCTGGTCGATTCGAACACGACACGGCTTACCGAGCTGTCATCGGCGACCTTGCGCGAGGTTGCCTCGATCGCCACCAAGTTCGACGAGCACAGCCGATTGCTGTCCAGTGCTTCGGATCTGTTGAGCTCGGCCCAGAGCAACCTCGAACACACGCTGGAAAGGCAGTCGTCGCTGGAGGACCTCGCCGTCGGCCTGGTCAAGAAGTCGGAGGATCTCGAAAAGGTCATGCGCTCGTTCGAGGATCTGGTCGGCCAGACGTTGCAGAACGCCGAAGGCAAGACGCTGGAGTCGGCGGACAAGATCCGTACCGCCATCTCCGACGTCGTCGATTCGGCAACGAAGCGCTTCGCCGACGCGACCGAGGAGATGCGGCGCACCGCCGGCTCGATCAAGAGCGAGCTCGACCTCACCCGCGCCGAGCTCAAGAAGGGCGTCATCGAGATGCCGGAAGAGGCAAAGGAATCCACCACGGCCATCCGCCGCGCCGTTTCCGAGCAGATCAGCGCGCTGAAGGAACTGTCTGAAATCGTTGCGAAATCGGGCCGCAACACCGACTCCTCGGAGCCGCGCAACCTGCGTCCTGCGCCGCAAGCGCCTGCCACGCGCGCCACTGAGCCGCAGCGCCGTCCTCCGGGCCCGCAACCGGAGCCTCTTGGCCCGCAGGCGCCATCGGGTGACGCCGCACTGCGCGGCACGCTCGACCTGGAACGCCCGGCTGAGACGGCGCCGCGCCAGCGCGACCCCAATGGCCGTACGCCGCAGGGCGGCTGGGTGCGCGATCTCTTGACCGGGGCATCGCGCGAAGAGGGCACCAAGCCCGCGGCACCTTCGGAAGCGCCACGCTCGGCCCCTGCCCAGCGCTCGCCGCTTCATGTCGTGGAGTCGCTCAACTCGCTTTCCGTCGACATCGCCCGCGCCATCGATCACGACGCCTCGATCGAGCTGTGGGACCGCTACCGGCGCGGCGAGCGTGACGTGTTCACGCGGCGTCTCTACACGTTGAAGGGTCAGCAGACTTTCGACGAGATCCGTCGCAAATATCAGATGGAGGCGGAGTTCCGCGCCGCCGTCGACCGTTACTGCGACGATTTCGAAAAACTGCTCAAGGACGTGTCGCGCAACGACCGCGACAACATGATGGCGCAGACCTACCTTACGTCGGACACCGGCAAGGTCTATACGATGCTTGCACACGCCAGCGGCCGCCTGCATTGATTCAGGCGATAGGGACCGAAAAGGCGGGAAAATTTCCCGCCTTTTTTATGCCGTCCCGACGTCCTCGGGATGATGCTCTATTGATTGATCTCCGGTTCGACGAGCCTTGCCAGGTTTCGCAGCGACTCCTGCCAACCGAGATAACAAGCCTCAGCTGGAATGGCGTCCGGCACGCCTGCCTGTGTGATATCCAGCTCCGTGCCGACTGATACTTTCTTCAATATCACAGTGACCTGCATCTCGCCGGGCAAGTCAGGATCGTCGAACTTGTCCGTATAGCGCAGGCGTTCGCCCGGAACGAGCTCGATGTATTCGCCGCCAAACGAGTGGCTTTTGTCCGTTGTGAAGTTGCGGAACGACATTTTGAATGTGCCGCCAACTTTGGGTTCCAGATGATAAACCGTGCAGGTAAAGCCGTTGGGCGGTAGCCATTTCGCGAGCGCGTCCGCCTCAACGAATGCGCGATAGACTTTTTCTGGGCTGGTTGCCAGGACGCGGTGCAGGCGTACGGTACTGGGCATATCATTTATCCTTGTGATTGGAGTGTCGATCCTGCCCAAGGACGAACGGGTCTTGACCAATCCGACACAAGTTCTGAGGTTTTTTGGAACCGGGGCCGCAGACCTTCATGTTAGGCTGCCAATCCCGCAGCCACGTCCAAGCGACCTTTGCCTTTCCGGAAAGCTCAATGACGGTCAGATCTTTTGATAATGATCTGGCGATCCCGTTCTACTATGTTCGCCCGCAGCGACGTCGAACCGCTAACCCCTGTGCGGTCCTTGCAGCGAAGCAACACGAAGGTCGGCCAACGGGTCGGAGAGGCGACCGACAGGGTCGGCTCGATGTGCCCAGAAATGGCGCAACCGAGCCGGCCGGGGCATCGGCTCGGATTTCACCGTTATGGCGCGTTCTACGTCTCAATCGGATGGCTTTGCGAGACCAACTAGCAGCAAGATCGAAGTCGGGAATCAGGCGGCCACCCGTCCTGCGATTCATGCACCGACGGCAATTTTGATCAGGCAATGAGCTGATGCGACCGGCGGTATCCGGCACACGCTTTTCAAGCATGCTATTGTACAATCTCTACCAGGACGCGCTTACCTTGATAGCCCGATGAGTTTAGAATTGGTTGTCCAGGCGGTTCGTCAGAAGCCCCCGGCGAAGAGGCCTATCGAGGGAGGAAACCATGACGCCGATCGAACCAAACAGGTCGCGTACCTGGCATAGGTCAGTGCTCGGCGCGGCCGTGCTCGGCATGGGCGTGTTGCTGACGGGAACGAGCGCCGGCGCCGGCTCTGTGGACAAGACCCCATTCGGAAACACGCAGGACGGCAAAGCCGTCGATCTCTACACGCTCACCAACGACAGGGGCGCGTCCGTCAAGTTCATCGCCTATGGCGGTATCATCACGGCGATCAATGTGCCCGACCGCTGGGGCAAGCTCGACAACGTCGTGCTCGGCTTCAAGGAACTCGCCGACTACGAATCCATGAACCCCTATTTCGGCGCCTTGATCGGGCGCTACGGCAACCGCATCGGCGGCGCGAAGTTCACGCTCGACGGCACGCAATACCAACTCGCCGCCAATAACGGGCCGAACAGCCTGCACGGCGGCGCGAAAGGCTTCGACAAGGTCGTCTGGTCGGTCGAGCCGCTGAGCAGCGTCAGCGGCGCCGCAGCGCGGCTCAACTACACGAGCAAGGATGGCGAGGAAGGCTATCCCGGCACGCTCACGGTCCAGGTCGTCTATAGCCTCACCAACGACAACGAGCTGCGCATCGACTACGAGGCGACGACCGACAAACCAACCGTGGTCAATCTCACGAGTCATTCCTACTTCAATCTCGCCGGCGACGGCACGGGTGGGATCGACGATCACATCCTCACGATCAACGCCGATCGCTACACGCCGGTCGATGCGACCTTAATCCCGACCGGGCAGCTCGCCTCCGTGACCGCCACGCCGTTCGACTTCCGCCAAGGGGCGCCGATCGGCGCACGCATCCGCTCGAGCGATCCACAGATGGCCTATGGCCGCGGATACGATCACAACTTCGTGCTGAACCGGTCGGGTGGTGGACTTTCGCTCGCCGCCCGAGTCTACGAGCCGCGCTCGGGCCGGATCATGGAGATCTCGACCACCGAGCCCGGCGTCCAGTTCTACAGCGGCAACTTCCTCGATTCGACGCTCGTCGGCGCGGCCGGTCAGCAATACCGCCAGACCGACGGCTTCTGCCTTGAGACGCAGCACTTCCCGGATTCGCCGAACAAGCCGTCATTTCCGACGACGGTGCTGAAACCGGGCGAAACGCTGAAGTCGACTACGATACACAAATTCTCCACCGACGCGTCCTAGGGTTGCAGCTGCGTTCTTTTCTGGTTGCTGAATCGATGGGTCGCCATGATTCGGAGATCATGGATGACGGGCGTTTCGATCGAGACGCTCGAGTTCTGGGCGTCGTCGCTGCGGGAGGCAAGGCAGCGGATCCGGAGCTTGCTTGCTGGCGCTATGTCCCCGGCCGAACACGCAGCCTCTCGGCGGCGAAGCAGGCGAACGTTGCGGCTTTCCATCGCCCCCAAAGCCGCTGGCCGTAGCCAAATCAGACCTTCATGCAAGTCGCTGTCTACGTCCGAAAGGGGTCGATTCAAAGCTGTAGCGCGAAGGGCGGCTTTGGAGAAGCGCCGGGAAGGTCGGTAATTGGCGCTCCCTGCTCGTTCCGTTCCAGTCGTCGAAACGGACGGCAGTTCCCCACCCCCGTCTCGGCCATTGGCGGCAGCCAGAAGATTGAGTTTGATCCTAAGCTGCGCCCGGCAGTTCCGGCTGTATCAGATCACCGAATCGGTCCAGCGGACGATGTCCTTGGCGGCATCGCCGAACGCACTGTCGAGCGCGCCGACATAGGCTTGATTGCCGCTGCCCGAGACCGGTGCGGTCGCGGTAAAGCTCTTCGAGGCGCGCACCTCGCCATTGCGATCGTTCAGTATCCGCACGAACAGCTCGACCTCGGCATGTCCGCCGCCGTCGACCCGGACGTCGAAGGAACGGACCTCGACGATCACCTGGTAGTCGATCGCCAGCCCCTCGCCCGGCTTGCCGACACCAGCGAAGCTGCCCGAGCGCTGGAATGTCTCGGCCAGCCGCGCCTGCACGATCAGCGGCAGCCGGTCGGCCCATTGCGCGCCCTTGAGGTACTGGATCGAACGCACGGAAGGCTTGATGACGATGTTCTGGCTGTCCAGCGCCTTGAGCGCGGAGGGTTGGGCAATGAGGATCTGGCGGCGGCTGCGGCCGCGCGCATCGAGTGATGGCGCCGACAGTTCGAATGTGTCCAGCGGCGCCGGCCTGCCGCCCGGCAGAAACGCGCAACCGGCAAGCGAAAGCGCAAGCAATGCCGCACCCGCTTTGAGCCCGCCCGCTTTGACCCCGCCCAATTTAAGCACGACCGACTTCACACGCGATCCCCGTCGTCCCCGAATCGTATGAGCAATCCGCATCCGCAGCGTACTTGCCTGCTGTTCTTGGGGCGGGCGAAAGCCGAAGTCAACGCCGCGCCCTGCCGTCGAATTGCCGAACCTCGCCTTCGCCGCCTGACAGGATCCGCTGCGGATTCCGGCTGAGATCCGTCACCGCCTCTTCGATGCGGCTGATCGAACGGCGGCTGTCCTGGACCAGCGCCTCGACGTCCTGCAGGCCCTGGCCGGAGAATCGCGCCAGATTGTCGGTGATGGTGCCGAGGCGGGCGTTCAGGGTGTCGGCGACCTGCTTGAACGATCTGAGCGTATTCCTGGCATCAGCTATCATGCCGTCGGCCTGGCCTGAGCCAAGCAATGTATCGACTTTGGCGAGGATGCCGTCGACGCGCACCGAAGCGTCGTTGAGACGCTCCGCGAGCTGTTGCGCGTCCTTGATCGTCTGGTCGATATCGTCGGCCCGGTTGGCGAATTTGTTGGTCACCTTGGCGATATCGGCGGCAGCCTCGTTGGCGTTTTCGCTGGCCTTCTGGATGTTGGCCAGCGCAGTGCGAACCTGTGCCGGGTCGATGCCGTCGAGAACACCGTCGACCTTGGCCAGCGTGCCTTGCGTCCGTTGGGCGAAATCGTTGATCGATCCCACCGCGGTATCGACATTCCTGACGACCGTGTCGAACTGCTTGCTGGTTTCCTTCAGGTTCTCGGTCACCGTATCGACATTGGCGACAATGCTCTTGATCTGATCCTTGTCGACGGCGTTGAGCAGCCCTTCCGCCGCCTTCAGCGTGCCGTCGAGCTTGCCCGAGACGCCCCTCAACTCGTCCGCCAGCGAACTGACGCTGGCGAGGAATTTGTCAATGCCGTCGGAGTTCTTGGCCAGCGCGTCGGAGAAGGTCTGCACATTGTTGACGGTCTGCGTCAGCGGCCCGCGAACGTCCCTGGTGAAGCCTTCGAGCTGTGTGAGAACCGTATCGGCGCGGGTGAAGATGTTCTGCGCCGTCTGCAACAGGTTGGTTACCGCCGACGGGTTGGCGACGATCTCGGCGACGCGGCCCTCCGCCTCCGCCTGGTCGAGAAGGTTGACCTCCTTGAGGTCGGCGCCCCTGAGTTCGATATTGGCCTGACCGGTGAGGGTAGCAAGGCCGATATCGGCCTGCGTCGATTTGGTGATCGGCGTCGTGCGGCCTATTTCGGCTTCGGCTATGGCGGCGGTCGGGTTGGCGAGGTCGATATAGACGCGCCTTACATCCCCAACCCTGACGCCGTTGAACAGCACGAAACTGCCGCGGCCGAGACCGGAAGCTGATCCCGGAATGCGCACCCGCAGCATCGCCGTCTCACCCCTCTCGCCGATCGCGGCCGTCCAATAGACGAACGCGAATGCTGCCAGGATCGCGGCTAGCGTGAAAATGCCGACAATGACGTAGTTGGCTCTGGTTTCCATTTATCCACTTATGGCTACGCGCGGGCCGCAAGATCAAGTTGCCGCGCACGTTTTCCGCGAAAATAGGATTTCACCCAGGGTTCCTCGCTTCTGAGCATGTCGTCGATCGTGCCTTCGACCAGCACTTTCTTGTTGCCGAGCACGGCCACCCGATCACAAGCGGTGAACAGCGTGTCGAGATCGTGCGTGACCATGTACACGGTCAGATCCATGGTATCGCGCAGCTTGACGACCAGTTCGTCGAACTCAGCCGCGCTGATCGGATCGAGGCCGGATGTCGGCTCGTCCAGGAACACGATGTCGGGGTCGAGCGCCAGTGCGCGCGCCAGCGCCGCACGCTTGATCATGCCGCCGGAAAGCTCGGACGGGAATTTCTGCGCCGCATCCGGCGGCAACCCGACCAGTTCGACCTTGAGCATCGCCAGCTCGTCCATCAGCTTTTTCGGCAAATCGAGATATTCGCGCATCGGCACCTGCACGTTTTCGAGAACGGTGAGCGCCGAAAACAGCGCGCCGTGCTGGAAGAGGACGCCAAGGCGCATGTCGATGCGAAGACGCTCCCTCTCGCTCGCCTTTTCGACATCGACGCCAAACAGCTTGATCGTTCCCGACTGCTTGTGCACCAGGCCGAGGATGGTGCGCAGGAGAACCGACTTGCCGGCACCAGAGGCGCCGACAAAGCCGAGGATCTCGCCGCGCCTGATATCGAGCGACAATCTGTCGAGAATGACCTTGTCGCCGAAGGACACGGTGATGTCGCACGCGGAAAGCACGATCTCGTCTTCGTCGGCCCCAGTCGCCTTTGTGATGCCCTGCGTCGCCATGTCAGAACTCGATCGCCGCGTAGAACATGGCGAAAAGCCCATCGAGGATGATGACCACGAAGATCGACTTCACCACCGAAGCGGTCACGTGTTGTCCCAGCGATTCGGCGCTGCCGCCAACCTTCATGCCTTCGACCGAGGCGATCGTGCCGATGATCATGGCCATGAACGGCGCCTTGATCAGCCCGGCAAAGATGGTGCTGAGATCGATGGCGACGCGCAGCCGGTCGATGAAAGCGGCCGGTGCGATGTCGGAATAGAGCCATGCCGCCGCGATGCCGCCGCCAAGTGCGGCGAAATTGGCGATGATCGTCAGGCAAGGCAGTGCTATCACCAGCGCGACGAGCCGCGGAAACACCAGCACGCCGATTGGATTGAGCCCGATGACCTTCAGCGCGTCGACCTCCTCGCGCATTTTCATCGAGCCGATTTCAGCCGTAATGGCGCTGCCCGAACGGCCGGCGATCATGATCGCTGTCATCAGCACGCCGAGCTCGCGCAGGATCAGCACGCCGACCAGGTCGACGACGAAGATATCGGCGCCGAAATAGCTGAGCTGATAGGCGCCTTGCTGAGCGACGATCGCCCCGACGATGGCCGACATCAGCACGACCACCGGGATGGCGCCGACGCCCATGCGGTCCATCTGGTTGAAGATCGCCGCCGGATTGACCGCATGGCCGCGGCCAAGCTTCATCTGCGCGCCGCGTATCGTGGCGCCCAGTATGTTCATCGCGGCCAGGAAATCGTCACGCATCTCATAGACGCGCCGGCCAACCGCCTCGAGCGCGCGAATGATGATATTCGGCGGCCCAACGGCGCCGGAATCAGGTTCGCGTCGAACCGCGTCACCGACGGCGCCGAGCAGGATCGAGGTAATCTCGCTTTGCCCCTGCATCGTGATTTCCACACCCTTCTTTTCGAAGGCGCTGACCAGACGGTCGATCACCCAGGCTCCGGCGGTATCCATCTTCTCGATATGCGAAAGGTCGAGCGCCAGCGTCTGGAAACCGCTGCGTTTCTCGATCTTGCGCATCTCGGCGTCGACCAGCGTCACGGTGCGCGTCGTCCAGTTTCCGGAGAAAGCGCAGCCGAGAACGCCGTTCTCCTCGCCGACCACAACGCGCGGCTGGTGGTCGGCCTCCTTGGCAGTCGTGCCGCTTGCGAAGCGTTTGCGGATCGTCAACATGGCGTCCTGTTTAGCCTGACGGGCCATCTGTTTAACCTGACGGAACCCACCTGTCGATTTGCCGACAAGCTTGTTGTCGCACAGCCGGAGCAGAAAAATATGGCGCGTGTCATTTCGGTCGAGTCCGAGCGCTTTCCCATCGCTGGGACCTTCACCATTTCGCGCGGTTCGAAGACTGAGGCCGAGGTCATCACAGTGACGATCAGCCAAGCCAACCATAGCGGGCGCGGCGAATGCGTGCCCTATAAGCGCTATGGCGAAACGATGGACGGTGTGCGCGATGCGATCGAGGCGATGCGGGAGCAGATTCAAGGCGGCATCAGCCGGGCCGCGCTGCTCGACGCCATGCCGGCGGGCGCGGCGCGCAACGCCGTCGACTGCGCGCTATGGGAGCTGGAGGCGAAGATCACAGGCAAGCCGGTCGCTTTCAGCATCTGCACGGCTCCGCCGAGGGCGCTTGAGACGGCCTACACTCTGTCGCTCGGCGAGCCCGAAGCGATGGCAGCCCAGGCCCGCGCCAACGCCCAGCGCCCGCTGCTCAAGGTCAAGATCGGCGGCGACAACGATATGGCCCGTATCCGCGCGGTTAGAGAGGCGGCACCGGCGAGCCGCATCATCCTTGACGCTAATGAGGGCTGGAGCGACGACAACATCGTTGCAAATATCGCCTTTGCCGCCGAGTACGGCGTCGCGCTGATTGAACAGCCGCTGCCGGCGGGCCGTGACGGCATCCTTCGCCACATCGCCCATCCGGTGCCGATCTGCGCCGATGAAAGCGTGCATGAGGCAGAGGGCCTTGCCTCGCTTGTCGGCCTTTACGATGCCATCAACATCAAGCTCGACAAGTCGGGCGGCTTGACCGCTGCCCTCGTCCTTCGCGATCGCGCCCGCGAACTGGGTTTTGGCGTCATGGTCGGCTGCATGGTCGGCACGTCATTGGCCATGGCGCCGGCTATGCTCTTGGCGCAAGATGCCGATTTCGTCGATCTCGACGGGCCGCTACTGCTTGCGCGCGACCGTGTTCCCGGTCTCGTCTACCAAGGTTCACTGGTGTCACCGCCCGATGCGGCGCTGTGGGGCTGAACGCGCGGCAAGCCCGATCAGTAGAAGGCCGACCGACGCGATCGGAACCATGGCAAAAAAACCATCCACGCCGAAGCGGTCATACAGAGGCCCGGACATGAGCGTCACCACGGCCGTGAACAAGCCGTTGGAGAAATAGGCGATGCCTTGCGCGGCCCCGGTGCGTTCCTCCGCGACCGTCTCACTGATCATTTTCTGCAGGCCGATCAAAACCAGCGCCACGGAAACCGCATGCAGCGTCTGGATAGCGAAGAATCCGGCAATGCCAAGGCCGAGCGGCCAGATCACTGGGAAGGCAATCCAGCGCACGATCGCGCCTATCCCGGCCAACACCATGATCGACACGACCGAGAAGGAGCCGAAAACCCGGGTAAAGACCATGAACATGCCGATCTCGGCCACCACACCCCAGCCCCAAAGCAACCCGACAACCTGATCGCCGATGCCGATCGAGTTCCAGTAGATCGAGACGAAGCCGTAGAAAAACGCGTGGCTGGCGGTGATGACGCCGACGCCGATGGAGAAATACAGGAAATAGGCGTTGAGGAGTTTTGGCGCCGATTGCTGGAAGTCGGCCGCCGAAAGCGGCGAAGCACGGCGCGGACGGCCGAGCCGCGGCGCGATCAATCCGACGACAAGTGCGGCGCCAAACGCCACGAAGATGATCATCGGAACAGCCTGGGCACCGGTCACCGACAGGATGAAACCGCCCGCAAGATTTGCGCACAGATAGGAGATCGATCCCCATTTGCGCATGCTTGCGTAGTTCGAGCCGAAGCGGCGCACACCCGATAGCGCCAGTGAATCGGCAATCGGCGAATGCGGCGTCCAGACCACGGCGAGCGCCAGCGAAACGGCGAGCACCATGGCGTAGGTCGGCGTCAGGAAATAACCGGCGGACGCAGCCACAGATGCGGCCACCAGCGTGACATAGACATGGGCGCGGTCGCTCGCCCTGTCGGCCAGTGCTGTAAGCAATGGCGTCGTCACCACGCGCAGGAACATTGGTGCTGCGAGAATGATCGCTATCTGCTCGGCATCGAAACCCTCTGCCTGCAACCACAGCGGGAAATACGGCAAATGTATTCCGAGCGGCACGAAAAGCGTGAAGAAAATCAGGCTCATGCGCAGTTCGAAATGACGCGGCTTGACGAGCTGTTCGGGTGAAAGCGGCGGCAGGGAGGACATCAACAGGCAATCCGTCGGCGCAGCGTTCAGCCGAGTCGGCCTGCAGCGCACGCCAATTCCATAACATGCTGAAAAAGTCGGCGGAACCGCTTGGACTGATCAATTAAAGCGAGGTGAGGTCGGGTTTGGTCAGGCAGCCTGGACTGCCCTGCCCTTGATGTCGATCGGCACGAGCACTTCGCTGCCGACCGGAGCCTCCGGCAGGACGTGCGCCCAGTGCAGGATCTCCATCCGGCCGTCAAAATGCTCGACCACCGCGGTGCAGCTCTCCACCCAGTCGCCGGTGTTGATGTATTGCACGTCCTCATAATCTTCGATCGCGGCATGGTGGATGTGCCCGCAGATCACGCCGTCGACATGCGAGCGGCGCGCTTCCTCGGTCAGCATGGTTTGGAACGAGCCGATGAAATTCACCGCCTTTTTGACGTTGACCTTGGCCCAGGACGAAAACGACCAATAAGGCAGGCCAAGCAGTTGGCGAAGCCGCGTCACCACGCGGTTGACGAGCATGGCCGCGTCGTAGGCATAGTCGCCAAGATAGGCCAACCAGCGCGCATTGTGGACGACAGTGTCGAACTGGTCGCCATGGATGACAAGAAGACGTTTGCCGTCGGCGGTCTCGTGAATGGCGCGGTCGGCGACGACGATGCCGCCGAAATGCACGCCTTGGAACTGGCGCGCGAACTCGTCGTGATTGCCGGCGATATAGGTGATGCTGGCGCCCTTGCGCGCCTTACGCAGCAACTTCTGGACGACGTCGTTGTGGCTCTGCGGCCAGTGCCAGTTCCGCCTCAGCCGCCAGCCGTCGACGATGTCGCCGACCAGATAGATGATATCGGCGTCGTGATGGCGCAGGAAATCGATCAGGAACTCGGCCTTCGCCGCCTTCGATCCGAGATGGACGTCGGAGATGAACATGCTGCGGAAAGTGCGGGGCTCTGCGCCAGGCATTGGATTCTCACCGTTGCTCTCGTGCAGCCTATGCCCCGATTCATGCAACAACCGTATGACGGTTGCGATTGGTCCAGCCTCAAGAGTAGGTTGCCGCGCCAATCAGAGGAGAAATCGCCATGGATCTCGGTATTCGCGGAAAAAAGGCCATCGTCTGTGCTTCGAGCAAGGGACTTGGGCGCGGTTGCGCCATGGCGCTGGCCGAGGCCGGCTGTGATCTGGTCGTCAACGGGCGCAATGCCGACCAATTGGCGAAGACCGCCGCCGAACTGCGCGAAAGATTTGGCGTCGAGGTGACCGAAATCGTCGGCGACGTGTCGAAGCCCGAGGTGCAGAAGGCGCTGCTTGCCGCCTGTCCCAATCCCGATATCCTCGTCAACAACAACGGCGGACCGCCGTTACGCGATTTCCGCGAGCTCGACCGCGAAAAGATCCTCGAAGGCGTCACCCAGAACATGGTGACCCCGGTCGAGCTGGTTCAGGCTGTGATCGACGGCATGGCCGAACGCGGCTTCGGCCGCATCGTCAACATCACCTCTCTGTCGGTCTATGTTCCCATTCCCGGCCTCGATCTGTCGTCTGGCGCACGCGCCGGCCTGACTTCGTTCCTGGCCGGCGTCGCGCGGACGGTGATCGACCGCAATGTGACGATCAACAACATGCTGCCGGGCAAGATCGACACCGACAGGCTGCGCCCTCCGCATGAAGCCGGCACCCC
Source organism: Mesorhizobium sp. (assembly GCA_004020645.1). Taxonomy (GTDB): domain Bacteria; phylum Pseudomonadota; class Alphaproteobacteria; order Rhizobiales; family Rhizobiaceae; genus Mesorhizobium. The sequence continues at coordinate 75,171 of SAQL01000001.1, read as the reverse complement.
TGAAGATCCGGCTGCCGCCGCCGTGCGCAAGACCCAGGCAGCAGCCAACGTTCCGGCCAAGCGGCTCGGCACGCCGGAGGAATTCGGCCAGATCTGCGCCTTCCTGTGCTCGGTTCATGCCGGCTACCTGACCGGGCAGAACATACCGGTCGACGGCGGCGCCTATGTCAGCGCGTTCTAGTACCTAACGCTTGGTACCCGCTGGGAACGCCGGGGGGGCGATCCATCTCGGCCGTTCTTGTCAGGAAGCGACGGCTCTGAAAGCGTGGCTATGATGGCCCCTTCCCGCGCTGGCCGCCACTACAGTTCATAGGCCCATTCGGCCGGCACGAAGCGGTAGGCTTGGCCGTCGCGCGCCACATGTCCGAAACCGGGGAACGGCAAATGCATGCCGGCGATCAGCATCCGGTCGGCAGCGACCCGGTCGAGCGTCCGCTTGCGCGTTTCGGCGGCCAGTTTGGAATCGACATCGAAGGCGATGCTCCAGTCCGGGCGCGCGAACTGGTAGGTCGCCATGTGCACGACATCGCCCCAGATGAACAGCGCCTCGCCGTCCGATTCCACGATGAAGCCGGCATGGCCCGGCGTGTGGCCGGGCAGCGGCACGGTGCGGATCGCGCCGACCGCCTCGCGCTCGCCGTCCACTTGCCGCAGGCGGTCCGCATAGGCGGCGGCAGCCCGGCGTGCCCCGATAAAGAACGGCTTTGCCTCGTCCGGCGCTTGGTTCATGTTCGCGTCGTCGTGCCAGAAGGCGTAGTCAGTGGCGGTGACGACGAGCTCCGCATTGGGAAACAGCGCCTCGCCGGCGGAGGTCAGAACCCCGTTGATATGATCGGGATGCATGTGGGTGATCAGCAAAGTGTCGACCTGGTCGGGAGCAACGCCGGCGGACTGCAAAGCCGCGGGAAGGTGGCCGAGCGCCGGACCCCTGCCGTCCGACATACCGGCGTCGATGAGCACAAGCCGGTCTCCAAGATTGACCAGATAGGCATTGACGGGCGTGCGCCGCGGTCCGGGCTTGTCAAAGCTGGCCTCCGCCAGACGCCCCGCCTCGGCGTCGACGAGGCCGATGAAAAGCTCCGATTTAATGTCGATATAGCCGTCCAGCAGCGCCGTGACCTCGATCGAACCCACCTTGCGGCGCAGCGCGCCAACGGTGGGGGCATCAGCCAGTGGCGCGCGGGCCAGTGCCGGAACGGAGGCGCCGGCTAGAAGGACGCCGCCGGCTAGGCCGGCACTGGCGAGGAAATGGCGGCGGGAAAGCGTCATGGCATCATCTCCGGTTGGGATCATAGAGCTGCGGGCAGAGCGAGGCGGGTCTACTTCATAGGTTCAGCTTTTTGAACTTGCCGGTTTCTTATATCGGCTATTACTCTTGCTTATTAATCACGACAGGGAGTTGCCATCATGGACCGCTTGACCGAGCTGACCAGCTTCGTACGCGCCTGCGATACCGCCAGCTTCTCGGCGGCAGCGCGCGAGTTGGGCTTGAGCCAGCCGGCCGTCAGCCAGCAGATCCGCGCACTGGAAAAGCGTTTAGGCGTCCGGCTCTTTGACCGTACGACCCGCCATGTTTCGCCGACGGAAGCCGGCCGGCGTTATCTGGAGCGCGCCCGCGACATCATTGAGCGCATCGAGGAGGCGGACCGCAGCGTCGGCTGCCTCGAATCGAAGATGTGCGGACGTCTTGCCGTCGGCGCGCCGGCCAGCTTCGGCGCCGGCGTGCTTGGCAGCTTTCTGATCGAGTTCAAGCGCGCCTATCCGGAACTGTTGCTCGACGTGGCGCTGACCGACAGTTTCGTCGATGTGATCGCCGAGGGGCTCGACGTGGCGATCCGTATGGGGACCATCGATGACGACCGGCTGATCGTGCGCAAGCTCGGCGTGATCGGGCGCTGCCTCGCGGCGACGCCAGAGTATCTCGACCGCAGGGGCCGGCCGCGGCGCCCGGAAGATCTCGCCGACCACGACTATCTGCTTTACGCCCACATCAGGAAGCGCGATGTCGTGCCGCTCACCGGCCCGGGCGGCGAAAAGGCCGAGGTGCGAATCCGGCCGGCCATGCGCTCCGACAATTCGCTGCTCAATCATCAGGCGTTGCTGTCCGGCGTCGGCATCGGCCTCGGGCACAGGGTGATACTCGATCCGCTCATCGCCGAAGGCTTGCTCGAACATGTGCTGCCGGACTGGCACTATGCGCCGCACCATGTGCATGCGGTCTATCCATCGAACCGCTTTATTCCGTTGAAGGTCAGGCGGTTCGTTGCCGGCTTCGCCGACCACCTCGCCGCGATGGGTGCGTTCATCGATGACAAAAAAGCATGTACATCCAAGGAAACGGCGCCGGCCTAGTGAAGTCTGACGTTTGTACGCGCAGGGAATGGCGGAGACGGGAGAGTCGAGATGTGGCGCGGCGGAGATAGGCGTAGCCCCGCAACCGCGCGGCGAGTAGCTGTCGGGTGGACGGTAGCCGCAAAGCCTGGAGGCGGTCGACCTGACACCGTTGCGGCTGCTGCTCCCGCAGGACACATGATCTACCCTTCATGGTCATTCCTCCTGCCGATCGAGAAACCGCTTCACGGCGTCGAGGAACACACCGCGCCCTGCGGCCTCGCGATCGAGATGGACGAAGTGCGTGGCGTCCGGGATGTCCAGACGTTTCGCTTTTGGTGCTTCGTCCATGATTGTCTTCGCATCCTGTGGCCGACTCCAGAAATCCCGTCCGGAGCGGATGACGAGCACTGGCATGGTGAGTGCCGCCGCCGACCATTGCCGGCGATCAAACGCGAGTTCGAAGCTGTCGGCGATGGCGCCGCTTGGTGAGCGGAAACTCGGCGGCTGGCGCGTCGGCGCCGTCTCGTCGGAAGCGAGTGCCGCATCACCATAGGCGGCGGCGACCGCGGGATCGCGCCACCGGGCCTTGTCCGCGACCGAAGCCGACATACGTCTTCCACGACGCGAACGGCAGCAATACGCCCAAAAGTCGGTCGTTGAGGGCACGTTTGCCCCTGCCTAAATGCAGACATCGCCGGTGGCGAGTGTTAGGTCGAGGTTGCGCCAAAAGCCGACGTTTGGAGCGATGTGAGATGAGCGTCGCCGGGCCTTTGGCGCATGAAAATTGATCCGATCCCGAGGCTTGCTGCGGGCGCCCCTGACCGCCTCCACGCACTGATGAGAGTGCAACTAGTCTCGCCCCATCAGCGTTTTGATCAGCGTCTCGGCGAGCCAGCTTTCATATTCGTCCGAAGACCAACCCCGCTCCAACACGAGCATGCGATATACGTCGCGGCCGGTATACATCCATAGGATGTCGCGCACGCGGGCTAAGCCGAGTTGGCGCGCGACAGCGACGGATGCGACGAGAAGCTTGGCACGCGCTTCCTGGAGCTTGAAGCGGACGGTCTCCAACTCCGTCTCGATCGCCTTCAGCTCGGGAGACAGGGCCGAGACGCCGCGCATAAGGCCGATCTCCTCGCGTTCCGCATCAAGGATGACCCGAGAGATCGAGGCAGTAATACGCAGAATCTCCTCTGGGTCTCTCGCGTTCTCGGCCTGCTTAGCTATCTCCGCATAGCGCGGGCCGAAGAAGGAACGCTCGACCACGGCTCTTAGAATGCCGGTCTTCGACTGGAACAGGGCATAGACGGTCGGTGCCGAAACACCGGCGGCTGATGAGATGTCATTAATCGTGACCTTTTCCACTCCGCGCGCAGTAAAAAGCTCTTTCGCCACATCGAGAATGCGTTGGCGCGTGCCGAAAGCGCGCTCCGACCGCAGCCGTGCGTCGTAGCGCCTGCGGGTCTTTGAATTGTCATTCATATTGGATATAGTAAGCTATACCCAATGTAACCGCCAGATCATTGAATTAGTAGGCTGGAAGGAGGAGCAGCATGATCGAGTTTGTGCCGATAAACCTCTGGGGGATCGGAACTGCGGTCCTCGCAGCCTGGGTTGTCGCTGGGCTTTGGTATTCGCCGCTACTCTTCATCCGACCGTGGGCCGAGATGTCGGGCGTCGACGGCGCGAAATTCGCCGCCGGCCTGCGGCGGGCGATTGCGGTCGACCTTGCCTCGTTTGCGGTCATGGCGTTTATCCTCGATCAGGTACTTCACGCCTGGGGCGCGCTGACGATCGTCTCGACCGTCCTCTGCACTTTCCTGCTCTGGCTCGGCTTCGTCGCTGTCACGCTGTTGCATTCGGTGACCTATGAGCACCGGCCTCTGCGCTATTATACGATCAATGCCGGCTATCGCTTGGTCAGCATGGTGGCAATGGGCGTGATCCTGACCGTGTTGCGGTAACAAAGGCGCCTCACCCGGCAGGACGCGGAAGAGCCGCAAAGCTTGTCGCCGTCGCTCGGCGGCCGCTCTGGGTAAGGTCACGACGATGCCCACACCAACCTGAATGAGCGCTCTTTGAATATTCGCAGCCCGAATCTGCCGGTCTGCTCTCGTGAAGAGTTTCGGGCGTTTAGCGAAACTCAAGGCTGGCGCAGTGTGCTCGTTGCGATGGACGGAGCGAACGGCTGCTTTCACCCTTTGCAACCATTCAACCTAGATCTCGGCGTGGCTCCGCCGCAGCGCGCCGCCCCTCGTCCAACATTTCAATGGGACCACCCAGCGGGACGCTGTGCGAAGCCCAAGGCCGCACTTTGCGACATATCACCTCTCGAAAAGCCACGGCTGCATGCTAAGAGACTCAAAACAGCAAACTGACTGAACTGAGGAGCGGCCGGCATGCAAGGCGAAAACAAAAAAGCAGCCCGGTCGGACCTCGACGAAGCCGCACTTTATTTCCACAAGCATCCACGGCCTGGAAAGCTTGAAATCCAGGCAACAAAGCCGCTCGGCAACCAGCGCGACCTGGCGCTCGCCTATTCGCCCGGCGTCGCGGCGCCCTGTCTGGAAATCCGCGACAATCCGGCAACCGCCGCCGACTACACGGCGCGCGCCAATCTGGTCGGCGTCGTCTCGAATGGTTCGGCGGTGCTCGGCTTGGGCAATATCGGTCCGCTGGCCTCCAAGCCGGTGATGGAAGGCAAGGCGGTGCTGTTCAAGAAATTCGCCGGCATCGACGTCTTCGATATCGAGATCGACGCGCCTGACATCGAGCGCATGGTCGAGACGATCTCGGCGCTGGAGCCGACCTTCGGCGGCATCAACCTCGAAGACATCAAGGCGCCCGAATGCTTCGAGGTCGAGGAACGGCTGAAGGCCCGCATGGCCATACCGGTCTTCCACGACGACCAGCACGGCACCGCGATCATCGTCGCCGCGGCCGTGCTCAACGGGCTGGAATTTGCCGGCAAGACCATCTCCGACATCAAGATCGTCACCTCCGGCGCCGGGGCAGCTGCCCTCGCCTGCCTCAACTTGCTGGTTTTGCTCGGCGCACGCGTCGAAAACATCTGGGTCACCGACCGTTTCGGCGTCGCCTACAAGGGCCGCGTCGACGAGATGGACCGCTGGAAGGCCCCCTATGTGAAGGACACCGAGGCGCGCACGCTGGCCGATGTGCTGCCGGGCGCCGACGTGTTCCTGGGGCTTTCGGCCGCCGGCGTGCTGAAACCGGAATTGCTCCAGCATATGGCGCCAAAACCGCTGATCCTGGCGCTGGCCAACCCCAACCCCGAGATCATGCCGGAAGCGGCACGGGCGGCGCGACCCGATGCGATGATCTGCACCGGCCGCTCCGATTTTCCCAATCAAGTCAACAATGTACTCTGCTTTCCTTATATTTTCCGTGGCGCACTGGACTGCGGCGCCAGCGCCATCAACGAAGAGATGAAGATGGCCGCGGTGCGGGCGATCGCGGCCCTTGCCCGCGAAGAACCGTCCGATGTCGCCGCCCGCGCCTATTCCGGCGAAACGCCGATCTTCGGGCCCGATTTCCTGATCCCCTCGCCCTTTGATCCCAGGCTTATCCTGCGCATCGCTCCGGCGGTGGCCAAGGCCGCCTGCGACACCGGTGTCGCGACACGGCCGATCACCGACATGACGGTCTATATCGACACGCTGAACCGCTTCGTCTTCCGCTCCGGCCTGGTCATGAAGCCGGTGTTCACGATGGCCAAGACGTCGAGCGCCAAGCGCGTCATCTATGCCGACGGCGAGGACGAGCGCGTGCTGCGTGCCGCCCAGGTGGTGCTGGAGGAAGGCATCGCCGAGCCGATCCTGATCGGTCGTCCGCATGTCATCGAAGTCAGGCTGAAACGCTACGGGCTGCGCATCAAGCCGGGCGTCGATTTCGGCCTGATCAATCCCGAGGACGACCCGCGTTATCGCCATTATGTCGACCTTTTGATCGAACTCGCCGGCCGGCGCGGCGTCACGACGGAGGCCGCGCGCACCATGGTGCGCACCGACAACACCGTGATCGCAGCACTTGCCCTCAAGCGTGGCGACGCCGACGCCATGGTCTGCGGACTGGAAGGACGTTTCGAGCGGCATTTGCGCAATGTCACCCTGATCATCGGCCCGCGCGCCGGTATCAAGGATCACGACCTGTCGACGCTTTCCATGCTGATCTCGCAGCGCGGCATCATTTTCCTCACCGACACGCATGTCACCGTCGATCCGACGGCCGAGGAGATCGCCGAGATGACGGTGCTGGCTGCCGAAGAAATCCAGCGCTTCGGCATCGAGCCCAAGGCCGCCCTGCTGTCGCATTCGGATTTCGGCTCACGCGACTCGCCAAGCGCGCTCAAGATGCGGCAGGCAGCGGCGATCCTGGCGCGCATCGCGCCAGACCTGCAATGCGACGGCGAGATGCATGCCGACTCGGCTCTGTCGGAGCAGCTGCGCCAGCGCGTCTATCCGCATTCGCGGCTGAAGGGCGAAGCCAATCTGCTGGTCTTCCCCAATCTCGATTCGGCGAACATCACGCTCACCGCCCTGCGCGCGATGATGGACGCGCTGCATGTCGGGCCGATCCTGCTCGGCACCGACAGGCCGGCGCATATATTGACGCCGTCGGTGACGTCGCGCGGGGTCGTCAACATGACGGCGCTCGCCGTGGTCGAAGCGGCCCACAAGGCGCAGGCGGTCGTAAGTCTGGGCTAAAACGGCCTTTCGCGGTAAGCTAAGTAACAACCGCAAAGCGGTAGCTTTCGCGACGGGCGGTTAAACGGAGTTCACGGCGAATGACGGGCGGAGGGTGGAAGCTGACGCGTGCGGCGGCGCTGCTCGGCGCACTGGCGTTATCAGGCTTTGCCGTCACTCAGCCGCAGGCCGCCTCCGGTGTTTGCCGCCAGCTGGAAGCCGATCTCGCAGCCGCTTCGCGCGGTGGCGGAGGCAAGCCGGCCCTGCTCCGGAAATACGACGACGCGATCGTGCGGCAGCGCGAGCAGATTTCAAGGGCAAGCCGCCAGTCCGACAGCGCCGGCTGCGGCGTTTTGCTGCTCGGGCGCAATCGCAACGCTTGCGCCGCACTCGAGGCCACGCTCGACCGCATGATCGCCAATCTCGATGCCCTGCAGGTCAAGCGCGCGCAGCTTGCCGACGGCGGCTCGCGCCGCGATCGCGCGCGTATATTGGCTTCGCTCGACGCCAATGGCTGTCGCGACAGCATCGTGCCTTCGAAACGTGCGCCTGTCCTGGAAGCGAACCGTGAGAACGGCAATGGAAATCTGCTCGATCGGCTTTTGGGCAACGTCAGAAATCTGCCCGATGCGCTGGACGAGCCGAGCGATCCCGACGAAGAACGCGGTATCCGCGCCATGATCGATCAGCCCGACGGCATGGACCTGCCGCGCCTTGGCGGCGAATTCCGCACAATGTGCGTGCGCACCTGCGACGGCTACTTCTTCCCGATGTCGAATGCCGCCTCGCTGGGCGATTTCGAGCGTGATCAGAAGAACTGCGATTCGAGTTGCCCCGGCACCGAGATGCAGGTGTTTTATACGCGCGGCATTGGCGACGACTCGGCTGACATGACGTCTTCGGTAACCGGCAGGCCCTACAGCGAACTGCCGGCCGCCTATCTCTACAAGCAGCCCGAAACGTCTCGCCCGCTGGCCTGCGGCTGCAACGCTGCACAGAATTTCGAGATCATTGCCGGCAACCCGCCAAGCCCCAAACAGACTGACTCCGATGTAGAGACCACACCATTGCCTGTCGCCAAACCCGATCCAGGTGCCGACCCCGAGACATTGGCCAATGTCGAAGGCGGGCTCGACCGCGAAGCCATCAAGCGCCTCGCCGTCAAGCCCTCGCCGACGACTTTGCCGCCGCCGGGACAGCGCAAGGTCAGGGTCGTCGGGCCAACGTTCCTTCCCGACCCAGCAGCGGCAACAGATCTGCAAGCTCCGGCCCCGAAGGCTGCCCCGTAAGCGCCAGCCTGAGCGGCATGAACAGCGCCTTGCCCTTGCGGCCGGTCGCTTCCCTGATCCTGCCCGTCCACTCCTTCCAGACCGACCCGTTCCAGGGGTCTTCCGGCAAAAGGTCGAACGCCTGGCGAAGGAAATCGCGGTCGACGTCGGAAAAGTCCGGCTGCTCCTGCGGGCCCTCGCGAAGTGTGCGCCACCAGATTGCGGCATCAGCCAGCCTGTCGAGATTGCCGCGCACCGCCAGCCAGAAGGGCTCGGCCTGTTCGCCGGAAATGCCGAGCACGATCAGCCGGTCCCGCGCCTCGGAAAACGGCATATGGTGCAGCAGCGTGCGGTTGAGCACAAAAAGCTCGTCCGGGTCGAATTTCGCGGTGGATTTCGAGGTCGCGGCCGGATCGAAGCGCCGGGCAAGCTCAGTCATATCGGGCACCGCCACGACGTTTTCCGAGGTGCCGACAAGCACGGCGAGCGAGGCGACGGCCATCGGTTCGATGCCCATCTCGCGCAAGCTCTCGATGGACAGCGCGCCGCTGCGCTTCGACAGGCCCTCGCCCGATGCGGTGGTCAACAGATTGTGGTGGCCGAACACCGGCGGCTCGGCACCCAATGCCTGAAACAGGGCGATCTGCACACCGGTATTGGTGACGTGGTCGTCGCCACGGATGACGTGGCTGACGCCCATCTCGATGTCGTCGACCACCGAGGGCAGAGTGTAGAGATAGGTGCCGTCCTCGCGCATTAGAACCGGGTCGGAAACCGAGGCAAGGTCGACGGTTTCCTCGCCGCGAACCAGATCGTTCCAGTGGATTTCGGTGCGCTCCGGCTGCAACGGGTCGCTGGTGAAATTGGGCAGCAGAAAGCGCCAGTGCGGCCGGCGGCCATCGGACTGGTATTCGGCGATCTGCTCAGGCGTCAGCGTCAACGCTTCGCGGCCGTAGACCGGCGGCAGGCCGCGCGTGCGGCGCACCTTGCGCCTGAGATCGAGCTCTTCGGGTGTTTCGTAACAAGCATAGAGAAGGCGTGCCGCCTTCAATTTCTCCATCGCCGCATCGTAGATCTCGAAGCGCCGTGACTGGTACTCCGTGGCGTCGGGAAAGATGCCCAGCCAATGCAGGTCGTAGAGGATGGCGTCGGAGAATTCCTGCGTCGAGCGCGCGACATCGGTGTCGTCGAAGCGCTGGATGAAGCGGCCCTTGTTGTTCATGGCGAACAGCCAATTGAACAGCGCAGTGCGCGCATTGCCGATATGAATGCGGCCGGTGGGTGATGGGGCGAAACGGACGGTAACTGTCATGAAGGGGGCGTACCGGATGGTTTTGCTGTTGACAAGACACGCCCCCGCGCTTGGCGGCAGACATAGAACATGACGAAGGCGATGAAAAGGCGGCAGCGCCGCGCGTCCTAGCGCATCGGCCCGAAAATCGGAACCGATTTTCGGAAAGCACGATGCGCAGATTCAAAGTGTTAGAGCGTACTTTGTGCGTCCAAGTGGACGCACGTCGCTCTAATAGACGCGCGGCGCTGTAAGTCGTCAGATCGCCAGCCCCTTGGTCAATTCGAGCGCCTGGCGCTCGAACAGCCGGCGGTAGATGCCGCCTTGCAGCCGGATCAGTTGGTCATGCGAACCCTCCTCGACGATGCGGCCGCGATCGAACACCAGAAGCCTGTCCAGCGCCCGTACCGTCGAAAGCCGGTGCGCGATGACCAGCGTCGTGCGGCCGACCATCAACCGCTCCATCGCCTGCTGGATCAGCACCTCCGATTCTGAATCGAGGCTGGATGTCGCCTCGTCCAGAATGAGGATCCGCGCATCGGCGAGGAAGGCCCGCGCGATCGCCACGCGCTGGCGCTCGCCGCCTGATAGTTTTACGCCGCGCTCGCCGACCAGCGTGCCATAGCCTTTCGGCAGATCGACGATGAAGTCGTGCGCGCTTGCCAGCCGTGCCGCGTGCTCGATTTCGGCTTGCGTGGCGCTCGGCCGGGCATAGGCGATGTTTTCGGCCAGCGACCGGTGGAACAGGATCGGCTCCTGCTGGACGATGGCGATCTGCCCGCGCAGCGACGCCTGCGCCACCCCGGAAATATCCTGACCGTCGATCAGGATTGTTCCCGCGTTCACGTCGTAAAGGCGCTGGATCAGCTTGACGAAGGTCGTCTTGCCCGAGCCCGAATGGCCGACCAGCCCGACGCGCTCGCCCGGCGCGATGTCCACCGAAAAGTCGCGATAGAGCGGCAGTCGGTGGCTGCCATAATGGAAGGTGACGTCGTCGAAGCTGATGCGGCCGTCGGTAATGCGGATCGGCCTGGCGCCGGGCACATCCTCGATGCCGAGCGGCTCGAACTGGAAGTCGACCAGTTCCTCCATGTCGTTGATCGAACGCTGCAAATTGCGGATATGCGTGCCGATATCGCGCAAATAGCCCTGCAGCACGAAGAACGAGGTCAGCACGAAGGTGACATCGCCGGCGCTCGCCTGCCCCCACGACCATAAAAGTAAGGAAAATCCGATCACCGCTGTTCTTAGAAGCAGCAGCATCGACCCTTGCGTGGTGCCGTTGACGGTGCCGCGCACCCAGGTGCGGCGCGTGCGGGCGCGCCATCTGGCGACGACCTTGGCGAGGCGCGTTTCCTCGCGTTCCTCGGCGCCAAAACCCTTGACCACGGCGTTGCAGCTCACCGCATCGGCCAGCGAGCCGCCCAGGCGCGTGTCCCATGCGTTGGCAAGCCTTGCGGCAGGCGCGACATAGCCAAGCGACAGCAGCGCCGTCACCGCGATGAACAGCACCGAACCTGCGGCGACGACAGCACCCATCAGCGGCCAGAACCAGCCGAGCAGCAGCGTCGAACCGACGAGCATGACGACGGACGGCAGCAGCGCTATCAGGATCGTGTCGTTGAGCAGGTCGAGCGCCCACATGCCGCGGGTTATCTTGCGCACGGTCGATCCGGCGAAGCTGTTGGCGTGCCAGTCGGTGGAGAAGCGCTGGACGCGATGGAACGCGTCGGCGGCGATATCCGCCATCATCTTCAGGGTCAGTTCGACGATAGCCATGAAGGCGAGATTGCGCAGCACGACGCCGGTGAGCGCCAGCGCCACCAGCATCGAAAACGCCGCCATCGCCGCATTCCAGGCGACGTCGTCGGCCGCAGCACTGCTGGCGACGGCGTCGACCAGCCGGCCGGAATAGAGCGGCGTCAGAACGTCGGCCAAGGTCGACAGCAGGAATGTGCCCATGATGAGCGAAAGCCGCCACGGCTGGCGCCGCCAATGGCTGAGCGTGAAGCCAAGGACGCTGCGAAAGGCCCCAGCGCGCAAATCTATCTGAAAACGAGCCATGATGTCATTCGGGCGCAAGCGAGCCCGGTCCCGGTAAGGTCGAAAATTGAAAAAACCGCGTGGGCGAATTAGCGCCCGGGAATGCGGAGGTTCGGCATATCTGGCGGCTCGCCCGAATACGGGCGGCGACCGGCATCGACGAAGGCCTGTTGTTAGATGGGCTTGCCCATGAAGGTGAAAACCTTCCGGCGCGCCCTCTGAGACCTAGGCTTCGCGGCCTCGCATAACGATGTCAAATCCTGCCATTCGGTCCTCCCATTAGAGCGATGTGCGTCCATTCGGACGCACAAAGTACGCTCTAACATTTTGAACCTGCGCATCGTGCATTCCGAAAATCGATTCCGATTTTCGGGCCGATGCGTAGGGAATCGCGGAGACGTTCTTATAGAGATGCCTCAACGCGTCGCCAAGCCAGCGAGCGACCGAAAGCGCATCTGGTCCAACCAGTGAGACGTTTTTGCAACAATCGCGGGTTGTACGATTGCTCGTTCACGCTGCCATCGGTGGACGGCCTGAAGCCGAGTTTCTCATAAACCGCGTGAGCATCGTTGGTCGACAGGCTCCAGTGCGTGACTGTCTTGCAATCCGGATGATCGATAAGCGCGTGGACAAGCCGCGTGCCGATGCCTCGCCCGCGATGTCCAGGCCAGACGATGACGTCGGCAGATAGACAGACACCGTGCGGTCGGTGATCGCCCGGCCGAAGCCGATCTGCTTGCCGTCGGCATAGGCGCCGACACAAAGCGAGTTGGCAAAGGCGCGGCGGTGGAGTTCGTCGCTGCGCCCGCTGCCCCAGTAGCTTGCCATCAACAGGTCGGAGGTCGCCCGGAAGTCGATCCGTGACACGTCGAAGCTGATTTCACAGGCAGGCATGGCTATCCCACTGATCGTCCGGCCGCCGCCATTTCACAGGAGCGAGAAACGGCGCCTATCCGCCATCCCTGAACCGGTTGGTGATGGGATAACGGCGGTCGCGGCCGAAATTCTTTTTGGTGATCTTCACGCCGGGCGCTGCCTGCCGGCGCTTGTATTCGGCGATGTAGAGCAGGTGTTCGACGCGCGTCACCGTCGCCCGGTCGTGGCCGCGGGCCACGATCTCGTCAACACCCATCTCGTTCTCGACCAGACACTCCAATATGTCGTCCAGCACCGGATAGGGCGGCAGCGAATCCTGATCCGTCTGGTTCTCGCGCAGTTCCGCCGACGGCGCCTTGTCGATGATGTTGTTCGGGATCACTTCGCCGGATGGACCCAGTGCGCCCGCCGGCACGTGCGTATTGCGCCAGCGCGCCAGCGCATAGACCTGCATCTTGTAGAGGTCCTTGATCGGGTTGAAACCGCCATTCATGTCGCCGTAGAGCGTGGCGTAGCCAACCGACATTTCGCTTTTGTTGCCGGTGGTGACCACCATCGAGCCGAATTTGTTGGAGATCGCCATCAGGATGGTGCCGCGCGCGCGGCTCTGCAGGTTTTCTTCGGTGATGCCTTCCTTGGTGCCCTCGAAAAGCTGCGTCAGCGTATGCAGGAATCCCTCGACCGGCTCGAAGATCGGCACGATATCGTAACGGCAGCCGAGCGCACGCGCGCAATCCTCGGCGTCTTTGAGCGAGTCCTTCGAGGTGTAGCGATAAGGCATCATCACGGCGCGCAGCCTCTCCTCGCCGAGCGCATCGACGGCAAGTGCTGCGCAGATCGCCGAATCGATGCCGCCGGAAAGACCGAGCACGACATTCCTAAAGCCGTTCTTGTTGACGTAGTCGCGCAGGCCCAGCATGCAGGCGCGATAATCGGCCTCCTCCTTTTCCGGTATTTTCGACATCGGCCCTTCGGAGCAGACCCAGCCCTCGGAGTTATTTCCACTTTGCGCGCCTGCGGCGGCGCGGTTTCGCTTCCAGGTGGTGAGGTTGACCGTCTCCTCGAACTGGCTCATCTGGAAGGCCAGCGTCTTGTCGGAACCTATGGCAAACGACGCACCGTCGAAGATCAGCTCATCCTGGCCGCCAAGCTGATTGGCGTAGATGATCGGCAATCCGCATTCGATGACCTGGCGAATGACGATCTGGTGGCGAACGTCGACCTTGCCGCGATAATAGGGCGAGCCGTTCGGCACCAGCAGGATTTCAGCGCCGCTTTCGGCCAGCGTCTCGCAGATGCCGACATCGCCCCAAATGTCTTCGCAGATCGGAATTCCCAGGCGCACGCCGCGGAAATTGACCGGTCCCTGCATTTCAGGACCAGCCTGGAAGACGCGCTTCTCGTCGAATTCGCCGTAGTTCGGCAAATCGAGCTTGTAGCGCTCGGCAAGGATCTTGCCGTCATCGGCAAAGATGATCGAATTGTGCGTGCCGCTCTTGCGCTTCAGCGGCGTGCCGATAATGACGCCCGGCCCGCCATCGGCGGTATCCCTCGCGAAATCCTGCGCCGCCCGTTCGCAGGCCTTCAGGAACGCTGGCTTCAGCACAAGATCCTCGGGCGGATAGCCGGCGAGGAAAAGCTCCGTGAACAGCACGAGGTCGGCGCCCTGGCGGGCGGCATCCGCCCTCGCCTCGCGGGCCTTGGCGAGATTGCCGGCGACGTCGCCAACCGTCGGATTGAGCTGGGCGACGGCGATGCGCAATATGTCGGAAACGGTCTGGTCGGTCATGGCTGCTGACTTAGCGCGCCAGAATTCGCCGGGCAATGGCGTTCATTTGCACCACTGACCGATCGACGAATGTCGATCGTGTCGAACCGACCGAATGACACATGTCATTCGTGTCAGACCGATCGGACCGATCGACATACCGATCGTGTCCTATTCGCCCATATATTCGCGCAGTGCCTCGGGCGAATGGTTCTCGCCGATCGACATCGCCAGAATGCGCGAAATATGCCGGCGCGGCAGCCCGGTTTGTGCCGCCCAAGCATTGATCTGGTTCTGGATCTTGTCGAGATCCCGCTTCGAGGTCGGGCTTTCGGCGATGTCCAGGCCGGCGTCGCGAAGTGCGGCCGCCATGTCGGCCGAGACGATGAAGGCGTCCCACTCCAGCCACCTCAGAAAATACTGGCCGGTATTGCCACCGAGCCGGCTGCCATGCTTGGCGAGATATGCCATCAGCCCGACCTGGTCGTCTTCTGGCCAGTCGGCGAGGAACCTGCCGAAGCCGCCATGCTCCTTCGACACCCTCTCAACAAACACGGCGTTGTCGCGGACAGATTTGATCTTCTGCGGATTGCGCACGATGCGTTCGTCGGCTGCCAGATCGTGCCAGAAATCATCGGGCTGGAACAGCAGCCGCTTCGGCTCGAAGCCGAGGAACGCTTCTTCGAAACCAGGCCATTTCTGCTCGATGACCCGCCAGACGAAACCAGCGGCGAAAACACGCTCGGCCATCGTCGCCAGGATCCGGTCGTCGGTAATGTCAGCCACCGCGGCATTGTCGGGCATGGGCCCCAGCAGCGACGCCAGCACCGCTTCCCCGCCCTTGCGTTTGGCCGCGCGGGCGCGGATTTTCTGAAAGTCCATCATTGTTTCCTCACTCTGTCGCGTCAATCTACCACTTCCCGTGCGAACCGGCAGCCTTTAGGTCTATCGCTGACGACGGAGGAGGCATGAACAAGACTATCGAAGAGTTGGCAAAGCGCTGGCTGAAGCGAAAGCCGGATGGCCTGAGCCAGGTTGAGAGCCAGGTGCTGCAAAGCACGCTCGAACGCACCACGATCTCGAAGGACACCAACAAGGCCGTCGCTTTTCATCAGACGTTTGGCGACCGCCTCGCCGACACCATCGCCCGGATCGGCGGTTCCTGGTCCTTCATCCTGGCCTTCATCGCCTTCCTGATCCTGTGGACGTCAGGCAATGTCTGGCTCCTGTCGCGCGATGCCTTCGATCCCTATCCCTTCATTTTCCTCAACCTCATCCTCTCCATGATCGCTGCGCTGCAGGCGCCGGTGATCATGATGGCGCAGAACCGCCAGGCCGAGCGCGACCGCATCGACGCCGCCCACGACTACGAGGTCAATCTCAAGGCCGAGATCGAGATCATGGCGCTGCATGAGAAGCTGGACGAACTGCGCCACAGCCAGATCGTTGGCATGCGCGACGAGATCGCGCAGCTGGCCGAACAGGTGAAGCGGATCGACGAGATTCTGTCGAAGCAGCGGACGCGTTCATGACGGATGCCATCCACCATCTCATCGAACAATATGGGCTGATTGCCGTCTTTCTGGGCTGTGTCGCCGAGGGCGAAAGTGCGGCCCTCCTCGGCGGGTTTTTCGCGCATCAGCATGTCTTCGTCCTGTGGCAGGCCTTTCTCGCAGCGGCCATCGGCGCCTTTGTCGGCGATACCTTTTTCTTTATCCTCGGACGAAGCTTCGCCGACCATCCGTTCGTGGTCAAACTGAAGGACCGGCCGGGTTTCAGCCATGCCTATCGTCTTGTCTCCACCCATCCCGACATTTTCGTCCTGTCAAACCGCTTCATTTATGGCCTGCGCCTTGTCGGCGGCATCGCGGCCGGACTGTCTGGCATTGCCGTGAGGCGCTTTGTCATTCTCAACGTCATTTCATCGATAGTCTGGGCCGGATTGTTCACCACCATCGGCTATGTGTTCGGGCTGGGCGCGGAGCGCATCGTCGGCCAGGCGTTGGCCCGTCACGAGCGATTGCTGATCG
Source organism: Mesorhizobium sp. (assembly GCA_004020645.1). Classification (GTDB taxonomy): domain Bacteria; phylum Pseudomonadota; class Alphaproteobacteria; order Rhizobiales; family Rhizobiaceae; genus Mesorhizobium. The sequence goes on along the minus strand of SAQL01000001.1, from coordinate 58,855 downwards.
CCCTGGCGATTGGGTTGGGCGTGGCCGTCCTTGCCTGGTTTATCGCTCACACCATCGCCAAAAAGGAGCGTAGCAAGGAGAGGTGAGGATCAGTCGATGCCGAGCACGCGATCGCCACGATCAAGGATCAGCGGAATGATCAGGTCCTCCTCATCGGCAAGGTGCCTGGTCAGCATGGCGATCAGCCGGCTGTTCTCGTCGGCGTAGGCATCGGCGGCAAAGCGCTGCTTGTCCTCGCTCTCCTGAAGCGTGCGGATGAAAGCGTTCGCCGTCTGGGCATTGCGCTCCAGCCCTTCATGGATCGTATGATGATCGGCATCAAGAATCTCGAAGCCGCGTTTCAGCCGGGTCTCCGCCTTGGCGAAGACCGGAAAATAATGATTGTCCTCGACATTGTGGTGGCCGTCGAGATGACCGAGAAAATGGTTGAGGCGGGGCGCGAACCAGCGCGCGAACTCCGGCGCCCTCAGCCTGCCCTCGCGATAGTCGCCGATGCCGCTGGTCAGCATGCCGCCGAACTCGCGGAACATGTCGTGCCGCTGCAGCCACATGTTGGCCATGCCATGAATGTTGGCGTGGCCCTGCCAGACCTGGCGCGGGTATTTTTCGGCCAGCCAGCGTAAATCGTCCGGCAGGCCGGCTCGCTCAAGCAGCAGGGAATCGGCGGTCCCGGTCATGTCGGTCTCCTCAGATCATGATCCCGAACTGAAGGTCCGCGTAAGCGAAAAGTGGATACCGGTTTTCGGAATAGATCGTGGTCGGTCGGGATCAGGTTGTGGTAACCGCCATTAGTATCAGGAGCGCTAGATCGGTAGCCCCATGATTCGCTCGATGATGGCGATGCCCCAGACGCCGGCAACGATCACCACCGAAATCAGCACCGCCAGCGAACCACAGTCCTTGGCGAGCTGGATATCGACGTTGAACTCCCGGCTGAACGCATCGCATGCGGCCTCGATGCCGGTGTTCAGCACTTCGACCATGATCAGCAGCAGCACCGCGCCGATCAGCAGGGCATAGCCGCGCCACGACACCGAAACAAACCAGCCGAGCGGCAAGGCAAGCACGAGCAGCATCAACTCCTGCTGGAAGGCTTTCTCGCTGGAAGCCAATTTGCGAAATGCCCGCACTGAATTGAAGAAAGCATCGATCAGCCGCTGCATGCCAAACCTTTCCGAACCACCGGCAGGGGATAGCGCAATGGCCGGATCAAGGGAATAAGGCGACCCCTGCAAAATCATTCGTCGGTGACCTTGTCACTCATCCGCGACCTTGATCGACGGCGTCGACTTCTCGAACTGCGGCAGCCCATCGTCGATCGTATAGTAGTCGCCCTTGTCGCCGACGAAGATGTGGCATTGGCCCTGAAGTCCGGTGGGCTTGTCGAACAGTCCGGCCAAAACCGAGACGTATTCATCATCCTGCGGCTTCCAGAACAGCAGCGAGCCGCATGTCTTACAGAAACCGCGCCTGGCAAACGAAGATGCTTCGTACCAGGTGATGCTTTCCGCGCCCGCTATTGTGATGTCGGCGTTGGCAACATTGGTTGCAGCGTAGAAGTGACCACTTTGCTTCCGGCACTGCGAGCAGTGACAATAGATCACGCCGCGCAATCCCCCGCGCGCCCTGAACCGCACAGCCCCGCACAGGCATGATCCGGTGTGAGCGTCGTCCATCTTGCCTCCCAACTTATTCGCCACTCTGAAATCGCCGTTCATGGCATCGGCGTGCTTGCCAGGATTCCAGTTTTGCAGCGGCGATGTCCCAGCAAATGCGACATTCGGCGGGCATGTCACGCACAGCACGGTTTGTCTAAAGCGGCGGGCCGCGCGAGCAGCCTCTCGACGGCCCGCCAATTGTTTAAAACCAACATCTTTCCATATGAATTTTCATGGCATATATTTTCAGAAGAAAGGAGAGGTGCTTGCAATGCAACCCCATGTCGCCGCCAACACGGCCGAAAATGCAGTCCTGACCAAGGCCACGTTGCGCGCCGCAGACCTGCTGGACATTACCGCCAGGATGCTCGCCTCCATCATCGGGGTCTCGGAAGCCACGGTTTCGCGCATGCGCAGGCAAGAATTCCTGCTGGAGCGTGGGACCAAGCCATTCGAGCTTGCCGTGCTGTTCGTCCGGCTGTTCCGCTCGCTCGATGCCATTGTCGGCGGCGACGAGACCGTCGCCCGGGCATGGCTGAAGAATGCCAACCCGGCCTTCGACGGCACCCCGCTCGAAAAAATCAAGACGATATCAGGCCTTGTCGATGTCATCGCCTATCTGGACTCCCGACGCGCTCTCGTCTGAAGCCGCCAAACTCGATAGCAAGTATTGGCTCGACGGCAAATACTGGCGCATGGTTGAGGCGCAGCACCGCGTCTCGACATTGAAGATCGTCGATACGCTCGACGAGCAGGCCCTCCTCGAAGACCTGATCGAGGAAACCAAGCCGCAAATCCCCTTGGAATGCCGGCATCTGCATTATCTCTTGGCAACGCCCTTCCGCTACGGCTCGGTCTACCCGCACGGTTCGCGCTTCCGCCGCGTCGGCAGGACCAAGGGCGTCTACTATGCGGCGGAGACCATGATGACCGCCGTTTCCGAGATGGCTTTTTACCGCTTGCTGTTCTTCGCGGAATCGCCGGATACGCCCTGGCCGCACGACGCCGCTGAATACACAGCCTTCGCCGCCGCGATACGCAGCACAAAGGTGATCGACCTGACACGGCCGCCGCTCGACCGCGACGCGGCAGCGTGGACGCACCCGACCGACTATGCGGCCTGCCAAAATATTGCCGATGTCGCGCGCGAAGCCGGGATGGAGGCGATCCGCTATCGCTCCGTGCGCGACCCGAAAGGCGCCAATGTGGCGCTGCTGGCATGTAGCGCCTTTGCCAAGCCGAAACCGCTGGAACCCCACACCTGGCGCATCCGGCTGGGCGCCTCCGGCGTGCAGGCGATCTGTGAGTTCCCGCAAAAGCGGATCGAGTTTTCCAGGACGGCGTTTGCCGCCGATCCCCGGCTCAACGAACTGCGCTGGGAGCGCGGCCGCTGATTCAACCTGCGGTTGCGTAGCGTCATTGTCGTTCGAGTGCTTCATGAGCGCATGGAACCACGGCATAGAGTGACCAGAGCTCTCAAGAATGTGGCAGGAGCCAACGCAGGTAGCCCGGAGATACCCGACGGTGATGAGCCGTCCAGTGGTCCGGGTTCCTCATTCGAAAGCAGTTGACGTTTCCATCGCCTAAAATGGTCAGGCCAGGCGCAAAAGTTGCCAACAAGCGAGGGTGTCTCCGACGCTTCTTGATCGATGGCGACTGAAATCAGCCGTTGACGGCCTGCTTTTGCTGAACCAGGTGGCTCTTCTTGAGCAGGTCCGACACCAGGAACGCCAGTTCGATCGCCTGGTCGGCGTTGAGGCGCGGGTCGCAATGGGTGTGGTAGCGATCCTGCAGCTCCTCGGCGGTGATGGCGCGAGCGCCACCGGTGCATTCGGTGACGTTCTTGCCGGTCATCTCGATATGGATGCCGCCCGGATGCGTGCCTTCGGCGCGATGCACCTCGAAGAAGGTCTGCACTTCCTTCAGGATGCGATCGAACGGCCGCGTCTTATAGCCGGCAGCCTCGATCGTGTTGCCGTGCATCGGATCCGACGACCACACCACGCTGCGGCCTTCCTTCTTCACTGCGCGGACCAGCCTCGGCAGATGCTCGGCGACCTTGTCGGAGCCGAAGCGCGCGATCAGTGTCAGCCGGCCGGGCTCGTTTTCCGGATTGAGCAGGTCGATGAGCTGCAGCAGGCCGTCCGGCGTCAGCGACGGGCCGCATTTCAGGCCCAGCGGGTTCTTGATGCCACGGCAGTACTCGACATGGGCATGGTCGGGCTGGCGCGTACGATCGCCGATCCAGATCATATGGCCGGAGGTTGCGTACCAGTCGCCTGACATCGAATCGACACGGGTCAGCGCCTCCTCGTAACCGAGCAGCAGCGCCTCGTGGCTGGTGTAGAAATCGGTCTCGCGCAGCGCGTAATTGGTCTCCGAGGTGATGCCGACAGCCTTCATGAAGTCCATCGTCTCGGTGATGCGGTTGGCGAGCGACTCGTATTTCTCGCCCTGCGGGCTGTCCGACACGAAGCCCAGCATCCATTGATGCACGTTCTCGAGGCTGGCATAGCCGCCCTGGGCGAAAGCGCGCAACAGGTTGAGCGTCGCCGCCGATTGGCGGTAGGCCATCTCCTGGCGTGCGGGATCGGGAATGCGCGACTTGGCGTCGAACTCGATGCCGTTGATGATGTCGCCGCGATAGCTGGGCAGCGTCACGCCGCCCTTGGTCTCGTTGTCGGACGAGCGCGGCTTGGCGAACTGGCCGGCGACACGGCCGACCTTCACCACCGGCTGCGCACCGGCGAAGGTCAGCACCACGGACATCTGCAGGAAGACGCGGAAGAAGTCGCGGATGTTATCCGCGCCATGCTCGGCAAAACTCTCGGCGCAATCGCCGCCCTGCAGAAGGAATGCGTCGCCGGCAGCGACGGTCGCAAGCTGCTTCTTCAGCTTGCGTGCCTCACCTGCAAAAACCAGCGGCGGAAAGGTGGCGAGCTGGGCTTCCGTGTTCTTCAGCGCGGCAAGATCCGGATAGGCAGGAACCTGCTGTATCGGCTTTGCTCTCCACGAATTCGGCGACCATTTCGTCATCGTTGCACCCAACGTTCTTTCCAGCGGGTGCTATCGCCCGCCATTTCGCCCCCCAAATGGGGATTGCGGCTCCATACACGAAGCCGATTTCCTATTCTAGACCGGATTTGGACGTGTGGCGAATGGCCGTGATGCGCCGGAACTGCCGGCGTAGTCGTTGGCCAAAGCAGCAGCAACGCCTTTCTAGGCAGCCTTCTCCACCAGCCGAGCCAATTGCGTCATGACGACGGCGGCCCCGGCCAGCCGCTTTTCAGGTGTCGGCCAGTCGCGGCTAAAAACGACGCTGTGGTCCGGCCGGATCTTGGCCAACGAGCCCTGCTCGCCAATGAGCGTGACCAGTCCGACGGGGTTCGAGAACTCCCGCTTGCGGAAGTGGATGACGACGCCCTTTGGTCCGGCGTCGAGCTTTTCGACATTGGCCTTGCGGCAGAGCGCCTTGATGAAGACGATCTTCAGCAGATGCTTCACTTCCTCCGGCAACGGTCCGAAGCGGTCGATCAGCTCGGCGCCGAAGGCGTCGATCTCCTCGGTGTTTTCGAGGTCGCCGAGGCGGCGATAGAGCGCCAGCCGCAGCTGCAGGTCCGGAACATAGCTTTCCGGGATCATCACCGCCGTGCCGACGGCGATCTGCGGCGACCAGCCGCCATCCTGCACCTCGCCGGAATCCTTCACCTCGGCAACGGCTTCCTCCAGCATCTGCTGGTAAAGCTCGAAGCCGACCTCCTTGATGTGGCCGGACTGCTCTTCGCCGAGAAGATTGCCGGCGCCTCTGATATCGAGGTCGTGGCTGGCGAGCTGAAAACCGGCCCCCAGCGTGTCGAGCGACTGCAGAACCTTCAGCCGGCGCTCGGCGGTGTCGGTCAGCTTGCGGTTGGCCGGCAGCGTGAACAGCGCATAGGCACGCACCTTCGAGCGGCCGACGCGGCCGCGCAGCTGGTAGAGCTGCGACAGGCCGAACATGTCGGCGCGATGCACGATCAGCGTGTTGGCGGTCGGAATATCGAGGCCGGATTCGACGATGGTGGTCGACAAGAGCACGTCGTACTGACCGTCGTAGAAAGCATTCATGATGTCGTCGAGCTCGCCGGGCGGCATCTGGCCGTGAGCGACAGCCACTTTCAGCTCGGGCACGGATTCACGCAGGAAATCATGAATTTCTGCCAGATCGCTGATGCGCGGCACGACATAGAAGGAATGACCGCCGCGGTAGCGTTCCCGGAGCAGGGTCTCGCGGATGACGAGCGGGTCGAAGGGCGAGATGAAGGTGCGCACCGCCAGGCGGTCGACCGGCGGCGTGGCGATCAGCGACAGCTCGCGCACGCCAGTCAACGCCAGCTGCAGCGTGCGCGGGATCGGCGTCGCCGACAGCGTCAGCACATGCACGTCGCTCTTCAGGTCCTTCAGCCGTTCCTTGTGCTTGACGCCAAAGTGCTGTTCCTCGTCGATGATCAACAGGCCAAGGTTCTTGAACGAGATCGACGAGCCGAGCAGCGCGTGAGTGCCGATGACGATGTCGACCGTGCCTTCGGCGATGCCTTTCTTGGCCTCGGCCAGTTCCTTGGCGCCGACCAGCCGCGAAGCCTGGGCGACGCGGATCGGCAAGCCGGAGAAGCGCTGCGAGAAAGTCTTGAAATGCTGGCGTGACAACAGCGTCGTCGGCACCACCACCGCGACCTGAAAGCCTTCCATCGCCGCTATGAAGGCAGCGCGAAGCGCAACTTCCGTCTTGCCGAAGCCGACATCACCGCAGATCAGCCGGTCCATCGGCTTTCCGGCGCCCAGGTCGCCCATGACCGAATCGATCGCCGTCTGCTGGTCGTCGGTCTCCTCATAGGGAAATCGCGCGGCGAATTCGCCATAGAGACCGTCCGCCGGCACCAGCGAAGGAGCGGCGCGCATATGCCGCTCGGCGGCGATGCGGATCAACTGCCCGGCCATGTCAAGCAGCCGCCGCTTCAGCCGCGCCTTGCGCGACTGCCAGGCGCCGCCGCCAAGCTTGTCCAATGTCGCTTCGGCCGAATCCGAACCATAGCGCGACAGAAGTTCGATGTTCTCGACCGGCAGGAACAGCCGGTCGTCGCCGGCATAATGGATTTCCAAGCAATCATGCGGCGCGCCGACCGCCTCGATGGTGCGCAGTCCGATGAAGCGGCCAATGCCGTGATCGGTATGGACGACGATGTCGCCAGAGGACAACGCCGAGGCCTCGGCGATGAAGTCGGAAGGACGCTTCTTGCGCTTCGAGCGACGGATCAGCCGGTCGCCCAGAATATCCTGCTCGGCGACGACGACCAGTTTCTCGGTCTCGAAGCCGGATTCGAGCGGCAGCACGGCAAGTCCCGCCTGCCCCGGTTCCAGCTTTTCCGCCTCGGCCAGCGTGGCGACCGGCTCGAGATTGCCGAGATGATGCTCAGCCAGGATCTGGCCGAGCCGGTCTAGCGAACCTTCGGTCCAGCCGGCGATGACGACGCGGCGGCGGGCGGCCCGCTCATCGGCAATGTGTTTTACGACGACGTCGAAGACGTTAACGTTGGGGTCGGCGCGTTCCTCGACGAAGCTGCGGCCATGCCGCGAGCCGGCATGGAAGATTTTCTTCGCGCCGGCATCGGGCGCGTCGAAGGGCGTGAAGTCGATCGCTTCGCGCGGCCCAAGCGCGGCGATCAGGTTTTCCGGCGACAGATAAAGCAGGTCGGGCGGCACCGGCTTGTAGGGGACGGCGTCCTTCAGCGCGCCGTCGGCCTGCCTCCTGCGCGCCTCGTAATGGTCGAGGATCAGCGCATGGCGCTCGGCCAGCGCCTCATGCGCCAAATGGTCGAACACGACAGGCGTGTCCGGCAGATAGTCGAACACCGTCTCCAGCCGCTCGTAGAAGAACGGCAGCCAATGTTCCATGCCGGCAAAACGCCGTCCCTCACTGACCGCCGCATACAGCCCATCGTCGCGCGAGGGTGCGCCAAAGGCATCGATGTAGCTGCGGCGGAAGCGGCTGATGGTCTCCGGCGTCAGCGCCACCTCGCTCATCGCCTGCAGCGCCATCGACTTGCGCTGGCCGGTGGTGCGCTGCGTGGCGGCGTCGAAGACGCGGATCGATTCCAGCGTGTCGCCAAAGAAATCGAGCCGCAGCGCTTCGGTCCAGCCCGGCGCGAACAGGTCCAGAATGCCGCCGCGCACGGCAAACTCGCCGACACCGCGCACGGTCGGCACCCTTTCGAAGCCTGATATCTCCAGCCGCGACGCCAGTGCGTTCATGTCGATCTGGTTGCCGGGTTTGGCGTGAAATGTCTGCGCCTCGACAAGGCCTGCCGGCGGAATGCGCTGCAGCAGCGCGTTGGCGGTGGTGAGGATGACGGCGCGGTGTGGGTTTTTTGCCAACGCGATCATCGCGGTGAGCGCGTCCAGCCGCCGCGCGGCAGCATCCGCCCCGGGCGAAACGCGGTCATAGGGCAGACAATCCCAGGCCGGCAGTTCGAGCACCGGCAGGCCAGGCGCGGCGAATGAGAGCGCCTCGACGATCGAAGGCAGGCGCTGGCCGTCGCGTGCCACGAACAGCACCGGCTTATCGGGCGCGATCTCGTGCGCGGCCTGCACCAGCGCGAAGGCTTCGTAACCGTCGGCGACACCGTCGACGATGAACTGGCCAGCGCGGCCTTTCGGCAGGCCGATCGAGGGAATGAGGCTCATGGATTACACGTCGTTCAGAATGTCATCGTCTGGCGCGACGCCAGGATTTTTTGCAGGACGGCACAATCGATATTTGCCGGAATCGGGCGTTCGCCGGTGATCACGGGCAGGAATTCGGTGTCGGCAACTTCGAGGAGCCTCTCATATTGGTCGAGTTCGTCGCCGGTCAAGGCGCCGATCTCGGCGTCGGCGAAACTGCCGAGAATAAGGTCCATTTCGCGCATGCCGCGATGCCAGGACCGAAACAGAAGCTTGCGGCGGCGGGCATCGAGCCCCTCGCTTGATCGTCTCGTTCCGGTCATTGTCCAGCATCCTTGCCTGAAGCGGCGCATATAGCGTGGATAGAGCGCGGTGTCAGCCTTGCAACGGTCCGGTGGGTGTCTAACATCCCGGTGTGACATACACTCCTGACAACATCAGCCCAGGCACCCCCCTCTGTCCTGCCGGACATCTCCCCCTCAAGGGGGGAGATTTGCTGTCGCGCCTGGTTTCGTCAATCTCCACCGCTGCAAGATGGGCGATGAAGCCAAAGCTGCCAATTTCCCCCCTTGAGGGGGAGATGCCAAGTGGTGGCAAAGTGGGCAGGCCAGAGGGGGGTAAGCGCCGACATCGGGTGGTCTCTCACCAATGAGACCTTCCCTCCTCGATCCGCTGTTTGTCCCGATCACCTCGCTTGCCGGCGTCGGGCCGAAGGTTGGCGCACTGATCGAGAAAGTCGTTCCGGCCGATCTCGGCGACCGCACGGCGCGTGCCGGCGATCTTCTGTTCGTGCTGCCCCACACGGTGATCGACCGCCGCAACCGGCCGGGTATCGCCGGTTCGGCCGAAGGCGCGATCGTCACCCTCGATCTGCGCATCGACCGTCACCAGCCGCCGCCGCGCGGCAACAGATCGGTGCCGTACCGGGTCTACGCCCATGACGATACCGGCGAGATCGCGCTGACCTTCTTCCATGCGCACGCCGCCTATCTCGAAAAAGCGATGCCCGTGGGCGAGCATGTCGTGGTCTCCGGCCGCATGGAATGGTTCAACGGCCGCCCGACTATGGTTCATCCCGACCACATCGCGCTGGCCAGCGAAGCGGAAAACCTGCCGCTGGTCGAGCCGGTCTATCCGCTCACTGCCGGGCTTTCGGGAAAAGTGCTGCGCCGGGCAATCGGCCAGGCGCTCGCTCGCTTGCCGGTGCTGCCGGAATGGCAGAAGGGTGAGTTTCTGCGCCGCCGCACCTTTCCTGCCTTCGGCGACGCGCTCGCCCGCATCCACAATCCCGCCGACCCGATCGACGTGTCCATCGACGGCACGGCCTGGCGACGTCTCGCCTATGACGAGTTTCTGGCAGGCCAGGTGTCGCTGGCGCTGGTGCGCGCAAAAGTCCGCCGCCTGTCCGGCCGGCCGCTGGTCGGCGACGGCCGCATCGTCGAAAAGCTGCGCGCCGCGCTTCCCTATTCGCTGACCAGTTCGCAGGAAATGGCGCTTGCCGAAATCAATGTCGATCTCGGTGACCCCGAACGCATGCTGCGCCTGCTGCAGGGTGATGTCGGTTCCGGCAAGACGGTTGTCGCGCTGCTCGCCATGGCGCGCGCCGTCGAGGCCGGCGGCCAAGCGGCGTTGATGGCGCCGACCGAAATCCTGGCGCGCCAGCACCTTGCGACGATTGCGCCCTTCGCGGAACGAGCCGGCCTGCGCATCGCCATCCTCACCGGCCGCGAAAAGGGTCGCGAGCGCACCGAGACGCTGGCCGGTCTGGCCAGTGGCGAGATCGACATCGTCGTCGGCACCCATGCGCTGTTCCAGCAAACGGTGACGTTCCACGACCTCGTCCTCGCCGTCATCGACGAGCAGCACCGGTTTGGCGTCCACCAGCGGCTCGCCATCACCGCCAAGGGCGACGCGCCCGACATGCTGGTGATGACGGCGACGCCGATCCCGCGCACGCTGGTGCTGACCGCTTTCGGCGACATGGACGTGTCGAAGCTCACCGAAAAGCCGGCTGGTCGTCAGCCGATCCGCACCGTCACCCTGCCGCTCGAGCGGCTCGACGAGCTGGTCGGCCGCATGCGCGACGCCGTCGCCGACGGCCAGAAGATCTATTGGATCTGTCCGCTGGTCGAGGAATCCGAGGAGATCAAGCTGATGTCGGCGGAGGACCGTTTTGCCTCGCTCAAGCCGCTGTTCGGCGACCGGATCGGCCTGGTGCACGGCCGCATGAAAGGCGCCGACAAGGACGAGGCGATGCGCGCCTTCAAGGCCGGTGAGACACGCATCCTGATCGCCACCACGGTCATCGAGGTCGGCGTCGACGTGCCGGATGCGACGATCATGGTCATCGAGCATGCCGAGCGCTTCGGCCTCGCCCAGCTGCACCAGTTGCGCGGCCGGGTCGGTCGCGGCGAAAAACCATCCTCTTGCGTGCTGCTCTACAAGGATCCGCTTGGCGAGACCGCAACGCGCCGGCTGTCGGTGATGCGCGAGACCGAGGACGGATTCCGCATCGCCGAGGAGGACCTGAAGCTGCGCGGTGAAGGCGAGCTGCTGGGCACTCGCCAGTCCGGCACGCCGGGCTTCCAGGTGGCGCGCATCGAGGCGCATGCCGACCTGCTCGAAGCCGCCCGCGACGACGCGCGGCTGATCCTGTCGCGCGATCCGGAGCTGCAATCCGAACGCGGCGCCGCCCTTCGCATGCTGCTTTATTTGTTCGGCCGCGACGAGGCGGTGCGGCTCTTGCGCGCCGGCTGAGGCCCGGCGTCCACCGGCGGATTGCCGATCTGACCGCCGATCGGTTTGCCGTTCAACGTCACCATTTTCGTCTTGACCGCCGGCGCCACCAGCCCGGCCGAAACGATCAGCTTGGCGCCGTCCTCGATCGTCATGTCGAGCAGCACGATATCGGATTTCGGCACATACATCAGGAAGCCGGTGGTCGGGTTGGGCGTGCACGGCATGAACACCGCGATCAGCGGGTTGTCTTCCTGGTCGAGCTTCTGGTTGATCTCGGTCTCCTTCTCGCTTGCGACGAACACCAGCGACCAGACGCCCTTGCGCGGGTATTCGACCAGCCCGACCTGGCGAAACATGTCGCCCTTGTTCGACAGCACGGTCTCGAAGATCTGCTTCAGCGAGCCGTAGATGCCGCGCACCAGGGGCATGCGGCCGAGCAGCCGCTCGCCGAACAAGACGATGGCCCGGCCGACGATATTGGCGGTCAGGAAACCGATCAGGGTGATCAGGATCAAGGCGACGATCAGCCCGAAACCCGGAACCGGCGCCGGCAGATAGCTATCGGGGTTGTAGCGCGCCGGAATATAGGGCTTTACCCAGGAATCGACCCAGCCGATGAACGACCAGGCGATGTAGGCGGTGATCGCCAGCGGCGCGCAGACGACAAAGCCTGTCAGGAAGTAATTCCGCAGCCGGGTCATGCCTGAGGTCTTGGAAGCATCCGACATGGTTCACCGCAGCGCTGATTGCGGCGCGACATTAATGAACCGCGTTCGGCTTTGGAACTGCGAATTTTTTAAACCGCGGCTATTCCACCGTCACCGATTTCGCCAGATTGCGCGGCTGGTCGACGTCGGTGCCCATGAACACCGCGGTGAAATACGCCAGCATCTGGATCGGCAGCGCGTAGATGATCGGCGAGATGATTTCCGGCACGTCCGGCAGCACGATCGTCTCCATCGTCTTCACCGTGGCGTGCGCGGCACCCTTGCTGTCGGTGATCAGGATGATCTTGCCGCCGCGCGCCGCCACTTCCTGCATGTTCGACACGGTTTTTTCAAAAATGCGGTCATGCGGGGCAATGACGATCACCGGCATGCTCTCGTCGATCAGCGCGATCGGTCCGTGCTTCAGCTCGCCGGCAGCATAGCCCTCGGCATGGATATAGGAGATTTCCTTGAGCTTCAGCGCGCCTTCCATGGCCAGCGGGAAATTGGTGTCGCGGCCGAGATAGAGCACGTTCTTGTAGTGGGCGAGGTCGCGCGCGACCTTTTCGATCTGGCCGTCGAGCTTCAGGACCTGGTTGGCATAGCGCGGCGCTTCCGACAGTTGGCGGACCAGCGTCGTTTCCTGTTCCGGCGAAATGGTTCCGCGCGCCATGCCGGCCCGCACGGCAAGCGAGGCCAGCACCGATAATTGACAGGTGAAGGCCTTGGTCGAGGCGACGCCGATCTCCGGCCCGGCCAGCGTCGGCAGAACAACGTCGGATTCGCGCGCCATCGTCGATTCGCGGACATTGACGACGGCGCCGATCTTCATGCCCGCCTTGCGGCAATAGCGCAGCGAGGCCAGCGTATCGGCGGTCTCGCCCGATTGCGAGATGAAGAAGGCGGCGTCAGTCTTCGACAGCGGCATCTCGCGGTAGCGGAATTCCGAAGCGACATCGATGTCGACCGGCAGCCGCGCATAGCGCTCGAACCAGTATTTGCTGATCAGGCCGGCCAGATAGGCAGTGCCGCAGGCCGAAATCGCCAGCCGGTCGATTTTGGCGAAATCGAACGGCAGGTCGAGCGGCTTCGAGACGCCGCCAACGAAATCCACATAATGCGCCAGCGTGTGCGAGATCACCTCGGGCTGTTCATGGATTTCCTTCTCCATGAAATGGCGCCGGTTGCCCTTGTCGACCATGAAGCTGGTGCTGAGCGACTGCTGGCGCTTGCGGTCGACCTTGTTGCCGTCCATGTCGAAGATGGCGACGTCGTTGCGGCGCACCACCGCCCAATCGCCGTCTTCCAGATAGGTGATCGAATTGGTGAAGGGGGCAAGCGCGATGGCGTCGGAGCCCAAGAACATCTCGCCATCGCCATGGCCGACGGCCAGCGGCGGGCCGTTACGCGCGCCGACGATGAGATCCTCGTCGCCCTTGAACATGATGGCCAGCGCAAAGGCGCCTTCCAGCCGCTTCAGCGCCTGGTGCGCGGCCTCGACCGGCTTCAGGCCCCTGGCCAGTTCGCGACCCACCAGATGTGCGACGACCTCTGTGTCGGTCTGCGATGAAAATGTGTAGCCGTCGCGCATCAGCTCGTCGCGCAATTCCGCGAAATTCTCGATGATGCCGTTATGGACGATGGCGACGCCGTCGGAAAAATGCGGATGCGCATTGGTCTCATTGGGCACACCATGCGTCGCCCAGCGCGTGTGGCCGATGCCGATCATGCCGTCGAGCGGCTCGTCCTTCAGCCGGCGTTCGAGATTGATCAGCTTGCCCTCGGCGCGCCGGCGCGCAAGCTTGCCGTGCTCGACGGTGGCGACGCCGGCCGAATCATAGCCGCGATATTCGAGCCTTTTCAGCGCATCGACGATAAGTGGCGCGACCGGCGAGTGGCTGACAATTCCGACGATACCGCACATAGACGTTTGCCCCCGATTCCGGCATGAAACCCAGCGCCATTTAGGGACGGCGGGGCTGCCGCGAAAATCACATTGCGTTTCGTTCCGTATCAGCCGGAACGATCTTGCACAGATGCACCATGACAGAGCGCTCTTGCAATCCGGTTACCGCAATCGCTCAGTTTCTCCGAGCATGCATCCTACCTCGCCTCGGTGGTTCCTGAAATCCATCAACGATATGATGCGGTCATGAACAAACGAATCGACACAGTGACGCTTTGGCGTCCGGTTGGGCCTAAAGAGCTGAAACTGATCGAGAAGTCGGGCATGCGTCCGCCGCGCCTTCCCGAGCAACCCATTTTCTACCCCGTTCTGTCTGAAGCCTATGCCGTGCAGATCGCGCGTGACTGGAACGTACCGGCCAGCGGCTCGGGCTTCGTTACCCGGTTTGACGTTTTGAAGAGCTTTCTCGACCGGTACCAGGTCGAACATGCCGGCAGCAAGGCACATCTGGAATACTGGATTCCTGCCGAAGACCTTCCCGAATTCAACAGGGCAATTGTCGGCGTGATCGAGGTGACGGCTGCTTTCGGCACAGATGCGACTTTGCCGGCTAACGCCGAATGATCATCCACCGGCCTTCTTCGCCGCCGCAGCCGAAGCAAAACGCTCGCGCAATTCCCTGCCCTTGCCGGCCAGCGTCCTCTGGCGGGCGCGGCCGAAGGCCAGCGCATCGTCGGGCACGCTTTCGGTGATCACGCTGCCCGAAGCGATGTAGCCGCCCTTACCGATTGTAACAGGCGCCACCAGCGAGGAATTCGAGCCGACGAAAGCGCCCTCGCCGATGTCGGTGAAGAACTTCGAGTAGCCGTCATAATTGCAGGTGATGGTTCCAGCGCCGATGTTGGCGCCGGCGCCGACGCGGGCATCGCCGATATAGGTCAGGTGATTGACCTTGGCGCCCTCCTCGATCGTCGCCTGCTTGACCTCGCAGAAATTGCCGACCTTGGCTTTTTGCTTGAGGTCGGCGCCGGGGCGCAGCCGGGCGAACGGACCGACATCGCAGTTCGAGGCGATGGTGGCGCCTTCAATATGGCTGAAGGCATGGATCTTGGCGCCCGTCGCGATCTTCACGCCGGGCCCGAACCAGACATTGGGTTCGACGATCGTATCGGCGCCGATCTCGGTATCGTGCGAAAAGAACACGGTTTCCGGCGCGATCAATGTGACGCCGGAGAGCATGGCCTCGCGCCGCCGGCGCGTCTGCCAGATGCCTTCCGCCGCGGCGAGTTCGGCACGGTTGTTGATGCCGAGCACATTCTCGAAGCCGGCTTCTGCAGCAACGACGTCAAAACCCTGCCCGCCGGCGATCTCGACGATGTCGGTGAGATAATATTCGCCCTTGGCGTTGTTGTTGCCGACTTGATCGAGCAGCGTCAGCGCGTGCTTACCGGCAACCGCCATCAGACCGCCGTTGCAGAAGGTGATTTTCTTCTCCTCGTCGGTGCAGTCCTTTTCCTCGCGGATGGCGATGAGCTTGCCGTCCTTTTCGATCAGCCGGCCATAGCCGGAAGGATTGGATGTGCGGAAGCCGACCACAACGACGGCAGCGCCCTCGGCCAGCTTCAGGCGCGCAGCGGTCAGCACCTCCGGATCGATCAGCGGCGTATCGCCGAACATCACCAGGACGTCATCGTAACCCTTTGATATCGCGTCGCGAGCAGCCAGAACAGCATGTGCCGTGCCGAGCCGCTTGTCCTGGACGAAGGTCTCCGCCTTCGGCGCGAACTTTTGCGTGGCATTGCGCATCTCGTCCGCGCCATGGCCGATCACCAGCGCCAGATCACCGCTGCCTGCGGCTTCCGCAGCCTTGACGACATGGGCGACCATCGGCAGGCCGGCGATTGGGTGCAGCACTTTTGGCACAGCGCTTTTCATGCGCGTGCCTTCGCCGGCGGCGAGGATGACGGACAGGCAGGTTCTCTGGCTCATGGAATGGCAACCATATGAAAAGGGTTGGGAATCAAGGCATGTCTAGCCCGGAATCTCACTAGCATTGGCGCCATGCTGCACCAATGCGGTTAAATTCCGGTGAGACTGGAGCAGCTGACTCTTATTCAGCGGGTCCACAGTTCGATCCTGTACTGTGCTTCGGCTTCTGAACAGCCAGCACGCTAACCCAGCTGGCCCAGCACCGGAAAGTTCTCCAGCAGCCAGTAGGACGCGGCCTGCATGCCGCCGGTCAGGAAAAAGACGCCGGCGACGACCAGCAGTGCGCCCATCGCCTTTTCGACACGGCCGAGGTGGACGCGGAATTTCGAGAGAAAGCGCATGAAGGCGCCGGAAAACAGCGCCGCGATCAGGAATGGTATGCCGAGGCCGAGCGAATAGGCGGCAAGCAGCAGCGCGCCCTCGCCCACCGTCTCGCGGCCGCCGGCAAGCGTCAGGATCGGCCCCAGCACCGGTCCGATACAGGGTGTCCAGCCGAAGGCGAAGGCCAGTCCCATGACGTATGCGGCAACGATACTGGCCGGCTTGCCCTGTGACTGGAAGCGCGCCTCACGCGACAGCAGCGGAATGCGCAATATGCCGAGGAAATTCAGCCCCATCAGGATGATGAGCACGCCGGCGGCCATCGCCAGCGGCTCCTGCCATACGCGCAGCAGCCGGCCAATGGTCGAGGCACCGGCGCCCAACGCCACGAAGACGGTCGAGAAGCCGAGAACGAAGGCGATCGAGGCGTAAAGCAGCGCGCTGCGCGCATCGGCCTTGGCCGTGACGCCGGCATTGCCGCGGAAATCATCGACCGACACGCCGGCCATGTAGCAGAGATAGGGCGGCACCAGCGGCAGCACGCAAGGCGACAGGAACGAGATCGCCCCCGCCCCGACTGCGCTGACATAGCCGATATCCAATGCCATTCCCGAACTCCAACTGTATCGGCGCCGATATAGCGGCGCGCGGGCTTGTCCGCCAATCACCATTGCGTGGCAAGTTGCCGCCTCGCATCGAGGAAGAAACGACACGCCAAGCGCGTTGATGCAACGAGGCCGCGGCTTTTCGCGCGCTTCTCGATCACACCAGGGAGAGCGTCATGAAATCGATCACAGTTGGGCTGGCGGTGCTTTTGCTCGGCACCGCCACCTCATATGCCGCCGAAGCGTGGAAAGAAGCCGATGTCGGCGGCACCAAGATATACACCGATGCCAACGGCATGACCCTTTACACCTACGACGAGGACGAGATGGGCAAGTCGAACTGCTACGACAAATGCGCCGCCAATTGGCCGCCGCTGAAGGCTGAGGCCGACGCCAAGCCCGAGGGCGAATGGACAATCGTCGACCGCACCGACGGCACCAAAATGTGGGCCTATGAAGGCAAGCCGCTCTACACATTCATCAAGGACAAGAAGGCCGGCGATGTGACCGGAGACGGCGTCGGCGGCGTCTGGCACATCGCCAAGGCCGACTAAGCCCCGAACCTCAATCCCCGCCCTGGACCGGCGGGAAATCCCTGGCTGCCGCGTATCCCTGCAGGCCTCCCGGCGGCCAGCTTCTTGTGCTGTCCCGCTGGACACACGAGCCCCACTCGCCACGCCAGTTTCGCCGGCCAGCGTGGTCTCATCATGCCGGGCGTCCCTCAGCTGGGGCTGGCGCGTGATCGCTGTTTCTCTTATATCCGCAGAAGATTTTGTCCCGTTTTCCCGGATTCATGCCGGCTTGTCCAACGATAGGGCAGCCGCCCCCTTATCTGGGATTGCGGATATCACATGATGCGCCCTTGGGTTGCGCGCTCAATGCAGGACTGCATTTTGGGCGCTTCCCCTTGACCGGATGCAAAAGCGCGGCCATGTGAGCGACAATTGTACGAGATTTCGTCGCGCGCAGCGGAATTCTTCTGCCGCACCACAGCTGATATGAGACCTCATGGACGTCGTCGTCGTCGAATCGCCGGCCAAAGCGAAGACAATCAACAAGTACCTCGGAAAGAACTACAAGGTCCTGGCCTCGTTCGGTCACGTCCGCGATCTGCCGGCCAAGGATGGCTCGGTGCGTCCGGACGAGGATTTTGCCATGTCCTGGGCTGTCGATACCGCCTCGAGCAAACGTCTTGCCGACATCGCCAAGGCGGTCAAGGATGCCGACGGCCTGATCCTCGCCACCGATCCGGATCGCGAGGGCGAAGCCATCTCCTGGCATGTCCTGGAAGTGCTGAAGCAGAAGCGCGCGCTGAAGGACAAGCCGGTCAGCCGAGTCGTCTTCAACGCCATCACCAAATCGTCGGTGCTGGAGGCGATGGCCAATCCGCGTCAGATCGATGCGCCGCTGGTCGACGCCTATCTCGCTCGCCGCGCGCTCGACTATCTCGTTGGCTTCACGCTGTCGCCCGTCCTGTGGCGCAAGCTGCCCGGCGCCCGCTCCGCCGGCCGCGTCCAGTCGGTGGCACTGCGCCTCGTCTGCGACCGCGAATTGGAAATCGAGCGCTTCATCCGCGAGGAATATTGGCAGGTCGCCGCCATCCTCGGCACGCCGCGCAAGGAAAATTTCGAGGCGCGGCTGACCGCCTTCGACCGCAAGAAGCTGCAAAAGCTCGACATTTCCAACAAGGCGCAGGCCGACGACATCAAGGCGATGCTGGAAGGCGCGACCTTCAAGGCGCTGTCGGTCGAAGCCAAGCCGACCAAGCGCAATCCGGGTCCGCCCTTCACCACCTCGACGCTGCAGCAGGCCGCCTCCTCGCGTCTCGGTTTTTCGGCAAACCGAACCATGCAGGTGGCGCAGCGGCTCTATGAAGGCATGGACATCGGCGGCGAGACCACCGGCCTGATCACCTATATGCGAACCGACGGCGTGCAGATGGCGCCCGAGGCGATCACTGCCGCGCGCGATGCGATCGCCAAGGAGTTCGGCCCAAAATACCTGCCCGAAAAGCCGCGCAACTACACCACCAAGGCCAAGAACGCCCAGGAAGCGCACGAAGCGATCCGCCCGACCGATTTCATGCGCACGCCCGCTTCGGTCAGGCAATATCTCGATGCCGACCAGGCACGGCTCTACGAGATAATTTGGAAACGCGCCATCGCCAGCCAGATGCAGCCGGCCGAGATCGAGCGCACCACGGCCGAGATCGAGGCGGTCAACGGCGCCCGCACGGCGGAGCTCCGCGCGGTCGGTTCGGTCGTTCGTTTCGACGGCTTCATTGCCGCCTACACCGACCAGAAGGAGGAGGATTCGGAAGACGAGGAAGACCGGCGTCTGCCCGAGATCCGCGCCGGCGAACAGCTCGACCGCGAGGCGATCAACGCCACCCAGCACACCACCGAACCGCCGCCGCGCTATTCGGAAGCCTCGCTGATCAAGAAGCTGGAAGAGCTCGGCATCGGCCGGCCGTCGACTTACACGGCGATCCTGAAGACGCTGGAGGATCGCGACTACGTCACTCTGGACAAGCGCAAGCTGTTGCCGCAGGCCAAGGGCCGGCTATTGTCGGCCTTCCTCGAAAGCTTCTTCGAGCGTTATGTCGAGTATGATTTCACCGCTTCGCTCGAGGAAAAGCTCGACGAAATTTCCGACGGCAAGCTCGCCTGGAAGGATGTGCTGCGCGATTTCTGGAAGGATTTTTCCGGCGCCGTCACCGACATCAAGGAATTGCGTGTCACCGACGTGCTCGACGCGCTCAACGAGGAACTGGCGCCGCTGGTGTTTCCCGCGCGGGACGACGGCTCAAATCCGCGCATCTGCCCGAAATGCGGCACCGGCAACCTGTCGCTGAAGCTCGGCAAGTTCGGCGCCTTCGTCGGCTGCTCTAACTATCCCGAATGCTCCTTCACCCGCCAGCTCGGCGACGCCGCCAACCCCAATGGCGAAAACGGCAATGGCGAGGACGGTACCAAGGTGCTGGGCAAAGACCCCTACACGGCGGAGGAAATCACGCTGCGTAGCGGTCGTTTTGGCCCCTATATCCAGCGCGGCGACGGCAAGGAAGCCAAGCGTTCCAGCCTGCCCAAGGGCTGGACAGTCGATTCGATCGACCACGAAAAGGCCCTCGCCCTGCTGTCGCTGCCGCGCGACGTCGGCAAGCATCCGGAATCCGGCAAGATGATCTCGGCCGGTCTGGGCCGCTACGGCCCGTTCGTTCTGCATGACGGCACCTACGCCAATCTCGACAGCATCGAGGACGTGTTCTCGATCGGTCTCAACCGCGCCGTGTCGGTCATCGCCGAGAAGCAGTTGAAGGGCCCGGGCGGCCGCAATGGCGGCACGCCCGCCGCCTTGAAGGAGCTTGGCGAGCATCCGGCGGGCGGCGGCAAGATCGTCGTGCGTGACGGCAAATACGGGCCTTATGTTAATTTCGGCAAGGTCAATGCGACGCTGCCGAAGGGCAAGGACCCGCAGTCGGTGACAATCGAGGACGCGGTGGCGCTGATTGCCGAGAAGGAAGCCAAGGGTGGCAACGGCGGCAGAAAGCCCTTCCGCAAAGCGGCCGCACCTGCCAAAAAGCCTGCGGCGGCCAAAAAACCGGCGGCCAAGAAAGTAGCCAACAAAAAGGGATAAGCATCGTGGCGCGCAGGGTATCCGGAAGAAGTCATGGCGATCTGCGCACCGCCGACACTAGGGCCAAGGTCAAAGACAACTACCGCCCGTCCCGCGACGAAATCCTGCGCTACATCGCCGAAAACCCCGATCGCTCCGGCAAACGCGACATCGCCAAGGCGTTTGCGCTGCGCGGCGAGGACCGTATCTGGCTGAAGGACATTTTGCGCGACCTGCAGGAAGAAGGTCTGCTGACCAAGGAGCGCAAGCGGCTCGCCCGTGTCGGCGCCCTGGCCCATGTCGCCGTGCTCGACATCTTTGGCCGCGACGCCGACGGCATGCTTTTGGCGCACCCAACCGAAGCCGTGGGCAACGGCGAGCCGCCTGTCATAGCGATCCGCGTGTCGCGCGGCGGCGGCGGCCCGACACCGGGCATCGGCGACCGCGTGCTGGCCAAGACCTTTCCGACCGACGATGTGACGGGCCCTGCCTATACCGGGCGGGTGATGAAGATTTTTGAGAAGCGCACCGAGGCCGTTCTCGGCGTCTTTCGCGTGCTGCAGGACGGCACCTTCCGGATCGAGCCTGTCGAAAGACGCCAGCCGGAGTTGGTCGTCGACAAGGAATTCCAGAACGGCGCCAAGAATGGCGATCTGGTCGAAGTCGAGCCGGCGCGGGCCTCCCGCTATGGGCTGCCCAGAGCCAAGGTGCTGGCGGTGCTGGGCTCGCTGACCAGCGAAAAGGCGGTCTCGATGATCGCCATCCACGCGCATGACATTCCGCATGTTTTCCCGGCAGACGTCATTGCCGAGGCGGAGGCGGTCAAACCGGCGACGCTGGCCGGCCGCGAGAACTGGCGCGAGCTGCCGCTGGTCACCATCGATCCGGCCGACGCCAAGGACCATGACGATGCGGTGTTCGCCGTATCGGATCCGGACGAGAAAAACCCCGGCGGCGTGGTGGTTACCGTGGCGATTGCCGATGTCGCCGCTTATGTGCGCTATGGCACCGCGCTCGATCGCGAGGCGCTGAAGCGCGGCAACTCGGTCTATTTCCCGGATCGCGTCGTGCCGATGCTGCCGGAGCGCATCTCCAACGACCTTTGTTCGCTGCGCGAAGGCCAGGACCGCCCGGCGCTGGCCGTCCGCATGACTTTCTCGGCCGATGGCCGCAAGCTCAGGCACTCCTTCCACCGCATCATGATGAAGTCGGCGGCGAAACTCGCCTATCCGCAGGCGCAGGCCGCGATCGACGGCGCGCCGGACGACAAGACCGGCCCGATCCTCGACACGGTGCTGAAGCCGCTGTGGGACGCCTACGCCGTCGTGAAGCGCGGCCGTGAGACACGCCAGCCGCTCGAGCTTGAACTGCCGGAGCGTAAAATCCTGCTCAAGGAGGATGGCACCGTCGACCGCGTCGTCGTGCCGGAGCGGCTCGACGCGCACAAGCTGATCGAAGAATTCATGATCCAGGCCAATGTCGCGGCCGCTGAGACGCTGGAGGCGAAACGGCAGGCGCTGGTCTACCGCATCCATGACGCGCCTTCGCTCGCCAAGCAGGAATCGCTGCGCGAATTCCTGCAGACGCTTGGCCTGTCGCTGGCACGCGGAGCGCAGATGCGGCCGAACCAGTTCAACGGGATTCTGGATCGCGTCCGCGGCGCCGACCATGAGGGACTGGTCAACGAGGTGGTGCTGCGCACACAGATGCAGGCCGAATATTCGCCCAGCAACATCGGCCATTTCGGCCTCAATCTGAAGCGCTATGCGCATTTCACCTCGCCGATCCGCAGATATGCCGACCTGATCGTGCATCGCGGGCTGATTGCCGCGCTCGGCTTCGGTGCGGGCGGACTGACGCAGGATGAGGCGGAGCGGCTGGAAGAAGTTTCTGCGCTGATCTCAGCCACCGAGCGCCGCGCCATGGCTGCCGAGCGCGATACGGTCGACCGCCTGATCGCCGCCTATCTCGCCGAGCGTGTCGACGATCGTTTCGATGCGCGCATTTCGGGCGTCACCAAATCGGGACTATTTGTCCAATTGCCGCAGTATGGCGCAGATGGTTTCATCCCGGTGTCAAGTTTGGAGGGCGATTACTACATATACGACGAAACTGCCCGATCGCTTTTCGGAGAACGCACCGGCAAGGGCTACCAGCTTGCCGACCGCGTCGAGGTTCGCCTGATCGAGGTGGCGCCTATGGCCGGCGCGATGCGTTTCGAGATGCTGACCGACCCGAAGCCGCTGCCCGGCTCCAAACGGTCGTTTCACAAGGCCAAAGGCCGCGCCCGTGCGTCGCAATCGCGTCCAGGCTCGCGCGGCAGGAGACGGTAATGCCAAGCGATTTGAAAATGAACCAACAGGTTTTCGGCGGCGGACATCAATCGGGCCGGATCGCTCGCCCGCTGTGGACGGCGATCAAGCGTGGCGCGCTTGGCCGCTGCCCGCATTGCAGCGAGGGAAAGTTGTTTCGCGCCTTCGTCAAGACCGTCGATAAATGCGATCATTGCGGCGAGGAGCTTCACCACCACCGCGCCGACGATCTGCCGGCCTATCTGGTGGTGGTCATCGTCGGTCACATCGTGCTCGGCGCCTTCATGGGCGTCGAAGCCACCTCCACCCTGTCCACCTGGCAGCACATCGCCATCTGGGTGCCGCTGACCATCCTCCTGGCGGTCGTCTTGCTGCAGCCGGTCAAGGGCGCCGTCATCGGCCTGCAATGGGCGTTCTATATGCATGGCTTCGGCGGGGAAGAAGATCTGATCGAATCGCACCCCGAGGCTTGAAACCGAGGCTGGCGCAAATCGGCATGGCTGGACGCCACTTTCGCATCGGAGAAGATTCCGCTAGGTCGTGCGCATGGACGTTATGACCAAGGCGGAAGTCGACAAGGTTGAGCGGATCGCGCTCGACGCCAAGCCTATACGTCCGTGCGACGCCGCGACGCTGATACTGCTCGACCGCAAGGGCGACGAGTTACTGGTGCTGATGGGCCGGCGCCACGCCCGTCACGCCTTCATGCCGGGGAAATTCGTCTTTCCCGGCGGCCGCACCGATCCGGCCGACAGCCGAATTCCCGTCGCCACCCCGTTGCACCCTGAGGAACAGGCGAGGCTGACTGCCGGCGTCGGCCGCACCAGCCCGGCCCGCGCCCGCGCCATCGCCCTGTCAGCGATCCGCGAGACTTATGAAGAGGCCGGCCTGCTGATCGGCCGGAAAGGCGCCTTCGCCACGACCAAACGCGATTGGCGGGGTTTTGCCGAGCACGGCGTAAGACCCTCGCTGGAAACGCTGCGCTTCATCGCGCGCGCCATCACGCCGCCAAACCGGGTGCGGCGGTTCGATACGCGCTTCTTCAGCGCCTGGCGCGAAGATGTCGCCGTGGAGCTGCCGGACGGCGGTCCGACCAACGAGTTGGAAGAACTGGTCTGGCTGCCGCTCGCCAAGGCCAGGCAGGCCGATATTCCCGACATCACCAGCGCTATCCTCGAAGAGCTGGAAAAGCGGCTCGTCGATGATCCGCTGCTGCGCCCCGGTGGTTCCGTGCCGTTCTACCGGCTTGTCGGCAATCGCTTCGTTCGCGAAATTCTTTAGAGCATAGAGCATAGAGCATTCACATCCCATGACAGTCGATACCCAGCAAGAGGTCGAAGAACGCGTACATTGGCTGCCAATGATCGCGGCGATCTCGTCGATCAGCGTCGTCGGCATCGCCATCGGCCTCGGCATGCCGCTGCTCAGCGTCATCCTCGAAACGCGCGGCCATTCGGCGTCGATGATCGGCTTCAACACCGCTGTCGCCGGCCTCGCCTCGATCGTCGGCGCACCGCTCGCCACCCCGCTCGCCATGCGGTTCGGCGTCGCCCGGACGATGCTCGCCATGATCGCCGCGGGAGTGCTGGCCTTTGTCGGCTTCCACTTCGCGCCGGACTTCTGGATGTGGTTTCCGCTGCGCGTCCTGCTGCACATCGCGCTGACGGTGCTGTTCATCCTGTCGGAATTCTGGATCAGCACATCGGCGCCGCCGCACCGGCGCGGCCTTGTCCTCGGCATTTACGCCACCGTGCTGTCGCTCGGCTTTGCCGCCGGTCCGTGGCTGTTCGCCCATCTCGGCAGCACCGGCTTCCTGCCCTTCGGCGTCATCATGGCGCTGGTGACGCTGGCCGCCATTCCAGTTCTGGCGGCACGCAACGAGAGCCCGACGATCGTCTCCAATGGCGAAACCAGTAACTTCCTGCGCTACATCTGGTTGGTGCCCACGGCGACCGCCGCGGTGCTGGTGTTCGGTGCGGTCGAGACCGGCGGCTTTGCGCTGTTCCCGGTTTATGGCAATCGCATCGGCTACTCCGAGGCCAACGCCGCCCTCCTGCTCACCATGATCGGCCTCGGCAACGTGCTGTTGCAGATCCCGCTCGGCATGATCAGCGACCGTGTCAGCGACCGCCGCTATCTGCTTCTGGCTTGTGCAACCATCGGCCTTGCCGGCACCATCTTCATGCCGCACTTCGCGCAGAATTGGCACCTGATGGCGGCGCTTCTGTTCGTCTGGGGCGGCGTGGTCGCGGCCATGTACACGATCGGGCTGGCTCATCTCGGCTCGCAGCTTTCCGGCCACGACCTGGCCTCGGCCAACGCTGCCTTCGTGCTCTGCTACGGTGTCGGCATGGTGCTCGGCCCGCAGGCGATCGGCATCGGCATGGACCTTTTCGGACCCTCGGGCTTCGGCTGGGCGCTCGGCATGTTCTTCGCCTTCTATATCGCGCTGGTCGGCGCCAGGCTCGTCCGAAAAATCCTGTAGAAAAACCCGATCGATGCCTCATATGGCGCGAGGCTGCTGACATAACCGTGTCAGCAGCACTTGGATAGATTGTCAGCAACACGCCACGAATTTGAGGATGCCACCATGATCGACTCCGGGTTCGAAACAAAATCGGTGCGGATGGAATTGCTGCTGCTTGTGACCTTTCAAGCACCGGTCGGCGATGTCGACCGCATCATGGAAGCGGTGGTTGCCATCGCCCCGCTGACCATGGGCAAATACGACAGCAATGCCTACCAGTCGGCGCATGGCATCGAGCGCTACCGGCCGCTCGAAGGCGCGGCCGCAGGCGCCGAGACGGAATTGCGACGACGGCAGGGTACGGTGGAAGTGTCGTTTGAACTGCCCGACGACCAGGCGCTGGCGGCACGCATTGTCGAAGCGATATTCCAGGCCCACAGCTATCAGGAGCCGGTGATCCGCATCCAGCCGATGCTTGCCAGCCGCTCCAAGGGACTCGACGACCGCTCCAACCCGAACCGCTGGTGGAACACCACGGGAGACTGGAAGACAGTCACTCCGCCGGTAAGGGAAGACGCATAGGAACATTGCCGGCTGCCGGCAGGCTCTGATATCGGGCGCGGCTTGCGCAACAGATTGCGCCGAAGCTTCACGGGGTTGACTTTCCGGGTGCGTTCTTTATGTGTCGCGCCAAGTTTCCCGCGTCCGGGTGTTTCCCCGTGCTCCAGCGGCCAAAACTCCACAGACATTAACGGACTGATATCATGGCCAAAGCCGCAAACATCAAGATCAAGCTTCTGTCGACCGCCGACACCGGTTTCTTCTACGTGACCAGCAAGAACAGCCGCACCAAGACGGACAAGCTGTCGTTCCGCAAATACGATCCGGTCGCCAAGAAGCACGTCGAGTTCAAGGAAACCAAGATCAAGTAATCTGGTTTCCTCCGCAATGCCAAACGCCGCCTCTTGGGCGGCGTTTTTGCATTGATGCTTTGCCGGCCTTTTGAATCCTCGTAGCATGAGGCCAGAGTGCTCGGAGGAAAAGGAATGGCTGCTGCGGTCGCACTGTTCTCGGATTATCGAAGGCCGTCTACGGCAAGCCCGTGGCGGCCCAGTCCCGCCCAGGCCACCTTGATCGGTTCCTCGTCTGTTTTCCTTTGGGCCGTCTGGCCGTCGCTGGCTATCTTTGCCTCTCCGACACCGACGTTCCAAACGCTATCCATTGGAATGGCCGTCGGCTTTCTTTGCCTCGCGGGGCTGCGGCTGCTGCGTGGAGAAAGCCTCGCCGGTATGGTTCCTCAATCGCCTGGGTTGTTGATCACCGGTGTGATCGGGATACTCGGAACCAATGCATTCAACTTCATCGCGATCACGCGCATCTCCCCGGCCCAAGCGAGCGTCATCGCGTATCTGTGGCCGATGATGGCGATTGTTCTTGCAGCAGCCTTCGGTCTAAAGCGCCTGCAGTTGAGGCATGGGATCGCCGTGCTGCTCGGCTTCGCCGGGGCTGTGCTGGTCATCAATCCATTCGGTCAAGCCACGTTCGATGTCCTCGGCATCGGCTGCGCCTTGCTGGCCGGCCTGTCCTGGGCGGGCTACACCACGTATCGGATGGTTGACAATCGCGGTCCCTCCGACGCCGTCGGCATCTACAGCCTCGTTGCCGCTGTTGTATGCCTGATCGCCCACTCGCAACTTGAACAAACGCACGCGATGTCAGCGATTCAGTTCGTTGCTATTCTTGGGCTCGGCATAGCGCCTATGGGCTTAGCCAACGCGGTGTGGGACTACGGTATATCCCGTGGCGACGCACGTTCCCTGTCGATTCTGGCTTATGGCACGCCGCTCGTGGCCACGCTTTTGCTTGTTGTTCTGGGGCTCACCGCAGTAACTCCGTTGCTTCTCATTGGCGCGGTCTTGATCGTCGGCGGAGCAGCGATTGGGACTTGGCCAGCACGGGACTGAGCGTCAAGGCCTGAAAAGTCCGAAATTTCCAATGCTTAGCGCAGAGTCTCGACGTCTTTTCGGAAAGAGGGGGCCGGTCGGCGTTTGGCAGCGGTACGAGGAGGCCACTATGTGCCAGCGCCGGCCGGCCGACCCCACGGACCCAGGAGATGCGGCGGACCTGAATCATGGGGTATTCTTCGGATCGACCCGGCGATCTACCCTCGCGCCGGTTCCGTCATTGGTCTGCACATTTGCGCAACAGCCTGTGAAAATCAACAATTTCTTAACCAAGCCCGGCGAATCGCTTGCGTTAAGGTAAATTCGTAACCCTGTCGCACTGACTGGATAATCAGGCGTCGGCGCCTGCCTCTGAACTGAGGTCTGTTGAGATTCAGGTGAAGCTGAGTTCGAAAATGGCTCCCGAAAACCGGAATGGAGCTTGCGTTCGGGTAAGCCAGTACCGGAAGCGCAGGACGCTGCCATTTGCAGGCCAGCTGAATATCAACGGACCTTACGCCGCGTTGGCGACGACGCGGTTGCGGCCGGCGCTCTTGGCTTCGTAGAGCGCGAGATCGGCGCGTTTCATCAGCCCGGCAACCGTATCCACGCCCTTCAGCACCGACGAGACGCCGACGCTCACGGTAACCTCGATCGTCTTGCCGTCATGACCGACGGCAAACGGCATATGGGCGATTTCGGCGCGAATGCGCTCTGCGACCTTTTCGGCGACCGCGCCGTCCGTGTCCGGCATCACCACGACGAACTCCTCGCCACCGAAGCGGCAGGCGAGATCGATGCCGCGCACATTCTTGCGCAGCCGCCGCGCGAATTCGCGCAGCACCTGGTCGCCGCCGTCATGGCCATGTGCGTCGTTGATGGTCTTGAAGCGGTCGAGATCGGTGATCATCATTGACAGCGGCCGTCGCCGCGCCACGGCACGGTCGAACAGCGTCTGCAGGTGACTGTCGAGGTAACGGCGGTTGTGCAATCCCGTCAGGGCGTCGGTCACCGCCATCTCGATGGTCTGGGTCACGCTGGCGCGAAGCTGGTCGTTGTAGCGCTTGCGGCGCACCTGCGTGCGCAGCCGAGCGGTCAGCTCCTGCTGGTCGATCGGCCGCATCAGATAGTCGTTGATGCCGAGTTCGAGGCCGCGGACGATGCGCCCCTCCTCACCCTGCTGCGCCAAAAGGATGATCGGCACGAAACGGGTGCGATCGAGCGAACGCAGTTGCGAACAGAGCCTGAGCGGATCGAAATCGGCAAAGGCCGTCGAGATCATCACGCATTCATAGGGCGTCTCGGCGGCCTGGAAGAAGCCGGCATGCGGATCGGTGGCAATGTCGAGGTCGGCGCTGCCGCGCAGCATCTTCTGGACCCGCTCGAAGGAGGATTTGCGCTCGTCGATCAGCAGAACCTTCGGCGTGGTATCTGCGGATGCGAAGTTGCGGCTCAACAGCTCCTCAATGCCGATATTGCGCGTGGTCGAGGCGCGCAGGCGCAGCTCGTCCGTCAACGTCTTCAGCCTGACCAGGCTTTTGACGCGCGTCATCAATTGCAGATCGTTGACCGGCTTGGTCAGAAAATCGTCGGCACCGGCCTCGAGTCCGCGCACCCGGTCCGAAACCTGGTCGAGCGCGGTGATCATGACGACCGGGATGTGCGACGTCGCCGGATCGCTCTTCAGCCGCCGGCACACCTCGAACCCGTCCATATCAGGCATCATCACGTCGAGCAGCACGACGTCGACCTTGCCGTTCTCGCAGGTCTCGATCGCGTCCAGCCCGTTGGTGGCGGTCAGCACCTCGAAATATTCGGCAAGTAGCCGGACCTCGAGCAGCCTTACATTGGCAGGGATGTCGTCGACGACGAGGATCCGTGCGGTCATCTTATAAAGCTCCGGCTCGGCTAAAAGGGCGCATCAGGCGTCGCCCAGGTAGGATTTGATGGTTTCGATGAAACGCGGCACCGAAATCGGTTTGGAAATATAGGCCTCACAGCCACCCTGGCGGATACGCTCCTCATCGCCCTTCATCGCGAATGCGGTGACGGCAATGACCGGGATGACATGGAGGTCGTCGTCCTCCTTCAGCCATTTGGTCACTTCCAGCCCCGACACTTCGGGCAGTTGGATGTCCATCAAAATGAGGTCCGGCTTGTGCAGTCGCGCCAGATCCAGCGCTTCCAGGCCATTGCGTGTGCGTACCGTCTCGTAACCGCTCGCTTCGATGAGGTCGCGAAAGAGCTTCATGTTGAGCTCATTGTCCTCGACGATCATGACCTTCTTAGGCATCAAATTCCCGTCCCGGCCTGCCTTCCGCTCGAAGGTTGTTGCCGTCATGCGCCCTCGCCGGTACGCACCAAACCCTGCTCGACTCTACGGCAATATAATTGACGAAACGGAAACCGGCTGCCGGAAAAGCTTCGGATTTCACCTCGAACACCGCATTGCAGAGCTAGATGGCTTGCCGCAGGCGACGCTTGCGATTACTGCCAAAAAGAGACTCATTCCACCGCGCAAGAAGGTAGTGATGGCAAACGCAGCGTCAATGCGCGAGGAAGCGGAAACCATTGCCGTGAAGGCATTGGGCTTCGTCGCCGCCGATCCGGAACTTCTGCCCCGTTTCCTGGCGATCACCGGCATCGAGGCACATTCCATCCGCCAGGCCGCCGGCGAGCCGGGGTTCCTGGCCGGCGTGCTGCAGTTCATCCTCGCCCACGAGCCGACGCTCATGCGGTTCGCGGAGGAAACCGGCACGCCGCCGGCTTCCGTCGGCAAGGCGCTGCGGGCGCTGCCGCTTGGCGACGACGACCATGAACATTCGATATGAGCGACGATCGAATCGCGGAAACACCTACGGCGTCGTTTCTTCTCCGCTGTCGTCGCCTTCATCATTCGCAACCGGATCGGCCGGCTTAACCATGACACCATTGACCGTGACCGAACCGTCCGGCTTGCCGTTGACGACCCATTCGATGCGGCCGTCCGGCAGCGTCTTGCCGAATCCCTTGATCGCAAGCGCCACCGGCACATATTGCGCGGCTTCCGGCTCCGACTTCGCCGCCGCCTGCAGGCTTTCCACAATTCTGTCGTAGCCTGCGATATCGATCGTCACATTTGCCTCCGGCTTCATGCCGGGGAACGTCATCTCGCCTTCCATCGCGATTTCCATGTCGCCGTTCTTCACCGTGCTGTGGCCGATAACAAATTTCGGCGTCTTGGCCATGAAATCAGCTTTGATCTGATCGCCAAAGTCCGCCGGCAGCGGCGGATTCTTGTTTAGATCAAAGGCTTCGATCGCCTTTTTCGCCATGCTGTCGAGATCGATACTGGCGCCGCCGAAATTCAGATTGATGTCGGTGGGCAGCAGCGCCGTACCCCAGGCGGGCACAAGATTCGGAGGGATCGTCAATCCTGCGGCCTTGATCGTATAGTTGATTGCTCCGTTCTGGGCGATGCCGTCGGACCCAAAGCTGGTGCCCAGCTCCGCCGCACTGAAATGCCCGACCGGACTTTCTACACTGATATCCTTGAGCCCGTAGCTTCCGTCAATCCGCTCCCACAGCGGCAGCGCGGCGAGCAAAAGCGATTTGAGCTGCGCCTGGTTGGCCTTCAGTTTGGCTTCGTCTTCGTTGGCGACGGCAAATGCCAGCAGATCGAGAAACGGCTTTGTCCGCAAGCCTTTGCCGGTCGCATTCACCGACAGCTCTGGCGATTTGATCGTAAGCGGGAATTTCAGCCCGCTTTTGGGGTCGTCAAAATCAAGCGCTTCGGCGAAATCGGCGACCGTCTGCGTCGCGGTGAAATCCACGCCGCCATTCGCAGCTTTGGTTGCGTTCATGGTGGCAGTACCGGCGCCGGTGCTCACCTCCGCGCGCTGCATGGTGTCCCGGGATTTCATCGTCATTCCGGCCATCGAGTGTGTGGCGCTGGTGAAAGCTGCCAGTTCGGGATCGTAGACGCCGGAAAACTTGCCGTCTGTAATCGAGAACTGCATGCTCTGCGGGCCCTCTGGCCCCTTGAACTCGAAGGACCCGCTTTGCGACACATCCGCCGAGACGCTCCATGTCCCGTTGCCGCTCGGCTTGACGAGCAATGCGTACGGGCTGAAGTCGAACTTGAAGGAATGCTGCGCCGCCAGCAGGTCCACGACAGGTTTGACGTCGACAGCGAGTTTGTAAGCGTCGCCTTCCACGGAAACCTTCAGCAGACCGCGGTCGATCGCTTGCCTGCCGACATAGCGGGACAGATTTTCGGAGAGCTGCTTCGCACCCTCGCCATTGACGGTCTGGCCGAAGGCAGGCGCGCTGAGCGCGAGAACAAAGACGGCCGACAAAACACGGTTCACGCAGAATCTCCGTTGCTATTCTTGTGATAAAAACGCCAACCGTAAGCGGAAACGGACTAGGTGCAATCCCTCCTTGGCGCTAGAAGCCGATTTGTAGTGATCCTTCGCGCCCCCGGCTGTCCCTCCGGCATCAACGGTGGAGCTTTACATCGCCTTCTTCGGCGTGACGACGCAAGCGGCGCGGGCATTGAGCAGGCCCCAGCCGAAGACGGCGTCCTTTCCCGGCGCGCCGAGGTCTTCCGCCGACTTGCCGAGCGCGTCGTGAATGTCGGCTGCGGTGGCGCCGCTGTTTGCCGATTTCATCAACGCCGCTGCGGCGGCAACAAACGGCGCCGCGAAGGACGTGCCGGTCTTCGGCCGTGCGCCGCTGACCGACGCGGCCGTCCACACCTCGACGCCGGGGGCGGCCAGATCGATATGCTCGCCGCGGCCGGCACGCCTGTAAGGACGTTTCAAGCGGTCCACCGCCGTCACCGCGATCACGTCGGCATAGGCCGCCGGATAGGCAGGTTCGGCCTTGGGACCTCCGTTGCCGGCGGCAGCGACGATCACCATGCCGCGTTCGGAAAGTTTTCGGACAAACTGCTCGAGAAGAGCATTCGCAGGACCAGACAGGCTCATATTCGTCACCTGCACGCCGCGCCCGGAAAGAAGATCGAGCGCTCGAAGAAGATCATAAGCGTCCGAGCGGTCATCCTGGCGATCGCCGCGGTAAAACGCATCGACCGCGATGAGCCTGGCGTGCGGCAGGAGGCCGGGGGTACGGCTGTCGGCGCCGCCGACAAGCAGGGCCGCGACGGCGGTGCCGTGCTGGCGGCCGGACTCGGGAACACCGTCGTCCGACAGGCGAATAACTTCGACTCGGCCTTTCGAGAAGGCGGCATGCGCAGGATTGATCGCCGTGTCGATAAGGCCGATCGTGACATTGCCATCGCAGCCGGCGGGCAGGCCGATATCAGCCGGCCAGCCGATCAGGCCAGCGGCGGCGCAATGCGGTCCGGCACATTCGACTTCTTGTCCGGGCCGGTAGTAATGCACGAAATCTGCCGTCGACTGCGGAGCGGCATCGATGACAAGATCGCGCGCAGCCTCCAGCGGCATGTTGGGCGGTATGCGCAGCCGGACCAGCTCCGATCCAAGAAGCTGAATGTCGGCGCGGTCGAGGACGGTGAAGCCCGTTGCCTGAAGCCGACCGATCTCGGCCGAACTCAGCCCGGTCGCCACGATCTGGTCCGGCGCCCGAGACGGCAATGGGACGGCTGGCCGTTGCGCACGCCTGCCGCCGCGTCTTGGCGGGCGCGGAAGAAACCGATCGGTCAGCGTGCGAAACAGATTCGGTCCAGTCGACCGTCGGGGCGCCGTTCCCGACCCACCAGACGACGAGCCGGATTGGCCGCCGTCATCACCACCACCATCGTCACCACCACCATCGTCATCGGCGAACGCCGATTTTGGTCCGAGCCCGCCGAGCGCCAGCTGGCCGCTCGGCGCCTGAAGATCGACCACTAACGCGACGGCTACCCAGAAAGGCAGCAGGGCTCGTGGTCTCAGCCATGAGGTGGCGCTCATAATCTCCCTCAGATTTCCGGCCGTTGCCGATTTTCAACATCGCCAGGCTAGCGGACCTGTCCGGCAATAAGCTAGCTTTGCGAGGAAACGGGCGCGGGGCCGCTTTATTCCAAAAACTTGGAGCAACATGCCGGAAAAAACCGACCGCGTCCAAGACCAGCTTGTCGCATTTCTCCCGAATCTGCGCCGGTTCGCAATTGCGCTCTGCCGGTCCCGCGACATGGCGGACGATCTCGTTCAGCGAGCCTGCGAACGGGCGCTTGCCAACGAGCAGCGTTTCGAGCAAGGGACGCGCTTCGACGCGTGGATGTTCAAGATTCTCCGAAATCTGTGGATCGATGACATCCGCAGGCGCAAGGTCACCGGCCCGCAGGACGATATCGACGAGCGCCATGACATCGCCGGCATTTCCGGCGAGCGCGAGATGGAGGCGCGGCTGGCGCTGAACAGCGTGGCGCGAGCCATCGGCGAACTCGCCGACGATCAGCGCGACGTGCTGCTTCTGGTCTGTGTCGAAGAGCTTTCCTACAAGGAAGCCGCGGAAGTCCTTGCCGTGCCGATCGGGACGGTGATGAGCAGGCTGGCCCGGGCGAGGAAGAATCTGGCGGAGGCGACGGGAATATCCATGGCTCCCACCCGTTCTGCGGTCACAAAAGGGGCTAGCAAATGAACGAAGAGACTTTTTCGGACGAGATCCTGATGCGGTTCGCCGATGGTGAGCTCGATCCGGACACGGTCGCCAGGATCGAGCAGGCGATGGAAACCGACGACCGTCTGGTTACCAGGATTGCCATGTTCATCGAAACCAGGGCGCAGGCGCAGGCCGCGCTGAAGCCGCTGCTCGACGAGCCGGTTCCCGAAAAACTTGTCGCGGCCGTCGAGCAAATGATCGAGGCCAAGCGCGCCGGCGAGAAGACGAAAGCATCGGTATTGCCCTTCGGCGGCGGGCGCATAGCGGGACCGCCATCGAGGTCTCAATGGATGCTGCCGATTGCTGCCTCTCTCGCGGCGGCTGTTGTCGGCGGGCTCGCCGGGTATTGGGCAGCAGGCACCAACGAACGTACGCAGGGCGGGCTGTGGGTTGCCGGCGTTATCAGGCCGGCCCTGGCCCAAGCCCTTGCAACGGTCGAATCCGGCAAGGAAATCAGGCTCGCCGGGATCAGCGATCGGTTCCGGGCAATCGCAACGTTCCGTAACGATGCGCAGGATTTGTGCCGCGAATTCGAGGTCGACTCGCAGGACCGCTCGACGGTGGTATCGGTTGCCTGCCGTTCCGGCGACGAATGGCGCGTCAGCTTCGCGGTCGTAGCGCCCGGCGACGCCGGAGGCTATGCCCCGGCCTCGTCGAGCGAAGCCCTCGACGCCTATCTTTCGGCGATTGAAGCAGGCGCTCCGATGTCAGCCGAGGAGGAAGTCCAAGCGCTGGACGAGGTCCGTCGGAAGGACCGGAAGTGAAGCTGCAACGGCCCGGCTTTTTCTGAATGGAATAAAGCCGGCAATCGCCCGTTACTCCGCCGGACCGCAACTGCCGGTCCAGTCTGAAACAAGGAGTAACCACCATGACAAGACACTGGAAACTCAAGTCGACACTGGTCGCAGGAATGGCAGCGCTCGCGAGCACCGCGGCGCAGGCGAAGGAGTATCCCGCGGCGCCATCGCAAACCGAGCGTCCGCCGGCCGCAATGACCAGCCAAAGCGACGGTTCCTTCATTGTCGCTGGCAACAGTTCGTCAAATTCGAGCTCCAATTCGTCGAGCAACGGTTCGTCGAATTCCAGCTCTAATTCGTCGAGCAATTCGAACTCGAACTCGTCTTCGAACTCCAGCTCCAACTCCTCGAGCAACTCGAATTCGAACTCATCGTCGAACAGCTCCTCCAACTCGAGCTCGAACGGTTCGGATCGCGGCTGGTCGCGCAACTGGCGGCGTTGACGTCGGCCGGACGATAGAGCGACGGCGCACTTCGACCCGCCGCTTTTGCAATCCACCGAGAAACGGGGGCCAGTTGGCCCCCCGTTTCGCGTTCTTTCCCGCGGTCGGCCTCGCGCCTGCGCACAGAGGATTGGTGTCGACGGTCGCTGCCGACCAGCCTGCAGCTGCCAATCTCCAACGTCTGCGATTAGCCAAATCCCACCCACGCCTTCGTCATCCTAGGGCAAGCAAGGAGCGAAGCGACGCGGCGCAGACCCTAGGATCCATGCCGTTACCTTAGCCGAAGAATGCAGCGGCTCAGAATGGCGCTTGCACGCGCAACCGTGCTCGTTACACTTCCGCGTCGCTTCGCTCCTTGCTCCGCCCTGGGATGACGAAGTCGTCAGACCCACTAGTCCGGGAAATCGAAAACCGGTTCCTCGCATCGATGGACCCGGCATTGACCGTCAAGCGTTCTCACATAGGAGGCGACGGGCACTTCGGGCCAGTCGCACTCATTGCCGTATTGGCGGACATATCGATCATAGGTGTTGCGGCCGGTGGTCAGGACGATCGCGCGCCGGCTCTGGATCAGCTGCTGCGTCTGTTCGCATGTCATGGTGCGCGCATCCGGCCGGCCGTAAGCCATGCTTGTGGCGGCGAGCAGGATCGCTGCGGCTGTCGGGACGATTGGGCGAGCTGGCATGGTGCATCCTCTCAAAAGGTCGTGCCTAACGCGCATCTCCGCCCGTGGTTCCGCAACCTTCACCCGGGTCTCCCGCAAGAGGCTGTCGCTGCAGCGCAATAATGCATGTCGCGCAAAAGCTTGCCCTCGGTCTTGACCCGGGGCTTGACCCGAGGGTGTGCAGCGGTTTTGCGATAACGACATGGCCGGTCAAACGCGACGCGCTTTAAGACAGGCGCGATCTCATTCCTCCTTCTCCGGCTTGAACCGCCTCACCACCACCTCGAAGACGATATCCGAGATCCACATCGCCGAGACGCCGATGAGGAACGCCGCGGCCAGCGTCATGGTGTCGTCGTCGGGCGACGGCAAAGGCAGGCCGGCGCGGATATAATGCACCACTGGCAATGTCAGGTAGGCCGCCGCCAGCGCGCCGCAGATCGGCGAGGCCACCATCTCGCGGACCTTGTAGCGGTGGCGCGACAAGGCGCGCAAAATGCCGCCGGAAAGGCCGGCGACCACCACCGGCGCCTTGATGCCGAGCGCATCGAGAAACTCCTGTATCATGGCTTCCACCCGCACCATCTGGCGCCCTTCGCGTTGTAGGCGTTCACCTCGTCGAGCTCGGGCCGCGTCATGGCGGCGACGACGACGACGGAGGGATGGCGCGCCTGGTTGAGGTCGCACCAGACCTGGCGCGCCGGCGAAACCGGCGTTGTGCATCCGGCGAGCGACAGGCCCCCAAACAGCAGGCCCTCAAACAGCAGGCCCTCGAGCAGCAGACCGATCATCAGTGCCTTGCCCATCGCATCGCCTCCCGCCGAGCGGCTTCGTCCGGCAGGTCGCGCGCCGCGCGTTCGGCATCGCTCGCCTCGCGGTCCATTTCGAGGCGATCCTCGACGGCGGCGAGTTTTTCCGCCGCCCGCCTGGCCGTATCCTTGTTGGCCCAGCGGATGCCGCCGGCGACAAACAGGCCGATGCCGCCGGCCAGCGCGGCAAGGATCGCCATGATCGTCGTATTGCCGGCGAGCGCGCTCAGCAGGGAAAGCACCCACATCTCAAATGCCCTCCACGGCAGGCTGTCTTCTGACGAGGCCGGCAACGCCGTCGCGCACGACATTGATCAGGATCTTGAGCAGGGTCAGCACCCCGGTGATCTTGAGCGCCAGGGCAGCGTCGATGCCGAACAGCGTCCAGTCGAAGCCGACCAGGCCGGTGAGCAGCAGGATCAGCACATTGATCAGATTGTGCGCGGCATTGGTATTGAACCACGTCATGGCTTTACCTTTCGAAACAAGGAGAGGATTGCGGCGACCAAGGGGGCCAGGACTGCGGCCCAGAATCCGGGCAACGGTCCCGGCAACGGTCCGGGCCGGACGCCAGCCTCGCCCGGCTCGTGCTTTGGCCCTGAAGGCGCAAGAATGTCCGGTTGCGGAGCCTGCGGGATCGGAACAGGCGCTGGAGGCTGCGCTCGGGCAGCGGCCGGCGTGTCCTTGATCCCGGACCATTTGCGGAACGCCTCGGCAAGCCTGATATCGTAGGCGTTCTTCCCAAAGGATGCGCCGTTGTAACCCTTGGCAAAGCCGGCCCAATCATGGGTGCGCAATTTGCCGTCGAGCCGGCTGGCGGCGATGAAATTGACCGCCGCCGCCAGTTGCAGCGCCTCGTCCTCCATCATGGCTTCGACCATGGCCTGCACCGTGAGGAAGCCGGCCGCCTTGAAATTCTCGCCGAGCACCTGTCCGAGGCCCCACGAGGCCGATCTGAGCGCCGCCGTCTCGTCGATGGCGCAGGCGGCTTTCAGGCGCGGGTAGCTGTCCCGGGGATAAGGCTTTTCGCCCCATTTGGCATAGGCAAGGCCGGCCGCGACAGCTTGCGCCCGCTTCGCCCCCGACAGGTTGCGGAAAAACACATGCGGCTCGAACAGGATGACCGGCCGGCCCTGCGCGTCGAAGCCATGCCCGCTGGTTTCGACATCGAGGAAGGCGTGGATCTCGTCCTCGCCGACGCCGATCCTGGCGCCAAGTTTTGGCAGATCGAGGTCGTCCAGGCGCCTGGCGGCGCCCTTGAACGTGGTGTCCATGGTCGTGTCCTTTCCGCCCTCGCGGGCCGGTTGATGTTTGCAAGCGATTGTGTGAAATGAGCCCAAGGAGAGCGGGAGGGCAGCGGCCAATGTCGCAAGATGAAGGAACGGCGCGCTGGACGGTGAAGGCCGAACTGTGCGCGGTCGGCCGCGACAAGCCGCTGCTTGTGGCGCTGGCAGCAATCCTGTGCCTCTATTGCGGGCTGGTCGCCGGGCCGATCCTCTATGCGTTCCCGGCCATCCAGGGCATGGCGGATTTCTTCAACTGACGGTGTCGACCATTCGAGAACAGCTCGATCCGTATTGCCACCGGCGCCGAAATCGCATAGCCGGGATGAAACTGCCCCCAGGAACCGTTCATACCCGGGGGACACCGGGAGGGCGCGTGACAATCAGGATCAGGCTTCCGGGCGGGACACTGAAGATCAAGAAAAAGGACGAGCTGCGCCGCCGCGAGCAGAAGCGCGAGGTGCCGGTCTGGCGGGTCGGAGACTACTTCATCGTCTGGTGGCCGAGCAGCATTTCGGATCGTCCTTCAAAACGATGATCCCGAGCCTGCGCCCGGACCCTTCTGGAAACAGTTCCGGACGATAGCCCCAGAAACAGTCCCGAAAAGGTCATCGATCAGTTCTTGACTCTTCCGCCACGGAAGCTCTCTAGTTGCTGCGCTGCACAATGGGGATTGGGCTGATAGCGGTTCGTATCAAGTTGCCGGGCGGCACCTTGAAGATGAAGGTGTATCGGGAATTGCGCGGGCGCGAACGCAGCCGCCGCATACCTGTCGTCAAGATCGGTCCGGTCTATTTTACCTGGTGGTCGAGCCGGTTGCGTCCTTTGAACGGCCAGCCGGGCGACGATCCCGACCGATCCAAGGCAACGCCTTGACGGCCTGAAAATCGTCATCCGGCGTCCGCGATCGAATTCTTCCGGAAGAGTCAAAAAACCCATCGACGGTTGACTCTTCCGTGGGGGAAGTTCTCTAATTGCTGCATTGCACATCATCATTGCCTAGCCGGCGGGAGTTGAACCGATGGCAGTGCGTATCAAATTGCCGGGCGGCACCCTGAAGGTGAAAGTCTATCGCGAATTGCGGGTGCGCGAACGCGAGCGCCGCGTGCCGGTCATGAAGCTGGGTTCGCTGTATTTTGTCTGGTGGTCGAACAGCCAGCCTCGCGACAAGCCGCAAGACAGCCGTCATTAATCACAGCCATTTCGCCTGCGTACCGCTTGGGGTTGGGCGTGTCTTTTGGACGCGCAGGGACGCTCTGAGTCTTTTCAATCCATACACCGCTCAACCGGCAGCCAGATGCCCCGGCAGACGCCGCCGAAATTATCGACCACAAGACGGAGCCGCTCCCAGGTCTACCTGCGATAGCCTGCGCAGCCTCCTTGACAAAGACCCTGTCGAGCCAAACGAATTAGAGCGCGAACACCTCACGATCACGCTTGCAAAGCGGAGATGCTTGCCGCAAATGGTGGCGGCCTAACGGATCCGCCCCCTGACGATGCGAACTGACCTGCTGGTGGCACAAACCCCCAAGCGCTTTTCGGTCCAAGCGATCGATGGTCGGCGCATCCCTGCGCTAATGATGGAAACCTACGACGAGCACGACGCGCGGGCAGCATTGAAGGAGCTTTGTGCGCAAATGCCACAACGGCGCCTCATGCTCTGCCATGGATCGCTGGTTATCGCCGAGAGACAGCAACAGACGCAATACGGAAGACACTGACATGCCTTTTGTGCCGCCCTTTCTGCAACGCCTAGCGGGCGTCAATGTCGGCGCCGGCACGAAGATGAATATTCAAAGTGTCCGCACAGCCCGCCGCGGTCGCCACGCGATCGGCGAGGACGGGATCATCAACTGCTATTTCTCATTTGACAGGCCCGAAGCGCAAATCACGATCGGCCGGCGCTGCTACATCGGCAAGAGCCACTTGGTCGCCGCAGAACATATCACGCTCGGCGATGACGTCGTTATTTCCTGGGGCACGACGATCGTTGATCACAATTCGCATTCTCTGGATTGGAAGCAGCGAGCCAACGACGTCGCGAACTGGCATCAGGGAAAAAAGAACTGGGCGGGTGTCGGTATTGCGCCGGTCACGATTGAGGACAATGTCTGGATCGGCTTCGGCGTGACAATCCTGAAAGGCGTCACGATCGGCAAGGGCGCAGTTGTCGGTGCCGCGTCGGTGGTTACGAAGGACGTCGCGCCCTTCACCATCGTTGCCGGCATACCGGCTGCAAAGATACGCGATATTTCAGAAGAATATCTGACTGCTTAGAACTGCAAAGAGCTCCAGCCATATAGGCCATGCTGCACATTGCGGCGTTAGGTGAGAACTTGAGAAATTCAATTCGCAGCTTGTATTTTAGCCATTCTTTGACCAGCAGGTGCTGCTTATGCTGAATTTGCCTATGGCATTTGCCTATCCTCTCTCCGCGACATATTCGATGAAGCGCAAGGCATTGCTGTCATGGCCGACATCGTTGAAGTGAAGGCCCTCTTGATAGGCTCCAGCGTTGATATAGTCGAAACCATCAATCGGGATCGTCAGCACGTTTCGTGACCGGTATGTCTGGCGGATAGCGCCAAGCGCCGCGTCGTAAGTTCGCCCGCCAGTGTAGCTACCATCCCAGGCCGGAGACGGGCGCGTCGGCAGCATGGCAAAGATGCGAGGTGCGGCAGCTGCCTCCAGGGTATTAAGCACCGCAGAGATGTTAGTTGAAATCGTAGCCGGCGCGGTACCAAAACTGTCGTTGATGCCAAGCGCGAGTATCGGCACGATCTTGCCCCCAGCATAGCCCGCTTGGACGATTGCCGAGGTAAGGCGCGCCGTATTAAACGACGCGAAGGTATAGCTCCCATGCGACGCGCGCAGTGAGCGCAGTCGGGGACGCGATCCGGCTATCTTAACACCAAGACGGATAAGCCCGGTGATCTCGACAGGCCCGCCTCCAGCCGTGAGCGTAAAATTCCCGCTCGCAGCCTGCCCTGTCAGGGACGGGCCGGAATACTGATCGAGCGCCAGTGCGCCGGCAGCATTGACGGTCTTGTAGGCCGCGCCGCCGTTGAAGGCGAAGGCGAGCGACCCTTGGCCGGCGCCCTGGGTGTAGTGAACGTCGACCTGTTCATATGCGCCAGTGAAAGCCAAAGCCGCGCCATCAGCCAAGATGATGCTTTCACCGAGCGGCCCTCGCGATCCCGTCGACACGGTCCCGCTAGTTGTGACACCATAAAATGCGGGCGTGTAGGTGGAACTGGGCCGCAGCGCCGTCATGCCCGGTTCATCGGCGGCAATCCCGATATTGGCGAAAGCCGTAACTAGGTTGAACCAGTGCTCCGGTCCA
This sequence comes from Mesorhizobium sp., assembly GCA_004020645.1. Classification (GTDB taxonomy): domain Bacteria; phylum Pseudomonadota; class Alphaproteobacteria; order Rhizobiales; family Rhizobiaceae; genus Mesorhizobium. The sequence continues at coordinate 17,949 of SAQL01000001.1, read as the reverse complement.
TTGCTGGCCAGCGCCCAATGACCGATGCTGTCGGCGATCAGACAAAGCACATCGTTGTTGGCGATATGCTCCGCCATCTTGGCGCGGAAGCCGTCATAGAGATTGAACAGCGACGGGCGAGCCGGAACGAAGAACCTTCGGCCGCCGACGAACGGCTTTCCAGGCCCCCAAAAACCGTCACCCGACTTAGGCATAGCCGTCAATGCGAAGCTGCCGGGCGGCACATAAGGATTCGGGTGAGCGGCCGCAGCCGAAGCGAAAATCGCAGTCGCGTCAACGACGCCGTTAGGATCGGCGTCCGCCAGCAGGTTCATTCCTGTGTTCGGCGCGCCGCCACTCAATGCGCGCGCCGCATCCGCGACGAGACCGGTCTTGATCGTGAAGCGAATTTCATAGCGGTGCTGGGCAGAATTCGCGACGGTCGCGCCGTTCGACAGCGCGCCGGCCTTGATCCATGCGGGAATGCCCTGCGGATTGACGCTGTTCTGAAATTTGTAGCCGCCGCCGCTGATCGCCGGAAATTGCCCGGCTTCAATCGGGATCGAGAGAGGGATGCGGACTACACCATTGGATAGCGTGACGGGCGTAGTGCTGATCACATTGACGGTAGGACCTGCCAAGACTTCGACAACATAGACCAGCGCCACACCCGCGCCGTCCGCCCCGACATCGACCTGCGTGATGAAACCGTCGGTGGGAACCGGCGTTTGCATAACGATGCTGTAGTTCGCCGGTGTGTCGGTTCCCGTGCTGACCAGCGACGGCCAGCCCGCTTCCAGTTCCGTCCCGACGATATCGATCAGTTCGTTTGCCGTCGCGTAGGCTGCGCGCGCCTTGGTGCCGATTTCACCCGTGAACGTCGCTTTCCATTGCGGGCCGTTGTTGGTACTGATGGTCTTGGCGGTGTGCGACGTGGGAGCCACCGCCGTGAACCATTCGCTTTCGCCATTCGGGATCGCGCCGGCAGTGTAGTACCAGGTGCCAACGCCTGTCCGCTTAAGACCTATGACGCTGCCGGCCGGCTTTAGGATCGAAAGGCCCGGATTGACGGAAGAAGGCCCAGCAACGACAGGAATGGTTTGCTCTGAGACGAGGCTCAGCGTGCCGTCACCGTCGACGTGAGCAATGACGATATGGATGGTTCCCGCAACTGCACCGAAGCCAAGTTCAAGGCCCGATAGATACTCATCGACAGCGGACAAAGAGCTTGGCCAATAATAGACGCTGTCATTACTGATAGCCGTGCCGCCGACCGAGCCGGTGATCAGTACTGGCCCAACTGTCCGCGACCCGATCAAGGCGATGACTTCGGCCGCCGATGCACGAACACCCGTGTCGACCGCGACCGGCCCGGCCGCCACGGTGTACATTCCCATGAGTCCGGAGCTGACTTCGGTCCAGAAATACTCACCAACCTCTACATTCCGGGCGAGGACCGCCGCCGCACTTGCGCCAGCCAATCCCGCCGATGCCGTGAAGCTGAAGTTCGGCGCCGCCGTGTAGGAGCCGGGCGCCGTGATCAGGATCTGCGTCAGCGCGCCGCCAGCCACAACGAAGCGCCCGGCAGCACCAGAACCAGCGCCGCCGGTAAACGCCAAATCGAAGGTGCCGTTGGTGCCACCGGCGCCCGCCGTGATCGCACCGCTGCCGACGACACCAAAACCGATCGCCGCCGTCGCTGTCGGGAAAATGCCCTTGCCATACAGTGACGCGTCGCGTGCCGCCTGGACACTGGCCAGATTGGCCGTGGTGGTGACGACATCGGCGGCGGTTTGTCCGGCATTGGCGACAGAGCTGGCAGCGCTGGCGGCTGCCTGGCCGGCGCTGGCCTCGGTGGCATCCTTCAGCACCTGCGTTTCGTCGCGCAGCGATTCGACGTCCTCGACCACGTCCGCAATGTCGGGTGGCACGAACGGAGCAATGGCGATGGCATCGCTGCCCACCACCGGCTCGTCGGCGCTAAATTCAAACACCCGCCCGGCATTGACCGACCCAACCTGGGTGTGAACCGTCGTTCCCTTCTGCAAGGTGCGGACGGTGCGGGCGTCGGCGGCGCGAAACCATTCGCCCTCGCTCACCGTATAGACGCCGTTCTGTCTCTGGTCGGCCTGGTCCTTGACCAGCACGCGGTCGCCAACCTCGCACGGCATGCCGTCGATGGTCTGCAGTCCACGGAGGACAATGTTGACCGTGGTCGCCAGGCGCACGGGTTCGCGTTCGCCGGTCAGAAGTCGAACGGCGGCAGTTGCAGGTCGAGCCATCAGGCTTCTCCATGAAAAAAGCCCCGCGAAGCGAGGCTTGAAAGTGCTATGATTCCAGCGGGCGCGGGACGCGCGGTCTATGGCATATCGGCGGTTTGGGTAAGTTCCGGCCTGGTTTCCTCTGCACAGAGGATTTGGTTCTTAGACTGAGCCCGAAACTGTAGACGGTCGCCGCCGACCGGCCTCCAGCCGCCAATCTCCAAGGTTTGCGATTAGCCGTAAGCCACCACGACTTCGTCATCCCAGGGCGAAGCAAGGAGCGAAGCGACGCGGCGCAGACCCTGGGATCCATGCCGTTACATCGGCCGAGGAATGCAACGGCCCAGAACGGTGCTTGAAACCCGCTGCGGCCTATGGCAACCCGCCAACGCGCCTGCCAACGCGCCTCTTTGTCCAGCCGGCGATCGTCAGCCCGCACGCCATGCCGGCGCAGTCGGCAACCCAGTCGAACCCATCCAGATCGCGCCCTATCAGTTGCGAGCCCTGAAGAACCTCGATCGCCGCGCCGGTAAAGGCGAGGACAACAATCAGCCTTGTCTTGCGTTCCGGCCAGCCGAGACTTCCCAGGGCCGCCAGCACTGCGAAGGCGATGGCGTGATGCAACTTGTCATCGTGAAGCGTGACGGCCCCGCCAAGATCGGGCAAGAACCGCGCCGGCAGAAGCGTGAGCAGGAGAACGCCGGCCAACGTGACCGGAAAGGCGATCCTTGCCAGCATCGGAAAAGACTCTAAGCGCAACAAGATGGGGTCAGTCCTTCATCTGAAAAGCCTGGATGGGCCAGGGGATTTCCGCTCCAATGATCGCATCAGCGCCTGGGAATTTCAAATCCAGAACCACAAGCCTGTGTCGTAAGAAAGGCCGCCGTCGCTCCTATAGACTGTTTCGAAATTCGCTCTGGCGGGTCATAGGGTGGTGGTTTCGAGAACCGGCGCGCAGCGGACATTAGAGCGCTGCGCGTCCAATTGGACGCGCAAAGGACGTTCTAACACTTTGCATTTGCGCATGATCCTTTCCAGGAAACCGAAATCGGTTCCGGGGTCAGGCGCTGGTCCGTGAGCACCGCCTACGCCGGCCGTAGCTTTAACTGCCACGACCGCTCATAAGTGCTTCGGCCGGCGAAGGCCGGAAGCGCAGAAAACGTCATCAGATGGCCGCCAGAGTAGAGTTTCCAAACGGTCTCTTATCGCCCTGGAAACGACCACATACCTGCGTGCATTGCCAGCGGCGATTTCAGGAACTTTGGGTTTTTCCCATGAAAGAGCCTGCGGCCAATGCAACTGGGCAGGTAAAGAGAAAATCTAGCCGGCCGCCTGGTTGCGGACATCAGTTTTGCGCCCCCGGGGCGCCGGCCAGCCGGGCGAGCGCAGCCCTATCGTCGGGCCTGAGATCAGCAAGGCGGTCATCGCCCGAAGCGGGCGAATTAGGGTATTTCGCCGACGGATCGGTGCCGCCTGCAGCGCCGGTGGTTTCACCGTTGATCGCGCCGTCGGTGGCCTTGGGCTCGGCGCCGAGCAGTTCAACAGCGCGGCCCGGATCTTTGGCGATCATCGCCTGGGCGAGCGCTTTTGCCGTGTTGCTGCGCCAGGCAGTTTCGGCCGCTTGCCTGGCGACCGGGTTGCCCATCTTGGCGATGAAGTCGAACCCGCTCTGCCTGATCGCCTCGAACGCTGCGGTATCGTCCGGATCGCTCTGCGCGATGGCGCTTGTGTAGGAGTCATGCGCCTTGGACCATTCGGTCTGCTCATAGTCCTGGCGGCGCGCAAATTGCTGTGCGGCCATGCGTGCCGAGCCGGCCAGCCTTAAAGCCTCTTTTTTCCTGATGAAGTTGGCGCGTTCGCTCTCTGGCACTTTCGGCACGGTGCTGTCGAAGATCTTGTCGAACAGGCCCGGCTTGACGACGCCGTTGGTGCGGGGATCGATCTGGCCGTACATGCTGTCATGCAGGCCGCGACCGTCGGCCGGCGCATTCTGGATCGCCTCGTCTTCGGCCTGGGCGATCTGCCCGTTCAACTCGCGGCCGATGACCTCGGCGTCGAAGGCGTCCTGCTGCTGCTTCTGTTGCCTGAACCGCTCGGCGACCGCCGAGAGCTCGGCGCCAAAGCCTTGCATGGCGGCGCCGACCGGCGAGCCACCGGGATAGGAAACCACATTGCCGGTATCGAGCCGGCGCTGGGCAAGCTGGAGGGGGATGGTCGCCATCAGTAAAGCCCTCCGCCTGGCGCCGGCGGAAAGGCGCTCTTGCCGAATGTCACCGCCTTGCTCGGGTCGTAGAGGCCGGAAAGGCCGGACACGAGGTTGCCGCCTGCCCTAGAGATCGAGGCCGCCGCCGCCTGCCTGCCGGAAAAACGCGAGATCGCCGCCTGTGTGGTGAGATTGTTCTGGCGCAGCTGCGAGCCGTACTGGATCGCCTTGATGTCGAGCTGGCCCTGCCTTGCGTTGGCGGCCAGCACCTCGGTCGGCGAACCTGCCATGCCGACGCCGGAGGCGCCGGCCTGGGCGCGCGCGTGCGCCTGCAGAAGATCCTGCTTGTGGCGCTCCTGGCCCTGTTCGAAGGCCGCGGCTTGCGCGTCGGCCCGCGCCTGCTGTTCATAGGCCTTGGCCTGATAGTCGGCCATCTGCTTCGGCCACGAAGCGAAAATCTGCCCGCGATGCCTCCAACCGGCGCGCCGAGCGCCGGGCGCGGGTCGAGCGCGCCGCCGGGGCTGAGGAGGGACAGAAGCATCTTGTCGGCCTGGATCGCTGCCGCGCTGAGACGAGCGGGTGCTGCCGCTCGCCGCCCGGCTATGGCGCCGCGCCGGATGGCAGTCGGGTTGATTTTCAGGTTGGCAACGCCGGCGGCGTCGAACTGGCTGTTGGCGATGGCGACGGCACGGCGCAAGGCATCGGCATCGAACAATTGCTGGCGCAGCTGTTCTATCAGCCACTGGGCCATGCGCCAGCGCTCGTCGAGGGAAGCGGCGTTTGCCCTGATCTCGTCGGCAAGTGCTGCGATGTCGACGCAGGCTTCACTTTGCGCGGCAGCGCGGCGCTTGTCATGAGGGATTGGGGTCACGGGAGGGTCCTTTTAGGAGTGTGATGGAAAAGGGGGCGGCGACGCCGCCGATCTCCCCCCTTGAGGGGGAGATGTCGCCGAAGGCGACAGAGGGGGTCGCCGATCCATGCGGGACGACCCCCTCTGGCCTGCCGGCCATCTCCCCCTCAAAGGGGGAGATCGGCAGTTTCGCCTACGGCTCGGCATCGAACACCGGCGTGAACGCCCGTATCGTGCACGGCGTCGGGTTAATATGGCGGATTTTCACCCTGCCCTGCCCTTCCCAGCTGTCGTCGATCGGCACCTCGACATTGCCGGTGAACAGATTGGCCATGCCGTCGGGCGAGACGATCGAGGGGATACGAACCGGCTCCCACCGACCGCGCATCAACGACGTGATTTCCAGCCCGGTCGTATCGGTTTCCAACAGGGAAAGGATGACCTTGGCGACTTTCTTTCGACGCCCGACGATCGACCCGTCCTTGCCGCCGACATCGAGCTCCAGCGTGTCGGCGCCGGCCTCATAGGGTAGCCCGACCTGCCATTTGGCCGCCGTTGCCCCGCCAGGCAGGGAAACCGCTCCGGCAGCCACGACAAGGCCCTTGTAAACCCTGCCATCCGCCAGAGCGTCGACGGTTTCGCCTTCGAGGTGACCCAGGCCTGTGACCATCCCCACGGCCGCGCCGGTGTAGGTCAGTCCGCAGTCGACTTCGAACGCGTCGGTGATCTCGCCATATTCGAACGGAACGGTCTTGATTTCGATGGTGCGCCTGGTGGCGCCGCCGATGGTGCGCTTTACGATCAGCCACAGATCATCATTGCCGTCCTGCCCCGGCGTCACCACGGCGCTCTCAACGACGCCCCAGTCCGAGCCAGCGAAAGAACCGGCGATGCGATGCCGGTGCATGCCGCGGACTTCCTGGGAAGGCTGGTGCGTGTAGCCGCCAAGTTCTCCGTTATCGAGCGGGAACCACAGCAACGGGTCGGGATCGGTCTGGAACGCCAGTTCGACGACACCCTTCTTCGGAATATGCTCGGAAATCTGTCCGACATCTTCCGACGTGAAGCGGCCGGTGGCGCTCTGGGTCAGTTCGGCGATCGATTTGCGGGAGCGCGTCACGTAAAGGAACGACTGCCCGGCATCGACCGGACGGACCTTGGCGCAGCCGAACGTGCGGGACCGACGGTTTTTGAAGGACGACGGCGTCAACGCCTCGTCGATGCCCGAACCCGACAGCGCGCGGACCCCGCCAAGCGTTCCGATCAGCAGAGCCCCATCGGATTCCGCAATCCATGTGATATCGTTGGCCTGGCCGCCGCCGGCCTGGACGAACTCCAGCGCGTCGTCATCTTCCTCGCCGAGCGCGAAATTGTCGAAGTCGCCGGTTGCGGATGCGTAGACGGAGAATTTCCGGCTGAACGCCAGCCGCTCCTCGTACAGCGAACCGCTTTCGACGTACTTTCCGGGAACGAAGGTGCCGAGACGCCAGCGGGCGATCGGGCTGAGATTGGGAAGCGCATGCCCATACAGCCTGACTTTGACCACCTTCGTGCTGGTGCGGCTCGTGATGCGCGCCCAGCGCCAGATGGCATCCGAGCCGAGCAGCCGAATGGCGCGGCCGACATCTGATGCCTGGAAACCGGTGCCGTCATTGATGCCGACGATCGAGGACGCCGTGATATCGAATGGCGTCTGTGTATCGCCGTCTTCGTGCCATCCCATTTCCGCGATCGTGACATTGCTGTCGTCCTCGGAGCCGGTGATGTTCAGCCGATAGGACTGATAGGCCGTCTCATTCTGAAATTCGTAGAAGCGCACCTCGCCGCGCGACCAGCCGGTTTCCGCTGTCCGGCTGTCAAGCGAGATCCAGTTGGTGCCGTCAAAACCCTGGAAATCCCAGGCGACCGGTGCCCTTGTGCCGCCGATGGATTGCGCGCGAAGCCAGTAGCCGTCGCAAACCTTGGTCCCGGCGAAGGCATAGGACACGAACCCGGTGGTCGTGCCGAGCGAAAGGTTTGAGCCATTGTCCTGGTCGAACACCTTGTAGGCGTCGGCGGAGCCGCTGCTGTCCGCAGCAGTGCCGCCTGGAGCGGTATTGTTGGTCATAAGAGGATGGACGGCGCCGGTCTCGGCGGGGGCCATGGTGGTCGCGCTTGTGTTGATGTCGTCATAGGGGCCGTCGAGAAACACGAACTCGGCCAGCGTCCATGTGGTGTGCGCCGTGCGGGTGAGCACCTGCGGCGGGTAGTCCGCGTGGGTGATCCACATCTGGTCGGCGGACTGGACGAATTGCAGGTCGAACAGATCGGCTTCGAGATAGGGTGTCGCCACTTCCACCGTGCCGACGCGGGCGCCATAGGCATAGACGCGGATGTAGAGGTCGCCGAACTCCAGCATGTAGGCCTGGTCTGCCGAGAAGATGAACGGTATGCCGCGCGTCTTCTTCGACGAATCCTTGGCCTCGCCGACGAAATACGACCCGCCGCGCTTGCGGATGCCGCCATGCGGCAAGGTGACGAAGTTTTCGCACCGGGAGAGCGCCGCGCGGTAAAGATCGAGCGACGCGCGGGCGTGTAGCCGCGGCGAGATCTCGCCACGAACGAATGTGTCCTGGACCGGATAGAGCGTCGTCATCAGCGCCCAAACCCGCCGCGCTGGATCGCCCAGGACGTCGTTGAAAACCTGCCGCCACGCTGGATGGCGTTGGACTGGAACGCCGCGTCGAGCGCCCGGTCATAGGCGCCGCGGGCAATATCGATCATGCCCGCCTTGTGGGTCAGCGGATGCGCGATCTTGATGGCAAGGGCCGCGACCAGCACTTCCGTGAACAATGCGTCCCAGTCGTTCGGATCGGTGAGGTTGCCGATGTAGCGGATGAGGCGCGGCCCCGACTGGTCGCAATAGATCAGCCCGGCCTCCTGGCGCCACGAGATCGGCACGCCATCCGGCTCGCCATTATGGGTCAGCGGCAAAGGCCGCAGGCAGTCCACGGGCAATTCATAGGCAAAGTTGAGCGTGCCCGCGCCGCTGCCGGTATCGGACCCGGCGACGGCGGCCGCCAGGATTGCGAACACCCAGGCATGTTTCGTCAGCTCCGCCTCGCGGGTCAGGTCGAAATGCAGATTGAGCAGGCGGGCCGCTTTGACGTCCTGGTCGAGGCTGTCGATCGGCGCCTCGTCGAGAACGCCAAGCGCCATGTTGGCGATGTCGAGCGGGGTGATGGCCATGGTTTTAGGCTCCGTCTGCAAGAGTGGTGGAACAAAAAAGCCGCTCTGGGTGGTGGGATAGTGGGAGGGGAAAGGTCGCATTCCGTCGCGCCCCCCTCTGCCCTGCCGGGCATCTCCCCCTCAAGGGGGGAGATCGGCGGTTTTAGCGCTCCGCTAGTCCTGCAATATTGAAGGTTGGCGAAAGCGGCGGTGACAGCCAATCTCCCCCCAAGTGGGGGAGATGTCCGGCAGGACAGAGGGGGGCGCCACGGAACGCTACCGCAGGAAACTAGCTCCTCGACACAGTGATTTTCACAGATCGGCGATCGGCAGCGAACGTCGATAATTCCCGTCAGTGGCAAATCGCAAACGTTGGAGATTGGCCGAAACACCCCTCCACTTCGTCATCCCAGGGCAAGCAAGGAGCGAAGCGACGCGCGCAGACCCTGGGATCCATGCCGTTACCTCAGCCGAGGAATGCAGCGGACCAGAACCGAACGCTACCACCCCGTTCCGCGAAAAAGCTCGAACCACTCTGGATTCGTCTTCTCGATCAGCTCGATCTTCCACTGGCGCGGCCAGCGCTTCAGCGACTTCTCGCGCTGGATGGCGTCGCGAATGTCGAAATGCTCCTCGTACCAGACCAGACGCTGTACGCCGTAACGGCTGGTGAAGCGTGAACCCTGCCCGGATTTGTGCTCCGGCATGCGGCGGCCGAGATCGTTGGTGACGCCGATGTAGATCGTGCCGCGCTTCTGGCTCGCGGTCATATAGGCATAGCCGGTCATGCTGGAAGGGTAGCTGGCACCGTTGCGGATGCAAGCGCCATTCTTGGCCGCTGCATTCCTCGGCTGATGTCACGGAATGGATCCCAGGGTCTGCGCCGCGTCGCTTCGCTCCTTGCTCCGCCCAGGGATGACGAAGACATGGTGGCCAGTGGTTAATCCCCAGCGTCAGAGATGATGGCTGCAGGGCCGGCCGGCAGCGCGACCGTCAGTCAAAGAACCAAATCCCCTGCGCAGGAACTAGTGTAGCTATCGCAGTTTCACAACATCGCCGCGCAACGCGGCGATGACATCCTGCGGCATCAGCCCAAGTGCGTCGAGACCCGCCGTCCTGTTCCGGCCGACTTGGCGAAGGCGCTTGCTCGCAACCTTCCGGCGCCTTTCGCCATCGCCAAACCCCTATCCCGGGCTTCCTGAAGACTTGTCGTGTAGTAGGCGGTGTTTTCCAGACCGCTGAAGAAGTTTATGCGGTGAAGTTCGCCCTTTTTGCTTATGACAACGCCCGCTTTTCGAAGCACGTCCTGAACTGTCATATCCATGGTTACCTCGCCTGCCAAGACAAGGCAGCATCGTCCTCTTGTGTAACCGTTTGGTGACGGCGATTCATCAACGTGCAACAACAACAATGCGGCCAGACGCAAATCTCGTATCAGTTTAATGCAGCACAGCACGTGAATTTGGGATTCGCCACATTGGCCGACCGAGCGTCCAAAAAGGCGGGAGTCTGACGCCCCCGCCCTCGCCTTGGCCTTATCAGGCTTCGGTCGTCTTCAGCGCAATGAACGTCATGTTCTTGACGCTCGATGCCGTGCGGTCCCAGTTCGCCGCCAGCGCCAGTTCGGCGTCGGTGGCGAATTCGCCGGCCGAGGAGGCGTCGAGGAAGCGTGTGCCGGGCACATGCGGGACAAAATGCCGGCGGCCGACCATTTCGGTGACGCCGCCGCCATGGCCCTGGCGCGGCTTGCGGTCGAACTCCAGCGGCCCGCCTTCGGTATTGACCGGCAGCTCGTTCCACAGGATCGCCTTGTCCTTGAACATGAACGCCGTATAGACGCCAGTTGCGACCGGTATGTCGTCGTCGACAACGGCACGCAGCCCCATGTAATAGGGGATCAACGGCCCGCCCTGCTCGGACGGCGGCACATAATCGATGAGATCGGCGAGCTTCAGCGCCTTCATCTGCTTGGAGTGCATCCAGATCGTCTTGAACTTGTCGGCGCGGTCGCCCATCAGATAGGCGGCCTCGATGATGTCGGTGTCGACGATGGAGGCGCCGGTGACGCGCACCAGATCGCCGGCATCATTGGCGAGGTTGTCGGCCACCACGCCCTTCAGGATGCCGAGCAGCGTCAGCTTGTTGGCGCGCTGCCAGTAGTCGGTCTGGCGGCGGACAATGAGTTTCTGCGGGTCGTCGCCGGCCAGGATCGAGGTCAGGTCCGGAATGCCCCACGCCTGGGCGCGGACATTTCGGGCGGCGACCTCGCGGCGGGCGCCGATCTTCTTCAACTCGATCGAGTCGGCCGGATCGTCATTGACCGGCTCGGACGGATCATTGCCGAGATCCTTCCAGCCGGGCATGTCGACGGAACGCCCGCCCATGGAAAGCTTCGAGGCGATGGCCGGGTCGGAAAACAGGATCCCGGCCTGGTAGATCTCGAGCGACTGGACGTGCTCCTCGAACGAGTATTGTGCATAGACGGACGGAACGATCGCGTCCGCGATACGGGTATAGGCGTCTGCCATTTTTTCTTTCCTTCAGGTTTGGGGCGGCGGGCAGACCATGGTCCCGAAAAGTGGAAACCGGTTTTCGCGGGAGATCATGGTCCAATTTCACAACGGGTTGTTCGGTATCCACAGGTCGGGGTTTTCGCCGGCCTCGCGTGCCAGCCGCCGGGCGCGGGCGGGATCGCTTTTGACGAGGGCCGATATGTCGGTCAGGTTGCGTTCGCCGGCGGCGTTGCGCTTGAACGGATTGCCTCCGCTCAAAGCCGCACCACCATCGATCGTGTCTTCCCTGAACATCGCCTCGCCAACGGCGTGGAACGCCTTGGCGATCTGCGGATCGGTCAAGGCCCCGTCAGGCAGGAGGATGCCCTTCGCCTTGTAGGCATCGACCAGGCCGAGCTTTTTCATCGCCCGGTTGGCGACCTCCAATCTCCTGCGAAAGCCGTCGCTGTCGGTCGGTCCCCACTCCCTGACCAGGTCGTCGTGAGTGGCCTCGACCGAACGGGCAAGGGCGATCTGCTGCACCTTGGCCTGCTCGGCCATGTAGCCGACGAAGCGGTCGTGATAGGCCTGCGCCACCTTCGGCGTGGCGCCGGCCTCGACCGCCCAGGCCTTGGACGCGTTGGCGAGCTCGTCCGAATAGGCGAAGTCTTCGGGAAGCCCATCGGGGCGCCTGTACTCGACCTTGTCGGGCGACGTCAGCGGACGCATCGCCTCAGGCAACCGGGCATGGAACCTGTCCCAGTCTTCCCCAGGCGCGTCCGCCGCGGGAATGCGCAGGCTTTCGCCCTGCTGCCGTTCCAGCTCCGCATAGGATGTGAAAACCCGATCGAGGCTTTCAGGCTTGGTCCAGCCCTTGGTTTCAGCGAGCTTGCGGTTGCCTTCGGAAAGACCGTCAGACCAACTTTCTGCAGCCGGCGGGGCGGACCCATTGTCCCCGGCGGCCGGTGGCCGTACTGGGTTGCCCGCCGGTGGCGAAGCCACCACGGACCCGGCGTCTGCCAGATCTGTCATGAGAAATATCCTTTTGCTGTTTGGAAATCGAAAGACACTGGCCGGTTCAGTCAGGCTTCTTGCTTTTGGATCTGAGGGATCGGCTGGGCGTCGTTGCGGCCGCAGCCTGATTCATTTCGACAGAGCCTGACTCCATCGACTCGTTTGACTATGATCTTTCCGAGTCGGAAGCACTCGCCGTCAAGACGAAAGAAACCATGTCTCATTTCGTGACAAGTGGTTGCCGCTGTTCCGCCGCAATGCGACCGCACTTGGCAAACACTTGGCAAAACCAGCCAGTGTATTAGTTCATAGGCTTCAACGGAGTATCAGACGATGACCATGTACAAAGCCATTGCCGCCCTGCTTGTGACTGCCGCGCTGGCAGGATGTGCCCAGACCGAAGGCCAGCAAAGAGCGACCACGGGGGCCCTGGTCGGCGGCGCTGGCGGCGCTCTCGTCGGTCAGGCCCTGGGCCGCGACACCAAGAGCACGGTTATCGGTGCAGCCAGCGGCGCCCTGCTGGGGGCGGTCGTCGGCAGCGCAACCACGCCGCAGCGGCGCGGCGAACAGCTTTGCCGCTATCAGGATCGCTACGGCCGCATCTACACCGCCCCTTGCGACGACCGCTACTACCGCGGCGATTATTGAGGCTAGCGCGGCGCTGGTCTTCCCTTCTCCCTTTGTGGGAGAAGGTGGCCGCGAAGCGGCCGGATGAGGGGTGTTCCAGCTTGACGAATACCTCTGTCTCCGACCGCGCCTGAACACCGGATCGATGGTGCGATCACCAACGCCTCATTTCTTCCAGCACCCCTCATCCGTCTCGGCGCTTCGCGCCGATCCACCTTCTCCCACAAGGGGAGAAGGGCGCGCCGAAGCTTCCGCCCTTTACCCTGATCCGAGTTCAGCGCTATCGTGTACTCCAGATGGGGGCGACGATGCGGGCTGTGATAACTTTGCTACTGGTCATGTGCGCCTTCTCGGCGCGTGCCAATGAAGCAGAAAGCCTAACCGAACAGATTCAAGCGTGCATGATCCTTCCGGTCGCGTGGGTGGACAGCAAGCTGAAAGCTACGTTCGAATTGACGCTCGATGACGCCGGCAACATCAAGAATGTCGCGGTCATTTCCTACAGCCCGCACTCGTTGAACTCCGAAGAAGTGCACGCCATCGCGCAGCGGATTCTCTATCGCTGCGCTCCCTTGGATACGAAGAAAAGTCCCGTGCGGATCAATTTGGATCTCCGCGACTGGCAATGACCCGTCGCCTACCTCCCCTCCAACCTCGCCGCCTGCTCCAGCGCCGCCAGCCGCTCGCCGTCCAGCGTCAGGAACCCCATGATGTGCTGCACCACTTCGGCGCGCGCATTGCTCAGTGCGCTGTGCAGTTCGAAGCCGTTCGGCGTCTTCGTCTTGGCCAGCCACTCGCCATAGGACGGGCGGCGGTAATAGCCGGTCGCCGCCGTCAGGTCGGCCAGCACCATCTCGCCGTCCTGGCCTGAGAACACCCTGAGATAGGCCTTGGTCAGCGCGTCCTGCGCCTTGGCCGGGCCGCCTGCCTGGCTCGAATGGGCGAAGCGTTTGCCGCTCATGCGCCGCCGCCCTCGCCGCCCTGCGGCATCAGCCCGCTGAGACTGTCGAGCAGCCCGCTGTCACGTGCCTGCACGGCGGCGGGCACGGCATCCCTGGCCACCTTGCCGGCGGTGGTGATCGCCGCCATGGCGGCCTGTGCAGCTTGAGCCTTGGCTCTGGCATCGCGAATATCAGCCACTTCATCGTGGCGGCGAAAAATGCGTTGCGGGCTGCGGCCGGCGCTCTGCACGATCTTGAGCGCCTCGTCGCCGTCGATATTGTCCATGACGCCGGGATCGAACTGCGCCATCTGCATGGCCGTGGTGACGACCTGGATGGTGTCGCGCGCCTCGGCCGAGCGGCGCAGCACGTCGAGCGGCCCGGTGAAGGTCGGCCGCACCGCCTTGCCGGCAAGGCTCGCCGGCGGCAGGAACCGGCTGTCTTCCTCATATAATCCTTTGTCCTCGAGGATACCGAGCTCGCGGTCGAGATTCGCGGCAAAGCCGGCCTGGATGATCGAGCCGGAGGGCCCGAGCAGCGCGCCCTTCTCCTCCTGCCGGATCAGCGCTTCCGTGGCCGTCATCTGCGGGTTCTGCACCAGCGTCTGGAACAGGTTGACGAACATCATGTCGCGGATCTCCTCGGCGCGGCTTTCCGCGTAGTTGAATGCATAGGTCGGGTTCTGCCCGGTAGCGATCGGCGCAATCAGCGGCCGGCCATTGTCGTCGATCAGGCCGGGATAGTTCTCGCCGGGATTGAGCACCGGCACATAGTCGAGCCGTGCCTTCGACGCGGTCGCCGGATCGGTGATCTGCTGCAGCGCCCTGAGGCCCGAGCGGCGCACGGCGTTTTCCTCGCGCACGGTGGTCAACGCCTCGATCGTCGGCGAGATGCCATAGGGGTCGCCCTCATAGCGGCGCCAGTTGAAGCACGACACCGGGAAGGAGCGGAAACCGCTCTCCCTGACGATGACCTCCTCGTCCTCGATGACGTGATAGGAAGCGAAGGCCGTGTCGAGATACTGATAGGATCCGCCCAACCGGTACATCTTGCGCTCGTCGCGCGGCTGGATGCACTGGATCAGCGAAATTTTGGTCTCGCATTTTGGCCGGGTCGTCGACCAGCATTTTGATCCGCGCCGGCAGTTTCTCATAGCCGAGCAGCTGCGCCGACTGGCGCGCCGTGCGTTCGTAGCGGCGGTGGAAAATGTCGACCTGACCCCAGCGGTTGCGGCAGAGATAGCCCTCGACCACCGGGATGGAGGCATAGCGGATCAGCGTGCCGCCAAAGCCCTCCTCGGCGTAGAGATAAGCCGGGCCGTAGCGCACGACGTTGCGCAGGCAGGCCTGCGTCGCCGGCACGAAATTCGAATTGGCGGAATAGCGCAGCGCAAACAGGAAATCGCGAAGCGCCTCCGCCCATTCCTTCTCCTCGTCGGTCTCCTCGTCATTCATGGCGGCGGTCGACAGCCCGTGCCATTTTTCCGACTGCGGGATGATCAGGCTTTCCAGCCCGGCGGCCAGCCGGTTTGCAGCCGAGTTGATGGTGTTGGCGTAGACGCGGGCGCCGCGCCGCCCCTGCCGCTCGGCCTGCGTAGCCGCGCCGGATTGCCGGCGCCCGCTCCATACGTCGGGCGCGTCGGGGTCGCAGAATTCGGACACCGCCTCCCAGACAGCCTCATACTGGCTGCGCTCTGTCTCGAGTTCCGCCTGTCGCGACAGGATATCGTGGGCGCGGGAATCGCTCGTCATGGCATTCTTTCTTCGGTGGTATCAGCCTGTTCGAAGCCCAGATATTGCCAAGGCCAGGTCGAATTTTGTTCGCTTTTGCGATGTTCAACGGGGCGCGGCGGGGATTTAAGGAGAGCGATTTCACAATGACGGAAAGTCTACCCGGCGCCCTTAAGAGGCGAAGCAAGCAGGTTGCAAAGCGGCTGCTCGGCTACGATTCCCGCAATTGGCTGCGCATCAGGCAGATCGAGACGTTTACTGCTTTTCTTGAGGCGCACGGCCGCAAATCATCTGACGTGATCGAAATCTCGCCCGGCTGGAACCGCCACTGGAAAACGATGTGCTCCAACTATACGTCGGTCGATTTCCCCGACTTCGACATCTGCAAGGACCGCACCGACCGGCAATATTCCGTCGTCATCGCCGACCAGGTGCTGGAACATGTGCAGCGCCCGCTCGCCGCGGTACAGAATATCCATGCCATGACGAGGCCGGGCGGCTGGGCGATGGTGGCGACACCGTTCCTGTTCAGGGTGCATGCCAGGCCGCACGACTACAACCGCTGGACCGCCGCCGGCCTGAAGCAGGTGCTGGTCGAAGGCGGCTTCCCCCAGGCGGAAATCCAGGTGTTCAGCTGGGGCAACAAAGCCTGCGCAAAAGCCCATATCGGCGGTCCAGTGCGCCCCTACGGCCTGTGGCGCGACCTCAGCAACGACGAGGAATACCCGCTGATGGTGTGGGCGTTCGCACGCAAGCCGGGGTGAGAGCGCAATCTCCCCCCTTGAGGGGGAGGTGTCGCCGAAGGCGACAGACGCCGCGCATAAAGCGCCAACCTTGATCTGCCGCAGGGGCGCCGCGTCCGGTCGAGCCGACCCCCTCTGGCCTGCCCTCTTTGCCACCACTTGGCATCTCCCCCTCAAGGGGGGAGATTACACCCTTCACCCACATCATACCCCCAGCAGCACGCGGCGCTGGCCGGTGAGTTCGCTCGGCGACAGGTCGGTCTTGACTGTGCCGGCGGTGCCCTGGCGCTGCTCGAGTTCAGCCCTGAGTGCGGCTTCGCGCGCCTGCACGTCCTTGTCGGCAATGGTCGGTGTCGGTGGCAGCGGCTTCAGCGCCGGCGGCTTTTGAAAAAGGCACATGGTTCCAGCTTTCTCCAAAGTCAGACGTCCCAAAGTCAGACGACCTTGTCCAGTCGTAGAGCAAAAAATCTTCGCCATTCCTGCCATAGCCCGGCAGGCGGCAGCGTTGCGTGGCGCCCAGCCGGGCGAGCCAGCGCAGCGCCAATTCATTGGCGGCCAGCGCCCGCGCCTCGACGCGGAAAGCCCCGCGCGCGGCCACGTCAGGCCCGAGCACGGCGTGAAAGAACTCGGTAATTCCGGGCACGCAGCGCCTCATGCGGCGCGTGCCCCAGCTCCACGCGATCCACAACCCGCGGCGCTGTTCGGCGGCGCCAAAGCCGGCTTCCGGATTGCCGTTTAGCGCGGCAACATAGGCAAACCCCTGCAGCGCCGTCAGCGCCAGCAGCGCCGGCGACCAGTCGTCGAACTGGCAGTCGATCTCGGCCCGGTCTTCGGGGCGAAGGTTGGCGGCGATGTAGCTGAGGTCGCGCAGGGTTGCGGGGATGATGCGAACGGTCATGAGGCGATCATGGAATGTGGTTGCCTTCGAGTCACCGAAACGCCCCCAGCGGATCACTCTGCCCCGCCGACCGTTTGCGCCCTGTCTTGAACTCCGCCGGGTCGACCACCGCTTCCCTCAGCATCATCACGCCATAGCGTGTCGCGGCCATCAGATCGTCGCGCAGCTTCACCACCTGGCCATCTTTGCGGTGATAGAGACGGAATTCCTCGAACCAGGGCAAAAGCGTCGAAAACACCTTGAAGCGGCCGCTCTGCATGCGGTCGAGCATCTCCATCAGCCCGGCCTCGACCGACACCGAACCGTCGGCGAACTGCGCATGGCTGGTCAGCATGTTGAGCCCATGCGCCGCGTATTGCCGGGCAAGTGCCACGCCCGCACCTTCCAGCGTCTCGCGGCGGCCGTCGCGCGGCCATGCCCAGGGCAACCATTCGCCCCACGGTTTTAAGGTCAGCGCCTGCATGGCCGGCGTTTGCTGCGACGCCCGGCAGGCTTTGGTGACATAGACGACATCGGCCTCGGTATCCCAGGCGAGCTCGACCGCTGCAGACGGATGGTCCCAGCCGAAATCCAGCGCGCCGAGCCGCGGCCAATAGCGCGGCAGCCGGAACGGCTCGCAGGCGATCAGCTCCTCCGCCACCGGGAAGATGCGGCCGGAGCCCAGCACCGGAATGCCCTTGGCCCGCGCCTCGCGCTCATGCGCCGGATAGGCTGATATGATCGCGGCGCGCTGCTGCGGCGTATAATGCTCGGCATCGTCGATGGTCATGAAGGTGACGTGGCGGGTCATTTCTTCGTCTTCGCACTTGAATCATGTTGGGAGGCGCCGGACGTATGGTGTTGTTTGCCAAGGACTTTTTTGATGGCGGGACAGCGCCCCCTCTGTCCTGCCGGACATCTCCCCCACGAGGGGGGAGATTGGCAGCTTACGCGTCCCCGCTTGCCTACAACCGTTGAAGATTGGCGAAAGCGGGAGTGGCATCCGATCTCCCCCCAAGTGGGGG
>SAQL01000019.1:34975-139569 GCA_004020645.1 Mesorhizobium sp. | reverse complement strand
GCCTGATCTTGCCCGGCTGCACGACCTGGCAGAGCGCGCCGAAGCCGCCTTCGCCGTGGCGCGCTATGGTTTGCAGCACTGCCGGTTCGAAGGCGAGATCGCCTTGCGCCAGCGCCGTGAAGGTGCAGCGCGCGCACAATTCCGAAATCACGATCCGCGCCTCGCCGATCGAAAGCACTTTGCCGATGATCTGCTGCTCGACAAAACCGTCCTGCGAAGCGTCGGTCTCGATGACGATGTTGGGCCGAAACCGCCTGGAATCCACTTGCGAGGGATCCGCAAGCAGGCCGGCAAGCCTGTTCGTCGAGGCTGTCGTGACGATGTGGATGTCGGCGCGCTGATAGCGTGGCGCGATATGATCCTGGGCTTCCGAGCCGAAGGGGACATGTGGGTGCAGCACCGCCGGGAAATCGAGGAAGGCCGAAACCAGCTCGGGTCATGTGCGTCTCTTTCGCGCTTTCCGCCCAGCAGCTAGTGGTGTCGCTTTCTGAGTGGATCAAATAGCGCTATATTTGGGTACCAAGTGCTGGATGTAGGTAACGACTTTTTTGGATGAGCAGCCCCGGCGAAGCGTGAAATTCGAACAGATATTCAACCGCATCCGCGAACGGAACTTGCCTACTGGGCTGACCCCGGCCAACGAAAGCCGGGGGAGACCAACGACCACGACGGTGGGCGCGATCTCTACTTTGAAGACCCGAACGGGCATCTGCTCGAAATCATCACGCGTCCGTACGGCAGCGGCGGCTGGAATCCGTGAGCGTCGCGCCAAGGGAGCCGGCCCGATGGCAATCACCGCCGTCGAACCCTCCCAATCTGAGGAATCGGTGTGTCACTCCTGGCGCAACTGAGCCGTTGGCGAACCGGGCAATAGACCCGTTCCGGCCGTTCGGAGCCGAGCGCCCTTTACAAACCGGCTAGCTGATTGATCTTCGCTGCCATGATGAAATCGTTCTCGTGCAGGCCCCTGATCTTATGGGTCTGCAGCGAGATTTCCGCGTAGCCCCAGCCGAAGCAGATGTCCGGATGGTGCCCCTCCTCTTCCGCCAACCGGCCGACCTCGTCGACGAAGGTGAGTGCTTCCCGGAAGTCCGCGAACCTAAATTTGCGGCGTATCAGGTGTCCCGCCTCCAGAAGATCCCAGCCGGGCGTCTGGGAAAGATATCCGCCGGCTTCCTTCTCGGTCAGCGGCGGTATGCCGCCGCGGCAGGGCGTACAGGTTTTCTGGGCAATGCTCTCCGCCATGACGATCTCCCTTATTGCACATCGGGGTTCCAGGTGCAGCGACCACTGTTTACCGCACCCGATATTTGCTCGCATAGTGCTTGCGGAGAAACTTGCGAATCTGCTCGGCAAGGCGCTTGTTGTCGGTCTTCCTCGGCCGATCGCTGTGCTTTTGTGGACTCAGTCGATCGGTGCCCCGGCTCTGTTTCGGGTGATTGTGCATCTCAAATCACCTGCGGCAACGAGGCCGCCTTCCGTTCGAGAGACGATCTCGACCGGGGGCCGCCGATCGTGAGCCCGAACCGAGGACGCTCTCTGGCCACCAGCGCCGGCGACTTGTCTGTATCGCCCGGTCACGCCAGCCCGCGGATCTTGATACCCATCGGTCGCTTCATCGACGGCGTTGCGAAAATCCATTCCCACATGACCTTTATGGCGCAGGTATTGTGAACGGCAAGCTCAAACCCGAACAGAACCGGTTTGCGCCGCCGATCCTAGCCGCCGGATTGGGTCAGTAAACGGCGAACTCGCGCCAGGAGCGGTCTTTCATGGTCCAGCCAATGAGTGTCCGCATCACCCTCGCAGGTGGCGCGGCGGCTTGCCGGTCCAGCGGCACACCGCGCGGTAAATCACTGGAAATCGAAGGGAGGCTTTGCGTTTCGCCGCCTATACGGCCTGATCGCGAAATTGGCATAGCTGGAGCAAGCTTTTACGTGTAGAATTTCTAGGGCGTTGAGGGGTCTAGACGCTGCAATCTTCCCCAGCGCCTCTCGCGCGCTGCCTGGCAAAGGGAGGAAGTCACCATGAGATCAATCGCCAAGGAGTTTTTGCTTGCAGCGGCGGTAGTGATTGGTGTCACGCTCACGGCGGGCGCGCAGCAGAAGAGCCTTTATGAGCGCCTAGGCGGACAGCCGGCGATTACCGTAGTCGTGGACAGGTTCGTCGCTAATCTCGCCGCTGACAAGCGCATCAACACCTTTTTCGCCAACTCCGATATTCCGGCCCTCAAGAGCAAGCTGGTCGATCAAATCTGTCAGGCCTCGGGCGGACCCTGCACTTACACCGGCAAGGACATGAAAGCCGCTCACCAAGGCTTGGGGATTACGGAGGCGGACTTTAACGCCCTGGTTGAAGACCTCACCGCGGCGCTCGATCACTTCAAGGTGCCAAAGCAGGAAAAAGACGAGTTGCTCGGTCTTTTGGCTCCGATGAAAAGCGACATTGTCGAGGGGTAGGACTTATCCGCTACACGCTGCCGGATGGGTCACGTCTTCCCGTACGACGCCTTCGATGGAAGGGTCCGCAGGGGGTCGACTCCGGTGGTTACGCGAAAGTCTGCTTTGGCAGCGCATCGCGAACGTCGGGAAACTGGTGTGCTGGCGTCATACATTTTTCTGCTATGTTCCACCCAATCACGACGTTCCGAGACGAGGGCTTGAAGGGCAGCAGAGGGTCAGCACTTCCTGCCCGGACTCTCCGGCGGAAGGGTAGAAAAGGGTCATGAGCTGTATTCGCCTCGGTATCAAGCGTTGGATTTTCACCACTAGCGTCACGACGTGCCGCCGTCCGGCATCGAAAGCTGGAAGAAGGTCAGGCTTCGTTCAAGGTGACCTGGTCGCCCAGCCTGATCTTGCCCGGCTGCACGACCTGGCAGAGCGCGCCGAAGCCGCCTTCGCCATGGCGCGCTATGGTTTGCAGCACTGCAGGCTCGAAGGCGAGATCGCCTTGCGCCAGCGCCGTGAAGGTGCAGCGCGCGCACTGTTCCGAAATCACGATCCGCGCCTCGCCGATCGAAAGCACTTTGCCGATGATCTGCTGCTCGACAAAACCGTCCTGCGAAGCGTCGGTCTCGATGACGATGTTGGGCCGGAACCGCCTGGAATCCACTTGCGAGGGATCCGCAAGCAGGCCGGCAAGCCTGTTCATCGAGGCTGTCGTGACGATGTGGATGTCGGCGCGCTGATAGCGTGGCGCGATATGATCCTGGGCTTCCGAGCCGAAGGGGACATGTGGGTGCAGCGACGCCGGGAAATCGAGGAAGGCCGAAACCAGCTCGCCTGCGACGCTGGAGCCGGCATCGATCCAGGAGCCATCATCCGATCCGATTTCCGGCCGGTCGCCCTTCAGCCTTGCAAGAAGGTTCGGCAGCGGCCGCCAATGTTTTCGCTTCTCCGGCGCGGCAACAATTCCATCGCGCCGGTCGGCGATGCCCCAGATCCGGTCGCCAGGTATCCCGCCCTCCACAAGCTCCGTCCCGTCCAGCCGTTCGCCGCCCATCGAACTGACGGGATATCGCCAGATCTCCTTGACATGGCCGAACGGCGTCATGATGGGGAGACGAGCCGTGTCGCCGTCATTGCGCCACGGCCTTGCGTGCGCCCGCGCCGTCGATGAAACGGCGATCGATCAGCATCGCCGCATCGAGCAGGGCGCGTGTGTAGGCGTGGCGCGGTCGATCGAAGACGTCGTCGCGATCGCCGATCTCGACGATCATTCCATCCTGCATGACCGCAACCCGATCGGCAACCTGCTCCACCGCACCCAGATCATGCGAGACGAACAGGCAGGCGAAACCGTAGCGTTCCTGCAACGACCGGATCAGGAGCAGGATTTGTTTCTGCACCGTCATGTCGAGCGCCGAGACCGGCTCGTCGGCAACGACGAAGGCCGGTCGCCTGACGATCGCCCGCGCGATCGCAACGCGCTGGCGTTGCCCGCCCGACAGCTGATGCGGGAAACGCTTAAGAAGGTCGCGCGTCAGCCCCACTTCCTCAATGACCTCATCCATGCGCGCGGTCCGCTGCTTGCGGTCCAATTCGGTGTCGAGCTTCAGCGGCTCGGTGATGATCTCGGCAATCGACTGGCGAGGGTCGAGCGACGAATAGGGATCCTGGAAGACGATCTGCATGTCACGACGCTGCGCACGCGCGTCAGCCGATCGTCCATTCGCGATCGCCTTGCCAAGAAACGAGATCGTTCCGCTGGACGGCCTGACGAGGCCGACAATAGCGCGCCCGAGCGTCGTCTTGCCGGAGCCCGACGCGCCGACCAGCGCCAGGGTTTCGCTTCGCCGGATGGTCAGGTCGACGCCGTCGACGGCGCGCTTCGGCGCCGCGCGCGCAAACAGCCTGGGACGGCCTCGATAGTCGATGACGACATTGCTGATCTCGACCAGGGGCGGGCCGTTGACGGTTCTTCTCGATCCGCCGGCGCTGCGCTTGGGAAGCGCATCCACCAGCCGCCTGGTATAGTCGTGCTGCGGTGCGTGAAGGACCTGGGTGCTGCTTCCCTGTTCGACCGCCTTGCCTTCGCACATCACCGTCACGTTGTTCACATAGTGCGACACCATGCCGAGGTTGTGGCTGATCAGCAGGACGGCGGTTCCATTCTCCCGCGTCAGCTCGACCATCAGGTCGAGCACGTCGCGCTGCACCAGCGTGTCCAGCGCCGTGGTCGGCTCGTCGGCGATCAGCAGGCGCGGTTTGAGCAGCATGACCGATGCCAGCATGATGCGTTGGCGCATGCCGCCGGAGAATTCGTGCGGATAGGCAGCAAGGCATTTGCCGGGATCCTTGATCTGGATCCTGTCCAGCATTGCCAGCGAGCGATCCTTTATCTCGGCGCGCGACATGGCGCGATGCAGGCGAAGCCCTTCGGCCATCTGCTCGCCAATGGTAACGGCGGGATTGAGCGAGACCATCGGCTCCTGGAAAACCATACCGATCTGCGCACCGCGTATCTGGCGCAGCACCTTTGCGGCAAGGCCGGTGAGTTCCTGTCCTTCGAAGCGGATGCTGCTGTCCGGCGTCGTGACCAGCGGGGCAGGCAGCAAGCTCAGGATCGAGCGGGCCGCCATCGTCTTGCCCGAACCGGATTCGCCGACCAGCGCCAGCATGTCGCCAGAGGCGAGATCGAAATTCAGCTTGTCGACGATCCGCTTTCCCGATGGTCCGACCGAGATCGACAGGTTGCGTACTGACAGCATCGTGTTGTTTTCCTCGCTCGGCACGAGCATGTTTCCAGCACCTACATTTTCGGGTCGAGCCAGTCGCGCACCGCGTCGCCCAGCATGTTGATGCCGAGCAGCGTGATCGAGATGCAGAGACCCGGCAGGATGATCAGATGCGGCGCCTGGCCGATATAGGGCCGTGCGGTCGACAGCATGTTGCCCCAACTCGGCGCCGGAGGCGGGACGCCCAGCCCCAGAAAGCTCAGCGCGCTCTCCGACAGGATGATCCAGCCGAACATTGTTGTGGCGAGCACGATGATCGGAGCGACGCAATTGGGCAGCACATGGCGCGCCATGGTGATGATCTCGCTGTTGCCCATCACGCGGGAGGCCTCGACATATTCCCGCTCGCGAATGGACATCACGGAGGCCCGCACCACGCGCACCACGATGGGCATGTAGGCAAGGCCGAGCGCAACGATGATGCCCTCGCGGCTGGCGCCGATCACCGCCATCAGGCCGAGCGCCAGAAGCAGGCCGGGGAAGGCGAGGAAGGCGTCGTTGACCATCATGATGACGCGATCGACCCAGCCCCGCAGGAAACCGGCGAGAACGCCGAACACGATGCCGAGGATCAATGCGAAGACGACCGTCGCAAAAGCGATCCAGGCGCTGGTCCGCGCGCCGCTGGCGAGGCGGCTGAGCACATCGCGTCCGAACTCGTCGGCGCCGAGCAGGTGCAGAGGCGAGGGCCCGCTGAGGCGCGACGGCAGATCGAGCTTGAGCGGATCGTAGGGCGCGATCCACGGGCCGAACACGGCCAGAAGGATCAATGTGCCGGTGACGGCGATCCCGAAGATCGCGTTGAATTTCAGGCCGGGCCGGCCGAGCACACGGGCGATCATGCGGCGACCCTCGGATCGAGCAGCGGATAGACGAGGTCGACGAGAAGGTTGACCACGACATAGATGAAGGCAACGAACAGCATCGTACCCTGAATCACGGGATAGTCGCGGGCATAGATCGCATCGACCAGCAGCCGGCCGAGGCCGGGAATGGTGAAGACGGTCTCGATGACGGCGATGCTGGAAAGCAGGCTGCCGAGCACCAAGCCGATCAGGGTCAAGGTGGGCGCGAAGGCATTCTTGAAAGCGTGGCGCCACATCACCGCGCTTTCCGAGAGCCCCTTCGCCCGCGCATGGGTGATGTATTCCAGGCGCGCCACCTCGATCGTGCTGGCCCTGGCCATGCGTGCAATCGGGCCGGATTCGACGAGCACCAGGGTAACCACGGGAAGGATCACATAGAGAGCGGCTTGGGCGAAGTCGCGGCTGAACGGCACATAGCCGACGACCGGAAGCCAGCCGAGATAGAGGCCGAAGATCAGCATCAGCATCAGCCCCAGCCAGAAACTGGGGATCGAGAGCAGGATGGTCGAGGTGGCGACGACAGTGACGTCGCCGAGACTGTCCTGCTTCCAGGCGGCCAGCATGCCGGCAGGCACGGCGATCGCCGAGGCGACAAGCACGGCGAGAAAGACGATGGTCGAGGAGACGGCGAAACGGTCGAGGATCAGCGGCAGCACCTCTTGCCCGCTGCCGATCGAGCGTCCGAAATCGCCTGAAAGGACGTTGCCGGCCCAGATCAGATATTGCACCACCACAGGCTGGTCGAGCCCCATCTGATGCCGCATCGCATCGACCTGTCCGGGCTGCGCGAGGTCTCCCAGCATCAGCGTCGCGGGATCGCCGGGGACGAAGCGCATCATCACAAACACCGCAACCGACACCAGGATGAGTGTCGGTATGGCGCTGGCGATCCGGGTCAGGACAAAGCGGACCATCGTTTCTCCTGTGATGTCGAAGGTCTCTCCCGCGCCGGCACTGCCTTCTCCGCGCGCTCGAGGATCTCGTCTTCGATGGTGAGTTCGTAGCGGGTGAATTCGCGATTCTTGGCCGGCAACGGCGCAATCTCCATGACGCCGGCGGCTGGTTCGAAGACGATCATCGCCACCGTCGCCGAGAGATTGCCGCCTTCCTTCCTGATCTGCGGACGGCACACGCTGAACGGCGAAGCGAAGTCGTCGAACAAGGCTTCCTTCAGGTCGTCAATGGTGATGTCCTCATGCCGCGCCGACAGGTGACGGCGCACGCGGTGGTCGCGATAGAGACTGTCCGGCACGTCGCGAAGTCCAGTTTCGCGCAGCTTCGACAATGCCACGGGGCTCTGCCAGTGATTGGCGTGGACGATCATGTCGTTGTCCGGATAGATGGCGAAGGCCTCGTCCGGCGCGCATTCGAAATTGACCGTGAACCCCTCGGCGGTGCTCAGGATCATGTTGTTGGAGCCGGATTTCGGCGTCGTCGCCACCACCTTGATGGCATGGGCGAAATGCTGCGCCTCAAGAGCCCGGCGCCGGACGAAGGGAAGCGGAATTCCGATCTCGCGATAGTCGCGGTCCGATTCGAGATAGTTCGCGGTGATGCCGATGCCGGCCGCGTTGAAGCCGCTGCGCGCCAGTCCGCCGGCTTCGGTGAAGGTGAGGAGGTCCGGCCCGTCAGTTCGCCGGATGCGCAGCACCACCGAGGTCTCGGCGCACTCGGCCTTCCAATCCCAGTTCTGGCCGTGGATGAGCCTGCCGTTCCGGGTTGCCTCCGGCAGGATCGCCGCGCCCGTGCATCCGTCGGGCTCGTCGTCGGAAATGCCTTTCTCGCGCCGGGCAAGCTGCAGGATTTCGGTACGCGCATTGACCAGGACGATCGAGGACAGGTCGAGGTTGGCGCCTGACGCAATCCCTTCCATTTCCTCGACGAGATCGGGCGCCCATTGCCGCAAGCGAGGCAGGAAGATGCCGGAGAACCGCGCGACGTCATCCCGCCTGAAGCCGAAACGGTCGAGCTGGCCGGCATAGAGCGCTACCGAAGCGCCGATACGCCCGCGCGCCTGTTCGCCATAGGCCATGCCGCGCGCTCTCGGCGCTCCATCGATCTCGACAAGCGGAAAAGGTGCGACTGTTGTCATCAAAGGGAAGCCTCAACTCGTGTGAGTCCGGATACTAATGCATTTTGATTGAATGAAAAGCAGGAAAATTCGCTAGATTGCCAGTTCGAACTGCGTGACGCATATCTATAATGCGAACGCTTGAGGAAGCGCCTATGAATGAAACGATGATCGACCGGCCGGCACGCAGTGAGGCGGCCAGTCCGCTGCAGATCGATCTGGCGCGGCGGATCCTGGAGCGGATCAAGGATTCGGGCTGGACGGTTGGAACCCGTGTCTCGGTGCCGGACCTTGCCCGCACTTTCGGCGTTTCGCGTTCCCCCGTCAGCGCAGCGATGGAACTGCTGGTCGCCCAGGGCATCTTAAGCCCCTTCGAGACAAGGGGGCTGCAATTGGCACGCGATGTCGCCGACCTCGACCCTGAGGATATCCTGCCCAGTTCTCCGCTCGAGGAGCTTTACCGCAGGATGATGCGGGAGCGCGCGCTCGGTCAGTTGCCCCAGGAGGTGTCCGAGGCGGAATTGATGCCGCGCTATCAGGTGTCGCGCGGCATCGTGCGCAAGCTTTTGCTCCGCTTTGCCGCCGAAGGACTGGTGCAGCGCCTGCCGGGGCATGGCTGGCGTTTTGCCGACACACTTGTCGGCGAGGACGCCTACCGGGAAAGCTATGAATTCCGGATGGCCGTCGAATGCGCGGCGCTGCGGTCGCCCATGTTCAATGCGGATCCCCAGCAGCTGGCGCCGGTCCGGCGCGCTCACGAGCGCATCCTGGCGATCGTGTCGACGGGCAAGACGCTGATCGGCGGCGACGAATGGTTCCGGATCAACGCATCCTTTCACGAAGGGCTCGCGGCCTGTTCCGGCAACAGGTTCCTGGCGGATGCGGTGCGCCAGCAGAATAATCTGCGCCGGTTGCAGGAATCGGCAGGTTTCGAGGAACTGCCGGCGGAACGCATCGAGCAGTCATGCCGGGAACATCTCGCCATCCTCGATGCTGTCGAAGCGGGCGAGATCGAATGGGCCGAGGCGCTGCTGCGCCAGCATCTACGACAGGCCTCCGAGTTCGCTTCGCCGCAGCGCTCGATCTGATGCCTGCGACGGTGAGCGTCATTCCATCATCATTCCACGCCGCCTGAGCGCCACGCGCTCGATGGCCGCGCAATGCGCCGACACCGGCCTCCATGGGGAACTGGGCGATCTGGAGCGAGCGTCCGGCCGATCGCTTCACGCCAATCCGCTCCGTGAAATGCCGGGATTGGATGTTTTAGGACCGATTTTCAGCGGCGCATCATTTTCATCCGGATTGGGAACGGGAGCTTCGTCGGGAAGTCTGTCCGGGTCCGGCTCACGCACCGGCTTCGGTTCAGGTAGTGGCGGTGGCGTGGGCGCCGGAGTGGGCGTTGGTTCGGGAGTGGGAAGAATGGCCATGGTGTGATTTCCTTCCTCGCTGCACTCTGCCTTTGCGGGTCACCGACGTCGGCCGGGATTTGACGCCACCCGTTTCGACCGGTTTCGTTCTACGGGCTGATGCACGCAGAACGACCACGCGTGCCTATGGTTCCGATGGCAACCTCCGATGATCCCGCAGGCATCAGGCACTCGTAGCAGGACGGCGCCGTCAGAAAAGTGATCGAATGGTACGCGCATGAGGGCCTTGTCGGCGTCGTGGAGCGCCATAATTTTCATTTCAGGGTGGGACGAACTCACCTACTGAATAGGAGGCGGCCGTGAAGCACCAAACACTTGACCAACTGCATACCGTTGCCGACGTTCACGCTGAAGCAACAGACCTCGTCGCGACCAGAAGCCAGCGTCTCGAACGTTGGGCGAAACTGCTGGAGAAAAATCCCGATCGGCGTCTCGAAGCGTTGACGGGCACCGAATACAAGTCCCCTGAGATACGCGAAAAGATGCGTTACAACGACTCGCCTCTCACGGTTGCCTTCGAGGACCCGATTTTTCGCGCGCAAGGCTTGAGGGATGACACCTACGGTGAGGCCAGGCGCTTCTTCGAACTGACTGACTGGCAGTTGCACGAAATCGTCTGCCATTGCCATGTCGGCGCCACGATACGCGCGCGATGGGCTGCCTCTCGCGTCCGTGCGGCAATGTCCGAGAGGTTCGGTTTCTTCGCCTGGCTGCGAGGAACATTCATGCATTGACGCAGCATTGACGCTACGAGCATTGACGCTGCCGGCATTCACGCTAGGGGCCGGCACGTTCGGCTGATGGAGGCGGCGAAGCGATTTCCACGCCTCGCATCAGTGGTCGTTGATGTGCGGATATGCCGTTCGGCGGCGATCCGCCATCGGCGAAGCTCGATACAATCGGCCTCGATACAACAGAGCATGGGCGGATTTCAGTCGGCGGGCGCGGTGTAGCGGCGATGGACCGCTTCCGCGATGGCGGCGCGGCTTCTATGCGGATCGAGACTATCGTCATCCTCGATGACAGCCGCTTCCTCCGCAAGTCCCTGGTCCTTGACCTGGTCGCGGAACCAGGCCGAATAGTCGCCCGCGCGCAAGTGATGCTCCCAGGTGCGGTCGTCGATCCCCTCGGCGATATGGAGGAACATCATGAGGTTCTGCGCTTTCAGGTTGAGCTTGCCGTCCGCGCCGCGGAAATAGAAACTGTTGTCGCCAAGATCGCCCTCGGCATACTTGCGAATATGGCGCTTGCGTTCCTGCCGGGGACGCTCGATTGAGATCGGTCTTGCGGGATCGGCTGTCGACCGGTTCCAATGCAAGACCTTGTTTTCCGGTGGCGGCACGACGCCCTGCGGTACGCCCTCGCCAATTGCGCCACAGAAGCTTTCAACGACCTTGTCGGCTTCCGGGCCAAGAGCCAGCACGGTGTCGACACCTGCCAGCACATCCCGCGAAACCAGATCGGGATGTACTGTGACCAGAATGGTCGCCGAAAGGCTTTTTGGAAGCGCAAAGGATGTGCCATCGCGCGCGTGCGGCAACAGGTGGTGTGCCTCGTCGATGATCAGCCAGTGCGGGCGTCCGGTGCGGGCGCGAAGCGCGGCAAGCTCCGGCAGCAGCTTGGCGAAGGCGTTTGGCCGCTCCGCGGTCTTGATCCCGAGCATGTTGACGGCGACATTGTTGGACGGCTTCGACAAGAGGTCGAAAATTTCGCGCGAGCTCGGCGGGCTTTTGGCGTCGCCAACCACCAGCACGTCCTCCAGGTCCTCGTAGTCGCCCTCAGGGTCGAGCACGCAAAATTGGAAGCCTTGCTCGACAAAGCGCTCGGTCAGGGCGGTGGCGAGGGTGGATTTTCCGATCCCCGACGTGCCGGCCAGCAGCACGCCGCCGGCGCGCGGTGAAAGCTGCATCACCGCGCCCGATCCGTCGTCCGCGCCAATCTCAATGCGTTGCCGCGCCGTGTCCAGCAGGGCGGCGTCATGCGAGATGAGGCCCTCGATCAACTCCCTCACGCCCGCGCCGCGGGCACCATTCGTCACGTGCCCCGCCGTCTCCCTTACCTTCGGCAGTGCATTGGCGACTGCAACTCCGAAGCCGACGGCGCGCAGAAAGGCATGGTCGTTCTCCGCATCGCCGATGCCGACGACATTGTGGGCGGACAATTCCAGATCCTCAAGGGCAGCCGCAAGACCGGTCGCCTTGTTGACCCCACTCGGCAGCACCATGACGGCACCCTTGTTGAAGATGATCTCCAGCTCCAGGCCAAGGTCCTTGATCACTTCCAGCACGATGGTCTCGTTGGGCTCCCTGGTGGCGACGACGGAACGTCCAATCGACAGCGGGGCGATCTTGCGCATCATCAGCCTGTCGACGAATTCCGTCGGAGGCGCAGGCGCCAGGATGCGCTCCTCCTTCGAAGCCGGCGTGTAGACGAGCGCGCCGTTTTCGGCGACGACTTTGTCGAAAATGCCAAGCTCCGGGAAAACGCTTTCGAGGTCGGCAAGCTCGCGACCGGTGACCATTATCAACTTGCGGCCGGTTTCCTTCAGCCGCTCGAGCGCGGCACGGGTCGCATCGGAAACGATCCCGTTTTCCGCGAGTGTGCCGTCGTAGTCGGTGGCTAGTGCAAGAGCATACATCGAATTGTAGTCGGCAGTCCGAAAGCCGAACCGAAATGCTTTCTGGGCGGAAAGCCGTCTGCTCGGGTGACGTCCATTGGCCGATTCCCGTCATCGTTTGTCTGGCCGCCAGTAATGATGGCTGATTGATCCAAACGGCGCTGGCTGTCGATTGTTCCCGGCGGCGCAAGGCAAGCGTCGCGGAGGCCTGGCTTTTGGTTGAGCATCGGCTTTTCCCAAAGCCGGTATCCGCTTGCTAGCCGATGATCCTGAATCCGTTCGGCTCCTGGCCGGGATCGACGTCTTGGGATGTCACGCCGGAGACCGACGCCCCGGTCGGCCCTTTCCACAACCGGTTCATCATCGTCGAAACCGCGCCCTCGGCTCCGACGATCAGTGCCGTTACCGATCCGTCATCCTCGTTGCGAACCCATCCGGACAGACCGAGCTTCTCGGCCTCGGTGCGTGTCCAAACGCGAAAAGAGACGCCTTGCACCCTTCCATTGAGCCTGACGCGTACCGCTTTGCGCTCGTCCTCCATGGTCACCTCCGTGCTACTGGTTTTCTCACACCTTCAACTCCCCGGCGGCAAAAAAGGCTCCGCCATCGCATTTTTAACGAATTGGGCTGCCCGGCAGTCCGATGGAGGCGTTCGGCTGCATGATCTCGTCAACGGAACCATGCGGCGGCGGCTTTGTTAAGGACGGACAGCTGCAGGTTGCTGGGCTTCGGAGCCACGATTTCATGACCAACA
The DNA here is from genome assembly GCA_004020645.1 of Mesorhizobium sp. Lineage (GTDB taxonomy): Bacteria > Pseudomonadota > Alphaproteobacteria > Rhizobiales > Rhizobiaceae > Mesorhizobium. The sequence goes on along the minus strand of SAQL01000019.1, from coordinate 126,598 downwards.
ATTCTCCAACGGGAGGCGCCATCCCGGCATCCGTTCCGACGATCGATGCAAAAGCGGCGCCGACGCTTCAGCACGCCGAGGCCGAGGTCTTTTATACAGAGGCGATCCGCGAACTCGCCGCGACGGACATCCCATTTCTTGTCGCCGGCACCTACGCGGTGAGCGCCTATACGGGCGTCACGCGCCAGACCAAAGACCTCGACATTTTCTGCAAGGCCGGCGACTTCGCCCGCATTCTCGCCCATTTCAAGCAGGCCGGCTATGCGGTCGAGATCGCGGACGACCGATGGCTTGGAAAGGTCTTCAAAAGCACGCATTTTTTTGACGTCATATTCGCATCGGCGAACGGCACCATGCCGGTCGGTGACCAGTGGCTGGAGCATGCACGGCAAATCGAGTTGTTGGGCAGTCAGGTGCGGATAGTAGGTCCGACCGAGCTTATCTGGTCCAAGTGCTTCATCCAGGACAGACACCGCCATGACGGCGCCGACATCGCTCATACCATCCTTAAAGCGCAGGATCAGATCGACTGGCACCGGCTGCTTTCGTACCTCGAAGTTCACTGGGAGGTGCTGCTGATGCAGCTTCTCAATTTCCGCTGGATCTATCCGAGCGAGCGCGATCATATTCCCGCCTGGCTGCTCGACGAATTGCTTGACCGGCTCGCCAAGCAGAGAGAGTTGCCTACTCCCCGAATGAAGATCTGCCGCGGGCGCCTGCTTTCGCCGACCGACTACGAGATCGACGTCAAGGAATGGGGGTTTGCCGGCGTCGGCGGAACAGGAGAATTTCGTGATGGCTGAGAGGAAAAAAGCTGCTACGGCAAGGGTTGGGAACGGCGGCACCGTCAAGATTGCGGCTGTCGGCGACCTGCATGTGCGCGAAGACGCCCAGGCGTCCTGCCGTGATCTCTTCGGCGAGGTCTCGCGCGAAGCGGACGTCCTCGTGCTCACTGGCGACCTCACCAATCTCGGCAAGCCGCGTGAGGCCGAAATCCTTGCGGAGGATTTGCGCGCCTGCGCAATCCCGGTCGTCGCCGTGCTCGGCAACCATGACTATGAATCCGGCGCGGTCGAGGACGTCACCCACATCCTTCGGCAGGCGGGCGTCCATCTTCTTGACGGCCAGACGACGGAAATCAAGGAGGTCGGCTTTGTCGGCGTGAAGGGTTTTATTGGCGGTTTTGGATCACGCATGCTCGGCTCCTTCGGCGAGCCGGCGATCAAGGCGATGGTCGCCGAAAGCGTCAGCGAGTCGATGCGGCTCGAAAACGCAATGCGGCAGGTTCGCACCAATCGTACGGTTGTCGTCCTGCACTACGCTCCGGTGGTCGAGACGGTCGCCGGCGAGCCATTGGAGATTTTTCCGTTTCTGGGCTCGTCGCGGCTGGCGGAGACGATCGATCGGTTTAAGGTCAGCGCCGTGGTGCATGGCCACGCGCATCGCGGCGTCTACGAAGGTCGCACGCCGGGCGGCGCCCCGGTCTACAACGTCGCCATGCACGTGGCGAAGCCGACCGGCCGTCCCTACGCTCTGCTCGAAATCTGAAACACCGCGCGCCTCGTCAGCGATCGATCTCGCCGAACACGATATCGAGCGACCCGATGATCGCGGCGACATCGGCGATCATGTGCCCTCGCGACAGAAAATCCATCGCCTGCAGATGGGCAAAGGACGGCGCGCGGATCTTGCATCGGTACGGAGTATTGCTGCCATTTGACACCAGGTAGACGCCGAACTCGCCCTTCGGCGCCTCGACCGCGGCGTAGACTTCTCCAGCGGGCACGCGAATACCCTCCGTGTAGAGCTTGAAATGGTGGATGGTCGCTTCCATCGAGCGTTTCATCGTCGCCCGCGGCGGTGGCGTGATTTTGTAGTTTGGAATTGCCACTGGCCCTTGGCCTTCGGGCGATCGCAATTTTTCCAGGCATTGCTTCATGATCCGCACCGACTGGCGCATTTCCTCCATGCGGACGAGGTAGCGGTCATAGCAGTCACCGTTCTTGCCGATGGGAATGTCGAAATCCATCTCCGGGTAGCATTCATATGGCTGTGCCTTGCGCAAATCCCACGGTGCGCCCGACCCGCGCACCATGGGCCCGGAGAAGCCCCAGGCCCAGGCGTCGTCAAGGCCGATCACGCCGACATCGACGTTGCGCTGCTTGAAGATGCGGTTTTCGGTGAGCAACTCGTCGAGGTTGCCGCAGACCTTGAGGAACGGATCGCAGAAATTCCAAATGTCGTCCAGGAGCTTCGGAGGCAGGTCCTGGTGCACGCCGCCGACCCTGAAATAATTCGCATGCATACGCGCGCCGGAGGCGCGCTCGTAGAAGACCATCAGCTTCTCGCGCTCGGCGAAACCCCAGAGCGGCGGGGTCAGCGCGCCGATATCCATCGCCTGTGTCGTGACGTTGAGGAGATGCGACAAGAGCCGGCCGATTTCGCAAAAGAGGACACGGATGAGCTGTCCGCGCCTCGGGACCGATATTTCGAGCAGCTTCTCGGCGGCGAGGCAGAACGCATGCTCCTGGTTCATCGGCGCGACATAGTCGAGCCGGTCGAAATAGGGCAGGGCCTGGAGATAGTTCTTGTACTCGATGAGTTTTTCCGTGCCGCGGTGGAGCAGGCCGATATGGGGATCGGCGCGGTCGACGATCTCGCCGTCCAGTTCCAGCACCAGCCGCAGGACTCCGTGAGCTGAGGGATGCTGCGGCCCGAAGTTGAGGGTGAAGTTGCGAACTGCGGCTTCGACCATCACGGTGCTCCGCTGTACTGGGTTTTCATGGCCGAAGCGGCGTGCTTCGGTCCGCGACGCCCGGACCGCCGATCATGTTGTTGTCTGGATGATCAGCGTCAGCGTGCCATCGCCATCGATGTTGGCGGCAACAACTTGCGAGGAATCCAGTCCGCTCGCCGCCAGCGCCGTTGCTGCCTGTGGCGACGCATCGATCGAGCTCTGCAGGGTGAGCAGATCTTCAACGCTGGTCTGGGTGATCACGGCCTCGGCTTGTGTCTTGAGTTCCGGAGGCAAATCCTCGAGGGCGACGATCGCAATGCCAGTAAAGTTCTGGTCGGTGAAACCTTGATCCGGCAGGGCTTGGTCAGGTTGCGTTTGATCAGGCAGCGTTTGGTTAGGCAAGTTTGGATCGGGCATTGCTTCCGGGGCCGGGGGTGCGATTTGGGGAAGCTGCGGGCCGGTGGATTGCGCGTGGATAGGCTGCGCCAGGGCCAATCCCGAAAGGGCGGCAATTGTCGTCACTATGCGCATGATCGTTCCTTCCGTTTTCCGTTTTGCTTGAGGAGGATCACCTGGTGACCACACAACCATTGTCCCGGATTATGGTTCCCGTCCGTCACGGATATGGCCATGGTGGAGCCTATCCTGGCGCGAGCGGTCGAAAGATGGAACGATTCCGACAGGCGTTCATTCTCCTCTGATCACACTTTGATCACAGGACCGGCGGGGCGCTGCACCTCGAGGAGAAAGCCATGAGAATCAGCGAGTGCATGACACAGAATGTTCAGGTCGCCAGTCCGGACCAGTCCTTGCGGGATGCCGCACGAGCCATGGCCGATCTTGACGCCGGCGTTCTGCCCGTCGGTGAGAATGATCGGCTGGTCGGCATGATAACGGACCGCGACATTGCCGTTCGTGGGATCGCGGAGGGCAGAGGTCCTGACGCCAAGATCAGGGACGTGATGAGCGCGGAGGTACAGTGCTGCTTTGACGACCAGGAAGTCGGTGATGTCCTTCAGAATATGCGCGATCTCAAACTGCGGCGAATGCCGGTGATCAGCCGCGACCGGCGGTTGGTTGGCATTGTCTCGCTCGGCGATCTCGCCACGAATGGCGAGCCGGCCTGGGCCGGCGAAGCGCTGGGCGGCATTTCGCAGCCGGGCGGCGACCATTCGCAGACGGCGCACTGATGCATCATACCCAGATTTGAAGTTCCTGCTCGATCGACGGCATCTGCGTTCAGGAAGTTCGGATCCAAAACCGCACTGGATTTTCAGTCCTTGCGCTACAGCGCCGTGCGCGTCGGACGCGCAAGGACGCTGTGGCGCTTGGTTTGCGCATGATCCCAGCGAAATTCATGCGTCGGGCGGACGCTAGAGCGGGATACGTTCAAATTGAACTGCATCCCGCTCTATCTATTTGCTTTAGCCGCATTTCTGCGACGCCAAGTGATCTCACTTGGCTGCAAAAATGCTTTACGCAACGGAGAATCGATCGATGACCCATAGCCATGTTCCGTCGTCTTGGCGGCGGGCGACCTCGGCGGTTACGGTGCCATCGGGAAGTCGGGTTGACGTGAGTGCCAAGTCTCCGCTGATAACAGCCGGTGCCTGATTTCCGGGAGCAAATTTTCGGCCCGTTGCGGTGATGTCCGCGAAGAGTGCCCGGATCGCTTCGCGGCCACGCGTCAGTCGGCCTTCACCGCTGTCGACGACGGCATGCGGCTCAAAAAGCGCGGCCATGCCGTCGATGTCTCCCGCCCACTGCCGGGAGATCAGCAGGCGCTCCAAATCCTGGGGATCACGCGCCGGTTCACGGCTTGGTTCATCGGTCATGGCGAGACTCCTCCGACGCTCGGTACCAAAGCGTTCGGTCCTGCGTCAAATTTCGTTGGAAGACGAGCCGCCGTGTTGCGGCGAAGCTCCGCCATAAGCTGATCGCCAGGTAGAGCAGCTAGGCGATCATCCTCCTCAGCCGACATCGCGGGCCGCAACGCGCCATTCGGCGGCGCCGGCGCGGCGCTGAAGGCTGCTGCTGTCGTTGAGGAAGTCGGCGATCCTTGCCGCCGACTTCGCCGAGGCGAAGGTGAGCAGCCGATCGTGATGGACGACGGGCTCGCCGGTCTCATTGTCCCAGATCTCGAACCGGCAGCTTGGGTTCGGCATGGCTTCGAAACGGTTTTTCATATCGATGGTCCCGGTGATCGTCGGACCCAGGTTCCGCGACCCCGGCTTACGGATGGCTTACGGGCGCTCGCGCGGGTCGCCCTCGGCTAGCCGGCCTTCGGCGCGAGGCGCTGCGCGACATGGTCGGCGATCGCCAGGCTTGACGTCAGGCCGGGACTCTCGATGCCGAACAGATTGACCAGGCCCTCCACGCCATGCACCGCCGCGTCCTGGATGACAAAGTCGGCATTGGCTTCGCCAGGACCGGAGAGCTTCGGCCGGATGCCGCTATAGGCCGGCTGCAGGCTGCCATCGGCTAGGTCCGGCCAGTATTTGCGGATCTCGTCGTAGAAGCGCTCGCCACGCGTTGGATCGACGCGATAGTCGAGTGTCTCGGTCCATTCGACGTCAGGCCCGAAGCGGGCGACGCCGTCGAGGTCGAGCGTCAGATGGACGCCGAGCCCGCCGGGTTCGGGCACGGGATAGACCAGCCGCGAGAATGGCGCCCGGCCGGCGACCGAAAAATAATTGCCCTTGGCATAGCGAAGATCTGGCACGAATTGCGGGTCGAGCCCGTCAAGCGCGCCGGCAAGTGCTGTGGCGCCAAGCCCGGCGGCGTTGATGAAGCGCGTGGTGGCGATTTCAAAGCGCTCGCCGCCTGTGCCGTCGACCGTGTCGAGCGCGATGCGCCCGCCCTCGATGCGGCCGCAGACGATGCGGGTGTTGAGGCTGAGCGCCGCCCCGTGCTCCTCCGCGTCGCCCAGCAGTGCAAGCATCAGGGCATGGCTGTCGATGATGCCGGTGGCCGGAGACAAAAGGGCCGCCGTGCACCGCAGCTTGGGCTCCAGCCTGCGCGCCTCTGCTGCGGTCAAGGGCGTCAAATCGCCCACGCCGCAAGCAGAGGCGTTGGCCAGGATGGAAGCGAGCACCGGCTCCTGTTCGGCGTCCGTGGCGACGATGAGCTTGCCGCAGCGCGCATGCGGCACCGCCCGCTCCTGGCAATAACGGTAGAGCTTTTCCCGGCCTGGCACGCAGAGCCGGGCCTTCAGCGATCCGGCCGGATAGTAGATGCCGGCATGGATGACCTCGGAATTGCGCGAACTGGTCCCGGTGCCGATGGCATTCTCGGCCTCGAGGATCAGGGTATCCATGCCACGCCGCGCCATCTCTCGCGCGATCGCGAGGCCAATGACACCGGCGCCGGCGACGATGCAGTCGACATGGTCCACGATCAGGCCACCTCAGCCTTGTTGTTGTGCCTGCTGGTGACCCGTTCGGGGATCAAGTCTTGGCGACGCGCACCGGCTTGGCGCAGGCTTTCGCATTCTGCAGCCTCGAAGCTGAAATTCTGCATGTCTTCCGTCAATCCGCCAGTCCTTCCGAAAGAGCTTGACACCCTTACAAGAAACGGATGCACCAAACAGCATTAATCCAGAGGCCGATGCGCGCGCCGAACGGCGGCAGGACGCACGTCCCGGCATGCAGGACAGGAGCTATCATGGACGCTCGACCGAATTCTCCCGAAGCCCGCGACATCAGCTACCACATGCACGGCTACACCAATGCCCGCAAGCATGAGGAAGCAGGGCCGCTCGTCATCGAGAAGGGCGACGGCATCTATGTCGAGGATCTCGCCGGCAACCGCTATATCGAGGCGATGGCCGGGCTTTGGAGCGTCGCGGTCGGCTTTTCGGAGAAGCGGCTGGTCGATGCGGCGGTGCGCCAGATGTCCAAGCTGCCTTACTATCACGACTTCGGCTCCAAATCGCATTCGCCGCTGATCGATCTCGCCGAGAAGCTGGTGCAGATGGCGCCAGTGCCGATGAGCAAGGCGTACTTCACCAATTCCGGCTCCGAGGCCAACGATACGGCCATGAAGATGATCTGGTACCGGTCGAATGCGATCGGCCAGCCGGCACGCAAGAAGATCATCAGCCGCAATCGCGGCTATCACGGCGTCACCATTGCCGCGGCAAGCCTGACCGGCCTGCCCAACAACCACACTTCCTTCGACCTGCCGATTGCCAATGTGCTGCACACGTCGACGCCGCACCACTGGCGAGAGGCGCTGCCAGGCGAGAGCGAAGCAGAGTTTTCGAGCCGACTTGCCGACGATTTGGAAAACCTGATCCAGGCCGAAGGACCGGAAACCATCGCCGCCTTCTTCGGCGAACCGATCATGGGCGCCGGCGGCGTCATCGTGCCGCCGGCCGGCTACTGGGAGAAGATCCAGGCGGTGCTGTCGAAATACGACATCCTGCTCGTCGCCGACGAGGTCATCTGCGGCTTTGGTCGAACCGGCGAGATGTTCGGTTCGCAGACCTTCGGCATCAGGCCTGACATCATGGTGCTGTCGAAGCAGATTTCTTCGTCCTATCTGCCGATCTCGGCCCTGCTGATCAACGAAAAAATGTTCGAGCCGATTGCCGACGAAAGCAATCGCATCGGCACCTTCGGCCACGGCTTCACCGGCGGCGGCCACCCCGTCGCGGCGGCGGTCGCGTTCGAGAACCTGAAGCTGATCGAGGAGCGCGACCTTGTCGGCAATGCGCGCGCGGTTGGCGCGCATATGCAGAAGCGGCTGCGCAACCTCGCGTCGCACCCGCTTGTCGGCGAGGTGCGCGGCGTCGGCCTGATCGCTGCGGTCGAACTGGTCGGCGACAAGGCGAACAAAGCGCCGTGGGAGACGGCCGGCGCGCTGGGCGGGCTCGTCAACGGTTTCATGCAGCAGAACGGCGTGATCTCGCGCAACATGGGCGACGCGCTGGCTTTTTGCCCGCCGCTGATCATCACCGAGCCACAGGTCGATGAGATGATCGACGCGTTCGAAAGATCGCTCGAAGCCGCGGTCAAGCAGATCCCGCAATTGGCGCGCGCGTTTGCCCTACAAAGCGGGGCTGGCAGACAGCCACCCTCCACACCCGTTGCTGGCGTTTAGTCTCCCTGCTTTGTTTTCGCAGATGAGCCGCTGAATCCTTCCAGTTCCTCGCCGATTCCTGAAAGTGCGCTGACGATCGTCGCCTCGACGTCGCCACGCTGTTTCTGGGGCTATCAAACCAAGTCCTTTTTGTATCGCATTACGCCAATGTTTCCCCCTGGCCCACGCTTCCGAAAACGCGATGGCGAGATCGTCCTCGCGACGGGTGGCTTCCAGTGCCTCGACCAGGAGTGCTGCCTGGTGGACATCCTTTTCCCGCTTGGCCACGCCGTTTGCGTTGTTCTGTCGGCGCGAGGCGACGATCAGCTTGTGAACCGCATATCGTCCGGGCGACGGGACCACGACAGGCACCCCCGATCGATGCAGCAGCACAGTTCTGATTGGTTCGTGGATCAGGAAATCGAGAAACCGAAGAGGCTGCGCGGACGCACCGCCCAAAGAGGGCATCGAGATTGCACGATCGGCGTAGTCATCGCTGCCCGTGTTCGGTGTAAGGAACCCGACATGATCCCGAGCGGCGCAAGTGGCGTTATAAGAAAATTGCGAAAAACTTATAACGCCGCAGAGAGGATCAGGAATCCTTGTTGCCGTCGTGCAGCCAAATCAGAATGGTTTTGCTCATCCAGATAAACAAAGCCATCACGAAAAACGCCTCGTGAAAGCCGCCGCGTATTGAGCATTGAAAGCCAAGTACGCTTTCAGGGGAGATCGGCAGCTTCGCCGGCGGCGCCACGATCGGCAATTGGTCCGAAGCGACCGCCTGGACCATACTTGAACATCGTTCGCGCCGGTGCTACGTCGCCCATATCGACAGGGGCGCTCCGTATTGCCGGGGCTGAGATGGAAGGTGTCAAGCCTTAGGTCCCTCAAGCTGATCTGGGTAATGCCAGCGGAGCGAGGCGACCATGTTTTCAGGTGCACAGATTTCCCTGTATCCGATGTGCGACGATTTCGTCGGCGTCATCCTTAGGGCACTTTCGGCGATGGATTCCTATAGGCCGAATTTCCGCATCGAGACCGACGACATCTCGACGTTGATCGTCGGCCCGCCCGACCAGCTTTTCCCGGCCATGCGCGATCTGTTCGCATCGGCGGCGGCAAGTGGCGTGCACTGCGTGTTGTCGGCGACGGTGTCGCGCGGCTGCCCGGGCGAGTCCGACGATCCGATCTGCACACCGATTTCCGGCAGCAGCCACGAACTCGCCCTTGCCGAGCGCATCGGCGCGGCGCGGGCGCATGTCGACGGCGTGAAAAAGCTCGGACAAGAGGTCGCCGCGCAGTTCTCGCTCTATCCGCTCGGCGAGGGCCATCACATGGACGAGATCTACGGCTGCATCGACTTTCTCAAGACTTCGGGCGTTTTCGACAGGTCGAAGAACTTCTGCACGAAGCTGAGAGGTGACGCCGGGCCGGTGTTCGCGACGCTGTCGGAAGCCTTCCTTCGCTTCGGCGCGCCGCAAGGCCATGTCGCGCTCGATTTTACCGTGTCGGCGAACAGCCCGAGCCCCTGTTAGTGTTGATTGTCAACCGGTTGCAGCGAGATCCGAAACGGCATCCGGAACGACCACCAGCTTGCCGACAAAGTCCTTGGCGATGAAATCCGCCTGCGCGCGGTGGAAATCGGAGAGCCTGTAGACACCGCCGACCAGCGGCCGGATTTTCTTGTCCTCGATGTAGCGGACGATACGGCGAAAGTCCCCACGCGTGCCCTGGCTCGAACCATGCAGCTGCAACTGCTTCAGATACATGGTGCGCAGATCGAGCTGCACGACCGGGCCGGCAATCGCGCCGGCGGTGGTGTAGCGGCCTTCGGGCCGAAGAATGCGCAGGAGGTCATTGAAGATCGCGCCGCCGATCAGGTCGGCAACCACGTCGATCGGCTGTCCGCCGGTCGCCTCGTTGACGGCGGTGGGCAGGTCGGCGACGCCACGGGTGATCACCGCCTCGGCGCCGATGTCGAGCACGGCCTTTTCCTTGCCCTTGCCGACCACGGCATAGGGGATGGCGCCGCGCGCCCGCGCCAGCTGCACGATGCCGGAGCCGACGCCGCCGGAGGCGCCGGTGACCAGCACGCGCTCGCCGGCCTTCAATGCGGCGCGTTCCAGCATCTGTTCGCCGGTGAGATAGGCGCAGCAAAACGTGGCGAGTTCGATATCAGTCAGGTCGGTGGCGACGACATGGGCATTCTCGGCCGGCACGGTCTGATACTCGGCATAGCCGCCGTCACGGCCGTGGCCCATATAGTCGATGTCGGCGAGTGAATCGTCGTCGCGGTTGTAGATGGAGAAGTCGACCATCACCCGCTCGCCGATGCGGTCCGGCGAGACACCATCGCCGACGGCGGCAATGTGGCCGACCGTGTCGGCGCCCTGGATGCGCGGGAAAGTCAGCGTGTTGCCTTGCCGCCGCCAGGTCGACACGGCGGCTGCGTCCTCTTCCGTGCCATAGGCGCCCTGGCGCACCCAGACATCGGTGTTGTTCATGCCGCAAGCGGTGACCTTGACCAGCACTTCGTCGGGCGCGGGCGAGGGCACCTTCACGTCGGTGCGATAGACAAGCTTTTCCGGTCCGCCGTGACCGGTCAGAAGCACGGCGGCCATGGTGGCGGGGAGGGGTTTGGTTATGGCTTTCATGTCGGTTCTTCAGAGGTTCGCAAACACGCTCTTCACCGCATCGGCCGTCTTCGAGACGACGATGTCGGCCTCTTCGCGGGTCAGGCAGAGCGGTGGCGCGAAGCCGAGAATGTCGCCCTGCGGCATGGCCCGGCCGATGACGCCGCGCTCGGCAAGAGCTGTCGCGACCTGCGGCCCGATTTTTTGCGAGGCATCGAAGAACACGCGTTCGTCCCGGTCGGCGACGAACTCAACCGCCGCCAGCATGCCGTCGCCGCGCACCTCGCCGACATTTTTGTGGCCGCCGACGGCTTTCGCCAGTTCGGCGCGGAAGTAGGCGCCGGTTTCGCCGGCATTGGTCACCAGGTCCATCTCGTCGATCAGTTCCAGGTTGGCGACGCCGGCGGCGACGCAGATCGGATGCGCCGAATAGGTCCAGCCATGGCCTATGCTGCCGAGCTTGTCGGAACCCTGCACCAGCACCTGCCAGACCTTGTCCGCGACGATGACGCCCGACAGCGGCGCGTAGGCCGAGGTCAGGCCCTTGGCGATGGTGATCAGGTCGGGCTTGATGCCGTAATGGTCGGAGCCGAACATTGTGCCCAGCCGGCCAAAGCCGGTGACCACTTCGTCGGCGACCAGCAGCACATCATATTTCTTCAGCACCGCCTGGATCTTTTCCCAGTAGCGAGCGGGCGGCGGCACGATGCCGCCGGTGCCGAGGATCGGCTCACCGATGAAGGCGGCGACCGTGTCCGGGCCCTCAGCCAGGATCATCTCCTCCAGCTTGTCGGCACAGTATTGCGAGAACTGTTCCTCGCTCATCGAGCGGTCGGTGCGGCGGAAATAGTAGGGCGCTTCGGTGTGCAGGATCGGCGCGCGCGGCAGGTCGAAGGCGTTGTGGAACAGGTCGAGCCCGGTCAGCGATCCCGTCATGACGCCGGAGCCATGATAGCCGCGCCAGCGCGAGATGATCTTCTTCTTCTCGGGACGGCCGAGCACGTTGTTGTGGTACCAGATCAACTTGATGTTGGTTTCGTTGGCGTCGGAACCGGAGAGGCCGAAATAGACCCTCGACATGCCTTGCGGCGCCCGATCGATAATCATCTTGGAAAGCGTGATCGACGCCTCGGTGCCGTGGCCGACATAGGCATGATAATAGGCGAGGTTCCTGGCCTGTGCGGCGATGGCGTCTGATATCTTCTGGCGGCCATAGCCGACATTGACGCAATAGAGGCCGGCAAAGGCATCGATGCTCTTGCGGCCGTTATTGTCCCAGATGGTGACGCCTTCGCCGCCGGCGATGATGCGGGTTGGCGATTCACCCCGTGCATGCGTGCCCATATGGGTCGAGGGATGGAAGAAGTGGTCGCGGTCCCAGGCGGCGAGTTCGTTGGACTGGTCGAGCATTTTTTTGACTCCTTGGAGAAAGATGGTCCCGACGCGGCCTAAGGTGTGTCGAGATTCAGGTCAGGCCGAGTCGAAAATGGTGGCTTCCGAGAACCGGAGCGGAGCGTACTTTTTCGTACGTGAGCACCGGAAGCGCAGGACACCGCCATTTGCAGACCGGCATCACCTGAATGTCGATACACCTTACGCCACATCCAGGCAGAGATATCTAAGATCGGTAAAGGCTTCGAGCCCGTGGCGCGAGCCCTCGCGGCCGATGCCGGACTGTTTGACGCCACCGAACGGGATCGGCGCGCCGGTGATCTTGACGCGGTTGATGGCGACCATACCGTAGTCGAGCGCGCGGCCCATGCGCAATTGGCGGCCGCCGTTCTCGGTGACGACATAGGCGACGAGGCCGTATTCGGTGGCGTTGGCGCGGGCGATGACCTCGTCTTCGCTGTCGAAGGGCGTCACCGCGGCGACCGGACCAAAAGTCTCCTCGCGCATGATCAGCGTGTCGTCGGTGACATCGGCGAGCAGGGTCGGCCGGTAGAACAGCGGTCCTGCAGAATCGCGTTTGCCACCCGTGAGGCAGCGCGCGCCATGGGCGAGCGCATCGGCAACCTGGTCCTCGACCTTCTTGACGCCGCGCTCGTGCATCAACGGCCCGATGTCGGTGTCATCGGCCAGGCCATTGCCTGTCCGCAACGCCTCGATGCGTCTGGCGAAGGCGGCGCAGAAACGATCATAAATCGGACGCTGGACATAGATGCGGTTGGCGGCAAGGCAATCCTGGCCGGACGTGGCGAATTTGGCATCGATGGCGATGGTCACAGCCTTGTCGAGATCGGCGTCGGCAAAGACGATCAGCGGCGCATGACCGCCAAGCTCCATCACCAGCCGCTTCATCGTCGGCGCACTTTGCGCGGCGATCAGCCTGCCGATCTCGGTCGAGCCGGTGAAGCTCATGGCCCGGACGCGAGCGTCTTCGCACATTCGCCCAACGATGGTCGAAGCCTTGCCGGTGAGAACGTTGAAGACGCCTGCCGGCAGGCCGGCGCGTTCGCCGAGCTCGGCCAGCGCCAGTGCCGACAGCGGCGTTTCCGACGAAGGGTGCGCCACGATCGTGCAGCCGGCGGCAAGGGCGGCCGCCGCCTTGCGGGTCAGCATGGCCGCGGGAAAATTCCACGGGGTGACGACGCCGACGACGCCGAGCGGTTCGCGCCGCACCATCATCTCGGCGTTTGGCAAGTGGCTGGTGACGCTTTCGGCGTTGAGGCGTTTTGCCTCCTCGGCATACCACTCGACGAAGGAGGCGGCGTAGTCGATCTCGCCAAGCGCTTCCCTAAGCGGCTTGCCCTGTTCGAGCGTCATCAGCAGCGCCAGATCATCTTTGGCGGCGATGATCAGATCGAACCATTTTCGCAGGATTCTTGCGCGTTCCTGCGGGAGCGCCGAGCGCCAGGCGGGAAAGGCGCGGGATGCCGCGTCGATCGCCTTGCTTGTCTGCCTGCTATCGAGCGCGGCAACCCAGGCGACGGTGGCGCCTGTGGCAGGATCGGTTACCTCGAAACTTTCGGCGGCCTCACTCGCCGTCCAGTGGCCGTCGACATAGGCGAGTTCGCGCAGCAGCCGGCGGTCGGCGAGGCGGTCGAGCGCTTCGTGGCGTTGTGGGCGAGCAAAATGCGCGGACATCTTCGAGGTCTCCCGGTTCGCTGTGATACGGAAAGACTATTCGCGCGGCCCGGACAGAGAGGCTGTTTCGGCGCCCACGCGTAGAGAGATTGTCTCTATTGTCCTGCTCGGGCAGACCATCTCTCTGGCCTACGGCAGGCTGTAGCAAAGCGTGGAGATCGATTCACGGTGATACCGGCAGCAGATCCGCCACCGGCAGGGCGACCTCTTCCTTCACCGTCTTGGTGACGATGTAGGTGAAATAGCGGTCGATGCCGATTTCGCGTTCGAGCAGGGCGTCGACGAACCGTTGGTAGGCGTCGATGTCGCGCGCCATCACTTTCAGCAGATAGTCGACGCCGCCGCCCACCGACCAGCAGGCGACGATTTCGGGGACGTCGCGGATGACGCGCTCAAAACGGTCGAAATCGGCCTGGCGGTGGCTGGCCAGCGTCACCTCCATCAGGACTGTGGCGACCGGCGCGACGGCGCGCATCGCAACCTTGGCGTGATAGCCGGAGACGATGCCGGCCTTTTCCAGCTTGCGCAGCCGCATCCAGCACGGCGTCGGCGACAGGCCGACCTTATCGGCGAGCGCCAGCTTGGTGATGCGCCCGTCGCGCTGGACCGCGTCGAGGATTTTGAGGTCGATCTGATCGAGTTTCGGTGCGGCCATGAGCGTCCACTTTTTCGTCCCCGACACCATGACGGCGCATTATTTCGATTGTCAATTGCACTGATTTCGATCTCTAATATGTCATGACATTGTGGCGTCCAGATCCCGCGCTCATCCGGCGGCCGGCCTATCAATCGCTCGCCGACCAGTTCGCGCGCGCCATCCATGATGGACGGCTGGCCAATGGCGCGCGGCTGCCGACGCATCGCCGGCTGGCCGACGAATTGAAGCTTTCGGTGCAGACAGTCAGCCGCGCCTATGAGGAACTGATCCGCCGAGGCCTGGTCTCCGGCGAGATCGGCCGCGGCAGCTTCGTGCAGACGCAGCGCCGCGAGCCGGAGCCGCCCTATCTGCCGGAACGCCTTGGCGAGGTCATCGACCTCTCGATCCTGAAGCCGGTCTGTGAACCGATGCATCTGGAGCGGCTGAAGCAGGCGCTGGGCTGGCTTGCCGAAAACCTGCCGTCGAGCTCTGCGCTGTCGTTCAGGCCGAACATGGTGTTCCCACGCCACCGCGCGGTGGCGGTCGAATGGCTGCGGCACTGCGGTCTCGACGTGTCCGCGCAGAATGTCAGCCTGACCAACGGCGCCACGGCCGGCATGACGGTGGCGCTGATGAGCGTGGCGCCGCCCGGTTCGACCGTCGCCACCGAAGCGATCGGCCATCACACGCTGATCCCTCTGGCGCGCTATCTCGGCTTCAACCTCGAGGGCCTGCCGATCGACGACAACGGCTTGATCCCGGAGGCGCTGGACGAGGCGTGCCGGCTTTCCGACATCCGCGCCGTGTTCGTGCAGCCCTCGGTGATCAACCCGACCGCAACGCTTATGGATGCTGCGCGGCGCGAGCAAATCGCTGCGGTGGCGCGCAGGCACGACATCGCGATCATCGAAAACGACGTGCTTGGCCCGCTGGTCGAGGGCCGTCCGCCGCCGATCGCCGCCTTCGCACCCGAGCGCACGCTCTACGTCACATCCTTCACCAAGATCGTCGTGCCGGGCCTGCGCATCGGCTATCTCGCGGCGCCCGACCGCTATGCCGCCGCCGTCGCCAACCGGCATCTCGTCTCCAACTGGATGGCGACGCCGCTGGTGGCCGAGATCGCGACAAAATGGGTGGTCGACGGCACGGCGATGGAGCTCGTCCGCTGGCAACGTTCGGCGCTGCGGCGGCGGCAGGAGATTGCCGCCCAGGTGCTTGCCGGGGTCGACTATCGTGTCCATCGCGGCGGATTGCATCTGTGGCTGCAGCTGCCCGGCGACCGTGCCGAGGAGAGTTTCGTCGCGCAGGCCCGCCTGCAGGGCGTGGCGATCGCACCAGGCACATCGTTCCGTATCTCGGCGGCGCCCTGGCAGCCAGCGGTTCGGATCTCGCTGGGCTCGACCACCGAGGAGGAACTGCGCGCCGGCCTGAGCGTTGTGACCAAACTTCTGCTCGGCGATCCGGAGCATCTCCTGCTGGCGATCTAGGCAGACATTGCCGCGAAATTGTGCGGAGCCAGAAACATTGTCATGAGTTTATTTTCTGATTGACATGATTTGGCGCGTTCCGCATCGTTGAAGGCACCAAGCTTCTCCAGCACGGGGAATTCATTGTCCGCGCCCATCATCAAGATCGACGGCATTTCGAAAAGCTTCGGCACCTTCAAGGTGCTGGACGGCCTGTCGATGCAGGTCATGCCGCGCGAGAAGCTGGCCCTGATCGGCCCGTCCGGCTCGGGCAAGACGACGATCCTGCGCATCCTGATGACGCTGGAGCGGATCGACAGCGGCCACATCCAGATCGACGGCGAGCAGCTTTACCACATGGAGCGCAACGGCCAGTTGCTGCCCGCCGACGAACGGCATCTGGCAAGAATGCGCCAGAAGATCGGCATGGTCTTCCAGCTGTTCAACCTGTTTCCGCACAAGAGCGTCATCGACAACGTCACGCTGGCGCCGATCTTGACCAAGGGCATGCCGCGAGCCGCCGCCGAAAAACGGGCGATGGAACTGCTCGACATGGTTGGCATGGCCGACAAGGCCAAAGCGATGCCGGCGCAGCTTTCCGGCGGGCAGAAGCAGCGTGTGGCGATCGCCCGGGCACTGGCGCTGCAGCCCAGGATCATGCTGTTCGACGAGGTGACATCGGCGCTCGATCCGGAACTGGTCGAGGAGGTGCTGAATGTTTTGTGGCGGCTCTGCTCCGAGACCGACATGACCATGCTGCTCGTCACCCACGAAATGGGTTTTGCCCATGATTTCGCCGACCGGGTTTTGTTCTTCGACCGCGGCAAGATTGTCGAAGAAGGCAAGCCCGACGAGATTTTCCGCAATCCCAAGCAGGAGCGCACGCAAGGCTTCCTGAAGAAGATCATCGCGGCCGGACATCGCGTCTGACCGCCATGTCAGAGGCGGCAACGCCGTCCTCAAGGGGCGGCGAAGCCGTCTCGACCAAAGCGAACCAAGAAGAGAAGCAAGGAGTTGGGAACAATGAAGAAACTTGGCATTCTGGCCGGCGTGGCCGGTGTTGCACTGACGGCGATTCTGGCCGCCTCGACCGCGGGATCGGCCGACGACAGCAAGCTCGAAGAGCTCAAGGCACAGGGCTTCGCTCGCGTCGCCATCGCCAATGAACCGCCCTATACGGCGGTTGCGGCCGACGGCAAGGTTTCGGGTGCGGCGCCCGACGTGGCGCGTGAAATCTTCAAGCGCCTCGGCGTCAACGACATTGTCGCCTCGATCTCGGAATATGGCGCCATGATCCCCGGCCTGCAGGCGGGCCGTTTCGACGTCGTCACCGCCGGCCTGTTCATGAAACCGGAGCGCTGCGCGGCGGTCGCTTATTCGGAGCCGGTGCTGTGCGACGCCGAGGCGATGCTGGTCAAGAAGGGCAACCCGAAGGGCTTCAAGAGCTACGAGGATGTCGCCAAGGATGCCACCGCGACGATCGGGGCGCCGGGCGGCGGCACCGAGGAGAAGCTGGCGCTCACTGCCGGCGTGCCGCGCGACCGCGTCATCGTCGTGCCGGACGGCCAGAGCGGCCTGAAGATGCTGCAGGACGGCCGCATTGACGCCTATTCGCTGCCGGTGCTGTCGATCAACGATCTGGTCAAGAAGGCCAACGATCCGAACCTGGAAGTCGTCGCCCCGGTCGTCGGCGCGCCGGTCTATTGCGACGGCGCGGCCTTCAAGAAGGGCGACGAGGCGTTGCGCGACGCCTATGACGTCGAACTGGCCAAGCTGAAGGAGTCCGGCGAATTCGCCAAGATCATCGAGCCCTACGGCTTCTCGGCAGCGGCAGCGATGTCGACGAGCCGCGACAAGCTCTGCTCGGCGAAGTAGGAGCCCTTTCCTTCTCCCCGTTCACGGGGAGAAGGTGTCACGAATGCATGTCGCCCAAAAGTGTGCAGCGGTTTTGGGATAACGACATGCACAAACAAGGCAGGATGAGGGGCAGCGCCATACTTCGGTTGGTCCGCGCCGCCCCTCATCTGCCTGCCGGCGTCTTCTCCTCGTGAACGGGGAGAAGGGGTCAGGACTACCGCCTCCCACAACTGTAAACTTTGGAAACTCTTGACTTCATGACCCAATGGTCCGGCTATTTCGGCCTAATATTGCAGGGAGCGCTTGTTACCATCGAGCTGACGCTGATGGGGTCGGTGCTTGCCCTGATCATGGCCTTTCTCGCCGGGCTAGGACGGCTGTCGCGTTTTTTCGCCGTTCGGGCGCTGGCCACCGCCTACATCGAATTCTTCCGCGGCACCTCGATCTTCGTGCAGCTGTTCTGGGCCTATTTCGTGCTGCCCTTCATCGGTATTTCGCTGACGCCGCTGCAGGCCGGCGTGCTGGCGCTTGGCCTCAATGTCGGCGCCTATGGGGCGGAGGTGGTGCGCGGCGCCATCCAGTCGATCGGCCGGGAACAGTACGAGGCCTGCATCGCGGTCAATCTCGGCCGCTGGCAATCCATGCGCCATGTCATCCTGCCGCAGGCGCTGCTGGTCATGCTGCCGACCTTCGGCAACAACGCCATCGAATTGCTCAAGGCGACCGCCGTCGTTTCGCTGATTTCGCTCACCGACCTGACCTTCCAGGCGCAGGTGGTGCGTTCGCAGACCGGCAACACGATGGTGCCGTTCACCACCATTCTCGTCATCTATTTCGGCCTTGCGCTGATCATCTCGTGGGGTGTCCGATCGCTTGAAAGGCGCATGGCGCGCGGCCTCGATGGGGTGCGCGTCTGATGGATCGGGCCTCATAATGGAGTGGGATTGGAATTTCGTCTGGGAGATCATGCCGACGCTGATCCAGGGCGTGAAGATCACCATCCTGGCGACACTGCTCGGCTCGGTCCTGGCCGCGATCGTGGGGCTGGCAATCGCGCTGGCGCGGCGCTCACCGAACAAGGGCTTGTCGCGCACCGTTGGCTTCCTCGCCGAGTTCATTCGCGGCACGCCGCTGCTGGTGCAGCTCTACTTCATCTTCTACGTGCTGCCGGACATCGGTATCCTGCTGCCGCCGCTGGTGGCGGGCGTCATCGGCCTCGGCCTGCACTACGGCACCTACACGGCCGAAGTCTATCGCGCCGGTATCGATAATGTGCCGCGCGGCCAATGGGAAGCCGCCAAGGCCTGCAATCTGAACGCGAGGCAAACCTGGACCCACATCATCATGCCGCAGGCGATTCCGCCGATGATCCCGGCGCTTGCCAACTACTTCATCGCGATGTTCAAGGAGACGCCGCTGCTGTCGGCGATCACCGTGCTGGAACTGATGAACCAGGCCAAGAGCGTCGCCAACACCTATTACCGCTATGTCGAGCCGATGACCTTGGTCGGCGCCTTCTTCCTCGTTATCAGCCTATTCTCGGTCGTGCTGCTGCGCTGGCTGGAACGCCGCTACGGGCGGATCGAAAAATGACAGTTCCTTCGATGCTTTCGCTCTACGGCAGACGGTCGGTAAGGACAGCCTAGTGACCGCTCCTGTCGACATCCGCTTGCACTCGACACGGCCGGCGCTCGACGCGCGTCCGCTGGAAAAGCGCATCGGATTGATCATCCTTGCCACCGACCATACGACCGAACCGGATTTTCGCCGCATGGTGGCAAGCGACCGGATCGGCGTCTATGTCGCGCGCATTCCCTACGCCAATCCGACGACGCCGGACAATTTGCGCAGGATGCAGCCGTCGCTGACGGCAGGCGCGGAGCTCATCCTGCCCGATGAGCCACTCGACGCGATCTGCTATTCCTGCACCTCGGCCTCCGTGGTCATCGGCGATGCCGAGATCGAGGCGGCGGTGCAGGCGGCCAAGCCTGGCGTACCCGTGGTTACGCCGCCGATGGCAGGGGTGCGCGGCTTGAAGGCGCTGGGCGCCGGAACGATCAGTATTCTCACCCCTTACACGGTCGAGACCAGCCGGCCGATGGCGGCCTATTTCGCGGCGCACGGTTTCGAGATCGCCAGCTTCACCTGTCTCGGCTTCGAGGACGACCGCGAGATGGCGCGGATTGCACCGGCCACGCTGGTCGATCTGGCGCGCGAGGCGACCGATGCGCAAGCGGACGCGCTGTTCGTCTCCTGCACGGCGCTGCGGGCCGCACTTGCCGTGGTCGGCATGGAAGAGGCAATCGGCCGTCCGGTCGTGACCAGCAACCAGGCGACGGCCTGGAACTGCCTGCGGCTTTGCGGCGACGACGAGCCGCGCGCCGAATTCGGCCGTCTGATGACGCTGCCTTTGAATTGATTGCAGAGCAAGGTCATGACCGCGAACGACGTCACCCTCTCCGATATCCGTGCGGCGCGCGAGCGCGTAGCAGCCAAGGTCGAGCGCACGCCGACCGTGCTTTCCCCGAGTCTTTCCGGGCACTTGGGCGCGCCCGTTTATCTCAAGCTCGAACATCGGCAGACCACCGGCAGCTTCAAGCTGCGTGGCGCCTCGAACGCCATCGCGTCGCTGAGCGCCGAGGAGAGGGCGCGCGGCGTGGTCGCCGCCTCGACCGGCAATCACGGCCGGGCGCTGGCTCATGCGGCAAAGCTCGAAGGCATGCGTGCGACGATCTGCATGTCGCGACTGGTGCCGCAGAATAAGCTCGATGAAATCCGCCGGCTTGGCGCCGAGATCCGCATCGTCGGCAACAGCCAGGACGATGCGCAGCAGGAGGTCGACCGGCTGGTCGCGGAAGAGGGGCTGATCATGCTGCCGCCCTTCGACCATCATGACATCATCGCCGGGCAAGGCACGCTTGGGCTGGAGCTCATCGAGCAGGTTGCGGACGCCGCCCTCGTGCTGGTGCCTTTGTCAGGCGGCGGGCTGGCGGCTGGTGTCGCCGCTGCCGTGAAGGGCGTCAGCCCCGGCACGAAGGTCATCGGCGTTTCGATGGCGCGGGGTGCGGCGATGAAGGCGAGCCTCGACGCCGGACATCCAGTTCTGGTCGAGGAACTGCCAACGCTGGCGGATTCGCTCGGCGGCGGCGTCGGCCTCAACAACCGGCTGACCTTCTCGATGTGCCGCGACCTGCTCCACGACGTAATCCTGCTCAGCGAGGACGAGATCGCCGCCGGTATCCGCCATGCCTATGAACAGGAGCGCGAGATCGTCGAAGGCGCCGGCGCGGTTTGCATCGCCGCCGTGCTTGCCGGCAAGGTCAGGGCGAGCGGCCCCACGGTGCTCATTCTGTCGGGCCGCAACATCGACATGACGCTGCACAGGAAAGTCGTTTGTGGCGAAGCAATTGAGGAGAGCGCAGCATGAGCCGGATGACCATACTCACCGAAGCCGAACTGCGCGCGATCGTGAAGCTCGATATCGATGCCGTCGCCTGCGTCGAAAATGCGTTCCGAGCGCTTGCCACCTTGCCGGTGGCGATGCCGCCGATCCTGCGGCTCGACATTCCCGAGCATCGCGGCGAGGTCGACGTCAAGACCGCCTATGTGCCAGGGATCGACGGTTTTGCCATCAAGATCAGTCCCGGCTTCTTCGACAATCCGAAGCTCGGCCTGCCCAGCGTCAACGGCATGATGGTGCTGCTGTCGTCAAAAACAGGGCTGGTCGAGGCTCTGCTGCTCGACAACGGTTATCTTACCGATGTCCGCACGGCGGCGGCCGGAGCGGTCGCGGCGAAACATCTTTCGCGAACCGACTCCTCTGTCGCCGCGATCTTCGGCGCCGGCGTCCAGGCGGGGCTGCAGCTCGAGGCCCTTATGCTGGTGCGGC
This sequence comes from Mesorhizobium sp., assembly GCA_004020645.1. Lineage (GTDB taxonomy): Bacteria > Pseudomonadota > Alphaproteobacteria > Rhizobiales > Rhizobiaceae > Mesorhizobium. The sequence goes on along the minus strand of SAQL01000019.1, from coordinate 105,210 downwards.
CGATCGCCGAGGCGCGGATCTGGGCGAGGGATGCCGCGAAGGCCGAAGCCGCGGCGGATGCATTGCGCGAAAAGCTGGGCATCGTCGTGCGCGCCGAGCCCGACGCGGCCACGGCGGCGGCCGGCGCCGACATCATCGTCACCACGACGCCGTCGACCGAGCCGCTGATCAAAGCCGGCTTCGTCTCTGCCGGCCAGCACATCACCGCTATGGGCTCGGACGCCGAGCACAAGAACGAGATCGCGCCGGCGATCCTGCGCATGGCCGATCTCTACGTCGCCGACAGCGCGAAACAGACGCGGCTGCTGGGCGAGCTGCATCATGCAATCGCGGCGGGCGTGATGGCGGCCGATGCTGAAGTAACCGAGCTCGGCCAGATCATCGCCGGCGAAAGACATGGCCGGCGTTCGGACAGCGACATCACCATCGCCGACCTCACCGGCACCGGCGTGCAGGACACGGCGATCGCCACGCTCGCCCGCGACCGTGCCCGGGCGGCCAAGACGGGTACGATTTTCGAAAGCTGATGCCGGCCGCGAGGCCCAACAAACGAGGACCAAGAGCAATGCAGCCTAATTTGAAATTCTCGCGCGGCGAATATGCGGAGCGCCTCGCCAAGACACGGAAGGCCATGGAGGCCAAGGGTGTCGATCTCCTTGTTGTCAGCGATCCGTCCAATATGGCCTGGCTGACCGGCTATGACGGCTGGTCGTTCTACGTGCACCAGGCAGTCATCGTGCCGCCGTCGGGCGAACCGGTGTGGTACGGGCGCGGCCAGGACGCCAACGGTGCCAAGCGCACCGCGTATCTCGCGCACGACAACATCGTCGGCTATGCCGACCACTATGTGCAGTCGACCGAGCGCCACCCGATGGATTTTCTCTCGCAGGTGCTGGCAGATCGCGGCTGGGGCAAGCTCAGCATCGGCGTCGAGATGGACAATTACTGGTTCTCGGCCGCTGCCTTCGCGTCGCTGCAGAAACACATGCCCAGCGCCCGCTTCGTCGACGCCACTGCACTCGTCAACTGGCAGCGCGCGGTGAAGAGCCCGACCGAGATCGATTATATGCGCAAAGCTGCCCGCATCGTGGAAGTGATGCACCAGCGCATCGTCGACAAGATCGAGGTCGGCATGCGCAAATGCGACCTGGTCGCCGAGATTTATGATGCCGGCACCCGCGGTGTCGACGGGCCAGAGGGAAAGATTGGCGGCGACTATCCGGCGATCGTACCGCTGCTGCCGTCGGGCGCCGATGCGTCGGCGCCGCATCTGACCTGGGACGACAGGCCGATGAAATCGGGCGAGGGCACCTTCTTCGAGATCGCCGGCTGCTATAACCGCTACCATTGTCCTCTTTCCCGGACTGTGTTCCTTGGTAAACCCACGCAGGAATTCCTTGATGCCGAAAAGGCGACGCTGGAAGGTATGGAGGCCGGGCTTGCGGCGGCAAAGCCCGGCAATACATGCGAAGACATCGCCAATGCCTTCTTCGCGGTGCTGAAGAAATACGGCATCGTCAAGGACAACCGCACCGGCTATCCGATCGGGCTTTCCTATCCGCCGGACTGGGGCGAGCGCACGATGAGCCTGCGCCCCGGCGACCGCACCGAGCTGAAGCCGGGCATGACCTTCCATTTCATGACCGGCCTGTGGCTGGAGACGATGGGGCTCGAGATCACCGAATCCATCCTGATCACCGAGACAGGGGTCGAGTGCCTGGCCAATGTGCCGCGCAAGCTGGTGGTGAAGGATTGAGCCCGATGCCCCACTTTCGCCCATCACCGATTACGCCGACCGTCGATTTCGAACGCGACGGCGTGCAGCACGGGTTCCTGCGGCTGCCCTACAGCCGTGACGATTCCGCCTGGGGATCGGTGATGATCCCGATCTGCGTGATCCGCAACGGCAGCGGGCCGAGCGCATTGCTCACCGGCGGCAATCATGGCGACGAATATGAGGGGCCGCTGGCGCTTTACGATCTCGCCCGCACGCTCGTTCCGAAGCAAGTCAGCGGCACGGTGATTATCGTGCCGGCGATGAACTATCCGGCCTTCCGTGCCGGCACCCGCACCTCGCCGATCGACAAGGGCAATCTCAACCGCAGCTTTCCCGGCCGGCCCGACGGGACGGTGACCGAGAAGATCGCGGATTACTTCCAGCGCGAACTTTTGCCGCGCACCGACATCGCGCTCGACTTCCATTCCGGCGGCAAGACGCTCGACTTCGTGCCGTTCTGCGCCGCCCATATCCGGCCCGACAAGGTGCTGGAAGCGAAGGGGTTCGCGGCGGTCGAAGCGTTCTCGGCGCCGTGGTCGACGAAGATGCTGGAAATCGATGCGGTCGGCATGTTCGACACTGCCGCCGAAGAGATGGGCAAGCTGTTCATCACAACCGAGCTTGGCGGCGGTGGGACTTCCCGCGCCGAAACGGTGCGGATCGCGCGTCGCGGCGTGCTCAATGTGCTGCGCCATGCCGGCATTGTCGCCGGTGCGGTCGAGATGCAGCCGACCCGCTGGCTGGACATGCCGTCGGGCGATTGCTTCTCATTCGCCGAGGACGACGGGATGATCGAGACGATGTTCGATCTGGGCGAGCCGGTCGAAGAGGGGCAGGTCCTGGCGCGCATCCACTCCATCGGCCGCACCGGTGCCGCACCTCAGGAGATCAGGGCGACGATGTCGGGTCTATTGGCCGCGCGGCATTTTCCCGGACTGGTCAAGGCGGGTGACTGCACCGCCGTGGTCGCTGTGGTCGTCGATTGAAGGCAAGGCAATCGCTTCCAGATACGTGCGAAATTCCTAAAGCGCGGCCTCGGCATCCGAACCGAGCGGTACTCCTCGTTGGCGGTCCGTGAAATTGCTTGCGACGGTGCTACTCGATCAGCGGCAAGCCGCGCTTTTTTGTCGCCATCAGCGCCGCACCCGGCCAAGCAGCCACGCGGTCCTGCAACAGATCTCGCGGATCGCTCGGCCTTCACAGGACCTTCTGCCGGAACTTCGAATGACAGCTTGAGCAATCCTGCAGGATAAGATGCAGGAGGTGCTCGGCGGGAGCCTTGGATCGGCTTCCGCCGCTGCCGGCCGCTTGCCCAGCAGGCTGCCGCCGCCCATCGCCGGGCCGGAATCCATCCTCATGTCGTCGGTGATGCTGGCGGGCGCCCGCTCGGCCTTGGCGGCCAGCGTGCTGGCCAGCGTCCCGATGTGACGGGCCAGCGCCTCGAATTCCGAAGGGCCTGGTCGATTTCCAACCTAGCGCCCGAAGGCGCACCCAATGTCGCGCTGGGAAATTCCGCAATGAGGGCAGGGCCGGTGCGGGCACGTAACGTCCCGGCCGCCGCCTTGAACGCCGCAGCGTCATAGGCCAGCTTGCCATCGAACATCCCGGCGATCGTCTTTGCGGCAGCGGCCATCTCCTTCATCGAGGACTGGCGCGTCGCGACGATTGGGTCAGGTCCGGCCGCGGCCACCACCGCGGAGGCGCAGGCAAGCGACAGCATCACTACGGCGGTCCATTTCACTGAACCATGCCCTCTCCCGCCAATTCGTCGATGATCGGGCAGTCCGGCCTCTCGTCGCCATGACAGTGCTCGACCAAATGATGAAGCAGGCCACGCAATCCCACGAGTTCGGCGATTTTCCTGTCGATCTCCCGCAACTTGGCTTCTGCGATAGATTTGACGTCGGCGCTCTCGCGGTCTTTGTCTTGATAGAGGGACAGCAACTGGCGGCATTCGTCGACCGAAAAACCGAGGCTGCGCGAGCGCTGCAGAAACCGGAGGCGGTGGATGTCGGCTACCGAATAGTCACGATAGCCATTATCTGTCCGGGCCGGGCGCAAAAGCCCGATGTCCTCGTAGTAGCGTATCGTCTTGGACGGCAGGCCGGATTTCTCGGATGCGATGCCAATGTTCATGATGAAAATCTCCGTTGCATGGAAAATAGACCTTCCATCTGCTGGAAGGTCAATCGCCGTGGTGATTTTCACGCGCCACAGCCCTCGCAGCCTGGAAAGGGCTCGGGCGGTAAATTGGGACCATGCGGAACGACGCAAAGTCGAGCGGATGCGGGCGCGTCACCCGCTCAAGGCAGGAGATGCAGCGTCAGATGAGAGCGCTGGGTCTTGGAGGGTATGGATCGGGAAGGGAACTTCGCCCGTGAAGGGGCGGGTCGTTAGCGCGGATAGCTGCTGCGCCTGCAGACCCCATGTGGGTCCAGAGTCGACCCAAGTAACTGCCTGCTCGGGCGTTGGATTTTCGCTAAAGGCGACTATTAACGAAGACCAAGGAAGCTGAGTATCGCTATTACGATAACGACGGCCCCGACCAGCCAGATGATATTGTTCATGACAGCTCTCCTTGTCTTTCCCGCGAGCCTTATGGCAGCGGGCCATAATTTGTGGCGAACGGCGTTCTTGTAGGCTTCAAGCCGGAAATTGTTCTTAGGATCGGGGAAGCCCGCGCCTCTGGAGGAGCGCGGGCCGACGGGGATACGGCCCCCGATCCAGCAGCGAATATCCGGGAGATACTCGCTGTCATCTTACAACTATTAGTATTCGCTAATGTTCCATCGATCAGCAAAAAGACCGCGCCCAGTGAGGGCCGGACGCAATGGCGTCTCGGCCTAAAGCGCGGACTCTTCGGTGGACGCCTCGGTGATGGAGCCTATGTTCCTGCCGGCGAACCGAAGCATAGCCTGGCAAACAGCACCATGCTGAACCTTGGGATGAAATCAGTTCTCTGAAACGTTCATCGAACAACACTCAAAACCCGATGTCCACATCTGGTGCTGATGACCAAACAACCTCCGGCGGTGGCCCCAAAGTATACCGTGCACAACGCCGAGGAGACAGAAGATGCCGGCCAAAGCGTATATCAACGGGATCGCGACAGCGGTGCCGGAGCACGAGGTTCATCAATTCTATCTGCGTTTCGCGGCCTCCATGCTTGCGGCCGATCGCCGAAGAATTTTCAAACGCATGGCTGACCTTGCCGGCATCGAGCACCGCTATTCCTGCTTTGCACCTGCCGGCGACCCCGAAGGACCCTCGGCAGACCTGGCCGGGAGGTTCATCCGGGGCGCCTTTCCTGGAACGGCCGAGAGAATGGCAATGTTCTGTCATGCCGCACCTGTTCTGGCGCAAAAAGGCGTCGACGGATTGGAGCTTGGTGGCGGCGCTTCCCGCATCACCCACCTCATCGTCACCACCTGCACCGGTTTTACAGCGCCGGGCATCGACCTGGAGCTGGTTGCCCGATGCGGCCTGCCGGAAAGGGTCGAACGCACGATGATTGGTTTCATGGGCTGCTATGCGGCGATCAACGGCCTCAAGCTTGCCCGCCATATCGTCCGCTCGGACCCGCACGCCAGGATCCTCCTGGTCAATGTCGAACTCTGCACGATGCATCTGCGCGAAACCAGCGAGCTGGAAAAGCTGCTGTCGTTCTGCCTGTGGGGCGACGGCTGTGCGGCTGCGCTCGTCACCGCCGAGCCGCACGGCATCGAGCTCGAAAGCTTTTACTGTATCGCGGCGGACGAGCGGCGGGACCTGATGAGCTGGAGCATTCGCGACCACGGTTTCGAAATGGTTCTTTCCGGCCAGGTCCCGGCAGCGATCCATGAAGCGTTGCGGAGCAACCACGACGCCATCCTCGGCGACCGGCCGACCGAGGCGATCGACCTCTGGGCCGTGCACCCGGGTGGACGTTCGGTCCTCGACGCCGTCGAACGGGCCCTGAAACTCGCGCCCGCCGCGCTGGAGCCATCGCGCGAGGTGTTGCGCCGTTATGGAAACATGTCGTCCGCGACCGTCATGTTCGTGATGAGAGAGATGTTGAAGGCGCCACCAGGCCTGCTCGGCTGCGGCATGTCGTTCGGACCCGGGCTGACGGCCGAAACCATGCTATTCCGAACGGTGTCATGAGCGGCCTTGAGCACCGCCACCTTGAGCCGGAAATCCTCGACGGGCTTGCGGGCGACGATCCGCGAGCGCTTGCCGCGCGCCGCGACCTCCGTCGGATCAACGCGCTGATGTTTCAGGCGAAGATCATGGCGTCGCTGCTCAGGAATTTTGTGCCAAGGCCGCCACGCCGGATTCTGGAGATCGGCGCCGGCGATGGCTCCTTCATGCTGGCGGTAGCGCGGCGCATAGCCGGCAGTTGGCCTGGGGTCGAACTGGTAATGCTCGACCGCATCGGCCTCATCACCACGCAATTGCGTGGTGATTTCGACAGGCTGGGATGGACGGTCGAAGGCGTCACCGCCGATGTCTTCGACTGGGCAAGAAAGAATGAGGGCACGCGGTTCGACGCGATCACCGTCAATCTGTTTCTGCATCATTTCGACGATACCGAGCTCGTGCGCCTGTTTTCGCTGATGGCGCCGAAGGCCCCGCTGCTGTTGGCGACAGAGCCGTTGCGGACCAAACTGGCATTGACCGCGACCCGCCTTCTGCCGGCAATCGGCGCCAATGACGTCACACGAAACGACGCGGCTCAAAGCGTGCGTGCCGGCTTTCGCGGCAACGAGCTTTCCGGTCTTTGGCTCGCAGCAAACGGCAAACCGGTCGAGGAACGGCGCGCCGGCCTTTTTTCCCACATTTTCGTCGGCGCCAGCAGCGGTCATGACCTATGACGCGATTGTCGACCCATGACGCGATCATCACAGGCGCCGGCCCGGCGGGCACATCCGTCGCGCTGACGCTGGCCCGGCGCGGATGGGCGGTGGCTATTGTGGAAAAGAGCGTGTTCCCGCGCCGCAAGGTCTGCGGCGAGTACATATCGGCAAGCAATCTTGCGCTTCTGGAGCAGCTGGAGATCGGCGAAGCATGGCGTGCCAACGCCGGCCCCGAAATCCGCCGTGTCGGCTTCTTTTCCGGCGAGACCTGCGCCGAGGCGCCAATGCCTCCAACAAAAGACGGGCCCTGCGAGAAAAAAGATGGTTTCGGCCGGGCGCTTGGCCGGGACATTCTCGACTGTCTGCTTTTGCAGGCGGCGCGATCGGCGGGCGTCGAAATCTTTCAGCCTTGTCGAGCCGTCGCCATCGATCGGGATGGCGATATGCAAATGGTGCGAATTCAAGCCGGAAACGAAACGACGATGCTGCGTGCGCCGGTGATTGTCGCCGCACACGGCTCCTGGGAACCAGGACCGCTGCCCAGCCAGATCGGGAAGACCAACCGCCCTTCGGACCTGCTCGGCTTCAAGGCGCATTTCACCGGATCGTCCCTGGCGCCTGATTTGATGCCCCTGCTGGTGTTTCCCGGCGGTTATGGCGGCATGGTCTTGGCGGATCATGGCCGGCTGTCTATCTCGTGCTGCATTCGGCGCGATATGCTCGCACGGTTGCGCAAACAACCCAACCACCAGAGCCATTTGTCGGCTGCCGATGCGGTCTCCCGTCATCTGATGGAATCGTGCCGGGGTGTCAGGGATGCCCTGGAGTCAGCTCACGCCGACGGTCCGTGGCTTGCCGCAGGTCCGATCCGGCCGGGAATTCGCTCCTGCTACGAACGGGATATCTTCCGCGTCGGCAATGCAGCCGGAGAGTCTCATCCTATCATCGCCGAGGGCATCTCGATGGCGCTTCAGTCCGGCTGGCTGCTGGCTTCGGAACTCGCATCCGCGCCAAGCGGCAGCGCAGGGCTGCAGGCTGCCGGCAGACGCTATGAGGCGGCCTGGAAAGCACTGTTTTCGACGCGGGTCCACGCCGCTGCAGCGATTGCCGGCATTGCTCTTCGTCCCGGTAGCGCCAGCTTGATGGCGGCAATTGTCCGGAATTTCCCGCAGGCTCTGACATTGGGCGCGCAACTAAGTGGCAAGACAAAGCCGGTTCCCGGCTTTGTCTGAGAAGTGGCGCGGCCATTCATGCGCAAACCGAGTTCCACAGCGTCTTCAACAAGCTAGCTCCGTCACTTGGGGCAATTCTCCATGTCCGACGTTGCAGTGCCACTGGCGGCGTTTGCATCCGCGTCGACCCCTGCCGTTTCCTTACACCGGTCGCCCATACCGTCGGCGTCTGTCGTTGTTGAACCGGTTACGTTTGGATCGGCAGGAGTTGCATTATCGGTGCCGGGAGCCATGGTGCCAGTGCTTGTCCCAGTGCCTGTCCCGGTGGCCGCTCCCGGATCGCTGGTGCCGGAACCGGTACCATCTGATTGCGCCATCGCCGAAGTGGCAAGGGCGATGCTGAGTGCGGTTGCCGAAAGAATTTTCTTCATCATGGCGGTCTCCATTAGAGTTGCATCGCTGGTTGCGGTAAATATCCAACGAGCGTTTTTTGGAGTTGTTCCGCCAGACAGAAATCGTGATCGAAGGGTTGAGCCCTATGGCAATTCAAGTAGCAATGCTGGGCAGCAATGCTGGCGAAACGGCACACGGGCGCCGTCTTTTTTCGGTTTCGATGGAACAAGATCCGCCGGCCATGGTTGGAAGCGCAGTCGTTCTACGCCAGCGACTATGAAAGCCGTTCGCACGGCGTTCGGGACAAAGACCCCGCGCTTCCTCCCCGCGGGGTCTTTTCTGTCGCTGCAGGAACTTTTACGGAATTTGGAGCGCACCCGAAACGGGCCGGATAGGCGCTGTTGAATGCCGCTGTTCACGGCTCGTCGATATCTTGCTTCGAGGGGTTGCGCGAGAGGGCGCGTTCCTCCTCGTCGTCGGGCAGCGCCTCGTCGCTTTCCTGGTACGGATTGTCGTCATCTTCCTCGGGCAGTTCACCCTCCTTCTCGACGTCGTAGCGGATGTCGCCGTTTCCCGGCACGCTGTCTGGTAGAATTTTACTGCCTTTGATCGCGTCCCAATCCTGCTGTTCGATAGTCGGGCCTTCGGGCGAAACGTCGGGTTTTCTGCGCGGTGCCATCAGAGCTCTCCTCTGCATTGGTTGCTCACACGTTTAACTCCGGGGACCGCTGCGTAGTTCCTCGATCGAACCGGCCCAGACCGCCTTATGGCCATCCAGCACCCATCTCGGCTTGGCCAACCGGCGGGGCTTTTACCCGGGCCCTAGTCTCAGTGAGAGCCAACCAGTAGGCGGGTTGCGCGATACCGCTCAGCAAGCGACCCGGGAACTTGCACGGCTTCTAACATAAGGGCACACTTCGAAACGGGTGGAGGGAAAAACGGCTCAAAAACAATCGGGAGGAAAGCCATGGATAGCATGAGCCTCATCACGCTTGATCGCGGCAAGACGACGGTCGATGCCGCGGCCCTGGACGCGCTTTCGGCACAATTGCGCGGCACTGTGCTGAGGGAGGGCGACGCCGCTTATGACGACGCGCGCAGCATCTGGAATGCCATGATCGACCGGCGGCCCGGGCTGATCGTGCGCTGCGCCGGCGCCGCCGACGTTATCGCCGCCGTCAATTTTGCCAGGGAAAACAGGCTGCTCGTCGCGGTTCGCGGCGGTGGCCACAACATCGCCGGCAGCGCTGTCTGCGATGGCGGCCTGATGATCGATCTGTCGCCGATGAGATCGGTGCGGGTTGATCCGGCGACGCGGCGGGCATGGGTGGAACCTGGCGCGACGCTCGCCGATGTCGACGCGGAAACACAGGCCTTCGGATTGGCGGTGCCGATCGGCATCAACTCGACCACCGGCATTTCGGGCCTGACGCTGGGCGGCGGCTTCGGCTGGATCACGCGGAAATTCGGCCTGACCATCGACAATCTTCTCTGCGCCGATGTGGTTACCGCCGACGGCAAGCTGCTGCGCGCCAGCCAGACCGAAAATCCGGACCTGTTCTGGGCGCTGTGCGGTGGCGGCGGCAATTTCGGCGTCGTAACGGCTTTCGAGTTCCGGCTCCACCAAGTCGGTCCGCAGGTGCTGTCGGGGCTTGTCGTCCATCCCTTCGCCGATGCCGAAAACGTGTTGGGGGAATACCGGGCTGCGCTCGAAGCAGCGCCCAATGAGCTGACCTGCTGGGTGGTCATGCGGCAGGCGCCGTCGCTGCCGTTCCTGCCGGCCGAATGGCATGGCAAGGAGGTGCTGGTCCTGGCCATGTGCTATTGCGGCGGCCTTCAGGAGGGCGAGAAAGCGACGCAGAGGCTTCGCGCCATCGGCACACCGATTGCCGATGTCGTCGGCCCCAACCCGTTCACCGGCTGGGAACAGGCATTCGATCCGTTGCTGACGCCCGGCGCCCGCAACTATTGGAAGAGCCATGACTTCACCGAGCTCTCCGACAGCGCGATCGAGGTCGTCACGGCCGCGATACCCCGGCTTCCGGGGCCGGAATGCGAGATATTCTTCGCTCATATCGGCGGTGCCGCGGGCCGCGTGACGGCGGATGCAACGGCGTTTCCGCAACGCAGCGCGCATTTCGTCATGAATGTTCACGCCCGCTGGCGCGAACCGGAAATGGACCGCGCCTGCATCGACTGGGCGCGCGGTGTTTACGAGGCGGCCAGGCCCTATGCCGCCGGCACGGCCTATGTGAACTTCATGGCCGAGGACGAGGTCGACCGGGTCGAAGCAGCCTATGGCGGCAACTATCGACGGCTTCTGGAAATCAAGCAGCGTTACGACCCGCTGAACCTGTTCCGCATGAACCAGAACTTGCGGCCGGTGGAGAGCCTGCGCGCCGCATAGGCGTGCTCACGCATGACAAAGGCCCGTGCCTCCGACGGAGGACGCGGGGTTCATTTTCGGGTCATGCGCTGGCAAGGCGGCGTCGGCAGCGCAGCCTGCGCGGAGACGACAATGGTGATGCGAACGCTTTTTATCCAGAAACGGCCTTCAGCTGACGCCCGCCCAGGCAAGGTCTAATCCTTTCGGTTTCTTGACTCGGCCGGCAAAAACGGGCAGCAAAGCCTGATACGGCGGGCATTTCCGCCATTTTCATGCTCGTGGAGGGAGCTTTTTTGATATCGACCTTCGCCCAATCGGCGATCGGTAGAGGGATTGGTTAACCAAGTTTGTCCATCTTTTGAATCAATCGGCAACAGACGCGAAGCGTGCTGGGGGCACTAGGCGACTGTGATTGTGACGGCTGCGAGCCCCGCATGCCGCGAGGCCGATTGAGGTTGGTTGTATGGTGTTTGTGCGTTTGAAAAACCGGGGTGACAATCCTGATACTGGAGTTACTTCGATGAGGCCCGGCCTGCGCTGGGCCGCGATTCCCATTGTTGGCGTGGCGATCGCTCTGTGGTCGGTGGCGACCGTGGCCGGTCTCCATTCGATGGGAACCTCGCTCACCGCCGCCTCCAACAGTCTTCCGCCAAGCCTGCTCGCGCCGCGCACCATCGCGCTCGCCGATCCCCAGCGCACGCTTGCCTATTCATCGGCCAATTCGTGGGCCAATTCGTGGCCGTCGTCACTGGCGAGCCGGCAGCGCCAGGCGTCGCTGCTCAGCCGATGCGATGCCGGCTGCGCGCGCGCCGCCGCGAGTTTCGTGCATGAAGGCAAAGTAGCGCGTCTCAAGCCGTTAGCGCGGCCGGATACTGTGCAGCTTGTTGACGAAATCTCATCGCAATCGCGCTTCGACAGCGTGGTGGCGAAAGCGGCGCTATCGCCGCAAAAGATTGCTGCTGCCTTTGCCCGCGCCTCCGGTGGGGCCGAGCCGTTTGCGGTCGCCAGTCTGCCGACGGGCCAGCGCTTTGCGGAGCCGGTGCGCCTGCCCGATCAGCATGGCCCCGCGTCCGTGCACTTCGGGCCCGAGCTTGCGGAAATCGAACGATCCTCCCGTCTGGCATTGGCGCTAGCGAGTGCATTGCCGGAACAGATGATCGATGTGCTGCCGCAAGTGACGACGGCCGACCCTGCTGCGCCGCAAGAGGGCGAGGTGCAGATGGCCTCGCTGCCGCCGCAGGACGCAATGACCGACAGCGTTCCCTTGCCAACCTTCCGCCCGCAGGCGGAAATCGATCAGTCAGACGAGGCGCCCGGGGTCGACGCACCCAAGGTCGACGCACCCAAGGCCAAAGCGCCCAAGGTCCAGGCATCGAAGGCCGCCAAGGCCCAATCTCAGCCATTCAAAGCCAACAAGGTGCAGACCGCCGACGCTCCGCAGGTCGATACGCCCCGAGCGCCAGCGTTGTCACCGAGGAGCTCGTCGTCCGCGGCCGTGCCAAGCATGCAAGGCAGCCAGGGCGTGCAAGGCAGCCCGGGCATGCAGGGCAGCCCGGGCATGCCGGCCAAGCGGTCGAAGGCCGCAGACATGTTGGCCTATGCCAAGCCCGACAGCCCGGCGGGCGGCGGGGCCTTCCGCAACCTGTTCACCAGACCCAGCATGGGCAGCGGAGTCGCCGTCTACGACATCTCGGCGAAAACCGTCTACATGCCGGACGGTTCGCGGCTCGAGGCGCATTCGGGACTGGGCTCGATGGTCGACCAGCCGCGCTACGCCAACCGGAAGAATGGCGGCCCGACGCCGCCCCACACCTACGATTTGAGGCTGCGCGAATCGCGCTTCCATGGCGTCGAGGCGCTGCGTCTCACTCCCATCGACGGCAAAAACAAATATGGCCGCGATGGCTTTCTTGCGCATACCTATCTGCTGCGCGGCGGCCGCGCGGAGTCGAATGGTTGCGTCGTCTTCAAGGACTATGCCCGCTTCCTCGCCGCCTTCAAGAAAGGCAAGATCAAGCGCCTCGTCGTGCGGGGCTGACCAGCCAATGATGCAGGTCGCGTCGGAAGGGCGCGGCGCGTAGGTCGTCGCGGCGGTCCTTCGTAGCTTCCTCAGAGTTGATGACGAAGTTGTGGGGGGATTTCGGCCAATCTCGAAGGTTTTCAATCCCGCCCAGGGATACTATGAGTGACCATACCGGGGCGGCGGCTTCAACCAATCGAGAGGATGTCATGACTTTACGCGCTGTCGTTTGGGGCGAGAATATCCATGAGCGGACCAACGAGGTGGTCGCGGGGATCTACCCCGAGGGCATGCACGCGACGATCGCCGACGCGCTGAAGCTCGACCCCGAAATCTCCGTATCGTGGGCGACGCTCGAGCAGCCGGAGCATGGCCTGCCTGCCGATCGTCTGGCGCAGACCGATGTACTTGTGTGGTGGGGGCACAAGGACCATGGCGCCGTCGCCGACGAAGTCGTCGAGCGCGTGGCGCGCCGCGTTTGGGAAGGCATGGGGCTGATCGTCCTTCATTCCGGCCATTTCTCGAAGATCTTCAAGACGCTGATGGGCACGCCCTGCACGCTGAAATGGCGCGAGGCGGGCGAGCGCGAGCGGCTCTGGGTGACGAGCCCCAACCACCCGATCGCTGCCGGAATCGGCGAGTATTTCGAGCTCGAGAACGAGGAGATGTATGGCGAGCAGTTCGCCGTGCCGGAGCCGCTGGAAACGGTGTTCATCTCCTGGTTCCAGGGCGGCGAAGTGTTCCGGTCGGGGCTGACCTATCGCCGCGGCGCCGGCAACATCTTCTATTTCAGGCCAGGTCACGAGACCTATCCGACCTATCACGACGCGAATGTCCAAAAGGTGCTGCGCAATGCGGTGAAATGGGCGCACAACCCGCAGGGCTCGCATCCAGCCATCCTCGATGCGCCGAACGTGCCGGTGGATAAGGCGCTCGAGCCGATCGCCGAGCGCGGCGGAAAACTCCATGCCGCGGGCGAAGCCGGTTATCGCTAGACCATGACCCCGAACCTTCGGTTCGGAAAATCCACGGTCGAACAAGAAGATAAAGCCCCATCCTAAGGATAAGAATCATGCGTCTCCTGATACTCGGCACCGGCTGGATGGCGGAAGAGCACGCCAGGCAGTTCAGCAAGATCGAGGGCGTCGAACTGATTGGCGCCGTCGATCTCGACCGCGCGCGTGTCGACAAGTTTTCGGACAGCTACGGTATCCCCAACCGGTTCGCGTCGCTGGAAGACGCGCTCGCATGGGACAAGTTCGACGCAGTGGCGAACGTGACGCCGGATCGCATCCACCATCCGACCACCATGATGCTGGTCGCGGCAGGCAAGCCGGTGCTGTGCGAAAAACCGCTGGCCGAAAATTACCAGAGGGCCAGCGAGATGGCCGATGCCGCCGAGCAAGCCGGCATCATCAACATGGTCAACTTGACCTATCGCAACGTCGCCCCGCTGCAGAAGGCGCGCGCCATGGTGCTTGCCGGCGAGATCGGGCAGATCAGGCATGTCGAGGCGTCCTATCTGCAGAGCTGGCTGGTTTCCAAATTCTGGGGCGACTGGCGCACCGATCCGAAATGGCTGTGGCGACTGTCGCGCGGCCACGGTTCCAATGGCGTGCTGGGTGATGTCGGCATCCACATCCTCGATTTCGCCAGCTATGGCGCCGCGCTCGACATCGACCATGTGTTCTGCCGCCTCAGGTCATTCGACAAGGCGCCCGGCAACCGGATCGGCGAGTACGAACTCGACGCCAACGACAGTTTCACCATGGCGCTGGACTTCAGCAACGGCGCCTTCGGCGTCGTTCATGCCAGCCGCTGGGCAACAGGTCATCTCAATGAATTGCGGCTGCGCATCTATGGCGACAAGGGCGGCATCGAAGTCGTGCACAATCTGACCGGCTCGGAGCTGAAAGCGTGCATGGGCGAGAACATCGAGAACGCCAAATGGCAGGTTCTCGATGCCGGAACGGTGCCGACCAACTACCAGCGCTTTGTCGATGCGGTGCGCAGCGGCGTGCAGGCCGAACCGTCATTCCATCATGCCGCCGAACTGCAGAAGGTGCTCGACCTTGCCGTTGTCTCCGACGAGAGGAGGGCAGAGCTGAGAGCCCATGCGGATACACAATAAGCCTGGGTTCCTCGCCCAGCGCGGCACCGCCGGTCGCAATCGTTCCGTCCGGTAGTTCCTCACCGTCCGCCAGCCCGGTCTGGTCGCCATCCCGGTGGGTGCTTTCGCCGAGCTATCGTTCCCGCCGCGCTTCCTAGGCCTCAAGGAAGTCCAGCGCCTTTTCCACGAAGGCGCCGTGATACTGGAAAATGGCCGTATGCCCGCCGTCCTCGTACAGGACCAACTCGGCATTGGGAAAGCGCCGTGCCATGTCGACGGAATTGCTGGTGGGCACCATTCTGTCGTGGTCACCATTCACCACGAGGACCGGGTGCCGGATACGCGACAGGTCGGCAGGGTGCTCCTGGCCAAAGGCACGGACCGCCTTGAGCTGCTGGTTGAAGGCGCCGAGCGCGATGGGCTTGTCGCGGTCATTGGTCCGTTCCTTCAATCGCTGCAGAAACTCGCGCGCCGCCTTCTTGCCGTTGGGGCTTCGGGTGAAGAAGAGGTAGTTCTTTGGGTCCTTGATGGTCAGCGCGGCGCGGATCATGTCGAAGACGGTGACGAACGTCACCCTGTCGATGCCGGTACCCCCGGCTGGGCCGGTTCCCGCGAGGATGATTTTGCGAACCAGATTGGGCTCCAGCTGAACAATCGCCTGGGCGATGAAGCCGCCAAGAGATAGGCCGAGCAGATCGACCTGCTGGAAACCGAGGGCCCGGATGAAGGCGACCGCGTCGCGGGCCATCGCCTCCACCGTGTTGGGAGTGGAGCCGCCTGATGCACCAACCCCACGGTTATCGAAGGTGATAGCATGCCGTTTTGCGGCAATACCATCGACAACCCGGGGATCCCAATTGTCGAGAACCGCACTCAGATGGGTAAGAAAGATCACGGGTATCCCAGTTGGGAGCCCGAGCTCCCTATAGGCGAATTTCGTACCGCCGACGTCGATCGTTTTCGTCGGCACGTCCCTGTGTTTGACGATCGCGGCAGGTCGCGACAGATGATGCACGTTCATGATGGTTTCCTTTCTTCCGGCTTGTCGTTCTCGCGGGGCTGGAGCAGCGCCTTCGCCGCTATCGCGCCAGCCTCAAGAATGCGATCGGACAGTTCGGTTCCGTTCACCGCGCGGGACAGCTCAAGCGTGCCGATCAGGGTCGCAAAGACACCGAATGCGACAGCCTCGGGGTCGCGGGCGTCGGGCGTCAGTTCGGCCGCCACCTGGCGTACGAGCTTGAGCAGGTGTTCGGCGTAGACTTGCCGCGTCTCGACCGGCTCACGCGCGATTTCGGGCAACAGCGCGGCTGAAGCGCAACCTTTGCCTGGATTGTCTCGGTGTTCCGCCGACAGATACGCGTCGATGGCCATTGACAGGCCGCCGGCGGCCAATAGCTCCTGAATCTGGGTCGCCTGAACCTCCAGGGCCGCCGCAACGCTCTCACGCACAAGCGCCGCCTTAGACGGAAAGTGGGGGTAGAAAGCTCCATTGGTCAGTCCCGCCTCGCCCATGATGCCGGCGAGACCTGATGCAGCGATGCCGTCGGAGCGAAACCGGTCGGTCGCCACATCCATGATCCGCTGCCGCGATGCGTCCTTCCTGCCCTTCTCGTAGCGCATGTTTTTCTCCTTCGATCAACTATTGCATTACGATCATATTATCATTAAGTGATCGTAATGCAATAGGCGCATCGGAGATGTCGATCGGGCGCTCCGGGTCTCGTCAATTTGGGAAAGCTACAATGAAGGCCTTCATCGTCGATCGATATGCAAAGAACGCTCGCCTCCGGCTTGGAGAGGTTCCGGAGCCGGAAGTAGGGGAGAAGGACGTGCTGGTGCAGATCCATGCCGCCAGTCTCAATCTGCTGGACTCAAAGATCAGGGACGGAGAATTCAAACTCATCCTGCCCTATCGCTCGCCCTTCGTTGCAGGCCATGACGTGGCCGGAACGGTCATTCGCGTCGGTTCGAAAGTCCGACAGTTCAAACCGGGCGACGAAGTCTATGCGCGACCGCGCGACGGTCGGGTCGGGACTTTCGCCGAGTACATCGCCATAAACGATACGGACGTGGCCCTGAAACCGAAGAACCTCAGCATGGAAGAGGCTGCGTCCATTCCCCTGGTCGGGCTGACCGCCTGGCAGGCGCTGGTCGAAAGGGCGAAGCTGAAGAAAGGACAGAAGGTCTTCATTCAGGCCGGCTCCGGCGGAGTGGGGACATTCGCCATTCAATTGGCAAAGCACCTCGGCGCGACGGTCGCCACGACAACAAGCGCGTCCAACATGGACATGGTCAGCAATCTGGGCGCCGATGTCATTGTCGACTACAAGAAGGATGACTTCGAGAAAGTCCTTTCGGGCTACGACGTCGTCCTGAACAGCCAGGACAACAAGACGCTCGAAAAGTCACTGCGTGTGTTGAAGCCAGGTGGCGTCGCCGTTTCGATCTCCGGTCCGCCCGATGCTGGGTTTGCCAGGGAGAAGGGGCTGAGCGTGGTGCTGAACCTGGTCATGCGCGTTTTGAGTGCCGGCATCAGGAGGCGGGCCAAGCGCGCAGGTGTCCGATATTCGTTCCTGTTCATGGCGGCCAATGGGGAGCAGTTGACCAAAATCGCGTCTCTCATCGAAACGGGCGTCATCCGCCCGGTCATAGATCGCGTCTTCCCGCTTGAGCAGACCAATGAGGCCTTGGCCTACATCGAGCAGGGCCGCGCCAAGGGTAAGGTTGTCATCAAGATCAAATAGCTTTGCAATGCTTCAGGCGATTATCCACCCTCTCGGCCATCGGCGCGGCCAACTGAGTGAGTTTGACCCTAATGCCGCAGGATCTTGCTCAGGAAGGCACGGCTGCGATCGGTCTTCGGATGCGAGAAGAATTCCTCCGGCGTGCCGCTCTCGACGATGGCGCCGGCATCCATGAACACCATGCGCTGGGCGACCTTGCGGGCAAAGCCCATCTCGTGCGTCACCACCATCATGGTCATGCCTTCCTCGGCGACCGCGACCATGACGTCGAGCACTTCCGAGATCATCTCAGGGTCGAGCGCCGAGGTCGGCTCGTCGAACAGCATGATCTTGGGGCGCATACCGAGGCAGCGGGCGATCGCGACGCGCTGCTGCTGGCCGCCGGAGAGTTGTGCGGGATAGGCATTGACCTTGTCGGCAAGGCCGACCTTGGCAAGCAGCTCGCGGCCGGCCTTTTCGGCTTCGGCGCGCGGGATCTTGCGGACATGGATCGGCGCCAGCGTCACGTTTTCAAGTGCGGTCTTGTGCGGATACAAATTGAACGACTGGAAGACGAAGCCGATCTCGGTGCGCAGCCGCATCATGTTGGTGGCGGGGTCGCCGAGGCGCTGGCCGTCGACCACCAGGTCGCCGTCGCGGATCGTCTCCAGACCGTTGATGCAGCGGATCAGGGTGCTCTTTCCTGAGCCGCTAGGGCCGCAGACGACGACCACTTCGCTCGGCTCGACGCTGAGCGTGATGTCTTTCAGCACATTGAGCGGGCCGAACCATTTGTTGACCCCGCGAAACTCGATCATGCCGGTGCGGCCTTTGCTGGGGTTCGTCATATCTGCACCTCGCCATGGGCCGCACCGATGCGCTGCTCAAGCCGGCGGGCCAGCAGGATCAGCGGATAACAGACGATGAAATAGCCGAGGCCGATGAGGAAGAAGACCAGCAGGCCGTTGGGCACACGCTGCACCACCAGCCAGCCGACGCGGGTGAGGTCGGTGAGCCCGATGGCCGAAACAACAGAGGAATCCTTGATCAGCAGCACATATTGCCCGACCAGCGGCGGCAGCACGATGCGCATCGCCTGCGGCAGCACTACCTGGCGCATGCGCTGCCAGCGCGAGAGACCGGACGCCAGCGCCGCCTCGACCTGGCCGGTCGGCACCGAGCGGATGCCGGCGACGACGATCTCGCAGATGAAGCAGGCGGCCAGATTGGTCAGCGCGATTATGCCGGCGCTGAAGGCGTCCAGCTCGATGCCGAGTTCCGGCAGGATGAAGAAGATCAAGAAGATCTGCACCAGGAACGGCGTGCCGCGGATCAGGTCGACCCAGGCGCCGATCACGCCGCTGATCAGCCGATTGCCGCCGGTCCGCAGGATGCCGAGGCCAAAGCCGATCAGCGTGCCAAGCACCAGGCTGATCAGCGACAGCACCACGGTCATGCCGAGGCCGCGCAAGGCGAGGGGATAACTGCCGGCGAGGCTTTGCAGCTGCTGCCAGATCATGTCTGTGCTCCCGCCAGGCCAAGCCAGCGCCCGGATAGCGCCGCCAGTCCCTTCAGCCCGTAATAGAGCAGCAGGTAGAAGGCGGCGATGGTGATAAAACCTTCCGCCGGCATGAAGCGGTCGGAGGCGAGCAATTGTCCGGCGCGCGTCAATTCGGCGACCGCGATCAGCGACAGCAATGCGGAATCCTTGACCAGCACGATCGCCTGTCCGAGCAGCGGCGGGATCGTCACCTTGAACGCCTGCGGCAGGATGACGAGGCGCATGCGCTGGACATAGGTCATTCCCGAGGCGACGCCGGCTTCGACCTGGCCGTGTGGGATCGACAGGATGCCGGCGCGGATGATCTCGGCGACATAGGCGCCGCTGTTCAGCGACAAAGCGAGGATGCCGACGACGAGCTCAGGCAGGATGATGCCGAGCCGCGGCAGGCCGAAATAGAGGAAATAAAGCTGCGCCAGCAAGGGGGTGGCGCGCACCGCGTCGATATAGGCCTTGGCCGGGATGCGGAACAGCCGGCCGCGCTGCTGGTTCATGGCGGCGAGCACGATGCCGACGGCGAGCGCGCCGGCAAAGGCGAGGACAGACAGCCACACGGTCGTGACGAGGCCCTGCCCGAACAGGGGCAGATATTCGACGATGGTGCGGAAGCTGAAATTTTCGAGCATCGCTGGAAGGGGTCCCTCAGACGATCAAGCGGCTTCGCGATGCGCCGAGGCGCACGCGAAACCGCTCGGATCTACCGCTGCTTAATGGTCTTTCTTCCAGTCGTCGGAATTGACCCAGTAATCGAGGTTCTTCTGCAGGCGGCCGTCGAGGCTGACCTGATCGAGGAACAGGTTCATCCAGGTCAACAGGTCCTGCTCGTCATAACGCGTGGCGAAGGCAAGCGGCTCCTTCGACAGCATGTCCGGCATGATGGTGAAGCTGCCGGCCGGATAGGCGGTCGACTGGCCCTTGACCGCCGAGACGTCGTTGACTCCGCAGTCGGCCTGGCCGTTGTTGACGGCGTCGAGCAGCAGCGGGCCGCCGCCCTTGTAGCTCTTGATGTCGGCGTCGGGGAAGGCCTTCTTGGCCTCCTTCTCGCCGGTGGCGCCGAGCAGCACGGCGATCTTGGTGCCCTTGGCCTTGCAGTCCTCGGTGGATTTGAATTTGCCGTCGGCTTTGGTGAAGACGGTGCTGCCGGTGTACATGTACGGCTTGGTGAAGGCGACCTTCATCGCCCGCGCAAGCGTCGGCGTCATGTCGGCGACCAGAAGATCGGCCTTGCCCGACAGCAGCGCCGGGATCAGGCCGTCCCAATCGAAATCCAAAAAGGTGATCTTCACGCCCATTTCCTTGGCCATCAGTTCGGCAAGCTCGACCGAACTGCCGGTGCGTTCGCCGGCAGCGCCGACCAGCGAGAAGGGCGGTCCCTGCGTCTGCACGGCAACGCGCAACTCGCCGCGCTTGGTGATCTCGTCGAGCGTTCCGGCACTGGCCGCGGCAGTGAGGCCGGCGAGCGCGAGGCCTGCGATGAAAAGCTTGGCAATCGTCATTGGGCATTCCTCCTTGTTGTCGTTTGTTATTTTCACTTTGTTGTTCCACCCCTTTGGGGTGCTTTTTGAGCGGCAGCGCTGTTGCCGGCGGCGACCACCGTTCGAAAGTCCTTCAGTCCCACCTGATCGTTTCGGATACCCGTATACCGCGCCGGGCCAGCTCATCGAGAAAGCGGCCGTCTGGCACATGCAACAGTGGGTTGAGCAGGCCGGGCTCGGTAATTTCGCCCCGCGCCAGCATCTGCGCCACGATGCTGGCGGGATAGCCGACGCCGAGGCTCATGCCGAACAGGCCGGATGCGAGGTCGCGTTCGATGACCAGGTCCGATGTCACCGTCTTGCGGCGACCGCCTTGGGTGCCTGAGAAGACATTACGCATCACGCACAGGTCCCTCTCGTCGGCGCTATATTGCAGTTGCGGGCCGAGCAGCCGGCCGAGAAATTCACGTGGGCTGGCGCCAACACCGGGTATCTTGTCTTCGGAAAGGAAGCCAAGCTCCTTCAGCGGCGCCCAGAATGCCGACCAGCCCGGCCAGCGCAGCGAGTAGCGGCCGGAGCGCTGCAGCCCCTTGGCGGCGGCAAGCATGCCGGCATAATGGGGCGCATCGCCATTGGGGAAGGCTTCCAGCCTGCCCAGCTCCTCGACCTCGATCTGATGGATGAACGGATTGTCGTGCTGGCAGCCAGCCGGCACCTCGACCCGTTGGCCGTTCTCGACCAGCACGCTGTCGCGGTTCTGGCTCATCAGAACCATGTCAAAATTCCAGCTCACCTTGTAGCATAGCGGCTTGGCCATCGCCGTCGGCTCGGGAATGCCGCCGCAATAGGAGTCGATTGTTGTGATGGCGTCGAACTGACGGGCGGTGCGCGCGTAGAGCACAAGGTCGATGCCGGGGTCGAGCCCGCATTCGGTCATGATCGAGACGCCGGCCGCTTCCGCCGCCGGGGCGAGGTCGGTGATCGTCTTGCCGTAATTGCTGGTGACCAGCGGCGTGCGCGTCGCGATCGCGGCCAGCACCGCTTCGCGCATCAGCGGCTGCGGCAACAGATCGATGGCGGCGTCGACACCCGCCAGCACGTTCGCCAACACAGGGGCGATCGCGCCTTCCGGCACGACGAAACGCACGCGGGCAGGGTCGGTCAGGCCGCCTAGGCGGGCTGCCCCATCCGGCGCAGTATCGACGCAGACGACCTCTTCGACATCGGCGCTGGCGACGAGATCGGCGATCGCCGCACGGCCCTGTAGGCCGAGGCCGCCGAGGACCGCGATCTTCATGGCATTCGGCCAGTTTCGTGCCGCCCAGTTTCGTCGCGCTTGGTCTCGTCCGACCAGCAGCCTTCTGGCAGGCTGACCCATTTGTTGCAGGAGGCCATGACGACGAAGGTCTCGCTGCGCACGACTTCGCCGGGCTCGCCCGCGCCGGGGATCAGCTCGCTGGTGACGCGATAGAGATCGGCGACATCGCCGGCCACCGTCACGTCGACGATGATGTCGAAGCGTCCGGTGACGACGGAGGCCGAGTTCACGAAAGGCAGTTCGGCGATGCGCTGCGCCAGTTCCCGAGCCCGGCCTCGCCCCTGCGCATTGATGCCGACGATCGCCGAGATCAATTCTGGGCGCTCGGTCAGGTTGAGTAGCCCGACGATCTTGAGCAGGTTGCGGTCGAGCAGGTTGCGCAACCGCATGCGCACCGTCGGCACCGAGACGGCCATCTTCTCGGCGAGCCGATTGACTCCAAGCTGCGCATCCTGCGACAGCAGCTTGACCAGTCGCCGGTCGGTTTGATCGAGATGTTCCCGCAAACGCTTAGGCTTTCATAAATGGAAAGAAATGATGGAGTTTTCTTTCTGATATGAAAACAGCTTAGGGTGTATCTTTTGAAATCGCAAGAGCGTTCGGCCGCCTGTCAACAGGGCTTGCCGGTGTCGTGGCCGGCTGAGGGCAAGCCGGCTAACGCGGCTTGTCGATCCCTGGAATGCCGCCGATCCGCTCGGCGAGAAAGTCGACCAGCAGCCGGACCCGAGCAATGCCCGCGCGTTCCGGGACGATCAGCATGCTCAGCGGTATGGGAGGCGGGGCGTAGTCTGGCAGGATCACTTCCAGCCGGCCGGCCGCCAAGAGATCGTCGACAAGCCAGCGATGGGCAGGTGCGATACCGCGCCCGGCGACGAGCGCTTCGCGGGCGGCAAGCCCATGGTCGACCCGAAATCGGCCGCCGAAAGACACCGCGTGGCGTTCGCCGCCCGGCCCCTGCAGGGCGAGCGTATCGCTTCCCGCGATGTTCGACATCCGGATGCCTTCATGGCCAGGCAGGTCCTGCGGGACAGCCGGTCTGCCCCGCGCCGCCAGATAGGCTGGTGCTGCCACCAGCAAACGCCGGGACTGGCCGAGCGCCCGCAGTTTCATCGAGCTGTCGGTGAGCGGACCGAGGCGAAGCGCGATGTCGACGCCCTCCCGCACAAGGTTGATGCGCTCGTCGGTGAGGCTGAGATCGACCCCGACGTCGGGATAGCGGTCCTGAAAGGCGAAGATCAGCCGGCTGACGTGCAAGACCCCGAGCGCCGCCGTGCAGGATATCCGGATCGTACCGGCCGAAGCCCCGCGCGTGCCCCGTGCCTCATCGCCGGCCTGCTCGACGAGGCGCAGGATCTGGGCGGCGTCGGCATAGTAACGGCTGCCTTCATCGGTCATCGTGACACGCCGGGTGGTCCTGCTGAGCAAGGGCACGCCGACGGCGTCTTCGAGCTCGCGCAGATGCCGTGTGACCGTCGACTGCCCAACTCCGAGTTCGCGCGCCACCGCCGACAGGCTGCCGCGCTCGGCGACGCGAACGAAAGTGCGCATGCGCTCGAGGGTCACATCAGACCTATCCATTATTCGGCATAATCTTATGCATTGCCTGGATATAGCGGATCATCCCGGGGCTGGCTACCTTCAGCGTCTATCGTCCTTCTTCGGAGTTGACCCATGAAAGTCCTGCTTGTTTTTGCTCATCCCGAACCGCGTTCGCTCAACGGCGCTTTGCGTGACGTCGCCGTCAGGGAACTGGAGGCCCAGGGCCATGAGGTGCTGATATCGGACCTCTATGCCGATGGCTGGAAATCCGAGGTGGACCGTGCCGACTTTCCGTCGTGGCCGCCCGAAGCGCGCTTCCTGCCGGCTGGCGCTTCCAAAAAGGCATTTGCGACCAACTTGCTAGCCAAAGATGTTAAAGCAGAGATCGACAAGCTGCTGTGGGCCGACACGCTGATCCTCCAGTTCCCGCTGTGGTGGTACGCCATGCCGGCGATCCTCAAGGGTTGGGTCGATCGGGTGTACGCCTACGGCTTCGCCTATGGTGTCGGCGAGCATAGCGACAAGCGATGGGGTGACCGCTTTGGCGAGGGAACGCTCGCCGGCAAGCGCGCGATGCTGATCGTGACCACCGGCGGCTGGGAAGAGCATTACTCCGCCCGCGGCGTCAACGGCCCGATCGACGACCTGCTGTTCCCGATCAATCACGGGATACTCTATTATCCGGGCTACGACGTGCTGCCGCCGTTCGTGGTCTACAGAGTGGATCGTTTTGGGGAGGCCGATTTCGAGCCTGTCGCGGAGCGGCTGCGCGAAAGGATGCGAACGCTCGAGACAATCCGGCCCATTCCCTACCGGCAGCAGAATGGCGGTGACTACCACATCCCGAGCATGCAGCTCCGCCCCGAACTGGGCGATCCAGGCGCAACGGGCTTCGCGCTTCACGAGGATCGCGCCAGCGCAACCTCCATGTCGACGACGCCGCTTTCGACTTTGCGGGACGTGGCCTGACGCAGCATCCCGAAAAGATCGGGCAAGGCGCCCGAAACCTATGGGATGAATCAGCAACCGGCCCGGAAAATCGCGACGGCAGCAGCCGTCAGCGCGGCATTGCCTGATGCCGTACTGCCGTCCGGAAGCGCCTTGCCGTCTTCCAGCCCGATACGCGTCGACCAGCGCCGCTCCGCCGCCCTGCGCACGAACGGCCACACCGTGGCGTCGGCGCCGTGCAGCAATATGGCGCGACGCATCCCGGCGCGGTCGAGCACCGCCGCGATGCCGTCGCTGACCTCCAGCGCCGCGTCCAACTCCTGCTCGGAGATCTCGATCAGGATGCGCAGCACCTGGTTGCCACGGTCGAGCCGGACCAGGCGCTCGGCGTCAGCGACGGAGGCGAGCCCGGCTTCGATGCCGATGCCGCGCTGCCGCAGGCTTTGCATGACCTCGGGCGCGGCTTCCTCGCTCAGATTAACCGACGCGTAGTCAGGCAATTCGCTCCAGCCGGCGATCGCGGCAAGTGTGCGCTCGTCATCATTCTCGATCCAGGCGCCGGTCGACACGCCGATCAGCGTTCCCGGGCAGGCGCGGCGCAGCGCCAGCACGGTCCCGTCAATCGCCTCGGGCGCAAGACTTTCGCGGCCATCGAGCCCGCGCGCATGGACATGCAACTCGGCCGCACCTGCAGCCACGCAAGCCGCGCCGTCGCGCGCCATGGCTTCCGCGCCAAGCGGCAGTTGCGGATGGAAATCGGCGCTGCGCGCGCCATTGATGCAGGTCTGGACAATCATGGACGTGGCGGCCCGGTTGAAGTGGACCAAGTGTAGCGCAGGCCTTCGAAGATCGGAATCTCCTCCGGGATGCATTCCTTACAGATGGGCGCGGCCCGGCCTGAATTAGCTTGGCAGGGTTCGGCTCTAAGGGAGCATGCCGAGTTCGCGCAGGGCAAGCCTGGCAGCACGGTATTCGTCGAAATTCCTAGGGCAATTGCTGACCGCGATCTTGTAAAGCCGCAAGGCTTCATCGTCGTGTCCCTGAAGCCGATAGAGTTCGGCAGTATAGAAATTGGCCTCACATACTTGTCCAGTTTTCGTGGTCACATCCAGGTCATCGGCAGCCGCCAGCACCGCGGCTGGCGTCTGTTCCCCAAGCAGCATGTGAACCACCGGCGCCGGCCATTTCGTCATGTCGAGCTTGCTTGCCGCTTCCCGCAAATAGCCCGCCATGGCGTTGCGCCGTTTGGCCATATCAAGCCAGATCGCAACATAGATATCATCGGGCTCGAGCTTTGCTGCCTGCTCGAAATCGGCTTGTGCCTTGGCAAGCTCGCCGGAATAGAAATTGAGAATACCTCGACCCAAGTAGCCGTAGACATATTTGGGGTGAAGGAGGATCACCGTGCTGTATTCGGCAATGGCGCGGGCATTGTCACCCTTGGCAGCCCAAATCAGTCCTCGACTCTTGTACGCATCGATGTTTTTGGGATCGAGACTGATCGCCTGGTTGTAATCGATCATGGCGCGATCGTCGTCGCCCTTGGCGGACCACGCCATGCCTCGATTGTAATGAGCATGGGCGTTTTTCGAATCGATGCTGATAGCCTGATCGAAGTCGGCCATTGCGCGGTCGACGTGACCCATGCGTCTCCAGGCCAGTCCTCGATTGCTGTAAGCGTCGGCCTGTTTCGGATCGAGGTCGATCGCCTTGTCGTATTCGGCGATAGCGCGCTCAGTTTCGCCCTTGCTGAACCAGACGAGGCCTCGACCGTTGTGGGCTCCAGCATGTTTCGGATCGAGACTGATCGCCTTGTCGTAATCGACCAGGGCCTGGTCGAAATCGCTTTTGTGCACACGGGCCAAGCCTCGATTCACATAGGCGTCGATCTGCTTCGGGTCGATGCGTATGGCCTGATTGAAATCGGTGATTGCGCCGTCATTGTAGCCTTTGCTTAGCAAGGCAGCGCCCCGGCTGCTGTAGGCGTCCGCGTATTTCGCATCGGCGCCGATCGCGTGATCGTAGTCGGCGATCGCGCGGTCATAGTCGCCCTTCGCGGCCCGCATCAGGCCTCGATTCCGGTAAGCGTATGCGTATTTCGGGTCGAGGCCGATCGCTCGGGTGAAATCCGCGACCGCGCGATCGCCGTCGCCCTTGTGTGACCAGGACATACCTCGGTGTTGTAGAAGATTGGCTCCCTCGGATTGATGGTGATCGCCTGGTCAAAATCGGCAATGGCGAGGTCGTATTCCTCCTTGTTGTACAAGGCCAAGCCGCGGTTGCTGTAGATCTTGGCATTAGTCGGATCGAGCCGAATTGCTTGGCTGTAGTCGGCAACGGCGCGGTCGTTGTCGGCCATTGCTGTCCAGGTGTTGCCTCTGTTGTAGTAGGCATCGCCAAATTTCGGATCGAGCCTAATCGCTTCGTTATAGTCGGCGATGGCACGGCCATTGTCGCCCTTATTGGCCCACGCCAGACCTCGATTGGAATAGAAGATGGCATTTTTCGGATCGAGGCTGATCGCCTGGTTGTAGTCTGTAACGGCGTGGTCGTAGTCGCCCTTCTCAATTAACAGCAGTCCTCGGTTGTTGTAGGCGTTTACGAATTTCGGATCGAGCGTGATTGCCTGTTCATAGTCGGCGAAGGCGCCGTCACTGTCATTTACGTTGGCTCGGGCTACGCCTCGCCCATAATAGGCTTCGGCCTGCTTCGGATCATTGCTGATCGCTTCGTCATAGTCGGCGATTGCCTGTTGATAGTCGCCCTTGTGGGCCCTAGCAGTGCCTCGATTCATATAGGCATATTCGGTTTTGGGATTGAGGCTGATCGCTTGGCTATAGTCGGCGATGGCGCGGCCGTAATCGCCTTTGTGTGTCCAGGCCACCCCCCGACCATTGTAGGCGTCGCCTTGTTTCGCATCGAGGCTGATCGCCTGGTCGAAATCGGCGATGGCACGATCAAGGTCGATTTTGCGTGTCGAGGCGAGACCCCGATTGGCGTAGGCTTCGGCATTTTTGGGCTCGCGGCGGATCGCCTGATCGAAGTCAGCGATGGCACGAGTATCATCCCCCTTGTATGCCCAGCTCAAGCCGCGGCTGTTATAGTATTTGCTGACGCTGGGAGCGAGGCCGATTGCCCGGTTGTAATCCGCGATGGCGTGGCTGAAATCGTGTTTGTTCGACCAGGTGACACCCCGGTAAAAGTAGTATTCGGCATTGTTTGGATTGAGGTCGACTGCCTTGTCGAAATCGACAATGGCACGGTCATAGTCCGCCTTTGCGCCCCAGCTATTGCCGCGCAGGAAGTAGGCGGTGCTACGCTTGTCGGCGGGTCCACTCCCGTTCTCGATGATCTGCGTGCAGGCCTCGATTTGCCGAATGGTCCCGACGGCTTGACTAACGCAGTCCGCAAAATTTTGGTCAACCGGAGCACAAGATGCCATTGCCAGCAAGACCATGAGGCCGACCAACGCCCGCCAGAAAAGCCGATGCCGTTCTCGAACCATGCACTCACCCCGCCAGCCTTATGGTTCATCATCTCATGGAAATGGCAAATGGATATTTACTTATCGCAAGAAGGCTTGAGCCAATCGAAGCTGCGGCGAGGCCTCGCGTCCCGTTCCACGCCAAATTCACTTTTGGCAGGAAACGGTTGGTTGCGCGCGCTGTTTCACCCATATGACGGCCACGCCGTCGGCGTTATCTTCCACGACGCGAAGTAGCCGAGCCGCTCGGCCGAGGCGCCGGCATCCTTCATCTCGAAAACTCGCTGCGCACGATGCCGTGGCGCTGTAGCTTGTCATAAAAGGTCTTGCGCGGAATCCCCAGTGCTTCGATCGTGCGCCTGACGTCGCCCTCGTTGCGGCCAAGCGTCTCGCGGATGATGTCGGCCTCGTAGCGCTCCAGCCGCTCCGGCAGCTTCATGGCGGCATCCGGCTGGGTTGGGGCAGGGGATGGCGCTCCGGCACCTTCCTCCAATCCAAGCACAAACCGCTCGGCGAAATGCGCGAGTTCGCGCACATTGCCCGGCCAGTCATGCTCCCTGAGGTGGCGGTGCACCGCGGCCGGCACCGCCGGCACCGGACGCCTGAAGCGGGCGGCGGCGCGCTCGGCGAAATAGAAGAACAGCAGGGCGACGTCGTCCCGGCGCTCGCGCAGCGGCGGAATGGAGATCGTCACCACGTTGAGCCGGTAGTAGAGGTCCTCGCGGAAAGCGCCGCGCTGGTGCGGATCGCCGAGATCGACCTTGGCGGCCGCAACGACGCGCAGGTCGACGGGCCGCATTTCGTTGGTGCCCAGCGGCGTGACCTCGCGCATCTCCAGCACGCGCAGCATCTGCACCTGTGTCGAGACCGGCATGCTTTCGATCTCGTCGAGGAACAGCGTGCCGCCGCTGGCATGTTCGATGCGGCCGATCCGCTTCTTCTGCGCGCCGGTGAAGGCGCCGGCCTCATGGCCGAACAACTCGCTCTCGATGACCGTCTCCGGCAGCGTGCCGCAATTCAGCGCGACGAAATTACCCCTGGCGCGGCGGCTCCAGCGATGCAGAAGGCTGGCCACCACCTCCTTGCCGGAACCGGTCTCGCCGGTCACCAGCACATCGACATCGGTGTCGGCGATCTGGCGCAGCGTCCGGCGCAGCCTTTCCATCGCCGGCGTCTGGCCGATCAGCGGCAGGCCGTCCTGCGCCTCTCCGGCCGCTTCGCGCAAGGCGCGGTTTTCCATCACCAGGCGGCGCTTTTCCGCGGCGCGGCGCACGCTCTGCACCAGCCGGTCGGCGGCGAAGGGCTTTGTGATGAAGTCGTAGGCACCGTCCTTGATCGCCTTGACCGCCATGGCGATGTCGCCATGCCCGGTGACCAGGATGACTGGAATGTCCGGGTCCAGCCGCAGGACGCGGTCGAAAAGCAGCAGGCCGTCGATCTCAGGCATGCGGATATCCGACACCACGACGCCGGCAAAGCCGGCGTCGAGCGTCGCCAGCGCCTCGGCCGCCACCGAAAAAGCCGATACCGAGAAGCCGGCAAGCTCCAGCGTCTGCGCAGTGGCCTTCAGGAGATCGCTGTCGTCATCGATCAGGATGACTGGCGCGGTGTCATCGTTCGTCATTTCTGCCTTGGCCATTACACTGCTTTTGCAAGATGGATGGTGAAGCGGGTGCCGCTGTCGTCGCTCGAAACCTCGATATGGCCGCCGTAATCGGCGACGATGTCCTTCGAGATGACGAGACCAAGGCCGAGGCCTTTTTCCTTCGATGTGTTGAACGGCGTGAACAGCGATTTAAGGATCGCAGGCGGAATGCCCGAGCCGTTGTCGGACACGCCGACCGTGACCCCATCCGTCGTGTCTTCGACCGAGACCTGCACCCTGGCATCGTCGCGGCCGTCCAGCGCTTCCAGCGCGTTCTGGAAGAGGTTGATCAGCACCTGTTCGAGCCGGACCCGGTTGCCCATGACCTTGAGGCTCGGCGGCGGCAGGTCGATGGCCAGTGCTTCGAGCCGGCCGGCAAAGCGGCTTCTCAACAGCACCACGGCGCCCTCGATGACGCCGCGCAGTTCGACAGGCTCGGCGGCGGTGCGGCCCTTGCGAGCAAAGGCCTTCAACTCGTCGGTGATGGTGCCGATGCGTTCGGTCAGCGCTGCGATGGCGCCGAGATTTTCCTCGACCGGCGAGGTCTGCTTCCTGTCGAGGAAGACGCGGGCGTTGTCGGCATAGGCGCGTATGGTGGCAACCGGCTGGTTGATCTCATGGGCGACACCGGCGGCGACCTGGCCGAGGATGGCGAGGCGGTTGGCCTGGACCAGATCCTGCTGCACCACCTGCAGCTTGGCTTCCGTGCTGCGATGGTCTGATATCTCGGCCTGCAGCCGGTCGCGGGCGCGGCTCAGATCCTCGGTCCGTTCGACGACGCGGCGTTCGAGCTCGGTGCGCGCCGCCTGTTCGGCGGCGATCCGCATTTGTCCTGACTGCCGACGCCACAACAGATACGCAGCAAAGCCGAGCAACGGAACAATGACGCCGAGCGCAAGGAGCCGCATTTCACGGGCCGCGGCGGCGATCGGCGCCTCGGCCGGGACGAGATAGTCGAGTCGCCAGGGGGTCGAAGGGATCAGGGTTGAAAGCCTGAGATATTCCGCATCGCTGCCGCCCGGCGTCACGGCATGGACGATCGACATGTCCGGGCTAAGTGCCTGCGGGCGCGTGATCGGCAGTGGCATCAGCAGTGCATCGCCGAACTGCTGGCTGTCCTGGATGGCGGCAAGATCAGGCCCGGCAAGCCGCGCCGTCGTCATGAAGCGCCAAGATGGCACGCTGGTGATCAGGACGACGCCATGCTCGTCGCTGACATAGGCCGGGCGGTTCGCCTCGTGCCAGTCGGCCTCGAGCTGATCGAACTCCGCCTTGACGACGACGACGCCGAGCGGTGCGGCAGCATCGCCGACGCGGCGCGAGATGTAGAGGCCGGGGCGTTTGCTGACATTGCCGAGCGCGAAATATTCGGCGGTTCCCGATTGCATCGCCGCGGAGAAATAATCGCGGAACCGGTAGTCGTTGCCGACGAAGCTGATCGGGTCGCGCCAGTTGCTGGAGGCGATCGCCAGCCCGTCGGTGCCGATGACATAGAGCACCGAAGCCTTGGTGCCGGAGACCAGCCCTTCGAGCTTGCGGTTCAGCACATCGATTGCAGCACCACTTTTCTGCGCCAGGGCGTCGCGCACCTGCTGGTCTTCCGACAGCAGCAGGGGCAGGGCGCGGGGGCTTTCCAGCACAGCGCGCAGCAATGCGACTTTCAGGTTGGCGTCGGTGCGGCCCTGTGCCGCCAGCGTGGCGACCTCGGCGGTGCGGCCATAGAGGCCAGCGCCGTAAAGTGCGGCCGTAGCGATCGCAAGGGCGATGGCCGCAAACAGCAGCCAGGCACGGCGCGCTCGCCTGCCGAGTTGCTCGGGCGTCGACGACAAGGCAGCGGCGGAGCGTTGCAGCATCGCCTATTTGTGCATGATTTCGCACAAAGCACAATTCGGCCATGCGAATATCCGCACTTTCTGTGTGCGAAGCGACCTCGTGAGTTCTGGAATACTCAATAAAATCAAAATGGTAGGTTCTTTTCCGCGCACTTGGCACGGCAGTTGCAGACACGACTTCAGCGGTCGCGAGGCTGCTGGGGGTCAACGCAATTGCTCCGGGAGGTCGAGCTTTCGATCGGAGCACAATGGAGGACGTCATGCAGACAGCATTCGCTGCCGCCGAGTCGCGCGGCAAACTTCCTTTCTACCGGCATCTCTATGTGCAGGTGCTGGCGGCGATCGCCGCCGGCGTGCTTCTCGGCCACTTCTATCCCGAAACCGGTGAGGCGATGAAGCCGTTCGGCGACGCCTTCATCAAGTTGGTGAAGATGGTGATCGCGCCGGTGATCTTCCTCACGGTGGCGACCGGCATCGCCGGCGTTTCCGACCTGCAGAAGGTGGGCCGCGTCGCCGGTAAGGCGATGATCTACTTCCTGGTGTTCTCGACGCTGGCGCTTGTCGTCGGTCTCGTCGTCTCCAATGTTGTCCAGCCCGGAGCCGGCATGCACATCAATCCGGCCACGCTCGACGCCACAAAGGTGGCGACCTACGCCGAAAAGGCGCACGACACCAACATCGTCGGCTTCCTGATGAACATCATCCCCGACACGATCACCGGGGCGTTTGCGAAGGGCGACATCCTGCAAGTGCTGTTCTTTTCGGTGCTGTTCGGGCTCGCTCTTGCACTGGTTGGCGACCGCGGCCGCCCGGTCGTCGATTTCCTGCAGGCGCTGACCACGCCGATCTTCCGCCTTGTCGCCATCCTGATGAAGGCCGCGCCCATCGGCGCCTTCGGCGCCATGGCCTTCACCATCGGCAAATACGGCATCGGCTCGATCGCCAACCTCGCCATGCTGATCGGCACATTCTACCTGACCGCGCTGCTGTTCGTGCTGGTCGTGCTCGGCGCGGTCGCTCGCTACAACGGCTTCTCGATCCTGGCGCTGATCCGCTACATCAAGGAAGAGCTGCTGCTGGTGCTCGGCACCTCGTCCTCGGAAGCGGCACTGCCGGGCCTGATGGCCAAGATGGAGCGCGCCGGCTGCAACCGCTCAGTGGTCGGCCTGGTCGTCCCGACCGGCTATTCCTTCAACCTCGACGGCACCAACATCTACATGACGCTGGCCGCGCTGTTCATCGCGCAGGCGACAGACACGCCGCTCACCTTCGGTGACCAGATCCTGCTGCTCGCCGTCGCCATGCTGAGCTCCAAGGGTGCAGCCGGCATCACCGGCGCCGGCTTCATCACGCTTGCTGCGACGCTTTCGGTAGTTCCCACCGTGCCTGTCGTCGGCATGGCGCTGATCCTCGGGGTCGATCGCTTCATGTCGGAGTGCCGGGCACTGACCAACTTCGTCGGCAATGCGGTGGCGACAGTGGTCGTGGCGCGCTGGGAAGGGGAACTCGACCAGACCAAGTTTGCCGCCGCGATGGCCGGCGACTTGCCGGAGGAATCCGATCTGTCGCTGCCGGGGCTGCAGGCAGCCTGACCGTTCAGGCTGCACGACCATATCCCGAAGCCGGCTGCCGCTGGCTTCGGGATAGCCGCCGCCAACCTCCAACATCTGCGATTATCCACAGTCCACGCCGCTGCGCGCTGCCTCAGATGTAACAGGCTTGTGAGTCCTGTTCTTGGTGCGGGGCTTGTTCCGGCCGTATTTGAAGGTCAGTATCCGCCATGCCTTCAAGGCGCCCGTCCACCTCGATCCCGACCTGATCGCGACCGAAGGGCGAGACATTTCCGTCGGGCTCGGTTGCGACCGGCCGGAAACCGTCGGAGCTTTTGCTGCCGCCGACCACAACCTTGACCAAGGCGGCAGCCCTCGAAGGCATGGCGGCCTCAATAAGAAGTCGCAAAGAGACACGTGACCCGTCTCCTGCTGGAAAGCGCAGGCCTTTCTCCCAGGAACTCGTCGCGCTTGAAGAGGGGGCAGGCCCGTGAGCGGGTTTTGCCGAAACCAAAGCAAGATACGAGGTCAAATGCGATGCAGTCTGTTCCGAGAATTCCGGTATCCATCATCATCCCGAACTACAATTACGCGCGTTTCCTCAAACGCAGCATCGACAGCGCCCTGGAGCAGGACTACGCGGACGTCGAAGTGATCGTCGTCGACGACGCATCGCGGGACAATTCCACGACAGTGATGAAATCATATGGGGACAGGATCGTCGCATGCCCGAGGGCGCAAAATGGCGGGCATGCGGCGGCGTTCAACACAGGCTTTGCAGCAAGCTCTGGCAAGATCGTCCTGTTCCTCGACGCCGACGACTATCTCTATCCAACCGCCGTTTCCACGATCGTCGACACCTGGGATGCGGCAACCGCCCAGGTGCAGTCCAGGTTGCATATCGTCGACGAGCGGCAACGCATCAAGGATGTCTTTCCGCCGCCCGAACTGCCCTTCGACAGCGGCGACGTCATGCCCAAACTCCTGCACAAGGGCCGCTATCAGACGACTGTGACCAGCGGGCTGGCCTTTGACCGAACAACCCTGGAATCGATCATGCCAATTCCCGAGCCGGAGTTCCGCCAGGGCGCCGATGGCTACCTTGCAACGCTGGCGCCCATGTACGGACACGTTCAGTCCATTGACGAATGCCTCGGCGCCTACCGGATCCACGGCGCCAACCATTCGGTCTTCGGTGAAAAGCTCGCCGAGCGGGCACGCTGGAGGGTAACCCACGATTTCCGCCGCATGCAGGCGCTGTCGGACCAGGCTTCCGGGATCGGCCTGACCATTGTGCCGTCGGAGGCTGTCCGCCACGATCCGGTCCATCTGGAAGAGCGGCTGGCGTCGCTGTGCGCAGACAAGCGCCAGCACCCCATAGCCAATGATTCCCGGCTGGCGCTCGGGGCGGCGGGCGCCGTGGCCAGCCTCGAAATGACGGCGTCCCTGCGCCGGCGCGCCGTCCTTGCCGCCTGGTTCCTATCGGTCGGGGTGTTGCCGCGGAAAATGGCGACGGCGGTGCTGTCGTGGAAGCTTGACGCATCGTCGAGACCGGCATTCCTCAGCCGTCTGTCCAAGACAATCCGCCACGCCATGGGATAGCGCGACGCCGTGTCATAGCTCTGCTAGGTATTCGGTCCGGTCCGCGACGAATGCTTGATGGCTAGGGCGAGCAGGCCCGGCCGCTCACTCGACCAGAACATGCGCCTCCCGCGCGGCGCCGACAAAGGCTTCCCTTGCGGCCTCGGTTGTAACATCGCCGCTCATGGCCCGGCGGCATGCGCGCAGTGCGGCGCCATGTTGCAGGCTGCCAGCGTCGCGCCACTGGCCTGTCAGCAATTCGACAGCCTGTTGTGCGTTGGAAATATGTCGGATCGTTCCCGTGATGCCGACCGAAACAGCAACCGGCTTGGAAAACCATCCTTGATCCATGGTGGAACCTTTGGTGAGTTGAACGCACCAAAACGCATGCCGCGGTACAAGGTTTCATTGTGGCTGTCATCATGGCGTGAAAGCGGCGTTCCGCCGCCGGAAGGTCGGCGGGCGTCCCGTTACAATCGGAGTCCCAACGAG
Source organism: Mesorhizobium sp. (assembly GCA_004020645.1). Classification (GTDB taxonomy): domain Bacteria; phylum Pseudomonadota; class Alphaproteobacteria; order Rhizobiales; family Rhizobiaceae; genus Mesorhizobium. The sequence continues at coordinate 70,369 of SAQL01000019.1, read as the reverse complement.
CCACTCACCAGCATAGCAACGAACGCATGCCGACCCCGGGGTAGGGCAGGCACGCGTCTGCTTACCACTACTGCGCCCGGCGCAGCCTGACCACAAGGCTGCGCGCCGCTAGCACCAGCACTGTGATGATGATCAGGATCACCGAGAGTGCGGCGATCGCCGGGTCGATGTTGTCGCGCAGGCCCATCCACATCAGCCGAGGCAGCGTGATGGCGTTGACCGAGGTGATGAACAGGGTGACGCCGATCTCTTCCCATGAGAGCACGAACGACAGCAGGGCTGCGGTGACGATGCCGAATTTGATGTTGGGCATGATGATGCGGGTGGCGCGTTCCCATACCGTGGCGCCGAGGCCGCGCGCTGCAAGGTCGATGCGCCGGTCGAGCTGGCTGAGCGACACCAGGATCAGCACCGTGGCGAAGGGCACCGTCATCACTGCATGCGCCATGGCGACACCGAGCCAGGTGTCGTAGCCGAAGAACGAGCTGACGCCGGAGATCGAGGTCAGCAGGAAGTAGAGCGTGATCGCCGAGACCACCGGCGGCACCACCATCGGCAGCAGCACGAAGCCGACCAGTGCGGCGGTGAAGCGCGGCTGGAACATCCACACGCCGAGGCTGAAGCACAGCGCCAGCACGGTGGAAAAGGCGCTGCTGAAGACGCCGATCCTGATCGAGAGCAGGATCGAGTTGATCCAGCGCGGATCCTCGATCAGCGCCCGGTAATGGCGCAGCGACAATTCGCCGGACGGCATCGCCAGCATGCGGGTCGGCGTCAGCGACACCGGAATGACGGCAAGCAGCGGCAACAACAGGAACAGCGCGACCAGGGCGGCGAGGATCAGCGAGACGGGGCCGGGGCGGTAGGTCGGCATCAGATCAACTGCCTCGGCCTGACATAACGGAACACCAGCGCCATCAGTGCGCCGACGAACAGCACGAGCACGACGCTGATCGCCGCCCCCAGGCCCCAGTCCGGGCTCTGGAAGATGCGGAGATAGATCAGCTCGGCAACCATCACGCTGCGGCCGCCGCCGAGGATCGCCGGCGTCACGAAGAAGCCCAGCGAAAAGACGAAGACGATGAGCGCCGAGCCGATGATGCCGGAGCGCGTCATCGGCACGAACACCGACCAGAAGGTGCGCATGCGGCTGGAGCCGAGCCCGCGCGCCGCCAGCAGCACGCGGTCGTCGAGGCTGCGCATCGAAGACGCCAGCGGAAACACGGCGAAGGGAATGAGGAAGTGCGTCATACCAACGATGACGCCGAATTCGTTGCGCACCAGCGTCAGCGGTTCTGAGATGAAGCCGATCGCCTGCAGCCAGGTGTTGAACAGGCCGCGATTGGAAAGCAGCGCCACCCAGCCGAAGGCGCGCGTCAGCACCGAGATCCAGAACGGCACCAGGATGCAGAACTCGGCGACCACGCGCTGCGCCGGCGTGCCGCGCACCCACACCACGGTGATGGCGTAGGCGGCGGCAACCGAAACGATCGTGACGATTGCGGCGATGCGCAGCGTGCGGACAAACACCGACTGCACCAGCGGGTCGCTAAGCAGTGTGCCATATTGCCCGAGCCCCGGCTCGGGCAGGGTGAAGCTCCAGTTGACGACGCCGAAGAATGGCCAGGCGTAGGCGGCGCCAAGGAACAGGAGCAGCGGCGCCATTAGCAGCGCCGCGCCCATCCTGTCGGAGAGATATGCTTTCATCTCGGCCCCGGTTATCCCGGTCTATCAGGCGGAGATGATCTTCGTGTATTCGTCGAGTGCGGCCCCGTAGTTCTTGGCGTACCACTCCATGTCGAGCGGGATCTGCTTCTTCATGTTTTCGGGGTCGACCGGGTTGATGCGCTTCTTGTCGGCGGGGATCAGCGCGTCGGCGGCCGGATTGGCCGGACCCTGGCCGAGCTTGTCGAACATGATCAGTTGCTTCTCCGGATCCTGGGCGCTGGCGATGAACTTCATCGCCGCGTCCTTGCCGCCGGGATTGCCCTTGAGCACGGCGAGCGCGCCGGGCGAGATCAGGCCCTGGTCCCAGATGAACTTGATCTTGCCGCCGGAATCCTGCTCGATCAGTGAGGCGCGGGTCGACCAGACGATCGCCATCGAAGCCTCGCCGTCTAGCAGCACGCTCTGGCTTTCGGCGCCGCCGCCCCAATAGGCCACGACGTTTTCCTTGAAGGCGGCGATCTTGTCATGCGCGCGCTTGAGGTCGAGCGGATAGAGCGAGGCCGGCGCGATGCCGTCGGCGAGCAGTGCCGCTTCCCAGCTCGACACTCCCCATTTGTAGAGCGAGCGCTTGCCGGGGAATTTCGTCACGTCGAAGAAGTCGGCCATGCCGGTCGGCGCCTGGCTGCCGAATTTCTCAGAATCATAGGCGATGACGTAGGAGAAGAAATAGGTCGAGGCGGCGTGTTCCCAGCCGAAGCCCGGCCGCATCTTGTTCTTGTCGACGATCGAATAGTCGATCGGCTCGAGCATGCCTTGGGCACCGAGCGTGATGGCCGAAAACGGGTCGACGTCGACCAGATCCCAGGTCGGAGCGCCGCTCTTGAACTGCGCCGCGATCGCGCCTTCGGTCGGGCCGGAGCCGTCCATCTTGACGGTGATGCCGGTCTCCTTGGTGAAGGCCTGGCCATAGGCTGCGTCATAGGCGGTGATGGCGTCGCCACCCCAGTTGACCAGCACCAGTTCCTTGGCTTGCGCGAAGGCGCCGGTCGAGCGCAGCAGCATCGGCGTCCCGGCCAGCACGAGTGCGGCCAGCTGCGTGAACTGCCGGCGCGAGATCTCGCCGCGCACCGCCCGGGCGGACAGCGTCTCGATCGAGTGTTTCTTGGTTTCGCTCATCTTCGAATTGTTTGTCATGTCAGTTCCCCTTTTTGTCGTTGATATTTCCCGAAAGTCAGCCTGGCGATTTCAGCTTCGCCACGCCGATCGTCATTGTCCTCCATCCGGAAGGAGGAAACCCTTTTCCGCCGGCCATGTCAGCCACACGGAATTGCCCTTGCTGAGTGCCGAAGCGGCGACCTCGTTCGGCACTGAGACCGTCAGCTTGGCGCCTTGGCGCGTCGTCAGGTCGAGCCGTGTCGCGGCACCGAGATAGGTCGAGGCGACCGCAGTCGCGGCGATGCCGTTCTCGCCGGCTGCCGCTTCGGGCGCGATCGACATGTATTCGGGCCGGATCGCCAGGATGGCAGTGCTGCCGACGGCGCTGGCATTGCCGCGCAGGCGAATGGTGCGGTCTTCGCACAGGCCGATGGCGCCGTTGTCGGCATTGCGCACGTCCTTCAGCGGCAGCATGTTGATCTCGCCGAGGAATTCGGCGACGAAGCGGTTGGCCGGCCGGTCGTAGACCTCGTCAGGCGCGCCGACCTGCAGCAACTTGCCGTGGTTGAAGATGGCGACGCGCGACGACAGCGCCAGCGCCTCGCTCTGGTCATGGGTGACGAAGACGAAGGTGGTGCCGGTTTCCTGGTGCAGCCGCTTCATCTCGGCCTGCATCTGGCCGCGCAGGCCCTTGTCGAGCGCCGAGAACGGCTCGTCGAGCAGAAGCACGCCCGGCTCGAACACCAGGGCACGCGCCAGCGCGACGCGCTGCTGCTGGCCGCCGGACAATTGCGACGGCAGTTTCTTCTCGTGGCCCTTCAGCCCGACGCGCTCGATCATCTCACTGATGCGTCGCTTGATGTCGGCCGCCGATTTCTTGCGCACCTTGAGCGGGAAGGCGATGTTGGCCTCGACTGACATATGCGGGAACAGGGCGTAGCCTTGGAAAACCATGCCGGCGGCCCGCTGCTCGGCCGGTCGTTCGGTGATGTCGACGCCGTCGCTGAACAGGCGACCGTCAGTCGGCTGCACGAAACCGGCAAGGATCATCAGGAAGGTGGTCTTGCCTGAACCCGACGGCCCGAGCAGGGTCAGAAACTCGCCGCGGCCGATATCGAGCGTCAGGTCGTCCAGCGCACGGAACGAGCCGAAGCTCTTGCCGATCCCGATTGCCTTGATCTCTGCGGCACGGCCGGGTTGCTGCATCCTGCCTTTGTCCTCAATGCTGATTGAAATCGTAGGCAGGGCGGCGGCTCACCGCAACCGAATAGTTTTCGCCTGACCGGCAAATTTGATTCATCTATGCAGCTAATCTCCCCCTCGAGGGGGAGATGTCGCCAAAGGCGACAGAGGGGGTCGCCTCGCGTGGAGCGGCGACTTCCTCTTTCTTTGAACGCAGACCGGGCCGAGCCCAGCCGAAGCGACCCCCTCTGGCCGCTTCGCGGCCATCTCCCCCTCAAGGGGGAAGATTAACGCTGGTTCTCCGACAGCTTCGACCGCAACCATCCACTGAAAACATTCAGCACCGGATGCGCCGCCTTGGCATGCTCTGAGACGAGGAAGTACGAGCGCGGCGATTTGATCGCGATGTCGAAGGGGCGGACCAGCCGGCCTTCGTTCAGCGCCCGGCGGCTGGTCAGCTCGTCGCCCATGGCGATGCCCTGGCCGGCGATCGCCGCCGAAAAGACCAGGTTCATATCGGAAAAGAAGATGCCGCCCTCGATGTCGGGATTTTCGACCTTCGACAGCGCCAGCCAGCGCGCCCAGTCCTCGGTGTCGCCGAGATGCAGGAGATTGGCGCGCAGCACATCGGCGGGCCTGGAAAACCCGCCGATCTTGTTGAGCAGGGTCGGGCTGCACAGCGGCGTGAACGAGATTTCGCACAACAGCTCGACCGCGCGGTTCGGCCAGTTGCCGACGCCGAAGGCGATGAAGGCGTCGGCGTCGGCATTGCTGACATCGTCCAGCCGCCGCGGCGTCAGGATACGCAGCGCGACATCGGGGTACATCTGCCGGAATTCGCCAATGTGAGTACACAGGAACAGCGAGGCGAAGCCCGGCGTGCAGCTGACGCTGAACGAGCCGCCGACGCCGGTGCCGGCATGGCCCGTTACCGCATCGCCCAGCACCGTCAGCGCCTTGCGCACGTCACTGGCATAGCGTTGGCCGCGCGGCGTCAACGCCACGCCCTTGCCGATGCGCTCGAGCAGATCGAAGCCGAGATCGCGTTCGAGCAGGCGAAGCTGATGGCTGACGGCGCTGCGGGTCAGATGCAGTTCGTCGGCGGCGCGCCAGACGCTGCCGTGGCGGGCAAAACTGTCGAGGGCGCGCAGCGCCTGCGTTGATGGAATTCTCAAGAGGTGAACCGAATTTGCATGAGCCGGGAAAACATATCACTTTTTGGCGAGGCGCTTCACTGCTTTCTTTGACCGATGGAGGAACCTGTGACGAACTCGGCCCAAGCGACCGCGCTTGCCTGTCTGGACGACATCCAGCCGTCGCTGTCGGCATGGACGCGGACGATCTTCGATTTCGGCGAGACCGCCTGGCGCGAATACCAGTCGGCCGCCTGGTATGTCGAGCATCTGAAGCACGAGGGTTTTTCGGTCGAGGAAGGCTCCGGCGGGATGCCCACCGCCTTCTGCGCCCACTGGACCAACGGCGCCGGGCCGACCATCGGCATGTATGCCGAGTATGACGCGGTACCCGGCAATTGCCAGGATGCGGCGACCGTCAAGCGACCGCGTCCGGGTTTAGGCGCTGAGGCCGGCGGCCACACCGATCCGCATTCGGGGCTGGGCATTGCCAGCCTCGGCGGTCTGCTGGCGGCCAAGGCGGCGATGCAGCGCCACGGCATATCGGGCACACTGCGTTTCACCGGCGAGCCGGCGGAGAAAGTGCGGGGATCGAAGCCGATCCATGCGGCAAAGGGCTACTATGATGGCCTCGCCGGCATGATCTCCTTCCATCCCTTCTACATGCTGCCGCTCTGCAACACGGCACGCTGGGACACGCATTGCGGCGCGGCCTACGCGATGATCTACCGCTTTGTGTGCGACGAACCCGAAAATTGGGTTCGCGCAAGCAACGGCGCGCCGATCCCGCAGGCGCATTCGGCGGTCAGGGCCCCCGGCGCCAACGACGCGCTCGTGATGATGTACATGGCTTCCAAGGCGCTGCGCGATTCAATGCTGCCGCACCAGGGCGGCTGGTCGATCAGCGAGGCGATCCTGACGGCGGGGCAGGCGACCGCCGACAATCTGCCGGCGGGGCTGGCCGAGATCCAGTATATGATCCGCGTGCCGACGCTTGAGATGGCCGAGCAGGTGACCGCCGTGCTCGACCGCAATGCGGAAGCCGCTGCGAAAATGAGCGGCTGCCGCTACGAGCGGCACTGGGTGTCGAAGTCGCGGCCGGGGCTCGCCAATCACGCAATGTCAGCCATCGCCTATGAGGCGCTTTCGACTGTCGGGCCGCCGCGCTGGGACGAGACTGCCAAGGCGATCGCCCGTGAAATCCAGGTCAATGCCGGCGGCACGGCGACCGACGAGCCGTTTATCGCCGAGTTGGAGCAGCTGATTGCGCCTGAGGAGGCGGAGGCGATCCTGCGCCGCGATCTGCCGCCGTCGCAGCTGAATTCCACCTCCGACGATTACACCGACATGTCGTGGCACACGCCGACGGCGCGGTTCTACGTCGCCCGCCCGGCGCTGCGGTCCGAGAACGGCCAAGCGTATCCGTCCTGGGCGATGAACGCGCTGGGCGGCATTTCCACCACTATCGATCCGATGGTTACCTGCGCCGCGAAGACAATTGCGCTGGCAGCACTTCGCCTGCTGGAAGACAAGGCCGCCCGCGACGCGGCGATGGACGAATTCGTCGCCCGCACCGGTGGCGGCATCGGCGGCAGCAACTGGCTGGCGCCGCTTTGCGACTATGATCCGCCGATCCATTTCCGCTGGCCGGAATATGTCACCACCCCGCGCGGACGGGACTGGTGGATACCAAGCAATCAAGCCGCGTGATCATTCAAGCCAGGAGAACCCCATGACCGTCCATGATCGCATCGTCACCGAGCCGTTTTCACTGCAGCGCCGCAATCCGGCCGGCGGCACCAAGCCGCTGACCGCCTGGGGCTTCGCCAACGAGACCGACGTCCTGACCGACGTGCTGCTCGGCTCGCCGAATTTCCTGCGCCATCTCTCGACCAGCTCGCTGTCGCGAAAGCATCTGCGCGAGGCGTCGTGCAACATCCAGATCGCGCAGGCGCAGCACAAGGACCTGGTCGCCGCCTACGAGCATTTCGGCGTCAACATCCACTGGCACGAGCCGACGCCGGAGCTGCCGATGCAGGTCTACTCCCGCGATTCCAGCGTCATGACGCCGTATGGCGCTATCATCACCGCGATGTCCCAATGGTGGCGGCGCGGCGAGAACTATGCGGCGATCCGCACTTATGAGAAGCTCGGTATCCCGATCTACGACATGGTCACCGCGGGCACTTTCGAGGGCGGGGATTTCAACGTCATCGAGGACGGTGTGGTGCTGATCGGCTGCGGCGGCGCCCGCACCCAGGAAGAGGGCGCGCGTCAGGTCCAAGCCTGGTTCGATAAGGAGGGCTGGGAAACCCGCATCGCCTTTATCGACGAATATTACGTCCATATCGATCTGATGGTGGTGCCGATCGCCGAAAAACTCACCGCCGTCTGTCTCGCCTGTACGGAGCCGGGCATCGTCGACTGGCTGAAGGGCAAGGGCCACGAGATCATCGACGTGCCGTTCCAGGACACGATGGCGCTCGGCTGCAATTTCATGTCGCTGGGCAAGGACAGGGTTATCGCGCCGACATCCAGCCAGACGCTGATCGGTCAGCTGAAGGCGCGCGGCTTCGAAGTGGCGGCCGTCGACATGAGCGAGATCTCGAAGACCGGCGGCGGCATCCACTGCATGGCGCAGGCGCTGAAACGCGAGCCGGCCTGAAATCCCGAAAAGTGGAGGCTCCCCCTTCTCCCCTTGTGGGAGAAGGTGTCGCCGAAGGCGTCGGATGAGGGGTGCTCCAGCTTGGCACCGACGCACTCCGTCCAACACCCCTCAACCGTCTCGGCGCTACGCGCCGATCCACCTTCTCCCACAAGGGGAGAAGATGGCGGCAGCCAGATGAGGGGCAGCGCGACGTGACGAGATTGCCCTGTCACTAGCGCAAGCGAACCCCCGAGCTAAAACGTAATCTTCACCGAAGCGGTACTGCGGTTGGCTGGCCCGTGAAAGACGGCCTCGATGTTGTTGCGGTCGGGATCGAGCAGGAAGGCGGCATAGTAACCGGGATGGTAATGCTGCCGCTCGCCCGGTGCGCCATGGTCCGTGCCGCCGCCGTCGAGGCCGGCCTTATAGAAGGCGTCGACCATCGCGCGGTCCTTTGCCTGGAAGGCAAGGTGGTGGCGCCCCGTCAGTTGCCCGCTGGCCGCCCGGCTGTCGATGCTGGAGACGAACAGCTCGTCGGCCCAGAAATAATCCTCGGCGCTGCCGCCGATGGGAACATCGAGCACCTTGAAAACCGCCTCGTAGAAGCGGCGGCTGGCCTTGAGATCCCTGACCACCAGCTGGACGTGGTCGATGAGACGGCCGCGATGAAGTTCCATGCCTGTTAGCTCCTGATCGCCAGGTTGGAAATCTAGCTTGGGGCGGTGCACGGTCAATGCAAGGAACCAATCGAGTGGGCAATGGAGCAATCGAGTGGCGCGATTTTCCTGACTGGATAAAAAATGCAACCGGATTGTAGGATTCGAAATGTCGCCATCGTCCTTCGGACGCAAGCGGTGTGACGAAGCTCGAAAGAAATCGCGCCGTGTCCAAACGATCTCGGGAGAAAAATATGCGCATTTCCTATCGTTGGGTCATCGTCGCGGCTGGCGCCCTGATGACCTGTGTCGCCCTCGGGGCGATGTTCTCGCTGGCGATCTTCCTCGACCCGATGGCGCTCGACACAGATTGGTCGCGCGCCGGCATATCGAGCGCGATGACGCTGAACTTCCTGGTAATGGGCCTCGGCGGCTTCGCCTGGGGCGCCATTTACGATCGCTACGGCGCTCGCATTGTCGTGATGATAGGTGCGGTGCTGCTCGGGCTGGCGTTGGTACTGGCCAGCCGCACCGGCTCGCTGCTTGTCTTCCAGATCACCTATGGCGTGCTCGTCGGCCTCGCGGCAAGCGCCTTCTTTGCGCCGATGATCGCGCTGACCACGGCCTGGTTCGACAAGAACCGCAGCCTTGCCGTTTCGCTGGTTTCGGCCGGCATGGGCGTGGCACCCATGACGATCTCGCCCTTCGCGCGCTGGCTGATCTCGGCCTATGACTGGCGCACCGCCATGTTCGTCATCGGCGTCGCGGCGTGGGCGCTGCTGGTGCCGGCCGCATTGCTGGTGCGTCAGCCGCCCAAGCCTGCCGCTGACGGCGCCGCCTCCGCTCTTGCCGCCGGCGATACCGGCATGTCGGTTCCGCAGGCGCTGCGCTCGCCGCAATTCATCGTTCTGGCACTGACCTTCTTTGCCTGCTGTGCGGCGCATTCCGGGCCAATCTTCCACATGGTAAGCTATGCGATGCTGTGCGGCATAGCGCCAATGGCGGCGGTCAGCATCTACAGCATCGAGGGCCTGGCGGGGCTGGGCGGCAGGCTTCTATACGGCGTGCTTGCCGACAGGCTAGGGGTCAAGCCGGTGCTGATTACCGGTCTGGCGATACAGTCCGTGGTCATCGCAGCCTATCTCGCCGTCAGTGAGCTTGGTCAATTCTACACGCTCGCCGTCATCTTCGGCGCCACCTATGGCGGCGTGATGCCGCTGTATGCGGTGCTGGCGCGCGAATATTTCGGCCAGCGCATCCTCGGCACAGTGTTTGGTGCTGTGACCATGCTGTCCAGCATCGGCATGGCCTTCGGCCCGCTCGCCGGCGGCATGGTGTTCGATGCCTATGCCAGCTATTCCTGGCTGTTCATCGGCTCGGCCCTGGTCGGGCTCGGCGCGGTTGCGGTGGCGATCGCCTTCCCGCGGCTGCCGCGCAGGGAGTTGCAACCGGCGTAGCACGGCGGAGAGAGGATGCGGGGGTCGAAAGTGGACATCGCATATGTCAGCTTTTGACCCCCAGTCGCGAGGCGTTCTTCGGCGGTGATAGGAGCCGGGTCAAGACTGTGCAGTACCCATCTTCCTTGATTAGCAATCGATCATGCTGCGGCGCAGCGTGTTCACGTCCAAATGCCGATTGCCGGCAAGCCGACGTTCGGACGAAAACCGTCAAAACGGGCGAATGAACGGTTTTTTCGCATATTTTTGCGCACACCTCACGCGACTATTTCAGGTCCGTTAACATTTTGTGTTTTCGGCGCAGCTTTTTTTTCCTATCCTCGCCCCAGGGCTTTGCGCATTCGATTGCGTGAAGAACTGGCGTGAGGACCCCAAAAATGCAGCAGGCAAAGCGAGTCTTGGTGACGGGGGGCGCAGGTTTTCTGGGATCGTTCTTATGCGAGCGGTTGCTTACTGAAGGCCATGAGGTTGTATGCGTCGACAATTTCTTCACAGGAAGTCGGAGAAACGTCTCGCATTTGCTCGACAACAGATCCTTTGAGATCATTCGCCACGACGTGACATTTCCGCTCTACATAGAGGTTGATGAAATATACAACCTTGCTTGCCCGGCAAGCCCGGTTCACTATCAGTTCGATCCGGTCCAGACGACAAAGACCAACGTCCATGGGGCGATCAATATGCTGGGCCTCGCCAAGCGGGTTCGCGCAAAGATCCTTCAGGCGTCCACGTCTGAAGTCTACGGCGATCCCGAGATTCACCCGCAGACCGAGGACTATTGGGGCAGGGTAAACCCGATAGGTCCCCGTTCCTGTTACGACGAAGGCAAGCGGTGTGCCGAAACCCTGTTTTTCGACTATTGGCGGCAGCACAGGCTGCGGATCAAGGTAGCGCGCATCTTCAACACTTACGGTCCGAGGATGCGTCCGGACGACGGCCGCGTCATTTCCAACTTCATCATGCAGGCACTGCGAAACAAGCCGATAACCGTGTACGGCACCGGCCAGCAGACACGCTCATTTTGCTACGTCAATGATCTCATCGACGGTCTGGTTCGCCTCATGCACACGGCCGACGATGTTACCGGTCCAATCAATCTCGGCAACCCGGTCGAATTCACGATGCTCGAACTTGCCAATCTCGTGATCGAACTTACCGGAAGCCGATCCAAGATCAGGTTTTTACCTTTGCCCGTCGATGACCCAAGGCAGCGACAGCCTGATATCGGGTGTGCCTTGCGCGAGCTCAATTGGAAGCCAAGAATCGCATTGCGCGACGGTCTCGTCACGACCATTGCCTATTTCGAAGACTTGGTCTCATCGGGATACGCTCGGTCCGCTGCAGCCGAATGAAAACAGTCTTGGTCACTGGCGGGGCGGGCTATATCGGCTCACACTGTTGCAAGGCATTCGCCGAATCCGGTTGGTCGGTCATTGCTTATGACAACCTCTCGCGCGGCTGGCGCGACGCGGTCAAATGGGGACCGCTTGTCGAGGGCGATATTTGCGATGTCGCAGCGGTGGCAGCAGCGCTGCACCAGTATCGGCCGGATTTGGTGGCGCATTTTGCCGCTTACGCCTATGTCGGCGAGTCCGTCGAGCGCCCGGAACTCTACTACCGAAATAACAGTTTTGGGACGCTGGTCTTGCTCGAGGAAATGCTGAAGTTCGGCGTCGACAAGCTGATCTTGTCGAGCACCTGCGCGTCTTACGGCGTTCCGATTCGTTCTCCGATTGACGAAACGCATCCGCAGTCGCCTATCAATCCCTATGGATGGTCGAAATTCATCGTAGAACGAATGGTGGACAATCTTTCGGATGCCCATGGCCTCAACGCGGTTGTGCTCCGGTATTTCAACGCGGCCGGATGTGATCCGGACGGCGAGGTCGGTGAGCGGCATGAACCGGAAACGCATGTCATTCCGCTCGCTATCGAGGCGGCGGTTAGTTCGGGCCGGATTTTTACCATTAATGGCACCGACTTCGACACAAGGGACGGAACCGCGGTGCGAGACTATGTCCACGTCACCGATCTCGCCCGTGCGCATGTTCTGGCAGGGGAGAAGCTTCTGCGCGATCCGGGAGTCCACGTCTACAATCTCGGCACCGGAACCGGAACGACGGTGAACGAATTGGTCGATGCGGTGAGCCGGGCTTCGGGAACGCGCCTTCCTGTGGCCTACGGTCCGCGCAGGGCAGGTGACCCGCCTGCGCTTGTAGCCGCGGCCGGCAAGGCGAGCCGGGAACTCGGCTGGATGCCTGAGCAATCCGGAATCGACCGGATCGTCGAAACGGCGCTGGCCTGGTATCGCCGCCGGTTGTGACGATCTTTTTTGTGGAAGAGCCCTACCGCCTGGTCAACAAACAATCGAGAGCGGCGGCGACTGCGGCAAGCGAGAAATTTTCCTCTATGCGTTTTCGCGATGCCTGACCGAGGCGTTCCCGCAAGCCCGGATTGCCTTCAGTCTTTGCAGGGCGCGCGATTTCAACGTTGCGGTCGCGCGGTCAACGGATTGAACCACATCGAAGATTTATTCGCCACGACGTCTCTCCACGCGCCTTCAATCCACCTTAAGCAACTGGGCAGAATGCGACAGTCGCACAATCCCGTGCTCTTTCTGATATGGCCAATATGAGTCATTGACTGTTGCTGCAACAACGTCGAACGTTAGCAAGTTCTCGCTGGCGAGGTCCGGGTCATCCTCTCCCCACGCATAGAGAGCCGCTCCAGCGCTATAAGTGCCAGGCAACAATCCCAACGATCGCACGCTGAATACGACCTTGGCCTGCCCAACTATGTCAAATTGACCAACACCTTCCGCAAGGCTTTCGAGCACAGAGATCAAGTTGCCTTCCTGATCAAAAATCGGGATATTAACCACGCTTCGGTGAAACGAATTCCTCGCGCCCAGCTTCACCACAAAATCGTAATCGCCGCCAAACTTGAGCTGGCTGCAACGCTCGCGCGTACCCGGATGCACAATAGCCACTTGCATCCAGAGGTCATCATCGCCAACGCGCTCGGATCCGTTGCTGCTCGGGGCGGTGTTCGACAGGTACGCATCGATGATCGATGATGCCTCGCCAAAATCCTTCAGAAGGCCGCGGTCCAGATAAAGCGCTTTTGTGCAATGCTGCCGAACCATGGCCAGGTTGTGGCTCACGAACAGCACCGTCCGACCTTCACCCGCGACGTTCTTCATCGTGCCGAGACATTTCCTTTGAAATTCAGCATCGCCGACAGCAAGCACCTCGTCGACGACGAGAATCTCCGGCTCCAGATGAGCAGCGATCGCGAAGGCAAGCCGAACATACATGCCGGACGAATAGCGCTTGACCGGCGTTTCGAGAAAGCTGCCGATATCGGCAAATTTGATGATCCGGTCTAGCTTACGCGTGATCTCGGCCTTACTCATGCCGAGGATCGCGCCGTTGAGGTAGATGTTCTCGATCCCGTCGAGATCCGGATGGAATCCGGCCCCTACCTCCAGCAAGCTTCCGATCCGGCCTCGCATCACTGCCTCGCCCTCATCCGGAGCCGTGATCGAGGTCAAAACCTTGAGCAGCGTGGTCTTTCCCGAGCCGTTGCGTCCGATGATACCGCACACGGTGCCAGTCGGAACGGAAAAAGTGATGTTCTTGATGGCGAAGAATTCGTTGAGGGAAGCTTTGGCTTCCCGCGAGCGCAAACGCGCGACAAGTTGTTCGACCTCCTCACGCAATGAGCGCACGCCGATCGCGCCGCGCCGGTAGCGCTTGGAAAGTCCTCGGACCTCAACGGCCGGCAATTCTGTCATCGTTTCAAGCCGTAACATTTGCGGTTCGACTGGCGGGTTGATCCGCGGTCAGCCCGTCCTTCACGACGCGCGCCGTGACGACGATAGGATAGGCGGTATCCCGGACGTCGAGCTTCTGGTCAGAAACTTCTTCCTTGGCGAGTCCCTGAAGAAAACAAACTGCCGCAAAGACGTTGCCGTGGGTTTCGAGCGCCATGTTCGCCGTGCTGAAGGATTTCGCAAGCAACTTCGCCAACGCCGCCTGCGTCAATGACCAGAACCACGTGCTGCCCCACTCGCCGCGATCGACCGCGGTGATGCCAGGAACAGTTAGCAGCAGCACGCCCCCGGGCTTGAGCGCTTCGGCCAGTGCAGCGACCGCGGCCGACATGTCGAAGATCAGATGAAGTGTTTGCGTGAGGATGATGCAGTCGAAGGCGTTTGACGGCAGCACTCCGGGCTGCGACAGGTCGCCTATGATGGTCGCGTTTGGATCATCGGGATCAACATGCAGCACGTCGCTCTTGACGACATGAGCACCGCCAAAATGCATCGTGTAGCTGTTGTCGCCGATTTCCAGCACACGGCCATGTATGTCGGCCGCATTCAATTGTAGGAAATTCTCGATATAATACCGATCTATTGGCTTGCCGCGATCATATCCAAATGAGTGGCTCATCGGCATCGTGCGTGCGAAATCCCCAAACCGCACCGAACCGACGCGCGGAGCCCGCCAATCAGCGCCGGAAGCTCCGAGCAGCCGTTGCACAAGCCTGCCGACCTTGCACTTTATCCTAAATGTCGCCGTTTGCAGCGTGATTGGCGGCGACATCTGCAAAGCCTGTCGCAGCATGCGAATCGCTTTGGCGGGTTCGGCGCGGATCGCGCGCAAGGCCTCAGTAGTCAACTCTCCGGTATAGTAGGTCTTCCAGAACCGCCTACCATCGCGGACTGCAAGACGCACATCGTCATCAACCGGACCTGCCAACTGCTTGTCAAGCACCGACAATGCTGCAGCGAGCATCATCGATCGATTGTTCGACATATTGTCGCCGTGGATGCGATATTCGGCGACGAGATCGTCGTGCGTTACGATCGAACCGCGCCGGGCGATCCGCAAGAACAGCTCATAGTCTTCGCAGGACCGCATTGAAACGTCGAACCCGCCTATGGCCGCGAGCCTCTCCCGCCGATAAACCACGGTCGCATGCATCGCAATGAAGTTTCCCGTCCGCAGTAACTGAAGATAAGGATCTTCAGTAAGCGCGACGTGATGCTTGTCTGACTCGATCGCACCGCTTCCATTGATGAAGCGATGAGCTCCGTAAGCGAGAACCGCATCTGGATGCGCAACCAGCATTCGCACGCCCGTCTCAATGGCATTCGGAAGGAGACGATCATCCGCGTCCAGAAAGGTGATGTAATCGGATCTGGAAGCTGCCAGTCCGGTGTTTCGAGCGGCCGCGAGCCCGCAATTGTCCTGCCTGATCAGGCGCACGCCTGGATGACGCTCGACAACCGATGCCGGATTGTCGGTGGATCCGTCGTCGACGACAATAATTTCATCCATCGGCCGGCTTTGACGAAGACAGCTCTGAATGGCTTCCTCGAGAAAGCGAGTGTGGTTGTAAGTTGTTATGACGACTGCGATCATGAAACAGCCAAATTCTCCTTAGCCTCGCAGGGAGGCAACGGGCTGGTGTTCGTTGCCAGAAATCGAACGCGACCGTAGACCTCACAAACAGAATTTTGGCACAGAAATGATGGGCACTCGTCAGTTTTAGCACGTCGCCCCCAGCGAGGCGATGCGACTTGTCATTCACGTAAAACGGTATCGTTAATATCAGACATCTCAGGCTCGGTCGCGATCCAATCCGCGCCACCGGTCCCGCCCACTACTTCCGTGCTCTCGTCAGCAACCTGAACACCTTCGACAGGATGCGGCGTGGCGTCAGCCGCCGAGCGAACCGGCGTCCGGCTTCAATGGCGAGGTCAAACCTATCACGAAGTGTCAGGGGCCGACGCTGGGCCGGATAGCGCGCAAATGCGAAGCGGAGCGCCCGCTGCAACTCCGGCGTCATCAATCCCGAGGCCGACGCATGCATCTCAACCCATTCGAGGAAGCCGATGCGAGCAGCATGCGGGCGCAGTCGATCATAGATGCCGGAAGCAGTCGCCTTGGCCGATGTCGAATCGAGGTGCTGCCTGTATCGGCCGGTGGGCGTGGATGTCACGAATACCGGATAGCGCAACAGCAGCTTCACTAGAAGGGTCTGGTCTTCGTAGAGCTCGAACGCCTCATCGAAGCCGCCCACCGCTACCAAAGCTTCGCGGTGAACCATGATCGAGCAGATGCACGGCACATGAGCCCGCTGGCGCACGATGACCTGGTTGAGCAAGTCGGGCGGCATGTGCAGACGGCCCGATTGGCGTGGCATCGAGTCGGTCCAGTTCCTGTGCGGCTCATCAGGGAACCACCACAGGGTCGGTCCGTAAAGGACCTTGGCGCGAGGATGCGCATCAAAGATCGCAAGTTCCGTCTCGAATTTTTCCGGCTCAAATATATCGTCGCCATCCAGGAACGTGAAGAACATGCCCGACGCGGCCGCGATTCCGGCATTGCGCGCCGCGGCGGCGCCGCGACGCTGGCCGTTCGATCGAATGAAACGGATTCGCGGATCGCCGGTTGCTGCAGCCACCGCGATTGCAACGCTCCCGTCGAATGATCCGTCGTCAATGAGAAGCATTTCCCAGTCGGTGAAGGTTTGCGCGCGCACGCTTTCGATCGCGTCCGGAAGAAACCGCTCGACATTGAGGAAAGGCGTGATGACGGAGATCAATGGCATCGGCGTCGTGCCCATTGTGGAGAATGCGCGGCGGTCGACGAAGGGCGACCTTCACTCTCTAGAGGGCCGCAAGAGTTGTCATTTCTCTTCACAGCATGTCCATGGCCGTTCGTTCGACGCGTTGAAAGATCACGACGCCGATGAACAGCACGACCGAGGTCGTGACAAGCGCTGCAGCAATTTGTGGCGCACCGACCGCCGAAGTGCCGAAGAAGCACCAGCGCCATTCATCAATTATGACAGCGAGCGGATTCAGAAATCCAGTCAGCGTCCGGTACTGCTCGGGAATAGCCGAAAAAGGAAAGATGATCGGCGTCACAAACAGCCAGATCTGAATGAGGAACGGAGTCATATGAGCTGTATCGCGGTACTTCGCGGTTGACGCTCCTAGACAAAGCCCAACAGCCAACGAGAATGCCGCGATCTGGATGATCACCAGCGGAAAGAACGCGAGGCGCCACGACAACCCGTCCACTTTTCCTGTCAGCTGGTACCAGAGCAAGAAGGCCAATGCGACGCCAAGCTGGATCGCCAGGGCCACACTGTTCGACAGCAGCGACGACACGGGAACGACGAGTCGCGGGAAGTAGATCTTGCTGAAAAGATGACCGTTAGCAATGAAGACCTGGCTCGCGGTGGAGACGACTTGGGAAAAATACGACCACAGCACCAGCGCTGTCAGATAAAAGATTGGCGCGGGATGGCCACCGGTTGAAATGCCCGCGATACCGCTGATGACGGTGGTCAAGGCTGCGGTAAGCGCCAGGGGCTGCAGGATCAGCCAAGCCGGACCAAGCAAGGTCTGCTTGTAGCGGACTTTGATGTCGCGCATCGCGAACAGGAGCAGCAGATCGCGATAGCGCCACAGGTGCCAGAAATCGAGGTCAAACCAGCCGCGTCGAGGAGTGATAATGGTAGTCTGCTGTGCGTTCATCAGGACAGATGATCCTCGATTTTTCGCAAGAATTCATCCCCTGACCAGTCGCCGACATACAATCGAGGTAAACGCAGCACGTCTGCCTCGGGCGCAACGCACCCGGCGCGCGTCGTGCATGCGAACTCAAATCCCGCTTCCCTGACGGCAGATACCGACAGAGCGTCATGGTCTCCGTATGGATATGCAAAAGAGAGGACGCGTTTTCCGGTCATTTGCTCACAGGCCGAACGGCCGTCGACGATCTCGCGAAGCTGGGTCGCGAAGGAATGGGCCGGAAGCGTGGGATGACTGACAGTATGACCGCCGATCGTGATCAGGTCGTCACTGATGTGATCAACCTCCGCGGGAGTCATAATACAGTGCTCTGGCCTGGCGTCGAGGCCAACGCCCGCCCATTTCGCAATGTCTTCGACGTGTGCGTTCTGACGCTCATACGGCAGCGTTCGGAGCGCCGACCACACCTCCCGGTAGACTTTGTCACGGCCGGCCTGATCCACCATCTTCGGGATAAGCCAGTGATGCCTGCCTCCCTCGATCGTGATGTCGAGTTGGTCAGGCAGTTCAGGCGTCTCAAGACAGATGCGCGTGAGCGCATCCCACCAGAATTCTCTGCCGCTTCCGATTGCTCCCGTCGCAACAAACAGCGTCATCGGGCAGTCGTGACGCTGCAGGACAGGGCGAGCGTTGCTGTAGACGTCGTGATAGCCGTCGTCAAACGTGACAACCGCAAGCGGTTTGCCTGGCTTTCCCTGTGCGATGACATCGAACAGCTCATGCAAATGCACCACCCGCCGGCTCCGCGTCAGCGCTTCGATTTGTTCTTCGAACCTCGCCGGATGGACAGCTAGGCTCCACGGATCGACGGCGATATCTGCAACGCGATGGTACATCAGTATGATGGGAGCACGGCGCAGCCGTCGACGCCGCACCAGCCGACCAAGCTGCAGGAGAACGCGCGGGATCACCATCGGTCTCCCGCCGCAGGAACCGTAAAAACCACGGTCACGTCCGATCGCGGATGCCATCCCGATCGGCCGAAGCGCGATACATGTGAGTGTTCAAGCATATAGCTGATGGCAATAAGACCATGAGGCCACGGGCACGGATGTGAGCGAAATGAGGAAGCATGAAGGCATCCACGAGTTTCGGCGGATTGAACCAGCATATTAGCACATGTCGTCGCCGTAAGTGCGAACACCGGGCGAATTCTCAGATGTTGAAGTAGCCGGTAGGGACAGGCGGCTTGATACTATCCCGCTCGAGCATGCTAGTATTTAGGCCGGTGGCGCTCCCGTCTTTCTTCATCAAAAGCAGGCTTTTTTTCGATATGCAACCCGCAGTTTCCGTCATCATTCCTGCCTACAACGCGGAAAAGACCATCCGACACACCCTTCAGTCGGCCGCCTCGCAAACTTTCAACCAGCTAGAGATCATAGTGGTCGATGACGGGTCGACCGACCGCACCGCTGAGATCGTCGAGGCATTTGCAACCAGTGATCCGCGTATTTCTCTTCTGAGACAGCAGAACCAAGGGGTTGCTGTCGCCAGAAACCTGGCAATTCATGCGGCGAAGGGTGAATTTATAGCGCCACTTGATGCGGATGATGTGTGGCACCCGACAAAGCTGGAAAAGCAGCACAGCCTCTTTCAGTCGCGGCCGTCTCTCGGCCTTGTCTACGCATGGTATCGGGTCATCGATGATGATGATTGGGTGATCGAATGCTCCCCGCCAACTCTCGCTCGCGGGGACGTCCACAACTGGCTGCTGGTCGAGAATTTTATCGGCAATGCAAGTTCACCGCTAATCAGGCGATCAGTTCTTACGGCAACCGGGGGATACGACCCGTCGCTCAGAGCCGCAGGCGCCCAAGGAGCCGAAGACTTGCAGATGCAACTCAACATTGCCGCGATCTGCGATTATGATGTCGTTCCCGAGTATCTGATTGGTTACCGGCGATCACTATCTTCTATGTCGACCAGGTATGTCGTCATGCTGACATCGCACCGGATCGTCCTTGAAACAGTCCGCACGCGACATCCCAAGCTAGCGTCTTTCTTGTTTCGTTGGTCCGATGGCGTGGCTTCAGCGTATTATGGCAGCGAAGCCGCCCGCACGTCGCCAGGCGCGGCCATCGCTCCGCTTGTCCACGCAACACGGATCGATCCGGCCGCGCTGTTTCATGTCTTCGCAAAGCCGTCCGCACAAGACCTGTGGCGGCGGCTGTGTCGCTTTGTGCCAAGGATGCTTGCCGTTAAACAGCGCATGGTTCCGACCTCGCCGCATTCCATCTGTACCTCCGAGCGTTTCTTCGACGCCGATCCGACCTTCATCTGCCAGCCATTTCCTCCGGAGTGGCTTCGAAGGCGAGTCCAGATGGCCCTCAAGACGCCAACGCCGCGCCAGCTTCGCGAGTCAGGTCCGAGGAGTATTGATCCGTCCGCTCTCGTCGAAGACGGCGCTTAAGGCCTCAAACACGAGGTGCACCCAGACCCCCCGTGGCGGAAGAGCCGCTGCAAGCGCGCGAGCAGGAATACGCTCACATTCACCAGATAGTCTCTTCATAAAGGCGCCGAAACTCGGCGTTCTTGTTTCGCATCCGTTTCACTCCAACCTTGATCGAGCGAGGAACCAGCCTGGCCCGGCAGTACATGTCGATCATGTTGGGCAGGCGGGAAATTGCCGTGCGCGGTTCCAGGACGAAGTATCTCTTCAGCAGGTTGCCGGCTGCTAACAGCCGCCCGCCGACCAAGGCTCTGATGGCAAGCCAATGGATCATGTCGACCAGATGCGCATCGAGATCGCTGCCGAACTGCGGATATTTTTCGCGATACTCGGCAAGGACGATTTCACATGAACGAAGCATCTGCATGACATCGCTCGACATGTTGACGTTCGTCATCCGATAGCCCACCAGGTGCTGAGGCACGACACGGAATTCGTAACTTTCCGCTATCCTGAGGCACATGAGAAGGTCCTCGCAGCCTTGTGCATTCCTGGCCCTCAGGGAAGGATCGAATTGTCCCGCCTGCTCGAATGCGGAGCGACGCATCAGCATCGAACTTCCGTTGCCGACAAAATTCATTCTGCACATCCGTTGCAGAACGCGGCCATCGGCATCGGGTCGGTATAGTGAGAATACCCGGCCGTCCTCGTCGATTTGGGCAAACCAGCAATATGCCAGGCCCGCAGAAGAGCCGCCTTCCTGCAGGGCGCGCAGTTGCAGTGCGATCTTGGATGGGGCCCAGAGATCATCCGCGTCGACAAACGCCAGAAACTCCGCATCGGTAGAAGCGGCGCCACTGTTGCGAGCCTGCGCAACACCCGCGTTCGGCTGCTTTATCAGGCGTATGCGCCGATCTTTCGCGGCATGGGAGGTCACGATTGATTCGGACAGGTCCGTAGATCCGTCGTCGACCACGATGATGTCCAGTGCCTGGTGGCTCTGCCTGCAGATGCTGGCCAAGGTAGCACCGATGGTTCTCTCAGCATTGAACATTGGTACCACGACGCCTACCGTAGCATTGTCATCAATCATCAGGCCTTCGTTTCCGCAGTTGGGGGAATGGTTTATTTGAGTATTCTATTGGATATGCATTGCTGGCCAACAACCGGGGCGAATTCGGGGCAAGTCAGACCGATTGTTCTCCTGCCAGCCTGGCCCTAACGGGCTTCGATCGTGGCAAATCAAATCTCGAATCCGGGAAATCGAACTTGGATCCATCTGGGAACGGGCCGCGGGTCCGCCGCGCCCCGATGCAATATTAGTTCCCTCTGAACAGGCGCGTCAACCAACGCTGTCTTGATCGCTTCGCTCCCGATACGCGCGGTTTTCCGGGGACCCGGTGTCGATGGAATGCGAAATGTGACGAACTGGCGGAGAGAGAGGACCTGAAATCCAACCTTCTCCACGGATCCGCGATCACCTTCGTAGTCGGGGTGTTCGGCTGATGCTGTTCAGTCGACGTGTTCAATCTGCGGACCTGGGTCAACCGCAGAGCCGGTGTGCAACCTTGCCCCTAGCCTGCCAGCGCCTCCACCTGACGGCGATGAAAAGCATCGGGCTGATGGCTGGGGCGGGCCATCAGCCTGCCTCACCAGATGCCACACTCGCCGCCTGGCCTGCCTTGGCCCGGCAATCATGCTGCTGCAATTCCCGACGAAGAGCGATTTTGGGCCACCGGAGTGCCGGTGAAGGGCCGTTGCTCAGAATTGACCTCCAGGAGGCACTTTCTGGTGTAGGGATGGTCATGCCACTCCTCCAGCTCTTGCCGCAGCGATCTCGGCGGAGGTCCGTTCGTCGCCCTCCAGCACTGCTGCCTGGCCGGTGAAGTCCTGCCAACGCAGCACCGCGACATCGACATAGGCTGCGTTCAGTTCGGTCGCGTGACAGCAGCGGCCGAAGCGGATCGCCTAGATTTGCTTTTGTGTGAAAGGCCGCTTCGTGCCTACTGACTTTCCGGCATTCCAAGCAGCGCGTCCTTGAATTGCAGGATCGTGTTGAGAGTAACCCATTTCCGTTCTCCTTGGCCTTGATTGGCCGATGGAGAAACGAACAATGCCCGAGCTACAGCTCTGGGGTAGATTTGGGGCCGGAGCAGACCCGCCACTTCTGGCCTCGAATGTTCAAGAGCGGACCTTCAGGTCGGCGCAAGCATCATCGTGATCTGATCCAAGCAGACGTGTCAGTAAAATCCGGCGTCGCGCAAATGGGCTCGATTGCCTCAGACGTTGTGCTAACCTTCGATCCCCCACTCGGATCTAGGGGAAAAGGATGCGCTTTAATCATCGCCCAATCCAGATACTCATAGAGCCGAGCGACTATGTGCTGCGTAATATCGGTGACATGGCAATGCTCTATGCTGCCACGGAGCGGCTTGCGCGGCTGTGCGACAATTCGACGATCAACGTTCTGACTGACGATCCGGACGCGCTTCGCCGCTTCTGTCCCTTTGCCACCCCCCTGTCCGCCGAAGGGCGCGCCCTATGGCTCAAGCCTGATTTCAGGCCGGCCAAGTTGAAGCGGTTCGTGCCCAAGCACTGGCCCGATCGCATTCGCCGACACGCGCCGAGGCTCGTTTCTCTGTTCTGGCGCCTTAAGTTTAGGCACATGCCGGATGCGCGCGCGGCACTTCTTCGCTTCACCGATGCTGTGGACAGGGCAGACCTTGTGCTTGTAAGTGGAATGGGCGGAATCACAGACGCTTTCCCAGAATATGCCCTGTCGGTACTCGAAGCTCTGAATCTCGCGCTTGCAAGGAAAGGACGGCCGGTGGTCATGGTCGGCCAGGGGATAGGCCCGCTTGCCAATGCCGAGCTGAGAGCGCGTGCATCGGCCATATTGCCAAGGCTCCACTTGATCGCGCTTCGCGAAACGCGAGCCGGGCTTCCTCTGCTCGCGGAGCTGGGTGTTTCCAAGGACAGGATCTGCGCAACCGGCGATGACGCCATCGAAATGGCGCATGAGATGCGAGTGGATGAGCTTGGCACCGGCATTGGCGTCAATCTACGTCTTTCCTCCTATTCAGGAGTATCAGCGGATATTCTCGAAGGGCTGCGACATGTCTTAGGCGCCACATCGGATTCGCTCGAGGCACCCTTGATCGCCGTTCCAGTCTCATGGGTGCCTCGCGAAGCGGATATCGACGCAATTCGTGGACTGATGCCCACCGATGAGACCGAGCTGAACCGGGCACTCGCGATCCGCACACCGATCGACCTCATTCGGCAAATCCAGCGCTGTCGGGTCGTAGTCACTGGCAGCTACCACGCCGGCGTTTTCGCGTTAGCCAACGGTATCCCGACCATCGGGCTAGCCAGATCCGACTACTATGTCGACAAGTTCCTTGGCCTCGCCGATATGTTCGGCACGGGCTGCGAGATGGTGGCACTCGATCATCCGAACTCTGCCGAGAAGCTTCGATCGGCGCTCCGGCGCCTGTTGGAAGAGGCGCCCGCTATTCGCCCGGCGATATTGGCCAAGGCCGAAGCTCAAATCGCTGCCGGCCATACCGCTTACCGTCGCATTCGCGACGCGATCGGGGACCAAGGCTGAATCAGGGGCCGCCATGCTGGAATACAACAGTTGGTCGACAAGACTAAAAGCGCTCAAATGCAAGCTGTTCGGAAAGACCGACTTTGAGCGGTGGACCGATGCATCGGAATTCGAGGACTGGGAGGAAAGGACGAAAATCATTGCCCGGTTAGTGCCACCTGGGACGAGGGTGATCGAGTTTGGCGTGGGAATGGGCAAGCTTCAACGTCATCTCGACCCAAGCTGCCAATACACCCCGTCCGACCTCGTGAGCCGCGGACCTGGCACGATCGTGCTGGACCTAAATCAACGACCCCTGCCTGATCTGACCGCCCATGCATTCGATCTCGCAATTTTTGCTGGGGTTCTCGAATACGTTCACGATCTACATTCCTTCATAGAATGGCTGAGGCAGCAATCGCCGGCTTGTATCGCGTCATATGGTTGCGCGGCTCACCCGCGACATAGCCTGGCCAGGCTGCCGGAAACGTTCCGCCGCGCTGGCGCAGGCTGGACCAACACATTTACGGAAACGGAGCTGATCCGCCTCTTTGCCGATGCCGGATACGGGCTAGCGCACGCTGTCGACTGGCACACCGCGGAAGGCGATGAGCGGATCTTTCACTTTCGAGACAATGACTGAACCCCAGGGCGGTTCGATGTTTCGAGCTCATCCGATCCTTTCATAAGACGTTCCAGTTCATGCGCTACGGACCGGCGGCATGACCTCAGCCTCAATTGCAGCTAGCCGTCCGGCTACTATCCTGGATCGGCGTCAATCCTAGCCTGCTCTGCGGCCGTCTGGAGAGATGGAAGTCAGGTTTCTGCTGATTGCGGTATTCCAACGCCCCTTGTGTGCGACCTTAACGGCACAAGCTCGATCAGGTGATCGAACTTGATGGTGTCTTTGCGGTTAGATCTAAACTCTGTAAGCTTGACAGGGCGTTTGATTGCCATGCGGCGGTGGCAGCGAACACGATTTCCGCTTCAACCATCTTGCGAGTAGCATGATGACTCTCAGCTCAGTGAAACGCCTCGTGCGGGCTTCGTTCAATGCGATCGGCCTCGAAGTGAGTCGCGTCTCCCGGTCACGGGCTCCGCACACTCGGTTTGAGATGATCTACGAGAAGTACAAGGACAGCACCATGCTTGGTCGCGAGCAGTATATCGCGAACCTCGCTCTTGCTGCTACGGCGCCAGCGCATGGCTGCGTCATCGAGTGTGGCGTCTGGAAAGGCGGCACTTGTGCCGGCATGGCTGAGATCCTAGGACCGCAGCGAGAATATTTCTTATTCGACAGCTTCCAAGGCCATGTTGATCCACAGCCTATCGACGGCCCCGCTGCCCTTGCCTGGAAGGCTGATACGAACGGCCCTTGGTACTTCAACAATGCGATCGTCGGAACCGAGCATGCTGATGCGGCCATGAGGAAGTCCGGCGCAACGCGATATCAGCTTGTCAAAGGCTACTTCGAGGAGACATTGGCCAAATTCGAGCCGCCATCACCCATCGCGGTGCTACGAATCGATTGCGACTGGCATGCCTCCGCAATGACTTGTCTTCGGGCCCTTTTTCCTTACCTGGCCGACGATGGGATCATGATCGCAGACGGGTACCCCGACTGGGATGGTTATGCACGGGCGATCCACGAGTATCTTGCCAGCTACGAAGGTATGGCTCGCATCAAGCAATTCGAAGGCGGCTTATACTACGTCGTCAAGGGTGAGCGAGATTGGTCGACGGCTGGAAACGGCGTTTTTGCAGCGCGCCAAAACGGCAACGCCGCAGAAGGCTGATGACAACGCATTCCACTTTCGATCACTTCCCTCCAAGCCGAAGAGCGTTGACCACGGTTGAAATTTCTGCACGCCGCTCTGTTCACGCGTTGTCTATCGGGTGAAGCGCGCGCTGCCGAGCCCTTTACCACTGCGATTCCGCAACCGCGACAGACCCAACCCCCATGCGAAGCGGTGATCGAGCTGTCGAGCCCGCCCGACAGGAACGATCCGACCTCCACGTCGGCCACCATACACTTGCGGACCGCCTCCTCGAGCACGAGGCGCAACTTGCGCCAGATCGCCTCTCGTCGACATTCTCTTCCGCCTCGGCAGCGCCGTGGGGCGTGCTAACCAGCGCCGCGGTTCGTGAAGACTGTCGAGCAGGCCGCCGGGCGGGATTGCCTCGACGGCCTCGACCCCGATCCCGTCGGACCTTGACGAAGCAACGCCAAATCCAAAAAACAGACAAGGATCGGTCGCGTAACGCCGCCTTATTAGCCTTTACTGAATAAGCCGGTCAACGGGCGCCACGCGACCCGGATTGGCGACCGCCCGCAACGCCGGCCGGGCGCGTGCGAGAGGCCGTGCTGGTCTTCGTTGTTGCCAGGTCCTGGGCGACTATCTCAGTGACTGGCAGCGACACTATGCCACTGGGAACGGGTCACCTGGGAGGCCGCGTCGAGATCGGCGATGCCAGGAATCTGCCGTTCACGATCAAACGGCCGCCGGTCCGCGAGCGACTGACCCGTGATGTCCATCCCGGCGGCTTTGTCCTGGGCTGCAACATGACGATGTACGGCGATCTTGCAGCCCGTATCGGGCTTTTGGACGAGCGGTTGGGACCCGGGGACCACGTTGGGACGAGGAAGGTCATCACTCGGCCGGGCGCGAGACGTTTGTAGCCGCAGCCTTGCCCCGTCGTACCGGTCGCTTCCCCGATTGCGGATCGGATGCCTCCGCTGTCGCGCGATCCGGCGCCGAGGCGTCTCCGACGAGCGATGCGAGTTCAGCCTCGCTGAGCGTCTCGATTTCGAGCAGCTTGCGCGCCGTCTTTTCCAGCAAATCCCGTCGCTCAGTGAGGAGCCCGACGGTTCGCGCGAAAGCTGTGTCGACGATGCTGCGAACTTCCGCGTCGATAGCTTCGGCGGTGGCCTCGCCGTAATCGTGCTCGCGCGGACCGCCGGCGAGTGGGTTGGGGCTCAGGAAGGAGCGCTGGTCCTTTTCCAGCGCCACATGGCCGAGCTTTTCCGACATGCCGTAACGCGTAACCATGGCGCGGGCGATATCGGTCACTTTGGCCAGGTCATCGGCGGCCCCCGTCGACAGATGCCCGAACACGATCTGCTCGGCCGCTCTGCCGCCGAGCAGCACCGCCATCTTGTTCTCCAGTTCCTCTCGCGTCATCAGGAATCGGTCCTCGGTCGGCCGCTGGATCGTGTAGCCCAACGCGCCGACGCCGCGTGGGATGATCGATACTTTGTGCACCGGATCGACGCCGGGCAGCGCCATGGCTACCAGAGCATGGCCCATTTCGTGATAGGCGACGACCTCACGTTCCCTAGGGTTCAACAGCCGGTTGCGCTTCTCGAGCCCCGCCACGATGCGCTCCACCGCATTGTTGAAATCTTCCATCGTGACGACATCTGCCTTCCGGCGCGTGGCAAGCAGGGTCGCCTCGTTGACCAGATTGGCGAGGTCGGCGCCGGTAAAGCCCGGCGTCAGCGCGGCAACTTTCTCGGCCTCGACATCCGCTGCCAGCTTCGCCTTCTTCATGTGGACCTGGAGTATCTGGACGCGGCCTTGCTTGTCCGGCCGGTCGACCAGCACCTGCCTATCAAAACGGCCGGCGCGAAGAAGTGCCGGGTCAAGGATTTCCGGACGGTTCGTCGCGGCGAGCAGCACGACGCCGATCTTCGGATCGAAACCGTCGAGCTCGACCAGGAGCTGATTGAGTGTCTGCTCCTTCTCGTCGTGGCCGCCCATCATCGGGCCCGCACCCCGGGCGCGGCCCAGCGCGTCGAGCTCGTCGATGAAGATGATTGCGGGGGCTCTGGCGCGTGCCTGCTCGAACAGGTCACGCACACGGGCGGCGCCGACGCCCACGAACATCTCGACGAATTCAGAGCCTGAGATCGAGAAGAACGGAACTTTTGCCTCGCCTGCAACGGCCTTCGCGAGCAGCGTCTTGCCGGTGCCTGGCGGTCCGACCAGCAGCACGCCCTTTGGCATGCGCCCTCCAAGACGGCCATATTCCTGCGGGCTTTTCAAAAAATCCACGATCTCCTGCAGCTCGGCCTTGGCCTCATCGACACCCGCCACGTCGTCGAACCTCACGCCCGTATTGGCCTCGACATAGACCCTGGCCTTGCTCCTGCCGATTTGCATCAAACCGCCCATGCCACCGCCCATGCGTCTCATCAGCAGCATCCACAAGCCGAAGAAGACGAGGATCGGGACGACCCAGGAGAGCAGGTCGCTCAGGAATGTGCTTTCGATCTGGCCAGTGACAGTGACGCCGTGTTCCTGCAGCTGTCGCGCGAGATTCGGCTCGACCCGCGTTGTAATGAATAGCGGCTTCCCGTCCTGCGGCTGCTTGAAACGGCCCTGGATGAAGCGATCGGAAACCTGCACGTCGGCGATCTTGCCGTCGCGCAGCAGGGTCTCAAACTGGCTGTAGGGAATCTGCGCGACGTGCTGGGTGGCGGTGTAGACATATTGGAAGATCATCAGCCCGACGAAGGCGACGATCCAGTACCAGATATTGAACTGCGTCTTCCTGTTGCCCATGTCCATGGCGTCTCCTCCAGCGTCACATCGGTGCAGGTTGCCGAACCGGCCGTGGCCAGCCGGCGAAGCCGGGATGGTTCCCTCGCTCCAGCAATTGATTTGCCCTTGGAGCCGCGACAATCGGCTTCGGAGCGTGCCTTGGGAGAACGTCGGGGAGCGCAAAGTGTTGCAAGGAGTGCTGCGAGGGAGCCTTGGGATTCGCTGTCGCCCGCGACAGCTATCCGCCCAATCGGGACCATCTTGAACGGAAATCGATTGCCGAAGGAGACGTTGCCGGACTCACGATGCCGAGCCTGCTGCAAGCCAGGCATCGCGCTTGGTGATCCGCCCTCAAGAGACGGCTGCTTCGGGCACGCCCTCCAAACAAAGCCATTTATGCTTTCTGCGAGGCCAATGGAGCATTGTCGGGGGTGGGAATTCCGGGTCCTCCAGGCAGCCGACCGATACCGACAGCGCATCCTTCAGCCCTTCTGCCCGCATGAAGACGACCGAGCCGCATGTGGTGCAGAATGTCTGCTCCAGCCATTGTCCCGACGAGCCGGTTCTGCGCCAGGATCTGGTCTCGCCTTTCTGGCCGACGAGGGCGGAACCGGCGTAGATGGCCCGGTACGAGAACGCCGTTCCGGTGCAGCGCTGGCACTCCATGCAACTGCACGCATAGACGCGTCGCGGCTCTCCGGCCAGGACAAGTTCCACGCCCCGGCATGAGCAGGTCGCGGTTCGTTTCGTCTTGCCGCTATGCATTCGCTGGCTCCCCGCTCTGGCGCGACGAACCATTTCGAAACAGCGGCGCGAGAGATGCAAAATCATCTTCCATGCGCCCGAGCGAAAGCGCCTGTCGAAAGATCATGTCCATGGCGCGCGGCATAGCCGCGTCGAGCCCTCGATCCTCGCAGGCCTCAAGCAGATGCTGGAAGGCGCTGTAGTGGGCGCCCAATGATGCCAGGGTCGCGTCGTCGCCGGCAAAACGGCGTGCATTCGTTCTATCCACCAGGTCGAACAGAGCGGCATCGACAACAGGCTTGAATGCGGAAAGATGGCTCCTGAACGTCGCCAGGTCGAGACCTTCGGCCTCGGCGACGGCCATGCCCTGGAGTGCTCCGAAGAGCCCGCCCCACATCTGGGTGAGCAGAGCGGTATCAAGCGCAGAGGCTTGACCCGGCAGCTCCCCGACATAGCTCGTGCCGCCGCCGAGTGCGAAAAGCAGGGGCTTGTGCTTCTCATAAACGTCGCGGGAACCCGAATAAAGCAGTGCGGTTTCGGGTTTGCCGATAAAATCCGGAGTGGCCATGATCGCCCCGTCCAGATAGCCGGCACCATGTGCTTCCACCCAGCGCGCTTCTTCCCGCGCCAGACGCGGCGATCCGGAGGTGAGTTGCACGACGGCTTTGCCGGCCAATGCCGAAGCGATGCAATCCCGCTTCAGCAAAGCGTCGCTGGCGGCATAGTCGAGAACATTGATGATCACGACGTCGGCCGCTCGGATTCCATCCTCCACTGACGGGGCGACGTTCGCGCCAAGGGCCGCCAATGGATCGCACTTTGCCGCGGTTCGATTCCAGACCCATGTTGGATAGCCGCGGTCGAGCAGCGTTCGAGCAATGGACGAGCCCATTCGGCCCGCGCCGAGCACGCAGACATTCGATGCCATAGTAACTTCTCCGATAGACTGATGGCCCTCTCGCCGAGGTCCGTTTTGTGTTTGGCGCGCTCGATCCGAAGATATAAATTCTTGCTGCGTTGAGAAGTACGCACCTTGAGGTAAGCTATCGCCATCATGACAGGAGCTGCCAAATGAGGCGCAAGGAACCAGACAGTTGCGGTTTTGCTGCCGCGCTGCAGGCCATCGGCGGAAAGTGGAAAACCTCGCTGCTATGGGAACTGCATCTGCGGCCATACCGCTTTGCCGAACTGCGCCGCTTGCTGCCTGGCGTCAGCGAAAAGGTGCTCACGCAACAATTGCGGCAGATGGAAGCCGACGGGCTGATCAGCCGGCGCGCCTATGACGAGGTGCCGCCTCGTGTGGAATACTCGATCACGCCGCTCGGCTTTAGCCTGAACGATGCGGTGACAGTCATGTCGGCGTGGGGCAAGCACCACGAGACATGGAAATCCCGGCGTAAAGCGGCCTGACGTCGGCAGCACGCCGGCCTGGGAACGGACTCCGAGACCTGCGGTGGCAATGGGTTCGTCGCTCTGCCGCGCACGCCAACGACGCTTTGGATCAGCAGTTCGGCATCCGCTTCTGTCAAACCCAAACCGACGCCAGCCTGCGCGCCAATTGCGGATGCCGGTTCCACCCGAAGCATTTAAGCAAAAACCCGCCCCGGTCTCCGGAGCGGGTCTGTTGCCTGAGGCGGAACTCAACACATGTCCGCAGCAGCAAGGTCGCCTCGCGATGCTGAAGATCTGGTTAACCGGCCAACATTGATTCAAATCCAGCTGTGGATATTCGCCTTTGGGTAAATCGAAATGGGCCATCCTTGTCGGAGGCGGGCAAAAGGAGAATCCATGACCAGCGACTTTGCCGCCGCCCACCTCCATCTTGAACGAGCCTGCCACTATTTGCGCGGCGATGACGAGACGAGCAGCGCTGCTCGCGCGGCTCTGGATATTCTGATCGATGCAATTGCCGCAGCCCAGTACAAGCGCCCGCCGGCGGACGTAGTGGAATTTCCCAAAACGGCAAGACAGCGATAGTCGGCGAACTCTTAAAGCGCGTCGCATCCGAAGGCGGGCAATTACCACGTCCTCCTCGATCTGATGAAACAGCTGCGCTGAAGCCCGAGGGTTGGGTGACTTACGTGAAGCATGGCGAGACGATGACCCGCGCCAACGCGTCGACCTTCGCGGACGAAATACCCAACCTCCTCGAACGAAAGTTCCTTATCTTCAAGTTGGTGGATTTCTCGCGGCCGAAGGTCTGCACCCACTGAGCGCCGCTCTGGGAGAACTGTTCGAATGTTCGCGAACTAACTGGTAGACGTCGCCAGCTATCCATTTGGCAGGGAAATATCTAAATTAGCGCCGTTCGAGGTCGGCAGGGATGAGCGAGCGGCCGCGAAGCCTCAGGGTAGCGCGGCGTCCGAGCTTGAGTGCTGGATAGATCAGCCGTGCGGCTGTCCTGTTTGAGAGAATCCTGCGGTTGAGCCAGCCGAAAAAAGTAGAAGAGGAACTGAGGATCGCCAGGAGATTGATGGCTTCCTCGCCGTGGTAGACGCGGTCCTCGAAAACGAAGAGCATGCCCTCGTTCAGGTCGAAGCCTTGGCGCTGAAACCCGACGACGCGCGGATCGCCGGAGCGCGCATCGAGCAACTCGACAGGACCGACGGCGTCGCGCAGCCGGGCAAAGCGGACATAGCTCTGGCAGAAGATGCAATCGCCGTCATAGACGATAAGCGCTGTCTTCTCTGGTGGCTTCATGGCTCTGTCGGGTCCAGGCCGAGCTCGATCGGTGCTTCGGCGGAGCGATCGATCGCGCAATTGCCGTAGAACGCACAGCCGGAAACGACGGGCAGGTTGCTGATGGCATCGAAGGCAGCGACGAACACCAGCCCGACAATGCCGAGCATCAACATTCTCTTGTAGGCGGACAAGTCGCGAAGCATCTTGGTATGTGATCCCTTGCTGCCTCAAATCGGACCTGGCCAATCGGACGTCAAAGTGCGATCAGTTTGGCACAACCTCCGGTATTGTGCAGTGCAACAATGTGTGAAGATCGGCGGAAAATCAAGCGGAGTGCTGAATTTTTGCCGATCGTATGGGACATTGCTTCGGTGGCAATTCGATCGGCGATCCGGGCATCCGATCAATTCGCATTTGCCACCTCGGCGTGCTTGTCGTGGCGGCGCGGACGGTTCCAACTTTACCTTCAGCATGAACGCCGTCTTCGTCGCCCGCTTCTAGGCCATCCCGTGGCAGATATTCCTGGCCCTCTGTTCCCGCGAGGGCGGCGGGCGTATTCTCGCGGTCCGATGGGTCGAAAATTATCAGGGGAGGAGATTGCGATGACTGAGGTGACGCGCCACGACGCCTGGCAGGCCGGGGATAGCTACGACCTCTATATGGGGCGATGGAGCCGTCAGATCGCTCCACTGTTCCTGGATTGGCTTGATCCGGCGGAGGGTCTGGACTGGCTGGAGGTGGGTTGCGGAACCGGGGCGCTCTCGGCAGCCATCCTGGCCCGTTGCAATCCCAGGAGCCTGGTATCCATAGATCCATCGGAGGGTTTCCTCGCCAAGGCGCGTGCAATCGTGCCGGATAAACGTGTCGAGTTTCTCGCAGGCGATGCGCAGGCCCTGGCTGTCGAATCCGGCAGCAAGGACATCGTCGTGTCGGCGCTTGTTCTCAACTTCATCCCCGACAAGCAAAAGGCGTTCGCGGAGATGCGGCGGGTGGCCGGCCCCGGAGCGACGATTGGGTTCTATGTGTGGGATTATCCTGGTGGCGGCGTGGAATTCATGCGGGCCTTCTGGACCGCTGCGACGGCGCTTGACCCAGGTGCCATCGACCTTACCGAGGACAGGCGTTTTCCATTTTGCACCCCAGACGGATTGACCGATCTCGCGGAGAAGGCGGGCCTGGGTTCCGTCGACTGCACCCGGATCGAAGCGCCCGCCGTGTTCAAGGATTTTGAAGACTACTGGCACCCCTTCACCCTGGGTGCGGGGCCTGCACCCGGCTACTGCATGAGTCTCGACCCCGCAGCTCGCCAGAGATTGATGGAGAGGCTCCGCGATAGCCTGCCGCGCGGCGAGGACGGGTCAATTCCCCTGAAAACCAGAGCCTGGGCAGTCAATGCTAAGGTTCGCTGATGACCGCGAGCCCACGTCGCGCCAGCGGCCAGCAACTATAAGCCGTTCGGCGCAAAGTTCGGGTTGACCGGCCTTATACACGAGGCGACTATTCGTCTGGACAGCCGAGATGCTGGCTGCAGGAGGAAACACGATGGACGAGCCCGATCGGTGGCGTCACATGTCGAGCGCGCCAAAGGATGGCAGCCGAATCCTTGTCACGGTTCGGCCCTCCGAACAGGGGCCGGCGGAAGTCGACCTGGCTTACTGGTCTCGGGCCGACCAGTTCGGCAGCGAAGGATGGCGCGCTTCCGACTCGTCGCCGGGACGCGTGGTTGAATACGCGGAACCCGAGCTGAAGTGCTGGATGCCGCTGCCGACAGCCAATCTGAGCAAGGGTTCATTGCCGAGCCCCTGGGATGAAGAAGATGTCCCGCTGCTGGATGGGTCGGGGATATGAGGTGGCGCGCGATCGTCTGATCGGACTCGACATTCCTGATTAGAAGTTCGCCCCGATCTTCAGGCCCACCGCGTGGCTGTGGCCGTCGCCGTCGAGCCCCAGGCTAAGGCGATAATCGAGCCCAAGTTGCCAGTCAGCGCCGAGTTCGGCGTCGAAGCCCGCCTGCAAGCTCAGATAGTCGCGGCTGATGGGATCAATCTCCAGCGCATAGGGCAGTCCGCCCGAAAGGTCGGCATAGCCAATGCTGGCGAGGCTCGAGCCCGCGAAATCATGCGTGTATTCCAGCCTGGCGCGCGGCACCAGCGTGCCCCAGTCTGTCGGCACATGATATTCCACCCTAAGGCCCAGCACGCCGGCCACCATCTCTGCATCCTGGTCGCCAAAGGCGAGGTTGTAAGGTCCCGAACCTGTCTCGGTGAAGGCGTCAAGCCGAGACCAGGCGGCTTGAAACCGCGTATAAGGCGACAGGAGCAGGCCACCCCTGCGATGCTCGTAGCCTGCCGAGAGCGAGCCGAAGACCTGGTGCCCGTCGCGCCCTCCTTCCGCGAAGCCGCCCGTATCGGTGACGAAGCGGTGGCTGTCGAACTCCAGCCGGCTAAAGCCCAGGAGCCCGTCCAAGAAGACGCCCGCCGTCGGCTGATAGCTGCCATAGACGGCGGCACTGAAGGCCTGCGCCTCGCTTTCAGTACCATTGTCTCCGACATCAACGGCGTCGCGCCCATAGCCGATGCCGATGCCACCGACAAACTTCGGCGAGAAGCGCCAGTCGAGGCCGGCGCTAACGCCGACAAGTGTCTGGTCAAGGTCGAGCGCACCGTCCTCGCGGCTGCCGAAATTGACGAAGCCGCCAGCCCAGAAGGCGATCCTGCTGTCGCCCGCGGCTCCGCCCCTGTTGCCGGCCGGTGCTCCGGGGTTGCCGAGGGGGAAGCCGGACGCGCGCGCGTCGACGCCGCCTTCTTCGCCGGCATAGGCCAGCGGCTTGGACGCGTCTTCTCGCTGCAGACCGATCCGTAGATCGATCGATGCGGCACGGCGATCGCTTTCGTTATGCAACCGCTCCAGCCGTCCGTTAAAGTTGCCGATCTGGGCTGCTGCGAGACGGCGGGCCGAATCCACTTGGGCCGTCAGCAGACCGATTACCTCGGGATCTTCCGAGGGGTCGGGCCGTACCATCACGCTGAAGGTGATGGTCGCCGGCGCCGACACGCCCCAGACATTGGACAGCGTATAAGTAACCGCGACGGCGCCGCTTGCCGTCTCGGTGGCGGCAAAGACCAGGTCGTAGTTGCCGCCACTACCTTCGATGCTGGCGGCGCCGGCGGCTGCCGGTGGGTGAGAAACGATCGCTGCTCCCGTGAAGGGCGAACCCGTTGCTCCGTCAGTCAGGCTCGCCCGGCCGGTCGTGCCCGCCAGGATCTCCACCGTGCGGTCGGAAGCCACGGGGACCGGCGCATCGATGACGAGCATGTACGAGGTGGAGCCGGTGAAGCCGAGGGCGTCGGCGGCTTCGATGGTGACGGCAAAACTCCCGGCCTCGCTCGGTGTGCCTGTGAGCGACCCGTCAGCGGCAAGCGTCAGCCCCGCGGGCAGCGTACCGGCTGTCAGCGCGAAGCCATAGGGAGCCGTGCCGCCCGTCGCCGACATGCCTTGCGCATAGGCGACACCGCCGGTGCCGCCGGGCAGGGTGGAAGGTGCCAGCGTGATGGCCGGAGCACCGATGGACAGCGCATAGGCCCGGGCGCCGGTGAAACCGTTCGCGTCAGTCGCCGTGACGGTGAAATTGAAGCTTCCGGCGGCGGTCGGTGTACCTGTGAGCGACCCGTCAGCGGTAAGCGTCAGCCCCGCGGGCAGCGTACCGGCTGTCAGCGCGAAACCATAGGGAGCTGTGCCGCCTGTCGCCGACAGTCCTTGAGCATAGGCGATACCGCCGGTGCCGCCGGGCAGGGTGGACGGTGCCAGCGTGATGGCCGGAGCACCGATGGACAGCGCATAGGCCCGGGCGCCGGTGAAACCGTTCGCGTCAGTCGCCGTGACGGTGAAATTGAAGCTTCCGGCGGCGGTCGGTGTACCTGTGAGCGACCCGTCAGC
>SAQL01000019.1:0-34877 GCA_004020645.1 Mesorhizobium sp. | reverse complement strand
GACGGTGAAATTGAAGCTTCCGGCGGCGGTCGGTGTACCTGTGAGCGACCCGTCAGCAGTAAGCGTCAGCCCCGCGGGCAGCGTACCGGCTGTCAGCGCGAAACCATAGGGAGCTGTGCCGCCCGTCGCCGACAGTCCTTGAGCATAGGCGATACCGCCGGTGCCGCCGGGCAGGGTGGACGGTGCCAGCGTGATCGTCGGAGCAGCGATGGAAAGCGCATAGGCGTGAACGCCAGTGAAACCGTTCGCATCAGTCGCCGTGACGGTGAAATTGAAGCTTCCTGCGGTGGTCGGTGTGCCTGTGAGCGACCCGCTCGCGGAAAGGCTCATGCCGGGTGGCAGCGCACCAGCGCTTAGGGCGAAGCCGTAAGGCGCGGTGCCGCCGGCGGCCGAGATGTCTTCCGCGTAGGCACTGCCCGCCACTGCGGCGGGCAGAGTGGAAGGCGCCAGCGTGATCGTCGGAGCACTGATGGACAGCGCATAGGCCCGGGCGCCGGTGAAACCGTTCGCGTCAGTCGCCGTCACTGTGAAATTGAAGCTTCCGGCGGTGGTCGGTGTGCCCGACAGCGACCCGTCAGCAGCAAGCGTCACTCCCGTGGGCAGCGTGCCGGCCGTCAGCGCGAAACTATAGGGAGCCGTGCCGCCCGTCGCCGACAGTCCTTGAGCATAGGCGATACCACCAGTGCCATTCGCCAGGGTGGAAGGTGCCAGCGTGATTGCTGGAGCACTGATGGAAAGCGCATAGGCCCGGGCGCCGATGAAACCGTTCGCGTCAGTCGCCGTCACCGTGAAATTGTAGACGCCGGCAGTTGTCGGCGTGCCTGCCAGCGTACCGCCGCCGGTCAGTGAAACACCTGGAGGCAAGGCGCCTGCCGAGACTGTGAAGCTGTAGGGCGCAGTCCCGCCCGTGGCGATAACGGACTGTGAATAGGCGTTGCCGGCCGTGGCCGGGGGCAGGCTCGTTGGGCTTAATGTGATGGTGGGTGTGAGATAGGTGAACCCGCCGGCCAGCGTGCTCGAACCCGTCAGGGCGGTGACTTTGACGTCCTTGCTGCCGGCGGTGTTTGCTGGCGTCGTTCCGGTGATTGTCGTGGCGTTGACGACGGTTGTGCCGATGAGTGCGATGCCCCCGATGGTCACATCTGTGACGTCGCCCAGGTTTACGCCGGTGATGGTGACCGAGGTGCCTCCGGTCACCGGTCCGCTCGTCGGCGAGATCGATGACAACGACGGCACCCCCGGCGGAACGTAGGTGACGGTAACCTGTCCAGCTACGTTCCCGCCGCGTGGTCCTCCATTGGTCGTCAGATCATACGTCCCGTACTGCACGATGTCGAAACTATTGCTCAGCTGGGTTACATAGGTTGCCGTGCAGTTGGTCGTCTCGAATGGTTGGATCGGAAGGGCGGGCGAGCAACTGACCGCCCCCAACGGGTGGTTCATGGTGAGGGCGACCGAGTTGATGATCGCGTTCTCCTGGTCGATCCGGAAATGGAAGGTGATGGTCTGGCCGGGGCCTGAGAAGGTGCTGGGAGTCGCCCCCGTAATCGTAACGCCCGCAGCTGCGGGCGCCATTAGGATCGCTATGAAGAGGAAGAGCGCGCCGACGCGCACCAGTATTGCAGCCGCAACACGCGCCAGACCGAACATGCCCCCACCCCCCGGCGTTGCCAAGCAGCCGAGAGGACCCCGTTGCTCATAGCATTGCCTGACACCTGTCTAGCACAAACGCGTGTACCGTCAACGCAATACAACCTGTCGCTGCCTTGGCATAGTCGGAAAGATTTCTTGGCGTTCTGCAGAGCCAGGATGATGCTCGAATGAGCGAAGATTCTGAACCATCCAAGGCAGCTGTTAAGGATGATTATGACCAGCTCAGAATGGCGTAATGATACATGCGATTGGTTGAGAGGCCAGCGGGACAGCACCCCTCTGTCCTGCCGCACGTCTCCCTCGCAGGGGGAGATCGGCAGCTTTCGCCGCCGGCTCTTCTCAGAACAGGAATGCAGCCGTGGCGGGGTTCGATCCGGTGCGGCCGTCTGATGAATCCATGCCTCGAATGAGCTTGAGGTCTGCGGCGTCCAGCTCGAAATCGAAGACATCGAAATTGGCGGCGATGCGGTCCTGGTGGATCGACTTTGGAATGACGATCAGTCCTTCCTGAAGGTGCCATCTGATGATCACTTGCGCGGCGGACTTGCTGTGGTTTCCGGCGATGTTTTCAAGGGTCGGGTCGCTCAACAGCCGGCCGCTGCCCAGCGGACTCCAGCTTTCGATGCGGATGTTGTGCGTGCTGTGAAATTCTCTGGTACGGCGCTGTTGAAACCGGGGATGGAGTTCGATCTGGTTGACTGAGGGTGTGACACCAGTCTCGCCGATGATCCGCTCCAGATGGTCCTGGTTGAAATTCGAAACGCCGATCGACCTGATCCGGCCGCCATTCCTGAGTTCGATCAGCGTCTTCCACGCCTCGACATATTTGCCCTGGCTGGGCACTGGCCAGTGGATCAGGAACAGGTCGATCTGATCGATGCCGAGCTTGTTCATCGTCTCGTCGAAGGCCCGCAGGGCAGTGTCACGCTGATGCGCGCCGTTGCGCAGCTTCGAGGTGATGAACAGCTCGCTTCTCGGCACGCCAGCCGTGCGGATCGCTTGCCCGACGCCTTCCTCGTTCTGGTAGCCTTCGGCGGTGTCGATCAACCTGTAGCCGGTCTGGATCCCCCAATTCACAACCTGGGCCGTGATGGCCGGATCGACCTGCCACACGCCAAGGCCGATCTGGGGAATGGCTGAGCCATCATTCAATGTGATCTGTTCAGGTTTGTTCAGGGTAATCAGTTCAGGCATGCTCAGGTCCTTCTGCATCGCTTCGCCCCAGCGCAGTGCTTATCTAGGCTCGGTGTCCGCCAAGGCGAGTCGACAGGTGGAGAAAGTAGAAGTGCGCCGTGAAGCCGGGATGAGATCCGGTTCGAACCGCCCAGCGTTTCCAAACACGATTCCAGAGATCAATAAATTGGACCGGGGGATGGCACGCCAATCCGGATCGATCTCGAAAAATCTGGCGAAAGGCCTGCCTCCCGCGCACGGCCGTCAATGTGGGCTGCCTCCCTCAAAACCGACATCGGCAAGCTGACATCGAGCGCACCCCGTGCATACGCATATTCCGGAAGATAGCCGTTAACGATGAGGCGCCAGTCAAGGGGCACCACGTCACCGACCGCCCGCATCATCTTGACGATCGTGGTCGTGCAGTTCGTCGTGATGGAATTATAGAATTCCGGAGTCGTGGAAAGTGCATTTGCGTCCAAGACGTATTCCAGCAAGAGCGCACGCGCCGCTTCGGGTGACACTTTTAGCCGATAGATTTGGACATCCTCTCCGCGAACGTTTGACCTGACGCCGACGACGTCTCGCTCGTCAGCCGCAATAATGACCAGGGGATTGCTCTTGAACAGGTCTGCCATGGGAGAAAACTTGCCGCCCCCCTGGCGTCGCACCTCAATCGACCAGGCAAGATAGTCACCTCCTGCAAAGCCGAAGCTTATGATGACATGGGCGATTTTGGTCCCGGACCAATAGGACATGAAGAGGTCGACCGTCTGAAGATTGGAGAGGTCGTAGGTCCGCGTTGTCCAGCGTTCGGTGAAATTAGTAGCGCTACGCCATTCGAAGTCGCGCACATCAGTCAGCGTCAACAGGTTCCCGTCGCGGGTGCCGGTTACCTGACGGGCGACGTCGGGCGCCCAGTCCGCGTGATCGAAAGGCCTGATGGTGCTCCACCAAACCAGAACCACAGCTAACGCAGCTGCAAACAGGACAAGCGCCCTGATGCGAAACCGGCTGAAGAGCGCGATGATAGTGGCGAGGCCGAACAAGCTGAAAAGGACGCCGGCCAGAGCCCGTCCAAGCTCGGCCACGGGCAGGCGATACCACATGGCAAGTCCGGCCCAGGCAGTCAGGATTGCGACGGCTAGCGAAAGGATGATGGCAAGCGAGATTCTAGCGATGCGACGCATCTATTCCCCCTCTGGCGGTCTGCTCTCTGGCGGCTTCTCATTGCCTGGATGCCATTTTTCACCGGACGTTCGAAGGCAACTCTACATGTCTATATTGGAGCACATTCGGGCTGTTACTCCAACTCGGCGCCTGCCCGGTCGGCCGATAAGAGGGCTGGTTGAAAGCCCCGCCTAGCTTCTCCCTCAAGCCAATCGAGGCGCGACCAGCTTGCCGTTCATCGTTGGTAGCCGCGGGCCAACATGCTATGATGTCGCGGCAACCAACTGCAGTCCCAAGTAACTGTCAGGGGGCTTGAGCAATGCAACGCTTTCGGTCGTTAGGTCCGACCGGCAGATTATGCTTGGCGCTGGAATCTCGCACGAAAGCAACGGCCCGCAACGTTGTATCTGGCTGCCACAGATGCCGCAAAGCTGGCCACGTGGGAGGATATCGTGATCAAGAAACTCGCTTTCGTTTTGTCATGCGCTGCCGCCTTTTGCGCAACGTCCGCCTTTGCGCAGAACGCCAATCTCGAGAAACTTCGCGACTTCAAGACAACCGGCACACCGATGATGGAGCCGATACCGCAGACTGGGGAACACGCCGAAGCGCTCAAAGCCATTGCAGCGAAAATCAAGGTCCCGGATGGCTTTAAGGTCAACCTCTATGCCATCGTTCCCGACGCGCGTCACATGGCCGTGGGACCACAAGGTGTGGTGACGTTCGTCGGAACCCGCAAAGAGCGGGTCTATTCCATGACCGACCGCAACAAGGATCGCGTCGCCGATGATGTGAAGGTCTTCGCGCCTTCAATCAAAATGACAGTCCCGAACGGCGTTTGCTTCTCCAGAGATGGCCACCTCTACGTCGTCGAACAGAACCGCGTATTGTGGTTCGCGGGCGCCGAGTTTTTCTATGAAGGTCCCGATGTCGCGGCTTTCGATATCGTGAAGCAAGGCGAACTGATACCCGCATCTAACGAGAGCTTCAATCACACGGCCCGAACCTGCCGCGTCGGGCCCGATAACCGCATCTATATTACCATCGGCCAGCCCTTTAATGTGCCAGCGCCCGAATTGCTCCCGGAATTCGAGAAACTGGGCATCGGCGGCATCATAAGCATGAAGCAGGACGGTACCGACCGCAAAATTTATGCGCGCGGAATGCGCAATCCTCTGGGCCTGGATTTTAATCCAAAGGACAAGACACTTTGGGTGAACGACAATCAGGTCGACGGCATGGGTGACACCATCCCTCCGGGTGAAATGAACCGTGTTACCGCACCAGGCCAGAATTTTGGCTTCCCCTGGTATGGCGGCGGCAAGATCCGTACTATTGAGTACAAGGACGCCACAGTGCCCGAAGGCGTGATCTTTCCAGAGGTCGAGCAAGAGGCTCACGCGGCCGATCTTGGGCTGTCGTTCTATACCGGCAGGCAGTTCCCTGAAAAATACCGAGGCGGCATCTTCTCGACCCAGCACGGCTCCTGGAACCGCGTGGACCCCGTGGGCGCTCGGGTAATGTTCACCTCGCTCAAGGCGGACGGCAAGGTGGACAAAACTGAAGTGTTCGCTGACGGCTGGCTGAACGAGCATGGCGAGTATCTCGGCCGTCCTGTCGATGTTCAGATGCTCAAGGACGGTTCGCTGCTGGTGTCCGACGATTTAGCTGGCGCCGTCTGGCGGATTTCCTACGGCGATTAAGCGACTTAGCCAGGCGGCGGACTTTTGCTGCTGCCTGGCTCATTTCCCTATGGATATAGGAGTTCGGGGTGCGGGGTTTGATTGTAAGTCTGGCTGCGCTCTTTGCCTGTTCGTCTCTTGCGGAGGCCGGAGGTGATGCCGCTGCGGGCAAAAGGGTCATGCTGAAGTGCCAAGTCTGCCATGGCAAGGATGGCATCGCCAAGCTGCCCGAGGCGCCGAACATAGCCGGGCAAAAGGAGGATTATCTTGTCAAGGCGCTGATGGCCTTCAAGGCAGGCGA
Organism: Mesorhizobium sp.; assembly: GCA_004020645.1. Classification (GTDB taxonomy): domain Bacteria; phylum Pseudomonadota; class Alphaproteobacteria; order Rhizobiales; family Rhizobiaceae; genus Mesorhizobium. The sequence continues at coordinate 28,898 of SAQL01000019.1, read as the reverse complement.
ACGCAAGAACGAGCAGATGACTGTCGTCACCAAGGGCTTGAGCGATGAGGATATAGCGGATGTCGCCGCCTATTATTCATCGATCAAGATCACCGTTCAGGTTCCGCCATGAGACCAGCTCGCAGCGCGTCCGCCGCCTGGCGACGTCACCGAGCGATCACGGGTTCCATCCGCCGCTGCCGTACTGACGGGTAATGATTTCGAGAAGATGACCGTTTGGGTCCTCGAAATAAACGCCGCGGCCGCCGTCGTGGTGATTGATCTCGCCCGGCTGCGTCCGGCCAGGGTCAGCCCAGTACGGGAGATCCCGTTCACGAATCCTACCGAAGATCTCGTCGAACTCGGCTTCGCTGACCAGGAAGGCGTAATGCTGCGGCCTGATTTCGCCGCCGGTATCCATGTAGTCGAGGTTGGCACCGTTTTCGGTCGTGACCATCTGGAAAGGCCCCCAGCGCCTCGGGGCTGGAAGGCCAAGCATTTCCGCCAGGAACTTTGCCGACCCCTCGCTGTTGCGGGCCGGCAGTATTGTATGGTTGAAATCGATAGCCATGCGATCACTCCCTTTGATCTCTCCTCGCACGTCGTCGTTCCACGACTGAAGCGATGCTGCACGAGATGGGGTCGAAGGCCATGATGCTCAAGCCGGCGTGGCAACATGCCCGATGACCTGCACGGGGTCAGCCTGATGAATACGGGCGATGATCATTTCGCCGCTATCCGGCACCTCGCCGGTCAAGCCGGTGATGTTGACCTGATGCGTGACAAGGACGGCTGGTCCGCCAAAACGCCGCCCGCGAAGCCAGGCCAAAAGAGCAGCGGTGCGCTGCTCGCCGGCCGAACTGTCGCCAAAGAATGAATTGAGCAGCTCGAGAGGCACAACTTCGCCGATCCCGAGCAGGCGAGCGGTGTCGAGGCAACGACACCACTGGCTCGAATAGACGGCGGCCGACGAGATGCCATTCGCACGGAACAGGTCGCCGATTGCGCGGGACTGCGCACGACCTTCTTCCGACAGATTCCGCTGGGTGCTGCAATCACCGAGCCGGAAGCCAGGCGGATCGCCGGAGCCTGGGGCCGCGGCATGGCGCAGCAGGGCAATGGCTTCTCCGGATCGCAGGGCTGACCAGAGCGGCTCGGTGGCGCGTGCCTTGCCGAAGGCAGCCGCTCCGAGCGACAGGACAAGAAATCGCCGACGTCCAATTCGCATCTTGCTTCTCACCTTATCCGATAGCTGCCTACTGCAGGTCGTGAGCCTCGTTGAGCAATGCCGGGTCGCTCAACGGCCTTGCCGTCTACGATCCGCCGCATGTCGAACCAGGTGGTATCGGGGTGCTTAGGATCCTTGACCCGACGCGGACCAGCACTTTCATTCCATATGGCCCAACATAAATGTTAGTGCCGACGATTTCAGGGCCGATCAGGAGCTGGAAAGATTCCAGCCGCGAGACAGGCCCCGCGTCAGCCTCCGCGATACCCTCCACATCAGGAAGGCGGCGGCAAGACTGTAGACGCCCATCAAGGCCAGTTGCAGCGAGTAGTCGACGCCGGCGTCGATCAGGTATCCGGTGATGCCGGGACCCATCGCCGACGCGAGAACCATAACGGCCACCACAACGGAACGGATCGCGCCGAGATGCGCGGTGCCGTAGATCTCCGGCCACATGGCGCCCTCCAAGGTCGAGGAGAAGCCGTAGCTGATGCCAAGCAGCGCCATGAAGACGAAGATGGCGAAAGGCGCCGTCAGATAGGCAGCCGCGAAGCATGCCAGCGCCAGCGGCAGAAGGAATAGAGGCAGCAGCTGGACCGCCGAGAAGAGACGGCGAAGCCGCTCGCGAAGAGTTGCAGCGGCCAGCTTCGGAGCTCGGTTAGGTAGACCTGATGAAAGAAGATAGTCGTGCCGACGAAGGCGGGAGCCAGGACACCCAGGCAGATGGCGTAGAACGTCGGATCGCGCAGGACTTCCGCCCGCGTCCAGTGCTTCACTGCGCGTTGCGCCCTCGGCTGGCCCTCGCTCTGCGGATTGCGTTCCTTCCAGACCAGCGCACAAACCAGAGGCAAGGCCACCAGGATGAAGGCTGCGCAGACGAACCAGCTTCCCCTCCAGCCGACGAGGCCGGCCACGAGGACGAACAAGAAGGGCAGTAGGGCGCCGCCGACGTGGAAGCCAAGCGTGACGACCGAGACGGCGCGGCCCCGGTTCGCGGCGAACCAGCGGCCTGTCGCCGTCAAAGCGGTCTGGGTCATCATGCCCTGCCCGAAAAGGCGCAGCAGGTAGAGCGCAAGGAGCAGCGTTGGCAGCGAACCGGCGAACCCCATCGCGATGCTGGCGCAGGCGAGCATGAGCATCGTCGCGATCGCCATGGTCACTGTCGAATACCGGTCCAGCGGCCGACCCAGGAACGGCAGAGTCGCCGCGCTGAGGAGCGTTGCCAGCATGTAAAGCCCGCCGAACTCGCCATGACTCAACCCGAACGTCTCGCGGATACCCCCGTTCGACAAGGCGATGAAGAAGGTCTGCCCGAAGGACGAGACGAGGGTCAGCAAAAAGGCGCCCGAGAGCCAGCGGACATTGTTGACGACGAACGTACTGAAGGACTGCATGATCTGTCTCGATAGAGTGCGCGCTTACTGTTCGTCTCTATCGGCCTCCGCTGCCGGAGGATATCGGCCAGTTCCGCTTTGATCAGAGGCCTGGCTTCAGTCCGAGCGGTCCAACTTCCATGCCGTACCAACGAGCCAGTCCGACTTCGGTGTCCTCGCCACTCTGCTTGCGAGTGAAGTCAGTCGGACGCCGTCGCGCTCTTAAGGCAGGCAGCCACAGGCATCATGCGACAAACGGGCGAGATATCAGGAGAATGTGAAGCGCTGATCCCGATGCCACTTCGGGTTCATAGCCCGACATCACTCCAGCTTTTTAACTCCAACGCTTGGGGCCCCTCACACTCGGATTGTATTTGCCGGACGCTGGTGAAAGGCTTTCGGCGGAAGCCGGTCATTCGGTGGATGTCGGCCGAACCGGAACAATGGTATCCTGCGGGGAGCATTCGGGGAGGCGACTGCATTGACCGAGAGCTTGGAAGCCGAAGAGGCGAGAGGTTGGTCGAATCTGCTGATCGCGGCGGAAAGCGGCGATGCGGAGGCTGTTCAAGCGGAATTGGCGGCCGGCGCCAATATCAACGAGGCGGACGGCGGCGGCTGGTCAGCCCTTCATCTCGCAGCGCTCAATGCCCGTACCGCGGCGGTCGAGGCGCTGATCGAACACCCGGCAATCGATGTGAATTCCAGAAACAAATGGAAGAGCACGCCTTTGAGCCTTGCTTCGGCCAAGGGCCACTACGCCTCTATTTTAGCCCTCGTGAAACATCCGGAAATAGAGATCGATGCAAGAGCCGACTACTACGGCAGAACGGCCCTTATTGAGGCAGCAAAGAACGGGCATCTGGATGTCGTCAAGTTGCTTGTCGAAAATGGCGCCGACGTGAATCTTACTGACAAGACCGGAAGAAACAATGCGCTTATCGAGGCTATCAAGGGACGGCACTACGAAGTCGCGGGATACCTGCTTGATTCCCGGAAAATGAACTTTCTCAACAAGGATATGAGACTGAACGCCCTGATCTGGGCTGGAAGCTGCCATAATCCTCAACTCATCGAAAAGCTGGAAGTCTCGATTCATACTTTCTTCGAAGGCAGGTGAAGGTCCCGCTTCCGCCGCAGTGACCATGTCCGTGGTCTTGCACTGGCCGAATGTCCCCGATCGCCGCAGGCCGCCTGTGGAGCTCCCTTCCAAGATCATTCAACCAATCGGTTGACAATTCGAAAGCGTGTCTCTATATTCAACTACATGGTTGAATTAGAGACACCCCAGATCGACGCGGTTTTTCACGCCCTTGGCGACGCCACCCGCCGGAGGATGCTTCGCGACCTCGCCGGCGGCGAGCGAACGGTAAGCCAGCTGGCGGAACCCTTCGCCATGTCGCTGGCGGCGGCCTCCAAGCACATCAAGGCGCTGGAGAATGCCGGGCTTATTCGTCGAGAGGTGAGGGGCCGCACGCATCTCTGCCGCCTCGAACCGGGACCGCTGGCCAGCGCCCACCAATGGCTGGGCTTCTACGAGCGCTTCTGGACCAACCGTCTCGACATTCTCGAACGTCTCCTTCGCGAGGAGGACGCACGCAAAGCCCAGGATCATTCCAGGAAATCGCCCACTTCAAAAGAAGGAAACGACCAATGAACCAGATGAAAACCATCGAAGCCTATGGCGAGCTGACCGAGCCCGCCACGTTCACCATCCAGCGGCTTTTGCCCGGCCCCATCGAGCGGGTCTGGGCCTATCTCACCGAGAGCGACCTGCGCCGGCAGTGGATGGCTGCCGGCCAGATGGAAATGAAGGCCGGCACATCGTTCGAATTGGTCTGGCGTAATGACGAGCTGACTGACCCGCCCGGCCAGCGCCCCGCGGGCTTTCCCGAAGAGCATCGGATGGAGGGCCGGATCACCGAGCTCGATGCGCCGCGCAAGCTCGCCATCACCTGGGGAAACACCGGCGGCGTTTCCTTCTTGCTGGAGCCGAAGGGCAACGGTGTGCTGCTCACCGTCGTCCATCGCCGGCTGCCGGAACGCGCAATCCAGCTCAACGTCACCGCCGGCTGGCACATGCACCTCGACATGCTGGCTGCTCGCCTAGCGGGCAAGACGCCGACCTCCTTCTGGGATGGCTGGAATCGCCTGCGGGAAGAGTACGACCGCCGCCTGCCGGCCTGACACGATCGCGTCGGCCACCCCTGAAGTCACCGCCCAGCCTCCACCGGCATCGGCCCTTGGAGGCTCGCACACCAGCAACGAACCGACGATGAAACGTGCTTGCATTTCGCAAGCCCGATGGAGGAAGTCATGCGCAAATTGATCACCGGAATGAAGGTTTCCGTCGACGGCAAGATGGAGGGACCCGAGGGTTACGCCGATTGGGTCGACGCGTGGTCGGAGGAGTATGGGCTGACGCCGCAAATCGATGCCTGCCTGCTCGGGAGCGTCATGTACGCCGGCTACGAGCGCTACTGGAGCGCGATCCAGAATGAGCCGGACAAGCCGCTGCCGATGACCGGCAAATTGCCGACGCCGGCGGAGCTCGAATGGGCCCGCTTTGCCGAACAGACACCGCATTATGTGCTGTCGAACACAATGATTTCGGCGGCCTGGCCAAAGACGCGCTTCATGCGGAGCCTCGAAGACATCGCTGGCCTCAAGCAGCAGCCGGGCAAGGATATCTATCTCATGGGCGGTGCGCGAATGACCGCGAGCCTTATCGATGCCGGGCTGGTGGATGAACTGCGGCTGATCGTCTATCCGCTGCTCGTCGGCGAAGGGAAGGCGCTGTTTGGAGCAACGCAGAATCGTCGCGGGCTCGAACTGCGGAAGGTTCAGCAGCTCACGGATGGGCGGGTGAGCCTGGTCTATGGGATTGGCTAGAGCGCGTCGCGTCTGAGAGGATTCCTGCGACGCGCTTTAGGTTTTTGTTTTTATGCATGTCGTTATCCCAAAACCGCTGCGCACCCCCGGGTCAGGCCCGTGGGCATGCTTTTGGGCGACATGCATTAACTCAGCCGGTCTTCGCAGGTTTCGCAGCGCTGCCCGGCCGAAATTTTCCTGAAAGCACATCGACGGTCAGAGCGAAACCGATAGCCCACCGTCACCGGCCAGTCCATGGCCGTTGACGTAGGCGGCAGCGTCGGAGGCGAGAAACACCACGGCTCCGCCGAGCTCCTCAGGCTGGGCCCAGCGGTCCGCCGGGGTTCGTGTCTCGACCCATTTGGTGAAGGCCTCGTCGCTCATAAGTGCTGTGTTGAGCTCGGTAGCGAAATAGCCGGGGGCGATCGCGTTGACGGTGATGCCGTGACGGCCCAGCTCAGCGGCAGTGGAGCGTGTCAGCCCGTGCAGGCCCGCCTTTGCCGCCACATAGGCGTGAATGGTGGGACGGCCAGAAGACATCGAAATTGGCGACGATCCGGTCCTGGTGGATCGACTTTGGAATGACGATCAGCCCATCCTGAAGGTGCCATCTGATGATCACCTGCGCCGGCGGTGCTTTCCGGCCGCTCTCGGTCAGTGAGTTTCTGCTTTCGCGTTGAACTTCAGTTGCTGGGATGGTTACATGAATGCAGCATTATACCGCTGCCAGGTTGGTGGCACGTTTGCACACACCCCTACAGCGATAGTTCCGATGTGCTCGAGAATCTTGTGCGGCCGAGACTTGTGGGTCGAGGGAAGACTGTTCCGATCGCTGAAGATACGAACCGGCGTGTGCCGACTTTCGCATTATTATTTGCATTATTTGCCCCGGAACATTCATCATCACAATGAAGGGCGAAAAGAGTCACTGCGGTCGAGTATAAGCAGAACCAGCGGACGCGTCAGAATTTTCGCGACATCAAATAGATGTGTTGGCTGGGAGAGCAAAAATGGTGGGTCCGCGAAAGTGGTTGCGGAGGCTGAGTGCGCCGAACGCGCCGCCAAGACAGGTTAGGTTGAAATAACTTCGTGCGACTACATCGATCCGGCAACTAATCCATATGCTGCCTGGGGGCATCACTATCAGAAAGTTGGTGCGCTGGTCTCACTGATGGCCGGCGTTTGGCAACAGCAGTACGAGCATTTGTTCCGCGGATCAAATGTAAGTAGCTGTTGTTTTGTGCAACACGCATTCTCCACGATGCTTTCAAGTTAATTAAAATCATCGCGGTCCGTTAACAACGTTTCTCATTGACAATTGAATGAAATCATATTCAACATTACTAACAAAAGGTAAATTTGGGGCGTTGGGGAGGAAGTGTTATGGGCGCGAATGGCGACGACAATTATGTTGGCACGGCCACTGACTACAATGACAAATTGATCGGGGGTTCTGGGGCCGACGCGCTTTCAGGGGAGGGAGGGAACGATGTTCTCAATGGTGGTTCCGGTGCAGATATCCTGGATGGCGGCAGCGGTATTGACAGCTTGCTAGGCGGTTCGGGCGCTGACACCCTTATTTTCGTATCGTACGAGAACCAGTACAAACTCCAGGGAACCATATATGACGATGGTATCGCGCAAATCGGCGTAACGACGTTCAGCGGGTACGATAGTTACGATGGTGGAAACGGTACTGTAAAAGGTGGTACCACCGAGATTGACACGCTAAAAATTGTAATCAGCGTACAGCAATCTAACGATGTTGCCTTTATGGCAGCCCTAAATGCCGAGATTAACTATTTTAACAATGTTTGGCTACCGGCCCATGTCAACAAAAGCACAGGGCAGGCAGATCAATCGATTTATGAATTCCAGAGCATAAATCTGAAAATTTCTGCAATCGAAAAACTCTCGCCCGTCGTGATCGATCTCAGCACCAATCGTGCACCGGTGAACACCGTACCGGCCGGGGTACAATTGACCGATGAGGACGTATCAAAGGCAATTCCAGGGGTTTCGGTTTCAGATCCTGATGGTGGTACGTTAACGACTACAGTTTCAGTTCTGCACGGTTCTCTAAACGTCTCGAGCAGCCCGCTCGTGACCGGCAACGGCACCAATTCGGTGACCATTGTGGGCTCCGCAGCGGACATCAATTTAATTCTATCCGGTCTGACTTACACGGGAAATGGAGATTTTAACGGTTCGGATACGCTAACAATCACAACCGGTGATGGTCTAGCCACTGACACGGACTTGCTGGCAATCACCGTCAGCGCGGTCGCCGACATCGCCGACGACACCGCTTCGGGCGACGAGGACACGGCGATCACCACCACGGTGCTGGCCAACGACAGCTTCGAGGGCACGCCGGCGGTCACCGCGGTCACCCAGGGCGCCAACGGTTCGGTCGTCGTCAATGCCGACAACTCGGTCACCTACACGCCGAACGCCGACTTCAACGGCACCGACAGCTACACCTACACGGTGACCTCGGGCGGCGTCACCGAGACCGCCACGGTCAACGTCACCGTCAATGCGGTAAATGCAGCGCCTGTGGCCGTGAATGACAAGCTTATTATATCCAATGGCACAACAGCAGTATTTTCTGCCGCTGTTCTTCTGGGCAATGATACGGACGGCGACTCGGATAAATTGCAGATAGTGTCTGTATCTGGGGCGAATGTTACGTACAACGCGGTCAGTCAAACCATAACGTACAATGCAGGCCCTCTATCGAACAATGCGGTCAATGCCGGATCCTTCACGTATCAGGTATCAGATGGAAACGGAGGCCTTACCACGGGCACTGTATCGATTGATACTGTCAATGGAGACAATGTAAATCTGCTAAGTGATTATGCTACGCCACAGTCGTACCAAGCATCCTATATCGATAGCGGAAATGGCACTGACGTCGACGACGGCGGTCCCTCAATCGACATACTCATTGGAGGCGCTGGTACAGATACCCTTCGAGGCGGTGCGGGGAGCGACATACTTCGAGGCGGTGCCGGAAATGATACAATCGATGGGCAAGGTGCCGGGACCGATATCGACCTCATCGATTTTTCAGACGGAACGTCAGGGCTCAATTTCACCTTGGTTCAGAGCGCGAGCAACACAGGTTTCAACGCTAGCGCCGCGAGCCTTGGAACCGACACATACAAGAATATCGAAGGTGTGATCGGGACGAATTTTGCCGATACACTCACCGGGTCGGCTTTCAACGACGTGCTCATCGGCGGCGGCGGGAACGACACGATCAATGGTAATGCAGGAGCGGACCGCATCCAGGGTGGCCTCGGCAAGGACACCATGACCGGCGGCACCAATGCGGATACTTTCGTTTTCCTTGCGCCGAATGAAATGCCGATTGGATCCGGCAACCGGGATGTGATCATCGATTTCAGCCAGGCGGAAAGCGACAAGATTGATTTGTCGACCATCGACGCAAAGACACAGGCGGGATTTGTTGGCGATCAGGCATTTACTTTCGTCGCCAATGCGACTCCTGCAATCGATCCCGGCGTCCAAGCAAACAGCATCACTTGGTATCATGATACTGTCAACAATGTCACGATCATACACGGCGATGTAGACGGGAACACAACGGCCGATTTCGAGATCCAGCTTTCGGGCCTCGTTACTCTCACAGCCGACGATTTCCATCTGTGAAACGAGCACCGACGATGACTGGTGTCGGCCCGCTTAGGACGTTACGCCAGCAAGTGCGCAAGCCCATCTGCGCACTTGCCCTGTTCAGTTGCGTGGTCAATCTTCTACTGATGACCGGCCCTTTGTTCATGCTGCAGGTCTATGACCGAGTGCTTTCCAGCGGCAGTGTTCAAACGCTGGTAGCACTTGTAATCCTGGTCGTCGTGCTTTTCGCATTCATGGGGACGCTTGACGCAATGCGATCGCGCGTTCTTGCCCGCCTTGCCGGGCGTCTTGACGAAATTCTGCGTGGACCAGTCTTTTCTGCAGTTCAATCGGATGCGTGGCGAGGCGCGGGAAACGCCGGCCCGTCGATCCGCGATCTTGAGGCCATTCGCAGCTGGATCTCCGGCCCAGGCCCGGCGATGTTTTTCGATGCGCCGTTTGTGCCGCTTTACATCGGCGTGATTTTCCTGCTGCACATATGGCTCGGATGGTTCGCGGTGGGCGCTGCATCGGTGCTTGCTTGTTTTGCAGTTGCAAATGAATGGCTTACCCGCGGATCGCAACTCGCAGCCTCCACCGCCGCCGAGTCAGCCCAGCGCCTCGCAGAAGAAAGCCGACGTCAGGCTGCGCCTGCCGTCGCGCTAGGCATGGAATCCAATCTTCGGTCGCTCTGGGAATTGAAGGTCGAAGAAGCGGTACTTCTGTCGAACGGACTTTCCGACAGGCTCGGAACCCTGTCGGCGATGTCGAAAGCGACCCGACTCCTGTCACAGTCGGGCGTACTGGCCATCGGGGCCTATCTAGCCATCGGCCAAGAAATCAGCGGCGGAGTGATGGTTGCCGCGTCCATACTGCTGGCGCGCGCGCTTTCACCTATCGAGCAGGCCATCGTCCATTGGCGTAGCGTGCTGGTGGTGGTGCGTTCGTCCCGCAGGGTCGCCCATTTGCTCAATGCCACCCAAGTAACGGCGTCGGAACCAATGGAGCTTCCACCCCTCAATGGAACGGTGTCGGTTTCGGATGTTGTCTGTGTGGCTTCCTCACGGAAGGAACCGCTGCTCGCCGGCATCTCCTTCAAGGTGAACCCGGGTGATGGCCTTGGCATCATCGGACCCTCGGGCGCGGGCAAGACGACGCTTGCACACGCAATACTTGGCATTGCGCCTCTCGTCAGAGGCGAAATCCGGCTAAGCGGTTCGACCCACGACCAGTGGAACCGCGATATACTCGGGCGCCAACTCGGCTATTTGCCGCAGGATGCGGTGTTGTTTCCAGGTTCGGTAGCCAGAAACATCTCGCGATTCGAGCCGAATGCGGATGCGAAGGCCGTTCTTCACGCCGCCAAGCTCGCCGGTGTTCACGAACTGATCTTATCATTCTCCAATGGATATGGGACCCTGGTCGGCCAGGGCGGCGTGGCGCTGTCCGCGGGAGAGCGCCAAAGAATCGCGCTGGCCCGCGCACTCTATGGTGATCCTGCACTTGTTGTTCTCGACGAGCCTAATTCGAACCTGGACGCCGAGGGCGACCAAGCCCTTTCGGAGGCGATCAAAGCGACGCGCGACCGCGGCGCGACAATCATTGTGATCGCCCACCGCCCAAGCGCAATCAATGCAGTCAACATGCTGCTTTATCTGCGCAGCGGCAAACAGGTCGCCTTCGGCCCGAAAGACGAGGTCCTTCGACAAGTCACCCGGGCGGTCGTACCGGAGCCGCACCAAGGTAGCAATGTTACCGTGATGAGGGCCGGCAATGAGTGACGACCGCGAAAGCAATTTTTCTATTTCGCTCAGACGGACACAACGAGCCGGAATTGCGGTCGTAGCAACTCTCGTTCTCGTTCTCGGCGGCTGGGCCGCGACCGCAAGCATTTCGGGTGCGGTGATCGCGCCAGGCCAAATCGTTGTTCGCTCAAACGCGAAAAAGGTGCAGCATCTCGAGGGGGGAATTGTCCTTGAACTGAACGTGGAGAATGGCCAACGGGTGCATGCAGGCGATGCGATCATGAGGCTTGATCCATCTGAGCCCCGTGCGCGGCTGGCAATCATTATTGCACAGTTGGCCGAATTGGAAGCCGAACTAAAGAGACTCGAAGCGGAACGCGACGGACATTCCGTGTTGGAGTTTCCTTCAGAACTTGTAAAGTTGATGCCGAAAGCTGAACTTGAGCGTATATTTGACAGTCAGCAAAAGCTTATTGCGTCGCGCTTGGAAGTTGTTGCAGGGAAAAAGCGTCAACTTGCTGAACAGGTCAATCAAATCAAAAATCAGATCAGCGGCATGGAAGCCCAACTCGAAGGCAGAAAACGGCAGCTGGCGATCGCGGCTGCCGAGCTCGAGACAATGCAGGGTCTGCTAAAGGATGGATTGGTTCAGAGGAACCGCGTCTTGGACCTTGAACGTGAAAAGGCAGACGTAGAGGGCGATATTGGCCGGCTCGTTGCCGAAATCGCGAAACTGAGAGGAGCTGTCAGCGAAGTGGGACTTAGAGCAATCCAAGTCGACGACGACTGGCGCTCCGAAGTGCTGACTGCGATTGCGGAAGTAAGAACAAAGGTCGGATCACTTCGCGAGCAGCGCCAAGCTGCGCAGGAGCGCATTGACCGGATCGATGTAATCGCGCCACAGTCGGGATTTGTGCATGAGCTAGCCATTCACACGGTCGGCGGAGTGGTCGGTCCGGGCGAGACGCTAATGCTCATTGTTCCAGAATCGGATCCGCTGGTTCTCCGTGCACGGGTCCGTCCTCGTGACATCAACGCGATCTGGGTCGGCCAACCCGTGCGGGTTCGCCTGTTGTCATTTAATCAGAAAACCACGCCAGAGGTGAACGGACAGGTCGCTATGATCGGCGCAGACATCTCGACTGATGCCCAGTCCCGTCTTCAGTTCTTCGAAGTCGACATTGTGCTCAATTCTGCTGACCTAGCGGGGCTAGATGCCCATGATCCGATCCGCCCCGGTATGCCTGCTGAGGCTTTCATTCAGTCGGGCGAGAAAACTGCCCTGGCTTATCTGCTCGACCCGTTGACTGAACAGGTCGACAAAGCCTTCAGAGAGTAGTGCAAGGGCGCCGATAACGTCAATGCTGACGCCGCAGACCAAGTTCATCGTTTTCGTCGACTTCGTTGAGATTGCCCGGCCGAAATTTTCCTGAAGGTCAGAGGGAAACCGATAGCCCACCGTCAACGGCCAGAACATGGCCGTTGACGTAGGCGGCAGCGTCGGAGGCGAGAAACACCACGGCTCCGCCGAGCTCCTCAGGCTGGCCCCAGCGGCCCGCCGGGGTTCGTGTCTCGATCCATTTGGTGAAGGCCTCGTCGCTCATAAGCGCGGTGTTGAGCTCGGTGGCGAAATAGCCAGGGGCGATCGCGTTGACGGTGATGCCGTGACGGCCCAGCTCAGCGGCAGTGGAGCGTGTCAGCCCGTGCAGGCCCGCCTTTGCCGCCACATAGGCGTGAATGGTGGGACGGCCAAGTATCGCTGCAACCGATCCGGTGTTTATTATGCGCCCGAACTTGTTTGGCATCATCAGGCGCACCGCGTCGCGCATCATGCGGAAGCAGGCCGACAGATTGACGGCAATCACATGGTTGAAATCCTCGTCCTGCCATTCGACCAACGGACTTCGATGCTGGATGCCGGCGTTGTTGACCAGAATATCGAGGCGGCCGTGGCGTTCGACGATTCCTTCGAGCGACGCCCTTGAGATCGCCGCGTCGGTGACATCGAACGGCAGGGCTTCGGCACCGATCCTTTCGGCCGCCGCGGACAGCGCGGCCGGATCGCGGGCATTGACGATCACTGTCGCGCCGTTTTCCACAAGTGCCTTGGCCATGGCGAAGCCGAGACCACGCGAAGCACCCGTGACCAACGCGACACGGCCGTTGAGCGAGAACAATTCCGACATTGATATCCCCTAGGAAAAGGGCGGGAGTTTCCTCCCGCCCAATAGCTCTATTTGGAGCGCTATTTGGCGATGCAGGTATCCGCTGTCTCCGGAGTGCAAATGTCAAGGCCGGTGTAGGTCGGGTCGGCCGGCGGAGCTTTGCCGTCCTTCATTTCCTTCAGCGCCATCATCGTCTTGTAGCCCATTTCGAACGGCCGCTGGCCGACCTGGCCAAGCGAGAAACCTTCCTTCATCTGGTCGATCTGCACGGGAAGCGTGTCGGCGACGACCAGGGCCAGGGCCTTCGAGGCGATCTTGTCCTTGTACGGTGCGACCGCGGCGCGGTTGGCATCGGGGATGAACTGCGGGAAGCCGCCGGTTGGGATGAACGCATCGAGGTTCGGGTTTTTCGCCATGATGTCCTCGAACTGCTGCACCGAGCGCGGGAAGTCATCGTCGGTGTAGAGTGGGCAGCCTTCGATTTCGGTCCAGCCGTTCTGTCCAGTCAGGCGGTCGCCGGGCGAGGCAGCCGACTTGGTCCCCGAAAGCGTGTCGCGAATGCCTTGCATGCGCTCATTGTGGTTGGCTGCCGCCGCGCCGCCCGACTGGATACAGATCGTGCCGCCTTTGGGCTTGATCTGCATGGCAAGCTTGGCGAGGTTCGCGCCGATCTCATAATTGTGCGTGCCGATATAGGCGACGCGCAGATCCTTGTTCTCGGGCAGCAGATCGGAGTCCCAGGTGAGGACCGGGATGCCCGCGTCCTTGGCGGCCTGCAGCGCAACCGCCATCGCCGCAGCGTTCGATGGCGACACGGCGATGCCGTCCACCCTCTTGGCCACGAGATCCTGCACGATCTGTACCTGCTCGTCGCCGCCGCCGTGCTCGCCGGGGCCAATATACATGCACTCCAGGGCACCATTCGATTCGGCTTCGGCCTTCTTGCAGCCGTCGCGTGCCTGATCGAAGAAAGGATTGTTCATGTTCTTCGGCACCAGGGCGAAGGTGTATTTCGCCTCGGCACCGGAAACGGCGAGCACCATGGCGCCAAGCGCGACAGCCGCCGTCAGCAGATGTTTCTTCATGTGAAGTTCTCCTCCTTGGTGTGATGTCCCGCAGGCCTCCCGCCGGCGGGTTTCTAGCGGCTTTTTTTGGGCATCAGGACTGCCAGCGACGCGGCGAGGATCGATTTGCCGCCGGTTTGCATGCCCAAAAGAACCGCAAGAACGATGAAGGCGCCGACGAAGGCACCTTGCCAGTTTGAATCGATGCCGGCCATCAGCAGCGCATTCCTGATCACTTCGAGGAACGCCGAACCGATGACCGCACCGAAGGCCGTGCCGGCGCCGCCCATCAGGCTGGCGCCGCCAATGACTGTCGCCGCAATGACGCGCAGCTCATAGCCTTGGCCCATCGCATTGATGGCCGAGCCGTTGTAGCCGAGGAGCAGGAGCGAGGCGACCGAGGCGGTGAAGGCCGAGAAAAGGTAAGCCTGGAATTTAATCCAGTCGACCGGAACGCCGGTGAGCCGTGCCGCCTCCTCATTGCCGCCGATGGCGAACAGATGCCGCGCCCAGGCAGTGAAATTGAACACGAAGCCGACAATCAGCGCCAGGATCACCATGGTCCAGAACTGCGACGACAGTTCCGGTATCCAGTGCGGCGCCCAGTCCTCGGGTCCATGCCGCGGCCATTTCGCCTGACCTATCGCCTTCACGATCGGAGCATCGGGCCCGAACTGGTAAAGCATCTGGTTGGCCGAGAACACTACCGCCAGCGAGCGCGCGACGGACAGCATGCCGAGGGTGACGACAAAGGACGGCATTCCGACGTAGGCGACAAAAAATCCGTTGACCGCGCCGCAGGCCAGACCGGAAAAAAGGCCCATGGCGAAGGCGATGTACCAGGGATAATGCCAGGTGAGGAACAGGCCGGCGACGATGACAACGAGGCCCATGATCGAGCCGACCGACAGATCGATGCCACCGGTGATGATGACGACCGTCATGCCGAGCGCCATGATACCGAAAGGTGCAAGATTGCGCGTCACATTGGCGGCGTTTTCGGAGGTGCCGAAGCTCGGTTCCATCGCCGTCATCAAAATGACGAGTGCGATCAGCGCGATCGTCACCCAGAAGGGCTGACTTGAAATCACGCGTTGGAAAGCTGTCTGTTCCTTGGTCGGGACGAAGTCCGACATGGCCGGCTGGCCGGCTTTCTCGGCTGACTCCTGAACCATAACCGGCTCCTGAACACTATTCGCCACGGATGGCCCCCGTTATCAGTCCAGTGATTTCCTCGGGCGATGTGTTGCCGGTGTCCTTGTCGGCAACCTTCGAACCTCGCCTGAGCACGATGATGCGATCCGCTACAGCAAAAACGTCAGGCATGCGGTGGCTGATCAGCATGACACCGACGCCTTGCGCTTTGAGGCGCCGGATCAATTCGAGCACTTCGGCCACCTGGCGGACGGAGATGGCGGCGGTCGGTTCGTCCATCAACACCAGCTTGGCGTTTGAAAGCCGGGTTCGCGCAATGGCTACCGCCTGGCGCTGCCCACCGGACATCTTCTTGACCAGATCGCGCGGCCTGGTTTCCGATTTGAGTTCCCTAAACAGCGCTGCCGAGCGGTCGATCATCGCCTGCTTGTCAAGCACCCTGATCGGCCAGAAACCTTTCTTGATCTCGCGGCCCAGGAAGACGTTCTGCGCGGCCGTTAGATTGTCGGCGAGCGCCAGGTCTTGATAAACGACTTCGATCCCCTTGGCGCGGGCCTGGACGGGTTTATGGAAATGGCAAACTTCGCCGTCCACGACAATTTCGCCGTCGCTCGGCGGGAAATTGCCAGCCACGGTCTTGACCACGGTGGACTTGCCGGCGCCGTTGTCCCCCATCAGACCCACGACTTCGCCTCGCTCCACCTGGAAGCTGACGTCGCTCAGGGCCTGGATGGCCCCGAAATTCTTGGAAACGTGGCGAACCTCAAGCACCGGCATCGCAGTCCTCCCCGGACAACATTTGCCAATCTTGTCCCGGACTTATGCAAGACAGCTAATCAGCGAAATGTATTCGACACAATACGTATTCGAAGGAGACCGGCATCCGTTGTTAGAGGAGGGCAGGTGGACCCCTGAGCAGATCGCCACTGCGCCGGCTTCGATGGAACGAGCTTCGGTTCCGACTATCCAGGGTCTTGAGTGGGAACAGTTCAGGCGTGGGCGTCGATTTCCGGATGGGCCGCGGAGTTCGGCGCCGAAGTGATGACCGCCCACCAAGACGAATGGGACTTGCTATGTTGTAGGATGACCGTATGATCGGACCCATGACTACGGTTCATCCATCTCTTCAACGCGAAGCTTCCGGCGCAATTGTTGAGCTGCCTGCGCAGTTGGCGGGTGATGCGCTGATAGACGGACGGTCGCCACTGGCAGAACGCTACCTCATCGATTGGGGCCGCGACAGGCGCGGAAGTGCCCGCTTCATCGTGCGTCCAGGATCCGTGGAAGACGTCCAGGCGTTTGTGAGATGGTGCTCGCAGAGCGGTGTCGCCATCGTCGTGCAGGGTGGCAATACCGGACTTGCCGGTGGCGCCATTCCCGACAGTTCGGACTGCGCCGTGCTGTCGCTTGAGCGTCTCAATCGGATACGCTGCGTCGATCCGCTCGACTTCACGCTGCAGGCTGATGCCGGTGCCGTGCTGCAGGACGTCAAGGACGCCGCTGAAGCATCCGACATGATCTTCCCTCTGGCGCTTGGTGCGCAGGGATCGTGCACGATCGGCGGCAATGTCGCGACCAATGCCGGCGGCATCAATGTGCTGCGCTACGGCATGACGCGTGATCTGGTGCTCGGGCTTGAGACGGTCCTGCCGGACGGCACGCTGTGGAGCGGCATGAACGGGCTGCGCAAGGACAATCGCGGCTACAGCCTGAAGCAATTGATGATCAGTTCGGAAGGAACGCTCGGGGTCGTTACGGGCGTCGAGGTAAGGCTCTCGCCCCGGCCGACGCAGGTCGAGACCGCCTATGTCGGACTGGGCAGCTTCCGCCAGGCATGCGAACTGTTCCGGATGGCGCGGCATTTCTGCTCCGACCTTCTCAGCGCGTTTGAGGTCATCGGCGAGGAATGCCTGTCGCTGGCCCATCTCATCGATCCGAACCTGCGCTCACCATTGACGCAAGAATGTCCGGTTCATGCGATCGTCGAACTCGCCTGTGGGCCAGGGATAGACGCCGGCGGACTTCTTGAAACGATGCTGGCGCGCGCCCTTGAGACCGACCTGATCAAGGACGGTGTCGTCGCGCAAAGCCGCTCGCAGGCCGCCGCATTCTGGGCCATCCGGGAGGGCCTGGTCGAGGGGCAGGCGCGGCGCGGCTTTCATGTCCGCACCGACCTATCGGTTCGCCTCAGCCAGGTGCCGAAGCTGATCGAGCAAGCACGCGCGTGCATCGTGCAGGGCTGGGCTGGACATCCCTGACCTATGGCCATGCGGGCGACGGGAACATCCATTTCAATGTGCTGCCTCCCATAGATTGCGAGCCCGGCGAAGCGAGGACCGTAGGGCAGGCGATTTTGACCAGACTCTATGAACTGGTCGGCGCGCTCGGCGGCTCGTTCAGTGCCGAGCATGGCGTGGGTCGCAGCCGCAGTCACGTGTTCTGGGCCGGCCTGTCGCAACGCGAACGGCAGCTTCATACCGCGATCAAGGCAGCCTTCGATCCAGCAGGCCTGTTCAATCCCGCGTGTCTCATGTCGGGTCCGGGCGATTTGTAGGGTAAGCCACATGAAGCAGCGTTCGTCCATCATCGGCAGCGTGGAGGCGCTTCCGCATCGCGTCGCTTCGCATCTGAGCCGCGAGATCGAGGGCGGCGACATCATCCCGGGAGCCCGGCTTCCCACCGAAAGCCAGCTCGCCGACAAGTTCGGCGTCAGCCGCAATGTTGTCAGGGAAGCGATCGCGCAGCTTCGCGCCGACGGCATGATCGAGGCGCGTCAGGGCGTGGGCGCATTCGTCATGGCGCCGGAACAGCGGACAGCCATCCGGATCGACCGTGAAGCGCTGAAAGACCAGCGCAACATGGAGCAGCTCTTCGAGCTGCGCAGCATCCTTGAGACCGAGTCCGCCACGCTGGCCGCGGCGCGCTGTACATCCGATGATCTTGACGCGATCAAGGCTGCGCTGGACCGCATGGGCGGCGAGGAGCGCTGGGAGGATGGCAGCATCGAGGCCGATCTGCTTTTCCATCGGGCGATCGCCCGGGCCACCGGCAATAGCTACATCTACACCTTCATTTCGTTCGTCTGCGAGCAGATCCGTCAGTCGATCCACTATGCCCGCCTCACCAACCCGCTCCACGACCTGGTCGAGGTCAATGTCGCCGAGCACGTGCGAATCTACGACGCGCTCGCCGCGCATGATCCGCAGGCTGCCGGCGAGGCGATGCGCCGGCACATCGATGGCGCGGCATCGCGCGTCGGCGTCGAACTCACCGCGAAGATCAATCGAGGCAAATGACCATGTCGCTCGGGCAGACCAAGGCAATCACCGATATCTGCCTTCTTGTCGAGGATATCGACCGTACCATCGACTTCTACACCCAGAAACTCGGCTACCGGATCAGACGCCGCGCCGAGGGCTTTGTCGATTTTCATTCCGAGCGGGTGACGCTCGCCGCATGGGAACTGGATCACATCAATCGCCACTGCGGCGTCTCGAATGTCCGTTCTCCGAAGCAGGCGCACAAGGCGTGCGTTGCCATGGAACTCGAAAGCGCCGGCGAAGTCGACCGGCTCTACGCCGAACTGTCGGACAAGGGCGTGCCGTTCGTCGGGCCGCCCGGCGACTATGTCTGGAACGCGCGCTGCGCCTACTTCCACGACCCGGACGGGACGCTGTGGGAGCTCTACGCCTGGACCGGCGCGGGACCGGGCGACTATCACGACAAGCAAGTGTGATTGGATCGCGACGGCCTCGCAAGAAGGGCCGCGCCGCATGCAAACAGTCCAACTAAGGAGCAAGAAGATGAGTGGGAACACATCGCAGTGGAATCGCAGATCGATCCTGAAGGCCGGCGCCGCCGGCCTGGCGGCTTTCGGGCCGGGACTTCAGCTGTTTGGCGCCAGCGCCTCGGCTGCTGCCAAGCTCGTCGTCCAGTATGACTGGCTGATGTCGAACGGCCAGATCGGCGACGTGGCAGCCGTCGCCAATGGCTACTTCGAAGAGGCCGGGCTCGAAGTCGAGTTCAGCCCCGGCGGACCGAACGCCGCCACAGTGCCGCCGGTGGTGTCCGGAGCCGCCCAGCTCGGCCAATTCTCGGAATCGCCTCAACTCTATGCCGCGCGGGCGAGCGACGTTCCGGTGAAGATCATCGCCTGCGGCTATCGCACCGGGCCCTATGCGCTGACCTCGAAACCGGCGAAGCCGATCCGGTCGGCAGCAGACCTGAAGGGGATGCGGATCGGCACGCAGCCGACCGCGCGCTTCGCCATCGACGCGATGCTCGCGAAGAACAAGATCGATCCTTCCGAGGTCACCATCGTCAATGTCGGGTTCGACAAGGCGCCGCTGGTTCGTGGCGACGTGGATGCGATCGGCGGCTGGATCACCAACACGCAGGCGCTCAGCGTCGTCGGCGATGATCGCATCGATCTGCTGTTGTCGGAGCTGGGCCTGGCGTCCTATGCCGACGTCTACTTCGCGACCGACACCGCCATCGAATCCGATTCCGAGACCCTGGCAAAATTCATCGGCGCGGTCGCCAGGGGGTGGGGCTGGGTCCACGCCAATCCCGAGCAGGCGGTCGACAAGCTCGTCGCGGCCTATCCCGAGATCGACGCAGGCTGGGAAAAGAAGACGATCCCCCTGGTGCTGAAACTGTCGTTCGACGACAACACGAAAAAGGATGGATGGGGCACGTTCGATCCTGCCTCGATCGAGAGCCAGATCGCGCTGCTTGACCAGATTGGCCAATACCCGAACGGCAGGCCGAAGGCCCAGGACGTCTATACGACTGAGATTCTCGAACTCAGTGCGGCTGAACGGCCGAAGCTCGGCGCACCTGCCTCTTGATGGCCGCGCCGGCCATCGAGACCTCCGGGCTTGACGTCGGCTATCCCGGCCGGCGCTCGCCAGTAACGGTGATCTCCGGTCTCGAACTGACAGTCGAGGCCGGGACGTTCCTGTCGATCCTCGGGCCTTCGGGCTGCGGAAAATCGACGTTTCTGCGGGTTGTCGCCGATCTTTTGGCGCCGCTCGCGGGCACGATACGCGTGATGGGCGAAACGCCGTCGGCGGTGCGCTCCGGCCGCGGCGTGGGTTTTGTCTTCCAGGACTCGACCCTTTTGCCGTGGCGCACGGCGCGCGAGAATGTACGGCTGCCGATCCAGGTGGGCCGCCGCAGCCTGTCGCGCATGATAGACGACCGGGCCGACGAACTGCTCGAACTCGTCGGCCTGTCGGCGCTCAGTGAGCGCCTGCCGCATCAGCTCTCCGGCGGACAACGTCAAAGACTGGCGATCGCCCGGGCGCTGCTTGGCGAGCCACGTCTGCTTCTGATGGACGAACCCTTTGGTGCGCTTGACGAGATCACCCGCGATCGCCTCAACGACGAACTGCTGAACCTATGGCGGCGGACCGGAACGACCGTGCTGTTCGTCACGCATTCCATTGCCGAAGCCGTCTATCTCGGGCAGCGCGTGATCGTGCTTGCCGCCCATCCCGGCCGGATCGTTGCCGACCACGACCTTCGTCCGCTGAAGGGGCCGGACAACAGATGCTCGCGCGAGGATCCGGCGATCGTCGCGGCAATGGCCAGGATGCGCTCGGCCCTTGGAGCGGCTTCGTGAACCGGGGGCCGCTTTCGCCGTTCGCACAGACCGTGCTGCCGATCCTCGGCGCCGGCTCGCTCATTCTCGCATGGCAGGTCCTGCTGCCGCTTGCCGGCGTGCCCGCATACATCGTTCCGACGCCGACTGCGATAGCGGGCGTGTTTGCCAGGAACGGATCGCTTCTCCTGTCGAACCTCTGGCCGACGGCCATCGAGGCGCTCTCCGGCTTCGTGCTCGGCAACCTCGCCGCAGTGCTGCTGGCGGTCGTCTTCGTGCACAGCCGTACGCTTCAGGCTGCCTATTTTCCGGTCGTGCTGTTCTTCAATACGATCCCGGTGCTTGCGCTGGCCCCGGTCGTCATCCTCATCTTCGGCCTCGGCATGCTGCCCAAGATCGTGATCGCGGCAGTGATCTGTTTCTTCCCGACGCTGATCAACATGATCCGGGGTCTGGAATCGGCGAGCCCCAGCGAGCACGAGCTGTTTCGCGTGCTGTCGGCGACGCGTTGGGAAGTATTCTGGCGCCTGCGCCTGCCGCGTGCGCTGCCAATGCTTTTCGCCTCGCTGCGGATCGCCTCGGCGACCGCGGTGATCGGCGCGATCGTCGGCGAATGGATCGGCTCCGACAAAGGTCTCGGTGCGCTGATCATCCAGGCGACCTTCAACTATCAGTCCGACCGGCTCTACGCCGCTATCGTGCTCTCGTCGCTGTTGTCGATCGGGTTCTTCATGACGGTCGTCGCCACTGAGCGATGGTCGGTTCGATACCGTTGACCGGCTGGCTCTCAGGGATGGCCGCTTGGGGTTGCGCAGGGACTTCGCGCGGCCGCGCAGGTTGAGTGTTGGCCTTTCCTGCGCCGGCCTGTAGTATGAGCAGTGCTTGCAGGGGATAGGGGGAGCTCGAGCGTGGGGCTGGGTCGGAATTTCCGCCGTTGGGGGATGTGGGCCTTCATCGCCGTCTTGGTGCTTTCGCCGCATGCGGCGTCGGCCGTTACGCCCGAGCGGATCACTGCCGCCCTGTCGAAGCTCGAACTGCTCGCCGAAGGCGTCGTCGCGGATGGTGGGGTGCCCGGTCTCGCCATCGGCGTCGTCCATGACGACAAGGTGGTCTTCCTCAAGGGGTTCGGGCATCGCGAGGCCGGCAAGCCAGAGACCGTCGACGCGGATACAGTGTTCCAGATCGCCTCCCTGTCCAAGCCGGTCTCGGCCACGATAGTGGCGGCACTGGTCAGCGACGAGATCGTTTCCTGGGATGCGAAGATCACCGACCTCGACCCGGCCTTCCGGCTGTCCGAGCCCTATCCGACCAGTGAACTCACGGTCCGCGACCTGTTTTCGCACCGCAGCGGACTTCCCGGCACCGCCGGAGACGACCTCGAGGACATTGGCTACGAGCGCGCGGAGATCCTGCGCCGTCTGCGGTTCGTGTCGCCATCGTCGAGCTTTCGCGCCGGCTACTCCTACAGCAATTTCGGTCTGACCGAGGGTGCCGTCGCGGCCGCGAGGCCGACGGGCAAGCCGTGGGAGGAGGTCGCCGAGGAAAAACTCTACCGTCCGCTTGGAATGGCTTCGACCAGCTCCCGTTATGCGGACTTCATCAAGCATGCCAATCGCGCCGCGCTACACGTCAAGATCGACGGCGTCTGGACTGCGAAGGTCAAGCGCGATCCGGATGCGCAGGCGCCCGCAGGCGGTGTCAGCTCCACGGCACGCGATCTCTCGCAATGGGTGCGCCTCGTGCTCGGCAATGGGGTCTATGCCGGCGAGACCCTCATTAAAGCCGACGCGCTGGACCAGACGCATGTTCCGCTGATGACGCGCGGCAAGAACCCCATCTCCGGCAGCGAGTCCTTCTACGGTCTCGGCTGGAATGTTGAATTCGGCCGTCACGGCCTGAGCTGGGGCCATGCCGGCGCCTTCAGCGTCGGCGCCCGCACGCTGGTGACGCTCTTTCCCGAGGAGAAGCTTGGCATCTTGATTGTCGCCAACGCCTTTTCGACCGGCGTGCCGGAAGGGCTGTCCGACAGCTTCGCCGATCTCGTCTTCGACGGAACGGTCGAGAAGGATTGGGTCAAGGCATGGGACGACACCTATGCGGGCCTGTTCGGCCCGGCGGTCGCGGCGGCCAAGGCCACCTATGCCGCGCCACCGTCTCCGGCAAGGCCAGCAGGGCCGGCCAGTGCCTATGCGGGCCGTTACTTTAACGACTTCATCGGCGATGCGGTCGTGTCGAGTGCCGGGGACGCTCTTGTGCTCAAGGTCGGGCCGGCCGGCGCCCGGTCCTATTCATTGACGCATTTCGACGGCGACCTCTTCCTGACCTTCCCGGACGCCGAGACGCCGGACAGGCCATCGGGCGTAGGCTTTGACATCGGCCCCGACGGCAAGGCGTCGGCCATGACGGTGGAATTTCTCGACGGCAATCATCTCGGCACGCTAGCGCGCGTGGGTGACTAGGGTGAATACAGCAGAAAAAGGTGATGATCTAGAAGACAGGTTCTATGAATATCTCGTCGAACAAATGACCCGAGGCGAGCTTGTTTATGGCTTACATCCTTCAGAAAGCTGCAAGATTTTTAAGAAGAAAGGGTATTATTGCGCTGAAAGAAGGGCCGATGTTCAATTCGATGTTGTCATAGAGATTTATCAGAAAGGCAGAGTCCGTTTTCTTACGTTGTTTTCGAATGCAAGAACTATGAAGGTGCCATTCCGGAGACATGCGTAACTGATTTTTCGGATAAACTGGGGCGGATCTTCAGGCATGCAGCCAAAGGTGTGTTAGTCGTATCTTCACGTTTGCAATCGGGTGCAGATAGCCTCGCCAGGAGCAGATCCATGGGGATCGTGAAATACGACGAGGCCGGACTGGAAGTCGTAGCCGACCGCAGTGTTCGTTATTGCTTAGAGAACCGTTTCGTAAAATCACAAATTTTTCGGAGCGAACACCCTATTAAGTCTCTAAAATTCTCGGCTTTTTATGACGGAAGGTTCTTCGGCACCATCAATCATTTTCTTCGTGGCCTTGAACTAGGACCATCCGTCGATGTTGAAATTGAAGATGAAACGAGCCGAGTATTTGTGCCGTATCTCCCCGCTGAACACATAGAAAAATCAGCTCAGGAGATCTTGGAGCAGGTGGGTTACAAATCTGGTCCAGTCGATCTCAAGAAAATTTGCTCAATGCTGTCCTTAGATCTGCAATTCAGTGACCAGTTGGTCGAGGATGAGGATGGCACGCCCATACTCGGTTCAGCAAATTTTGATCGTAAATCGATCAAGATAAATTCTCATGCGGACAGGAACCGAGAACGGTTTACGCTGGGGCACGAGATTGGGCATTTTGGTTTGAAGCATGGTCAGTATCTACGATCAGAGACAATTGTCGAACGAGATCTGTTTGTCGACAGAGAGAGCGAGAAGGGTTTTGATTATGAGCGCCTTGAGTTCCAAGCCAATTACTTCTCTTCCAATATTATTATGCCCAATCACGTATTTCGCGCCGCAGTTGATGTAGCCCGGAAAAATCTTGATATCCGAGATCGAGGGCATGGTTACATATTTGTCGACGACCAGCCGTGCAACTTGCTTCCCTACGATAAATTGCTGTTAGAGCTGTCGTTATACTTTGAGGTGTCAAAGCGGGCGACCGAAATAAAGTTAAGAAAGATGGGTTTACTCACTGATCAGAGGACGAGAAACCAAGCCTCCCCGACTGCGAAGCTGTTGGAAAAAATTATTGGATCTTCCCAGCGGCGATCACCTTCCGATGGCCCGTAGAGGGATGCGCCACCAACGCTGCTACCGCTGATGGCGCCAAGCTGTCATTGCTTAGGGCAACTGCAACGTCCGCCTTTGATGAAAAACGAAGTCCGTTGTTCCAACCGAAATGAGGTCGTCCGCAGAACGACGGCTTTTCCGCTGAGATCGCATATATTGCGGACTGTCCCCTCACGGCCCAATCAACGACGTTCGAGACCTTGATGTTAGGTGAGGGTGGAGGCAGGTCCCCACTCACCCCCCAGCCAATCTCGGCAGCAGGAATATCTCAGCGCCTTGTGGCAGCTCCTTCGACCAGGTGTCGCGATAGATAACCCCATCGATAGCGACTGCGATGCCGCGGTCGATGTAGGGCTCGAAGCCGGGATACTGCTCAGCCAGCTTCCTGAACAGCTCCCGAATATCCTTCGCCTCGATCTCGACCTTGCTCTTGCCTCCGGCGATTGCGCCGAGCGATCCCCAGAGCGTTACTTCGACCATCAGCCTCCCCGTTCCGCCACGATCGCCGCGAGAATCCGCGGCGGCGACATCGGGATATGCGTCATCCGCACGCCCGCGGCGTTCGACACCGCATTGGCGATCGCCGCCAGCGGCGGCACGATCGAGGTCTCGCCGACGCCACGCACCCCGTAAGGATGGTTGGGATTGGGGATCTCGAGGATCTGCGTGTCGATCATCGGCAGGTCCGAGCAGACCGGGATGCGGTAATCGAGAAAGCCGGGGTTCTGCAGCCGCCCGTCCTTGCCGTAGATGTACTCTTCATTGAGCGCCCAGCCGATGCCTTGCGCAGCACCCCCTTGGTACTGCCCCTCGACATAAGTCGGGTGCACCGCCTTGCCGGCATCTTGCACGACTGTGTAGCGCAGGACCCTCGTGGCGCCGGTTTCCGGATCGACCTCGATATCGCAGATATGGGTGGCGAAGGAGACGCCGGCGCCGTCGGCGACGAGCTCGCTGTGGCCGGCGATCGGTCCGCCCGTCTTGCCCGACGCGGCCGCGATCTCCCTGAGGGACAGCGCCGCAAGGTTGCCGTACTTCTCGCCTTTGGCGATGGTGTGGCCCTTTTCCCAGACCACGTCGTCGACGGGAATGTCCCACATCTGCGCGGCGCGTTCCCGCAGGATCTTGATGGCGTTGCGGGCGGCCGAGATCGTCGCCATAGAGGAAGAGAAGGTGCCGCGGCTGCCGTCTGTCATGTCGTTGTAGCCGAGGCTGGAGGTGTCGGCCACCACCGCCTTGACCTGCTCATAGGCGATGCCGAGTTCCTCCGCCGCCACCAGCGACAGCGACGCGCGGGAACCACCCACATCGACCGTGCCGACGGCAAGCGAGACCGAGCCGTCCATGCCGATGTTGAGGTCGGTGCAGGTCTGGCCGCCGAAGTTGAACCAGAAGCCGCAAGCCATGCCGCGGCCCTGGTTCTTGCCCAGCGGTACCTTCATGTGCGGATGGTTCTTTGCCGCTTCGAGCGTCGGGCCGATGCCGATCGGGCCGTATACCGGACCGTAGGACGATCTGGTGCCTTCCTGGGCGGCGTTCCTGATCCGGAACTCGACCGGGTCCATGCCGATCTCCTTGGCCAGCTCGTCGACCGCGCTTTCCACCGCAAACGCCGCCATCGGTGCCGACGGCGCGCGATAGGCGGCGGTCTTCGGCCGGTTGACCAGCACTTCGTAGCCAACCGTCCTGACGTTCTCGAGCCTGTAGCAGGCGAACGCCGTCATGGCGCCGATCTCGGCCCACATGCCGGCATAAGGGCCGCAGGAATAGCGCAGCGTCGCCTCGGCCGCGGTGATCGTGCCGTCCTTGCGGGCGCCGATCCTGACGTCGATCGAGGTGGCGCTGGTTGGGCCGGAGGCGCGGAACACCTCGTCACGCGTCATCACCAGCTTGACCGGTCGTCCGGCCTTGCGCGACAGCGCCAGCGCCACCGGCTCGGCCCAGACATGGGTCTTGCCGCCGAAGCCGCCGCCGATCTCCGACGAGGTGACGCGCAGCTTGGAAGCTTCCATGCCAAGCAGTTGGGCGCAGTGCTGGCGGTAGACGAAATGGCCTTGCGTGCAGACCCAGAGGTCGGCGGTGCCGTCGGAGCTGACGCTCGCCACGCAGGCATGCGGCTCGATATAGCCCTGATGCGTCTGCTCGGTCTTGAAGGAGCGTTCGACGACGAAATCGGCCTGGCCAAATCCCTCATGGATGTCGCCATGGCCAAACTGGGTACGCTTGGTGATGTTGGACGGCCTGGTGGGCTTTTCCTCGAGGCCCTCGGTAAAGATGGCGTCGTTGAGCAGCGGTGCCGTGTGCTTCATCGCCTCGTCGACATCGACCACATGCGGCAGCACCTCATAGTCGACCTCGATCAGCTTCAGCGCCTGCCTCGCCGTGCGGGCGTCGACAGCGGCGACCGCGGCCACGGCATGGCCGTCATAGAGCGCCTTCTTGCGCGCCATGCAGTTGTCGAGGATGTCGTACATGGCTGCATCGCCATCGGTGAGGTCGGGCAGGTCGGCCGCGGTGATCACCGCCTTCACGCCGGCGAGCTTCTCCGCCTTCGATGTGTCGATCTTCCTGATCGTGGCGTGCGCGTGCGGGCTTCTCAGAACACGCCCGACCAACTGGCCGGCCATGTTGAAGTCCGCCCCATAGCGCGCGCGGCCCGTCACCTTGTCGACGCCGTCGGGGCGGATGGGACGCGTGCCGACGGAGGCGAAGCTGCGAGTGGAGTAACGCGGATCGAAATTCATCTTCAAGCTCCCTTCATCGCGCTGGCGGCGTCCTGAACGGCGCGCACGATCTTGTCATAGCCGGTACAGCGGCAGAGATTCCCGGCGAGGCCGAAGCGGATTTCCTCCTCGGTCGGGTCGGGGTTCTTGGCCAAAAGGTCCTTCGCCGCGATCAGGAAGCCCGGCGTGCAGATGCCGCATTGAAGCGCTGCGTGCTCGAGGAACTTCTGCTGCAGCGGATGCAGCGTGTCGCCATGCGCCATGCCCTCGATGGTCTCGACGCGCCGGCCTTCAGCCTCGGCGCCAAGCACCAGGCACGAGCACACCAGCCGGTCGTCGAGGATGATGCTGCAGGCGCCGCAGTCGCCGGTGCCGCAGCCTTCCTTGGAGCCTGTCAGCCCGAGACGGTCACGCAGGACGTCGAGCAGCGTCTCGTCCGGTTGGCAAAGGTACTCGACATTGTCGCCGTTGATTGTCGTTGAGACTGCTACACCAGCCATCATTTGCCTCCTGCACGTGCATAGGCGGTCGTGGCGGCCCGCCTGGCCAGCACACCCGCAACTTTTCTTCTGAACTCGACGGTGCCCCGCTTGTCGTCGATAGGGCGGCAGGCCCCCGAGCAGACCTTGGCGAGCCGCTCAAGTGCTGCTTCGTCCAGCTTCCTGCCGATGAGGGCCTCGGCGGCCTCTTCCACCAGCAGCACCGTCGGCGCCGCTGCGCCCAGCGCCACGCGGGCCGATTTGACGACGCCTTGCTCATCGAGCGTCAGGTTCACCCCGGCGCTGACCACGGCGATGTCCATCTCCGTGCGAGGAATGAAACGCAGATAGGCATCGCCGGAGCGCGGCGCGCGCCTGTCGAGCAGGATCGCCTCGATGATCTCTCCCTTGGCGAGCGACGTCTTGCCTGGCCCGGTCGGCACTGCCTCTACCGCGACCGTGCGCCTGCCTCCTGGCCCGGCTATCAATGCCATGGCGCCGGCGGCCACCAGCGCCGGCACGCTGTCGGCTGCCGGCGAGGCGTTGCAAAGATTGCCGACGATCGTGCAGCGACCCTGCACCTGTTTCGAGCCGATCAGCTTGGCCGCTTCGACGACGCCCGGCCATTCCCTCTTCAAGGCCGCGCTCTCTCCCATCAGGGCGCAGGAGACCGCCGCACCGATGCTGAAGCCCTCCGCCGTTTCCCTGATCTCACCCAGTCCGTCGATCGCCTTGATATCGACGATAAGGTCTGGCTCGATAAAGCCGCCTTTCATCCTCACCAGGAGGTCGCTGCCTCCGGCGAGAATGGCGGCCGTGCCAGACGAGCCGGCCAACTGGCCAACGGCATCTTCCATTGAAAGCGGACGTATGTAACGCATCGTCTCCCCTTGATCATCGCAATTCTGTCGGCCTGTTATAGGGCCTTGGATCGGAATGGTCATCCGGTTCTGCATTAGCAGCGATTAGGCCAGGCGCCGCAAGACAAATGGCAACATTCCACCATCTCTGACGCTGGTGATTAGCCACAGGGCCCCATGCCTTCGTCATCCTAGGGCGGAGCAAGGAGCGAAGCGACGCGGCGCAGACC
>SAQL01000176.1 GCA_004020645.1 Mesorhizobium sp. | reverse complement strand
ATCCTAAAGAATCTGGCTCAGGAACTGCCTCGTTCTCGGGTCAGTCGCCTTGGTGAAGAACTGATCGGGCGGACCGTGCTCCACGATCACGCCGCGATCGGTGAAATAGACATGGTCCGCGACTTCGCGGGCGAAGCCCATCTCGTGGGTGACGAGGATGCAGGTCATACCCTCGGCTGCAAGTTCCCTGATTGTGAGCAGCACCTCCTTCACCGTCTCGGGGTCGAGCGCGGCCGTCACCTCGTCGAACAGCATGATGTCGGGGCGCATGGCCAGGCTGCGCGCGATGGCGACGCGCTGCTGCTGACCGCCCGAAAGCTCTCCCGGATAGGCGTCCTCCTTGCCCTGCAGACGAACCTTGGCGATCAGCGCACGGGCCCGTTCCTCGACTTTCCTTTTCGGCTCCTTCAACACCAGGACCGGCGCCATCATGACGTTCTGGAGGGCCGTCTTGTGCGGGAAAAGATTGTATTGCTGGAAGACGATGCCGACCTTTTTGCGCAGGGCAAGCAGATCGAG
>SAQL01000175.1 GCA_004020645.1 Mesorhizobium sp. | reverse complement strand
CGCGCGCGCTCGGCCTGACCGCGCGCCATCTCGCCTATGTCATCTACACCTCCGGCTCCACCGGGACGCCCAAGGGCGTCATGGTCGAGCATCGCGGAGTGGTCAATCTGGGGCTGGCTCAGATCGGACTGTTTGGCGTTGGTTCAAACAGTCGAGTGGTGCAGTTCGCCTCCTTGGGTTTTGATGCCAGTGCCTGGGAAATGATTATGGCGCTTGGCTCCGGCGCCGCCTTGCATCTGCCCGCGGATGAGCTCTGCCAGGCGAGTGCCAGGCTATCGCATTATCTGCGAAGCCAAGCTATCACCCACGCGACATTGCCTCCGGCCTTGCTGCAGGCAGGCAGGAATGTGGAATATTTGGCGTCGCAAGCTCTCATTCTTGCTGGAGAGCTGCCGAAGGCCGAACTCATCCGACGTTTACCTGCAGCATCTGTTATCAATGCCTATGGACCGACGGAAACGACAGTCTGTGCAACGACCTGGACTTGCCCGGCTGATTTTGACGGGTCAGTTGTCCCGATCGGGCGGCCGAT
>SAQL01000174.1 GCA_004020645.1 Mesorhizobium sp. | reverse complement strand
CTACTTCCACCGTCGCAGCCTATAACTCTAAAGCTAGAGTATAGTATATCTAAAGTGCGCTTTTGGCTTATTTATCGTTTTAGTTGAAAATGTCACTTGCACAACTCTTCATAACAGCTCCTTCTATGCCTAGTGCTTTTGCAAATGGGCAATTTATGGGCATCTGAGAACAAGCCCTTAATTTTATTCTTCAATTGCGCAAACCAAGACACCTACTCTTTTTATGTTTTATGAACAGCGCGAATTCTTGAGATGCTAAAGAGGGACTGGACTGGCCAAAGGGATAAGGTACATCCTGTTGATGTTGAGCATTCTATTCTTCTTGCTCACTAAAGATATACTTACTTGTTTTCATGGAGCGAAGAATGCTTTATTTCTCGCTTACTCGAGAGCTAACCTAGAATAAAGAGTCTTTGACACGGCGTCAATATGGCTTAAAGAAGGTCGCTATGCCTCGAAGAGTTATATCGTAGCGCTTTCATAAATCTCTTTTTTATCCTCTGTAAGCTAAAAGGATATATTCTTAGGTAGTGACT
>SAQL01000173.1 GCA_004020645.1 Mesorhizobium sp. | reverse complement strand
GACCATCGGTTTGACACTGGTCGATGTTCGCGAGGTGTCGAAGCCGAAAGACGGCAGCGAACCGGTGCATTGGCGCTTGCTGACCACCCACAGTGTCGCCACCGTGGCCCAGGCACGCCGTGTCGTCGACCTCTACCGCTCGCGCTGGGTCATCGAGGAGTTCTTCCGCACCCTCAAGACGGCAGGCTTCGACATCGAGGCAGCCGACATCGGCGACCCGCACGCCATGATCAACTTCGCCGCCGCCGCCACGATCGCCGCCGTCACCATCAAGCAACTCGTGCAGGCCCGCGACGGCAACACCGATCAGAGGCTCAGCGATGCTTTCGATCCCGACGACCGTCCCATTCTCGAAGCCGTCTCTGCCAAGCTTGAAGGCAAGACCGAGCGACAACGCAATCCCCATCCCAAAGGATCTCTGGCCTTCGCAGCCTGGGTTATCGCTCGCCTCGGCGGCTGGACCGGCTACTACGGCAAGCCAGGCCCCAAGGTCATGCGCATCGGCCTGGCCGAATTCTCCGCCATCAAATACGGAGCCAC
>SAQL01000172.1 GCA_004020645.1 Mesorhizobium sp. | reverse complement strand
CCAGCAGGGCACAACCCACGCCGGAAACGAACTCAAAACTGGATAGAAACTGGGGGCAACGTCACACCGAGCCGATGCGGCTATGCTTCTTGATCTCAAGATGAATGAGATCGCAGATGCTCCTGTTCATAGCGGCGCACGGGTTCCGGTCGCCCAGCTTGGTGAGGCCCAACCGCCGTAGAACGCGGCTGACAGCTGCGGGCGAGACGCCCACCTCGCAACGATCTGCTTACCCGTCCAGCGCTGGCGACGCAGCCGCTCGATGATCCCCGCAATTGGCTTCGGGGTGTCAGCAATGACCTTGTTCCTGTTTCTACTTGCTTTCTCTGGGCTTACTAGAATGGGGAGCAATCCTAGGCCAATTGAATTGAGGCTAGAGCATGTCCTGTGATCGATGAATCGATTGTGATGTGACAGCTGCGTTTTGTGCTGATTCAACGTCCACCTCAATGGAGGTGGACGATGGGAAGAGCATTGAGCGGTGATCTTCGGTCGCGGGTTTTGAAGGCTTCGGACGAGGGCATGTCGGCGCGGAAAGCGGCGGCGC
>SAQL01000171.1 GCA_004020645.1 Mesorhizobium sp. | reverse complement strand
GCATTTCCAGCCCCTGCAAGATCCGCATCAGGACACTTACGTCGACAGTGCGGTCAACGATCACACGCCGGCCGTTGGCCCCGACGATTTCCATCCGGCCACCGGTAGACACCGCTTGGCTGGTCGCAGCTGCTACTTCAGAGCGCGATCGCGCAGGAGCAGGCTCTTCCGGCTCTATATCGTGCAGGCCGGGACCGACAACACCCATGTCAATGAAGGCGATCGGTGGGGTCTCGGACAGCGGGTTGGATCGGCCCAATCGCCCTTGCTGGGCTTGTTTCACCCAGATGAACAAGTGGTTCGCGTTCATGTCGTGACGCCGCGCCACAACCGACACCGGATCACCGGACTCCTGCACCTCACGCACGATCGCCAGCTTCTGCTCGACCGTCCAGGAGCGGCGCGTCCGCTGTCGGCCCGCACCCGGCGGCAGCGGCAGAGCCGCGGACGTGCTCGCTTCCACCGTCGACGGCTGCTCCATAGCCAGATACTTCATTCGCTAAGTGTCCACTTAATCTAAGCGGACACTAACGCCTCAAGGTACGCG
>SAQL01000170.1 GCA_004020645.1 Mesorhizobium sp. | reverse complement strand
GCCCACCATGCCCGTCCAGAAGATACACCCGCGTGTTCGCAATCGGGCGCCCGATCGTCTCGACGACAGCCTCTCCCCTCGGCATGCAAATCCAGGTCGAGTACGTCGTCGTCTCGGAAGGAGCGTACAGATTACAGATCTTCTCAACGCCGCTGCTCTCGAAGACCCTCTCGATCAGATCTGCCTTCAGCCGCTCCCCGGCCAAGTTGATAACGCTTGTCGAAGCCGGCACCGCTTTCTGGTCGACCAGAGCGGCGATCGCCGAGGGGACCGTGTTGATCAAGGAGACATCCAAGGGCGTCTGCGCCAGCGCCAGCGCATCCTCGACAAGATACAGCGTGCTTCCTTGCGACAGCGGAACGAAGCACTCATAGACGGACAGATCAAAACTGATCGAGGTAGAAAACAGCGTGCGGCTGATCTCGGAGTCCGCAAACACGCCGCTGCTCCAATGCAGCAGATTGACGGTGCTGGCATGCTCGACCATGACGCCCTTTGGGGTTCCGGTTGATCCGGAGGTGTAGATGACATAGGCGAGATGGCGCGCGG
>SAQL01000169.1 GCA_004020645.1 Mesorhizobium sp. | reverse complement strand
TGGGTCAGGAAGCAGCTATCGTCGGTGCATGCCTCGCCCTTCGGATCGATGACGCTATGACCGGAACGCACCGTTCACACGGCCATCCAATCGGAAAGGGTGCCCATTTGGACGCGCTCATGGCCGAGGTGATGGGAAAGGAGGGCGGCATTTGCAAGGGGCGCGGCGGTTCGATGCACCTTGCAGACAGATCGGTCGGGATTATCAGCGAATCGGCTATCGTCGGAGGGGGCATTCCTCTTGCCACAGGTTGCGCGTTCAGCGCCAAGGTACGGGGCGTCGATCAGGTTGCCCTTTGCTTCTTCGGCGATGGAGCCGTGAACCAGGGCACCTTCCACGAGAGTCTCAACATGGCGGCGCTTTGGAAGCTTCCGGTCATCTATTTTTGCGAAAACAACGGCTATGCAATCACCACCTCGGTGGCGCAAAGCCACGGGCAGCCGGACATCGCGCTGCGGGCGGCGGGCTACGGAATGCCGGGGGTAACGGTTGACGGACAGGACGTGAGCGCCGTCTATGTAGCTGCGGCACAGGCTGTCACGCGCGCACGCGCTGGTGAGGG
>SAQL01000018.1 GCA_004020645.1 Mesorhizobium sp. | reverse complement strand
CCAAACTGGCACATCGCGATGCCGTCGGGAGGGGGCATCCACTCCATCAGATTTTTCCACTAGAACCACATATCGCGCACGCAGCGACCATCGCGCGGCAGGTCCTCGAACGTATGGAGACCGTCGAAATGGTCGATTGGCAGGTCGGCGACGGTGTCTGGCGGCGCAAGCCTCACATTGACGGCGATCCGAGTGCGACCGGCGGCACTGGAGCGCAAGCCACGCCAGGCCAGCACGCAGGCGCATGTCGGACAGAACAGAATCTCAAGCGACGGGGCATCCTTTCCGGCGCGCGTATAAGCCCTTGTCGGTCCCGCAACGCGGATGCGTTCGTCAACATAATCGTAAGCCCACAGCGCGCCATAGCGGCGGCAAAGCGTGCAATTGCAGGCTGTGATCGAGCCGGGATCGCCCTCCAACGTCCAGTGGGCCGCGCCACAATGGCAGGTTCCGGTCAGCATCCGTCCTCCTCACGTTCTGGCAGAAACACGAGCATATCGTTCCCAACATTGTGCCGGACCTGGTGCGGTATTCCAACAGATTGTGGCGCACCTGATGGGCTCGCCGCTTTCGCAAAATGTTCGTTGTCTTCCCAATATCCTTGCCTTCGTGACAGGCATTCGCCATGAAGGCCGATGAACTCCCCTTTGCCAGCCAGCACACGCCAGCGGCTCGACGAACTTCTCGTCGCGCGCGGCCTGTTCCCCAGCCGCTCTCGCGCCCGCGACGCGATCGAGCGCGGTACTGTGACGATTGACGGCGTCATCGCCCGCAAGCCCGGCCAGACCGTCCTGGCTGATTGCCTTATAGCCGTCGATGATCCGGCGCACGGTTACGTGTCGCGCGCTGCGCTGAAGCTGATCGCCGGGCTCGATCATTTCGGTCTCGATCCAGCCGGCAGCGAAGCGCTCGACGTCGGCGCCTCGACCGGAGGCTTCACTCAGGTCTTGCTCGAACGCGGCGCGGCACATGTCACCGCGATCGATGTCGGGCATGGCCAGATACATCCGGATATCGCTGGCGATCCGCGTGTGACGGTGATCGAGGGATTGAACGCCCGTGATCTTACCGCCGCCGATCTTGCCGATCGCATTCCGGATTTTATCGTCTCCGATGTCAGCTTCATCTCGTTGAAACTGGCGCTGCCGCCGGCGCTCGCCATTGCCAGGAGCGGCGCCAGAGCAATATTTTTGGTCAAGCCGCAATTCGAGGCGGGCCGCGAGGCGATCGGCAAGGGCGGCTTGCTGAGAGATCCATACGATGCCGCGCGGGTTGCCGGCCTGCTGCAGGATTGGCTCGACGGCGTCCCGGGCTGGCGCTCGCTCGGACTGCATCTGTCGCCGATCGAAGGCGGCGACGGCAACCGCGAGTTCCTGCTCGCCGGGATCAAGGACGCCGGAGTCGAGAACAGGGGGATCGGAGGCCGATGAACGCGCGCTTCACGATCACAAGGCTGGGCTCACAGGCCGACGGCGTCGCCGAGACCGAAACCGGCGAGCTTTTCATTCCGTTCACGCTGCCCGGTGAAACCGTCACCGCCGCGCGCGAAAAGGACCGTGCCACGCTGATGTCGGTGCTGGAGGCTTCGCCGCTTCGCATCGACCCTGCCTGTCGGCATTTCACCGAATGCGGCGGCTGCGCCATCCAGCATCTTGAGGCCGAAGCTTATCATCGGTGGAAGCGCGACAAGGTTGCGCATGCGCTCAACAGCAAGGGCATCACTTGCGACATTGACGCGCTGGTGCCGTGCGCGCCGCGGACGCGTCGGCGCGTCGTGTTCACCGCCCGACGGAGCGAGGCCGGCATGCTGCTCGGCTTCGTTCGCGCGCTTTCGTCCGAAATCATTTCCATCGAGGAATGCCCGATCTCGCTGCCCGAGATCGTCGCAATGCTCGACCGTCTGAGAGCACTCGCCGAATTGGTTTGCGCAACGACGAAATCGTTCCGCATGACGGTCACGGTGACCGGTTCCGGCCTCGATGTCGCGGTTCACGAATCCGGCAAGCTCGGCGAGAACCAGCGCCGCGTCGCCTCCAATTTCGTCATCGCTCAGGGGCTGGCAAGGCTTTCGATCGATGGCGAGATCATAATCGAGCCCAAAAAGCCGGTTGTCACGTTCGGTGGCGTCGCGGTCGCGGTACCGCCGGGCGCCTTCCTGCAGGCTACCGAGGCCGCCGAGCAGACGATGGCCGACATCGTCGGCCGGCACCTCGCGCGCGCCAAGAAGATCGCCGATCTCTTCGCCGGCTGCGGCAGCTTTGCGCTGCGCCTCGCCGCCAAGTCGGAAGTCCATGCGGTGGAGGGGGATGCGGCAGCGCTTTCGGCGCTCGACCGGGCGTTCCGTTTCGCCAGCGGTCTGAAGCGTGTGACCAGCGAACGCCGCGACCTGTTTCGGCGGCCGCTCACATTCAAGGAGTTGAATGCCTTCGACGGCGTCGTCTTCGATCCGCCCCGCGCCGGCGCCGAAGACCAGTCGAAGCAGATTGCCCGTTCCGACGTGCCGCTGGTCGCCGCGGTTTCCTGCAATCCGGTGACGCTGGCGCGGGACCTGCGCATCCTGATCGACGGCGGCTACGCCCTGAAAAGCGTGACGCCGATCGACCAGTTCCTGTGGTCGCCGCATGTCGAGACCGTCGCGCTATTGGAGAAGCCGAGGAGAAGGCGGTAAGAGGTATTCATTAGTTGAGCTTGAATTTCGCGTAAAATGAACATACTTTGATTGCACTATGTTCAAAATGTGCTAGGAACCTGTAATGAATACCGCAGCCCTCGATATCAGAGCATCGCGCTTTGGCGAGGAACGGACGCCATTTCTTTCGGCAAGACGGGTGGCTGAACTGCTGGGCGTCAATCTGACCGAACTGGCGGGCCTGATCGGCGTCGCGCGCAACACGCTTGCCGCCAAGACCGGCGCGCGCAAGGTCGACGCCGCATTGAGTCCGATTGTCCGTATCCTTGCGATGGCAGGCGAGATGGCCGGCGATGAACAGCGTGCGGCGATCTGGTTCAAGCATCAGCCGATCCCCGGCTGGGCGGGAAAGACCGCCTACGATCTCGTTCGAGAGGGCAAGACGGACAAGGTGCTTGCCTATCTGGAGGCAGTCCGCTCCGGCATCTATGCCTGAAAACAGACTGAGCCTATGGCGCGCCTTCGTGCCGCGTTGGGCGCATCTGCCGCTTTCCGGCGAAGGGGCAGCCTGCTTTGGCGGTCGCTGGAATCCAGTGGGCGCCCCGACGATCTATGGCGCGGGCGAATTGTCCACTGCCTGGGCGGAGTACAATCAGGGCTTTGTCCAGCATCCGGCGCTGATTGCGCAACTCGCACTTTCAGGCGCGCGCCTGGTCGACCTTACGGACGCTGATGTACTGACCAAGCTCAGCGTGACGGCAGACATTCACCGATGTGAATGGCGCGACATCATCGATCAAGGCCTTGTGCCTGAGACGCACACGCTGAGAGATCGCCTGATTGCCGACGGGCAGCATGGCGTGATCTACCCCTCCTTCATGTCGCCCGGCGGCACATGCGTCGCGCTGTGGCGATGGAACGGGAGCAACGCACCCCGTCTGAAGGTCATCGACCCCGATCATCGCCTGCCGAAAACGCCGGCTTCATGGCTTTAGGGTAGTTCGAGCCGGCCCCGCCGCCGCGCTTCGGCCAGCACGCCCGCGTCCATTTCTTCCAACGTCTTCGGCTTGTCTCTATGGGGCAGGGATCCAAACACGTCTTCTGGCCGTGTCTCGGCGAAGACTGGTGCGGGCTTCAGTAGCACGCCCTGCGGAGTATCTTCGACCAGAAGACGTGTGCCGGCGTCCCATTCCCTCCGCTTGCGGATGGCGCTGGGCAGGGTGACCTGCCCCTTGGTCGAGACAGTGGTTACAAGTCTTTCCGGTTGGCCATCGCGGCGCATCCTCTGAATGTAAGACAAAAACCGCAGCTTCTATCAAACCCGCGTTCCGCCGACCGTCATCTGGTTCATCCTGAGATGTGGCTGGCCGACGCCGACCGGCACGCCCTGGCCGGCCTTGCCGCACATGCCGATACCGGTGTCGAGCTTCATGTCGTTGCCGATCATCGAAACCCGATGCATGGCATCCGGCCCATTGCCGATCAGCATGGCGCCCTTGATCGGCTGCGTCACCTTGCCGTTCTCGATCATGTAGGCCTCGGTGCAGCCGAACACGAATTTTCCCGAGGTGATGTCGACCTGGCCGCCGCCGAAGGAGACGGCATAGATGCCGTTCTTGACCGAGGCGATGATTTCGTCCGGCTCCATGTCGCCTGATGTCATGTAGGTATTGGTCATGCGCGGCATCGGCTGGTGCGCGTAGCCTTCGCGCCGTCCATTGCCGGTGGCGTTCATGCCCGTCAGCCGGGCGTTCTGGCGATCCTGCATATAGCCGACAAGCTTGCCGTCGTCGATCAGCACATTGCGGGCCGACGGCGTGCCTTCATCGTCGACGGTCAGCGAGCCGCGCCGTTCGGCCATGGTGCCGTCGTCGACGACGGTGACACCTTTCGCGGCCACCTGCTGGCCCATCAGCCCGGCGAAAGCCGATGTCTTCTTGCGGTTGAAGTCGCCTTCCAGCCCGTGGCCGACGGCCTCGTGCAGCATGACGCCCGGCCAGCCGCTGGAGAGCACGATGTCAAAGGTGCCGGCGGGGGCCGGAATGGCCTCGAGGTTGACCAGCGCTTGCCGCAGCGCCTCTTTGGCCGCGTGTTTCCAGCTCTCCTCGACCAGGAATTCGCCAAAACCTTTGCGTCCGCCCATGCCGTAGGAGCCGCTCTCCTGGCGGTCGCCATTGCCGACCACCACCGACACGTTGATCCTGACCAGCGGGCGGATGTCGCGCACCATCTGGCCGTCGGCACGCACGATCTCGACATGCTGCCAGGAGGCGGCGAGTGAAGCCGTCACCTGCCGCACGCGCGGATCCTCGGCTCGCAGCCACGCGTCGATTTCCTGAAGGAGCTTGGCCTTGGCCTCGAAGGAGGGCGAAGGGATCGGGTTCTCGTCGCCATAGAGATGGCGGTTGGTGCGGGCGGGTGCCGCGGCAAGCGTGCCGGAATAGCCGCCCTTGACCG
Organism: Mesorhizobium sp.; assembly: GCA_004020645.1. GTDB lineage: Bacteria > Pseudomonadota > Alphaproteobacteria > Rhizobiales > Rhizobiaceae > Mesorhizobium. Next base: position 140,452 of record SAQL01000018.1, on the reverse strand, counting down.
TCGAGACGGCTTCGGCCGCGCGCAGCAGCGATGCTTCGGAAAGATCGCTGGAATGCGCGTAGCCAGTCGCTTCGCCGGCGACGGCGCGTAACCCAAAACCTTGGTCGGTGTTGAAGTTGGCCGTCTTCAGCCGGCCATTGTCGAACATCAGTGCTTCGCTTTCGCTGTATTCGAGGAACAGCTCGCCGTCATCGGCGCCGTTGATGGTTTCGGCGACGATGTGCTTGATGCGATCGTCGGAAATGTCGAATTGGCCGATGAGGCTGTTCATGGCGCTGGCCTTTCAATAAGCGATTTTACCGCATGTAGGCGCCAGGGCGCCGTTCGGCAATCTTCACGGTGGAACACTGCGATATTAAGTCAAGCGGCGTGCCATCACGATTTCGTCGATCTCCCGGCCATCATGAAGAAAGCCGGCAGGTATGCAGCCTATCTCGTGAAAACCTTCTCGTTGATAGAATCGGATGGCCGCTGGATTTTCAGCGCTTACAGCCAGCTCGATCTGCCTTATTCCCAATGCTCGGGCGTGATCGAGCAGCATATTGAGCATCCCGACGGCGTATCCACCGCCTCGCTCGCTGTCGCGCAAATAGACCATGATGACGGTCGCCCGGTGCGCCATCTTGCTGGCCCGCTGCCGCTTCAGGCCCATTATACCGACAGGCTCCTCGCCGCGAAAGCTGACGACGACCGGGTTATTCGTCAGGCGCCGCCGCCATTCCTCGTCGGGGAGATTCTCCCATTCCGCCGCGCTGCTGGCGAAGGCCTCGGGTGCAGCGCGCAAAGCCTCCAGGCGAATTCGCTTGAAGATCTCGAACTCGTCCGGATCGAGCAGTTTCAAGGTCAAACGTGCAGTCTCAAGGCAGCGCGGCGAAACCGTCGGCGAAACCCTTGAGCTCGACCGGAATGCCGATGCCTTCCTCCGGCGTCTGGAAGACGATGAAGGTGGCCGACGTTCCGGTTTTCAGCGTGTCGAGCAGCGGCTTTTCGAGAATGACCTCGGCATAGCAGCCGTCCTGGAAGCAGCGCACGAAATAGGCCCGGCCGATGTCCTTGCCGTCGACATTGAGACCGAGTCCGTTGGGCAGCAGCACTCCGAGCGGCGCCAGCACGCGCAGGATTTCGGCCTTGTTGTCGGCGGTGCGCAGCACGACGACGGAAAGCCCCATCTCGGGACGGTCCTCGGCGACGACGTTCTGCATCATCACGCATTGTTCTGATGTGGCGCCGGCCGGCGTGTCGCAGATGATCGACCATGCGCCATGCGTCGATCGCACCTTGCCGCTTGGCTGCGCGGCATTGGCCTGGCCGATGCCAGACAGGCCAACGCCAGACAGGCCAACGCCAGACACGGCAGCAAGAAGGATGACCTTCGCCAAGCTTCTCGAAAGCCCCAATCGCGAAACCCGAAGTCTCGAAAGCCCAAGTCCCCAAAGCCAAGAGTTCATGACGGCTCCATTGCGAATCACGGCACTTTAAGCCGCGCCAAGGGCAAGTAAAGGATGAGACCACTGCCGGCCTGCCTCAACCAAGGCAATTGTGCGCTTTTCCGTGCCAAATTCGCCCGAATTGCGACCGCCTGGCGCATTTTGCCTGGACACTCCGCCGCTCGGACTTTCGCGAGTCCGCTACCGCCGCGGCCGCCGCCACAAGGCGCAGCCGCGCTTGCGCGCAAAAATGCCGCACGGTTTCCCCCGCTCCTTTCTTGCAGAGGCAAATAGAGTATGGTTTGAACCAGCCTCGGGACTGTCCGGGATTCCCGTCCCGGCGTTGTTCGATATTCTTGCGGTCCGATCGCGAGGAACTGGGAGATAATGACGGCAATGAGAAAATTCCTAGCAGGCGCCAAATTCCTGATAAGCGCTTGGGCTGCCGCCACACTGTTCGGTGCATCCGCCCATGCAGCCCAGCCTGCCCCGTGGGAGGTGACATTCCAGCCCGCCGCCACCGACATGATGCGGCAGATCGCCCTGTTCGAGCAGTATACGCTGTGGTTCATCGTGCCGATCACGCTCTTCGTGCTCTTTCTTCTCGCCTATTGCATCTTGAAGTTCCGCGCGAGCGTCAACCCGATCCCGTCGCGCACCAGCCACAACACGCTAATCGAGGTGATCTGGACGGTTGGGCCGGTCGTCGTCCTGCTCATGCTCGCCATCCCCTCGTTCCAGCTTTTGACCGCGCAATACACACCGCCGGAGGAAGCCAAGTTGACCGTCAAGGCGACGGGAAACCAGTGGAACTGGGACTACGAGTACCAGACCGAAAACACGCTTTCCTTCAACTCAGCGATCCTGGCGGATTCTGACCGCGCGGCCGCCGGTAAGGAGGACCGCGGCGCTTATCCGCGCCTGCTCGCCGTCGACAACGAGATGGTGGTGCCGGTCAACACCATGACCCGGGTGCTGGTGACGGCGGCGGACGTGATCCACGCCTTTGCGATGCCGTCCTTCGGCATCAAGACCGACGCGGTTCCGGGCCGCATCAACGAGGTCTGGTTCAAGGCGGATAAGGAAGGCCTCTATTACGGCCAGTGTTCGGAACTCTGCGGCAAGGACCACGCCTTCATGCCGATCGCGATCCGCGTCGTTTCCGACGCCCAGTACAAGACCTGGCTGGCGGCAGCCAGCACCGACCTTCCCGGCGCCAACAAGGCGCTGATGGCCGAGGTCGACGGCAAAGACAAGGTAGCGGCCGCCGGCAACTGATGCCGCGACCAGAAAAGATCAGGGAACGGAGCCGAACATGGCAGACGCTGCAGCTCGCGACCACGACCACAAGCCGTATCATGGCTGGGTCCGGTGGGTGTATTCGACCAACCACAAGGATATCGGTACGCTCTATCTGATCTTCGCGATCATGGCGGGCTGCGTCGGCGGTGCCCTTTCGGTCGTCATGCGCATGGAACTGCAGGAGCCGGGGATCCAGATTTTCACCGGCCTGGCGCAGATGGTCTACGGCTTGAACGCCGACGCCGCGCTCGACGGCGGCAAGAGCATGTACAACGCCTTCACCACCGCGCATGCGCTGATCATGATCTTCTTCATGGTCATGCCGGCGCTGATCGGCGGTTTCGCCAATTGGATGGTGCCGATCATGATCGGTGCGCCCGACATGGCTTTTCCGCGCATGAACAACGTCTCGTTCTGGTTGCTGCCACCGGCTTTCATCCTGCTGATCATCTCGGCCTTCGTGCCGAGCGCGCCTGGCGCCTACGGCGTCGGCGGTGGCTGGACGATCTATCCGCCGCTATCGACATCGGGCCAACCGGGACCGGCGATGGATCTTGCGATCCTGTCGCTGCACATCGCCGGCGCCTCATCGATCCTTGGCGCCATCAATTTCATCACCACCATTTTCAACATGCGCGCGCCTGGCATGACGCTGCACAAGATGCCGCTGTTCGCCTGGTCGGTGCTGATCACCGCTTTCCTGCTGCTGTTGTCGCTTCCGGTTCTGGCCGGCGGCATCACCATGCTTTTGACCGATCGCAACTTCGGCACCACCTTCTTCGCGCCGGATGGCGGCGGCGACCCGATCCTGTTCCAGCACCTGTTCTGGTTCTTCGGGCATCCGGAAGTCTACATCCTGATCCTGCCGGGCTTCGGCATCGTCAGCCACATCGTCTCGACCTTCTCCAGGAAGCCCATCTTCGGCTATCTCGGCATGGCCTATGCCATGGTCGCGATCGGTGCGGTCGGCTTCATCGTCTGGGCGCACCACATGTACACGACCGGCCTGTCGCTCGACACGCAGCGCTATTTCGTCTTCGCCACGATGGTTATCGCGGTGCCGACGGGCGTGAAGATATTCTCGTGGATCGCTACCATGTGGGGCGGGTCGATTTCGCTCAAAACCCCGATGCTGTGGGCGATTGGCTTCATCTTCCTGTTCACCGTCGGCGGCGTTACCGGCGTCCAGCTTGCCAATGCCGGTCTCGACCGCCCGCTGCACGACACCTACTACGTGGTCGCGCATTTCCATTATGTGCTGTCGCTGGGCGCGGTCTTTGCCATCTTCGCCGGCTGGTACTACTGGTTCCCGAAAATGACCGGCTACATGTATTCGCCTGTCATCGCCAACACCCACTTCTGGGTCACCTTCGTCGGCGTCAACCTCGTCTTCTTCCCGCAGCATTTCCTCGGCCTCTCCGGCATGCCGCGCCGCTACATCGACTATCCGGATGCGTTTGCCGGCTGGAACATGGTGTCGTCCTACGGCTCGTACATTTCGGCCGTCGGCGTGGTCATCTTCCTCTATGGCGTGTTCGAGGCGTTCCAGAAGAAGCGGGTTGCCGGCGCCAACCCATGGGGCGAGGGTGCAACGACGCTCGAATGGCAGCTGCCTTCGCCGCCGCCCTTCCACCAATGGGAACAGCTGCCGAAGATCAAATAGGCTTCTGCCTGGGCAATACTGAACCGCCGGTTTGCCCGGCGGTTTTGGCCAACGGAATGATGGACTTTAAGTACGCATGGCCCTTGTCGACGACACATTGACTGACGAACCGGGCTTTCGCATGTCGGAAGCGACGGCGGGCGATTTCTTCGCCCTGTTGAAGCCGCGCGTCATGTCGCTGGTGGTGTTCACCGCCTTTGTCGGCCTGGTTGCGGCACCTGTGACCATCAATCCGCTTCTGGCGGTGATCGCTATCCTGGCTATTGCCATTGGTGCAGGCGCCTCCGGCGCGCTCAACATGTGGTATGACGCCGATATTGATGCGGTGATGACCAGGACCGCCGGCCGTCCGGTGCCGGCCGGCCGCATCCGGCCCGGCGAGGCACTGAGTTTCGGCCTGGTGCTGTCGGTGCTGTCGGTGATGACGCTCGGCGTGCTGGTCAACTGGCTGTCGGCGACGCTGCTGGCCTTCACCATCTTCTTCTATGCGGTCGTCTACACGATGTGGCTGAAGCGCTGGACGCCGCAGAACATTGTCATCGGCGGTGCTGCCGGCGCCATTCCGCCGGTGATCGGCTGGGCCGCGGTGACCGGAACCGTCAGCCTGGAAAGCGTCGTCCTGTTCCTGATCATCTTCCTGTGGACGCCGCCGCATTTCTGGGCGCTCGCCCTCTTCAAGTCCGAGGACTATGCAAGGGCCGGCATCCCGATGATGCCGAATGTCGCCGGCCAGGCTTCGACCCGACGCCAGATCTTTGCCTACGCGCTGATCCTTGCACCGGTTGGCGTGCTGCCATGGACGCTCGGTTTCACCACCCCCGCTTATGGTGTCTTTGCGGTGCTGCTTGGTGCCGGCTTCGTCTGGTACGCGTGGAAGGTGCTGCAGATGGCGGACGGCGACCATGTGATGAAGCCGGCCAAGGCATTGTTCGGCTACTCGCTGCTCTACCTCTTTGCCATTTTCGCCGTCTATCTTGCCGACTGCGTTGTCGGGCGCGTGCTGGCCATGGGTGGAGCATGACCATGGCCGACAAGAAGCTTGAACTCGTCACGCTGACGGAGCGCCAGCAGAAGGCTCGGCGCAACCGCTCGGTAGCCATCGGCCTGGCGCTGGCGGTGCTTGTCGTCATCTTCTATATCGCAACCGTCGTGAAGTTCGGTCACAACCTCACCGGAACGATGTGAGGCTCAAGATGAACTGCCAAACAGTGACCGATCCTCAAAAGAAGAACACCAACCGCATCGTCGCCGGCGTCTGCATCGCCTTTTTCGGCGGTATGATCGGCATGGCCTATGCTGCGGTGCCGCTCTACGCGATGTTCTGCGAGGCGACCGGTTACGGCGGCACCGTGAAACGCGCAACGCAGCAATATGCCGACCGCGTGCTCGACCGCGATATCACCATCCGTTTCGACGCCAACACATCCGGCGTGCCCTGGCAGTTTGAGCCGGTCGCCCGGTCGGTCACCATCAAGATAGGCGAGACGGCCCAGGCGCATTATAGCGCCACCAACAAGTTCGTCCGCGCCACCACCGGCCGCGCGACCTTCAACGTGCAGCCGGAACTGGCGGGATCCTACTTCAACAAGGTCGAGTGTTTCTGCTTCACCGACACGACTCTGAAGCCTGGCGAGACGCTGGACATGCCGGTCGTGTTCTATGTAGATCCCGACATCGTCAACGCGCCGGAGCTGAAGGACCTGAAGACGATTACCCTGTCCTACACGATGTTCCCGGTCGAGAAGAACGAGAAGAACAAGCCGGTGGCGTCATCAGTGCCGGCCGAAGGCACAAGCAACAAAGTTTCACACACCGAAGGAGGCCTCGGGGGTTGATATGGCAGACGCGCACGCAAAACCACAACATGACTACCATCTCGTCGACCCGAGCCCGTGGCCGTTCCTAGGCTCGGTCGGCGCGCTGGTCACCGCGATCGGCGGCGTCTGTTACATGCAGTATCTCAAGGGCGGCGATTTCCCGATTTTCGGCTTCAACATCGCCAATCCGTGGCTGTTCTTCATCGGCCTTTTGATCGTCCTCTACACCATGTACGCCTGGTGGTCGGATACCATCAAGGAAGCTCACGAAGGCCACCACACGCGTGTCGTGTCGCTGCATCTGCGCTACGGCATGATCATGTTCATCGCTTCCGAGGTGATGTTCTTCGTCGCCTGGTTCTGGGCTTTCTTCGACGCCAGCCTGTTTCCCGGCGAAGCACAGCAATACGCCCGCGCCGCCTTCACCGGCGGTGTTTGGCCGCCGAAGGGCCTCGAGGTCCTCGATCCCTTCCACCTGCCGCTCTACAACACCGTCATCCTGCTTCTGTCGGGCACCACGGTGACCTGGGCGCACCACGCGCTGCTTCATGGCGATCGCAAGGGGCTGATCAACGGCCTGGTGCTGACGGTCGGTCTCGGCATGCTGTTCACCATGGTGCAGGCTTACGAATATATGCACGCGCCGTTCGGCTTCAGGGATTCGATCTACGGCGCCACCTTCTTCATGGCGACCGGCTTCCACGGCTTCCATGTCATCATCGGCACCATCTTCCTGCTGGTCTGCCTGGTCCGCGCGATGAAGGGCGATTTCACGCCCAAGCACCATTTCGGCTTCGAGGCGGCCGCCTGGTACTGGCACTTCGTCGACGTGGTCTGGCTGTTCCTGTTCGCGTCGATCTATGTCTGGGCCTCGAGCGGCGCGGTGATTGAAGGTCACTGAAATCTTCTTGAGGAATTGCGTGGGCGGCTGCGGCGACGTGGCCGCCTTATCTTTTGGGGCGAAGGACACTAAAGTATCGGAATGAGCGACGACAAGGCGATCTTGCCACCAATCGATCCGATCTCGGCCGGCCTGCACGGCCGCTGCCCGCGTTGCGGCGAGGGACGACTGTTTTCCGGCTTCCTCACCGTCGGCAGACGCTGCGCCAATTGCGGCCTCGACTATTCCTACGCCGATGCCGGCGACGGTCCGGCGGTGTTCGTCATCCTGATCATCGGCTTCATCGTCGTCGGGCTGGCGCTGTGGATGGAGGTGACGCTGAATCCGCCGCTCTGGCTGCACTTCCTGCTGTGGATACCGCTGACGCTGGTGCTTTGCCTGGGCGCGCTCAGGCTGATCAAGGGTGTGCTCCTGACGCTGCAATACCGCAACAAGGCGGCAGAGGGCAGGCTGGACCTCGGCGAATGAGCACGACATCCGCTTCGATCGCAGGCCGTTCGCGGCCGAAGACGGCATTACTGCTTGGCCTCGGCCTCGTGCTGTTCTTCATGCTGCTGGCGCTCGGCACCTGGCAGGTCCAGCGCCTGTACTGGAAAGAGGGTCTTCTCCAGACCATCGGCCAGCGCACGCATTCCGCACCTGTGCCGTTGGCCGAGGTTGAAAAGCGGTTCGCCGCAACCGGCGATGTGGATTACACGCCGGTGACGGCATCAGGCACTTTCCTGCATCAAGGCGAGCGACATTTCTTCGCGACCTGGGAAGGCCAGTCCGGTTTCGATGTCTTCACGCCCTTGCATCTGGAGGACGGCCGCTTCGTCCTGATCAATCGCGGCTTCGTGCCGTACGATCTCAAGGACGCGGCCAAGCGCCCGCAAAGCCAGGGTGCGGGCAAGGTGACGGTGACGGGGCTCGCCCGCAATCCGCTGCCGGCAAAGCCCTCGATGATGCTTCCCGACAATGATCCGCAGAAGAACATTTTCTACTGGAAGGATCGCGACGCCATGGCGGCCAGCGCCGGTCTGCCGGCCGGCGCCGGGCTGCTGCCATTCTTCATCGACGCCGACGCCACGCCGAACCCGGGTGGGCTGCCGGTCGGTGGCGTTACGATCATCGACCTGCCGAACAGCCATTTGCAATATGCCGTAACCTGGTATGGCCTTGCCGCTGCCCTTGCCGGCGTCCTCATCTTCACGCTTCGCCGCCCGGCGAAAGAAGAATGATCGGCACCGGCGCCCTTGACAGGGCAGGGGTGCGCACCTCATTTCGCGCTTTGAGTTCAAGACTTGAGCTCACATTACGACCAACCGGCCAAGAATCATGCTTCACACGACCACAAAGCCACCGCTGACCGTAAGGCTCTGCCAGCCGCGGGGCTTCTGCGCCGGCGTCGACCGCGCCATCCAGATCGTCGTGCTGGCGCTGAAGAAATACGGCGCGCCGGTCTATGTCCGCCACGAGATCGTACACAATCGCTACGTCGTCGAGGGGTTGCAAAGCCTCGGTGCGGTGTTCATCGAGGAGCTCTCCGAGATACCGGCGGAACATCGCCAGAGCCCGGTCGTCTTTTCGGCGCATGGCGTGCCGAAGTCGGTGCCGGCGGACGCCCAGGCGCGCAATCTCTTCTATCTCGACGCCACCTGCCCGCTGGTGTCGAAGGTCCACAAGCAGGCGATGCGCCATCAGCGGCTCGGCCGCCATGTGCTTCTGATCGGCCATGCCGGCCACCCGGAAGTGATCGGCACGATGGGGCAGTTGCCGGACGGCGCCGTCACCTTGATCGAGACCGAAGCCGACGCGGCGAATTTGGTGCCCGCCGACCCGCAGGCGCTCGGTTTCGTCACCCAGACGACGCTGTCGGTCGAGGACACCGCCGGCATCATCCGCGTGCTTAAGGATCGTTTTCCCGATTTGCATGCGGCGGCAGCGGAATCAATCTGCTACGCCACCACCAACCGTCAGGAAGCGGTCAAGGAGACCGCCGCGGGCTCCGATCTCTTCCTGATCGTCGGCGCCCCCAACTCGTCCAATTCACGGCGTCTTGTCGAAGTGGCCGAACGCGCCGGCGCCTCGATGTCGCTTCTGGTACAGCGCGCCTCCGAAATTCCGTGGACAGATATCGCCGGCATCTCGACGCTCGGTCTGTCGGCCGGCGCGTCGGCGCCGGAAATCATCGTCGACGAGATCATCGATGCCTTCCGGCAGCGCTTCGACGTGACGATCGAGCTGGCGGTGACGGCGACGGAAACGGAGGATTTTCCAGTGATGCGGGTCCTGCGCGACGTCGAACTGACGGCGGCCGACATGGCTTTCGTCAACGGAGCCGCGTGAAGAGCCCATGGCGGTCTACACCGACGTCAACGAAGGCGAGCTCGGCGCGTTCCTGGAGGCCTATCCGGTCGGCGATCTCCTATCCTACAAGGGCATTGCCGAAGGCACCGAGAACTCGAATTTCCTGCTGCACACGACCAGCGGCTCCTACATCCTGACGCTCTACGAAAAGCGCGTCGACAAGGCCGACCTGCCGTTCTTCCTCGGCCTCATGGGTCACCTTGCCAGGAAGGGCATTTCCTGCCCGCTTCCGGTGACGGCGCATGATGGCGACGTCATCGGAACGCTTGCCGGCCGGCCGGCGGTCATCATCACTTTCCTCGAAGGCCTTTCGCTGCGGCGGCCAACATCAGCGCATTGCGGCGAAGTCGGCAAGGCGCTGGCGGCACTGCATCTTGCCGGCGCCGACTTTCCGATGACCCGTCCGAACGCTCTTGCCATCGATGGCTGGCGCAAGCTGTGGAGCGCCGCTCGCCCTCGCGCCGACGAGGTCGAGCCGGGACTGGCGGCCGAGGTCGATGCCGACTTCGTAGATTTCGAGCGGAACTGGCCCAAAGGCCTGCCGGAGGGCATTATCCATGCCGATCTTTTCCCCGACAATGTCTTCTTCCTCGGCGAAAAACTGTCCGGGCTGATCGACTTCTATTTCGCCTGCAACGATCTCTACGCCTATGATGTCGCGACCTGCCTCAACGCCTGGTGCTTCGAGAAGGATTTTTCCTTCAACCTGACCAAGGGCACGGCGCTGCTTGCCGGCTATCAAGGCGTGCGGCCCTTGAGCGGCGAGGAGAAAGCTGCGCTGCCGATACTGGCGCGCGGTTCGGCGCTGCGCTTCATGCTGACCCGGCTTTACGACTGGCTGACCGTTGCCAACGGCGGGCTGGTCATAAAACGCGACCCGACCGAATACATCCGCAGGATGCGTTTCCACCGGGCGATCAAATCTCCTTCCGAGTATGGACTGACATGACCAAGCGCGTTGAAATCTTCACCGATGGTGCCTGTTCGGGCAATCCGGGGCCTGGCGGCTGGGGGGCGGTCCTGCGCTTCAACGGTGTCACGAAAGAACTGTCGGGCGGCGAGGCTGCTACCACCAACAACCGCATGGAACTTTTGGCCGCCATCTCAGCGCTCAATGCGCTGAAAGAACCCTGCGCCGTCGATCTTTATACCGACAGCAACTACGTCAAGGACGGTATTTTCAGCTGGATCGACGGCTGGAAGCGCAACGGCTGGAAGACCGCTGCCAGGCAACCGGTGAAGAATGCCGAGCTGTGGCAGGCCCTCGACGAGGCGCGCAACCGCCATCAGGTCATATGGCATTGGGTCAAGGGCCATGCCGGCCATCCGGAGAACGAGCGTGCCGACGAGCTGGCGCGGCTCGGCATGGCGCCGTTCAAGAAAGGCCCCGTAAAGATCGCGGCGCCGAAGCCAGGTCCGCAGTCGAAGCAGCCGGCGATCGCAAAGCCACGGCGCTCGACCCAGAGTTATTGAATTCCCGCTGCGGGTCCGCTCTCTGGGAGGAAGATCTATCATGCCGATCGCATACTACATCACGCATCCCCAGGTTCGGATCGATGCCAATGTTCCAGTGCCAGAGTGGGGGCTATCCGACATCGGGCGAGCGAGAACGTCTGCAATGCTCGATCAGCCGTGGGTTCGGTCGATCCGGCGTATCGTGTCATCGGGTGAACGCAAGGCGATAGAAACCGCCGAGATACTCGGAAGGCATCTCCGCCTTGAGGTCGAGGTGAGGGAGCGGATGCATGAGAATGACCGATCGGCAACCGGTTTCCTACCGCCTGCGGAGTTCGAAGCGGTCGCGGACCAATTCTTCGCCAATCCATACAGCAGCATTCGCGGATGGGAGCGGGCTATCGATGCTCAGCATCGTATTCTGAGCGAGGTAGACACTGTGCTCGGCATAGATGACGCCGCCGACGTTGCTTTCGTGGGCCACGGAGGTGTCGGAACGCTTCTGCTGCTTTCTCTCGGCGGGCGGGAGATCAGCCGCGAGGCGGATCAACCAGCGGGCGGCGGGAACTATTTCGCGTACGATATCCGCGCGCGTCGCGTTGTCCACGGATGGCGGCCGATCGACAGGCTGGCGCAGCACCGCGACGATTAATTTGGCTAACGGATCAGCAGCGCCGTGCCGAAAAGTCCGAGCGCGAACACAGTATGCGACACGAGGTTGAGGGCGCGGATCTGCATAGGGTTGGGGCGCTTTGATGCGGCCCAGCCGGCACCCATGCCGGGCGCCAGCAGGAACCAGCCGGCGCTCACGGTGACGATGCCGAGGATGAAGGCCGGCAGGAAGGTCGGCGCGGCCAGCCACGCCGCTCCCGCCAAAACGGCCAGAACGACGCCGTAGACGATGCCGACAAAATAGTGGAAGGCCCAGCCCAGCGCCGATTCATGCGCGTAGGGTGCTGCCTCGCCGATGTCGTCGTGGAACACCTTGCCGCGCTTCAGATGCCAGACCCAGCGACCGACCAGTCCCCAGTTCGGCCGCGGCTGAGCAAACACGGTGTTCAGGAAAATCGCCCAGACGTCCATGAGCGCCGTGGCGCCGATGCCGATCGCCACAGCGCGCCAGAAGATGTCAAACATCATTGAGGTCCCCCAAGCAAACAATCCCTAATGCATGTCGCCCAAAAGCTTGCCCTCGGGCTTGACCCTGGGCTTGGCCCGAGGGTGCGCAACCGTTTTGGGATAACGAAAAACAAAGACTTAAAAGCGAGACGCGCTTTAAGAGCCCAAGCCGAAATCTAAAGCTGTCCGAGAATATGAGCCGCCCCGGATTCGTTGACGCCGGGCTTTGTCTCGACATTGAGCGCGGTGACCTTGCCGTCGTCGACGATCATCGAAAACCGCTTCGAGCGCAGCCCCATGCCGCCGCTGGAAAGATCGGCGTCAAGGCCGATCGACTTGACGAAATCGCCATTGCCGTCGGCAAGATAAAAGAGCTTGCCTTCACCGCCGCTGAAGCGGGCCCAGGCGCCCATCACGTGAACATCGTTGACGGCGACGACGGCGATGGTGTCGACGCCGCGCGCCAGGATGGCGTCGTAATTGTCCAGATAGCCGGGCAGATGATTGTTGGAGCAGGTCGGCGTGAAAGCGCCGGGAACGGCGAACAGCACCACCTTCTTTCCCGAGAAAATCTCGGCCGTCGTGATCGCTTTTGCGCCGTCGGCAGTCATTGTCTTGAAGGTCGCATCGGGCAGTTTATCGCCAACGGCAATCGTCATCATGGTCCTCACTTGAGAGATGGAATGGAAGTATTCTTGCGATAGCGAACTCAGGTGTTTCCCGCAACCTCGGGGAGCCGGGAACAAAAGGATGTTCGACCTGACATCCTTTGCTCGGGATCAAGGGAACGGCAGCAGGCCTTCGACCGCGCCGGCCGCAGTTGTCAGCGTGTAGTAAAGTCCGCCATCCGTCGGCGTCGTCGTCGGCCTGTCGAGGATAGGCACGGTAAACACCAGCTTGCCTTCCTTTTCGCTGCGGGCCGGCACGCCGAACATGTAATCCCGCTCACCGGCGACAAAGAAATCCGCTGCTTCGGGATTGCCCGGAAAGCTCGCCTCGACAATCAGTGTCTCGCGGTCGCCCGGCAGGATATTGATGCCGAAATCGGGTCTTGCGGGAGCAGGCAGCATTGCAAGGGCCGCCTTCACCAACGCGGCATCTTCGACATTGTCCGGATCGGAGCCCGGATCGATGGTCAGCTTCGTCTGCACCGGGATGCAGATCGTCTCGCAAATGCCGAGAAAGATATCGGCATCGATGACGGCCGGCTCGTTCGGCGCCGACAGCGTGAAGGTCACCGGCAGCGAAACCGGATGGTCATAGCCGGCCCATTTGCCGTAGCCGTCGTCGTGGCGCTGGGGCGGCGGAAACGAAAACGTCGCGTTGGCAATGTTGGTGCTGGCCGAGACATCGATTTGCGGCGGCACGCCCGCGTCGCCCGGATCGCGCCAGTAGGTTTTCCAGCCAGGCTTGAGCGCAATATCGAGGACGCCGTGGATGCGCCCGGCTTCGTCGGGCTTGCCGCTGGTCACAAGCCGCACTTTGCCGCCTTCGCTATTGTACCAGATCGACGAGGAGGCTGCGGCGGGAAGGCCGGTTCCACATCCAACAGCGGCGCTGAGCAGCAGGACTTTCAAGCTTTGCATGGCGATGATTTGAGCGTCCGTTCATGGCTGCGCAATGACTTCATGGCGTCGCTGCTATCATATTTGCGTGACCGCGGGCAGCTTTTGCGTGACCGCGGGCACAGCTTTTGCGTGACCGCGGGCACAGCTTTTGCGTGACCTCGGGCACAGCTTTGCGGACCTTAGATGCACATCTGCGACCAAATCACGCGCGGCGCATCTTTTCGGCGCTCCAGAAACGCGTTACGCTCTTCCTCATGGACTTGTTGCGCCACAAGAAGATGGCTGCGGGACGCGGCTTTCTCGACGACCAGTTCCTGATTGCCATGCCCGGCATGAAGGACGACCGCTTTACGCGCTCCGTCATCTACATTTGTGCGCACAGCGACGAAGGCGCGATGGGCTTGGTCATCAACCAGACGCAGCAGATGCTGTTTCCGGATCTGCTCGTGCAGCTCGGCATCATGAACGAACAGGAGGCGATCCGCTTGCCCGCCCAGGCCCGCGACTTCGTCGTGCGCAACGGCGGACCGGTGGACCGCAGTCGCGGCTTCGTCCTGCATTCGGGCGACTACCGGGTGGAATCGTCGCTGGCCGTCTCCGACGACATTTGCCTGACCGCGACCGTCGACATATTGCGCGCCATTTCGTCGGGCCGTGGGCCCCGGCACGCGCTGATGGCGCTCGGCTATTCGGGCTGGGGCGCCGGTCAGCTGGAAAGCGAAATCGCCGAGAACGGTTGGCTGACCTGCCCGGCAAATGCGGAGCTTCTGTTCGATACCGACATCGAGCGCAAATACGACCGGATTCTCGCTTCGATCGGCATCGATCTCGCGCATCTCAGCCTGGCGGCCGGGCACGCCTAATGCATGTCGCGCAAAAGTGTGCAGCGGTTTTGCGATAGCGACATGCATAAAACAACAACCTAAAGCGCGTCGCGTGGGGCCGATCAAACACGACGCGCTTTAGTGGTGAAAACCCGATATCTTGCTGATTACCGTCGCATTGCCGTCGCCAGCCGTTTGCCCAAATCGTAGACGAGATTCTCAAAACCCGCTGTCCAGGACAGGTCAGCCGCTTTCACGCGCGTTTCGACATCGCTGTATTTGCCGATGCGGGCTTCTAGGAAGGAGCGCAGGCGCTGGTGAAACTGGCCGACGGTGAGCTGATTTCCCTCGGCCTTGAAGATGGCAGTATTGAAGCGCGCCGCCTTGGGGAAGATTTTGCTGGCCGTGGCATTGGGCTTCTCTTCGGCATTCGACAGGAGTGTTGCTGCCCCGTTGGTGCCAAGGAAATGGGGGAGGTAAAGATCCCTTTCGTCCATAGCCTTCTCGAGACGGGCTTCGATGCGTTCCTTGGCCGCGAGAAGGTTCTTGGCCGCAAGTGCGGCCGATAGATAGGGATCGCGCCTGAATTCAAGGATGCGCTCTTCTTCGGCCTTGTCGTCGACGAAATGGTGTTCGCGCTTGCCCTCGGGGCGGGTCCGGATCAGTTCCGCTTCGTCGCCCAGGCCGAACTCTGCACCGTAGTTCTTCACGGCCTCGAGCCATGTCTGGTCGAGGAACTGCATAAGACCAAGTGCCGACCCTTTGGGCGGGCGGTTGTTGATGTTGAAGGAGGACTCCTTCTCGGCGATCGCGAAAAGGGTGTCGGCAGGAAATTGGGTGTCCTTGGCGGCACGCAGAATCTCGCTGGCAATGTACTGCGACACCTTGTATTCGCCGAACTCGTGCACCGACCTGCCGATGACGATCTGTTCCGCGCTTTCGGAAAGGATGGAGACGGTGCCCTTCAACGCGTCGGCCAGTGTGCCTTCTCCCTTGCGTCGGGAGGTCGATATGGTGCCCGGATCGATGATGTCGAACTCGGGCGCGGCCGAGGGGAAACTCAAAGCGGAGTAGGGAACAGCGGTGGCAACCGCGGCTTCGGTCACTCCGTTGGCCAAGACTCCCGAATAGACCGGCCATGGCATGGCTGCCACTGTCGCCGCCAGGCCAAGCCCCGCGATCCTTTTCGACAACGGCCGTCCGCCCGAAAGGATGACGCCTCCGCAAGCAAAGAATTCAAATGTCCTTTGGAGTGACGCCAGGTCCCCCTCCGTTCCTTGTCTAGCCGCCCAGATACTTTGGGGCAGATCTATTTCCAACGTTGAGCCGTCAACGTCGAAAAAGACAAGAAGAACGGTCAGTGCTTCATTTAGCTAGTCATGGATAATGGCGGCACAATGGCCACAGTGCGGCAAAATAATTCGAAATGTAAAACAAGCGGATTTTAATCGAGGGCTGCGTAGCCGATGCGTTGCTTGTGAAGCCTCTCGATTGCGAGCAGAAATTTCCCTGAGGTGGTCTGCCCTCGACCGCAGCGGGCAATCCTTTCGGTTCTCGAACGGAAGATTGTGCATGAGCAGTCATTCTCGGCACAATACTCGATCGAACGAGTTCCGTTGATAAGTCATTACCCTTTGGCCGTCGCCAGATTGGTGCTGAGCTCGAAGGCCAGTCCCGACCCAATGGTGTATGGCTGCAGCACGGGCGCACTCTCGCTCACGATCGCCTCCAGGACGAGCTTGCGTTCCTGATCGCCCATTTCCTTGGCTAAGGAACTCATCCCGACCAGCGCCATCGTATTCAAATGCAGGAAAGGTACGCCTTCCCCGAGATGGATGGTGCGCGAAACAATCCTCGAACGGACCTCGTGGAAGCCGGCGTCTCGCAGCAGCGCCTCAAGTGGAGCCGCTTCCCCGAGGCTGTACCGTTGATCGGCGATGGCGCCCAGATGGCGCTCCGCTACGCGGCGCAGTTCGAGAAAGAACGGGATTTCGTCGTCTGGGCGCCACGTGGCGATCGCCAGCCTGCCACCCTTCGCCAGCGCGCGACGCATCTGCGCCGCCGCCGCGGGTTTGTCAGGAAAGAACTGCAGTCCTTGCTGGCAGACGACCACGTCGAACATCTCACCGTTACGCAGAGGCAGCTCGCCGGCATTGCCCTGGCGCCAGTCAATGGCTGGTTCTACAGCCCGCGCCACGGCAAGCATGTCGGGGCTGATGTCGATGCCGACGATATATCCGGCTTCACCGAGCCGCTCTCTTGCAACGCGCGCCACTATTCCTGTTCCGCAAGCGATATCGAGCACGCGATCGCCCGAAGACAATTCCAGCTCGTCAAGAGCCATCTCGGCCCATGGACGGAAGAGAGGGCCGACGAGCCACCGCTCGTACATCTCCGGGAAACTTGGCTGGTTCATTGCGTAGCTGGGCAAGGTCATGATTGTCCTCCCTCAAATTTCCATCCGGCCATTGTGAGCCTTCACCCGCGCTAGATCCAACGGGACGACTACCTTCGCACCTGAACAACCTATGCGGCTTTCCGGCAGTCAGGCTCACATAGGCGAAGCGGCCGAAGAATGAGGGTCCGCGCCTCGCGTTTCGAGGATCCGCAAGGCGGGATCAGGCTCGGCAACGTGGCCCTGACTTCAGGCGTTGCTTTCAGCCGTTTTCAACCGTCTGTAGCGAGCAGGGCGCACGACTATGGCAGATCTACTCCACCGGCACCAGCAGGTGCGCGTAAGGCGTCGGGCCACGTTTGGCGCCGTAAAGTGACGTTTTGCATCGACGAGAAGCGACAACCCTTCAGCGGGCTTTGGACCAGCAGCCAGAGCGCTCCGCCGAGGATGACAACACTCTTCACATCAATCAGCTTCGCCGCGTGCAAGGGCGGCCGCCTGTTCCAGGCTCACGCCCTTGACCAGTGGGTCGGCGTGCCGATGCACCAAGCGCCATTCCGCCTCTTCGCGGCGATAGACCAAGGTAACCCGCAGCGGCCAATCCTGGGCTGGCAGACCGCCGACCTCGACGTGCGGTCGTTCAATGATCGCTAGCACCACCATGTCGGCGGAACCATAGGCTTGAAGAAGCTCCTGCTCGAAGGTGCCGTTTTTGAAAAAGCGGCCCATCGCCTCGATCCGCTCGGCAGTCAGTTCAGAAGCCCGCGTGGGCTTTCCGCCGAATGGAGACATCAGCATGAAGTCCTCGGTATGTGGGATCACCTCGTAGTACTTCGTTATCTCCCCGCGCATCAGCGCCGAATTTGCTTCCGCAGACCGCTCGACGAGATCGGCAACCGTCTGGTCTATAGCAGGCTCCTCAAGAGCCTGTGCCGAGGCTTTCGTTGATCTTGCAGTTTGCGACAATGCCACGCCAGTGCTTGCCGCGGCGAGAAGGGACCGTCGTGATATCGACATGCGGGTTGCTCCTGCCCTGTTCCGTCGGTGCGACGCGCGCCTTGCGCTGCTCCGCTTGCTCAGGAGATCGCACTTCAATGATGCTGAATCCAGTGATATGATTTCATCGATATGCTGAACAAAATTGACCTATCCCGCACAGACCTCAACCTCCTCGTTCTGTTTGAGATCGTGCATGAAGAGCGCCACGTGGGCCGGGCGGCCGAAAAGTTGAATCTGACGCCTTCGGCAGTCAGCCATGGGCTGGGCCGGTTGCGCCGCCTTCTCAATGATCCGCTTTTCGTTAGAACGCCGAAAGGAGTTGTGCCGACGGCGCGCGCGATGGAACTCGCCTCACCAATCGCGGACGTCTTGGCGCGGGTGAGGAGTGTCATCTCGACCGCCGAGCCATTCGACTCGGCGAACTCCACACGCCGGTTTACGATCGGTGCTCCCGACGGCGTCGCGGCGGTCTTCCTGCCGCCGCTTCTTGCCGAATTGGGTCGGGCCGCGCCTGGCATTGACATCGGTGTGCGTCAGCTGCTTCCCACGCCGGGAGAAACCTCGCCCGAGCGCGCTTGGCGCAGCGCCTTTGCCGATTTGGAGGCAGGCGCGATGGACATTGCCGTCATCCCGTCTGGCCATATTCCCACGCGCTTCCATGCGCGCAGCCTCTACAACGAGGATTTCGTCCTTGCGATGCAGGCTGGGCATCCGTTCGCGGACGATCCTACGCTGGAGCGCTATTGCGAGATGAAGCATCTGGTCGTCTCGTTCACTGGCGATCCTCATGGCTTCGTTGACGAGGTTCTGGCGACGCAAGGCTTTTCGCGGCGGATAGCACTAACCGTACCCAGCTTTATGTTCGCTCTCTCCGTCCTTGCCGACACCGACCTGATTTCCGCACTGCCGAAGAGATTTGTCGCCATGCATGCGGCGCGGTTCGGGGTGGTAAGTCTGGAAGCCCCGTTGCCACTGACAACCTTCCAACTCAACGCCATCGCACCGACGGCTGCGATGATGGATGCGGGGCTGGCTTGGATCTTCGACCTGCTTGCGCCCAGGCACAATGCTGGGGTTAGCTGTCCGCCGTAGCTGGAGAACCTCTGGTTAGCGGCTGGCGTGAGGCGGCGCCAAAACGCGCAGCGATTGACTGTCGGTAGGTCCTGAATAGGGTCGGTACCGGCCGGAGGAACACCAGGGCGGCAGAAGGAATCAGCAGTAGCTCAAGCCTCGGCAATAAACGCCTAGCCTGGCCAATCGAACGTCTGGGCAGCTCGGACCATTGCCGCCGTCGCCGGGCTATAGGGCCGGCCCGGAACGCTAGCAAGGGACACCGTGCGTGCCACCGCGGGTTCGATCAGCGGACGCTGCAAAAGTTCAGGCGATGTCACCGAATATTCAGGCATGAAGGCGAAGCCGATCCGCGCCAGCACCATTGATTGGATCCAGTCCTCGCGCTCGGAACGAAAGCGGGCATAAAGGCTGACGTTTCTTTCCCGGCACACTCCCATTACCAGGTCCCGCATTTCGCAAGACAGGCGATCGACATAGGGTTCTTGAGAGAGATCGACCAACTTGATTGCATCGAGGCTCGCAAGCCGGTGATCCGGCGCGAATACGACGACGTAGCGCTCATTGTAGAGATCATGGACGCGGAAAGCCGCCCCCAATCCCTCCAGCGGATTGAGAACGGCAAGATCGAGATCGCCTTGCTCAAGCCTGTTTTTCAGTTCCTGAACGCTCGCCTCGCTAACTTCAAGCTCGACGCCATGATAGTCGCGCTGGAACTTTGCGAGGAATCGGGCGAGTTTCACATGGCCGATGGTCGACATGACGCCGAGGCGGATCGGCACCTGGTTGAGCAGCCTGAAATTGTCGGCAAGCGTTCTGGTTGCGTGGGCCTCCTGCATGATCTGCTGAAGATGCGGCAGAATGGAGCGCCCGAACTCACTCAGGAGGACGCGCTTTCCCTCGCGGTGGAACAAGGGCGCGCCAAGCTCATCCTCGAGCGTCTTGACCGCTTTGGTGAGCGCCGGCTGAGACACGTTGCAATCGGTGGCGGCCTTGGTGAAGTTCAGCATCTTCGCGGCGGCAAGCACGTAGCGGACCTGAAACATCTCCATGACGAGTCCTCCCGAGGCGGTTCCACGAAACGACATTGTAACCCTTTCATCGATAACTGTCGGCTATCGATCGATAGAAAAAATGTCGTTCTCTTTCGTCCGCCGCTGCATTCAACTCCTGTGGTCACTGTTCACAGGAGGAGATCCGGAAATGACTGTCTACATGGTGGAACGCGACCTCAAGGGCATCAGCATGGAAGCTCTGGGAGGTGCGCAGAAGGCGGCGATCAGCAAAGCCGCCGAGATGACCTCCAACGGCACCGACATCAGCTATCTGCGCTCGACCTTCGCACCGGAGGACGGCCGCTGCATGTGCCTGTTTGACGCTGCCTCCGATATCGACGTGAAGCGTCTAAACGACGATGCGGGGCTGCCCTATCACAGGATCGTACCAGCGCTCGATCTTACGCCATAAGGCCAGCACGACCGGGCTCGTGATGAACATCCGGGCCCGGTGTTCTTGCGGGCCATGCGCAGCGCGCCAGGCTGATCATTTGGAACGACGGAAAGACCAGGACGTTTCGTGCTGTATCGGCTAGCCCACAGGTCTAACGCTTGCTGTTCGCAGGAGTCGGAGGCGCACCATGTTTGGCAACTCGGGCATCATTGCTCTGCCCCGCCCGCTTGAGCGCCGCATGGATACTCTTGCGCAGTCGTTCATGCGCCAGCGGCTCGGATCGCAGATGGACTTCTCGACCCCGGAAGGCGAGCCGGCGCTGTTAGCGCCCAACTCGGTGTCCTGGCGTATTTTCAAGAACCCTGTTGCGCTGTTCATCGGCGGGGTTACTGCGGTGCTGCTCGAATTGGCAGAGCCGCGGGTTCGCGACGCCATTTGGCAGCACAGCACATTCCGCTCGCACGCGCTCCGACGATTGCAGCGTACCGGCCTCGCTGCCTTGGTTACGGTCTATGGCCCTCGAACCAAGGCTAAGGCCATGATTGAAGGTGTGGTCAGGATGCATGGGCGCGTTTCGGGTCGAACCAGCGAAGGTGAGCCATACCACGCCACCGACCCGGAGTTGCTGGACTGGGTGCAAGCGACGGCCGGGTTTGGTTTTATGGAGGCGTATCACGTCTATGTGCATCGTCTGCATTTTTTCGAACGGGACGCGATGTCTGCTGAGGCTCGCCCCGTCGCGCTTCTCTATGGTGCGGCCGGCGCGCCCACGTCGCAGGCCGAGCTTTACGCGCTGTTCGATGTGATGCGGCAAAGACTCGTCCCGTCGCCGATCGTCTTGGAGTTCCTGGAGATCATGGAGGACGTTCCCGCCTTGCCGGGAGTGGCTCGACCGCTTCAGCGGCCATTTGTGAAGGCGGCAGTCGAGATCCTACCCCGCTGGGTTCGCACGCGCTTGGCACTCGGCGACCGCTGGACGTTGAAGCCGTGGGAGCGTGCTTTTGTGAAGACGACGGCTGCAATCTGCGAGAGCATCGTCCTCCCTTCATGCCCGGCCGTTCAATCGTGCAGTCGCCTCGGCCTTCCCGAGAACTATCTCTATCGCCGCCGTTAATTCAGGCTTTTCCAACATTGATGGAGCCGCGCCGCGGGTAGAAAATTAAAGTTCTCGATACTGCGCGACCGGAAGGATTCTGGCTCAGCAATGCCATTCCCAGGCAGGTATCACGCGTCAGGCTCCCACCACCAGTCGCCCAAAAGTGTGCAGCGGTATTGCGACAATTACTTGCACGAAATTAGGCCCGAGTCAGCGGATACTGTTCCTTCAGCGTCTTCAGCACCTGATCGCCGGGCATCGGGGCGCCGAACATGAAGCTCTGCACATATTCGCAGCCCATCTGGCGCAGTTCGAGCGCATCGCTTTCATCCGAAATGCCCTCGGCCACGACCGAAAGGCCGAGTTCATGCGCCATGTTGACCATGGATTTGAGCAGCACCGCGCGTTTCGGTGTCGCGTCGTCGACGAAGCTCTTGTCGATCTTGATCGTGTCGAAGGGGAAGCGCGTCAGATAGGCGAGCGATGAGTAGCCGGT
Source organism: Mesorhizobium sp. (assembly GCA_004020645.1). Taxonomy (GTDB): domain Bacteria; phylum Pseudomonadota; class Alphaproteobacteria; order Rhizobiales; family Rhizobiaceae; genus Mesorhizobium. The sequence goes on along the minus strand of SAQL01000018.1, from coordinate 118,521 downwards.
GCCGAAATCGTCCAGCGACAGGCCGATACCAAGCTTCTTGAGCTTGTTCAGCACATGGGCCGTCTGCTCGGGATTGTCCATCACCAGCGATTCTGTGAGTTCGAGCCGGAAGCAGCGCGGCTTCAGATTGGCCCGCGCGATCACCGAGCGGACGTCGCTGACCAGATCGCGGCGGATGAGCTGGCGGCTGGACAGGTTGACCGAGACCGACAGCGGCGCGTCGCCGATCTGCTTTTGCCATCCGGCCAGATCTTCGGCGGCCTGTTGCATGGCGAACAAGCCAAGCTGCACGATCAGGCCGCAGCTCTCGGCGACCGGGATGAAATCGCCCGGCGGGATCATGCCGCGGCGCGGATGGTCCCAGCGTAAAAGCGCCTCGAAGCCGGCAACGCTGCCGTCTTCCAGCCGCACGATGGGCTGGTAAGCGAGTGTGAATTCGCGCCGTTCGATGGCGCGGCGCAGATCGGACTCGAACTGCAGCCGGTCGGTGCCCACGGTCCGGAAGGCGGGGCGGAACGGCTCGATCCTGTCGCCGCCGAAACGCTTGGCCTGGTGCATGGCAAGCTCGGCGTCCTTGACCATATCCTCGGCCGAACTCTGCGCCGAGGTCCAGGTGACCAGCCCGATCGAGGCGGTCAGCACGATCTCGCGCTTGGCAAAGGTGATCGGATTGTTGATCGCATGCTTGATGGCGTCGGCAACGGCTGCGATGCGGGCCGGGTCCTGTTCGGAAAGCAGCATCAGTGCGAACTGGTCGCCGGCAAAGCGTGACAGCGAATCCTTCGGCTTGAGCAGCCGGTGCAGCCGGCGCGCAATGGTCAGCAGGATGGTATCGCCGGCCGAGATGCCGAGCCCGTCATTGACCTGCTTGAACCGGTCGATGTCGATGACGAAGACGGTCGGACGCACCTTCTCTTCCGTGCGCGCAATCGAGATGATCGCCTCCAGCCGGTTCATCAGCAATTCCCGGTTCGGCAGGCCGGTCAGATTGTCGTGCACGGCATCGTGCAGCAGCCTCTCCTCGGACTTCTTCTGCTCCGTCACGTCGACCATGGTTCCGACGCAGCGGATGACCTCGCCGTCCGATCCGATCACCGGCCGGGCGCGCAGCGAAAACCAGTGATAGTGCCCATCGGCACCGCGCAGGCGGAAATTCTGCGACACACGGCCGCGCCGGTGTTCGAGCACCACGTCGAGCGTTGTGCGGAACGTGTCGCGATCATCGGCATGCAGCACCGGCAGCCAGTTGCGGGCGGCGCCGCCCAGGCTGTCGGGCGCAAGGCCAAGCTGGATGCTGACATCCGGCTTGGTGACGACGCGGTCGCGCATCACGTCCCAGTCCCAAACCGTGTCGCCCGATCCGGCGACGGCCAGCGCCTGCCGTTCGAGATCGGAGAACAGGCCCTGATGCAGCGCGCCGCCGGCAAAGGCGTGCTGCATGACGGTGAAGCCGATCAGCAGGATAATGAGGATCAGCCCGCCGCCCAATGCCGGCTGGGCGATGTCGTTGTCGAGCATGCCGGTGATCGCCATCCACGACCCGCATAGCCACAACAGGACCATGACCCAACTGGGCACCAGCATGATGGCACGGTCGTAGCCGCGTATGCCGAGGAAGATGATCAGGCCGAGGCCGGTCAGCGCGGTGGCGGCGAAGGACAGCCTGGCGATGCCGGCGGCGACCGCCGGATCGACGATTGCAACGCCTGCGATCAGTACCAGCCCCAGAATCCAGACCAGCGCGCCATAGCTGAAATGGCCGTGCCATCGGTTGAGGTTGAGATAGGCGAACAGGAACACCACGAAGGTCGCCGCAAGCGCCACCTCCGTTCCGGCTCGCCACATCTGCTCGTTGCCGGGCGATATTTCCAAAACCTTGTTGAGAAAGCCGAAATCGATGCAGATATAGGCGAGCACCGCCCAGGCGAGTGCTGCGGTTGCCGGGAACATCGAGGTCCCCTTGACGACGAAAAGGATGGTCAGGAACAGCGCCAGGAGGCCGGCGATGCCGATGACGATGCCGCGAAACAGCGTGTAGGAGTTGACCGAGTCCTTGTAGGATTCCGGATCCCATAGATAGACCTGCGGCAGTTTGGGCGAGGCAAGTTCGGCAATGAAGGTGATCACCGTTCCGGGGTTCAGCGTCACCCGGAACACATCGGCGTCGGGGCTGGTCTGGCGGTCGAGCGCGAAGCCCTCGCTGGGCGTGATCGCAGCAATGCGGGTCGAGCCGAGATCCGGCCAGAAGATGCCGGAATTCACCAGCCGGAAATGTGGTGCGACGATCAGCCTGTCGAGCTGCTGGTCGGTGGTGTTGGCAAGTGCGAACACCGCCCAGTCGCCGGTCGAGCGCGCATCATTGGCCTCGACCTCGATGCGCCGCACGATGCCGTCCGGGCCCGGAGCGGTCGACACCTGAAAGTTCTCGCCCTGGTTGCGGTAGATTTCGACGGCGCCCGAAAGGTCGAGCGCCACGTCGTCGCGGGCGATCTTGATCGGTTCGACGGCGAAGGCCGAGGACGCCGCGCAGAGCACGACGATTGCCGTCAGCACAAAGGCGAACAACGACCCGATTCGCAGGAAATTCGTCAAAAATCAGTCCTTCGTTCCCGCGCCCGGCGGATCGTCTTCGATCCGGGCGTAGAGGTAGTGGTCCTGCCAGATGCCATTGATCCTGAGATAGGATCGCAGAAGTCCTTCGCGCCGGAATCCGGCTTTTTCAAGCACGCGGATCGACCGAGCGTTGTCGGGAATACAGGCAGCTTCGATCCGGTGCAACCTCAGCGTATCGAAGGCGAAGCGCGTCACCACCTTGACCGCGTCGGTCATCAGGCCACGGCCGCTGTAGCGCTCGCCGATCCAGTAGCCGAGATGGCCACTTTGTGCGACGCCGTGGCGGATGTTGCCGAGGGTGATTCCACCGACAAGCTTGCCGTTGCCTTTCTCGAAGATGAAGAAGGCTATCGCCGTTCCCTGGGCATAGTCTTCCCGATAGCGGCTGAGGCGATGCCGCCAGGCCGTGCGGTCGAGCTCGTCAGGGTTCCACCGCGGCTCCCACGGCTCCAGGAAGGCGCGGCTTTCCCCGCGCAGCACCGACCATTCGCGATAGTCGTTGGTCAGCGGCACGCGCAGCGTGACCCGGTCACCCTTCAGTGCCGGCAGGTCACGGCGAAAGAAAGGGAGCGCGAACATGACGCTTTGATGGACTTAGCCGGCGAGCTTTCGGGCCATGGTCTGCGTGCCCGATAGCGATTCGAGGACCGCCTCATAGGGAGCGAGCGTACCCACCGGTCCGACGGCAGTCAGCGTCGGCTTGGTCGAAAACAGCCGTGACGACAGGTCCGTCAGCCGCTCGACCGTCAGCGCCGACAGCCGTTCCATCAGTTCTTCCTTGGCGATCGGCCGGCCGAACAGAAGCATTTGCCGGGCGATCTGCGAGGCACGGCTGGCCGGGCTTTCGGCGGACATGATCAGGCCTGCGCGGTACTGGGCGCGTGCCCGGTCGAGTTCCTCCTGCAGGATGCTCTCGCCGGCCTTCTGCAACTCGTCGATAACCACCGGCACCAGTTCGGCGATGTCGCTCTGCCCGGTCGCGGCATGGACGCCGAATATGCCGGTGTCGGAAAAGCCCCAGTGGAAGGCATAGACCGAATAGCACAGCCCGCGCTTTTCACGGACCTCCTGGAAAAGACGTGACGACATGCCGCCGCCAAGGATCATCGACAGGACCTGCGAGGCGTAGAAGTCGCGTACATGATAGGCGCGGCCCTCGAACCCCAGCACGATCTGCGCGTCCATCAGGTCGCGGTCCTCGCGGAAATCGCCGCCGACATATTGCGCAAACTGCGGCATCGTGTTGTCGGATTTGCTGCGGAAACCGCCGAGATGCTTCTCGACCTCGCGCACGAAATTGTCGTGCTTGATGTCGCCTGCGGCGACGACCACCATGCGCTCGGCGCCATATTGCCGTTCGATGAATTTGTGCAATTGCTTCGAGGTGAAGGATTTGACGGTTTCCGGCGTGCCGAGGATGGAGCGGCCGATCGTCTGGTGGCGGAAAGCCGTCTCGGTGAAGCGGTCGAAGACGATATCGTCGGGCGTATCGTGAGCGGCGCCGATCTCCTGCAGGATCACATGCTGCTCGCGCTCCAGCTCCTGCGGGTCGAACTCGGATTCCTGCAGGATGTCGGAGAGGATATCGACGGCCAGGGGCACATCGTCGCTTAGCACCCTGGCATAATAGGAGGTGGTCTCGACACTGGTGGCGGCATTGATCTCGCCGCCGACATCCTCGATTTCCGAGGCGATCTCGAAGGCGCTTCGCCTTCTGGTTCCCTTGAACGCCATATGTTCAAGCAAGTGGGCCATTCCGTGCTCTTCGCTACGCTCGTTGCGGGCCCCTGATTTGACCCAGGCACCAAGAGCGACGGATTCGAGGCTTGGAAGGGTTTCGGTGGCGACTGTCAGGCCGTTCGACAGACGGCTTACCTCAACACCCATATATCAAATACTCCCTAACTTGCCGCCCGCGTGTGGCGGCTAACATAATCTTCCACCATTTTCAGGTCGGATGGAAGTACCGTGTATTTTTCCTCTGATGTCATCAACCTGCCTAGCCATGCGGGCAGGGCAGGCGACACGCCGCTGGCGGCTTCGACGGCGGCCGGGAACTTTGCCGGATGGGCGGTGCCCAGCACCACCATCGGCACGGCACTGGTGGCCTTCGCAGCCGCAACATGCATCGCCGCGGCCGTGTGCGGGTCGAGCAGATAGTGGCTGGCTGCGAGCGTCGAGCGGATCGTAGCGGCGACTTCGTCCATGGTCGAACGGCCGGCATCGAATTCGGAGCGGATCCTGGCGATCTCGCCGGCTTCGATGGTGAAGGCGCCGGACTGCTTGAGGCCGCTCATGTAGCGCCGCACGGTCGAGGCGTCGCGGCCGGCCGCCTCGAACAGCAAGCGCTCGAAATTCGAAGAGACCTGGATGTCCATCGACGGCGACGTGGTCGAAAAGACGCCTTTCGTGCGGTATTCGCCGCTCGACAGCGTGCGCGCCAGAATGTCGTTGTCGTTGGTCGCGATGATCAGGCGCTCGATCGGCAGCCCCATCTTCTTGGCGGCGTAGCCGGCGAAGATGTCGCCGAAATTGCCGGTCGGCACCGTGAAGGAGACCGGCCGGTCGGGCGCGCCGAGCGACAGCGCCGATGAGAAGTAATAGACGATCTGGGCCATGATGCGGGCCCAGTTGATCGAATTGACCCCGGACAGCGACACCCGGTCGCGAAAACCGTGATCGTTGAACATGTCCTTCACCAGCCCCTGGCAATCGTCGAAATTGCCTTCGACCGCCAGTGCATGGACATTTGCGGCGATGGACGTCGTCATTTGCCGCTGCTGCACCGGCGAGACCCGGCCGTGCGGGAAAAGGACGAAGATGTCGGTGCGATTGCGCCCGGCGAAGGCATCGATGGCGGCCCCGCCGGTATCGCCGGACGTGGCACCGACAATGGTGGCGCGCTGGCCGCGTTCGGCAAGCACATGGTCCATCAGCCGGGCGAGAAGCTGCATGGCCACGTCCTTGAAGGCAAGCGTCGGGCCATGGAAGAGTTCCAGAACGAACATGTTCGAGCCGGTCTGCACCAGCGGGCAGACCGCCTCGTGACGGAACGTCGCATAAGCTTCGCGCACCAGGCGTTCGAACACCGGCATCGCGATCTCGCCGCCGAGAAACGGCGACAGCACGCGGATGGCGAGGTCGGGATAGGCAAGGCCGCGCATGGCGCGGATCTCTGCCGCCGAAAACTGCGGCCAGATATCAGGCACATAAAGACCGCCATCGCGCGCCAAGCCCGCCAGCACCGCGTCGGAAAATCCAAGCACGGGCGCTTCCCCGCGGGTACTCACATATTGCATCGTCATGTTCCATTGCTGCCGGGCGGTCCGTCCGCGGCAAAGTGGTTAATTTCCGTAGTTGCTCAGTCGCATTTTTGCCGCGCGGTTGATATACGTCACCCGCTTTGCGAGAGGGAAGTGCAGTTCATGGCGTTTCATTCATCCAACGGTCGTTTTGTCGCGGGTCTGGCGCTCACCGGCTTTATGCTTACCGCCGCCGGCTGCCAATCAGGCGGCAGTAGCATGCTGGGCTTCGGAAAGAAGGACACGACGCCGCCACCACCGCCGGACCCAAAAGTTCTCGCCAGCCAATTGCTGGCCTATTGTCCGAAAGTGACGCTGCGCGACGGCACCGCCTTCTTCAACACCTATGCCAAGGGCGGTCAAAAGCCCAAGAAAAAAGCCGCCGCCGAGGATGCAGAAGCTGCTGCGCTTGACGCGAGCAGCGACCAGCAGGACGATTCCGCGAAGATCATCTACCAGGCTTCGATCACCGATGTGACCCGCGACTGCAACCGTGCCAACGGCTCGCTGACGATGAAGATCGCCGTCGCCGGCAAGGTCGTTCCGGGACCGATGTTCAGCCCGGGCACCATCACCATGCCGATCCGTATCGCTGTGATGCACGGCACCGAGGTCCTTTATTCGCAGCTTCACCAACATCAGGTCCAGGTTACCAATCCCTCCAGTGCCACCCAGTTCGTCTTCACCGATTCGAACGTTGTCGTTCCCGAGCCGACCGCGAAGGATTATCAGGCGTTCGCCGGCTATGACGAAGGCCCGCCGAAGAAGACCGACAAGAAGATTGCCGCGGCCGAATAGCCGCGGCTTTGGAACTGCGTGTCCATTTGGGCGCCTGCTTCACGCATCCGCCGACCACTCCGACAGGGCGGCGATCACGCTTTTCAGTTCCGCCCAGCGGCGGATGACCGTTTCGGCGCCGGCCTCGGTCAGCGCGTCGGCCTGCCCGGGATAGCTGTGCGCCGCTCCGGTGAAGCCGATCACACGCATGCCGGCTGTCCTGGCGCCGGTCACGCCATGCACGGAATCTTCGATGACGAAGGTGTTCGCTGGATCGGCCTGGAGCTTTGCCGCGGCAAAGAGAAACACGTCGGGCGCCGGCTTGGATTTTCCGCTCGGTGTTTCCAGCGAGGAAAAAATCCGGCCGTTGAAAAACGGCAGCAGATGCACCTTCTCCAGCATGAATTGGATCCGCTCGGAGCGCGAATTCGAGCAGACGCAGCGCGGCGTGGTCACCGCGGCGACCGCCTCGTGCACCCCGTCGACGGCGCGCACGTCGCTGCGCAGCCGGCGGTCGACCAGGTCTTCGGCACGATCGATCAGCGAGGCCTGAAACGGGATGCGGGACTTTTCCTCGACCCGCATCATGATGGCCTTGAAGGTCAGCCCGGCATAGGTTTCGGAAAGCTCCTCGGCCGATATCTCGTAACCGGCCGACGTCAAAAGCTCGGCTTCGATGCGCGCGGCGATGATTTCGGAATCGACGAGCACGCCGTCGCAATCGAAGATGACAAGGTCTGGCTGGGGCATGGCGATCCGGAAAGCGGGAGGGAGGAGGCTGGAACGGTTCAGGCGGCGCGGCATACACCAACAGGCCGATCTTCGCAAATTACCCGGGGTCCGCACCTCAGGCCTTCACCGAATATTTACGCTGATCGGTAACCATAACAGGGAGTAAATAGTAACGCGTGCTTTGGGTGTAACAATGTCTGCCGTGCGTCTTCTCGACGAGCTTTCCCACGCTCCCCAGCAATCTGAATGGCTGGATACGATCCTGAAGGGCGATTGTGTCGCCGCGCTCGACCGGCTGCCGGAAAAATCCATCGACGTGATTTTTGCCGATCCGCCTTACAATCTGCAGCTCGACGGCGATCTGCACCGGCCCGACCAGTCCAAGGTCGATGCCGTCGACGACGACTGGGACCAGTTCGCGAGTTTTGAGGTCTACGACGCCTTCACCCGGGCCTGGCTGCTGGCGGCGCGCCGCGTGCTGAAGCCCAACGGCACCATCTGGGTCATCGGCTCCTACCACAACATTTTCAGGGTCGGCGCCAAGATGCAGGATCTGGGGTTCTGGATCCTCAACGATGTCGTGTGGCGCAAGACCAATCCGATGCCGAATTTCCGCGGCCGCCGCTTCCAGAATGCCCATGAGACGATGATCTGGGCCTCGCGCGACCAAAAGGGCAAGGGCTACACCTTCAACTACGAAGCGCTGAAGGCGTCGAACGACGACATCCAGATGCGTTCCGACTGGCTGTTTCCGATCTGCACCGGCAGCGAGCGCCTGAAGAACGAAAATGGCGACAAGCTGCATCCGACGCAGAAGCCCGAAGCGCTGCTCGCCCGCATCATGATGGCCTCGACGAAGCCCGGCGATATCGTGCTCGATCCCTTCTTCGGCTCCGGCACCACCGGCGCGGTGGCCAAGCGCCTCGGCCGCCATTTCGTCGGCATCGAGCGCGAGCAGGCCTATATCGACGCCGCCAACGAGCGCATCGATGCAGTCCGGCCGCTGGACGGCGCTGCTCTTACCGTGCTTACCGGCAAGCGCGCCGAGCCGCGCGTTGCTTTCGTCAGCCTCATCGACACCGGGCTGATGCTGCCGGGCGCCACGCTCTACGACGCCAAGAAGCGCTGGGCGGCCAGAGTGCGCGCCGACGGCACTGTGGCGGTCGGCGACAGCGCCGGGTCGATCCACAAGATCGGCGCGGAAGTGCAGGGGCTGGATGCCTGCAACGGCTGGACCTTCTGGCACTATGAGCGAAGCGGCGGCCTGACCCCGATCGACGAGCTTCGCCGTATCGCCCGCCTCGGCATGGAGCGGGCAGGGGCCTGATAACAGTCAGCCCTTTTCTTCCAGAACAATCTCGTTCAACTCGCCTTCGGCCATCAAGGTGAGCTGATTATGGAAGCGGGACAGTCCCGAATAGTCGGTGCGCAGCTGAATACGCGCAAATTCGACTGCGTCGAGGTCTTCGGTGACCTCGATTCGAACTGCCAGATGACCAACGCCATCCGTTGGGAAAACAGAGATGTTCAACAGGCCTGGCGACTTCAGCGAAAGCATCGCTCGCTCAAGGGGGTATGCTTTCAGCGACGTCATGAATTCGCTTACTTCGTTGATTGTGAAATATACGACGCCATGGCCACGAAAGTTACCCTGAACGATATCAATATCGAGCATCGGCCAGTACGGGTCGTAGGTTAAGACATCCTGCCCATAACCGTATCGGTCAGAACGCGATGTCGTAACGCTTAAGGTCGGCCTCGAGCGTCTTTGCGTCAGTGAACAGCACCGACTGCCAGCCGGCCGCCTTGGCGCCGTCGACATTCTTCTGGCTGTCGTCGATGAACAGCGTGGCCGCGGGCTCGAGGCCGAACGCGGCGACGTGATGGTCGTAAATGCCGCGATCAGGCTTGATCATGCCGATCTCGCCCGAAATGGTCACACCGCGCGGTCGGTTGAGAAAATCGAAACGCTGCCGGGCTTCGGCAAGCGTGTCGGCGGCGAAATTGGTCAGCATGGTGACGTCGTGGCCGCTCTCGATCAGCTTGTCCATGATCTGGACGCTGTCGTCATAGGCGTGCGGCACCATCTCGTGCCAGAGGCGGCGGAAGTTGCGGATGTTTTCGGCGTGGTCCGGGTGTTCGGCGATCAGCAGCGCCTCGGCCTCTTCCCAGGTCCGGCCGCGGTCCTGCTCGATGTTCCAGTCATGCGTGCAGACATTGTCGAAGAACCATTTCCGTTCTTCGGCGTCGGGAATCAATCGGCTGAAGGGCAAGTTCGGATCGTAGTGAATCAGCACTCTGCCGATGTCGAAAACGATGTGGCGGATTTCGGTCATTCTTGTCCTCGTCAACGCAATTCAATGTGAGGCGATGTGGGCGATTCAATGTGCGCGCTGCTTCTTCGTCGCGCCCGGTATCGCCGCTTCGATTACCTTTTTCATGACAGTGGGCAGCGCTTCGCCGGAAATTTCATGGGCCAGCGACCAGAAATGCCCCGCAGGGGCGGCGCCATCGGTCATCGTTTTGAAGACGTCGAGTTCGAGCGCGAAATGGGTGAAGACATGGCCAATCCGGCCGGCTGGCCGCCAGTTGCCGGGGAAGGGCGCCGCCGCGTCCGTGGTGGCGCCGTCGATCCGCGCGGTCCAGCCGGTCGTCGGTACTTCGGTCATGCCGCCGAGCAGGCCTTTATCCGCACGTTTGCGCAAAAGAACGGCGCCGTCATCACGTACGGCAACGAAGGCAGCCCCGCGCCGCAATGGTTTCTCACCCTTTGGCAGGCGGACAGGGAAGCGCTCGGGATCGCTTGAAACAGTGGCGCTGCAATCCTCCCGCAGCGGGCACAGCATGCAACGCGGCCGCCGTGGCGTGCAGATCGTCGCGCCGAGATCCATCATTGCCTGGGCGAAATCGCCAGGTCTGGTCGCTGGAACCATGCGCTCGACATAGGTGCGTATGTCCCCCTTGGCTTCGCTCAGCGGCGTGACGATCGAAAACAGCCGGGAAACGACCCGCTCGACGTTGCCGTCGACGACCGCGGCGGGCTGGTCGAAGGCGATCGCCGCAATCGCAGCCGCCGTGTAGGCGCCGATGCCGGGCAGTTCTCTCAAGCCAGCCTGCGTATCCGGAAACCTGCCACCTTGCCGTGCGACGAGATCGGCGCAGGCCTTGAGATTGCGGGCGCGGGAATAATAGCCGAGCCCGGCCCAGGCCTTCATGACATCTTCGGTCGATGAGGCGGCCAAAGCCTCGACATCAGGCCACTTCTCGACAAAGGTCCGGAAATAGGATTTTACCGCTTCGACCGTGGTCTGCTGCAGCATGACTTCGGAAAGCCAGACGCGGTAGGGATCGGGACGCACGCCGCATGCCAATTCGCGCGGCGCAATGCGCCACGGCAAGTCGCGGTGATGCGCGTCGTACCAGCCAAGCAGGCGGGACGCGATGTGGTCGCTGTCTTCAGACGCGGCTCTGCCGTTGTCCCAAGATGCAGCTTTGCTGTTGTCTCCGGATGCGGTCTTGCGGGTCTGGTCGTGCAGTGCCATTGATCGAGGACTGGCCTAACCGATGCGTGGTGAAGGTCGTGACTGGAGAAACGCACATGGCAGGGAAAAGGCCCTTCGGCAATCCCGTTCCGGTGAGTGATCTCGCAACCCAGATTCTCGATCCGGTATTGCGCAAGCGGGCCGGCATGTCGATCGGGCTCGTCCAGTCATGGGAGGAGATTGCCGGGCCGCGGCTTGCCAGCCGCTCGCGCCCTGAAAAGATCCAGTGGCCGCGCCGCATGCATGAAGATGATCCGTTCGAGCCGGCGGTGCTGGTCATCGCCTGCGAAGGCATGGCCGCGCTCCATCTGCAGCACGAGACCGGCGAGATCATCAACAGGGTCAATGCCTTTCTCGGCTTCAACGCTATCGGCCGGATCAGAATCGTGCAAAAGCCGGTAACAGTGGACAAAGGGCGGCCTAAACCAAGCTCTCGGCCGCTGACCGCGGCCGAGAAGGTGAAGTTGTCAGGCACTGTCGGAATGATCGAGGATGACGGGCTACGCGCCTCGCTGGAGCGGCTCGGCGCCACCATTCTCGGTCAAAAGAAAGTATAATCTCGCGCTTTCGTGATCGCGTACACAAGATTTGGCGATTGGAATGGGGACGGCGATGCCTTAATTCGCGCCAACTCTCGCCTTTTCTAGCCTTTGCATTGCAAAATCCAACCATTGTCAGGTGATTCGTATGACCCGTCTTTTGTCCCGCAGAAACCTCCTGTCGTCGCTGGCCGCCATTCCGGCGGTGGCTCTGCTCGCCGCCTGCAGCGACTCGGGCGAGAAAGCCGTGGCGGAGGATGTGAAACCTGCGGCCCCCGCCGATCCGATGAAGCCGGCCACTCCGGCCGCGGCCAAGGCGCCTGAGGCCCAGGGCACGGTGGACATGGCAGCCTTGCTGAAACCCGGCGCACTGCCCGACGAGCAATTGGGCAAGGACGACGCGAAGGTCACCATCGTCGAATATGCCTCGATGACCTGCCCGCACTGCGCGCATTTCCACGAAACCACCCTCCCGGAGCTGAAGACGAAATATATCGATACCGGCAAGGCCCGCCTTATCCTGCGCGAATTTCCGTTCGACCCGAGCGCCGAGGCTGGTTTCATGCTGGCGCGCTGCTCCAAAGACAATTATTTCCCGATGGTGGACGTTCTGTTCAGGCAGCAGGCGAACTGGGCAGGTGTCGCCAATACCAAGGACGCCCTGCTGCAAATCTCCAAGATGGCCGGTTTTACACAGGAGTCCTTCGAGGCCTGCTTGACGGACCAGAAACTTCTGGACGATGTGAGATCGGTCCAAAAGCGCGGCGCCGATGAATTCAAGGTCGACTCGACGCCGACCTTCTTTATCAACGGAAAGACCTACAAGGGGGCGCTGTCGATTGAGGAAATCTCGGCCATTATCGACCCTCTGCTCTGACGGTTCGGCAGCGCCAAAGCGGTTGCGCTTCGGCGTGCGCGACTCTTTGTTGTGCCGCGGGTTCTGTTCGCAACACCGCGGAATACTTTTGCGGGACCCGCTTATAGGGCGGCGCGAATGAAGTTTTCGCGCCTCCGCCTGCTCGGTTTCAAGTCCTTCGTCGAACCCGGTGAGTTCGTCATCGAACGCGGCCTGACCGGCATCGTCGGGCCGAACGGCTGCGGCAAGTCGAACCTCGTCGAGGCGCTGCGCTGGGTGATGGGCGAAAGCTCGTACAAGAACATGCGCGCGTCCGGCATGGACGACGTCATCTTTTCCGGTTCTGGAACGCGTCCGGCCCGCAACACCGCTGAGGTCACGCTTTTCCTCGACAACAGCGACCGTAGCGCGCCCTCGGCCTTCAACGACGCGGACGAGTTGCAGGTTTCGCGCCGCATCGAGCGCGAGGCGGGTTCGCTCTACCGCATCAACGGCAAGGAAGCCCGCGCCAAGGACGTACAGCTGCTTTTCGCAGACCAATCGACCGGCGCTCGCTCGCCCTCGATGGTCGGGCAGGGCCGCATCGGCGAGCTGATCCAGGCCAAGCCGCAGGCGCGCCGCGCCCTGCTGGAAGAGGCGGCCGGAATTTCGGGTCTGCACACACGCCGCCACGAGGCCGAACTGCGTCTGAAGGCGGCAGAACAAAATCTGGAACGGCTGGACGATGTCGTGGGCGAGCTGGAAAGCCAGATCGAAAGCCTGAAGCGCCAGGCCCGCCAGGCCTCGCGCTTCAAGAACCTGTCGGCCGATATCCGCAAGGCTGAAGCGACACTGCTGCATCTGCGCTGGACGCTGGCCAAGACACAGGAAGGCGAGGCGCGCTCGGCGCTGGCGATTGCCACGGCACTGGTCGGCGATCGCGCCGCCGCCCAGATGGCTGCCGCCAGGGAGCAAGGGATCGGCGCCCACCGGTTGCCGGAGCTGCGCGACGCGGAAGCCGCCGCCGCTGCCGCCTTCCAGCGCCTGTCGATCGCCAAGACGCAGATCGAGGAAGAAGCGGGCCGCATCCGCGCCCGCCAACTGGAACTCGACCGCCGGCTCCAGCAGCTCGACGGCGACATCGTCCGCGAGAAGCGGATGGTCCGCGACAATGCGGATATTCTTGAACGCCTCGCCGCCGAAGAAGCCGCGCTCAACGCCGAGAACGCCGGCGCCGCCGACCGCGAGGCCAGCACCCGCGCGGCGGTCGAACAGGCGGCGTCGACGCTTGCCGCCAGTGAAGCCAAACTCGCCGGGCTGACCGCCGAACGGGCGGAGGCCGCCGCCTCCCGCAACCAGATCGAACGAACGCTGCGCGACACCGCTGAGCGCCGCGACCGTTTCGCCCGCCAGCTCGCCGATGTCGACCGAGAATTGTCCGATATTGCCTCCAGGGTCGCCGGCCTGCCCGATCCCGCCGAGAAGCAGCTTCTGGTCGAACAGACCGTGGCGCTGCTCGAGGAGACCGAAGCCGCGGCGATCGCCACCGAACAGGCCGTCGCCGAGGCGCGCACGGCGGAAAGTGCCGCCCGCCCGCCGGTTCAGGATGCAAAGGCCGAGCTGGCGCGGATCGAAACCGAGGCTCGCACGCTGGCCAAGATCCTGAATGCCGCGAGTGGCGACCTCTTCCCCTCCGTCCTGGAGCAGATCAGCGTCGAGCGCGGCTATGAGACGGCGCTGGGCGCGGCTCTTGGCGAGGATCTCGACGTGCCGCTCGACCGCAGCGCGCCGGTGCATTGGGGCCAAAGCGAGGTCCGGCCCGGCGACGCCGCTTTGCCCGAAGGCATCAAGAGCCTTGCCAGTGTGGTCCGCGCGCCGGCGCAACTGGCCCGCCGATTGGCGCAGATCGGCATCGTCGACGCTGCTGACGGAAGACGGCTGCAGTCGCAGCTTTCACCCGGGCAGCGGCTGGTCAGCCGCGAAGGTGCACTCTGGCGCTGGGACGGGCTCACCGCCAGCGCCGACGCGCCGACCGCGGCAGCGCAGCGGCTGGCGCAGAAAAACAGACTGGCCGAGCTCGATGCCGAGGCGGTCCACGCGACCCGCATCCTGCGCCAGGCCGAAGAAGCCCTTGCCCATGCCGAGCAGGCGCTTGCCCAGGCGAGCGAGGCCGAGCGCAACGCTCGTCAAGCCGGGCGTGATGCCCAGCATGGGTTGGACGCCGCCCGCAACGTGCTGGCCGAGGCCGAGAAGGCCGGCGGCGAGCTGTCGAGCCGACGCGCCGCACTTGATGAGGCGCGCGCGCGCATCGTCGACAGCCATGAAGAGACGGCTGCGGCGTTCGTCGAGGCGGAGATGCTGCTGCAAAGCGCTCCCGATCTCGGTGATCTGCAGTTGCAGCTCGAACAGTCGGCCGCCAACGTCGCTCGCGACCGCGCCACCCTTGCCGATGCCCGCGCCGTCCATGAAGGCTTGAGGCGGGAAGCCGAGGCGCGTATGCGCCGCCTCGACGCCATCGGCGCGGAACGCCGCAACTGGCTGGAGCGCGCCGAAAACGCCTCGACGCAGATCGCAGCGCTCGGCGAACGCAAGGCCGAGGCCGAGGCCGAGCGCGAAAGACTGGCCGACGCACCCGACGAGATGGATGCCAAGCGGCGCGCTTTGCTGTCGCAGCTTGCCGAGGCCGAAAGCCTGCGCCAGGCCGCTGGCGATCGTTTGCAGGAAGCGGAGAACAAGCAGGCCGAACTGGATAAGGCCGCGACATCAGCGATCCAGTCGCTGGCCGAGGCGCGCGAAACCCGCGTCCGCGCCGAAGAGCGCCTGACCGCTGCCGATGAAAGGCGGCTCGAGGTGGAGGCGCGCATCCAGGAGACGCTGAACACGCCGCCGCATCTGGTCATCCGCCACACCGGCCTGGAGGCAGACAGTCTGATGCCGGAGATGACTGAGATCGAGCGTCAGCTCGACCGGCTGAAGATCGAGCGCGAGCGGCTGGGCGCCGTCAATCTGCGCGCCGAGGAAGAACAGAAGGAACTGTCCGACCGGCTGGAGACGATCGTTTCCGAACGCGAGGACATCATCGAGGCGATCCGCAAGCTGCGGCAGGCGATCCAGAGCCTGAACCGCGAAGGCCGCGAACGGCTGCTGGCCGCCTTCGACGTGGTCAATGGCCATTTCCAGCGGCTGTTTTCGCATCTGTTCGGCGGCGGCACGGCGGAACTGCAACTGATCGAGTCCGACGACCCGCTCGAGGCCGGCCTCGAAATCCTTGCGCGGCCGCCCGGCAAGAAGCCGCAGACGATGACGCTGCTTTCCGGCGGCGAGCAGGCGTTGACAGCGATGTCGCTGATCTTCGCCGTGTTCCTGACCAATCCCGCACCGATCTGCGTGCTCGATGAGGTCGACGCACCGCTCGATGATCACAATGTCGAGCGTTTCTGCAATCTGATGGACGAAATGGCCGCCACCACCGAGACGCGCTTCGTGATCATCACGCACAACCCGATCACCATGGCGCGCATGAACCGGCTGTTCGGGGTCACCATGGCCGAGCAGGGCGTGAGCCAGCTCGTGTCGGTCGACCTGCAGGCGGCCGAGGCCCTGCGCGAGGCGAGCTGAAGCGGCGACAGTATGGGTTGTCGGTAGCGCCTGTTGGGGCTTTCGACTATAGCACGAATTGGACTAGGTCGGTTCCGTTGATGCGGATGCAGCGTTTTGATATTGCGCATGATCCTTTCCGAAATCGATCTCGATTCGCGGTCATGTGCCAGCATATGCATGGAGAACCTTGTTGCCAGTACTTGTCACCGGAGCCGCGGGATTCATCGGCAGCCATGTTTGCCATCATCTGCTGAGCAGGGGAGAAGCGGTCGTCGGCGTCGACAATATGAACGACTATTACGACCTGGCGCTCAAAAAGGGGCGTCTCGCCAGCTTGCAGCCTCACAAGGCTTTTTCATTTCGCCAGATCGACATCGCCGAACAGGGCGCTCTTGCCGCCGCTTTTGGCGGGCAAGGGATAGCCAGGGTCGTCCATCTCGCCGCTCAGGCGGGTGTGCGCCATTCACTCGAAAATCCGAGACTCTATGTCCGTTCCAATGTCGTGGGCCATCTCGAGATGCTCGAATTCTGTCGCGCGCAGCCCTCGTTCGAGCACCTGGTCTATGCCTCGTCGAGCTCGGTCTATGGCGGCAATCGCAAGGTGCCGTTCAGCGAGACCGATCAGGTCGACAGCCCCGTCTCGCTCTACGCCGCCACCAAGAAATCAGATGAATTGATGAGCCACACCTACGCCCATCTCTTCGGGGTGCCGCAGACCGGCTTGCGGTTTTTCACCGTCTACGGCCCCTGGGGCCGGCCTGATATGGCTTATTGGATATTCACCAAGGCGATGCTCGAGGGCAAGCCGATCCGGGTGTTCAACAATGGCGAGATGTGGCGGGACTTCACCTATGTTGACGATGTGGTGAGGGCAGTCGTTGCCGTGCTCGACAAGCCGCCATCGGCTGAAGTTCCGCCGAGCAGGCTCTACAATGTCGGCAACAACCGGCCGGTGCGGCTGGGCGATTTCATCGACACTCTGGAAAAACTGCTCGGTATAAAGGCGACCCGCCACAGCGAGCCGATGCAGAGCAGCGACGTCGAGCGGACCTATGCCGACATGACCGCTATGGAGCGCGATTTCGGCTTCAAGCCGAGCGTTTCGATCGAAGATGGGCTGAAGAAATTCGTCGACTGGTATCGGTCCGAATGGGTTGCGGGATCAACGACAAGGTGACTGCGGCCTGCGGGTCGTCGTTGCCGCACCTTTCTTCATCCACGATCCAGTGCCTCGATCCGCAGTCTGCTTAAATTTCGCAATTAATACAGTGGCATCAACAGTATCGGTTGAATTTTTTGGGAACTGTTGCAAGCAGTCGCTCTATCGGCTGTTCCCCTGCACAGAGGACTTGGTTCTTGGACTGAGCCTGAAACGGGATTGTCGACGGACGTTGCCGGCCGGCCTCCAGCCGCCAATCTCCATATTTTGCGATTCGATTAGCCGTAAGCCCCCGCGCCTTCGTCATCCCAGGGCGGAGCAAGGAGCGAAGCGACGCGGCGCAGACCCTGGGATCCATGCCGTGACGTCAGCCGAAGAATGCAGCGGGCCAGAATGGCGCTTGCATCCGCGACGGCGCCAGCTACCTTCCACCATGACCGGCTATGCCTACATGACTGGCTCCATTCGGAGCCTCACAGCTTCGGAGCAGCCGGATCCGCTCTGTAGGTCAGCCCCTTCTGTAAGTAAGCCCTTCTTTAGGTAAGCCCCGGGCGAAGCGACATAATCGATGATCGCTTGTCCCAACGGCTCGATCATCGCCTCAGCCCGGCCATGAACGTCTTTACGCGGGCGGGGTCGACCTGGTTCCACCAGACGCCGTCGTGCTTCAGTGCGCTGGCGATGATGACGCCATCGACGACGCCAAGAATATCGTTTGCATTATCGGACGTCACACCGCTGCCGACCAGCGTCGGTAGGCCGGCAGCCTCTTTGATCATGCGGATATAGCTCAGATCCGCAGCGTGCCCGGTGCGCTGACCGGTCGCAATGATGGCGTCGGCGTCGAAGAAAACCAGATCCTTGACCAGTTCCTCCATCGGGCGGTCGGCAACGATCGCATGAGCGCCATGTTTGACATGAGCATCGGCGAAAATACGGATGCCGTGGGCGCGCAGCCTGGCGCGGTAGCGTGCTGCTCGACCCGACTCGCCCTCGACAAAGCCCTCGTTGGCGACATAGGCATTCGCCCATTGATTGACGCGGATGAAGCCTGCGCCAGCGGCACTGGCGATCGCAAGGGCCGGGATCGCGGCGTTAGCGAGCACATTGATGCCGACCGGCTTGCCGAGTTCGCGACGGATACGGTCGGAAACGACCGCCATATAGGCCGCTGTCTCCGGTCCGATATCGTCAGGTTTGGCAAAGGGGATGTCGCCATGGTTCTCGACGATCACGCCGTCGCATCCGCCATCGAGATAGGACCTCGCATCATCGAGCCCGCGCTGATAGATCGCATCGACAGCCTCGCCGTCATAGCGCGGCGCGCCAGGAAGCGGCGCAAGGTGAACGACGCCGATCACCACCTTGGTGCGGCCGAAAAGTTCTACGAGCGCGTCGCCGCCCGATTGGCCGAGTTGGGTCATGAGAGCTCCGTTTGATTGATGAGCGCCGCCATTTCAGACGCGGAAGGACAGGATATCAGTGTGCCCGGGCGAGTCACCGCAATTGCCGCGGCCGCGAGCGCGAATTTCAGTGCCGAGGTAAGCGACATGCCCTGGGCAAGCCCGCCGGCCAGACAGCCGCAAAAAACATCGCCGGCACCGCTGGTGTCGAGCGCCTCGACGCGTGGCGCCGGCAAGCGAAGCGGTCCTGCTTGGTTCGGGCCAAGCACAAGACAACCTTCCGCGCCAAGCGTGATCACGACTGTCCCGGCGCCTTTGGCCGCCAGCGCGCCGGCCGCGGCTGCCATATCGCCCTGGCCGGTCAGTGCTTTCGCCTCGGATTGATTCACCACCAACACCTGCGCCAGACGCAAGTCAGGCAGAGCCGCCGCATCGATAGGGCTGGCGTTGAGCACCGTGCGTGCGCCATTTTCCTGTGCCGCCCGCAGGCAGGCATCTATCGCGGCGCCTGGCAGGTTTCCTTGGCAGACAACGATGTCGTCAAACGCAATCCGGCGCGCCAGTGCGGTTTGCGCGATCGGATCGAACGCCCCGCTGCAGGCGACGCCGCTGACGATGAAGTTCTCGCCGCCGGCCTCAATGACGATGGTCGAGCGGTCACTTGGCAGGTCGAATTCAATCGCCTCGAGGTCGGACAACTCCCTGTCGAGGCGGCTCCTGATCCATGTGCCTGCGCGGTCCTTGCCGAGCGCCGTCCAAAACGTCACCGCAGCACCCGTGCGCGCGGCAGCAATCGCCTGGTTTGCTCCCTTGCCGCCGAGGCCGTCGGCGTAGCTGCTGGCGTTCAAAGTCTCGCCAGCGCCAGGGAAGCGGCCGACGCGAAAAATCGTGTCGACGCAGGCATTGCCGACGACATGGACATGCATCGCTCAGCTCTCACCGGTCGCCCAGCTCAGCATCTGTTCGAACAGGGTTTTGTAGCCTTTCCAGGCGATGAACTCCGGTGGCAGCCAATGCGGCCCGACATCGGACGTCCAGGCCACAGTGCGGCCCTGGCCATAGTGGCCGGTGACGAGCAGTGGCAGCGATCCGTAGTCCGACGACACGGTTGCCAGAACTTCCGCCCCGTCTTTCGGCGTCACCTCGTTGAAGCCGAGCAGGATTGGCCAATCCGAACCGAGACCCCTTAGGATCGGATGGTCCGATGACCCTTTCAGGACAGGCGAAAACCCTTCCGGCACCTCGACGCGGTCGTCGAACGCGAGGCAGTTCACCGGCAGCACCTCCTCGACCGGCGTCTTGCGGTAGCGCGCGCCGCCATTGATGCCCTGGAAGCTATAGTAGCCGCCGAACATCAAAAGCCCGCCGCCGTCGCGCACATAGTCGCGCAGCAGACGCAGACGGTTCGGCGTCGGCTTGGAGTGGACCCAGGTGTCGGGATGCAGAAGCAGCGTGTTGGCGCCGATGTCGGAGAGCACCACCGCGTCATAGGCCGAAAGCGCCTCCATTGTTTGCGGAAAGCTGCGCTGTGCCTCATGCGCCGGCATGAAGGTCACGTCGAAGTCGGTCGACTTCAGAGCCGTCAGCAATTCGTCCGCGCCGGTGTGGTAGGTGACCGTCGGAAACTGGTCGAAGCCCTTGATATGGGTGGCGGTCGACACCCAGGATTCACCGGCAAGCAGGATCTTTTTCTTGGACATTTGAACTCCGTCATAAGTCTCAGCCGTAAGTTCGCGCCGCTTAGTTCTGCCGCGCGAACACGGCCTTGGGATTGGCGATCAGCATACGGTCGATGGCTGGCTGCTCGACGCCATGCCGTTTCAGGCGCGGTATGAAATGCTTGAGGATGTAGCCGTAGCCGAAACCGCCGAAGCGGGTCAGCATGATCTTGAGGAACACATCCTGCGACAGCAGCAGGCGGTCGCCGAAGCCGGCGTCGATAAGTGCCGCGATTGCCCGCGCATTCTCCTCGTCGGACGGCGATTGCGCGTCCTGATCGGCATAATAGTAATCCATGCCGATCATGTCGTACTCCAAGAAAGCGCCGCGCCGGGCGAGGCTTGTCTGGTAGTCGAGATCATTGTGGCTGGGGTTCATGTGGCAGAGCACCGTGTGGCGAAGATCGGCGCCCTCGGCCTCCACGACATCGAGCACCTCGTGCGCCAGCCGCTCCCAGCCCGGCAGATGGATCGACAGCGGCACGCCGGTGATGCGCGAGGCCCGCGCCGAAGCTCTCAGCGACTTTCGCTCCTCGGCGGTAAAATCCTTGCTGACGCCGACCTCCCCGATCAGTCCGGCCATGATCGGCGGCTGCGTCTCGCCGCCGCCGACGTCGTTGACGATGAACTCGGTCACTGCGTCGACATCCATCGCTTTCAGCCATTCGGGATGGGTGTGTTCCAGATAGAAGCCGGTGCCCATGACGATCTTCAGGCCGGACATGCGACTGATGCGGGCGAGCTTTTCCGGCTCGCGGCCGATGCCGATATTGGTCGCGTCGACGACGGTGTGGCCGCCGAGCGCGCGATAGCGTTGCAGCTCTGACAGCGCCAGGTCACTGTCGTCGAGCGAAACATTGTCGCGGTTGACGTAAGGGTTCATGCGCAATTCGCCGATGATCTCGATATTCACCGGCTGCTCGGCGAGCGCCATGTCGTCGGGATGACAGGGACATTTCCAGCTGCGCGCGCCGTCGAGCAAGATGTGCTCGTGCATCAGCGTAATGCCCATTTCTTCGACCGGGACGGGGCCGAGCACGGTCATCACATGGCCGGTATCGACCCCGATCGCCAGCCGCTGCCTGGGAGCCGCGTCATCGAAGAGATCACTCATAGGCTCAACGGCTCCGTACGGCGCCGCGGAACAGGCGGAAGTTCAACCAGATGGCGATCAGGATGATCGTTCCGGTGACGATCGGTGTCAGGAACGGTGACAGATGCGCCAGAATCAGGCCGTTGCCGATGACGGCCACGGTAAGCGCGCCGAGCACCGTGCCGACGATCGTTCCGCGGCCGCCGAACAGGCTGGTGCCGCCAAGCACGACGGCAGCGATGACTTCGAGCTCAAAACCTTGCCCGGCATTCGACGATCCGGATCCGAGCCGGGCCGCAATGATGATCCCCGCAAGTGCTGCCGCGGCGGCGGAAATGACGTAAACGAAAAGTGTCGTCAGCCGTGTGTTGACGCCGGCGCGCCTAACCGCTTCGGCATTGGCGCCGATGCCGGTCACGTAGCGGCCGAACGGCGTCTCGTTGAAGGCGATATAGGCGATCGCGAGGATCGCCAGCGCGATCAGCGCCGGCGCCGGCACGCCAAGCAACCAGGCGCGGCCCAGCACCGTGAAAGGGCTTCCCGGCTCGATAGGGATCGAGTAGCCGCCGGTGATCAGCAGCGCCACGCCACGGATCACCGAAAGCCCGGCAAGCGTGACGATGAAGGCCGGGATGCCCTCATAAGCGACGAAATAGCCCTGCACCGCGCCAAGCAAGGCGCCCAGCGCAAGCATGGCGAGGATGACCAGCGGCCATGGCAGGCCCAGCTGCAGCAATGTCGCCGACAACGTTGCCACCAGCGCCAGCACGGAGCCGACCGAAAGATCGATGCCGCCGGTGGTGATGACGAATGTCATCGCCGCGGCGACGATCAGCAGCGGTGCCGACTGACGCAGGATGTTCAGCAGATTGGGCGACGTCAGAAAGGCGTCCGTCGCCACCGAAAAGATGACGCTAACGATAAGAAAGAACAGCGCGATCGACACGACACTGCCATTGGCAAGCACCGCATCTCGCCAGGTGCCTGCGCGGACCCTTTGAGACTGAGCGGAGTGGGTCGAAGTCACGTCGCTCATGCTGGCGCTCCATCGCGATAGGCGCTGGTGGCCGAACGAGCGTTGAATTTGCGGCCCACGATCAGGTTGACGACATCTTCGATATTGGTTTCGCCGATCAGCCGCTCGGCGACGTTGCGTCCTTCGTACATGACCTGGATCCGGTCGCATACGAGAAACAGATCCTGAAGGCGGTGGGTGATCAGAATGACGCTGACGCCGCGCGCGCTCACGGCGCGGATCAGGTCCAGCACAGCCTCGACCTCGGCGACGGCGAGCGCCGCCGTCGGCTCATCCATAATCAGCACGGACGGCTCGAACGAGGCGGCGCGGCCGATAGCGATCGACTGTCGCTGACCGCCGGACAGGTTTTCGACCTTGAGCCGCGTGTCGGCGATAACGATGCCGAGACGATCGAGCATCTGGCGCGTTTGCTCGTGCATGCGCTTCTTGTCGAGAAAGGAAATGCCGGCGATGCGGCGGCGCGGCTCGCGGCCGAGAAAGAGATTACCGGCGACGTCGACCGTGTCGCAGAGCGACAGATCCTGATAGACCATCTCGACGCGCGCTGCACGCGCCTCCGCCGGCGAATTGAAGGTCACCGGCATGCCATCGATCTCGATCGTGCCGGCATCGGGAACCACCGCCCCC
The DNA here is from genome assembly GCA_004020645.1 of Mesorhizobium sp. GTDB lineage: Bacteria > Pseudomonadota > Alphaproteobacteria > Rhizobiales > Rhizobiaceae > Mesorhizobium. Next base: position 95,542 of record SAQL01000018.1, on the reverse strand, counting down.
GACAGCACCTTGCTCAACGTCGACTTTCCCGCGCCATTGTCGCCGACGAGCCCTAGGACCTCGCCCGGCCTCAGCACCAGCGACACGTCATCGAGCGTCTGAATGGCATTGTAGCGCTTTGAGATGCCGCTCATCCGCACCCGATAGGTCTCGCCACTGCTCATCTTGGATCCACGGATTTGCGAAGCGTCCGCAGCGTAGCCTCAGGCGGCGCCGCGGACCGGTCATTGACGCAGTTTACTGGAACATCGCGCGATATTTGTCGACGTTGTCCTTGGTCACGATCGTCACCGGAATATTGATGATCGGCTCGACCGTTTCGCCCTTCTTGAGCTTGGTCAATGCTTCGACAGCGGCCTTGCCTTCGCCGGCCGGATCCTGCTGGACGACAGCAACCACCCAACCATCGTCAATGCCCTGAATGACCTGCTTGGTCAGGTCCCAGCCGAACACCTTGACGTCGCCGGTGCGGCCTTGGCTGGTTACGGCCGAAACAGCGCCGAGCAACGCCGGCTCGCCGGTCGCATATAGCGTCGTCATGTCCGGATTGGCGGTCATCAAATTCTCCGAAGCGCTCATCGCGGTCTCCTGGACATTCTGGCCGTCGACCGTGTCGAGGAAGGTGATCGCCAGGCCGCTGTCAGTGACCGCCTTCTTGAAACCGTCGAGCCGCTGGTTCTGGATGAACGAATTGAGCGCGCCAACGATACCGATCTTGGCAGTGCCGCCCATCTCCGACTTCACATAGTCGGCGTAGAATTTGCCGATATCCTCGCCGGCCTTGGCGTTGTCGACGCCGATGAACGCAACGTTGTCGCCGTCGGGAATCTGCGCGTCGATGGCGATCACGGGGATGCCGGCCGCCTTCGCGGCGGTGATTGCAGGCTTGACGCCGTTCACGTCGATGGCGACTAGAATGATGCCGTCGACTTTCTGTGTGATGTAGTTCTCGATCGCGTCATTTTGCGCGCTCGGCACGTTGTTGGCATTGAAGATGACCAGCTTGGCGCCTGCGGCGTCGGCTGCCTTCTGCGCGCCCTCATTGATCTGGTTGAAGAACAGGGCCTGCTGGTTGATATTGACGAGAGCGAACGTATCGGCGAACGCCGATCCCATCGCTGTCGAGCAAATGGCGATGACGGCGGCACAACGGAAGAGAAGTGTGAACGGACGCATTTAGGGTTCCCCTTGCTTGCGGGCCAAACCTGTTCGGCTGGACCCATTGGCGCTACAGGCACGAGGCAAACATTCAAGAGACTTGAATGATTGTCAACGGATTTGCTCCCTGAGCGCCAGTCAGAAGGTCGCCGGCGTGTTGACCCAGAAAATACTGGCTCTCTCATTGCCGATGTTGCGGTAATGGTGCGGCAGCTCCGACCTGAACACGAACGCATCTCCGGTGGCGAGATCATGGCTCTTGCCATCGACGATCAGCTTGATCCGGCCAGCCAGCACATAGCCGACTTCCTCGCCGACATGCTGGATGGGACCTTCGCTCTCGCCGTCCGCCTCGATATGATGGATATTGCACTGCAGCAGGTGACCGGGCGAATACGGAATAATGCGCTCAAGCGAAATGCCCTCGCCGCGCCTCAGCGCGTCGAGCGAGATCAGTGGCCGCGCGCCGGCGCGGAACACGATCGCCTCGTCGTCGTCGACCTGTTCGAACATCCAGCCGATATTGGTCTCCAGAACTTCGACCAGGCGGTGAAGCATGGGCAGGGATGGCGAAGCCTTGCCGTTCTCGATCTTGGACAAAAGGCTTTCAGAGCAGTTCGCAGCTGTCGCCAGCGCCTTCAGCGTCATGCCCCGTGTCTGCCGGGCGAGGCGCAACCGCGTTCCAAGCCGCGCGGCATTTACGGTGGCGTCCATTTCGGACTCCGGCCGTCGCCGATCGATTTTATTCATCCGTTCGCCAACCATTCAACAGTCATGGACAACTGTCGCGCGAGCAAAAGACAGCGGCGGCGGATTTGCAAGTGATGATTTGTCAATTTCGACGCTGCTGTGCCTCGACCAGTTTTTGACAGCACGGATAAAGCAACTCAGCGTCAAACACTTGCCCTCAATGGCGACATCGGCCGTCCCCCGATCAAACCCGGCGCAGACTGGAACAAAAAGCGTTCCTGCGTTGTTCTCCAACCGTCCCGATGTTCGAAGGGGCCGGTTCATACGCCGGCCAGGGGCAATCCTCGCGGCAGGCGTTCGGCGGGCACGCGAAGACAAGGGATGGCGAGGCAGATGGATCCTGACGATCTCAACAAAGAACGGATCGTCACTGTGTTCGGCGGAACAGGCTTTCTCGGGCGCAGGATCGTGAAGCGGCTCCTTGAAAGAGGTTTCACGGTGCGCGCTGCATCCCGCCACCCGGCTCGTGTGGGCCCGGTCTTTTCTTCGACTGCAAGGATGCCCGAAGCCGTCGCGGCGGATATATTGGATGCGTCCTCGATCGGCGCGGCCGTTGCCGGATCACAGGCCATCGTGAATGCTGTCAGTCTCTATATCGAGCAGGGTGCCCAGACGTTTGAACGCGTGCATGTCGAAGCCGCCGCTGATCTCGCCGCTGCGTCGCGCGCTAGCGAGGTCGACCGGTTCGTCCAGATTTCGGGGATCGGCTCCGATCCTCAATCGGACTCGACCTACATCAGGGCACGTGGGCGCGGAGAAGAGGCGGTGGCGAGCGCATTTCCCGGCGCCATCATTGTGCGTCCCGCCGTCATGACAGGACCTGACGACGTTTTCCTCACGACGATTGTGAGGCTGATACGTCTCCTGCCGGTTTATCCGCTGTTCGGCGATGGCGGCACACGGCTTCAGCCGGTCTATGTGGAAGATGTCGCGGAAGCAGTCAGCCGGCTGATCGACGGGCGAAACCACAAGAGCTCATCCATATTCGAATTCGGTGGCCCGCGCATCTACACCTATAAGGAACTGCTGCGGGAGATCGCCCGGCAACTCGGTACCCACATCAGGTTGATGCCGGTGCCGTTTGCTGCGTGGGACGCCTTGGCCGGCGTCGCGGAACTCCTTCCGGCCGCGCCCCTAACTCGCAACCAGGTCGATCTTATGCGGCACGACAATGTCGCAGCAATCGGCGCGCCGGGCCTGAAGCAACTCGACATCGAGCCGCGGGACATCGAGGAGGTGATCCGCTTGATCGAACGGCGCGCGTGACGCTGGCTCGCGCCCGCCTCCTGCTTGGCGACACTCTCCTGCTTAGCAAGACTCTACGATCCTGACGGGAACCTATCGCCATGCGGCGGGTTGGTCGAGCTTGAACCAATGAAGAAGAAGGAAAAGAACCATGGCCAGATGCGATCAATGCGGGAATGACTACGACAAGGCTTTCGAAGTGAAGCTAGCTGAGGAAACCTATACGTTCGACAGCTTCGAATGCGCAATCCAGAAACTTGCGCCGCTCTGTCCGCATTGCGGATGCCGGATCATCGGACATGGCGTCGAACAAGATGACATCATCTACTGCTGCGCACATTGCGCCGCAGAGGAAGGTGCAAGCGCACTGACCGATCGCGCACCCTGATGCAACGCTATCAGGATCAAGGCCCCATGAGCCAGGAACACCGCTCGAAACGGGCTTATTGGCAAGCATGGAACCGTGCTAGCAAAGTCGTGACCAGCGAAAGCAACAAAAGGTCGGTTTGGCCGTTCTGATCAGCCGCATTTGCGGCGGGGCATTCGAAGACATGACTACGCCGCAAATCCTGTCGTTCGCCGTGATCTTCGTGATGATGGCGGCGCTCGTGTGGGGTCGGTATCGATATGATCTGGTCGCAACTGCGGCACTGTTGCTTGCACTCGCGGTTGGCATCGTGCCTTTTGACGAAGCCTTCAGCGGGTTCAGCGACGATATCGTGATCATTGTCGGCAGTGCCCTGCTGGTGAGCGCCGGCATAGCACGCTCGGGCATCATGGAAGTTGCCATCAAGCGCTTTGTTCCGAACCTATCGGGTGTTCGGTCGCAACTGGCGCTGCTGGTGATCGTGGTCACGATCCTGTCTGCCTTTGTAAAGAATATCGGTGCGCTCGCTATCATGATTCCGATTGCCTTTCAGTTCGCGCGCCGGTCGAGCGTTTCGCCCTCGATATTTCTGATGCCTATGGCGTTCGGGTCACTGCTCGGTGGACTCATGACGCAGGTGGGAACATCTCCCAATGTCGTTGTGTCCCGTGTGCGGGAGGAACTGACCGGCACCGCCTTCACAATGTTCGACTTTACACCCGTTGGAGCCGCGCTGGCCGCCGCCGGAACGACCTTCCTGGTGCTTTTCTATTGGCTGTTACCGGTGCGCGAAAAGCTGGGCGGGTCGGTGAATGAAGCCATCAACATCAAGAATTACCTGACAGAGGCCCGAATTGTCCGCGATTCGACGGTGCTCGGGAAGACCGTCGCAGACCTCATGAAGCTTTCCGGCGGCGATGCTATCGTGACGTCGATCCTGCGCAACCGGACTATGCGGATGACGCCACTGCCCGACGTTGTCCTCAAAATAAACGACATTCTGCTGCTCGAGGGCGACCCAGGGGCGCTGGATCGCCTAGTCTCCCAGGGCAAACTCAGCGTTACGGGCAACAGGGCCAGAGGGAACGACACGACCAGCGAGATGGTCGCTATCGAAGCCGTCATCGGTGAAAGCTCCCCTTTGATCGGCTGGACAGCCCAGCGCCTTGCCCTCTATCACCGCTTCAATGTCAACCTCCTGGCTGTCAGCCGTCACGGCGAGCGCCTCGACCGCAGGCTGGCCGAAGTCCAGCTAAGGCTCGGCGACGTCGTCGTGCTGCAGGGCAATGCAGCGACGATACCCGAGATATTGCGCGAACTCGGCTGCCTGCCGCTGGCAGAAAGGGCTATCCTGCTTGGTAGCGTCCGTAAGGGTGTCGTGCCGGTAACCATCCTTGCTCTCGCTATGGTGGCGACTGCGTTTGGGCTGCTACCGGTCTCCGTCGCTTTCTTTACGGCTGCGGTCGGGATGGTGCTTTTCAAGGTCATCCCGGTCCGGGAGGTCTACCAGTCGCTGGATGGTCCAATCCTCGTCATGCTCGCCGTTCTCATTCCGGTGAGCGATTCGCTGCGCAGTACAGGGGCGACAGAAGTGGTTGCCGGCGAGCTTGCCAAACTGGGGACCATTCTTCCGGCGCCCGGCGCACTGATGCTCATCCTTGTCGCCGCCATGGCCGTTACGCCATTCCTCAACAATGCCGCCACCGTTCTGGTCATGGCGCCTATCGCCGCCGAGTTTGCCGGCGATCTCGGCTACAGGCCGGAAGCATTTCTGATGGCGGTCGCCATTGGCGCCGGCTGCGATTTTCTCACTCCAATCGGCCACCAGTGCAACACGCTCGTCATGGGGCCGGGCGGCTACCGTTTCAGCGATTATCCACGTCTGGGACTGCCGCTATCGTTCCTCGTCGTCATTGTTGCTGTGCCGATGCTAATGATCGTATGGCCGATGAGATGATATGCGGCGGACGGACCAATCCGGCTCGAACTTTCGCCGGCCGGCGAAAACTGTCGCATCACTGTCGCATTATTAAACGGCTGCTACACATGTGTCCGGAACGGACCCTGTGAGCGATGGCTGGGGTTCCTGGATGCTTTTCGAACTTTTTGTCTCGCACCTCCAGCCGAATTGCGAGCGTTTGTGAAAGAGATCAGGATATCTGAACACGCTATGGGACAAGCTTGATTGACGCGTTAGCTCTCTAGATCCCCTCAGCGGTTCACGACAGAGAGGTCCACTTGGGCTGTCGCGTTTGCCAGCTCTCGGGGGTTCGAGCCGGAAGACCGCTACATCGCGAGGCTTACTATAGAAGAGGCGTTCTTCTACTATCGGCGACGAGCGGCTTATTCGAAAATTTTCCAATTATAGGGATAGAAGGTTGGTCGATTGCTTAGATGCCCGAAGTCGTCATCGAACGTCCTTGGTGTACATCTTATATATGCTCCTCGCCATCCTCAAAGGATGCCGAGCGTTTGCAGCAGGCTTTCGAATGTGACCTTTGGTTTCTTACCTGTTTGCCTATCCGGGTATATGTAGTCTTCGGACGACTGCTTGCGTATGTTGCTCGGGCTATACCCGAACTGCTGCGTGAAAGCTCGACTGAAATTCGCCGCTGAATCAAAGCCGATTGCTAGACCAACTTCGGCGACCTTTCGGGTGTCGGAAGGATCCGCTAACATTGCATGAGCTGCGGATAGACGTCGTCGACGAATGTAATTCGCAACGCCGCCGGACGTTTCGAAAAGCTCATAGAGCCGTGTCCTCGAGGTCGCCAGTTCCCGGGCGAGAGCATCCGGTGTCAGGTCGGGCGAGGCAAGATTGCTCGAAATGAAGCGTCTCGCCCGCGTCATCAATCCGATTTGTGAGATCTGATCGTTGCCGTCATCACGATCCACCAAAGGTGTAACCGCGTCGAATACCATTTTCCGCAAACGGTCCTTGATTCTAGGAAGGTCGTCTTGCGTGAAGCGATCGAGATTGGCTTCAACGCTTGACATAAGATCGATCAGCAGTTTGGCCCGGTGCCCACCCAAAACGACGTTGTTGCTCGCCGCCGGCAAGCTACCTCCATCGGCAAACAGATCGACGGGAACGATCAGGCTGATCGACTCCGTTGCCAGCGCCCGCCCGCTAAACGGATGCCCGAGCGAGCGGATTTCAATCATGCCCGGTTCATTTTGCGCGACACGTCCGTCAACTCCGGTCCAGGTGCGACCGGCGCGGAGAACGGTGATCTGCCAATGGTCAATTGGACTGAACCGCACCTCGTCTGGCGAGCGTTCGTAACTGAAGGCCGGAACGGTTTGTTGCAACAAAAGCATGCCGCCCAGATTCCACACCGCCTGCTGGACGACAAATCCATCCTCGGGATCCACATTGTTCGGCAGACGCGAATCCATCAATACCGCCATATGCTCCCGCCAGGCAGCAAACTGCTGGATTGGTGGAAGGATTTCCGTCTCAAAGCGCAACGACGTCAGGACGGACTTCTCCACCTCATCCTCGCCGAGTGGGTCCTGCGACATGCGCGGCCAGCGGCGACGTTCGACAGATGTCGGCGCCCTGTCGTTAGGTGGGACCGTCTTATCCGACATCACTGCCTCCAGCCATGACCCGGAAGGCCGCGACGTCGCGCTGCTTCAGGAGATATGCCACCGTCATCGCCATGGAGAGGAACTGACCGACCGCATAGACAACATTCCGACCCTGCCAGCTTGTATGGAAAAACGACATGAAGGGGAAGCTTGCGTTGGAAATGATAAGCGCCGCTCTCAAACCTCCTTCTTGCCGTAAAAAATAGCGCGCGCCGATCCAGGTCAGGCAAAAGGAATAGATAATGATGGTATTGCCGATGGCGGCAGGCCAGAAGGCACCTTCATTACCCTGAATGGAAAGGAACGATCCCTCCGATAAAGGTCAGAAATACTGAGGTGAGCCGAATCCGGGAAGGCACGAAATCACGACAGGTCACGGCAACCGCAGCCAAGATTACACAGACAGTCATGGAATTCAGTAATATAACGACGATAACGTCAGAAATCCATCTGCAGCAACCTCACGTCACCTCCGAAGTGTATTGTTTATAAGATAAACAAAATCATTAGATACATTTAAGGCTCACTGTTTGTAGAGTAGTTAATTTTATCGCACCAAGTCAACAAAGCTAACCCTTAGCGGCTCGATCCTGAACCGGCCATGAATGGGTTTCTTGGCTCGCTTCGAGATAAAGACCTTTGGCAGCATCGCGGCTTCATCAGAATGATCGATGAAAAGGTTTCGGCCGGAGGCGATAGTGCGGTCGAGCGGGTCAGCTGCAAAAATGGACGCTTTGAAAAGTTTCCGGATTCCCTGATATCGCAACGTAGGGACCGGGGAGGTATTGGAAATCATCAGATTCACTACAGGAAGAAAACCTGAAGTCTCAGTGCATTTAGACATCTACATGTCTTCCTTTTGGCACTGATGGTTTTTATGAATGAGGGCTCCCGTGAGCATCGCATTTCAGTCTGCAAAGTTGCAATCTGATCTTTCCTCGCAACGGAGGGTACTTGTCGCAGGCGGGGCCGGCTTTCTCGGATCACATCTGTGCGAACGTCTTTTGCAAGACGGCCATTCTGTTATCTGCGTAGACAATTTTTCCACGGGGCGGTTAGAGAATTTGCGCCACCTCCTGAACTACGACACGTTCAGCTTTGTGCGCCACGATATCGTGGAACGGCTCGATCTGCCGGTCAACGAGATCTACAATCTCGCCTGCCCGGCTTCACCGCCGCACTATCAGGCCGACCCGGTCCATACGATGAAGACGAGCGTGATCGGGTCGCTCAATCTTCTGGAACTGGCAGCACATTACCAGGCGCGGATTTTCCAGGCTTCCACCTCGGAAGTCTACGGCGATCCCCATGTGCATCCGCAGCCCGAAAGCTATTGGGGCAATGTCAATTCCTTCGGTCCGCGCTCTTGTTATGACGAAGGAAAGCGCTCTGCCGAGACTCTGTTCTACGATTTTCATCAGCAATACGGCGTCGACATCCGTATCGTGCGCATCTTCAACACCTATGGTCCGCGCATGCGCCCGGATGACGGCCGGGTCGTTTCCAACTTCATCGTGCAGGCGCTCAAGGGCGAGGACATCACCGTTTACGGCGACGGGTCGCAGACCCGTTCCTTCTGTTACGTGGACGATCTGATCGAAGGCTTTAACCGGCTCATGTACAGCCCTCAGGCGATCCACACGCCTGTCAACATCGGCAATCCCAGCGAATTTACAGTCGGTGAGTTGGCCGAGCAGATCGTGGGAATGACCGGCTCGAGCTCCAAAGTCGTCTATCACCCGTTGCCCGTGGACGATCCGCGCCAGCGTCGGCCCGACATCACAGTGGCCCAGAGAGAACTTGGATGGGAGCCGACCGTGGCGTTGGCCGATGGGCTGAAGTCGACGATCGCTTATTTCGAACGGCAGTTGAGGAAGCCCTCTGGAAAGCTGGCGGAGGCCGCCTGATGTCCGGCAAGAACGTACTTGTCGTTGGTGGCGCCGGCTTTATCGGCAGCCATACAGCCAAGCTTTTGGCCACGCAGAGTTTTGATCCGATTGTCTACGACAATCTATCCACGGGTCACAGGTCAGCCGTCCGATGGGGCGCCTTCGTTGAGGGCAACATCCTTGACTCGGAGCGGTTGACCCACGTCATGGATGAGTATCGCCCTATCGGGGTGATCCATTTTGCTGCATCGGCCTATGTCGGCGAATCCGTAGAGAAACCGGCAAAATATTATCAGAACAACGTCAACGGGACCCAATCGCTGCTGGACGCCTGCCAGAGAAGCGGAACGCGCAATATCATATTCTCGTCAAGCTGCGCCACCTATGGCATTCCGGATCGCTTGCCGATCCGCGAAGGCGAGAGCCAGCGCCCGATCAATCCTTATGGACCCACGAAGCTCATCGCGGAGCAAATGCTTGCCGATTATTCGGCTGCCTATGCGCTGCGCTACGTGGCGCTGCGTTACTTCAATGCGTCCGGCGCGGATATCGACGGGGAAATCGGCGAAACCCACGATCCAGAAACGCATCTCATTCCGCGAGCCATGATGGCCGCTGCAGGCAGGATCGATTTTCTCGAAGTCTATGGCCAGGATTACGATACGCCCGACGGCACCTGCATTCGCGACTATATTCATGTCGCGGATCTGGCGCGCGCGCATGTGCTGGCGCTCGAACATCTGATCAACTGCGGTGGCAATCTGGCCGTCAATCTTGGCAGCGGGCGTGGTACATCCATTAAGGAAATTCTCGAAGCGATCAGCCGGCTGACAGGTCGTAACGTGCCGGTCGAGATGCGCGCTCGTCGTGCGGGCGATCCTCCGGTGCTTTATGCCGATCCGGCGCTCGCTGCCGAAAAACTTGGCTTTCAGGCGCTCTATTCCGATCTCGATACGATAATTCGCACAGCGGCTCCCTTCTTCGGGCTCGAGGTGCGCTCATGAGAACGCCGCGCATCGCGCTGTCTGTTGACAGGGAAGAACCCCTGATGGTGCCGGTCTTCACCGGCCGAAAGCGCGTCGAGTACATTATGGGTGCGGTTTTGTGGGCGATGGCCGTCGCATTCTTCTGGCAATGGTGGGTTTTCGGAGCCACCCACACCAACATGGTCGGCTCAATTCTGGTGACGGCGCTTCTGGCGTGGATAACGCTTTTGCCAGTCTACTTCATCACCATTTTCTTCAATGCACGCCGGCCGCACGGACGGCTGCGTATTTCCGCAGGAAGTCGCGTGGCCATGGTGGTCACCAAGGCTCCATCAGAACCTTTTGAGGTGGTGGCCGAAACCTTGCGGGCCATGTTAGCCCAGAACGTGCCTCACGACACGTGGCTGGCCGATGAGGATCCATCGCCCGCAACGCTCGCATGGTGCCGCGAACATGGCGTATTCGTTTCCACCCGCAAAAGTCGCGCCGATTACCATCGCCAGTCCTGGCCTCGCCGCACACGCTGCAAGGAAGGCAACCTGGCTTTCTTCTACGATCATTATGGCTACGACCGATATGATTTTGTGTCGCAGCTCGATGCCGATCATGTTCCCGAACCGGACTACCTATATAACATGTTGCGGCCTTTTGCCGACCCGACAATCGGTTACGTTTCCGCGCCCAGCATTTGCGATCGCAATGCACATGAAAGCTGGTCCGCGCGTGGCCGCCTCTACATCGAAGCGAGCATGCATGGGTCACTGCAAGCCGGATACAATAATGGCTTCGCGCCCGTATGCATCGGATCGCACTATGCGGTGCGCACAGCGGCATTGAAGGAAATCGGTGGGCTGGGGCCAGAACTCGCCGAGGATCATTCCACAACGCTCTTCATGAATGCCCATGGCTGGCGAGGGGCTCACGCGCTTGATGCCATCGCCCATGGCGACGGCCCACGGACGTTTGTCGATCTTGTAACGCAGGAGTTCCAGTGGTCGCGGAGCCTGGTGACGATCCTGTTGCAATACTCACCAAAACTGATCGGACATTTGCCGCTGCGTTTGAAGGTTCAATTCCTATTTTCGCAGTTCTGGTACCCGCTTTACGCCTTCTTTCTTGCTCTGACATTCCTGTTGCCCGTGATCGTACTGATCCAGGGTGATAATTTCATCAACGTCACTTACCCAGAGTTTCTGCTCCATTTCATGCCGCAGTCGCTGATGATCCTGCTTCTGGCATTCTGGTGGCGGTCGAGTCGCACATTTCGGCCTATCGACGGCAAGATTTTTAGCTGGGAAGCGATGCTGTTTTTGCTGGCGCGCTGGCCGTGGGTTCTGGCTGGAACCTTTGCCGCGTTCCGTGACTGGATGACCGGATCCTTTGTTGATTTTCGCGTCACGCCAAAAGGCACGTCCGAAGTCGATCCGCTACCGTTTCGCGTGCTGGCGCCGTATGCCTTCGTGGTCCTGATCTCCATTCTGCCGGTCGTGTTCGTGCAGGATGCGTATCAAACGCGCGGCTTTTTCGTCTTCGCCATCATCAATGCTTGCTTTTACTTGCTGCTGATTTTCATGATCTTGCTGCAGCATGGCAGGGAGAATGACGTGCGGATGAAAAGCCGCGCCTATCGCCCCGCGCTGGCAAGCAGTTTCATGGCCCTTTTGATGGTTACCAGCTTCGCCACGGTCGAGCGTGGACGCGACGGCATCGAGGCGCTCGCCTGGGGAACCAAAAGCTTTTCCCTGTTCGACGACAGCTTCTCAATTGCCGGGGCAGGCGTCGGTGGTCGCGCTGTTCACAAAACCATCTTCAATCCACGTTGGCGCACCAATGCGATCGGACACGCCCATCGAGGACAAACGGCGGGCGCCGCTCATCTCGAGATGGCAGGAGGTTCCGGTGGCACTTTCTAAATCTGAAAGGGCTCTGCTGTCAGGTTTCCGGATGCTGACAGCAGTCGCTTGGGCAGTGTCCTGCATTGCTGCACCGGCCTTTGCCTCTTCCTCACAGGTTTCCGTTCTGCCGGAAGGGGCACGTCGCATGACAGCAGGCGAAATCTACGATCTCTATAGAGACAAGAGCTGGCAGTGGGACAGCGGAGCCGGACGAATGGTGGGCGCGGACCGGCAAGTTTCGGCATGGACCGACGGTGAGACGGGCAAATCCTGGGCGGAAGGCCGCTGGATCATCACCGAGACAGGTTGGATGTGTCTCAACGCGACATGGCATTCCGAACAGGGTGTATTTCCAAGACCTGCTTTTCGCATCGCATCGATAATGGAACGATCTATCAGAAGCGCGAGCCCGGTGGTGAGTGGTATGCGTTCCGTAACGCCGAGGTCCACCAAGACGACGAGGCCAGCAAGCTGGTGTCCACCGATCTGGTTCCCGTCAACTCGATGCCATCAAAGCCGCGCTTGGTGCGGCACAGCAATCCGAACAGTAAGAAAGGGAGGGGGCCTTGAAAAGTCTCTTTAAACTATCAGCAGCCTTGCTTTGCAGCGCATGCATTTCCGGTGGTGTCTATGCAGCCAGCGGCGTGTCGGGAGCGAGTGTCGACAGCCGCGATCAGTTTCGGGACAAGCGTCCTATCATCACGGCTGACTCCGTAACCCCCGGCGCCTACGATCCGCACGCGGATTATACCAACGATTCCAACTCAAAAATCGAACACCTTTTTCTTCCCTGGGAAGATGTGGATCTGGCAACGCTCAGCGCCGCAGATGCCTATGCGCGTGAGCGTGGACGTTCCCTGTTGATCACGGTCGAGCCGTGGTCCTGGGCGCGGGACTGGCGTGTAGGTCCTGAGGATTTGCTCGCCGGGATTTTGGGCGGGCGCTACGATGCCAATATGTCAGCGGTCTGCTCTGCGGCGGCGCAGCTGAAAAGCCCCGTCACTATCCGTTGGGCGCAGGAAATGGAAGATAATGACGGGCAATTCACCTGGGCTTTCTGGAATGCTGAAGGTTATGTGAACGCCTACAGGCATGTCATCGACATATGCCGCAAGCATCTTCCGTCGGCCCAATACATGTGGTCACCGAAAGGAGAAGAAGGACTGGAAGCCTTCTATCCTGGCGACAAGTATGTCGACATTATCGGTCTGTCCGTCTTTGGCTATCAGCCCTATGACAAGCTGGAGGTCGGTCGTGATACGACTTTTGTGGAGCGCACAAAGCCGGGTTATGACCGTGTGACGGGCTTCGGCAAACCAATCGCCATTGCGGAGCTTGGCTACGAAGGTAACGACGAATATGCTCGTGACTGGGCCGCGGAAGCAAACAAGCCGCATGCCGAGTTCCCGGACATGACAGCCGTTGTCTACTTCAACGATCGTGAAGTCTATCCATGGCCGAGAAATGTCGGCCGGCCCGATTGGCGCGTGGCCAACCATCCGCTGGACTGATCCAAGTCGTTCGACAGAGTGGTTCGGCTTTCACCAGATGGCCGAACCGCTCCATCCCTTTATTTCTATGCGGTTCCAACGCAGGACTCTTACGCAGTCTTACTGGAATTGCCTTGGTGGAGAGGAAGTAAAATGTTTTCGATCCGTTCGATTATCTCAAGTGCGGTGCTGTTTGTGTTCTTGCTTGCAGGCAATGCCTACGCCGCTCCCAAGGCGGGCGACGCTATAGAAGAACGCGCCGCTGCCGCGACGCCGATGAAGGCCTCAGCAGTTGAAAAGCTCTATGCCGGCCGCACCTGGAAATGGCAAAACGGCGGTGGGTTCTATTCGGCGGAGACAACTGCTCGCGGGCTGTTCTCTGCAAATAGGAAGCCGTTCGCCGCTTGGTCGCGCAAACGGGCAGCATGGTCCTATGCGGAGGGAAACTGGTATGCGACCAATGGGGGCAAGCTCTGCATGCGCGCTCTCTGGACCAGCAAAGTAGCGAAAGGGAGTCTGGCAAGAAGCGGTGCAATCACATGTTTCCTGCACCGTGAAAAACATGGCGTCGTTTATCAGAAGCCTTTCATCGGTGGGAAATGGTATGTCTTTCGTCACAATCCCGCTCGCCGGGACGATGAGGCGCGCAAACTGGTCAAAGGTAATCGGGTAAGCAAAGAAGTTTCGCATCTTAAGGCGAATTCTCGATAACCGCGCAAAAACGGAGCCGCCGCGGCTTCAGGCGCGGCGGCTTCTGTCAAAACCAGGTCCAACATTAAACGCCTGGCTGATTCGAGACCCTCCGAGTGTAGCAACGCGCTTTCTGACCAAAGCCGCTCGGAGTGCAGACATAGGTGTTGCTGTTCAAGTACCGGGATGCTGATATTTTAACGATCTTGCCGACGGGCTTCTTGGTGTAGCGAACATCGTTGTTAACTCGATATTTGACAAGGTAGACGGACCGTGTCTCTCCCTCTGGCTTACGCATTTCGCCTGCTTGCGCGTTTGCGCCGAGAGCCACGGAAACAGCAAGCCCGATCGCTGCAATCGCCACTCTTCTAAAACGGTTCCGATGCGCAGTAGAAAACGTCATGTGCTAGCCTCCAATGTTATTGTTCTGGAGTGCGTTGTACCCACAGGACTTTAGGTTCTGGTTTGAACTATCTTGATAAATTTAGACAAAATGTTGCATTCCTCATGCCTCAAGTGGCGCGATTTGACCAAAATGAGGCCGGCGGCGCGTCCGCCGATGGATGCGAAATTCCACTTCGTCTTCTCGTTGCATCGCGGCGCGGGAGGTCGAAGAACTCTTGGTTTGCGGCAAAGTAAGCGGACAGGTTCAAAGCTTGCAACTGACTTGAAGCAGGTTGTGTGCGTCAAGTTCTGCAAAAACGGGCGGCCATGGCGCTGGTCATACGGCTTGGCGTCGAGCGAGCTTGTTGTGCTCGCGCAGGTCGTCCATCTTGATGTAGCGGTTGGCCTCCATCCAGTTTTCGTTGGTCTCGACGGCCAGTGACGATACCCGAGATACTGCGCGAACTCGGCTGCCTGCCGCTGGCGGAAAGGGCCATCCTGCTTGGTAGCGTCCGTAAGGGTGTCGTGCCGGTTACCATCCTTGCTCTCGCTATGGTGGCGACTGCGTTTGGGCTGCTACCGGTCTCCGTCGCTTTCTTTGCGGCCGCGGTCGGGATGGTGCTTTTCAAGGTCATCCCGGTCCGGGAGGTCTACCAATCGCTGGATGGTCCAATCCTCGTCATGCTCGCCGTTCTCATTCCGGTGAGCGATTCGCTGCGCAGTACAGGGGCGACAGAAGTGGTTGCCGGCGAGCTTGCCAAACTGGGGACCATTCTTCCGGCGCCCGGCGCACTGATGCTCATTCTTGTCGCCGCCATGGCCGTTACACCATTCCTCAACAATGCCGCCACCGTTCTGGTCATGGCGCCTATCGCCGCCGAGTTTGCCGGCGATCTCGGCTACAGGCCGGAAGCATTTCTGATGGCGGTCGCCATTGGCGCCGGCTGCGATTTTCTCAACCCGATCGGCCACCAGTGCAACACGGCCGGGCGGCTACCGTTTCAGCGATTATCCACGTCTGGGACTGCCGCTATCATTCCTCATCGTCATTGTTGCTGTGCCGATGCTAATGATCGTATGGCCGATGAGCTGATATGCGGCGGACGGATCGATCCTGGCGAAACTCGGAGCCGGAATGGCAGTACGTACACCGCTCCCCGTCAAGCAATATGCATCGCTCGTGACAAAGGCATTGTGCCTATCGAGGCCAAGGATTTTGGCAAAGCGAGACGCCGGAAGGGCTCTGACGAAGTATCAAGCAGCAGTCGATGAAGAGCTTGCCACACTGGCACCTGAAGACTGGAGTCCGCTTCCGAATTTCTTGACAGCCGGCAGCCAACCACCGGCCCGCTTCGCTGCCCTGCGGCCATAATAATTCCCGCGATATGGATTGGCCCAAGGCGGGCATCTACTGGTAACTATCTGGGTCCTTGGCCTTCCCGGCCTTGCAACTAACCTTACTCAGAACAGCCTTACGGTAAGCGCCATTAAACACGCGGACAGCCCGCTTGAATTTAGCGGGAGGCGCCAAGTGTTTATCTAGCCCCTCGTTCAAAAGGAGGGGGACAGCCATCACGGCTTTTCCAAATTCGCTTGGTCTCAGCGCCGGGCACCTTTTCAATAGGCCATAGATGTTACCTGACATTTCTGCAGCCCGATGCAATTTGCCATCTGCCATACGTGCCAAGTAATTGATGTTTTGCTCTAACTGCCCGGCTGAAGCAGTCGATATTGTGAAGCAGATTCCTGCGATGACCGTTACCAAAATGCGGCTCAAACGTCTCCCCTCTCTTCCAGTCAACTCGCCCTACTAATCACCCGTTATCATAGCTTGGCCTGATTCAAAATTCGCCAGTCGGCGCCAGCGGGCATTACCACTAAAGCTCAGTTGCGGACCACGATGGGCGAACAGTTTATTTGGTGGACAAGCTCAAAATTTCTCGGCTCATAGCCAATAATTGCATACAAGCACGGAAATTCTTGGTGCTATTCGTCCATCGAAAATGTGAATCGAACTGGATTTGTTTTGATTCCCGGCGGCCAACACCGTTTCACGCCATGTGCAAGGATCGGAGCAGCCTTCGCCATCGACTCTGAGTGAGGCTCGTAAGCAACCACAGCAACAGTCTGTGCCTTGTCGGCTTTATCCAACGTGACCTCAAAAGTCACTTTGAACGGCGTCGCGATATCGACCGGAATGACTAAGCAGCCTCCAATTTTCTCGCTGAGAAGAACCTCTAATTCGCTAGCCCGTGCAGTGCCGGCGCAAATAATTAGACCCAATACGACGACTGCACGCAGTCTGATCCCTTTGATCAACGGTACCTTTAAACTATTAGGCGGAGCAGCGCCGTTCTCTACCGTGTCGCGGACTGGAAAAGCGGCAAGGCTTGGGCGACACCACTTCGCGAATTCCATAAGCAGTTCCAGCCTCTCAATAGCGATTTTATCGAGGGCATTCCCGCTGATCCCGGCGCGGTCGAATGACCTAGCAGGTGACTTAGAATGCCCTACATCAGGAAATTGAAATCTCTATAAGTACTTGATTTGGCTATATAAAATAATTTGGCTGGGGCGCCAGGATTCGAACCTGGGATTGTCGGTACCAAAAACCGATGCCTTACCACTTGGCTACGCCCCAACAGTCGGAACATGCCCGCTGCGCGCGGCCTTATAGGACGAGCCGACGGAAAGCTCAATGCCGAGAATGGCAAGGCGCGGAACTGATCCACCGGTTCCCCAGCGTTCGCATCATTGTCTGCTGTCGCCTTGAGCCTATCCAGCGTTCCACCAGTTGCCGGCATTTCCAGATAATCGAGTTTTCCGGTCAGTCTCATGGTGTTACCCCTGGTTCCTGTTATGTCCTACGCAAAATGGTCACCGAGCCGCAAATCTTTTTGCCATCACTTTTTCCTTAATCGATTGTAGAAGCCGGCTGGCTTTGCCGACACCTTGCCTTTCGCACTGCAGCATCATATCGCTCGGGTAGGGACACGGCGGAACTTCGGCTTCGTCAATCTTTTCAATCTCCTGCAACCGGAGAGCAAGCATGACCAAATGGGTCTACACCTTTGGCGACGGCGCTGCGGAAGGCCGTGCCGGCGATAGGAACCTCCTGGGCGGCAAGGGCGCCAATCTGGCCGAAATGTGCAGCCTGGGCCTGCCCGTGCCCCCAGGGTTCACCATCACCACCGAGGTCTGCAACGCCTACTACGCCAACGGCCGCACCTACCCGGCCTCGCTGGAGGCGGACGTCGCGGTTGCGCTTGACCACATCGGCCGGCTGACCGGGCGCCGTTTCGGCGATCCGTCGAAACTGCTTTTGGTGTCGGTGCGTTCCGGTGGCCGCGCCTCGATGCCCGGCATGATGGACACCGTGCTCAACCTCGGTCTGAACGACGAGACGGTCGAGGCGCTGGCCGCCGATTCAGGCGATGCCCGCTTTGCCTATGACAGCTACCGGCGTTTCATCCAGATGTATTCCGATGTCGTCATGGGCCTCGACCATGAGGTGTTCGAGGAAATCCTCGAGGACCAGAAAGGCGGGCTCGGCCATGAACTCGATACCGAACTGACTGCCATCGAATGGCAGGGCGTGATCGCACTCTACAAGGCCAAGGTCGAGGAGGAACTCGGCAAGCCGTTTCCACAAGATCCGAACGAGCAGCTCTGGGGCGCGATCGGCGCCGTGTTTTCGAGTTGGATGAACAACCGCGCCATCACCTATCGGCGCCTGCACGACATTCCCGAAAGCTGGGGCACGGCGGTCAACGTCCAGGCCATGGTCTTCGGCAATATGGGCGAGACCTCGGCCACCGGCGTCGCCTTCACCCGCAATCCGTCGACCGGCGAAAAGATGCTCTATGGCGAGTTCCTGGTGAATGCGCAGGGCGAGGATGTCGTAGCCGGCATCCGCACGCCGCAAAACATCACCGAGGCGGCGCGCATTGCCGCTGGCTCCGACAAGCCGTCGCTGCAGAAGCTGATGCCGGATGCGTTCCAGTCTTTCGTCACTATCTCCGACCGTCTGGAAAAGCACTACCGCGATATGCAGGATCTCGAATTCACCATCGAGCGCGGCAAATTGTGGATGCTGCAGACGAGGTCCGGCAAGCGTACCGCCAAGGCGGCGCTCAAAATCGCCGTCGATATGGCGCGGGACAAGCTCATTTCAAAGGAGGAGGCCGTCGCCCGCATCGATCCGGCCTCGCTCGACCAGTTGCTGCACCCGACCATTGATCCGGCGGCGGCGCGCGATGTGATCGGCATCGGCCTGCCCGCATCTCCGGGCGCTGCCACCGGCGAGATCGTCTTTTCCTCCAATGACGCCGAGGAGCTCAAGACGCAAGGCCGCAAGGCGATCCTCGTGCGCATCGAGACCAGTCCCGAGGACATCCACGGCATGCATGCGGCGGAAGGCATCCTGACCACGCGTGGCGGCATGACCAGCCACGCCGCAGTGGTGGCGCGCGGCATGGGCAAGCCTTGTGTGTCGGGCGCGGGCTCGCTGCGCGTCGACTACAGAGCCGGCACGCTGATGGCGATGGGATCGACGTTCCGCAAGGGCGACATCATCACCATCGACGGCGGCAACGGCCAGGTGCTGAAAGGCGCCGTACCGATGCTGCAGCCGGAGCTCTCGGGCGATTTCGCCGCCATCATGGAATGGGCCGATGCCGTGCGCCGCATGAAGGTGCGCACCAATGCCGAAACGCCGCTCGACGCGCGCATGGCGCGTTCCTTCGGCGCCGAAGGTATCGGGCTTTGCCGCACCGAGCACATGTTCTTCGAGGGCGACCGTATCGTTGCCATGCGCGAGATGATCCTGGCCGACACGGAAAAGGGCCGGCGAACGGCGCTCGCAAAACTCTTGCCCATGCAGCGCTCGGATTTCCTCGAACTGTTCGAGATCATGGCCGGCCTGCCGGTTACGATCCGCTTGCTCGATCCGCCGCTGCACGAATTCCTGCCCAAGACCGAGGAAGAGGTGGCCGAAGTCGCCGCCGCCATGAACGTGTTGCCCGACAAGCTCAGGCAGCGCACCGAGACCCTGCACGAGTTCAACCCGATGCTTGGCCATCGTGGCTGCCGGCTTGCGGTTTCCTATCCCGAAATCGCCGAGATGCAGGCGCGCGCCATTTTCGAGGCGGCCGTCGAAGCCGGCAGAAAGGCCGGCGCGCTGGTGGTTCCGGAAATCATGGTGCCGCTGGTCGGTCTGGTGAAGGAGCTCGACTATGTCAAGGCTCGGATCGACGCCGTCGCCAAGAGCGTGATGGAGGAAACCGGCGTCGAGATCACCTATCTTACCGGCACGATGATCGAACTGCCGCGCGCCGCGATCCGCGCTCATGTCATCGCCGAGGCGGCCGAATTCTTCTCTTTCGGCACCAACGATCTGACCCAGACCACCTTCGGCATCTCACGCGACGATGCGGCCTCGTTCCTGGAGACCTATCGCCAAAAGGGCATCATCGAGCAGGATCCGTTCGTGTCGCTCGACATCGAGGGCGTCGGCGAGCTGGTGCGGATGGCGGCCGAGAAAGGCAGGGCAACGCGGCCGGAGATCAAGCTCGGCATTTGCGGCGAACATGGCGGCGACCCCGCGTCGATCCATTTCTGCGAGGAGGTCGGCCTCGACTACGTGTCGTGCTCGCCCTACCGCGTGCCAATCGCCAGGCTTGCTGCCGCGCAGGCGGCGGTACAGTCTGCAAAGAATGGCCGCAGGTAAGGGGCACGACGTCGGCCATGACCGCATCACCGACTGATCGGCAGGACAGGTCTCGAACCTTCCCTGCTCAGGCCGGTTTGGCTTCGATCGTCACCTTGTCGGGATAGAACGCGCCGTGATCGCGGATTTCGATCATCTCGTCGAAAGGCTGCTCGTAGGTCCACATCGCATTCTTGCCTGCTTCCGCGGTAGGCAGAACGCTCCAATAGCTCGCATCGCCCTTGTAAGGGCAATGGGTCGACAGTTCCGTCTTGCGAAGCTGGTCGAAATCGATGTCTTCGAACGGAATGTAGAAGACCTGGGGGTAGGGGGATTCGGTCAACACCTTGGACCTCGTGGACGAGGCAATGACCGCGTCGCCGGCGCGTACGGTCACAGTTCCGATGTAGGGCTCGACAGTAATCACTTTACCCGGGTTGCGTTGAAAGCCGGGTGACGGATTGGCGATCTGGTCCATGACGGGAGCTCCTTGCGTCGACCTAAGAGACTGTTTCGAAATTCGCTCTGGCGAGTCATGTGGTGGTTTCGAGAACCGGCGCGCAGCGGACATTAGAGCGCCGCGCGTCCAATTGGACGCGCAAAGGACGCTCTAACACTTTGCATTTGCGCATGATCCTTTCCGGGAAACCGAAATCGGTTTCCGGGGTCATGCGCTGGTCCGTGAGCACCGGAAGCGCAGAAAACGCCATCAGATGGCCGCCAGAGTAGAGTTTCCAAACGGTCTCTAAGGTGTGTCGGGCGTGCGCGTCGCGCAAGGCCGCCGTCGAATGCGGGGCTCGAAAACCATCGCCTTTGGCGTTGCCGGGCCTCTCGTCAAATCGGCCTGCCGATGACCAATCAGGCGGCAGCCTGAAACGCGTCCATCAGCCCGGCATAGGCGGCGGCGATACCGGCGACCGGATTGGTGCTTCTCGAGGCGGTTTCGACCTTGAGCGCACCACCGCCGGTCGGCAAGGTAAGAAGCAGGAACTGGCGGTTGCCGCCATCGCCGACGCATGCCGCAGCAACGTGCTGGCCTTCGCCTTCGTTCTGAACGCACATCTTGAACAACAGCGTGCCGCCAACCGCCTCAAGGGCGCCGCCGACAACTTCAACGAATTCGTCTTCGGAAACGGTTTTGGCGTCCGGCACCAGATCAGCCAGACTTTCGGCGAGCGTACTTTCGAGAGTCTTGTCGTCGAGTTGCGCGTCCATGCGAACCTCTTTCATTCGCCAATCGCACCCCCTGCCCATTAAATCAGAGTTAAGCCCATTAATCAAAGTTAACGCCGACGATGGCCGGATTGTGGCGGTTTTCCCTGTCTTTTCGATCAATGTACTGCTTCTGCCCGGTCATGGCTGGACAATCCGCTTGTTCGTCCCACAATGGAACGAAAAACCAATGGGAGGAAAAGAATGCTCGGACTGATGCAGGAATGGCCGCTGCTTTGCCACAAGCTCGTCGACAACGCAGCCAGGCAGCACGGCCAACGCGAGATCGTATCGCGCTCGATCGAGGGCCCGATCGTCCGGACCACTTACGCCGAAATTCATCGCCGCGCCTTGCGGGTCGCCGAGCGGCTCGATCGTGACGGTTTTGGGCTTGGCGACCGCGTCGCCACATTGGCCTGGAATACGGCGCGCCACATCGAAGCCTGGTACGGCATCATGGGTGTCGGCGCGATCTATCACACGCTCAATCCGCGCCTGTTTCCCGAGCAGATCGTCTGGATCATGAACAATGCCGAGGACAAGGCGATCTTTGTCGATCTGACATTCATGCCGCTGCTTGAAAAGATCGCCGGCGCGGTCAAATCGCTGAGAAAGGTGATCGTGCTGACCGACAAGGCGCACATGCCGCAAACGACGCTGCCGAATGCCGTTCCCTACGAGGAATGGCTTGACGAAGCCGAAGGCGCCTTCACCTGGAAGACGTTCGATGAAAACACCGCCGCCGGCATGTGCTACACCTCGGGCACGACAGGCGATCCGAAAGGCGTCCTCTACAGCCATCGCTCGAACGTGCTGCACGCCATGATCGCGGCGATGCCCGACGCCATGGGCCTCTCGTCGCGCGACACCATCCTGCCTGTTGTGCCGATGTTCCACGCCAACGCCTGGGGCCTTGGCCAGAGCGCGCCGATGATCGGCGCCAAGCTGGTCATGCCTGGCTGCAAGATGGACGGCGCCTCGATCTACGAGTTGCTCGACACCGAAAAGGTGACGTTCAGCGCCGCCGTGCCGACAGTGTGGCTGATGCTGCTCCAGCATCTCGAGGAGACCGGCAAGGAACTTCCCTATCTGAAGAAGGTCGTCATTGGCGGCTCATCCTGCCCGCGCGCGATCACGACGAAGTTCCAGGACAATTACGATGTTGAGGTCATCCATGCATGGGGCATGACCGAAATGTCGCCGCTCGGCACCTTGTGCACCATGAAGCCAGGCTATGCCGGGCTTGAAGGCGAAGCCAAGCTCGACGTCCAGCGCAAGCAGGGCTATCCGCCTTTCGGCGTCGAAATGAAGGTGACAGACGATGACAACAAGGAGCAGCCATGGGACGGCAAGACGTTCGGACGCTTGAAGGTCCGCGGACCGGCTGTCGCGCGCGCCTACTATGGCGGCGTCGGATCCGAACAGTTCGATGAAGAAGGCTGGTTCGATACCGGTGATGTCGCCCATATCGACCCGAGCGGCTACATGCAGATCACCGATCGCGCCAAGGACGTCATCAAATCGGGCGGCGAATGGATTTCGACCATCGAGCTCGAGAACCTCGCGGTCGGTCATCCCGATGTGGCGGAGGCGGCCGCCATCGGCATCCAACATTCGAAATGG
Organism: Mesorhizobium sp.; assembly: GCA_004020645.1. Classification (GTDB taxonomy): domain Bacteria; phylum Pseudomonadota; class Alphaproteobacteria; order Rhizobiales; family Rhizobiaceae; genus Mesorhizobium. Next base: position 72,552 of record SAQL01000018.1, on the reverse strand, counting down.
GGCGAACGGCCGTTGCTTGTCGTTGTCCGCAAGCCGGGCCGGGAGCCGACCAAGACGGATATCCTCGCTTTCATGGACGGCAAGGTGGCGAAGTGGTGGATGCCGGATGACGTCGCCTTCGTCGGCGAAATTCCCCATACCGCTACCGGCAAGATCCAGAAGACCACCCTGCGCCAGCAATTCAGGGACTATCGTCTGCCGACGGATTGACTGACATGACGACCTTCGCCTTCAAGCCGCGGCTGAACGGCTTAAGCGCCGGTTCGGGGTGAAACAGTGCTGAAAATAATGAAAAATCCCGAGCGACAGACGTCGAGGGCGGCCGGCTGGTCGCGGCGGACAGGCGCTTTTTCGGCGGTCCTGCTTCTGACCGTTCTCGTCGGCCACCGATATGAGCTAGTTGAAACGCCGGCTTTCCTTTGGGTGCTCGGCATTGTCGCGCTGCTTGCCGCCTTTGCGCTTTTATTCGCCGGATTTGCCTTTTCGAGACTGTGGAATTTCGGCGACCGTGGCGGTCGCGATCTCACCGTCGGCTCGGTGCTGGCACTGCTGGTGCTTGCTCCCTTTGGTATCGCTGCCTACTGGGCAGCGACTTCTCCGCCGCTCAGGGATATCTCGACGGATTTCGACGATCCGCCGGTGCTCGACACCAGCACCCGGACCGGGGAAATGCACGCGCTTTCGCCACCGACCCCGGGCGAGCAGCGCCTGCAGACCGAGACCTATCCGCTTGTCACCGGACGCAGCTACAATCTGCCTTTCGATCGGGTCCTGGAAGCAGTCGAAACCGTGCTCGATCGTCGGGATTGGCAGCTAACGGCGCCGTTTCCCCGTGCGATCGGGCAAAGCGAGGTGACGATCAACGCCCTGGCCAGGAGCTTCCTCCTCAGCCTTCCCGCCGACGTCGCCATCCGTGTGACCGACGATGGCAATGCAATCATTGTCGACATGCGTTCGGCCTCCCGTTACGGCCGCTACGACCTTGGCGACAATGCGGCCCGCATCGTGGATTTCCTCACCGAGATGGATCAGGAAGTCGCCGGCCAGGTCGGCACGGCCCCGGCCGAGTGATGTCTACAATCAGGGGTTGCTGGAGGCTATTCGATTTGTCTCGCCAGTGCCTTGCGTCCATAAGCGGGCCTTTCCCTTCGGTCGAATATACGTGCTTCGCTCGACGGGACGGTCGCGGGATTGCAGCTATCGGTTGCGCCACGAAGCAGCCGCGCGAGGTTGGGTCGCCGTCGCTGGGTCGGTTGATTGAAGTCTGCGGGCAGACTATTCGCCAGGGTCGAATTCACCCTTGAGCAAGATTGTCTCCATCGGCCCAAGCGGATTGATGATCCGGCTCACCAGGACTTCGACAAGTTTGCGTCCGACACCCGCCATGTCCACGGAATGAATTCCGATCTTCGCCGGCAGGAAGCGTGCCAGCCGTGTGCTGTCACGAGTGACAATGTGGACGTCGCTCCCCGGCACAAGACCTCTTCTGCCAAGAGCGTGTAACGCCCCTAGAAGGCCCAGTTCGTTGGCGCATGCCAGGCCTGTCGGCGGATTTGAACAAGCCAGCAAGCGGTCGAACCAGTCTGCGCTCGATTCCATGGTGAACATCCCATGACCGATCAGCGATTGGTCGATCGGAATACCGGCCTCGGCCATTGCCCTTCCATAGCCGGAAAGACGCATGGCACTTGCCTGATCCTCCGGAACCAGAAGTTGCAGTGCAATGCGTCGACAGCCCTTATCCATAAGCCGTCGGGTTGCCTCGTAGGCAATCTGTTCATTGTCGACATCGACATAAGGATACGCGGTATCCAGGTCGGTTCTTCCAAACGCGACGAATGGCATGCGTTTGTCCAGCAGCAGCTTGACCCGCGGATCACCCGACACCAGGCGCGTGATGATCAGTCCGTCTGTGCTGCGTGCCTGAAGTTGCCGCTGCACACTCTCGACGGGATCGTCGTCGGGAGTGGTGGAATAGATGGACAGACTATACCCGGCTTGCCGCGCCGCCAGCGTCATGCCTTCGATTAAAGGCAGCTTCAACAGATCGGACAGATGGTCTCGTGTCTCCATCGGGAGTACTGCCGTCAGCGTCAGCGTTCGACCGGTTTTGAGCGCACGACCATGATGATTTGGTAGATAGCCAACCCGCTTAGCCGCCTCCTTGACGCGGGCTATGGTCGAGGGCTGCACTTCCGGCCCATCCTTCAGAGCGCGGGACACCGTGGTCACCGAGAGGGAAAGTTCCGCCGCGATCTGCTTTAGATTGGCCATTGTTCGCCCGACTTCATTCGCGAAAGCGCCGGCTGATTTTGCTGACCGTCATAACGTTACCGGATTCGACATCCCGGTCAATCCAAACGCCCGTAGGAAGCAGCTTGACTCCAGCACATTCAGATGCAATCGTAACGTTACGATTACAAAAAAATGGCCATTTCGAGCAACATTTGATAAGAGTTGGGGAGGAGAACCTATGTCCTGGCTACGCATTTCCCTTGCAGCGTTCGCAATCTCGGCTGCCTTGCCCGTCCATGCGCAAACAGTCACCATCACGACCGCAGGCGGCGATTATGGCAACGCCATGAAAGAGGCCATGTGGGGCCCTGCTGCAAAAGAGCTTGGCTATGATGTCCGCGAGGAGACCCTGAGCGACGGCCTGGCCGCCTTGAAGATGCAGGTCACCTCGGGGGCTATTACGACCGACGTCATTCACCTGGGCTCACCGGAAGGCGCCCAGGCGGCCGCTCAATCGCTGCTGGAGCCGCTCGACTACAAGATCATCGATCCCAAATCCGTGCCGGACGGCGCAAAGTCCGACTACTGCTATCCGTTCGATTCCTATGGCACCGTCATGTCGTGGAACACCAAGACCTATGGCGAGAACCCGCCGAAGACCTGGGCGGAGTTCTGGGACGTTGCCAAGTTCTCGGGCCGCCGCGCGTTGCGCGCCAATGCGCAGGACTCGATCGAGATCGCGCTTCTCTCCGATGGCGTGGCGCCGGCGGACGTCTATGCCGTGCTCAGCACGCCGGAAGGGCTGGAGCGCGCGATCAAGCGGCTTGAAGCGATCAAACCAAATGTCGCCGTGTGGTGGACCTCAGGAGCCCAGTCCGCGCAGCTGCTGAAAGATGGTGAGGCGGATCTGGTCGTTACCTGGAACGGACGGGCAGAGACTGTGAAAAAAGATGGCGGCGCGGCTGACTACACGTTCAAGGGTTCGGTCATCGGCACGGACTGCCTTGGGGTGCCGAAGGGAGCGCCGAACAAGGAAGCCGCGATGAAGCTCATCGCAGCGATGACGCAGCCCGCGCGTGTTGCGAAACTGACCGATTTCATCGCCTATGGCCCAGTCAACCCTGCAGCATATGAGGGTGGCCTCATTCCCGAGGATCGCCTGAAGACGCTTGCGACCGCGCCCGAAAATGCCGGCACTTCGGTGTTTTCGAATTCAGAATGGTGGGTCAAGAATGGCGAGGCTGCCCAACAAGCCTTCGATGAGATGATGGCCCGCTGAGTCTCAGCTGCCCGCTGAGTCTCAGCTGTAACGGCTGGAGCAGATGATGAAGTCGCTCCCGATCACCATCGACAGCGTCAGCAAGGCTTACGGGTCCTACGTCGCACTGGATGATGTCTCGCTCGACATTCAAGCTGGCGAGTTCCTCACGCTGCTGGGGCCATCGGGATCAGGCAAGACCACGTTGCTCATGGCTCTGGCCGGCTTTGTCCGGCCGGATTCCGGCAAGCTTTTGTTGGGCGATCGCGACATCACTCGCCTGGCGCCCAACAAACGGGACATCGGCATAGTATTCCAGAATTACGCCTTGTTTCCCCACATGAATGTCCTGGCGAATGTCGCGTATCCGCTGGCGCTGCGCAAGACGCCGAGAGCAGAGGCGCGTCAGCGGGCGCTTGCCACCCTGGCCCGCGTGAAGCTGGATGGTCTGGCGGAGCGCAATGTTGCCGCACTGTCCGGCGGCCAGCGCCAACGGGTGGCATTGGCGCGGGCTATCGTCTTCGAACCACGCGTGATGCTGATGGACGAGCCGCTGTCGGCGCTCGACAAGAATCTGCGCGAAACCATGCAGTACGAGATCCGGCGTCTGCACGACGATCTGGGGATCACCACAATCTACGTGACCCATGACCAGCGCGAAGCGCTGATTATGTCTGACCGGATTGCGGTGATGAACTCCGGCCGCATCCAGCAGATCGATACGCCGCAGCGGATTTATGATCGTCCATCGACCCGCTTCGTCGCGGAATTCATGGGCGAGGCTAACATTGTGGCTCCAGGCTCGGTGCGCAGGATCGATGGCGCCGAAGTGTCACGCGAAACTCTGATGATTCGCGCCGAAAGCTTCCATCTTGATGCGAAGCTCGTCGGGGGAGACGGAGTGGCGCTCGAAGGAATACTGCGCGCCAAGGCGTTTCGCGGCGAGAACTGGCTTTTGACGCTGGCGCTTGACGGTGGGCAAGAGGTCCTTGTCTGCATTCCGGCAGCGCTGGCCGGCGGCTGCGCCGAGCTTGCCGCCGGTCGGCGGATGACCGCATATGCACCAGCAGCGAAAGTTCACGCGATACCGGGAGCGATGGCGTGACCGTCACTGTGGATCCCGCGCTCGCCGCAGATGCGCGGCGCGAGCGGCGGTTCTTCCTTTCGCTTTCGCTCCCGGCGCTGTTCATCGTTGGACTGGCGGCGATACTGCCCATCCTTTGGATCATCCGGCAATCTTTCCTGACCACAGGGGGTGAGTACACTGTCGGCAACTACGCGAAAGTGCTTTCGAGCGGACTGACATGGTCGGCGCTCGTCACAACCCTTGAACTGTCCCTCGGCACCCTGGCGATCTGCATTCTTCTAGGCACCCCGCTGGCACTCGCTCTGGCCAGCGTCAGACCAAGGGTGGCCAACGTATTGATGGCCTTCGTCATGCTGCCGTTGTGGACCGCTATTCTGGTGCGCACCTATGGCTGGCTCGTGCTCTTGCGGCGTGATGGGCTGATCAACGCGGCTTTGACTGGTTCGGGCCTGACGGCGGAGCCTTTGCCGCTGGTCTATAACTTCACCGGAACGCTGATCGGCATGGTTCACTACATGCTGCCGCTCTTTCTGCTGCCCGTTTATGCCGCGATGCGCGATATCGACCAAAACCTCATTCGCGCGGCAGCGAGCATGGGAGCCACACTCGGGCAGGTGATGCGCACCGTCATAATGCCACTTTCGGCGGGCGGCATCTTCTCGGGTTCGATCATCGTTCTCATCTATTCCATAGGTTTTTTCATCACGCCGGCGGTGCTTGGCGGCGGCAAGGTAAATCCTCTCTCTACCCGGATCGAGCGTGCGCTATCGACCTTTCAGGATTGGGGGTCGGCGAGCGTCCTGGGCATTCTGCTCCTCGTTCTGATGGCGCTGATAGGTGTGATGTTGCTGGCGGCACGGCGCCTGCTGGCCCACAACACAGTTGATGCTTCCCATGCTTGAGGCCTATCCGCACAACAGGCTGGCCCGCATTGTCCTCTGGGGCTTTGCTGCTCTTGTCATGGCATTTCTGATGTTGCCGACGCTCGTGGTGGTGCCACTTTCCTTCTCGGCGTCGAATCTCCTCGAGTTTCCGCCGCACGCCTACTCGTTGCGCTGGTACGAGAACTTCTTCGGCTCGGCGACGTGGATGGCTGCACTCAGGACGAGCCTGATCCTTGGGACATTGACGGCGCTGATCGCGGTGCCTTTTGCGCTGCTCGCCTGCATTTCAATGAATCGGCTGGGCGGGAAGACCGCAGCAAGCATCCAGAGCGTCCTGCTCACCCCCTCGATCACCCCAGGAATCCTGCTTGCGATCGGCCTCTTTTTTGTGCTGGCGGCACAACGTCTGGTTGGAACGTTGTTCGGTGTGCTGGTCGGACATGTGGTGCTGGCCGTTCCGGTGGCGTGCATTGTGTTGCTGCCCGCCCTGGCTCGCTTTGACTGGAACCAGGTTCAGGCGGCGCGTAGCCTTGGTGCGAACTGGGCCAGAGCTATTGGCGGAATAATCGTTCCGCAACTTCGGATCAGCCTGTTGTCGGCGACATTGATGGCCTTCCTGACGTCGCTCGACGAGTCTGTGATTTCGATCTTCGTTGCAAGTGGTCGCAACAGCACGATGCCGAAGCTTATGTTCGTGTCGCTGCGCGATCAGATCGATCCGACAATCGCGGCGATCTCGACATTGTGGACCGCTATTGTTGTGCTCGTCGTCCTGATCGTCGCCCTTCGCCAAAAATCCTGACCGAGCCAAAGTCCTGACTGAGATTGGAAGCATGCCTGCAAATCATCACGCAGCCGACGATATGACGGACATACCTCAGGTAGGCTTGGCCATCATCACCGGGTCGGCAAACTGGGGGCTTGCCTTCCCGGAAGATGTCGAATTCGATGGCGTGCGTACGTTGCGGCGCGACATGAGTTTTGAAACGCCTTTCGGTCGTACCGACAACTGGAAGTTGCTCGAGTTCGATGCCTCGATTACAGCCGAAGGGAGAGCGAAGCGGGCGCTGTGCATGTATTCGCACGGCAACCCTCGCGATCATATCGATCATTCCTGCCATCGCCGCGCATTCTGGGTATTGATGCGGGCGGGTGTACGGCAAGTTCTCGCCTGCTCGACCGTAGGCGCCGTCAACAAGGCGATCCAGCCCGGCGACATGGTGGTGACCGCCGATATCATCGAACTGACGCAGACCCCGTTTTCACTGCTTCCGGACCGCCAGAGTTTCGACTGTTCGGGCAAGCAGATCGTATGTCCAAGATGTGCGGCGGTTCTGGTCGAAACGGCCCGCCGCCATTGGCCGGCCGAATGCCGCGTTCATGGCATCGAACAGCAGTTGGTGGCTGCCCACTGTTACGGGCCGCGACTGACAACCCCAGCCGAAGCCTTGGCGTATCGCGGCATGGGGGCGGATGTGCTCAACCATTCCATTGCCCCTGAGGCCACCTTGGCGCGCGAGATCGGCGCTTGCTTCGTGCCCTGTGCGTTCGTCACGGCGGGCTTCAACGACTATATGGACCGCAATCGCCAGAAATTGCTGCAGGACGACGTGCTGCCCAATCTCTCCATGACAGCCTCGCGGGTTGCGCTGGAGACCGCCGCGCGACTTCCGGCCAATCCGGAATGCTCTTGCCAGGGTCTGAAGTCGCCTCAACCGGCAGAGCGTTCCAGCCGTTTCTGAGCTTTCAGGAGCGTAGTTCGTGGCGGGATCTTAGCCAGGCGGCCTGAATCCTCGGCGCTGCGTGGTGCTGGGCGTCCGCAGCGCGTCAAAGCGGCGCGGCTGGTAGCCGTGAGCCGCGCAGGCTACTACCGGCACTGGCAGGCTTCGATACGCGCAGCACTCCTTGCATTGTTGAGATTGAACGTTTTAAAAAGCGTCGTCCATTGACCACGGTTAACAGTGTGGGAATCGTTGCGGACGGGGCCTCAGGTTTTAAGCTGGCGTCATCGGACAAACAGGAGCTTGTATTGGGGACTAGCGCTGGCAGAGCTTCGAAAGTGTTGATGCGGTGCTGCAAGGCCCTAGACCTTTTGAGTGCGAGAGCCCAATGACCGAGCGAATCGTGAGTTTTGTCATGAGCGGCGGCGTTGGCTCACGGCTGTGGCCGCTGTCGCGCGAGGACAATCCCAAGCAGTTCCATGATTTTTCCGGCGATGGCTCGATGCTGGTCAAGACGTTGCGGCGACTGACGGCGCGGCCGGATGGCGAAACGCCGATTTTCCTGATTGCCTCGGAACGGCACGCCGACCGCGTTCACGCCGATCTCGCCGGCATCGACCTTTCCGGCGGCGGCCCCTTGTTCGAGCCGACCGGACGCAACACCGCCGCCGCAGTCGCCTTGGCGACGCTGCGCACCCTCTCCGAATTTGGCGACAGCCTGGTGCTGGTGGTGCCGTCCGATCATGAGATCACGACCGCGCAGCAATTCTGGCAGAGCGTGGAAAACGGCACCGGCGCTGCGCGTGCCGGCCGGCTGGTGGTGTTCGGCATCAAGCCAAGTCAGCCGGAGACCGGCTACGGCTATATCGAGGTCGCCGGCGAGACCGATGGCATCTGCGATGTCTCGCGTTTCGTCGAGAAACCGGACCTCGCGACCGCGCAGAATTACCTGACGGCGGGCAATTTCTACTGGAACACCGGCATCTTCCTGTTTCGCGCCAGCGCCATGCGCGACGCCTTCGCGGCTTTCGAGCCTGAGATATGGAAGGCCACTGAAATTGCCTACCAGGCGGCGACGTCAGATCTTTCCGGTCTCTATATGCCTCTGGAGCTCTACGCCGCCATTCCCTCGACATCGATCGATTATGCGATCATGGAGCGCGCCAGCCATATCGCCATGGTGCCGGCCGGCTTCCGCTGGAACGATCTCGGTTCCTGGCAATCACTGCTCGATGTCGGCCCCTCCGACAATGACGGCAACGTCATCGTCGGCGATGTCGTCGCCATCGACTGCGAGAATTCCTATATCCGCAGCGACAGTCGTTTGCTCTCGGCCATCGGCTTGAAGGACGTTGCCATCGTCTCGACCGCCGATGCCACCTTCGTCGCCCCGGTCAGCCGCAGCCAGAACGTCAAGAAGATCGTCGAGCAGCTGGAAAAGAGCGGCCGGCTGGAAACCAGGTTCACGCCCGCCGGCGACCGCGTGATCGAAAGCGGCGCCTGGCGGCGCCGTGTGCATCACTGGCTGTTCGAAGAGACGGTGCCGCTTTGGTCCACGGTCGGGGTCGATGAGCGCCATGGCGGCTTCCACGAGGTGCTCGGTTTTGACGCCACACCGCTGAAGAAGCCCAAGCGCATGCGCACCATGGCCAGGCAAGTCTACGCCTTCGCTGTCGCCAAGGCACGCGGCTGGGACGGGCCTGCCGACCGGTTGATCAGCCACGGCATCGAATTCATGGCCAGGAACGGCCGCACCGACAATGGCGGCTGGGTGCGCACGCTCAATGTCAACGGAACGGTCGCCGACGCCGCCGAGGATGCCTATGATCATTCCTGCGTGCTGCTGGCGCTGGCGCATGCCCATATGGTCGGCAATCCTGATGCATTGCGGCTTGCGGAAGAAACGTTTTCGTTTCTCGACGCGCATCTCGAGGATCACCGGATGACCGGCTTTCTCGAAACGTCAAGCGGCGAGGGCGAACGCCGCTCCAACCCGCACATGCATCTGCTCGAGGCTTTCCTGGCCTGGCATCAAGCGACGGGCGAACTCGCCTATCTTCGCCGCGCCGCGCGCATCGTAGATCTGTTTCGCAGCCATTTCTTCGATTCGGAAAGCTGGACGCTGGGCGAATTTTTCGACGCCGAGTGGAGGCCGGCGGAGGGCGAAAAAGGCGCATGGACGGAACCCGGCCACCATTTCGAATGGGCCTCGCTGCTGGTAGACTTCGCCGGGCATACCGGCCAGGGCGAACTGACCGGCTTTGCTAGAAAGCTCTATGCCTCGGCCATCGCCAACGGCCTCAATCGCGCCACCGGCCTCGCCTATGGCGCTGTCTCGCGACAAGGCCTGCCGCTTGACCTTGTCTCGCGCAGTTGGCCGCAGGCCGAAGCAATCAAGGCGGCGATTGCACTTGACGGTTCAGGCGGCCCCGACCTCAAGCCCGAGATCGAAGCGCGTGTCGGCCGCCTCTTCCGTTGGCACATCGATCCGGCACCGCTCGGCCTGTGGATAGACCGGATCGACGAGCGCGGCCGCTCGCTGGCGACCGATGTACCGGCAAGCATTTTTTATCATCTGGTTTGCGCGCTGACCCAATATCTCGACAGCACCGTTGGCGAAGCTCGATAGAGCAGTTGACGGAATAGAAGTTTCTTCGATTGAAATGAATGCGACCAGGCGACGGTGAGTCGTCCGGACGTCTCCGCCAGAGGTGATAGAGACACGTGCTTGGCCGCGGCGGGAGTGGCTCGCCCTGAGCTGGAAGCCGGTCGGCAAGGGGACGCCTTGCGACGGCAATGTCGCCTCAAAGTTTGGTGCAGGTTCGACCTACAAATCTTGCCTATAGGCTCGCTGCTCACGGGGATGAACCTACGACCTTGGCGACAATTCGGCCCGCATCCTGGACTTCCTTGCCGAACTGGATCAGGAGGTCGCTGGCCAGGTCGGCACGGCCCCGGCCGAGTAGCCCCTACGCGATGGGGGCGAAAATGCCGTCGATCGCCGGGTCGCCGTCGGTGCTCACCAGGCCGCGGGCCACCAGGTCATCGAGATGGGCAAGCACCGACAGGCCGGCCGCGCCGTGCAGGCGCGGGTCGGTATCCCTGTAGATCGCCGCGACCATCTCCTTGATCGTCCGGTCGCCGCTTCTGATCTGCTCCAGGATCGCGCGTTCTCGCATTTGGCGATGCGTCTTCAACTCGCGCATGAAACTGCGCGGCGCGGTCACCGGCCCGCCGTGGCCGGGCAGCAGCAGGCGGTCGTCGCGCTCGATCAGCCGATCCAGCGAGGCCATATAGTCGGCCATGGCGCCGTCCGGCGGCGCAACGATGGAGGTAGACCAAGCCATGACGTGATCGGCCGAGAACAGGACGCCGGTTCCCTCGAGCGCAAAGGCTGCGTGATTGGCGCAATGACCTGGCGACAGCACCGTTCTGATCGCCCAGCCGTCGCCGTCGACCATCGTATCGTCGGCAAGCGCTATATCCGGATTAAAGGCGGTGTCGGCGCTGGCGTCGAGCGGATTGACCTCGCCGATGCGCAGCGGCCTCGCCGGCCGATGTGGACCTTCGGCCAGGACGATTGCGCCGGTGCGCTGCTTCAGCCGCGCTGCCAGCGGAGAATGGTCGCGATGCGTGTGGCTGACGAAAATGTGGCTGACCGGCCTGTCTCCGATCACCTCGAGCAATGTTTTGAGATGCGCATCGTCATCCGGCCCCGGATCGATCACCGCCAGCGTCTTGCGCCCGACGATGTAGCTGTTGGTGCCGTAAAAGGTGAACGGACTGGGATTTTTCGCGGTAATCCGGAGCACGTCGGGCGCAACCGTCACGCCCTGGCCGTAGGCCGGGTCGAAGTCTGTGTCGAATTTCAGCGCCATGGCAAATGTCGTTCAGCTCTGTTCCAAATGCATGTCGCGCAAAAGCATGCCCCTGACGCGAGGGTGTGCAGCGGTTTTGCGATGACGACATGCATAAAACAACAACCTGAAGCGCGTCGCCCGGTCAAACGTGACGCGCTTTAGAGACGGCAAAACCGATTGCCGCATAGCACGGAAGCCAATATAGGAAAACGCAAGGCCGCGATCTGCGGCAGTCCGCAATGAGGAAGACCATGGCAATTGCAACGACACCGCTTGTTTCTCTCGCTCTGCCTGAAAAGGGCGTGGCCCGCCTGGCGACGCAGCTTTTTCTGGCGATCGTTGGAACGCTAGTGCTGACCTTGTCGGCCAAGACCAGAGTTCTGCTCGGACCGGTCGACATCTCGATGCAGACCCTGGCCGTCTTTCTGATCGCCGCAGCATTCGGCATGCGCCTCGGCATCGCCACGCTGCTTCTCTACATGGCGGAGGGCGCCATGGGCTTGCCGGTCTTCCAGGGCACGCCGGAAAAGGGCATCGGCATCGCTTACATGCTCGGTTCGACCGGCGGTTATCTTGCCGGCTTCGTGGTCATGGCGGCGATCGTCGGCTGGGCCGCCGATCGCGGTTGGGATCGCCATCCGATCAAGCTCTTCAACGCGATGCTGGTTGCCGAAATCGTCATGATGGCGATGGGCTTTGCCTGGCTGGCACTGCTCATCGGCCCGGAAAAGTCATGGCAGTTCGGCGTCCTGCCCTTCATCGTCGGCGACCTGATCAAGGTCGGCCTGGCGGCGAGCCTTGTGCCAGCCGTCTGGTCGCTGCTCAAACGCGCCTGAACTCTGGCCGATAGATCGGGCGCGGCACCGATCGAGTCCACGCAACCACAGATCGTGGAATGGTCCCGTTTCGGCGACGGCCTGCCGCGAGTGCTCGTCAAAGCAGGCGGCCGCCAGGTGGTCGGTAACGATTTGCTAACGATACCGTCACACTATGTTCAAATCGACCGATTAAGCACCAGAAGAGCCAGCGATTCATCGCGAGCCAGCGTAACCAGGCAGCTACATATCGGAGCAATTGCTCGATACCGCTGCTGGATAGCTATGAAAGAAAGCGGCGCGATGACTTTTAGGCGCAGCTAAAATAGTGGACAATTAGCAGGATTCGATCAACCAAATCGATTCTCACGACATGGTTGCTTGCTGGTATCTTCGCGCTGTCGTAACGCTTGCCCCGACCGTGCCAAAGACCGCCAAGAAGGATACTTGTGATCACCCCGGAAAAAACAACTGTTAAGGCGACTGTATCATTGCAACGGCCCGCAACCGGCACCGCAGCACGCTGGTATGCCGCCAGCGTATTTCCGGGAAAAGAAGACGTCGCCGAACGGCATCTCCGGATGCAGGGGTTTCACTCGTTTACACCTCGCTTCGAGAAGACCACACGTCATGCCCGGCGCATCGAGACGCGACCGGCGGCCTATTTTCCAGGTTACATGTTCATCGCCCTCGATGTCGCGCTGCAGCGGTGGCGCTCGGTGAATGGAACGTTCGGTGTGCGCTCACTCATCATGCAGGGCGAACGGCCATTGCCGGTCCCCTCGGGGCTGGTGGAGCGGTTCATAGCCCTGACTGGCAGGGATGGCCTGCTTGATTTCAGCGGAGGCCTCGCTGCGGGCGCTTCGGTTCGGATTCTTTCAGGTCCTTTCGCGGAGATGATCGGTCGCCTTGACCGGCTCGATCCAGCCGGAAGGGCCCGGGTTTTGGTTGCCATCATGAATGGCGAGATCCCTGTTGACATGGATTCAAGGGAACTCGTCGCGATCGCATAATTGACGCTCGGTTATGCGATGCAAGCTGCTGCAATGTCGGCTCTCGGGTTTCACCCGGGAGTGCGGTAGCCATTGTCGGAGATTGTGCCTTTTGACCGAAGCAGGCGAAAACAGATGGGCAGCCGAGGGCTGCTGCAGCGGCTCCATCGGTATATTGGTTGACCGGTCGATGAATTTTGATTTGAAATCCTTATTGTCGGATCGAAGAATTATCGAGCTCCGAAAATTGAGAATGGTCGGGTTGTTTACCGATCTGCCAGTGAGTTCTTGGAATTGAATGCTCCCATCATAAAGCCGCGAAATCAACGGCACCTGTTACACCGCGTCAGGTTTCAACTTCTTGGCGGATTGGCCTTTGCAATTCTGACTCCTGTGCTGGTTAGGATGGTGATTGATCCAAATATATTTTCCTATTCAAACATTCAGATTACAATTTTCGCCGGCCTCGTCGCACATACTTTGGGATTTTTTTTCTTTCGTCGAATAGGCAATTTGCCAGGCGTCGCGGCTGCCGGTTATATTATGCCAACATTTGCAATGTGCTACGGACTCGTGTACTTGGCAATTTTCTTGTTTCGTATCGACTACAGCGCATTCCAGGCGGCCGGCAGCTTGACGCTGTCAATTCTCTGGTATTTCGGCCTGAGCATCTTGAGCAGGCGCCTGGATCCCTACAGCCTCGCCGTGATTCCGGGAGGGGCTGTCGATCGTCTCGAAGAGATTAGCGGCGTGAATTGGCATTGGCTTGCCTCGCCCGATATCATCGTTGACCGGGTAAATGGCGTCGTTGCCGATCTTCGTTCCGATCTTTCGGATCAATGGGAGCGGTATATTGCCGATCGCGCGCTCTCGGGAACGCCCGTCTATCATGTCAAACAGATCAGCGAGTCGCTTACAGGTCGAGTAGAAATAGAGCACCTTTCCGAAAATACCTTGGGGTCACTGAATCCAAACCAGGCTTATTTAAAGATCAAACAGGCGGCTGACTGGATTGCGGCACTAGTTATTCTGTTGGGTTTTTCACCATTGCTCTTGTTCGTAGCGATAGCGATAAGATTTGACTCGGCTGGTCCAGCCTTATTCAAGCAAAAAAGAATGGGGTACAGAGGAAAGATCTACGAAGTTTATAAATTTCGGACGATGAAACTCGGCGCCGCGGTTGGCGATGAAAAGGAAGAGGCCATCACAAAGGCCGGCGATGCGCGCATTACGCGCCTTGGGCAGTTCTTGAGAAAATCCAGGATCGATGAATTGCCGCAAGCCTTCAACATCCTGCGCGGCGAGATGAGCTGGATCGGACCGCGCCCGGAAGCACTCGTACTCTCTAAGTGGTACGAGGCCGAGCTGCCATTCTATCGATACCGGCACATCGTTCGGCCTGGCATTACGGGGTGGGCTCAAGTCAACCAGGGCCACGTTGCGGCCGTGGACGATGTTCTGGAAAAACTTCACTACGACTTCTACTATATCAAGAATTTCTCGCCGTGGCTCGATGTGCTGATTGTGTTTCGTACCATCCGAACCATGCTGACAGGTTTTGGCGCGCGTTGACAACGCGGCAAAGATCGGTAGCCGGTGTAGCCAAGCCGCGCTCGAATCTCACAAACGTTGGGAATAGCCACCAGCTTTCTGAAATGGGCATTGTAATGTCTAAAGCCACGCTGATTTAGCGTTGAGAAATATCGTCGTATCGACCTCGGAGAAGCACTATGACTAGGAAGACCGCACTCATTACCGGCATCACCGGCCAGGATGGTGCCTATCTGGCGGAACTTCTTCTGGCAAAGGGCTATGAAGTCCATGGCATCAAGCGGCGTTCCTCGTCGTTCAACACCGGTCGCATCGATAATCTCTACCAGGATCCCCATGAGAAGGACGTAAGGCTGTCGCTGCACTATGGCGACATGACCGACGCCACCAACCTCATCCGTATCGTCCAGGAAGTGCAGCCGGACGAGATCTACAATCTCGCCGCACAATCGCATGTCCAGGTGAGCTTCGAGACCGCGGAATATACCGCGAATGCCGACGCGATCGGCACATTGCGTCTCCTCGAAGCCATCCGGCTGCTTGGCCTGACAGAAAAGACGCGTTTTTATCAGGCATCGACTTCCGAGCTCTACGGCAAGGTGCAGGAGATCCCGCAACGGGAGACGACGCCTTTCTATCCTCGGTCGCCATATGCGGCGGCAAAGATTTATGCCTACTGGATCACCGTGAATTACCGCGAAGCTTACGATATCCATGCTTCCAACGGCATCCTGTTCAATCACGAAAGCCCGATGCGCGGCGAGACGTTCGTTACCCGCAAGATCACGCGCGCGGCTGCTGCAATCAGGCTCGGCCTCCAGGACAAGCTCTACCTCGGCAATCTGTCGGCTGAACGGGATTGGGGCCATGCCCGCGACTATGTCGAAGGCATGTGGAGAATCCTTCAGCATGAAATGCCGGACGACTACGTCCTTGCAACCGGCGTAAAGAATTCGGTCCGCCGCTTTGTCGAGCTTGCATTCAGCGAGGTCGGGATCGAGGTCGAGTGGGTTGGTTCCGGTATTGACGAAAAAGGCGTCGACGCAAAATCAGGCGCTGTCCTGATCGAGGTGGATCCGCGCTATTTCAGGCCGACCGAAGTTGAGCTGCTGATCGGCGATCCTTCGAAAGCGGAGCGCGTTCTCGGGTGGAAGGCAACAACCTCGCTCGATGCGATGGTCCAGGAAATGGTTCAGTCCGACCTCGAAACGGTAAGACGGGAATCCGAACACCGGCGCCTGGATGAGGACCGCATTCGCGTTGCGGCACAGTAAGCGACGTTGGGCCGGGTCGACATGAAAATCTCGGTCTTGACCGTCTGTTGGAACTCCGCGGCGACAATCCGACACACGATTGATAGTTTTTTTGCTCAGGATCATCAGGACAAAGAGCTGGTGGTCGTGGACGGCGCCTCCTCGGATGACACGCTGTCGATAGTTCGCTCTTATCCGCCGGAGAAGATCCAACTGGTGAGCGAATCCGATCGCGGCATGTATGACGCGCTCAACAAGGCTTTGACCATCTACAAAGGCGACGCCATTGGTGTACTCAATTCGGATGACACTTTTCACGACAGTACGGCGCTGAGTTCAGTTGCCCACGGACTGGCGAAGGCAGACATTGTCCACGGACACCTTGATTTTGTCGCGGATCACAATGCCAAGGAAGTGGTGCGGCGTTGGCGGGCTGGTCGTCCCCCCAAGGGGGGATTCAAATCTGGCTGGATGCCCGCACACCCAACGTTCTATGTCCGTCGCGCCGTTGCAGAGGCGGTGGGGCTCTTCGATCTGAACTTTAAAGTCGCGTCGGACTATGATTGGATGTTGCGCGCTGTAGAACTGCACGGCTTTCGTACCGAAGTCGTCGACCACATTCTGATCGATATGATGGTTGGCGGTGCCAGCACGCGAAGCTTTCGATCACACATCCGTCACAACCTTGAGGCATTGCGTTCACGACGCAGGTGGTTGGACGCACAGGTGCTCGACTTCGCATTGTTTGCCAAGCCGCTGCGAAAGATTGGGCAATATCTTGAGGTTAGTTCTGGCCGATAAATGATCGTCGTTTGATGAAGCGTGTATCCCAAGCCGAGAAGTGGCCGAAGCATACGATCGTCGGGTTTTCAGGAGCAGGCCGAATGTTTGGGCTTGAAAAGGGTGCGACTGTAGTCATGAGGATGCATCTGAAGGCTCTGGGCGGCTGATGATGAGCGGATTACACTTCGTTCCGTTCATCGTTCTTGCTCTTGGTGCTATCCTTTGCCTCTATAAGCCTTTGGGTCGTGATCTTGCTGTCCCAGTGTTCTTTTTGCCATGGGGTGCTTTAACACCGGACGTCGGCGTCAATTTGCCGATTTCCAAGGTGTTATTTCTATTTCTTGCCCTGAAGTATTCGTTGCACGGGCGATTTGGCTTAAATCAAATCCCGCATACTAAGATAATCGCTCTATTTACCTTCATCGGAATTGTCTCTGGCTTCTTCACGCTGGCAATAGCGGACTTGGGAATCGAGTTTGCCGGTGGTGACCTGCGGAACGGTGGGCTTCGCGTAGCAATCTCGACAATTACTTTTCTGCTGTCGCTTCTGCCGTTCGCGCTGCTGTTCGCGCGTGGTGTACAGCACGACATTACGGCCCTGCTGCGTACCTACGTGATCTCGGTAGCGATCCTGTGTGTGATCGGTATCGTGCAATATGCAGTCTTCCGGGTCCTTGGGACGGATATCCTGCCAATCGGTTTGTTGAGTGTCGGGGACGAGGCGCAGAGGTCAGGTATGTTGAGCTTCCGCGGTGAACTCGATCTGCGCCCGAGTTCGCTTGCAGGCGAGCCTAAGGTGCTCGCCCTCTTCGCCGCGTCCGCGGGAATAATTCTCGTGGCATTCGGCCAGAAGATTTTTGCAACGCAGAGAGTGCGATTGTGCGTTTTCGCGCTCGCCCTCTGCATTGTCTACCTGACGCAGTCGACCTCGGCGCTTATCGCACTGCCAATTGGGCTTGGAGTGTATCTGGTTTTAAAGACCCTTGGGCGCCCTCTGAGTTCAGGGGCAGTACTGGCTGTATATCTTGGTGCATTTTCCTGCATGCTCGTGATTTATTTGTCAAACGTTACGAGTTCTCCGGCAAATTCTCCTTTCATGGTAACGGACATGCCAAGTATATCGGTCGAAGAGACTAATAGTGTCCGAGATCTTTTTTATCAACGTACACTTGGAAGAATAGAAGTCGAAGATATGGATTGGGTGATCATAAAGAGCTTTCTTGCCGATCCTTCGTCAATGATACTCGGTCGTGGGTTTGGTTTAGGTCATTTGACGGTGGATAGATATATTCCTGATGCGCTTCGGCATTATATGGAAGGGCGAGTCATCGCTCCGAAGTCCGGTGTGACATATTTTCTTGTTAATGGCGGCATTGTGATGATGGTATTGATGGCGATCTACCTGGCCAAACTGACGCCAGTGCCGCTTCGAATAGCTCCCGGGCTGGATAGTAGACGCGATATCTTCGTGCGCGCGGCCCAGCTTGCAATGGTTCCTCTCATATTGATGATGATCCTGCGCGTCTATTTGTTCGATGTTACAATGTTTGTCTGTGCAGCATGCCTTGCCGGCGCTCGAATTGTTGGCATGGCGCGTGGTATCGGTCCGAGGTTGCCAGATCGCAACGCGATGTTTCGACCGGCCGGTCAAGCTCACCCGATTCCAAAGAGCGATTGGTAGCAGACGTGTCGGATCGCTTGATCGCGGCCAGAGGCGTGTGGTCGCCCGATAGAGTCCGGCCGTATGGGCTCTGGAATTGCGTTACCCGGAACTGAGTCTCCGGAACAGGTTTCGAGGAAATCCGGCCTGAAGGGTTACAATTTTATGCAGGTTAGCGAAGGGGTTTGGGGGTTGTTGGATGTTTGAGTTCCTCAAGGGGGTGGCTGAAAAATTATCTGGTAATAAGGTTTGGATCGAACCTTCGGCCGATCCTGAACAAATTGCATCGTTTATTAAGAGCTTGCGACCGAAAGCCATCAAGGCACCGCTCATTCGGCTGGGGGGAGTTGCAGACGGTGGCTATCTCTTGCCGAACGATCTGGACGGCATAGGAGCGTGTATCTCACCGGGTGTTTCCACCGAGGTGAGCTTCGACCGGGCGATGGCCGATCGCGGAATTGACGTGTTCATGGCTGACGCCTCCGTCGCGGGCCCGCCCGCCATCGATGCGCGGTTTCACTTCCTGAAAAAGTTCGTCGATGTCCATGAGGACGAGTCCAACATACGGCTTGATTCGTTGTGCGGGCTTGTACCGGCGGGCCTGGGCGGTGATCGTCTTTTGCAAATGGATATCGAAGGTGCTGAGTACCGGGTATTGCTTGATGCAAGTGACGAGACTCTCAAAAGTTTTCGCATCATGACGATAGAGTTCCATCATCTGTCACGATTGTATGGAAGATTCTCCTTTCGGATAATACGTGCCGCGTTTCAGAAACTCCTGCGGTTTCACGAGATCGTGCATGTTCATCCCAACAATCATGCGAAGCCAGTTCGACGGGGAGGACTTGAGATCCCTGCGGTCATGGAGTTCACTTTCTATCGAAAGGATCGGTTCGTGCCGGACGCGGACGCGAAGCTGACTTTTCCACATCTGCTCGACAGGGATAATGTAGCGGGCAAACCGTCGGTCGTGCTTCCGAAATGTTGGCAATAGCAAACTCCGGCACTTTCGATTTTGCAACCAGGTCATCGTCAACTGACCACGGTTTGCCGGGCTGAGGTGAGGGCGGTGATTGTCTATAATTATGGAATCTGATGCAACTGCGCGCGATGGGCATACCTCGCAGCGCGAGCGGCGCATCGCGAAAAGCGCGCTCGCTTCGGCCTTTGCCAAGCTTGTTTCCGTATCGACGGCATTGGTATCGGTGCCGCTGACGCTTCATTACCTCGGCGCAGAGCGCTATGGCATGTGGATGGTGATGAGTTCGCTCGTTGCTTTTCTCTCATTCGCGGATCTTGGTATCGGCAATGGCCTATTGTCCTCGGTGGCCTCCGCTCACGGACGGGACGACCGCGCTGGCATACGGACGCTTGTTTCGAGTGCGTATCTTGTGCTCTCCCTGATTGCAGTTGCGGTGCTGACAATCCTGGCGATCTGTTATCCCTTTGTGACGTGGTACCGGATTTTCAACGTTCAATCCGAGCTCGCCCGCGCAGAGGCCGGACCGGCAGTCGCCGTGCTGATTGGCTGCTTTGCCCTGGCGATTCCGGTTGGAGTGGTCCAACGCACTCAAATGGGATTACAGAAGGGGTACATGATGAGCCTCTGGCAGGCTGCTGCCAGTGTCCTGGGGCTCTTCGGCGTGCTCCTGGCTATTCATTTGAAGGCGCCGCTCCCTTTTCTGGTCTTGGCCTATGTCGGGGCACCGTTGCTGGCGGGCGTTGCAAACAACATAGTGTTTTTCGGCTCCCTAGAACGGGATATAGCGCCCGATCGTTACAGCGTTTCGAGGGCTGCAATTCGAACCCTGACCGGTACAGGCTTTCTGTTCCTTGTCCTGCAGCTTGTCGCCGCCGCGACCTACATGTCGGATAATTTTATCATTGCGCACAAGCTGGGCGCTTCTTCGGTAGCCGACTATGCGGTGCCTGAAAGGCTGTTCGCCTTGATCAGTTTGGTCGTGGCGATGGTGGTTGCGCCGCTTTGGCCGGCCTATGGCGAGGCGATCGCACGAGGGGATCGGATCTGGGTGGCTCGGACGTTGAAACGCTCGCTGTTGTTGTCAGCCGGAACTGCGGCGCTCGGTTCCACCTTTTTGGTGATTACCGCGCCCTGGATTCTCGAATTGTGGGTGGGCCGGGCCGTATCGCCGCCATTTCTTCTTCTGCTTGGCCTCGGTTTGTGGAAAGTGGTGGAGGCGGTGGGTGTTGCCTTGGCCATGTTCTTGAACGGCATGAGTGTGATTGGCTTCCAATTGGTCGCCGCATTTTTCACAGCGGCGGTGGCGATTACGCTCAAACTCTTTTTCATTGATCAGGTAGGCATTGCCGGTTCGGTCTGGGCGACTTTGATTAGCTTCTCCGCATTTACCCTCATTCCGGCACTCATTCTTCGCGCCAGAATCTTCAGGACAGGTGAATAGGAGATGCCGAGATTGCGAAGAATCATAACGAGGTTCGCCGAAAAGATTGCGGAGCGGAAGCTCCAAAAGAGGTGTGCGCTGAGCATAGGTGCTGGCACAAAGATCAGCTACCGAAATCTTGGCCAACGGCCGCCGGCCGCGTTAACAGTCGGCGAGGGATCTATTTTCCAGGCTACCATTATATCTGATCGCGAGAATTCCATAATTTCTGTTGGAAATAATACTTTTGTGGGAAATTCACGATTGGTGTGCGCCGAGGAAATAAGTATAGGAAACAATGTATTGATATCTTGGGGCTGCACTATAGTTGATCATAATTCCCACTCCACTGACTGGACCAAGCGTGAGACCGATGTTCGAGAATGGCATTTCAACAGGAAAGATTGGTCCCACGTGAAAATCGGCAAGGTAAGGATTTCCGACAACGCCTGGATTGGATTCAATTCGATAATACTCAAAGGCGTCACCATTGGCGAAGGAGCGATTGTGGGTGCAGGTAGTGTTGTTACGAAGAACGTGGAGCCATTTACCATTGTCGCTGGCAATCCGGCACGCGTGTTGCAGGGGGTCTCGTGAGCATTCCCGAAACACGAACCTGGGAAGAAGCGGTTCAGTGGTTGAAATCCCAGCCAGATCGCGCCGATCTCGTTCGAGCCTGCTTTTATGATGACCCTTTGGAGGCGTCAGCCCTTCGGTTTCATTCAGGGAGCGAGTGGAAGGCTGTTCAGATGCTCCTTGATGGTCGCAAAGGAAAAGCGCTTGAAATTGGTGCCGGACGCGGCATCGCTTCTTA
The DNA here is from genome assembly GCA_004020645.1 of Mesorhizobium sp. Classification (GTDB taxonomy): domain Bacteria; phylum Pseudomonadota; class Alphaproteobacteria; order Rhizobiales; family Rhizobiaceae; genus Mesorhizobium. The sequence continues at coordinate 51,237 of SAQL01000018.1, read as the reverse complement.
CGCTCTCGCCCGCGACGGCTGGCAGGTCACGGCATTGGAACCGGATTCCAGCGACGTCGTGGGGGCAGGGGCAATTCGCTCTCTCAGCGATGCGACGGCGACTAATATCGAAGTCATCACCGAGTGGGGCGAGAAGCTGCCTTTCGCCGATGCAAGTTTCGACCTGGTGTATTGCCGGGCAGTACTGCATCATGCGCGCGATCTGCGCGAGTTGTGTGCTGAAGCAGGGCGCGTCCTTCGAGTGGGCGGGCTGATGCTGGCGACCCGCGAACACGTTATTTCGCGCAAGACAGACATGGACTCGTTTCTGAAGGGACACAATCTCCATTGGTTGTATGGCGGCGAGAATGCCTTTCTGCTCGAAGAATATCTTTCGGCGATCAGGCATGCCAAGCTTCGCATTGTTGAAGTGATCAATCCGCTGGAAAGCGATATCAATCTCTTTCCCGATACCAAGAGTGCGGTCAAAGCGCGGGGCGCAAGGAAACTCCGATTGCCTTCGCCCGCGCTGGTTCCCGATATTGCTCTCAAATTGGCTGGGCGGTTCTCGCAAAGGCCTGGCCGGCTTTACTCGTTCGTTTCGACGAAAGACTGATTTCATGAGGTCGAGGGTGCTCGTTACCGGAGCATACGGTTTCGTGGGTCGACATGTTGCACGTGCCGTTGCCCGGCGGGGAGCCGAGGTGACAGCCATCGGCCATGGCTCTTGGAGCCGCGACGAGTGGCGCGACTGGGGTATTGCTCAGTGGCATCCAACAGATGTAACGATTGATTCGCTGGCGACTTACGGGGGCGCGCCCGAAGCCGTCTTTCACTGCGCCGGCAGTGGCTCGGTGGCATTTTCGCTAAGCCATCCCTATCAGGACTACCAGCGCACCGTGGCGACGACGCACAGTGTGCTTGAGTACATTCGCACATCGCATTCTGGTGCGAAGCTTGTCCTGCCCTCCAGTGCCGGTGTCTATGGCGTTGCCACCGTCTTACCAACAAGTGTCGAGGCTCCCCTTAACCCGGTATCGCCCTATGGGCTGCACAAAAAGCTGGCGGAAGATCTTTGCCGATCTTATGGGCGCCATTTCGGCGTGCGCAGCGCCATCGTGCGGCTGTTCTCGATCTATGGGACCGGGCTGCGAAAGCAGCTGCTCTGGGATGCGTGTGCGAAGTTGACCCAAGGTGAGGCCCTTTTTGGGGGCACCGGCGAGGAGACTCGCGACTGGTTGCATATCGAGGATGCGGCCGCGTTGATGATTGCGGCTGCCGACCACGGATCGGCCGATTGCCCTGTCGTCAATGGCGGAACCGGCGAGGCGACCTCCATCAAAGTCATTCTTTGCACGATCGCCGATGAACTTGGCGCCCAGGTTGATCTCAAATTTTCCGGCCAGGCGCGCCCCGGCGATCCTGCCCATTACCAGGCCGAGATCGCGGAAGCCCTCGCTTGGGGTTGGAAGCCATCGCGCCGGTGGTCAGACGAAACGCGCGCATATGTCCGGTGGTTCAAGGAGGGCGCGCATTGATCCGTGTCGGATTTGTTCTGAACGCGTCAGGGAACGGATGGATTGGTGGGACGAACTACCTCGAGAATTTGTTGCGCGCCATCGCGAAGTCCAACAAAATTCAAGCTGTGATCTTGAGCGGGGATGCGTTTGCGCCGAGCATTCGGTTCGACCAACCCCTTGAAATCATTGGAACTCGTTTGGTCCAGCCATCGGGATGGTTATACAAGGCGCGCAAAGGGATCGCGCGTATTCTTGACCGCGACGTCTTGATGGAACGATTTCTACGGAACCACAATATCGACGTTCTGTCGCATTCAGGTCATTTGGGCCGCAACGCGCATCTTCCGACGATCACCTGGATCCCGGATTTCCAGCACATTCGACTGCCGGAGTTCTTCACGGCGGAGCAGCGTCATGCGCGCGATGTCGCCTACGCCCAGTCCGCCGATGCATCCACTCGGATTGTGCTGAGCAGCGAAGATGCGAAGCGGGATTTTTCCGCCTTCCGTCCTTCTGCGGCCGACAAAGCGCGAATTCTACGGTTTGTCTCGACGGTCGCGAGCAATGCCGATCAGGTCGAAACGCGTGAGAGCCTCAGCGCGCGCTATGCCATACGGGAGCCGTTCTTCCATCTGCCAAACCAATTTTGGGCCCATAAAAACCATACGGTGGTTGTCGACGCGCTTGCGCTCGCACGTTCCAGGGGCCGGCCGCTGACAGTCGTATGTACCGGTCACACCAGCGACAGCCGTCATCCTGACTATTTCCCTCAGTTGATGCAGCATGCCCGCGATGCAGGGTGCGAAAATGACCTCAAAGTCCTAGGACTGGTTTCCTATGGCGACCTCGCTACGCTGATGAGGCACTCGGTCGCGGTCATCAACCCCTCTTTGTTCGAGGGCTGGAGCACGACGGTTGAAGAAGCGAAATCGCTGGGTAAGACCATTCTTCTATCCGATATTCCAGTCCATCGTGAGCAAGCGCCTGACCACGGAATATTTTTCGACCCTCGATCCCCGAGGGATCTGGCCGATCGCCTGCTGCGGTTTCTTGACGAATATTCACTTCAGGACGACGAGAATAGAATGAATAGGGCTTTGGAAGAAACGCCTCAACGAGTAAGATCCTTCTCAGCGAGTTTTGAGGAGATTGCAGTCGAGGCCGTCACAAGGGGTCGTAAATCAACGTGATAATAAGTAACTAAGGTAGATATCTTTACGAAGTAATTTCGAAAATATGCGGATGTACAGGTGCACATCGAGTATGAAAATTTCAGTTATAATGCCATCATTCAATCAAGCTCAGTATGTTGAAGCGTCTGTCCGGTCGATTATTGAGCAGGATTATGACGACAAGGAAATATTGTTCATTGACGGTGGCAGCACCGATGAAACTATGAGAGTGGTAGAAAAATATCGCGACAAGTTCGCTTGTTGCGTTTCCGAGCGTGACAACGGGCAGAGTGACGCGTTGCACAAAGGCTTTACACGTGCAACGGGCGACGTTCTGACATGGCTCAACACCGACGATCTCCTTTTGCCCGGAGCGCTGCGCGAGGTTGCAGACACGTTTGCAAGCGATGCCGGATATGATTGTGTCTTCGGCAACATCATATGGATGGACGAGGTGGACCGGATACTGCGTTGCCGAAAGGGTGAACGCTATCTGCCGCTGCTTACGCGCCTGGGTCGGTTGACGCCATATGGCCCCTCGGCGTTCTTTAAACGCGATCTCTATGGTCGGGTTGGCGGAGTTGACCTTGGCCTTCATTACCTTATGGATACAGACCTCTGGTGGCGTTTTGCTATCAGCGGAGCCAGTTTCGCTCGGTTGAGAAGATATACATGGGGCTATCGTTTGCACCGGGATGCCAAGACTTCGGCTCCGATGTTTTCGGAGGCGCCGGATGCGAGTTTGAAAAAAGCGATGGAGGCGAGGCGTGCAGAAGTCGATCGCGTCGGCGCAATGACTAAACGTCATAGCCTTGCCTTTCCCGATATTCTCACGACCGCGTTACAATCCTCTCTTCGGGCAACTTCACCCAATTATCTAGCAAGCTTGTATGATAGCTGGCGCCTGCGCGGACACCACATAAATGAGGCCATAGAAACGCAATGACACAGCCCTCGGTCACTGTATGGTGGGGGATACCGTGCAAGAGCATGATCCCGGTATTTCGTTCCCTGAGGGAGGATTACGGCCGGGACGTGCTGTTTGTGTCTATGTACGACCTGCCGACACGCCGCAAGAAGCTGGGCTGGTCAATCCCCGAGAACGGTAAAATGCGTCTCGAGATTCTTGACGACGAGGGCTGGAAGGTCAAGGTCGAAAAACATCTGAATGACCGTCCCGGGATTCATATCGTCAACGGCATCTATCACAATGAACGCATTCGTTACGTGGCACTCCGCCTCACTCAAGGCGGTCATCGGTTTGGCGTCATCATGGAAGCCCCGGCCAACCTCGAGGTGGGAGCGAAGAGAATGCTGAAGGCGGTGCTTGCACCGATAATAACTCCAATGCGAACGCGACCGGTGGCTCACAAGGCGGAATTTGTGCTATCGGCGTCCGGTGATCGGCAGCGCGAATTTGAAAGTCTTGGCTTCGCGCCTGACGGCATCTTCCCGTTCGGCTATTTCCCCAACTTCCCATTGTTGGAACGGAAAGACGAAAGCACCACACCAGCTCTACGCATTCTGTGTGTGGGTTACCTTGAGCCTTTCAAGGGACAGGATTGCCTGCTGAAGGCGCTGGCGTTATTACGAGCCCGCTCCGTACCCGTCGAATGCATCATAACAGGGTTCGGCTCCGCAGGCGAGGCTCTCAAAACGCTAAGTACCAAACTCGGACTGGCGAACCGCGTCCAGTTTGTTGGTGTCGTTGACAATGAGCGTCTGCTGGAACTGTTTCGGTGGAGCAACGTGCTCGTAGCACCCGGGCTTGAAGAGCCCTGGGGGATTCGTATCAACGAAGCGCTGCTTTCGGGCCTTCCAGTTGTGGTCAGCGATGGTATTGGCGCCAAGGAGCTGATCGAGACCAGCAGTGCTGGACAAGTTTTTCGTGCCGGATCAGAGGCATCGCTGGCCGACAGCCTTGATATCCTCTTCCGGCGGCTTCACAACGGAAGCGGCCTCGCCGACCTTGTACGCGAATTTCGTCCATCGATTACACCGGAGGCCGCTGCGAGCTATATCGAGAAGATCCTCGAGCATCGAGAGGCCGTGTCGCGCGGCCAATCTGTGAAGACAATCCGGCCGATACCGCCTTGGCATCGTCTTGCCAAAAGCCGCAGTACGGCTGCGGCCTGAGAGCCGATCTGGGGACGTCGGCTCGTCGGGGTTTCTTGCCGTCTGGCACGACAACCGGTTCCCTTCTGGATCGGTAACGATCCATCGCCGAGCACCAACAGCCAACATCCGCCGATTCTCAAACTCCAACATCCCGGACCGGCCCAACGCCGAATGAACATCATGCGCATTTTCGAGATCGTCGCCTCGGTCGACGAGGAGGCCGCAGGACCTTCCTATTCCGTGCCGCGCCTCAGTCAATCCGTTGCCGCCCTCGGGCACGAAGTCGACCTTGCCTCGCTTGGTCTTCCAGGGACGAGGAATTGGGCCGGCGTGCGCCACACACGTTACGCCTGGGATCTAAAGCGAGCAGGTCCCCTTTCCAGGCTTGGTGTTTCGCAAACGATGCGGCGCGCGCTGAGGCAAGCTTCCGCTGACATCTTTCATACGCATGGGCTCTGGATGATGCCCAACATCTACCCGGCCGAAGTGGCATCCCGGCATGGCCGGCCATTTATCCTCTCTCCGCGGGGAATGTTGGGAGCTGAGTCGCTGCGCTTTTCCGCTTTGCTCAAACGCGGGTTCTGGGCAATGGCGCAGGGGAGGGCCGCCCGCCAAGTAACCTGCTTCCACGCGACGAGTGAGCAGGAACTTGAAGACATCCGTGCCGTTGGCCTGAGGCAGCCGGTTGCCGTCATTCCAAACGGAATCGATTTGCCGACCGCAAACGAGCCCACCAGCATTTCGAGGCTCGGCCAACGACGTACACTCCTGTATCTGGGGCGTGTTCATCCCAAGAAGGGGTTGGAGCGATTGGTGGATGCATGGGGGCAGCTGGAAGCCCAGCACCCGGATTGGCAACTCAGAATCGTAGGTCCGTCCGAGCTGGATCATGCCAGCCAATTGAAAGCGCGTGCAAGCTCACTCGGACTGGCTCGAATTAGCTTCGAAGATAGCCTGTTCGGCAAGGCCAAGCTCGCCGCCTATGCGGAAGCGGATCTGTTCGTCCTTCCAACTCTCAATGAAAATTTTGGCATGGTCGTCGCCGAAGCCTTGGCAAGCGGCACCCCGGTTGTCTCGACCCGTGGCGCTCCTTGGGACGGGCTTGTCAAGCATGGTTGTGGTTGGTGGATCGATCATGGCGTCGAACCCCTTGTGGCGACCTTGACCTTGGCGATGAAGATGGATTCTGCAGTTCTGGATGCTATGGGTGCGCGCGGTCGCGCATGGATGAAAAGTGATTTCACCTGGGACGCGATCGCCACGAACATGGAGCAGGTCTACCTTTGGTGCTTGAACCAAGCGGACCAGCCGCACTTCGTAATATCGGAATAGGCCATGGCTGATTTGATTCCACGACGTTCTAGGCTTGAGCCGTCTCATGCGCCAAGCCTGAAGGACAAATCAAGGCGATTAGTATGGCGAATTGTGGAAGCCACACTGTATAGTTGGTCGCCTGTCCCAGCTCATGGTTGGCGGTGTTTCCTGTTGCGACTGTTTGGCGCCACGGTAAGCAAGGGCGCTCATCCCTATCCATCGGCGCGTATCTGGGCTCCCTGGAATTTGCGCCTTGGCGCCGTGAGCAGCCTCGGGCCCGGAGTAATTTGCTACTCGGTCGGTTCGATCACGGTCGAGGACCACGTTACAATAAGTCAGGGCGCCCACCTCTGCGCCGCCACGCACGATTATCGCGATCCTGCTTTCCCGCTCTTTGTCGGGGCGATCCGGATCGAGACGGGTGCGTGGGTGGCGGCTGAGGCTTTCATCGGCCCCGGTGTGCGTGTTGGACGCCGGGCAGTCATAGGGGCACGTTCGGTGGTCACCAAGGACGTCTCCGATGGAGCTGTCGTGGTCGGCAATCCGGCGCATCAGATAGGCTCGCGATAGCAAGTTTTAGTTTTGTCCCTGAATTACAAATGGTCACGCGAACATGAGCAATAAAGGTAAGATAGCGGTGGGAATTCACGTCGTTATTCTTACTTTAAATGAGTCGGTTCACATAGCCCGCTGCATCGAGAGCTGCAAAGATCAAGTTGAAAGCATCACCGTCATTGATAGTGGTTCCACTGATGGGACGGTCGAGATCGCCGAGAAGCTTGGCGCTGAGGTAGTTCGTCATCCTTGGGTAAATTATGCGACTCAGTTGAATTTCGGAATTTCCACCCTTGTTGCCAAGGGAGGCTGGCTCCTGCGAATCGACGCGGATGAGGTGTTGCATCCGGCAGCGCCGTGCCGGCTTTCTGAAGCTGTTTCGCAAGCGGGAGGCGATTGCGACGGCATACTCGTGCAGCGCCGAATTTATTTTCTCGGCCGCCGTATAAAGTATGGAGCGATCGAGCCTAGCTGGCAGCTTCGGCTTTGGCGCAATGGCCAAGGGCGCTGCGAACAGCGCTGGATGGACGAGCATGTAATCGTCAATGGAAATGTCCAAAAATCAGACATCATAATCTCGGACATTAACTTGAATTCTCTAACGTGGTGGTCGACGAAGCACAATCAATACGCTTCTCGGGAGGCCATAGATCTGCTGAATGCACGTTTCGCTTTTCTAAAAGCAGACAAGTTGCCAGCTTCCGGTGCCAGTCCGCAGGCTCGTGCGCGACGCTTTCTAAAGGAAAAGTTTTATCTCCGCACTCCGGCCGGCGTTCGCACGATTGCGTACTTTTTATACCGGTATGTCATCCGCCTCGGATTTCTCGACGGTAGGCCCGGGTTCTATTTCCATCTCTTGCAAGGGCTATGGTATCGCAGTTTGGTTGATGCCAAGATTTTTGAGATCGAAGAACTCGCAAAGAAAAAAGGTATATCTATAGCAAGTGCTATTAAAGATCGCACTGGTTTTGTTGTCGATGAAAGTTGAGAAGTCGGTACTCTGGGCGATTTCTTTGACGTTAGGTCAAGGGCTGGTAGTTTATCTAAGGAGAGTCAAATGAGTCAGGAAAAGAATCTGGAATATCTCTATGATTCTCATGAGACCAACGATTCACATAACATTTTATTGCCTGCCGTCGATAAAATCGTGAAGGAGTTTTCGCCGGCCACAGTCTTTGATTTGGGGTGCGGCAACGGCAGCGTTGCAAAGCATCTGAGTGACAGGTGTGTGGTTACTGGAATAGATCCGTCAACATCTGCCGTAGCCATGGCCAACAAAGCCTATCCCGATATCAGGATTGAAAGCGGTTCGGCTTACGATGATCTCCGTGCTCGCTATGGCACTTTTGACATGGTTCTCAGTCTTGAGGTTGTGGAGCATCTCTACGATCCAAGGGCATTTGCCAAGAACGTGTACGAGCTTCTTAATTCGGGTGGAACAGCCGTCATTTCAACGCCTTATCATGGCTATATCAAGAATTTGGCACTGGCGGTGACAGGTCGAATGGATGCTCATTTCTGGGCGTTGTGGGACGGTGGTCATATCAAGTTCTGGTCTTTCCGGACCCTTGAAATATTGCTCAAGGAGGCGGGGCTGGAAGTTTCACGTTTCGAGCGGGTAGGCCGTATCCCCGTGCTTGCGAAGAGCATGATTGTGATCGCCAAAAAACCGTAACCGTTGGGTTGGACTGGGATCCGGAATTGCGCCAAGCTGCTCAAGGTTGTTTCGCCGGCACCAGGATGGCATCGTATCGGTTTCGCACCCTCGATTGAGAAGCCGCCTGATTGAAGACCCCAACGACGAATCGCCGATCATTTTTGAAAGCTGCCCCTATTGCGGCCTTTGCTGCGGGCGTTCCGGCCGCAGTGGCGGCCAATGCAACTGCGGATGCACCTGCCGGTTTGGCGGCGCGATATGCCTCCAATGCGGTTAGCGGAGGCAATGTGCCTATCTACGCAGCAGTGGTGGACATGCCCTCCCTTTCGGTTCCGGCAGGAACAAGCGCGCTACGCGTAAGTGGATATAGCGCGGCTGGGGATGGTGCCGATGCCCTTTACAGGAGGGTTGCTTCACAGCCAGCACACAACGGCAAATTTCAAACGCGCGATGGTGCCTGGTGGGAGCTGGTTCCGCCGTTCAACGCGGCGCTGTTCGGCGTCATGGCTGATGGTGTAACCGATGCTGCGACAGGTCTTGCCAACGCCATAGCGACCGCGCAGTTTCTAAACCAGCCGCTCGAACTCCCGGCAGGTGATATTGCGATAGACACGCCGCTGTCTACAATCATAATTCCAGCAGATACCACTCTCGACATATGGTCCCGAGGAAAGACCCGCCTGCTCATCAACGTGGGCGATCCGGCGTGCATTGATTTCTCAGGGGAAATTGTTGCTACCAACCTGGCACTAACCGCTCCGATCGCGTGGGGCGACATGGTCATTAACGTCAATGATGCCAGTTCGGCGCATGTCGGGGATATTCTTTTTCTCAATAGCGACACGCAGGTTGAGACTTCGTACGGTTACGACAAGCAAATGCTTGGCGTGATTGCGTCAATAAACGCAAACGCAGTCTCGCTTGTCGAGCCCGCAAACTTCGACTTCTCCGCTCTCGAAACCGTCGTTTCGATATATCGATCGGGCATGCTTCGCCTGCGCGGAATAAGTTGGAAATGTGCGCTTGGAAAACGCGTCGATTTCACGAGCCTCAAGGCGCCGTACATCTGTGATGCGACGCTGGAGGGAACTGAAGTCCGGGCCGCAACAGATTGCCTCGTTCTCAGGATGTGCGAAGGGGTTCGCGGCGAGCGGTTGCGCCTGTTGAATAGCCGCTATCCAATCAACGTATCGAACGCATCAAGAAACTCGGAGTTTAGCGACATATATGCGGAAGGACTGCAGCATCCGATAGATGCAAATAATTGGGCTTATAATACAACTATAAAACGCATAACGGGCTTGAATAATACTGCTGTTGTCGAGTGCCATCCTTCCTTTGAAACGAAGTTTGAGGACGTGGTGGACGTCATCGTTCCTGATCAGCAGGCATCGCTAGTCGGTCTCAGGTGTTACGGCGGGCATGCAAAGCGCGTCAGATCAGTGGATACTTCCCTAACGCCTGTCAGCGGTGCAGGTGGCGTTATCAGCCTTCCATCTTATCGGTATCTCGGGCAAAAATACGATCGTGTCTATGAGGACATAGTCGGTTTGCGAGGAGGGCTTGGCGCACGAGAAGTTAATGGAGTCTACATTCGCCGGTGTGCCGTCAATTCCATCGATATCGATATCACCAACGATGTGGGGTTCGTTGAAGTAGACGACAGGACGACGGCCAACATCGTGAATATCCGCAGAACCGTTCAACGCACGGCGCCGCGAGCAGAGCCGATCGTGCTGCCTGTCGTTGACGAATGGGGCGCTCGAGGCACCGTTGCCAGCATAACGGCTGTTACGAATTCGAAGCCTGGCGTGGTTGTCGCTCCAGCGCATGGCCGTTCGGACGGCGATGTGGTTCGCATCGATGGCGTCGTTGGGATGACCCAGCTAAACAAACGCACATTTACGGTTGCGAACGCCTCTGACGACACGTTCGAGCTGTGGGACACAGACACGAGCGCGTACCCCAGATACGTCTCCGGCGGCAAAGTGGCCTCGGGTGTCATCATGAAGGCCGCCTATGTCAAACAGGTCCCTTATCTCGGCTGGTCGCCGACCTTGCACTACAAGGCGGTGCTGCGCAATTCCTCTGTGCAAGTTGGCGCCATTTCGCTCACAATACCGTTCAAGCTAAAGCACAATTACGGCATACAAGAGCTTGGGCATCGTGAGCTCGAAATAACTATAAGAGCGGTTTCGCGCAATCGCGGACTTAGCATGGCTCGTTACCCGCTTATGGTCTTCCACGGCAGCCCCAGCTCTCTAACGGCGGGATCTGCCGTTTCCCTTGGCAATACCGGGACGATCACGGCGGTGATCAACAATACAGCGCAGCATTTTTTCACAGAAATTGCAGCGGAGGGCGGGGAGGCAGGCACTGAGCACGATCAGTTTTACCTTACTGCCGACGCAGTGATGACCGTGACACATGCTGCCGACGTGATCGATCTGGTCGAATTGGAAGTGCTGGAGCGGCGATTGGGGCTGGCATAGCCAAGGCTGCAGCTAACAAAGGCGCTCGGTGCGGTAATTGCAAAAACACTAGAAGGAGGGGTTTTGTCGATTAAAAAGCTGGGCTTGCTTGCGCTTCTAGGCGTGGTGTTTGGAGTCGGCTTCCTTATCGTCGTCGTCAAGATGGGGACGGACCTCGGGGCACGGGAGCCAAAACCGCAAGCGGCACTTGAGCCGTTTGACGGCAAGCTCTCCATTCAGGCAGTCGATGATCTTCGCGTCGCCGGCCGCAAGATTGTGTTGTGCGGCGTGGCGTTTACCAAGCCGCAATCCATGCGTGCCATGGTAACCGAGGCGGCACGCCGGGACTACCAAGGGCTCGCCCTGACCTGCAAGCCGGTCGGCAACGGGACGCCTTGCGACGGCAATGTCGCCTCAAAGTTTGGTGACGCCATCGTTGTGCAGTGCCTCACGTCCGATGGCGCGGATTTAGCCGCCAAACTTGCCGAGAATGGCATCTTGTGCGGACAGCCCGCGCAGGCGGGTTCGATCTACAAATCTTGCTTATCGGGTTCGTAGCTCACGGCTTCGCTAACTGCCCTCGCGTCCGTCATTCCCACGAATCGCGACAGTCATAAAACGAAAGGCAGGATGTGCGACAACGTCAAACAGAGTCGACCATAATCCCTGTACGAAGCCCGGCGCGATGGCGGCATCAAAGGCCACGAAATAAACTTGCCTTTTCCGACAATTTCCACAGGGGCCGACAGCAAAAATGGTAGATTTAAAGTTGGCAACTGAGTGTGTCCAATGAAACACAGCGGAAGCCGAAACGTCATCTCGCAAATGCGAAACAGGTTGGAATCAAAGCAGAAAGCTGTTACGCGCTTCGTCTATACCTTGGTGCTTGGGCGGGGCCGAGGTGCGGCGGGACAAAAAGGATCGAAACGAATGAACCTTACTGTAAAAGTTGCGTTGGCCGGATTTATCGCCTCGATCGGTTTCGGCCCGGTTTCGTCTTTCGCCCAGGACGCGCCATGCACATGTACGACAGCCTATCAGGCAGCAGCGAATTCGATTGGTTCCATCGGGCGCGCCAATGGCGACGTCATGGTTTCGCAAGCCGCCGGCTATGGCCCGGCCAAAGCGGGAAGTGCTCTGGATTTTGGCAGCCGCATAGTGGTCGGAGCCAGGGGATCGGCTTCCGTCAATGTCGGTGGCTGCAACCTGGATGTGCCGGCGAATTCAAGCCTCGACATTTCCCGTGTCGAGAACAATATCTGCCTGAAGGTCGTGGGCTCCGAGCAGACGGCGGCCGTTGGTGTGAGCCCTGAGCATACGGGGCAGATTGCCCCGGGCGGCGCCCGGTCCAACACCCCGCTCTTTATTTTTGGGGGCATGGGTCTTGGCGCTGGTGTCCTTGCTGCAACGCAGGATGACGGCGACAGCGTCAGCCCTTAAGCCGTCGCCCAGTGGGTAATATAGCAGAGGCATGTGACTGCCCTGTTGTATTGTATGCCGATGCCTCTGTGCATCAGCGTTAGTGCGCCGGGTGGAGCCGGAGATGCTGATGAAATTCATTAACCATACCGCTCACTTTAGTTGAAGCTGAATGAGCTTGGTCTTGGGTGATTTCATCCCATCTGTCAGCGAATAGCTTGAGTTCTACCGCACTGTTTGATGGATGCGTCATTCGCTACCGTGCGGATGGCGCATTTACCTGTTATCCGGGAGAAGTTGCTACGTTGCTTCAATGTGGCCACAAACGCCAATGATCGACCTGCATTCCCACATCTTGCCCGGGCTTGACGATGGTTCGCCCAGTCTTGCTGAATCGCTGGAAATGGCGCGGCTGGCGGTGGCAGATGGAACGACGCATATGGCGTGTACGCCGCATATCGTGCCAGGCATGTACGAAAACGGATCGGTAAATATTGCCAGTGCGGTTCAAGAGTTGGAGCAGGCGCTACATAATGCGGCAATACCGCTTGCTCTTTACGTTGGCGCCGACGTGCATATAGCGCCGGATCTTCCGGAGCAATTGGCGCTGGGTAGCGTGCCGACCTTGAACAGGTCGCGTTATTTTCTATTCGAACCGCCGCATCACGTTCTGCCGCCAAGGCTGGAAGATCTTGCTCTGCGCCTCATAAACGCCGGGTTCATTCCGATTCTTACCCATCCTGAGCGGCTGACCTGGATCAAGGCAAATTACGACGTTGTCGAGAGGTTGAATGCAATCGGCTGCCTTGTTCAGCTTACCGCAGACTCGATTGTTGGTGCTTTTGGCCGCACGGCACTTTACTATTCGGAAAAGCTGATTGACGAGGGCAGGGTAGATATTATCGCATCGGACACCCATGGCGCCACCCGCCGGCGTCCTGGGCTTACGCGGGCCGTCGCCGCGGCGGCGAAGCGATGTGGAGAAGATGAGGCCCGCAACATGGTGTTGAAACGTCCGGGCGAAATATTGGCGAACCGGCCTCTCGATCCGGTCGGAAAGGCAGGCTCGAAAAAGCCAAGCCCCGGCAACGCCGGTCGCTTTGCAGGATTGGGTCGCTTGTTGAAGGGTGGGACAGCGTAATGGGCGTTTTTCATTTCGCAAAAAGTTGCTTGGGCACGATATGTGTCTTGCTCGCTTCGCTCTCGATGTCGGCCTGCACGAGCACCTCGTCGACGGCATCGTCTTCGCCGACTTCGGTCGATGCGCTGCAACTGACGTCATCGTCGGCGCCGCTCTCGGGCGGCGGTGCGCTGCAGGTCGTAAAGGACCTGCCTGCGCCGCAAAACAGCCAGAACGGCAACGAGCAGCCTTTGTCGCCGAATGATGTGCTCGAGGTGAATGTGTTCCAGGTCGACAATCTGAACAGAACCGTTCAAGTCGATGCCGGCGGGCAAATTTCGCTTCCACTTATCGGAACCGTCACCGCGGCAGGGAAAACCGTCCGGCAGTTGGAGCAGGAAATCGAAACGGCCTACGGCGCCAACTATCTGCAGGCGCCCGACGTGTCGGTCTACGTCAAAGAATCGATCGGACAGCGCATTACCGTCGACGGCGAAGTCGCCAGGGCCGGTATTTTTCCGGTGTCGAGCAATTCTTCTCTCATCGATGCGATCGCCCTTGCTGGAGGGTTCAATGCCGTTGGCGATGCAAAAAAGGTCTTTGTTTACCGCAATATCGGCCCAAACACATTGGTCGCAAATTACAATGTGGAGGAAATTCGCGCCGGCAAGAGCCGCAATCCACGTATCTATGGTGGCGACAAGATTGTCGTCTTCGCTTCGAAATCGAAAATTGCGATGAACAATCTCAAGGACGCTCTCGGAGTTGCATCGAGCGCAGCGAGACTTGCGGTGGTCCCGGGATTGTAAAGCACCGCCGGTTAAAATTAAGCCCAGAGACAAACCCAAGGTTGTCACGCATCATGCTCGATCGTAACAGACAGCATCAAATTGCAGGCCCAGGGCATGGCCAGGCCTTGTCTGCCGACCTGTATTATGACGGTGCGCAAAACTATAGTGCGTACGGTCGCGATTACGCGGAGCAGGACGAGGGCTTCAACCCACTCAGGCTGCTGTTTTACGTTGTCCAGTATCGGTGGCTGATCGTCATGATGGCGGCAGCCGGGCTTGTCGCCGGCATCGTCATTACGATGATGCAGACGCCAAAATATCGGGCAACAACGCAATTGGAAGTGCTGGTTCCTTCGGCCAAGGTCTTCCAGGATATTGAGGTGGTCTCTGAAAGCAGCGACGTGCGAGCCTTTCTGACCGCGCGCGAGAAGCTGAAAAGCCGGGCTTTGGCCCAGCGCGTGGTGTTTCAGCTAGGACTTAGCGAAAAGCCGGATTTCCTGTTTCCGACGCCGAATTTCTCGCTTAGCAATATTTTCTATCGTGCGTTCGGAATTTCCAAATCGCCCTCCATTGAAGAGAAAACCCCGGAGCAACGTGAGGCGATTGCGATTGGTCGCGTTCTAAATGACCTCACGGTCAATCTGGTCTCTAACACAAGCCTGCTGTCGATTACGTTTGCCGATCAGAATCCGAAATATGCAAGCGATATAGCCAATCAGGTCGCGCAAAGCTTTATCGATCAACGCCTCGATCAGACCAGCGAAACCTCAGACCTGGCACGGCAGTTCATCCAGGAACAGGTTCTGCAGGTAAAGCAGAAGCTTCAGAAATCCGAAGAGGATCTGGTCGCTTATGCAAAGGATGTTGGCATTACGATAACCGGCGACGAGAAATCGCTGATAGGGTCGAATATCGAGACTCTGAACACCGCGCTCGCGACTGCAATCCAGGAACGCCTTGATGCTGGACGGATGGTGGACCAGATAGACAAAGGTCGCGGGTCGAGCCTCGGCCCAGTCCTGGAGAGCGAAGGTCTGCAGAAGATCACCGAGAAGCTGTCGGATTTGACCAGCCAGTATCAGCAGAAGCTGGGCATATTGAAGCCTGGCTTTCCAGAGATGCAGCAGCTTCAGGCGCAGATCAAGGAGCTGCAACGACTTTATAACAATGGCGTTTTGACTATAACCGACTCGCTGCGGCAGAAATACCAGGAGGCTCAGAACAAGGAGGCCGACCTCAAGTCAAAGCTTGCCGAGATGGAGACGCAGCAGGTTATCTTCAACGATAAGAACATCAAATATACGATCTTGAAACGAGAAGTCGATTCGAACCGTTCCCAGTATGACAATCTTATTGCCAAGCTGAACGAGGTTGGCGTCAGCTCCGAGCTCAAGACGCAAAGTGCCGCGATCGTCGATTTCGCGACGCCGCCCAATGCCCCTTATTCTCCGCGCTTGATCATCAATCTTGCAATCGCTCTGTTTCTTTTCATGGCCTTGAGCGGGTCAATTATCTATATCATCGAGTTGTTGAACAACACCTTCACCAATCCTGAGCAGGTCGAAAAGGAATTGGGATTGGCGATGCTCGGCATCTTGCCGCTAGTCGATGACCGGGAACTCATAGCCAGCATCACCGACCAGAAATCAGGACTGTCCGAAGCCTACCGTTCGCTTCGAACGTCATTGCAGTTCTCCGGCGCCGAAGGCGCGCCGCGGTCGCTGCTGGTCACGAGTTCGGAACCCTCGGAAGGCAAGTCGACCACCTCGTTCAAACTCGGGCAGGATTTTGCCGCACTCGGTGCAAGGGTTCTCATTGTCGACGGCGATCTTCGAAAGCCCAACCTTCATCGGCTGTTTGGCCTCGACAACACAATCGGACTGAGCAATCTGCTGACGAACACCGTCCGCAAGGAGGATTTGGCAAGCATTTTCAGGGCGACGAAATATCCTAATGTGACCGTCCTGACCTCTGGAACGATCCCGCCCAACCCTGCTGACCTGCTCTCGTCGCCGAAGATGGCGCTCATCATCACGAATCTCGGCAAGCGCTTCGATCTAGTCATAATCGATGCCCCGCCGATCGTCGGCCTTTCAGATGCCCCCATTCTCAGCCGGCTTGCCGAGGGAACATTGATGGTCATCTCTACCAATCAGGTGACACGCAAGTCAGCGAAGACAGCGTTGAAGCGTCTGCGAGCTGCCGGCGCGAACGTGGTGGGAGCCGCGATGTCGAAGTTTGCGGTGAACAAGTTCGATTACAACTACGCCTACAAGTATATGAATTACCAGTATTACGACTACGGCACGAGCACCCCGAAACTTGAGGGCAAAGTCGATGACGGAGCAGACCAGCCCGCTTATGCGAAATCTCCGGCGTTCAGGCGTTTGGTTCGTCGCATCCGTTCTAGTGTTGGCGGCTTCGTCGATCGGGCTAAGTCGGTTTCTTGAGACCGAAACGCCGGCCGTTTCCCTCGCGCTGGATCCGTTGAACGTCAATGCCTTGATAGGCGAGATTACCGGCGACCTGAACGATACGAGCAACTCTCCCGATTTCGATGCATTGCTGGCCAAGGCCGAAGGGGCGCTTCTCTTTGACCTTGCCGACGCACGTCTTTACAGCCTGATCGGCGAGATCAAGTACCGACAGGGTGAAAAAGACCAAGCCTATGAGTTGTTCGATCAAGCTCGAAAATTATCCAAGACCGAAATCCACGCACTTCAGAGGTCGATTGGCCGCTCGATCGAAACAGGCGATCTGTCAAAGGCTGTTGGCGAGATCGATATTTTGCTGCGTCGCTGGCCGGATCGATTTCCTGAAATCGCCGAGGGGCTGCCGACAATCCTCTTCAACCCCGAGGGATACCAGGCTGTGCTGGCAGCCATCAGGGCCGCGGCGCCTTGGCGGGCCAATCTCTTCGCCGCCCTTAGCAGAACCTCCGACGGGATCGATGCTGCAAATCGGCTGTTGCTCGATTTGACTGGGTCAGGCGCACCACCAAAATCGAACGAATTGTCCCTTGTGATCAATGGTTTTATCAATCAGAAGCAATATGAACCAGCATACCGGTTATTTCTTTTCAGCCTGTCTGATGAAGAACGGAACTTGGGCGGGTATATTTTCAATAGTACCTTTGAACCAGTGCCCAGCGGCAAGCCTTTCGACTGGCAAGTCGGCGGTCAGTCAGGTTTGGAAATTACCTTTGTAACATCTCAGGATGCGGTCGAAGGCGAGGGCGGAGCGACGGTCCGCTTCCTGAATACGCCGGTCAAGGGGACAGCCCTTCAACAGTATATTGAGCTGCCCCCCGGTTCCTACAAGATTTCTCTGATTGCCTCTGCAAGAAACCTGAAGCTTCCAAAGGAGTTGTTCTGGTCGATCAGATGCGTGGGGTCGGGCGGCGAAATAGCGCGGTTCAATATTCCGGAGGGTACATACAATCGCCAGGCGCCCAGTCAGGATTTTTCGGTTGGATCGGCTGGGTGCCCCATGCAATTATTGAAGCTGGAAACTGCCGCCATTGCCGAGAGCTGGCGCTTTCGATATGTCGGCACGCTGGTAATGCACAAATTGAGCATCGAGAGACTTTCATCTTGAGCGACCGGCCATCGGAATGGGATAAATATCTCCTTGGATCGGTTCTGTTTATCGCGCTGCTGATCGGCGGGGGGACTGCAAGCGGCCTCTATACGGATACGCTGATTGAGGTCGCGGCAATCATCTCGGCGGCGGCGGTCTTTTCACAGAGCTCTGGTCAGAGAATCCCCCGTTCTGTTCTGTGGTTGCTTATCTTTGCTGTGGCATTGGTGATTTTACAAATCGTCCCGCTGCCTGCGGCGATATTCAGCGGATTGCGACCGGAACTGTTGCTCGCAGATTCCGGGCTGGTTGGAGAAACCCGATTTCGTTTTGTCAGTGTCGGCGTTGGACGGACGATCGAATCTCTGTTGTATCTGGTGGCGTTGGCGGCGTTTTTTTTGAGTGTGTTGCGTTTGCGTGTCGAGCAGGTCCGTGCGCTTCTGCCGTTCTTTTTTATGGGTGTTATCTGCAACGGCTTGGCAGGCGCGATTCAATATTCGCTCTCGGATGACATCGCCATAAAGGGATTGTTGCCTTTCACGATCAATGCCGGGCTTTTTGCCAACGAGAATCATTTTGCGGCATTACTTTTTGTTTCTGTCCCCTTTGTCGCTTATTATGGTCTGTTCCGCGGACATCTTTTGTCCGGATCGCTCGGGCTGGCCATACTTTTGCTGCTCCTTTTGGCCGCCGGTTCGCGTGCCGGCGTTCTGATCGGATTAGCGATCACCGTACTGTCCATAGTGTTTCTTTCAGCGCGTTCCAGGGTGAGTCGGCTCAGCATCCTTGCCGTTTTCATAGGACTTTCGGCCTATACGATAGGCGCATGGACGAAGATCGAGGCCGACGCGATTGATCCAGCTTTCGGGCGAGGAGAGTTTGCCCGCACCACCATTGAGGGGATCAAAGAGAATTGGGCAACTGGCGTTGGGTTTGGGAATTTTCAGAAGGCTTATCAGATATACGAAAAGGAAGGAATGATTTATAGCAAGTATGTAAACCACGCCCACAACGAATACCTTGAAATAGCCTTCGAAGGCGGAGCTCTTGCTGTCCTGCTGATGGCGCTTTATTTCATGATGCTTTTTATGGCACTTACAAAAGTTCGCCGCGATCCCCTTCAAAAGGCGGCGTTTCTCTCGGTGTCTTTTCTCCTCATCCATTCACTCGTCGATTATCCATTGCGGACCGAGGCGCTTGCAATGACGTTCGCCTTTATGAACGCCATTATCTTCCACAAAGGATTTGCAGTCCGTTCGGCCCAGAAGAACGAATTGATCGAGATCGACCACAACGGTGACAGGTTGTTTGTTCCGATCGGAGCTCCCTCGTAGCGCCTCTTGGCGACGGCTCCGCTCTTCCATCAGCGGCAGGTAGGTAGAGTCCTGACCCAGGATATGTCGCGGAAAGCAGGAAGATCATCAGGACTGCGTCCAGAAGAGGATTGCGATTGTCCCAGCGCCGCACGGGCTGATCTCGGCCCTTCAGGAATATTTCTTGGGCCGCCAGCCCATCGCCCGCTGAGCAGGAATTTCCGGGTTCTGGTCCCCGCGTGGAAAATTCATTCCCGAACCACTCCAGGTCAGGCCTGTCCCGCATTGTTATAAACCATGGCGATCTGCTAGAACGCCTGCACAAAACAAGATTGTCCAGAAGTGAAGCTTGAACCGGGCCGCTGAAAATCGCGCCTGATGCATCGATGCAAGGTCTGGATTGGCACGAGAGAACGCTTACAGTCCATGAACATCGCGCTTACGCACCTTCAGCGGCTTGAGGCTGAATCCATCCATATCTTTCGCGAGGTAGCGGCGGCCTTCGCCAAGCCGGTCATGCTCTATTCGGTCGGCAAGGATTCCTCCGTCCTGATGCATCTTGCTATGAAGGCGTTTTATCCGGCCAAGCCGCCCTTTCCCTTTCTCCACGTCGACACGACCTGGAAATTCCGCGAGATGATCGCCTTTCGCGATCAGATGGCGCAAAAGCTCGGCTTCGATCTCCTCGTCCACGTCAACGAAGACGGCGTACGCGACAACATCAATCCCTTCGATCATGGCTCGAACACCCACACGCATGTGATGAAAACCGTGGCGCTGCGGCAGGCGCTCGACAAATATGGCTTCGATGCAGCCTTCGGCGGGGCGCGGCGCGACGAGGAGAAATCGCGCGCCAAGGAGCGGATATTCTCCTTCCGCAACGCCCAGCACGTCTGGGATCCGAAGAACCAGCGGCCGGAGATGTGGAAGATATTCAACACCCGCATCGCGACCGGTGAATCGATCCGGGTGTTTCCGTTGTCGAACTGGACCGAACTCGATATCTGGCAGTATATTCTCCAGGAAGACATCCCGATCGTGCCGCTCTATTTCGCCAAGGAGCGACCGGTCGTCGAACGCGACGGCATGCTCATTCTGAAGGATGACGACCGTATGGAACTGCGTCCCGGCGAGAGGGTGGAGAACCGGCTGGTGCGGTTCCGCACGCTCGGCTGCTATCCGCTGACCGGCGCGATCGAATCCGACGCCGATACGCTGGAGGCCATTGTCGGCGAAATGCTGACGGCGCGCACCTCCGAACGGCAGGGCCGCCTGATCGACCGTGATGAAGCCGGCTCGATGGAAAAGAAGAAGCGCGAGGGGTATTTCTGAGCATGCGCCATATCGTGGCCGAGAGCCTCGCCCGCACCGACGGCATTCGTGACTACCTGGCGGTGCAGGAACAAAAATCGCTGCTGCGCTTCCTGACCTGCGGTTCGGTGGACGACGGCAAGTCGACGCTGATCGGGCGCCTGCTTTCGGATACCAAGCAGATTTTCGAGGACCAGCTTGCCGCGCTCGAGCGTGATTCGCGCAAGCACGGAACGACGGGCGACGACGTCGATTTCGCGCTGCTGGTCGATGGCCTCGAGGCCGAGCGTGAGCAGGGCATCACCATCGATGTCGCCTATCGCTTTTTCGCCACGCCGAAACGCAAATTCATCGTTGCCGACACGCCCGGCCACGAACAGTACACGCGCAACATGGCGACGGGCGCATCGACCGCCGATCTTGCCATCGTTCTGATCGACGCCCGGCAGGGCGTGCTGCGCCAGACCAGGCGCCATTCGATCATCGCCTCGCTGCTGGGCATCCGGCACATCGTCCTGGCCGTCAACAAGATCGATCTCGTCGGCTTCGACAAGGCCGTGTTCGAACGGATCATCGAGGATTTCAGGCAGTTCTCGCACAAGCTCGGCTTCGAGACGATCGTGCCCATCCCGATGTCTGCCCGTTACGGCGACAACGTCACCAGCCGCTCCGACAAGACGGAATGGTATTCCGGGCCGACGCTGATCGAACATCTGGAAACCGTGTCGGTCGATGAAGCCGTTGTCGAACTGCCGTTCCGTTTTCCGGTGCAGTATGTGAACCGCCCCAATCTCGATTTTCGCGGTTTTGCCGGCACGATTGCGTCCGGCTCCATCTCACCAGGCGACGAGGTCGTTGTCGCCAAATCCGGCAAGTCTTCTCATGTCAGGCGCATCGTCTCGCATGGCGGCGATCTGAGCCAAGCGGTGGCCGGCCAGGCCATCACTCTTGTCCTCGACGACGAGGTAGAGGTCTCGCGCGGCAATATGCTGGTGTCACCGTCGGCGCGGCCGCAGGTCGCCGATCAGTTCGCCGCCAACATCGTCTGGTTCGACGAGCACGCGCTGCTGCCGGGCCGCTCCTACATCCTGCGGACCGAGACCGATCAGACCAGCGCAACCGTCACCGACCTGAAATACCGCGTCAACGTCAACGACTTTGCCCATGAGGCGGCCAAGTCGCTCGAAATGAACGAGGTCGGCATTTGCAACATCTCGACGCGGGCGCCGATCGCCTTCGATACGTTCGCCGAGAACCGCACGACCGGCGCCTTCATCCTGATCGACCGCATCACCAACGCCACGGTCGGCGCCGGCATGATCCTGCACTCGCTGCGCCGCGCCGAAAACATCCACTGGCAATCGCTCGACGTCGGCAAGCACGGCCGCGCCGATATGAAGAACCAGCGGCCTGCCGTGTTCTGGTTCACCGGGCTCTCGGGCTCGGGCAAGTCGACCATCGCCAACCTTTTCGAGAAGAAGCTGTTCGCCACCGGCCGCCATACCTACATCCTGGATGGCGATAATGTCCGCCATGGCCTCAACCGCGATCTTGGCTTCACCGACGCCGACCGGGTCGAAAACATTCGCCGCGTTGCGGAAGTGGCGCGCCTGATGGCCGATGCCGGGCTGATCGTCATCGTTTCCTTCATTTCGCCATTCAGCGCCGAGCGGCGCATGGCCAGGGAATTGATGGCCAACGGTGAATTCGTCGAGGTGTTTGTCGACACACCCTTTGAGGAATGCGCCAGACGCGATCCGAAGGGCCTCTATGCCCGGGCGTTGAATGGCGAAATCAAGAATTTCACCGGCGTCGATTCACCGTATGAAGCCCCGGAAAACCCCGAAATCCATCTCAAGACACTCGGCAAGTCTGCCGAGGAGATGGTAGAGGCCCTGGAACTCTGGCTGAACGAGCGCGACATTGCCGAAAACCAATATGATAGCGGCGGCGGCATCTGACGACGAAGCGATGCTCGGCGTGTTCGAGCGCCTTGCCTTGGCGGCGGGGCGAGAGGTGATGCGCGTCTTCGATGCCGGCTGCGCGGTCGACCAGAAATCAGACAGCTCGCCGGTGACCGAGGCCGATCGCGAGAGCGAAAAGATCATTCTCGACGGGCTACGCGCGGCGTTCCCCGATATCCCTTGCGTGGCTGAGGAAGAGGCATCGGCCGGCATCGTGCCGCCTGATCTCGACGACGCGTTCTTCCTGGTGGATCCACTCGACGGCACCAAGGAATTCGTCAATCGCAGGACCGACTTCACCGTCAACATCGCGCTCGTTCGCCACGGCGTGCCGGAGATCGGTGTGGTCTTCGCGCCATGCACCGGACGCTTCTTTTCCGGCCGGCCGGGCAGCGCGGAAGCAATCGATGTCAATGGCGATTACCAGATCATCGGCCGTCGGCCTATTTCGGTGAGGGCGGGTGTGGCGCCACTGACCATCGTCGCCAGCCGGTCCCACAATACGCCGGAGACCGAGGCCTATATCCGCACGGTGGGCGCTGCCGAGATCGTCTCGGTCGGCTCGTCGCTGAAATTCTGTCTTGTTGCCGGCGCCGAGGCCGACGTCTATCCGCGCTTCGGCCGCACCATGGAATGGGACACCGCGGCCGGTGACGCGGTGCTGCGCGCGGCAGGCGGCATAACGCGCACGCTCGATGGTCAGCCGCTCGCCTACGGCAAGCGCAATCAGAGCGATGACGTGGACTTCGCCAATCCGCATTTCATCGCCAGCGGGAAGAGCGCGGGCCAGTAATCTCCCCCCTTGAGGGGGAGATGTCGCCGAAGGCGACAGAGGGGGTCGCCTCGGCAGGTGCGACGGATATGGAAACGAGAGGGAAAGTCGGCGCTTCACGCGTGGCGACCCCCTCTGGCCTGCCGGCCATCTCCCCCTCAAGGGGGGAGATTACGCGGCTACGCCGCGGCGATTTGCGCCGAGTTCGAGCCGATATAGTTGCGGATCGTCTCGATGATCCGGTCCTGGTCGGCCTCGCTCAGATAAGGGTGCATGGGCAGGCACAGGATACGCTTCGGCAGCCCCTCCGAAACGGCCAGGCCTGTCGGCGTGCGCGGATAGTCGCGGTAGGCGATCTGGCTGTGCAGTGGCTTCACGTAATAGATCACCGACGGGATGCCTTTTTCTCCGAGATGCGCCTTCAGCCCGTCGCGCTTCGGCGTCTCGATGGCATATTGCGCCCAGGCCGAACGGCCGCCGTCCAGGTTGCGCGCCGCGTTGACGATGTCGCCGAGGCCTTCGGCATACCGGTTGGCGACCGCCTGCCGGGCAACCATCTCGTCTTCGAGAATGGCCAGCTTCTCGATCAGGATCGCCGCCTGCAGCGTATCGAGCCGCGAATTGATGCCGACGCGGACATTGTCATATTGGGTTTCGCCCTTGCCGTGGAAGGCGAACGAGCGGAGCTGTTCGGCCAGCGCATCGTCATTGGTGAACATCGCGCCGCCGTCGCCATAGCAGCCGAGCGGTTTTGCCGGGTAGAAGCTGGTCGAGCCGACCGCGCCGAACGAACCTAACATCTTGCCGTCGATCGAGCCGCCGATCGCCTGCGCGGCATCTTCGATGACCATCAGCCCTTCGCGGTCGGCGATGGCCATGATCGCCTCGTAATCGGCGGCAAGCCCGAACAGATCGACGGGAATGATCGCCCTTGGCTTCAGCCGGCCTTCCGCCTTGATCATGGCGATGGCGGCTTCGAGACTGGCGATGTCGATGTTGTAGGTCTGCGGATCGACATCGACGAAAACCGGCTCGGCCTTGGCCAGCGCCACCACTTCCGCCGTGGCGGCGAAGGTGAAGCTCGGCACGAACACCGCGTCACCTGGACCGATGCCGGCCGCAAACAGCGGCAGCAGCAGTGCGTCGGTGCCGTTGGCGCAGGCGATGACATGCTTGGTGCCGATATAGGCGGCGAGCTTGTTTTCGAATTCGGTGACCTCAGGTCCCAGAATATAGCGCCCCTCGTCGACGACGCGGTCGATGGCTGCTTTCAGCCTGTCGCGGATTCGTTCGCGCTGCGCGCCTAGATCGATGAACTGCATGTCGGCCTCAGAACGGTACTAGCCAGAGAATGGCCGCTGGTAGCAGAGTTGCGCCAGCCGAGAAAGCTGCACGAACAAAACCACGAATTGCTCAAATGTCGCAGCCTGTTACCTCTGATTCCGACAGGTCCCCGTCAGACGCCGGAAATCCGGGGCTTTGTTGCGCACGAGACGGCCCTTGTGTCGCACGCGCTCGGCTGGGCGAAACATAAAGTGATCGATGTCCAGCGCGTCTTCAGCGCATCGCCGTCCAATCAGGCGATTTCATGCCGCCAGGGCGGGTTGGCGCCGGCCCGCGACACGGTCACCGCCGCAGCCTTGGCGCCAAGCGCCAACGCCTTGTGGATGGCGTCATCCGGCAGCTTGGCGATCGCCTCCTTCGACAGCAAGCCTTGCTCGTGCAGCGACGCCAGGATGCCGGCGTTGAACGTGTCGCCGGCCCCGACCGTATCGATCACTTCGACCTTGTCCGGCACGACCGTCACCTTGTGATCCCTGGTGTAGCCGACGGCGCCTTCGCTGCCATGGGTAACAACGATCAGCGTCGGGCCGCGATCCAGCCAGTTGCGGACGACGTCCTCATGCGAGCCGGCTTCGCCGAACCAGTTCAGGTCCTCATCCGACAGCTTCACGACATCGGCCATGGCCATCATCGAGCGGATGCGCCTGAGATGCTTGGCCTTGTCCGGTATGAAATTGGGCCGAATGTTGGGGTCGAGCATCATGACGCGGTGGCCGTGCTCGCGCCGCATGAATTCCTCGTAGGCCGATCCGGCCGGCTCCGAGATCAGGCTGATGGCGCCGAACAGCATGGCTTCGATCTCGCTGCCGAGCTCCGGTAGATCGTCGATGGTCAGCATGCGTCCGGCTGTGTTTTCATCGTAGAACGTGTAGGTCGCCTGGCCGTTGTCCAGCCGCACGAAGGCGAGCGTGGTCGGCCGGGGCGATGTGTGCGCATAGGTGGAACTGACCTGGCTTGCCCTCAGCGCGTCCTCGAACTGGCTGCCGAACAGATCCGTCGACAGACCTGAAAAGAAACCGGCGGGCGCTCCCAGCCGGCCAAGCGCTATTGCCGTGTTGAAGACCGCGCCGCCGACATAGGGGGCAAAGGCCGGCTCGCCCTCCGTCGTGGTGCGTGGCAGCATGTCGATCAGGGCTTCGCCGCAACAGAGGATCATGATTTCCTGGTCTCCGGCGGATAGATCACACCCTTGCGGATGATGATGTTGGCGTAGAGCCGCGGCTCGCTTGTCGCGACGATCGCGTGCGCGGACCTGACCCGTTGATAGAAGTCGGCGCCGGCAAGCGCAACCACCTTGCGGCCCGGAGCACGCGTGGCGCAGATCGCCTCCATCTCGTGATGAACGGGATCGGCAAGCTTGGGATCGCCTTTGACCGAGGCGCGTAACAGCGCCGCCGGCACGGCGTCATCGACAGGCAATACGCTGAGGACGGCGTCGAGCATCGGAACAAGATGGTGACCGTCGGCGCGGATGAGCCGGTGTGCCTGTTCCTTCGCCGGGTAGTTTCCGTCGACAAGTGCGATCTCGTCGCCATGGCCCATGGCACGCAGCATCGCCAGCAGCTCCGGGCCGAGCAGGGCCGGGATTCCGATCAGCATTCAGGTGCTCCTGGAAATCGTGGTCGAACCGATGAGGAAGCGCTCGGAAAGCGGCAGGCTGGCCCCGCCCAGGGCACGTGCATGAATGCCGACAGTCCCCTCGCGAACGTCCGGAAGCTTCAGGCCTTCACCGTCGATCTTGCCGATGGCTTCGATAACGGCATCGACGAGCCGGCGCCGCACGGCCTTCGGCATCCATCCGTCGATCACCGCTGCCTCGAAATCGATAACCGAGGACGCCGCCACGATAGCATAGGCGAGCGCCTGCGAAGCGCAGGCGATCCAGTCGTCGAGCTCGACGCCGATCTCGCCCCAATCCTCCGGTGACGTCCACAGATGCGAGGCTTCGACGCCGCGCGCGTTGAGCGCCTTTTCCAGCATCGCGATCGACGCCACGTCGATCAATTGGGTCGGCTTGCCGTCCGGTCCGGGCACCGGCATCGAACCCAGCGCGCCGGCATTGCCGGTCGGCCCGCCGAAAAGGTGACCGTTCAGCACGATGCCGCCGCCGGCGAAGGCGCCGATATAGAAGTAGACGAAGTCGCGCGCCGCGCCCGCCTTGCCGAACACCAGTTCGGCACCGCAAGCCGAGGTGGCGTCATTTTGCAGGTAGACCGGGAATTCGCACTGCGCCTGGATGTCGGCGCGGATGTCTCGGTGGCGCCATTCGTCCATGACGTCGCGCGGCGCACCTGCCGTATCGGCCCAGTTCCACAATTCGAACGGCATGGCGATGCCAAGTCCGGCAATGCGCTTGTCCTGCGCCGGGGTGAGTTCGCCGCGCATCGTCTTCATGCCGGAGGTGACGAATTCGACCGTCTCGCGCGGTGCCGGATAGCGGTAGGAATGCTGCAGCATCGAGCGCACATTGCCGAGAAAGTCGATCAGCACGAGTTCGGCGCTGCGACGGCCGATCTTCAGGCCGATGAAATAGGCGCCATCGGGATTGAGCGCCATCGGAATGGAAGGTTGACCGATCTTGCCGCGCAGCGGCGCCTGGCGGACAAGGAGGTTGTCCTCCTCGAGTTCACGCATGATAACCGAAACCGTCTGCGCAGAAAGTCCGGTCATGCGCGCAATGTCGGACTTGGCCAGGCTGCCGTGCTGACGCACCAGCGACAGCACCAGCCGCTCATTGTGGTCCCGCATGCCGCTCTGGTTAGTGCCGCGGTGAATGCGGCTCTCGGCTGCCTCGGGCGAACCGTGCCTTGTAGTGCCGGTCTCCACCCCTGTTCCTCCCGTCGTTTTTCCCTCAATGCTTTCGGGCCAGAATGGGTGAACCAGGCAACGCTGTCAATAATAAATAAGAGTGATTTAATTATTGACAGGAACCTCGGTCTGGTATTCTGTTAGGGCAGGCGTCCACGCTGGGAGAAGTCGCTGGATGCTTCGTGCAGATGCCGGTTGGCCGGCATCCGAAATGGTTCCACTGGGAGGAAGATCGTGACCAAGACAGCACTATTGAAGTCCACCGTGTTTGCCGCGGCCGGACTGGGCCTGATGGCGTTCACCTCGGCTGCGTCCGCCGCCGATGTCGGCGCCTGCCTGATCACCAAGACCGACACCAACCCGTTCTTCGTCAAGATGAAGGAAGGCGCGAGCGCCAAGGCTAAAGAACTCGGCGTCGAGCTCAAAGCCTACGCCGGCAAGATCGACGGCGACAGCGAGAGCCAGGTGGCGGCCATCGAAAGCTGCATCGCCGACGGCGCCAAGGGCATCCTGATCACCGCGTCGGACACCAAGGGCATCGTCCCGGCTGTGAAGAAGGCACGTGACGCCGGTCTGCTCGTGATCGCGCTCGACACGCCGCTTGATCCGCTCGACGCCGCCGACGCGACCTTCGCGACCGACAATCTGGAGGCCGGCAAGCTGATCGGCGCTTGGGCCGCCGCGACGCTCGGCGACAAGGCGAAGGATGCCAAGATCGGCTTCCTCGACCTGACGCCCTCGCAGCCGACGGTCGACGTGCTGCGCGACCAAGGCTTCATGATGGGCTACGGCATCGACGTGAAGGATCCCAACAAGATCGGCGATGAGGACGATCCGCGTATCGTCGGCCACGACGTCACCAACGGCAACGAGGAAGGTGGCCGCAAGGCGATGGAGAACCTTCTGCAGAAGGACCCCGGCATCAACGTCATCCACACCATCAACGAGCCGGCAGCCGTCGGCGCCTACCAGGCGCTCAAGGCCGTGGGTCTCGAAGGCAACGTGCTGATCGTGTCGGTTGACGGCGGCTGCCCCGGCGTGAAGTCGATCGCCGAGGGCGTGATCGGTGCGACCTCACAGCAATATCCGCTGCAGATGGCGGCACTCGGCATCGAAGCGATCGCCGCTTACGCCAAGGACGGGACGAAGCCCAAGCCGACCGAAGGCAAGGATTTCTTCGACACGGGCGTCAACCTCGTGACCGACAAGCCCGCGGAGGGCGTGAAGTCCATCGACACCAAGGAAGGCCTCGCCAAGTGCTGGGGCTGATGCCGGTCTGACAGGCAACAGAACCGATCGGCCGGGGCTTGATCCCCGGCCGCTTCGGGTGGACGATGCGGTAATCGCAAGCGCGAATAAATCCGGCGGCAGATCGGAAACAGTAGACGGGCGTCGGCGCGTGGCTGAAGCCTCACGGGAGGAAACATGGCTCAGGTTCAGGAATACGAGAAAGCTCTCTCGAACAGCGACGCAAGCGTTGCTGCTTTTGACGAGCACGGCACATCGCTCGTCAAGCGCATCCAGCATTTCCTGCATTCCACTCCGGCTGCGGTGCCGCTGATCGTGCTGGTTCTGTCGATCGCTGTCTTCGGCGTCACGATCGGAGGACGGTTCTTTTCGTCCTACACGCTGACGTTGATCCTGCAGCAGATCGCCATCGTCGGTATTCTCGGCGCCGCGCAGACGCTGGTCATCCTTACAGCCGGCATCGACTTGTCAATCGGCGTGATCATGGTGATTTCGGCCGTGATCATGGGCAATTGCGCGGTCACCTATGGCCTGCCGACTTTGCTTGCCGTGGTGATCGGTCTTGGCGCCGGCGCGGCCTGCGGTCTGCTCAATGGCCTGCTCGTCGCCTACATGAAGCTGCCGCCCTTCATCGTCACGCTCGGCACCTGGAACATCGTCATGGCCACGAACTTCATCTATTCGGCCAATGAGACGATCCGCGATGCCGACGTCGCCGTCCAGGCGCCGCTGCTGCATCTGTTCGGCCTGAACTTCAGGGTCGGCACCGCGGTGCTGACGTTCGGCGTCATTGCCATGGTCGTGCTGGTGCTGATCCTGTGGTACGTGCTCAATCACACGGCCTGGGGGCGCCATGTCTACGCCGTCGGCGACGATCCGGAGGCGGCCAAGCTGTCGGGCATCCAGACCAAGAAGGTGCTGATCTCGGTCTACACCCTTGCCGGGCTGATCGCCGCTTTCGCTGCCTGGGTCTCCATCGGCCGCAACGGCTCGATCTCGCCATCCGCCGCCGTCACCGACTATAATTTGCAGGCGATCACCGCGACGGTGATCGGCGGCATTTCCCTCTTCGGCGGGCGCGGCTCTATTCTGGGCACGCTGTTCGGCGCGATGATCGTCGGCGTCGTTTCGATGGGCCTCAACATGCTGGGCGCCGATCCGCAATGGAAAGTGCTGCTCACCGGTGTGCTGATCATCGGCGCCGTGGCGATCGACCAGTGGATCAGAAAGGTTTCGGTGTAACCATGACCCAGGAGCCCATCCTCACCGCGCGCGGCCTCGTCAAGCGCTACGGCCGCGTTACCGCACTGAACAGCTGCGATTTCGATCTCTATCCGGGAGAAATCCTGGCCGTGATCGGCGACAATGGTGCAGGCAAGTCGACGCTGATCAAGGCGATCTCGGGCGCCGTTGTCCCGGACGAGGGGGTCATCGAGTTGGACGGCAAGCAGGTGCTCTTCAAGTCGCCCATCGAGGCCCGCGAAGCCGGCATCGAAACCGTCTACCAGAACCTGGCGCTGTCGCCGGCGCTTTCGATCGCCGACAATATGTTCCTCGGTCGCGAGATCCGCAAACCGGGTTTTCTGGGCGACTGGCTGCGCATGCTCGACCGCCCGGCAATGGAAAAGCGCGCCCGCGACAAGCTCACCGAACTTGGCCTGATGACCATCCAGAACATCAGCCAGGCTGTGGAAACGCTCTCGGGCGGCCAACGCCAGGGCGTGGCGGTGGCGCGCGCTGCCGCGTTCGGCTCGAAGATGGTCATCATGGACGAGCCGACGGCGGCGTTAGGCGTCAAGGAGAGCCGTCGCGTGCTCGAACTGATCCTCGACGTCAAGAAGCGCGGCCTGCCGATCGTGCTGATCTCGCACAACATGCCGCATGTCTTCGAGGTGGCCGATCGCATTCACATCCATCGGCTGGGCCGTCGCCTCTGTGTCATCGATCCCAAGCAATATACGATGTCCGACGCCGTCGCATTCATGACCGGAGCGAAGCTTCCGCCGGAGGCGGCACTGGCGGCCTGATGCATGTCGCCCAAAAGCATACCCTCGGGCGTGAACCGAGGGTGCGCAGCCGTTTTGCGATGACGACATGTACATAGTTAAGATCTAAGGCGCGTCGCAGAGGCCGCCCAAACGCGATGCGCTTTGAGTTTTTAATTGCCGTTGGGTAAGCTTCCCCGCGGCAATCTAACTCGATTGAACGCTTAACAATATGCGCTAGCATGGGCTGGGAGGAATGGTGAAAGCCGGTATGATCATGGCAACCGCACGAGAGGCAGCATGACGCGCGCGATGACATCCAAAGCTCCCGTTCTCGAAAACTCCGATCCCAAGGCGCTTGCCGACGAAGTCTTGAAGGCCCTCAAATACAGGCTCGGCAAGGGGACCAGCGTCGCGACGCAATACGATTGGCTCACCGCCTCGATAAAGGTCGTGCGCGACCATATCGTCGATCATTGGATGCAGGCGACGCAAGAGGCTTACGCCCAGCAGGAGAAGCGCGTCTATTATTTGTCACTGGAATTCCTCATCGGCCGCCTGATGCGCGACGCCTTCTCCAATCTCGGCCTGATGGACAATATGCG
This sequence comes from Mesorhizobium sp., assembly GCA_004020645.1. Classification (GTDB taxonomy): domain Bacteria; phylum Pseudomonadota; class Alphaproteobacteria; order Rhizobiales; family Rhizobiaceae; genus Mesorhizobium. The sequence continues at coordinate 20,192 of SAQL01000018.1, read as the reverse complement.
CGAAGCGCTGCGGTCTCTCGGCGTCGACCTCGACCTCATCGCGGCCCTCGAACCAGATGCCGCGCTTGGCAATGGAGGTCTCGGCCGGCTCGCCGCCTGCTTCATGGAAAGCATGGCAACCGTCGACATTCCCGCGCACGGCTATGGCATTCGCTACGCCAATGGCATGTTCCGGCAGGAAATCCATGGCGGCTGGCAGGTTGAGCTGCCCGAGACCTGGCTCGATCACGGCAACCCCTGGGAGTTCGAGCGGCGCGAACGCTCATTCGAGGTCGGTTTCGGCGGCTCGGTGGAATCGATCACCTCGAACGACGGCAGGCTTGAGCGCCACGTGTGGAGGCCGATCGAACATGTTCTGGCGGTTGCCTACGATACGCCGGTGGTTGGCTGGCGGGCCAACCGCGTCAACACGCTGCGGCTCTGGTCCGGCATGCCGATCGATCCGATCCTGCTCGACAAGTTCAACGCCGGCGACCACATCGGTGCGCTCGCCGAGAGCAACAAGGCCGATGCCTTGTCGCGCGTCCTTTACCCTGCTGATTCCCACAAGGCCGGTCAGGAGCTGCGGCTCAGGCAAGAGTATTTCTTTTCCACCGCATCGTTGCAGGACATCATTCAGCGTCATCTCAGCCAGTATGGCGACCTGCAGTCGCTGCCTGACAAGGCGGCGATCCATCTGAACGACACCCATCCGGCCATCGCCGTGCCCGAGCTGATGCGCCTGTTGATGGATGTCCACGGCATGGATTTCGACCAGGCCTGGAGCATCACCAAGCGCACTTTCGGCTACACCAATCATACGCTGCTTCCAGAAGCGCTCGAAAGCTGGCCGGTGCCGCTGTTCGAGCGGCTGTTGCCGCGCCATATGCAGATCGTCTACGCCATCAACGCAGAAGTGCTGCTGGAGGCGCGCGCCTCCGACCAGTTTTCTGACGAGCAGATCAGCCAAATCTCGCTGATACAGGAAAACGGCGAGCGCCGGGTGCGCATGGGCAATCTGGCCTTTGTCGGCTCGCACTCGATCAACGGCGTCTCTGCCCTTCACACCGAGCTGATGAAGGAAACGGTGTTTGCCGAGCTCCACCGGCTCTACCCCGACCGCATCAACAACAAGACCAACGGCATCACGCCGCGGCGCTGGCTGATCCAGTGCAATCCCGGTCTCACCGCGCTCACCCGCGAGGCGATCGGCGACCGCTTCCTCGACGACATAGACGCGATCAAAGAGCTCGATGCCTTTGCCGACGACGCCGCGTTCCGCGACAAGTTCGCGGCAGTCAAGCGGGCGAACAAGGCCAAGCTTGCCAATCTCGTGGCCGACCGCCTCGGCATCAAGGTCGATCCCTCGGCGCTGTTCGACATCCAGATCAAGCGCATCCACGAATACAAGCGCCAGCTACTGAACCTCCTCGAAACAGTCGCCCTCTACGACCAGATCCGCTCCCATCCCGAGCGCAACTGGATGCCACGCGTCAAGTTCTTCGGCGGCAAGGCGGCGCCCAGCTATCACAACGCCAAGCTGATCATCAAACTCGCCAACGACGTCGCCAAGGTCATCAACCGCGACCCGGCCGTTCGCGGCTTGCTCAAAGTGGTGTTCGTGCCGAATTACAATGTCAGCCTGGCAGAGATTATGATGCCGGCCGCCGATCTTTCAGAGCAGATATCGACCGCCGGCATGGAAGCCTCCGGCACCGGCAACATGAAGTTCGCGCTGAACGGTGCGCTGACCATCGGCACGCTCGACGGCGCCAATGTCGAGATCAAGGAATGCGTCGGCGACGACAACATCTTCATTTTCGGCCTGACCACCGAAGAGGTCGCCGAGCGGCGCAGCAACGGCTACGATCCGCGATCGGTGATCGGAGCCTCTCCCGAACTGGCGCAGGCAGTGGCTGCCATTTCGTCGGGCGTCTTTTCGCCTGATGATCCGGAACGCTATCGCGACCTGATGAACGGCCTCTATCAGAGCGACTGGTTCATGGTCGCCGCGGATTTCGACGCCTATGCCGCCACCCAGCGCGATGTCGACGCCGTGTGGCGCAACAGCCCGGATTGGTATGCCAAGGCAATCCGCAATGTCGCTCGCGTCGGCTGGTTCTCGTCCGATCGCACGATCCGCCAATATGCGAAAGAAATCTGGAACGTGCCCGTCTGATATGATTGCATGAGGCCACGAACAACGTGGTCCGGGTGCCGGGGAGGGTCACTGCCTGATGAGGAAGCCGCGCGCGACCGCTGCGACAAGCGGGCCGGATGGACTGGCGTCAGCTGGTGATGTCGCGGCAATTGTCGCCGGCACGCATGGTGATCCTTTCGCTGTCCTCGGTGTGCACGAGTTTGACAAGGGCTTTGTCGCCCGCTGCTTCGTCCCTCATGCCGAGTTCGTCACCGCCTATACGCTGACCGGCAAGAAAGCCGGCGAACTCTCCAGGCGCGACGAAGGCGGCTTCTTCGAGGGCAGCCTGTCGCTCAGAAAGCGTCAGCCGCTGCGCTATCACGCGCGCAATGCAGGCGGTGACTGGTGGCTGACCGATCCCTATTCGTTCGGTCCGGTGCTCGGTCCGCTGGACGACTATTACATCGCCGAAGGTTCGCACCTCAGGCTGTTCGACAAGCTCGGTGCGCATCTCATCGATCACGAGGGTGCGTCCGGCGTGCATTTCGCCGTCTGGGCGCCCAATGCAAGGCGTGTTTCGGTGGTCGGCGACTTCAACGAATGGGACGGCCGCAGGCATACGATGCGCGTCCGCCGCGACACCGGCATCTGGGAGTTGTTCATTCCCGACATCGGCGCCGGCCGGCCCTACAAATACGAGATCATCGGGCCCGATGGCGTGAGACTCCCGCTGAAGGCCGATCCGTTCGCTTTCAAGTCCGAACTGCGCCCGGCCACCGCTTCGGTGACGGCGCTTCCGCCGGCGCATCAATGGGGTGACGAAGCTCACCGCAATTTCTGGCGCAACGCCGATCCCAGGCGCGAGGCGGTGTCGATCTACGAGGTCCACGCCGGCTCCTGGCAGCTTCACGACGACGGCAGCTTCCTGTCATGGGACGAGCTTGCCGGCCGGCTGATCCCGTATGTCGTCGACACGGGCTTCACCCATATCGAATTCATGCCGATCTCCGAACATCCCTATGACCCGTCCTGGGGCTACCAGACGACGGGCCTCTACGCGCCGTCGGCCCGCTTCGGCGATCCGGACGGTTTTGCCCGGTTCGTCGACGGCGCCCACCGCGCCGGCATCGGCGTCATCCTCGACTGGGTGCCTGCGCATTTTCCGGTGGACGCGCATGGCCTGGCCAATTTCGACGGGACCGCGCTCTATGAGCATGCCGACCCGCGCAAGGGCTTCCATCCCGACTGGAACACCGCGATCTACAATTTCGGCCGGCGCGAGGTGGTCTCGTTCCTGGTCAACAATGCGCTGTTTTGGGCCGAGAAATACCATGTCGACGGTTTGCGCGTCGATGCCGTCGCCTCGATGCTCTACCTCGACTATTCGCGAAAGGCCGGCGAATGGATCCCCAACGAAAAAGGCGGGCGCGAAAACCTTGAGGCGGTCAGCTTCCTCCAGAGGATGAACAAGGAAGTCTACGGCCATCATCCGGGTGTGATGACGATTGCCGAGGAATCGACCTCATGGCCAAAAGTTTCGCAGCCGGTGCATGAGGGCGGGCTGGGTTTCGGCTTCAAGTGGAACATGGGCTTCATGCACGACACGCTGGAGTATTTCTCTAAAGAGCCGATTTTTCGCAAGCATCACCACGGCGACATCACCTTCGGTCTTGTCTACGCCTTCTCAGAGAATTTCGTGCTGCCGCTCTCCCATGACGAGGTCGTGCACGGCAAGGGGACGCTGCTCGGCAAGATGGCCGGTGACGACTGGCAGAAATTCGCGACGCTGCGCGCCTACTACGCCTTCATGTGGGGCTACCCCGGCAAGAAGCTGTTGTTCATGGGGCAGGAATTCGCCCAGCGCCGCGAGTGGAGCGAGGCGCGCGCTCTCGACTGGAACCTGCTCGATCAACCGGCCCACCGCGGCGTCTGGCAGACGGTGCGCGATCTTAACTATCTCTACCGCTCGCGCCCGGCATTGCATGCGCGCGATTGCGAGCCGGAGGGCTTTTCCTGGCTGATCGTCGACGATAGCGCGAACTCTGTCTTTGCCTGGCTGCGCAGCGCGCCGGGCGGAAACCCGGTCGCCGTCATCTCCAATTTCACACCGGTGCCGCGTGACGATTATCGCGTGCCGTTGCCGACGGCTGGAAGATGGCGCGAGATCTTCAACACGGACGCCACCGACTATGGCGGTTCCGGCAAGGGCAATGGCGGTGCCGTCGAGGCTCGGGCGGAAGGAGGAGGCATCTCGGCGACGATGCTGTTGCCGCCGCTGTCGACGATCATGCTCGAATTTGCTCCGGACTAAGCGATGTCTCGCAGCGCGTAACTTGGGAGGATAAAAATGGTAGAGATAAAACGGACCCAGCCGCTGGCGCGCGATGCCATGGCCTATGTTCTGGCCGGCGGTCGTGGCAGCCGCCTCAAGGAATTGACCGACCGGCGCGCCAAGCCCGCGGTCTATTTCGGCGGCAAGACGCGCATCATCGATTTTGCGCTCTCCAATGCGCTCAATTCCGGTATTCGCCGCCTCGGCGTTGCCACCCAGTACAAGGCGCATTCGCTGATCCGCCACCTGCAGCGCGGCTGGAACTTCCTGCGGCCCGAGCGCAACGAGAGCTTCGATATCCTGCCGGCCAGCCAGCGCGTATCGGAAACGCAATGGTATGAGGGCACGGCCGATGCCGTCTACCAGAACATCGATATCATCGAGGCCTACGGCCCCGAATACATGGTCATCCTGGCCGGCGATCACGTCTACAAGATGGACTATGAGCTGATGCTTCGCCAGCATGTCGACGCCGGCGCCGACGTCACCGTCGGCTGCCTCGAAGTGCCGCGCATGGAGGCGACCGGCTTCGGCGTCATGCATGTCGATAAGAAGGACACCATCATCTCCTTCATCGAGAAACCCGCCGATCCGCCCGGCATTCCCGACAAGCCGGATTTTGCCCTGGCTTCGATGGGCATCTACGTATTCAAAACCAAGTTCCTGATGGAGCAACTGCGTCGCGACGCGGCCGAACCGGGCTCAAGCCGTGACTTCGGCAAGGACATCATCCCCTATGTCGTCGAGCACGGGAAGGCGATCGCCCATCGCTTCGCCAAATCCTGCGTGCGCTCGACCGCCGAGAACGAAGCCTACTGGCGCGATGTCGGGACCGTCGACGCCTATTGGGAAGCCAATATCGACCTCACCGACATCACGCCGGAGCTTGACCTCTACGACCGCGACTGGCCGATCTGGACCTATGCCGAGCTGAAGCCGCCGGCAAAGTTCGTGCATGACGAGGATGGCCGCCGTGGCTCGGCGGTATCCTCGCTCGTCTCGGGAGATTGCATTGTCTCAGGCGCTTCGCTGAAGCGAAGCCTGATCTTCACCGGCGCGCGCATCAACTCCTATTCGACGCTCGAGGACGTCGTCATGCTGCCCGACTGCCACGTCGGCCGCAGCGCGAGATTGAAGCGCGTGGTGATCGATCATGGTGTCAGGATTCCCGAAGGCCTCGTGGTCGGCGAGGATCCCGTCCTCGACGCCAAGCGCTTCCGCGTTTCCGAAAAGGGCATCTGCCTCGTCACGCAGGCCATGATCGACAAACTGGGATTGTCGTGAATGCAGGTCTTGTCGGTTACGCCCGAAATATTTCCTCTTATCAAGACTGGCGGGCTTGCCGACGTGACCGGCGCGTTACCCATCGCGCTCGCTGGCAAGGGCGTGACGATGCGCACGCTTGTTCCCGGCTATCCCCAGGTCATGGAGGCCTTCAAGAAGAAAAAACCCGTACACCACTATCCGCTGCTGCAAGGCGGCAAGGCTTCGGTCCATGCCGTCCAGATCGCCGGGCTCGACCTGTTCGTGCTCGACGCGCCACATCTGTTCGACCGTCCCGGCGGCCCCTATGGCAATGCGGCCGGCGCCGACTGGCCGGACAATTGGCGGCGTTTCGCGGGTTTGAGCCAGGCTGGTGGCGACATCGCCGGCGGCGCCATCTCGGGCTACCAGCCGGATATCGTCCATGCCCATGACTGGCAATCGGCGATGACGCTGGCCTATATGCGCTATGGCAAGGCGGTCGGCACGCCGTCGATGATCACCGTCCATAACCTCGCTTTCCAGGGCCAGTTCGGCGCCGGCATCTTTGCCGAGCTTGGCTTGCCGGCGGTGGCCATGGCGCTCGACGGCGTCGAATATTATGGCGGCGTCGGTTTCCTGAAGGCCGGCCTGCAGGCCGCCTGGGCAATCACTACGGTCAGCCCGACCTATGCACAGGAGATTCGCACGCCGGAATTCGGTATGGGGCTCGATGGCCTCATCAACATGCGGTCCGTCGATCTCTATGGCATCGTCAATGGCATCGACACCGAGATATGGAACCCTGAAACCGACAAGCATCTGGTCTCCAACTACACGGCCAAGACATTGAAGGCGCGGCACCCCAACCGAACCGCTGTCGAGGATCGTTTCAACCTCGACCGCGACGACAGTCCGATCGTCTGCGTCGTCAGCCGGCTCACCTGGCAGAAGGGCATGGACATACTGGCCGCAGTCGTCGACGGCATCGTCGCTAGGGGCGCGCGCCTGGCCGTCCTGGGGGCCGGCGATGCAGGCCTCGAAGGCGCGCTGCTTGCCGCGGCAGCCCGCCATCGCGGCCGCGTCGGCGTCGTCGTTGGCTACGACGAGGCACTTTCCCACATCATGCAAGGCGGCTGCGACGCCATCGTCATTCCATCGCGCTTCGAGCCTTGCGGGCTTACGCAACTCTACGGCCTGCGCTATGGCTGCGTGCCGGTCGTCGCCCGCACCGGCGGCCTCGCCGACACCGTCATCGACGCCAACGAGGCGGCTATCTCGGCCGGTGTGGCGACCGGCTTCCAGTTCGCACCTGCCAATGCCGGCGATTTCCTGCACGCTGTCCGCCGGCTGGTGGAAGCGCATGCCAGCCCCACGGTCTGGATGTCGATGCAGCGGCAAGGCATGAGGGCCGACGTGTCCTGGGACAAAAGCGCAGAAAAATACCTTGAACTCTATCACTTGCTGCTGTCGAAAAAGGCTATCTGACGCATGATACGAACCGTCGCCACCAAACCCTACTCCGACCAGAAGCCCGGCACTTCCGGGCTGCGCAAGAAAGTGCCGGTGTTCCAGCAGGAGCACTATGCCGAGAACTTCATCCAGTCGATCTTCGATGCGCTGGACGGATTTAAGGGCAAGACCCTGGTGATCGGCGGCGACGGCCGCTTCTACAATCGCGAGGTCATCCAGAAGGCCATCGCCATGGCGGCGGCCAATGGCTTCGGCAAGGTGATGGTCGGGCAGGGCGGCATCCTGTCGACCCCGGCCGCTTCGCATGTCATCCGCAAATACAAGACCTTCGGCGGCATCATCCTGTCGGCCAGCCACAATCCGGGCGGCCCGCACGAGGATTTTGGCATCAAATACAATGCCGGCAATGGCGGGCCGGCGCCGGAAAAGCTGACCGACGCAATCTTCGCCAAGACCAAGATGATTTCGAGCTTCAAGATCGCCGACATCGGCACGGTCGATCTCGACACGATCGGCACGGTCGAGGCGGGCGGCATGACGGTCGAGGTGGTCGACCCGGTCGCCGATTATGCCGAGCTGATGGAAAGCCTGTTCGATTTCGATGCCTTGCGCGCACTGTTCACATCGGGTTTCCGCATGCGCTTCGACGCAATGCATGCCGTGACCGGTCCCTACGCCAAGGAGATCCTGGAAAACCGCCTCGGCGCGCCGAACGGCACCGCCCGCAACTTCATTCCGCTGCCGGATTTCGGCGGTCACCACCCCGACCCGAACCTGGTCCACGCAAAGCACCTCTATGACGAGATGATGGGACCCGACGCGCCGGATTTCGGCGCTGCTTCCGATGGCGACGGCGACCGCAACCTGATCATCGGCAAAGGCATTTTCGTCACCCCGTCGGATTCGGTGGCCATGCTTGCCGCGAACGCCCATCTGGCGCCGGGCTACAAGGCCGGCCTGAAGGGCATTGCGCGTTCGATGCCGACCAGCGGTGCGGCCGATCGCGTCGCCGAAAAGCTCGGCATCGGCATCTATGAAACGCCGACCGGCTGGAAATTCTTCGGCAATCTGCTCGATGCCGGCATGGCAACGATCTGCGGCGAGGAAAGTGCCGGAACCGGTTCCAACCATGTCCGCGAAAAGGACGGGCTGTGGGCCGTGCTTTTGTGGCTCAATATCCTTGCTGCCCGCGGCGAAAGCGCCAAACAGATCGTCACCGAGCACTGGGCCGCCTATGGCCGCAATTACTACTCGCGCCATGACTACGAGGAGATCGAAACCGACCGGGCCAATTTGCTGCTCGACGAATTGCGGGCGAAACTCGCTTCCTTGCCCGGCACCAGCGTGCGCGGTATGAAGATCGCCAGCGCCGACGATTTCGCCTACCACGACCCGGTCGACGGCTCGATAGCCAGGAACCAGGGCATCAGGGTGCTGTTCGAAGGCGGATCGCGCGTCGTCTTCCGTCTCTCCGGCACCGGTACCTCGGGGGCGACGCTGCGCGTCTATATCGAGCGCTACGAGCCGGACAAGTCCAGGCACGATCTCGACACGCAGGAGGCGCTTGCCGATCTGATTGCGGCAGCTGATGACATCGCCGGGATTCGCGGCCACACCGGCCGCGTCAAGCCGAGCGTGATTACGTGAAGCTGGCGCGGCGCGGCTTTCCTTCTCCCCTTGTGGGAGAAGGTGGATTGGCGCATAGCGCCGAGACGGGTGAGGGGACGGATCGTCGTAGGTGCCAGGCTGGAGCACCCCTCATCCGCCGCCTTCGGCGACACCTCCTCCCACAAGGGGAGAAGGGGGAGCCAACCTGCCAACCCCTCAAACCGTCTACGATCTGCTGTTGTGAGTGCGCGTGAGCCAGCTCGGCGCAATCATCGCCAAAGAAGGCGTTCGCTTCGCCGCATGGTCTTCGTCGGCTCGGCGCATCTGGGTCTCGATCTTCGACGATGAAGGAACCCGGGAGATCGACCGGCTCGAACTCCAGCCGGAAGGCGAGGGCGTTCACGCGGTTTTCGTTGCCGGCCTCGCCGCCGGCACCCGATACGGGTTTCGGGCCGATGGCGAGTATGCGCCCGAGAATGGGCTTTGGTTCGATCCCGACAAGCTGCTGGTCGACCCCTATGCCGTCGAGGTCGACAGGCCCTATGTCTATGATGGCAGGCTCGCCGCGCGCCGGGGCGAGGGCACCGATACCGCGCCGCTGCTGCCGAAGGCGATTGCCGCCACCCTGCCGCAACCGGTGCCTGCCTTGCCGCCGCTATTCCAGCCCGGTGGTCTGATCTACGAAGTGCCGGTACGCGCCTTCACCATGCTGCATCCGGACATCCCGAAGCCCAAGCGCGGGACGATTGCAGCCCTTGCCCATCCGGCCATCGTCGAGCACCTGAAAAAGCTCGGAGTCGGGGCGGTCGAACTGATGCCGGTGACGGCATCGATCGATGAGCGGCATTTGCCGGCGCTCGGGCTGCGTAATGCCTGGGGCTACAATCCCGTGACCTTCATGGCGCTCGATCCGCGCCTCGCGCCCGGCGGTCTCGCAGAATTGCGGCAGACGGTCGCCACGCTGCGTGAGGCCGGCATCGGCGTCATCCTCGATCTTGTCTTCAACCACACCGGCGAAAGCGACAGGCTGGGGCCGACGCTGTCGCTGCGCGGGCTCGACAGCCGCACCTACTACCGGCACTGGCCGGACGGCAGCTTGGCTAACGACACCGGCACCGGCAACACCGTCGCTTGCGATCATCCGGTCGTCCGGGAAATGGTCCTCGACACGCTTCGCCACTTTGTCTGCCATGCCGGCGTCGACGGTTTCCGCTTCGATCTGGCGCCCATTCTGGGTCGGGTCGATGGCGTATTCGACGCCGCGGCACCGTTGCTCATGGCTATTCGGGACGACCCGGCCCTTGGTGACAGGGTGCTGATCGCCGAGCCTTGGGATATCGGCCCGGACGGCTATCAGCTTGGCAATTTTCCGCCGCCCTTCCTCGAATGGAACGACAGATATCGCGACGACATCCGCCGGTTCTGGCGCGGCGATAGCGGCATGGTCGGCGCGCTCGCCACCCGGCTTGCCGGCTCGTCCGACGTGTTTGCCAAGGCAGGCCAGCAGACAAGCCGCAGCGTCGATTTCATCGCCGCGCATGACGGCATGACGCTGGCCGACATTGTTGCCTATGAGCACAAGCACAATGAGGCCAATGGCGAGCAGAACCGCGATGGCCACGACGACAACTTGTCCTGGAACAATGGCGTCGAGGGTGAGACCGGCGACCGGGCGATCGTTACGGCCCGTTTCGATGACCAGTGTGCGCTGCTGGCCACGCTGTTTGCCTCACGCGGCACGATCATGCTGACGGCCGGAGACGAATTCGGCCGCACCCAGAAGGGCAACAACAACGCCTATGCGCAGGACAACGAGATCACCTGGCTCGACTGGGCCGGGCGCGACCAGGCGCTGGAACAATACGCCGTTTTGCTCGCCGCGATGCGTCGTTCCGTGCCGGCGCTTTCCGACAGGCGCTTCCTGACCGGAGAGCCGCCGCCGGGATCAGAAAAACCGGACGTCGTCTGGCTCACTGAGACCGGCATGCTGCTCGACGAGGCAGGCTGGCACGATCCTGGGCGGTACCGCCTGGTCGTGATGCTCGGGGGCGATGATTGCCGCCTTGCCGTGGTCATCAATGGCGATCGCCGGGCGTGTATGTTCACGCTGCCGCAGCGCGACGGATTTCGCTGGGAGCCAGCCATCGAAACACCGGGCGGCGCAGCAGGAATTTCACGGCCGGTGCGGGGGCGAACGCTGATTTTCATGATCGAACACAAAGCCGCGCAACCTCAGATAAAGGAGATCGGCGGTGGCAAGTGAGAACGGCGAGTGGTGGCGCGGCTGCGTCATCTACCAGATCTATCCGCGCTCCTTCCAGGACACGACAGGGGACGGCAGCGGCGATCTGCGCGGCGTTGCATCAAGGCTGGCTCATGTCGCATCGCTTGGCGTCGACGCCGTCTGGCTGTCGCCCTTCTTCAAGTCGCCGATGGCCGATATGGGCTACGACGTATCCGACTATACAGCCGTCGACCCGATGTTTGGCACATCAGAGGATTTCGACGCGGTGGTCGCCGAGGCCCACCGTCTGGGCCTTAGAGTCATTATCGACCAGGTCCTGTCGCATTCGTCCGACCGGCACGAATGGTTCGTCGAAAGCCGCGCGAGCCGCGATAACCCCAGGGCGGACTGGTATATCTGGGCCGATCCGAGGCCCGACGGCACCGCGCCCAACAACTGGCTGTCAGTCTTCGGCGGCCCAGCCTGGGAGTGGGACGCGACCCGCAGGCAATATTACATGCACAATTTCCTCGCCTCGCAGCCGGACCTCAATTTCCACAATCCAGATGTGCAGGATGTCCTGCTGGAAACGGTGCGGTTTTGGCTGGAGCGCGGCGTCGACGGGTTTCGGCTCGATACGGTCAACTACTATGTCCATGACCGCTGGCTGCGCAGCAATCCGCCTTTGGCTTCGAGCGTTGCCGGCACCAACACCGAAACCAATCCCTACCTCTATCAGGAGCATCTGTTCGACAAGACGCAGCCCGAAAACCTCGCTTTCCTCAAGCGTTTTCGGGCGCTGCTCGACGAATATGAGGGCCGCGCCGCCGTCGGTGAGGTTGGCGACGAAGCCCGCTCGTTGCAGACGCTCGCCGCCTATACCGGCGGCGGCGACAAGCTCGACATGTGCTACACATTCGACCTGCTCGGACCGCAATTCTCGGCCGCACACGTGCGCGGATGCGTCGAAGCGTTCGAGAGTGCTGTCTCCGACGGCTGGGTCTGCTGGGCGTTTTCCAACCACGATGTCGTTCGCCACGTGACACGCTGGACGAGGCCCGGCGGCAATACGGAGGTAGTGGCGAAATTCTCGATCGCGCTGCTGTCATGCCTGCGTGGATCGATCTGCCTCTATCAGGGCGAGGAGCTCGGGCTGGAGGAAGCCGAATTGGCGCTCGAGGATTTGCGCGATCCATACGGCATCCGCTTCTGGCCCGGATTCAAGGGCAGGGATGGATGCCGCACGCCGATGGTCTGGGAGAAAGGCGCCGAGAACGCCGGGTTTTCAACAGGCAAGCCGTGGCTTCCGATCCCGGAAAGCCATCGCGCCCGCGCGGTCGATGTCCAAAACGGCGAGGCAAAGTCGGTTCTAGCCAGCTACCGGGCGATGCTGGCGTTGCGCAGGCAGCATGCCGCGCTGGTACAGGGTTCGATCCGCTTTCTCGATGCCGAGGGCGATGTGCTTGCCTTCGTTCGCGAAGGCGGCGGCGAGAAGCTGCTCTGCCTTTTCAATTTCGCCGAGGAGCCGGCCAAATGGCCGTTGCCGCAGGGTATCGATGTCGCAGAGACGATCGATCTTGGCGCTGGTGCCGCCTTGCGGGGAAAAATTCTGTCGCTGCCGCCCTTGGGCTGCTTCCTCGGACGAGCCGGCTGATGTCTCTCATTTGTCAGCTCATTGAACGAGCACGGAGCGCCCGCAAGTCGCGCCCATGACCCGGACATCTGCCTCGCCGACATGCACGCCCAGTGCCGCAAGCACGTTATAAACCAATTCGTCGACCGGCGCCGTCACGGCGTCCAGAGCCGCAATCACCGCCGGCTTTACCGTTCCAAGTAGGGCGGTTACGTTCAGCAGCCCTAGTCCCAACGCATTGATCGAGAGCGACAGTTCATCGACGAGCGATGTCGTGAGGGATTGCGTCAGGTTTTTCGTAGAAGCGGTTTTTATCGTCTTGTTGGCGATTTCGGTGCTGTTGAAGGTCAACGTCGTCGGATCGTTGTTGGTGATATCAACCGCCGCAGACCCGTTCACCGACAGCAATGGAATGAGCAAAAGCCTCACTGCCGCGATCTGGGCATTAGAGAACGACTGTGGATTGCTGAAATCGGCAAAGGCGGTGGGGCTGCTGTCGGCATCGCTGGCGGCAAGATGCAGCGAGGCAACGCCTGGACGCGCCGCGATGGAAACCTCCAAACTGTCCGGGCGCCCCGTCGGGCAACTGATGTCGGTCAGCTTGGCCTCGGCGTAGGCCACTTCGATATGCAGCGGAAGATTGACGGCCAGGAGAGTGGTGCCGCCTCCGAGATTCGAATTGCCGATGCCGACGGAGGCCACCAGCTTGATCCGCGTCTGCGCCGTACGGACCACGGCGCCCTTCTCGCCAATTGTCAGCCACGGCGAGAATTGCGCAGGTTCGCCGATGGCAATGGCAAGCGTGGTCGAGGTAAGCCCCGGAATGGTGGCTCCGAGATTGAGCTCGACCTGCTTCGAGCCGTTGGCCAGTGCAGCGGCGGTGGTCAGCATACCCATGGCGCTAGCGTCGACCGAAAAACCGGCCGACTGTTGTCCGAGGCCCAGTTGGCCCATTGATCCAAGGTCGACAAGGTGATTGAGCGGTATCTTGACCGTGCTGGTGGTCCTTGACGCGATTGTCTGCAAAGCAAGCGTGCTGGTGCTGCCAACGGGTGAAACATCAGCCATGGCCGTCGCTATCTGGCCCACCGTCGCTTTCGAAGCCAGCACCTCCGAATAACTGACACCTGTCAGTTGCAACTGGACGGCAAGCGCGTCGAAGAACGAGAGCAGGTTGACGTCGGCAGCGATCAGCGCGTTGTAGTCCATGACGCTGAGTGAAATGTTGCCGCCCAGGAGCTTGCTGAGAAGAGCGTTGAGGATGCCGCCATTGACGCTGAGTAGCCTGGACCCGACTGAGAACATCGCCTGCGGCGCTACGCTGGCAACCGCTTGGGTGCCGATGACCGGCGTAGGGATAAGCGAACTTGCGAAATAGCGGGCAGGAATCTTTTTCAGCGTGACATGGACGGCGTTGTAGGGCGTCTTGCCGGCCTCGAAACGCTTGTCGACGCCAAGCGACGACTCTGGTGAATATCGGCCGGCGGTGACCGACACGACGGTTTTTCCGAGAGCAGGGGCGATCGTCTGCCCTGCCTTCTGAACAACGATACCCGGCATTCCGTTGTCGCCGAGCGTGGTCACCACCGCGGCCTCAATGTTGTTGATGTTGGAGGCGGCGGTGATTGCCGCAAGATCGACCAGCGACTGAGCCTCCCGGCGCTCCACATAGATCGAGCCTTCATCGATGGCGAAGGCGGCCAGCGCCAGCGCGAACGGTACGCACAGCGCGGTCATTACGGTGAAGTTCGCCCTCAGGTCGCCAAGCATCGAGCGGGCGGCCCGGCCGATCCTCCCCGGCAAAGTTTCCGACATTCAGATGCCTCCGACCCGTATTGTCGACTCGCGTGAGATCGTGGTTCCAGGCATGGGCAGCGCCGGGAACAGATTCCAGACCGGCAAGTTACGGGCATCGTATTGGATAGACACCACGAACTGGTTTCCGTCGGCGGTGCTGTCCTTGGCCTGATAGGTCAGCTTGGTGGAATCGACGAACGGATATCCGCCGGCATTGGTGTTGACGAAACTGGTCACCAGTGCCTGGCGCTCGCCCTCATTCAGCCCGGCTATCGCCGTGCGAGCGGCGTCCGCCGCGATCTGCTGCACCGAGTTGCTTGCACCAAAATAGATTCCGTATGCGATCATTCCGAGCAAAAGTAGGATAAAAATGGGTGAAAGCAGCGCGAACTCGATCGCGGAAGTACCGGACTGATCTCTAAACTGGTGTAATTTCAGTGTTAACGGCTGCATTTTACGCCGCTGTATAGAGATTGTCTTAGTTTCTGTGCTGTTCATGTCCTTCGCCCATCGGGACATACCGAAGCCCGCGCAAGATGTAACCCATGGTTGCTTAAAGACGGCTTAATACAATTCGACAAAGTGGAATCGACGACAGATTTCTTGCCGGAAACGAGTGCTTGAGTGGGTGAAACGAAGCCAAGTCAATGGTTTCGACCGCTGTTCTGCCAGGTCGCGAAGTGGCTGTCGCTCCGCCTTACTTAGGGTGACCTCACGAGTCTGTTGAAATAAAAAATCGCCACGTTACTGTTTGGCCACCAGCTGCCGGAAAGGGAACCGGCGGCGCGCTCAAAGGGGCCATTTAATCGGTTTCGGGGCGTCAACACTCAAGAGGCGTAGCTGAGGGCCGCCTCGACAGGGAGAACTTCATGCTGAAAAATATGCTGAAGGCGACGGTGTTCGCCACAACCATGGCCTTGGCCGCCGGCACGTTCTACACGCCGGCCTTCGCCGAGGTCGTCTATAACCGCGGCAGCGCCGCTGAATCGGAGTCGCTCGACCCGCACAAGACCTCGACAATCTACGAAGCAAATATTTTGCGTGACCTGTTCCAGGGACTGGTCATGCAAGACCAGAAGGCGAACATCATTCCTGGCGCCGCCGAAAGCTGGACAGTATCGGACGACGGCACCGTCTACACCTTCAAGCTGCGCAAGGGCGCCGTCTGGTCGGATGGCGCTCCGGTGACGGCAGATGACTTCGTCTACGCTTTCCAACGGCTGGAAGATCCGGCCACCGGCGCCGAATACGCTTCGATGCTCTATCCCGTGAAGAATGCCGAGGAGGTGAATACCAAGAAGGCGAAGCCCGAGGAGATGGGCGTCAAGGCAATCGACGCAAACACTCTGGAAGTGACGCTGAAGGCGCCCACGCCCTATTTCCTCGAAATGCTGACCCATCAGGCGACTTATCCGGTCAGCAAGGCCTCCATTGACAAGCTCGGCGCCGATTGGATCAAACCGGGCAATTTGGTCTCCAACGGCGCCTTTACACTGGCGGAGTGGGTTCCCAACGACCACATCAAACTGGTCAAGAACCCGAAATTCTGGGATGCTGCAAGCGTCAAGCTCGACGTCGTCAACTACATCCCGACCGAAGATCGTTCGTCGGCGATGAAGCGGTTCGAGGCCGGCGAACTCGACAGCTACGACGACCTCCCGACCGAGCAGCTCGCCGACCTCAAGGCCAAGTTTGGCGATCAGATTCGCGTCGGGCCTTACCTCGGCACCTACTATTTTGCGATCAAGACCGACAAGGCCCCGTGGGACAACGTCGAACTGCGCAATGCCATCTCCATGGCAGTCGACCGCGATTTCCTTGCCGAAAAGGTCTGGCAGAACTCAATGCTGCCCGGCTATTCGATGGTGCCTCCAGGCATTGAGGGCTATACGCCGGCAATGGCCAAATACGCGGACATGTCGCAGATCGACCGCGAGGATGAGGCCAAGAAGGTGCTCGAGAAGCTTGGCTATACGCCCGAGAAACCGCTGAAGATGGAAATCCGCTACAACACGTCGGAAAACCACAAGAACACTGCGGTCGCCATCCAGGAGCAGTTGAAGCCGCTCGGCGTCGAAGTCACGCTGCTCAACACCGACACCAAGACCCACTACTCCTTCCTTGAGCAGAAGGGCGACTACGACGTGGCGCGTGCCGGCTGGATTGCGGATTACAAGGATCCGGAAACCTTCCTCGGCATCTCCCGCAAGGCAAGTGGCAACAACTATTCGGGCTACAACAGCCCGAAATTCGAGAAGGCCATGGACGAGGCTGCCGCCGCCGGCGGCAAGCCCGAAGAGCGCATGAAAGAACTCGCCGAGGCCGAGCGCATCCTCGTCGAGGAGGTCGGCAACATCCCGCTTCTCTATTATAGCTACAAGGATATCGTTTCTCCGAAGCTTCATGGCTTCGAGGACAACGTCATGGACGTGCATCCGTCCCGCTTCATCTCCAAGGACTGATCTCCTTGGCCGGACTGCCGTTCCTTTACAGCGCCGCGCGTCCTTCGGGACGCGCAAAGGGCGCTGTAACGTTTTTGCGCGTGATCCTTTCCGAACCTTCGGGCCTGGTCATCCGTTAGGGGCGGCGGCTCCGGTTTGCTAGCAAAGCGGGGAACCGATGCTACGATACATATTCCGGCGGCTCCTGACCGCCATCCCAACGCTGTTCGTCATCGTGACCATGGCGTTCTTCCTGATACGTGTCGCGCCTGGCGGCCCGTTCAATCAGGAGCGGGGCCTGAGCCCCGAGATCAAGGCCAATCTTGAAGCGCAGTTCGGCCTCAACGACCCGCTCTGGCTGCAATATGTCCACTATCTCGGCAATCTGCTGCGCGGCAATTTCGGTCCGAGCTACAACATGCCGGATTTCACCGTCACCGAATTGTTTGCCAGGGGCCTGCCCGTTTCAATCCAGATCGGCGCCTCGGCCCTGATCCTGGCACTGCTGCTGGGCGGCCTCCTCGGCACTGTTGCCGCGCTCAACCAGAACAAGCTTGCCGACTACTCGGTGATCGCGCTGGCCGCTGCCGGCAGCACCATCCCGACCTTCGTCATCGCTCCGGTGATCCAGCTTTTGTTCGGCCTGACCTGGAAGCTGCTGCCGATCGGCGGCTGGGGCGATGGCGCCCTGCTCAACAAGGTTGGGCCGGTGCTGACGCTCGCCTTGCCGCAGATCGCCATCGTCGCCCGCCTGATGCGCGGCTCGATGATCGAATCGCTGCGCTCTCACCACATCCGCACCGCACGCGCGCTCGGCCTGTCGGACTGGTCGGTCATCGTCAAGCATGCGCTGCGCGGCGCCATCCTGCCGATCGTCTCCTTCACCGGCCCGGCGGCTGCCGCGCTGCTCACCGGTTCGATCATCGTCGAGACGATCTTTTCTATTCCCGGCATCGGCCGCTATTTCGTCGAGGCCGCGCTCAACCGCGACTACACGCTGGTCATGGGCACTGTGGTGGTGATCGCGCTGTTCACCATCGTCTTCAACCTGATCGTCGACGTCATGTATGCCTTCGTCGATCCGAGGGTGCGCTATGACTGACATCGCAGCCACCGCTCCGGCCGTCGTCGGCCGCTCCCTGTGGGGCGATGCCTGGGCACGGCTCAAGGCCAATCGCGCCGCCATGTTCAGCCTGTATTATCTTGCCTTCATCGCCGTCATCAGCGTGTTCGGGCCGTCTTTGCTGCCGCATCGATACACCACCATCTATGCCGACCATGTGCGCACGCCGCCGAGCTTCTCGGCCTATCCGAAGGCCGACATGATCGAAACCGCGCTTAATGAGGCGATCAAGCGCATGCGTGTCGACATCAAGGAGTGGCGGCAGGAAGGCAACCGCATCTTCGTCACCGTAACATCGCCCAAGCTGATCGACGACCGCAATGTCCGCTACCTCGACCGTTCGGATGCGTTCGATGACACAAAGATCGAGGGTAAATCGCCTGACGGCCTTGAAGCGGTGATGAGCGCTTCGATCAGGCAGCAGTATTTCCTGTTCGGCACTGACAATACCGGCCGCGATCTCCTGTCGCGAACGCTGATGGCCGGGCGCATCTCGCTGGCCATCGGCCTGCTCGCCGGGATCGTCGCCGGCGTTATCGGCGTGCTCTACGGCGCTACGGCCGGCCTTGCCGGCGGCAAGGTCGACGAGGTGATGATGCGCATCGTCGATGTGCTTTATTCACTGCCGTTCATCTTCTTCGTGATCATGCTGGTGGTGTTCTTCGGCCGGAACTTCGTGCTGATGTTCCTGGCGGTCGGCGCCGTGCTGTGGCTCGACATGGCACGCATCGTGCGCGGACAGGCTCTGTCGATCCGGCGGCAGGAATATGTCCAGGCGGCGGAGGCGATGGGCGTCGGCCAGCGCGGCATCCTGATCCGCCACGTCATTCCAAACCTGCTTGGCCCGGTAGTCATCTACATGACGCTGCTG
Source organism: Mesorhizobium sp. (assembly GCA_004020645.1). Lineage (GTDB taxonomy): Bacteria > Pseudomonadota > Alphaproteobacteria > Rhizobiales > Rhizobiaceae > Mesorhizobium. The sequence continues at coordinate 1,329 of SAQL01000018.1, read as the reverse complement.
GTGCCGCATGTCATCATCCTGGAGAGCTTCCTATCCTTCCTCGGGCTCGGCGTCCAGGAACCGATGACCAGCTGGGGCGTGCTGATCTCGACCGGCGCCAAGAACATCGGCACCGCCAACTGGCTGCTCTTGTTCCCTGCTTTCTTTCTCGTCTCGACGCTGTTCGCGCTGAATTTCGTCGGCGACGGCCTGCGCGATGCGCTCGACCCCAGGGATCGTTGAGATGGTCGCTTCCGAAACGATCCTCAGCGTCAAGGACCTTCGGGTCCGCTTCCGAACGCTGGATGGCGCGGTCGAAGCCGTTAAAGGCATCAACATCCACGTCAATGCAGGCGAAACCGTTGCCGTGGTTGGCGAATCCGGTTCCGGCAAGAGCCAGACGATGATGGCGGCGATGAGCCTGCTGGCCTCGAACGGCGAGGCGAGAGGCGTCGTGGACTATCGCGGCCGCAACCTTTTGACCCTAGGCAAGTCCGAGCTCAATCATATCCGCGGCCGCAAGATCAGCATGATCTTCCAGGAGCCGATGACCTCGCTCGATCCGCTCTATTCGATCGGCAATCAGCTGATCGAACCGATCCGCCGGCATCGCGGGCTTAGCGCCGCCGAGGCACGCGAAGAGGCGCTCAAGCTCTTGCGTCTGGTCCATATTCCCGATCCCGAGCGGCGGATGAAATCCTATCCGCACGAAATGTCGGGTGGCCAGCGACAGCGGGTGATGATCGCCATGGCGCTGGCCAACGACCCCGACATTCTGATCGCCGACGAGCCGACGACGGCGCTCGACGTGACGATCCAGGCGCAGATCCTCATGCTGTTGGCCGAACTGCAGCGCAAGCTCGGCATGGCGATCGTCTTCATCACCCACGATCTCGGCATTGTCCGGCGCTTTGCCGACCGCGTCTATGTCATGCGCTACGGCGAAGTCGTCGAGGAGGGCGAGGCGGAAGCAATCTTCGTCAACCCGCAGCATGCCTATACCAAGATGCTGTTGGCCGCCGAGCCGACCGGAACCAAGGCGCCGCCACCGCCAAATGCGCCCGTTCTGCTCGAAGGCAGAAATGTCGAAGTGACCTTCAAGATCGGCGGCGGGTTTCTCGCCGGCGAGCCGCTGATCCTGCGCGCAGTCGATCGCATTTCGATCCGGCTGAAACGAAACCAGACGATCGGCATCGTCGGCGAATCGGGTTCGGGAAAATCGACGCTCGGCCGGGCCTTGCTGCGGCTTCTGCCAAGCGACGGCCTCATCCGCTTCGGCGATCGCGATATTTCCACCGCCGACCGTCAGGCCATGCGGCCGCTGCGGCGGGAATTGCAGCTGGTCTTCCA
>SAQL01000168.1 GCA_004020645.1 Mesorhizobium sp. | reverse complement strand
TCGCGGGTTTTGAAGGCTTCGGACGAGGGCATGTCGGCGCGGAAAGCGGCGGCGCGGTTCGGCGTGGGAGTGTCCAGCGCGATCCGCTGGATTGCGCGGGCGAAGATCGGCGAACTGGCACCACGCCCGCAGGGCCGCCGCCGCGCCTCCAGCCTCGATGCGCATGAAGCCTTCATCGTCGGGCTGATCGAGGAACGCAAGGACATCACGCTGAACGAGATGGTGGAGCGGCTGGTCGCCGAGCAGTCGGCGCGGATCAGCCGCAGCGCCTTGAGCGCCTGGCTTCGGGGCCACGGCTGGACATTCAAAAAAAGTCCGCGCACGCACTGGAGCAGGATCGCCCCGACGTGCTGAAGCGGCGCCGGGACTGGTTCGACGGCCAGCTCGATCTCGATCCGGCGAAGCTCGTGTTCATCGACGAGACCGGCCTCTCCACAAAGATGGCCCGCCTGCGTGGAAGAGCGCCGCGCGGCGAGCGTTGCCGGGCCGGCGTGCCGCATGGCCACTGGAAAACCACGACCTTCACCGGAGCGCTGCGGCTGACGGGCATGACTGCGCCCTTCGTCT
>SAQL01000167.1 GCA_004020645.1 Mesorhizobium sp. | reverse complement strand
GCCCGATCCTGGTTCTCCTCAGCCGTCTGCAGAAGGAACATCCCACGTGAACGCGCTGTCCGAACAGATCCTTTCCGAATTGCGCCACCTGCTGAGCGAGATGAGCGACGGCGGCAGCGTCGGTCCGTCCGTCTATGACACGGCGCGAGCTCTGCAGTTCCACGGCACCGTCACCGGTCGGCAGGACGCATACGCGTGGCTCATCGCGCAGCAACAGCCCGATGGCGGATGGGGAAGCGCGGACTTCCCGCTGTTTCGCCATGCGCCCACGTGGGCGGCGTTGCTGGCATTGCAACGTGCCGATCCTCTTCCCGGCGCTGCCGACGCAGTCCAGGCTGCAACCCGGTTCCTCGAGCGCCAGCCCGATCCCTACGCGCAAGCGGTGCCGGAAGACGCGCCGATCGGCGCGGAGCTGATCCTACCGCAGTTGTGCGGCGAGGCCGCATCCTTGCTGGGCGGCGTGGCGTTTCCGCGCCACCCGGCGCTGTTGCCATTGCGGCAAGCGTGCCTGGTCAAGCTGGGGGCGGTGGCGACGTTGCCGAGCGGCCATCCGTTGCTGCACTCCTGGGAAGCCTGGGGCACGTCGCCGACCACC
>SAQL01000166.1 GCA_004020645.1 Mesorhizobium sp. | reverse complement strand
TCGGCCTGACCGCGCGCCATCTCGCCTATGTCATCTACACCTCCGGATCAACCGGGACGCCCAAGGGCGTCATGGTCGAGCACCGGGGTGTGGTCAATCTTACAGCATGGCATGTGCAAACATTTTGTCCGCAACCAGAAACCTGCTGCACACTTACGGCCGGAATGGCATTCGATGCCAGCGCTTGGGAGTTGTGGTCTGCATTATACAATCGTAGCACATTGCTGCTCCCGCCCAGGGCGGCAGCAGGAGATCCTCTGCTTCTCCTGCAATGGTGGCGTGATCAACCACTGAACGCCGCCTTTTTGGTCACGCCGCTGGCTGCAACGGCTTTGGAAGACGAGCTGGTAACTCCCATGTTGGAGTACTTGCTTATTGGCGGTGACCGTCTGCAGCGTGTGCCTTCCCGGCTACCGTCGCCTCTCAAGTTAATAAACAACTATGGCCCGACGGAAGTTACCGTGGTGGCAACCTCGGGACGGCTCTTCAGTGACAACACTGTGCCACATATCGGGCGCCCGATTGCGAACACGCGGGTGTATCTTCTGGACGGGCATGGTGGGCCGGTGCCGTTCGGGGCGGTGGGCGAGCTTTGCATTGGCGGGGCAGGCGTTGCG
>SAQL01000165.1 GCA_004020645.1 Mesorhizobium sp. | reverse complement strand
CTGTCCTACTTATTCTTCTTTTCCCGCTCCTGACCCTCGGATCAGTTGGCAAATCGAATCCCACGGGTACTTTACTAAAAAAAGGATCCCTAAAATCAGACTTTATAAGGCTTCTCGAACCAGACCAGAATCTTTGAAGCTCTATGGGAAGACTGACTCTAGGTACACAGAAAGACCAAGCTAAGCCGTCGAAACAGGGAAATTCTAGCCCACTTCGGAGTCTCTCACAGGAGAAGGACTGACCTTTTCTCTCATTCCTATCGAGAAGACTAAGTCAGGGCGAGCTCTTACTTAGAGAGAGTTAGTTGGGTAGGGTCACTCTAAGATCAATAAATCCTGAGTCACGAGAGAGATTCTCCACACCGTCAGGTTATAACTTACATTGGTGAATCGGACCAACACCTATCTTACACCAACAAGGAGTCGCTTTTGTTACGCAGTTCGAAAGCTTAAGCCTTCCCGGGCCCACCGGTTTAAAGAGTCCTCTATCCGGACTCCCCCTAGACCTCTGTCTGGCCTAGGGAACTTCTCTAAGCTCGAGAGCTCCTGTCTCCTCACAGCGTAAGCGGCTCACCTCTCCCCGGAAACAAGCCAAACCAAAGCAAGCAAACTAACGACG
>SAQL01000164.1 GCA_004020645.1 Mesorhizobium sp. | reverse complement strand
GTTATATCCTTATAAGCTTTATACACAAGGCAAGAGCCTTCGGGTATTCTTTTCTTCGGATGGATGATAACGGTATGACCAAAAGGGCGAGACCCTGGAGTATTGATGTCTAGGACCGGGTGGAAGGAGCCATCTCCATACTCTCTAGTGGCACGAACTGACCTCCTAATTCTATAGAAGGCATGAAGCTCACGTTCTCGCAATCTGCGGTCAATGCCGGTTGAACTTCGGCAGAGACCAGAACCTCATAACGGAAACTTTAAACATGGATGGTATGTGGAGGATCCGGCCTCACGCAACCAAGGCTTTCCAAGTAGTAAGTTGAATGAAGTGAGGATATCTATGACATGGAAGGTGGACCAAAAGGTTTGGCGTTTTTCGGGCTCGGGCCTATTTGGACATCGGCAATCAGCCTGCCTCTTGCTGGCCCCTTATCGAATTATCATAAGCGGTGATGTACACGGGAGAAGGAGCCAGTGAGTCCTCAAAAATGTCAAGGGCGCGCAGCGTAGATAGGGGGGGCCCGTATGTTTTTGTGAAAAAAGCTCGGCTCCTGTTATTGCTGAAAAAAAAACCTAATACCTCTATTTGATGTCGATTCATCCATACTTCCATTTAAG
>SAQL01000163.1 GCA_004020645.1 Mesorhizobium sp. | reverse complement strand
GCGACATCACCCGCAAGCTCGTCGGGCGGCCGGAGCTGATGCAGGTCTTTGCCCTGCCGCTGTCGCTGGCCCGGCGCGTCAGGGATCAGCGCCAGCGCGAGCGGGGCAAGAAGGTGTATTCCCTGCACGCTCCGGAGGTCGAGTGCATTGGCAAGGGCAAAGCCCACAAGCCCTACGAGTTCGGCGTCAAGGTCTCCGTTGCCACCCCGCTGCAGCGTCCGCGGCGGCCAATTCGTCGCCCATGTCAAGGCGCTGCCCGGCAATCCTTATGACGGCCACACGCTGGCCACCATCATCCCGGCAATCGAGGACACCATCGGCGTCAGCCTCGGCAAGATCGTCACCGATGCCGGCTATCGCGGCCACAACGCCCCGAAGGGCAAGATGTTCAAGGTCCATGTCGCCGGCTACAAGCGCGGCCTCACCAAGGTCGTCAAACGGGCGCTGCGACGCCGGGCCGCCGTCGAACCCGTCATCGGCCATCTCAAGAACGACCACCGTATGGGCCGCAACTTCCTGGCCTTCTCCGAGGGCGATGCCAACAACGCTGTGCTTGCCGCCGTCGGCTACAACTTCAGCCTCCTGCTCAACTGGCTGAGGCTTTTGTGTGCCTTCTTCCTG
>SAQL01000162.1 GCA_004020645.1 Mesorhizobium sp. | reverse complement strand
GGTTTAATCCAAAACCAGGAAAGCAAGCTATATCGAAGCCCAATGCCAAGCAAAGCCCTAGACTACAAGTGAAGAAATTGGGTTCCACTAAGCGCCCTTAACCCGACACAAGATGGGACCCTATTAGGTAGGATAGTGGGCTTAGTCAGCCCAACATAGGTTGTCTACAAAAAAGGGGAAGTTCCCGTGATTTAAGGTTTCTGGATATCCTACCCTAAGACGAGAGGGTTGGGCTTAGAACAAGACCCATCGGTGGATAAGATCACATCTTCATAACAAAAGGTGTACACGTTCGGCCTCACTCAAGGTAATGGGCCAAACCTAACGAGTCCAAACAAATTGGATCTTTTTGTATGACAAAACCACATATTGGTAATTTTTTTCAGTAATTTTTTTATTTCCTCAAGCAATAGGGTTTTACCAGTCCCAGCAGAGCCTGTGATGAACACGGATTTGCCCTGAGGGATGGCAGACAAAATATGCTTCTGCTCGTTTGCCCATTCTATTGGAGTGAAGGTTAGCCCAATGTTAGCATTCAGATCCATTTTCAGCCCGGAAATGCCACCTTTTCCTGGCTTTCCAAACAAAGCCCATCGAAGTCCAGTCCATCTAATTCATTTTATTCCCATTCCAGGACGGCCCAGGCC
>SAQL01000017.1 GCA_004020645.1 Mesorhizobium sp. | reverse complement strand
TTCTCCCCGTCACTATACGGGGAGAAATGCCCGGCAGGGCAATGAGGGGCGGCGCCGACCCCAACAGTTGGTCGTCGTCAACATCAGCGGAAGCCGAGGCGATTATCCTGGCCTCAGTTCCCCGGTCGCGGCCGTGGCAGCGGGATGCCGATCTCGGGCGTCGCCGCGAAGGCGTTGACCGAGGCCGGAAGCGCTGCATCGCCGCTTGCGGATGCCCGTGCCGGCGCCGGAGCCGTCATGAGAACGGGTGTAGCCGCGACCGGCACGCCGTCGCCATAATAGGTGACCGCCTCCGCCGAAGCCGGATCTGGCCCATCGAGCACGGCCTGGCATGCTGCGGGCAGGCTCGCCATCGTCATCAGGTCGCGCGCTTTCGGCCTGTCTGGGTTCTTGTTGGGGCGCCATGGCTCCTCGGTGAACCACCAGGCCAGCGACTGGTCGCAGCCGTCGCCTGGCGCCGTGTTTTCCTGCGCTTTGCATTTGGGCGAGCCGGGCTGGCAGCCGATGCGGATGTGGAAGTGATAGTCGTGGCCCCAGAACGGCCTGACCTTGCGCAGCCATCCGCGGTCGCCTCTCACCGTGTCGCAGAGCTTCTTCTTGATGCCGGGATTGACCAGGATTCGCTCGACTTCCGCATAGCTTGCCGCGCGCTTCAGCAGCCGCGTATGGGCCGGCGCCCAGAGCGCATCTTTCACCAAATGGGTCTTTTCATCGACAAGCAAGGTGGCGCTCATGTTTTCGCGTTGCTCGAGCGAAAGCTTGCGGTTGGGCATTGGCGTCAGCCAGATGTCGGCGTCGAGGCCGATCTGGTGCGAGGCATGGCCGGTCAGCATCGGCCCGCCGCGCGGCTGCGAAATGTCGCCGACCAAAAGGCCGGGCCAGCCATCGGCCGCGGCGTCGCGCGACAGTTTCTCGATCAGCGCGATCATCGTCGGATGGCCCCAGCGGCGGTTGCGCGAAGGCCGCATCACCTCCCATTTCGGGCCGTCCAGGGGAATGGCGACGCCGCCGGCAAAGCAGCCCTTGGAATAAAAACCGATCGACTGCGGCGCAGCCACGGCCGGCAGCTTTTTGGCGCCGAACAGGTTTTTTGCCAGCTCTTCGGCCGCTGCAGGTCGCGCTGCAAGCCCTGCCAAGGCGAGGACGGCGAGCGCTGCCAATGCATGTCGCCCAAAAGTGCGCAGCGGTTTTGGGACAACGACATGCGTAAACAGAGATCTAAAGCGCGTCGCGACGCGCTTTAGCAGCAGCGTTCTGCCGGGCAATGATCGCGTCAACATTTTCATGAGGCAGAACCCCTCTGCGAATTAGGTCGAATCATATCACGCCCGGCGCGCGGTTTCGATCACGACCGCTTCATCGGGCTGCGCGCCTCGCCATCGCGCCAGTTGCCCTCAGCCCACATATGGTCGAAGGCCGCCCGGTAGTCGGGAAAGCGGAAGCGATAGCCGGCCGCCTTGATCGCCGTGTTGGCGACACGCTTGTTCTCGCCATAGAATGACCGCGCCATCGGCGAAAGCTGGGCGGTCTCGAACGGAATTTCGGGTGGCGGTGTGACGCCCATCAGCCCCGCGGCATAGGCGACGACGTCCTGCGGCGGCGCCGGCAGGTCGTCGGTGACGTTGAAGATGCCGCCGCTGGTGTCCTTGAGCAGATGCCAGAGCGCCCCCGCAATGTCGTCGCAATGGATGCGGTTGAACACCTGGCCCGGCTTGACCAGCCGCCGCGCGGTGCCGTCTTCCAGATTGACCAGGGCATTGCGGCCCGGTCCGTAAATGCCGGAAAGCCGCAGGATCGCCACCGGCCGGCCGATGTCCCGACCCAGTTTCAGCCAGTCCTGCTCGGCGGCGACACGCAGCATCGAGCGCTTCGACAGCGGCCGGCATTCGGCGGTCTCGTCGACCCAGCCGCCGCCGTGGTCGCCATAGACGCCGACGGTGGAGAGATAGGCGATCCATTCAAGCGCCGGCATCTCCGCCGCGATTGTTCCGCGCGCCGCATTCAGCACTGGATCGCCGGCCTCTTCCGGCGCCACCGAGACGACGAGATGGGTTGTTTTTTTGAGCGCGTCGCTGATTTCGGGCGTCAGCGCGCCGTCGAAAAGCAGCGGCTGGATTCCGGCCTGCCGCAGCGCTTTGAATCTCTCCGACGCGCGTGTCGTGCCAAGGATCGTGACGGCATCCCTGTTGGCGCGGGCAAATGCCTTGCCCGAATAGCCGGCGCCGAAAATGAAGATCTGCTTCTGGCTCATGCATGCGCCTCGATTTGATTTGCCAGCGCCAGTCGCCATTCGCGTCGCACGGCCTCGTCGCCTTCTGCTTTCAGTGCAGCGCTGGCACATTTGGCAAATTCGGTCTCTGGCACAAGCCGCGACAGCGCCCATACCGCCGCGCCGCGCACCAGAGGCGAGGCATCGTTGAGCAGCGCGCACACGGCGTTGCCGAGCGAGGGTTCGCCGGAATTGCCGGCGGCGATCAGCACATTGCGTACAAAGCGGACGCGACCGATGCGCTTGATCGGCGAACCAGTGAAGAACGACCGGAAAGCAGCGTCATCGAGCGCTAAGAGATCGGCGAGCGGCGGTTCGCGCAAGTCCGCGCGGGCGACGAGCTTTGCCTCGGATGCCGCCTGGGCAAACTTGTTCCACGGGCAGGCGGCGAGGCAGTCGTCGCAGCCATAGATGCGGTTGCCGATTTTTTCCCGGAACTCATGCGGGATCGGGCCCTTGTTCTCGATGGTGAGATAGGAGATGCAGCGTCGCGCATCGAGCCGGTAGGGAGCCGGAAAGGCGTCGGTCGGACAAACGTCGAGACATGCGCGGCACGAGCCGCAATGGTCGTCCTCGGGCGTATCGGGCGCAAGCTCGGCCGTCGTGAAGATGGTGCCGAGGAACAGCCAGGAGCCGTGCTCGCGGCTGACCAGATTGGTGTGCTTGCCTTGCCAGCCGAGGCCGGCGGCTTCAGCCAGCGGCTTTTCCATCACCGGAGCAGTATCGACGAACACTTTAACGTCGCTCCCCGAGCGGGCAACGATCTTGCCGGCGATCTCTTTCAGCCGGCCTTTCATCACGTCGTGATAATCACGGTTCTGCGCATAGGCCGAGATCGCGCCGCGCTCGCGCTTCGCCAGCACCGCGCGCGGGTCGTGGTCGGGCCCGTAGTTCATGGCCAGCACGATGATCGAGCGAACCTCAGGCCAAAGTGCCGTCGGCTCGCCGCGGCGCTCGAGCGTCTCGGCGATCCAGCCCATCGAACCGTGAAAGCCGTCGGCCACGAATTCGGCCAGCCTGGCCGGCGCCTGCGGGATGGCATTTGGCGTGGTGACGGCAACGGCATCGAAACCGGCGCGCCGAGCCTCGCGGTCGATCAGCGCGCGCAGGTTTTGCGCTCTAGAAATCGAGGTCCGCATAATGTGACACCGGCGAAAGGCCGCGCACCCGGTCGGATAATAGCGGCCGGAATGATGGCCGTGATTTCACCCGTGCATACCATTCGCGCGCGGCAGCATGTTCACGCCAGTCGATCTCGCCGAGATAGTCGAGCACGGACAGCGCAGCCGCAGCCGCGAGGTCAGCATAGGTGACCTTGTTGCCGGCCAGCCAATGGCGTGTGCCGGCCAGCCAGTTGGTGTATTTCATGTGCTGGCGGATATTGGCGCGCGCTGCACGGATCGCCGCCGAATCGGGCGATCCGCCGCCCGCCGTTTCCGGCATGACCGGCTTCAGCACGCGCTCGCGCACCAGATGCCGCGTCACCTCGCTATCGGCCTTGCTGAGATACCAGTCGGTCAGCCGGCGGATTTCGGCGCGCCCCATCGGGTCCTCGGCGAACAGCCGCTTGTCGCGCTTGAGCACGCCGCGCGTCTCGTCGAGATATTCGGCGATGACCATGGCGCCGACGATCGGCACGTCGCCCTCGGCAAGCAGGATCGGCAGCGTGCCGGCCGGGTTCAGCGCCAGGAACTCCTTGCGCCGCATCCACGGCTTTTCCTCGATCAGCGCCAACTCCTCGCCATACTCGCCGAAAGCGAGGCGAACGAAGCGGCAGGTGGCGAACATCGGGTGGTGGAATAGCGTCAGCATGGTCCCGCGATAATAGAGCGCACTGGCAAATCGCCGGCTGCGCCGGTAAGTCTTGGCCGCCCCAATTCAAAGGGCCGTCAGGGTGCTGCGACCTATAGGAGGAGTTCCGCGCCATGACAAGCAAGCCGTTCTTCAAAGCCCTCACTCGAACGCCGAGGTTTACATGGAAAGCCAGACCATCGTCGAAGCGCTGCTGCTCGGGATGATCGAGGGTATGACCGAGTTCATTCCGGTCTCGTCGACTGGCCATATCCTGCTTGCCGGCCACTTTCTCGGCTTCCATTCGACCGGCAAGGCCTTCGAGATCCTGATCCAACTCGGCGCCATACTGGCTATCCTCAGCGTCTATTTCCATCGTCTGTGGCAGATGCTGGTCGATCTGCCGCGTGATCGGGTGACGCGGCATTTCGTCCTCGGCATCCTCGTCGCCTTCCTGCCGGCCGCCGTCATCGGCGCACTGGGGCATGGCTTCATCAAGTCGGTGCTGTTTGAATCGCCGAGGCTGATCTGCGTCATGCTGATCATCGGCGGCGTCGTCCTGCTGTGGGTGGATCGCTTCAAGCCGAAGCCGCTCTACCATGACGTCGAGCGGTTTCCGCTCCGACTCTATCTGCAGATCGGACTGTTCCAGTGCCTTTCGCTGATCCCCGGCACGTCGCGCTCCGGCTCGACGATCGTCGGCGCGCTGCTTCTGGGCGTCGACAAACGGGCGGCTGCGGAATTCTCCTTCTTCCTCGCCATGCCGACGATGGTCGGCGCCTTCGCCTTCGACCTGTTCAAGAACCGCAATGTGCTGACCAGCGCCGATCTGCCCATAATCGCCGCCGGTTTCATCGCGGCCTTCTTAGCGGCGCTTATCGTCGTGCGATTCCTGCTCAACTACGTCTCGCGGCACGGCTATTCGCTGTTCGGCTGGTGGCGCCTGGTCATCGGCACCGTCGGGCTGGCGGCGCTATTCGTCTGGGGGTGAGGCGGCGCAGTTATTTTATCGCGACTTCGGCTCTCGCTGATTGGGAGCTTCCTTAAGTCACTTCCGCAACAACTGGCCCCGAGACGGGGTCCGTCACGCCGAGATCTCCACCGAGGTCTTCAAGCAGATCACGGAACCTGTCGAGAATGGCGATCATGGAGGGCGATAGCTTTCTCCGATCACTTTGAGCTGCAATTTCTATCGACGGCCGCGCTAGGGGCGGGCCTCCAGCACCATGTTGAACGGCGTCTCCGTGGCGCGACGGAATCGCTTGAAGCCGCCGCCGGTCACCACCTTGCGTAGCCTCGCCTCGCCGGCCTGGGCGCCAAGCCCGAGCCCGACTTCCTGCGACAGGGACGCGGGCGTGCACACGAACGTGGAAGCGGCATAGTAAACGCGTCCGACGGGGTTGAGGTTCGCCGCTAGATGATCATGCGCGAACGGCTCGACGATCATCCACGTGCCATCCGGCTTGAGCGACCCGTGGACATGGGTGGCGGCGCCCGCCGGGTCGCCCATGTCGTGAAGGCAATCGAAAAAAGCGACGAGGTCATAGGTGCCGGGATAGGTCTTGGCGGCCGCGACCTCGAAGCGCGTGTTGGCGCCGACACCGGCTTCCTCGGCGGCCTTGCGGGCGCGCTCGATCGAAGGGGCGTGATAATCGAAGCCGACGAAGCGCGAATTGGGGAAAGCACGTGCCATGAGCACCGTCGATGCGCCATGACCGCATCCGACATCCGCGACCTCCACGCCGCGTTCGAGTTTCTCGACTACGCCCTCCAGAGCCGGCAGCCAGGAGTCGATCAGGTTGGCATTATAGCCTGGACGGAAGAACCGCTCCGTACCGCGAAACAGACACGCGCTATGATCGTGCCATGCAACGCCCTTACCGGACTGGAATGCCTGCCTCACCTTTTCTTCGTCGAGCCACAGCGCGGATAGGACCTCGAATGCGCCAGCCATGAAGGCCGGGCTATCTTCATCGGCTAACACCAGCTCCTGCTCGGCGTTGAGATAGAACTCGTCGTTGGCTTCATCGTAGTCGACGTAGCCCGCTGCCGCCTGCCCGCAAAGCCATTCCCTTACAAGGCGTTCCTGGGTGCCGGTGCGTGTCGAAAGTTCGGCGGCCGTCATCTTGCCGCCTTCGCGCAATGCCTTGAACAGGCCGAGCCTGTCGCCCAGCAAGACCCCCGCGCCCGTAGCGATCGCACCGAGATCGCCGACCATTTTCCCCAAGAATGCGTCCAACTTTTCCTGACTCGCTTCAGACATCGGAATCTCCCTTTGGGCTCTCCAACCGCATTCGGTGACGCCCGATCCTGGTTTTAGATCGGCTCCGGCAGCGGCCAAGCTGCCCTAAAGGCTGGTAAAGTTTACTTGAGCGTGAGGGCGGCGGATAATGCCGAATTATCATCGCGACGATGCAGACGAGACATCGGCGAGGGGGCGTTTCATGGAGATGCACGAAATCCGCTATTTTCTGGCGGCCAGCGAGACTCTCAACTTTCATCGCGCGGCGGACCTCGTTCACGTCGGCCAGCCTGCGCTGACGCGGGCCATACAGAAGCTGGAGGCGGAACTTGGCGGCTATCTTTTCCACCGCGAAAAAACCCGCGTCCGGCTCACCGATTTTGGCTGTCTGATGCGGATCCATCTGGACGAAGTTTTCCGGCGTTCGGAGACTGCGAAGAGGACAGCCAGGAGTTTCCTCTCTCTGGAAACCGCGTCGCTGACGCTCGGTGTGATGTGCACCATAGGCCCGCTGCGCTTCATCGGTTTCCTCAATACCTTTCGAGAGCGCTATCCAGGCATAGAAGTGACAGTGATCGAGGGCCCGGCAAGCCATCTGACCGACCTTCTGATGGAGGGCAAGCTTGACGTCGCCCTGCTCGCCAGGCCCGAACCATTCGGCCATGGTCTGAAGGCGGATCCTGTTTACCGGGAGCGCTTCGGGCTCGCCTTCTCGACCGGCCATCCTTTCGAGATGCGCAATACGCTTCATCTTACCGACGTCCGCGGCGAAGCCTATCTTGAGCGCATCAATTGCGAATATGGCGATCACATAGACGGGCTATGCCGGAATATCGGCTTCGATATCCGCAGCGCCTTCCGCAGCGAGCGCGAGGATTGGTTTCTGGCGATGATCGCTGCGGGCATGGGCGTCTGCTTCATCGCGGAGTACTCGGCCAGCCATCCCGGTGTCTGTCACAGGCCCGTCGTTGACCCTGAAATCATACGCGAGGTGTCGCTCGTTTCAGTGGCCGACCGCTTGCCTTCACCTGTTGTCTCGGCTTTTGCCAAGGCGGTGAAGGAGCACGACTGGCAAACGGCCCAATAGGTGTCCCGGTCAAAGTACAGGAGCATCCGGGTAGCCGTGCTAGAGCATTTTGCAGCCAAGTGGAATCACTTGGCGTCGCAGAAATGCGGCTAAAACAAATAATAGAGCGGGATGCCCAGTTCAATTTGAACCGTCCCGCTCTAGGAGCGCAGGTGTCAGTCGGCCGGCCGAAACGCGCACTTCCACGATCGGCGCCTTCACCTTCGACCTCTTCAAGAACCGCAATGTGCTGACCAGCGCTGATCTGCCCATAATCGCCGCCGGTTTCATCACGGCCTTCGTCGCGGCGCTTATCGTCGTGCGATTCCTGCTCAACTACGTCTCGCGTCACGGCTATTCGCTGTTCGGCTGGTGGCGGCTGGTCATCGGCATTGTCGGCCTGCGGCGCCGTCGTCTGGGGGTGAGCGCAGGCGGTCGCCTTACTGCCCAGTCGAGTTCCTGTCCCGCCGACATCTCGCAATTTTGGACGCCGACCTCCCTCAATTGCGCCCGTAAAAAACATTCTCGACATGCACCGGCCAGCGCCACGGCAGCACCGCGACCATGTCGAAGCGCACCGACAATCTTCCATAGTCGGATTGGCTCGACAGCCAGAGATCGGCGGCGCTTTCGATGCGGCGCTCCGATTCGTAAGCGATAGCCTCCATGGCTTCCATCAGTGTGCGGCGCGCCTTCACCTCGACGATCAGCACCAGGTCGCCGCGCCGCGCGATCAGGTCGATCTCGCCGAACCGCGTGCGGTGGCGGCGGGCCAGGATCCGGTAGCCTTTTACCATCAATGCCGCCGCCGCCAGCCACTCGCTGCGGTGGCCCCGCCGATAGGCACGTTGGCGGCTGGCGACCGGGCGTTCAGTCATCGCCGTCCTTCCCGACGTCCCGGTTCTTCCCTGTGTCCTTGAGTTCGAGCAGCCGCCGGTAAAGCGCCTGCTTTTGGCCGCCGGTCATCTTGGCGGCTTCCGCCGCCGCCTTGGAGGCCGGCATTTCGGCGGCAAGCGAAAGCAGCAGCCTGTCGATGTCGGCCGGTTCGTCGGCGGTCGCTTCCGACGGGCCGACGCAGATGACGATCTCGCCCTTCGGCGTGTCGGCCGCCGCGTAATGATCGGCGAGCGACTGCAAGGTGCCGGTCCGCATTTCCTCGAAGGTCTTGGTCAGCTCGCGGCCGATCGCGGCCCTGCGCTCACCGCCTAGCGCCACGACCATGGCACTGAGCGTCTCTGCCAGCCGGCGCGGCGATTCGAAGAAGATCAGCGTCGCCGGCACGGTTTTAAGCGCCTCCAGCCGCGCCAGCCGCTGTCCAGTCTTCACCGGCAGGAAGCCGGCAAACAGAAAGGCGTCGGAGGGCAGGCCTGATGCCGTCAGCGCCGCAAGCGGCGCCGACGGGCCGGGGATCGGCACGACGCGAATGCCCTGGTCGAGCGCTTCGCCGACCAGCCGGTAGCCGGGATCGGAGATCAGCGGCGTGCCGGCGTCCGAGATCAGCGCCACGCTCTGCCCGGCCAGCAAGGCTGCGATCAGTTTTGGGCCGGCCTCGGCGGCATTGTGCTCGTGATAGGCAGTTGTGCGGCGGCGGATGCCGTAGCGGTCGAGCAGCACGCGGCTGACACGCGTGTCCTCGCAGGCAATGATATCGGCGGCGGCGAGCGTTTCAAGCGCGCGTAATGTGATATCGGCGAGATTGCCGATCGGCGTCGCCACCAGGTAGAGCGCCGGCGCGAGGGGCCGGGCTGGTATTTCGGTCTGGCCGATCACATAGCTGCGTCTTGCCAACTCGCCGGTCACCGGTGTCCCCCGTCAGGCTCTGACACTTTGAATGCATTCGGCCCTGTTTGGCACGGCTCACGCGCGGTTGCAAAACCCGTGCCGAAGTGAAGCGCTCGCCATGCCTTCGCCACAGTACGGAACGAAACCGTGCCCGGCGGATTTACCCCTGATCTCGGGAGGAGCAGGATGGACAGCCTTAAGATACAGGACGTTTTCGAACCCTACTATGCAGGGCGCAAGCGCTTTGCCGCGCGAAAGGACAAGGGTCAGCCTGCCAAAACCGGCGCCGGCTTGGCCAAAAAGCCGCGAAAGCGTCGTCATTCAAAGGCAACCGACCTGGAAATCAAGCCTTCGACCGGCACCGGCAGCACGATGGAGCACTGACCAGACGATGCCCAATCGCTTCGACATTTTCATCACCCGCCTTGAAACGAAAAGCTCCCGCAACGGAGCGCCCTCACACCCGATGAGCGATCAACACCGCGCCCGCCGCGACAAGGGCGATGCCAAGCCGGCTCGCTCCGGTGAGGCGGACACCGAGAAAGACCACGCCAAGCGCCGCCACAAGCATGACGCTTGAGTACCGCAACCTTCGCGAGTGGTCGAGACACTTCTCTCTTCGTCATCCTGACCCGAGGATGACGAAAGCGGATGGGAACGCTTAGCCATTTAACGCAAATACTTCGAGACGCGCGCTTCCAGCAGACGCACCAGACCCGGGTCCATGAACTCATAGTCGTCCGGAATGTCGAGGCAGATCACGCGAGCCGTCTTCAGGCTGGCCTTGAATTTCTGCTGCAGTTTGGCGCGGTGCGCCCACACTACGTCGAACTCGCTTAGGCCTGACATCCTAACTTTTCTGGATTTCTGGTTTTTTATGAATATCGCCTCTGCTTAATAAAAGTCTTCATCCTCTCGAGATCTCGATATCTCAGTTAATCCAAACTCGAAAACATCATCCGTGTTCAGTGTTCGCAGAGTCTCGTGGATCAGGAACTTCATGGCAGGCCCATATTAGAAACGGCGTGACGACCTTCAAAGTAAGCCGAACACCTTGCATTCTTGCTCAATCCGATAAATTGCAATCACAGTCCAATCACTTGGCACTCTGCGCTTACCGCGCCAGATCCGCCACCACCGCGTCGAGCACGATCATGCCGGCCGGCGTGGCGCGCAGGCGGGCATTGCCGATCGGCGCCACCAGCCCCTCGCCCTGCAGCACCGACAGCCGTGCCGTCGACAGGCCGCGGCCGGAAAACGCCTCGTAGCGCGAGAGATCGATGCCCTCGGCCAGCCTCAGGCCCATCAAGAGGAACTCGTCGGCCTCCTCCGAGCGCGTCAGGGTCTCGCCGCCGGTGACGCCATGGCCCTTGGCCTCGACCAGGTTGGCCCAGGTTTCCGGCATTCTTTCGGCGATCGTCACCACGCGGCGGCCATTCTCGACGAAGCGGCCATGCGCGCCGGGACCGACGCCGACATATTCGCCATAGCGCCAATAAGTCAGATTGTGCCGGCTTTCCGCACCTGATCTGGCGTGGTTGGATATCT
The DNA here is from genome assembly GCA_004020645.1 of Mesorhizobium sp. Lineage (GTDB taxonomy): Bacteria > Pseudomonadota > Alphaproteobacteria > Rhizobiales > Rhizobiaceae > Mesorhizobium. The sequence continues at coordinate 142,782 of SAQL01000017.1, read as the reverse complement.
CGTACGCCGGCAGCCCATGTGCGGCGGTGATCTCCTGCGTCAGCGCATAGAGATCGGCGGCATGGTCATTGTCGGGAATGGCAAATTTCTTGGCCGCATGCAGCGCGTGGAACGGCGTACCTTCCTCGATGGTCAGCTGGTAGAGCGACAAATGGTCGGCAGCGTGGCCGATCGCCTGCTGGAGCTCCGCCTGCCACGCTTCAGGGGTCTGGCCGGGCCGTGCGTAGATCAGGTCGAAGGACAGCCGAGGAAAGATCTCACGCGCCAGGCCGATCGCATGCAGCGCTTCATCGACATCGTGCAGCCGGCCGAGGAAGCGCAGATCCTTGTCGTTCAGCGCCTGCACGCCGAGCGACACCCGGTTGACGCCCGCCGCCCGGTAGCCGCGAAAGCGCTCGGCCTCGACCGAGGAGGGGTTGGCTTCCAGCGTCACCTCGATACCGGCGGGCACCGTCCAGTTCTTCGCCACCGCGTCCAGCACCGTCGCCACGGTTTCCGGCTTCATCAGCGACGGTGTGCCGCCGCCGAGAAAAATGCTGGTCACCTCGCGCGGTCCGGTGCGGTGGCGCATCGTCGTAAGCTCGGCCTCGAAGGCGCGGGCAAAACGGTCCTGGTCGACCGGCTGGTGACGGACATGGCTGTTGAAGTCGCAATAGGGGCACTTGGCAGCGCAGAACGGCCAGTGGATGTAGACGCCGAAGCCGGGGCTGCGGTCGAGCAGCATGGTCATTTCACGCCCGATCGTGCCAAATCCAGTCTGGCTTGCGCAAACTTCTGGAAGGCGCGGGCGCGATGCGACAATGCCGTCAGCTGGCCGGGCTTCCAGCCATGTTTCTCCTCTGCGGTCATCTCGCCGAAGGTCTTTTCGAAACCGTCCGGCACGAACACAGGGTCGTAGCCGAAGCCGAGTTCGCCGCGCGGCGGCCATACCAGCGTGCCCTCGACCTCGCCTCGGAAATATTCGGCTGCGCCGTCGGGAAAGGCCAGGCAGATGACGGCGACGAAGCGGCCCTTGCGCTGCGCAGGCGCGACCGCGCCGACTTCCTGCAACGCCACTTCCGCTCGCTGCATCGCCATGCCGAAATCGCGGGAACCGTCCGGCGCCTCGGCCCAATTGGCGGTGTAGACGCCGGGCGCTCCGCCCAGCGCATCGACACACAGGCCGGAATCGTCCGACAATGCCGGCAGGCCTGTCGCCTTGGCGGCGGCAAAAGCCTTGATATAGGCGTTCTCCTCGAAGGTGGTGCCGGTCTCGTCCGGCTCCGGCAGGCCGTATTCCTTGGCCGACTTCGCTTCTATGCCGAATGGCGCCATCAGATCGGCGAATTCGCGTAATTTGCCGGCATTATGGCTGGCGACGACAATTCTGTGCCCATCAAGCGAATGCATCAGAGGCCCCAGATTCTTGGCTCGGCGAATTCGATCGAATTGCCGGAAGGGTCGCGAATATAGATCGAGCGGCCGCCTTGCGGCCATTCGAAGTCGCTTTCGATGGCGATTTTCTTCTGCTCAAGATGCGCTCTCCAGCGCACGATCTCGTCCGCGCTTGCGGCAAAGCAGAGATGGCCGTCGCCGACGGTGCCGTGCGGCGGCACCTTCAGCCTGGCATCGGGCGCCGGCGGCACCTTGGTCGCCTCGGCGTTGAAGATGAGCAGCACGCCGTCCCCGCAACGGAAGAAAAGATGCCTGCCGTCGACCTTGCCCAGCAGATCGAGCCCGAGCACATCGGTGTAGAAGGTTTCCGCGGCATCGAGGTCCGTGACGTATAGTGCCGATTCGAGGATTGCAGAGGGAGTCACGAAGCACCCCCCTCTGGCCTGCCGGCCATCTCCCCCTCAAGGGGGGAGATTGGCAGCTTCTGCGTCGTCGCGCACCGTTCGAGGTTGGAGATTGGCGAAGGCCGAAATGACATCCGATCTCCCCCCTTGAGGGGGAGATGGCCGGCAGGCCGGAGGGGGGCGGACAAGCTCGGCATTTTCAGGACTACGCCACAGCCATCTGTTGCAGGCTGACCAGTCGCGCAATGCCCTTCTTGGCCAGTTCCATCAGCGCCGTGAACTGCTCTTCAGAGAAAGGCTCGCCCTCGGCCGTGCCTTGGATCTCGACGATGCCGCCCTTGCCGGTCATGACGAAGTTGGCGTCGGTGCCGGCCGAGGAGTCTTCGAGATAGTCGAGGTCGATGACCGGCTGGCCGTCATGGATGCCGCAGGAGATAGCCGCGACATGGTCCTTAAGCACCTTGGCGACGCTGGCCATCTGCCGGGCTTCCATCCAGCGCAGGCAGTCATGAAGCGCCACCCAGCCGCCGGTGATCGAGGCTGTGCGCGTGCCGCCATCGGCCTGGATCACGTCGCAGTCGACGGTGATCTGCTGCTCGCCGAGCGCCTGCAGGTCGACCACGGCGCGCAGCGAGCGGCCGATCAGCCGCTGGATTTCGAGTGTGCGGCCGCCTTGCTTGCCGGCCGAAGCTTCGCGGCGCATGCGCTCCCCGGTCGAGCGCGGCAGCATGCCGTATTCCGCTGTCACCCAGCCTTTTCCGGAATTGCGCATCCAGCCCGGCACTTTTTCCTCGAGGCTGGCCGTGCACAGCACATGGGTGTCGCCGAACTTCACCAGGCACGAACCTTCCGCGTGCTTGGAGACGCCGCGCTCGAAGGAGATGGCGCGCATTTCGTCGAATTGGCGTTTAGAAGGGCGCATTCAGGCTTTTTTCCTATCTTTTTCGGGATCGTGGCCGGCTTGTAGCCGCATGGGGCGCAGGGCGCAAAGGAAAATGGCCGGTTGCGCGGGTGTGGCCGAAGTCTATATCTTTGGGCCGGAGGTATTTGGCTCGATGACCAAGGCAGTCGATCCCGGTTCCCAGTCGGCGGCAGTGCTCCAGTCGCCCGCGCTTCAATCGCCCGCACTCCAGTCGCTCGACATGCGCTCGCGCGACATCTTTCGGCGCATTGTCGATTCTTATCTGAAGGACGGCGAGCCGGTCGGCTCACGCAGCCTGTCGCGTATCCTGCCGTCGTCGCTGTCGCCCGCCACCATCCGCAACGTGATGAGCGATCTCGAGCATCTCGGCTTGATTTATGCGCCGCATATCTCTGCCGGCCGATTGCCGACCCAGGCCGGCCTGCGCTTCTTCGTCGATGCTTTTATGGAGCTTGGCGACCTCTCAGACGAGGAGCGCCGCACCATCGAGGCGCAGGTGCGCGCCTCCGGCTCGGGCGCGACGCTGGAACATCTGCTCACCGAAGCCAGCCAGATGCTGTCCGGCATGTCGCGCGGCGCCGGCCTCGTGCTTGCCGCCAAGAACGAGGTGCCGCTAAAGCACATCGAGTTCATCCAGCTCGAGCCGAACAAGGCGCTGGCCGTGCTGGTGTCGCAGAACGGCGACGTCGAAAATCGCGTCGTCGACCTGCCCGCCGGCATCACCGTCTCGCAATTGCATGAAGCCTCGAACTTCCTCAATGCCCATATTCGTGGCCGCACGCTGGCCGAGGCGCGGATCGAGATCGCCCGCATCAAGGAAGAGACCAAGGCCGCCCTCGACACGCTGTCGCAGGATCTGGTCGAGAAGGGCCTTGCGGTCTGGGCAGGCGCCGAGAGCGGCCTGCCGGCGCGTCTCATCGTGCGCGGCCGCGCCAACCTGCTGGAAAATGTCACCGCGCAGGCCGACATCGAGCTGTTGCGGCATTTGTTCGAGGATCTGGAGACGCAGAACGGGCTGATCCAGCTTCTCGACCTTGCCGAGGAAGGCTCCGGCGTGCGCATCTTCATCGGCTCGGAAAACAAGCTGTTTTCGCTGTCCGGCTCGTCGCTGGTCGTGGCGCCCTATCGCGACAAGGACGCCCGCGTCATCGGCGCGCTTGGCGTCATCGGTCCGACTCGGCTGAACTATGCCCGTATCGTGCCGATGGTCGACTATACCGCGCAGCTTATTTCCCGCATGCTGCGATAATGTATGTCGCCCAAAAGCTTGCCCTCGGTTGAGCAGCGGTTTTGGGATGACGACATGCATAAAAGACAAGAAAGCAAAGCGCGTCGCAGGAACCCTTCAAACGCGACGCCCTTTGGGTGGACCTCAAGGAGAAAAAAATGGCGCTGGAATCATTCAAGGCTCAGATCAGCCTGTTGCTTGAGCAGATGATCAACCAGCCCGAGGATCAGCATGAAGTGCAGGAGCAGCTGCGCGAAAAGCTGAGGGAAATGCGCGCCATGGGCCTGCCGCTGCCGGCCGATCTCGTCGCGCTGGAAAAGCGCCTCGATGATGATTTCTACGCGGCCGGAAACTGAGCCCGAAAGACAAAACGGTCGATTTGCTTCAACTCTCCGTGTGCTGAACCACTCAAAGCGGGACTTGATCGGCGTGTTCGCCTGGCCGGCGGCGCTGGTGCAATCGAATCCGACCCTCAGGGAGTACGCGCCTGCCCGCCTCTGTGCGACAAGGCTCAGTCTTAAAAGGTCGATTCCGATTTTTCGGGGTCATGCGCTAGGGCCGAAACCATGACCCTCACCGGATTCCTCGCTTATAGCGCGGCCCTCGGCATCGCCGCCGCCATCCCTGGCCCGGGGCTTACCGCGCTTATTGCGCGTGCGCTCGCGTCCGGCTTTCGCTCGGCGCTCGCCATGTCCTTCGGGCTGATGCTCGGTGATCTCACCTATCTCACCGCCGTGGTGCTCGGCCTCGCTCTCGTCGCGCAGACCTTCGGCGTGGCCTTACTGGCGATCAAATGGCTGGGCGTCGCCTATCTCGCTTTCCTTGGCTGGCGCTTCTGGACGAGCGGCATCACGCCCGAAACCGTGCAGGCGAAGAAAGGCAGGGGCGGGCTGGTGTCGAGCTTTATTGCCGGTCTGGCCGTTACGCTCGGCAATCCCAAGACAATGATCTTCTATCTTGCCATCACGCCGACCATCGTCGATCTGAAGACCATTACGCTCGCCGACTACGGCATCCTCGTCGCTCTGACGCTCGTCGTGCTCCTGGTGGTGCTGGTGCCCTATCTGGCGCTGGCGGCCAAAGCGCGCGGGTTCCTGAAGTCGCCGCGCGCGCTGAGGGCGCTGAACCGCACCGCCGCCGGTTTCATGGTCGGAGCGGCGGCTGCGATCGCCGCCCGGCAATAGCCAGTTTTGGTCTCGGCTGAAATGCTTTTTCGGGGCGAGTGTGTTTTCAGCATGCGACCCAGTCGGATATTTTCAAACGGCAGACTATCTTGCGCGGCCGAAGGCTTTATCCTGCCTGGTCGAGACTTAATTGCCTGACTCTTGCCCGTCTGACTCTTGCCCGCCTAACTCTTGGGAGCGAAACCAATGAACAAGCCCGCCACCACCGCGTATAAGCCGGGCCGCGGCCGCATCTACAATTCGATCACCGAGACGATCGGCGACACCCCGCTGGTGCGGCTCGACAAGTTCGCCAATGAAAAAGGCGTCGTTGCCAATCTGCTGGCCAAACTCGAATTCTTCAATCCGATCGCCTCGGTCAAGGATCGCATCGGCGTCTCGATGATCGAGGCGCTTGAGGCATCAGGCAGGATTGCCCCCGGCAGGACCACGCTGATCGAGCCGACTTCGGGCAACACCGGCATCGCGCTCGCCTTCGCCGCCGCCGCCAAGGGCTACAAACTGATCCTGACCATGCCGGAAACCATGTCGGTCGAGCGCCGCAAGATGCTGGCGCTGCTCGGCGCCGAACTGGTGCTGACCGAAGGGCCGAAAGGCATGAAGGGCGCCATCGCCAAGGCCGACGAGCTGGCCGCGACGCTGCCCGACGCCATCATTCCGCAGCAGTTCGAGAATCCGGCCAATCCGGAAATCCACCGCCGCACCACCGCCGAGGAAATCTGGAACGACACTCATGGCGAAGTCGACATCTTTGTCGCCGGCATCGGCACCGGCGGCACCATTACCGGCGTCGGCCAGGTGCTGAAGCAGCGCAAGCCCTCCGTGCATGTCGTCGCCGTCGAGCCGGAAGCCTCGCCGGTGCTGTCGGGCGGCCAGCCCGGCCCGCACAAGATCCAGGGCATTGGCGCCGGCTTCGCGCCGAAGATCCTCGATACGACGATCTATGACGAGATCGTCAAGGTCTCCAACGAGGATTCGGTCGCCAATGCGCGGCTCGTCGCCCGCCTCGAAGGCGTGCCGGTCGGCATCTCCTCGGGCGCTGCCCTGCAGGCGGCGATCGTCGTCGGCTCACGGCCCGAGAACAAGGGCAAGAACCTCGTCGTCGTCATCCCATCCTTCGCCGAGCGCTATCTCTCAACGATCCTGTTCGAAGGGCTGGGGGCTTAGGGCATATTGGTATTTGTGCCGGCCTGCGGTTGTGGTTTCCTGCGCTTCCGTATCGCCCGCTATTTGTCGAAGCCGGCGCTGCCCCTCACCTGCCTGCCGGCATCCTCTCCCCGTAAACGGGGCGAGGGGCGCTCTCATTGACGGCTTCGCCAATCGCCAGCGTTGCAGAAAAAATGCCGACACCGCGACCAGCCTCTTTCTCCCCGTTTACGGGGAGAAATGCCCGGCAGGGCAATGAGGGGCGGCGCCAGCGCTCGGCCTTAGACCCAAACATCCGATCATGTCTGACCCTCGGCCTTTCCCGGACCTCATTCTTCGGCTGCCAGCCCCGCCCGCCGTTCCTGCAGGAACCGGCGCACGGCCGAGTCGCGTTCGAGGCCGATCGCCCTGTCATAGGCCTCGGTAGCCTCCCGAGTTTTGCCGAGCCTGGCCAGAAGACCGGCGCGGGCGGCCCAATAAGGCTGATAATCATGCAGCCGTTTGTCGTCGCCAAGCCCACCAAGTGCGCTCAGTCCCGCCGCGGCGCCGTCGGCCTCGGCGATGGCCACCGCGCGGTTGATCGATACCACCGGCGAGCCGGCAATCACCGACAGCGCATCATAGAGCTGTTTGATCGCGGCCCAGTCGGTCCGGCCGGTCAGCCGCCTTGTCGTATGGGCGGATTGCACGGCTGCCTCGAGCTGATAGCGGCCGACGACGCCCTTGGCCGCGGCGTGCTTCAGCAATGTCTCGGCTTCGTCGATCAAGGCGCCGTCCCACAGTGCAAGCTCCTGCTCGGCCAATGGCACATAGTCTCCGGCGGCGTTGCGCCGCGCCGCACGCCGCGCCTCGGCAAACAGCATCAGCGCCAGCAGGCCGAGCGCTTCCGGCTCATCCGGCATCAGCGAGGCCACCAGCCGGCCGAGCCAGATGCCTTCGGTGGCGAGATTGCGGCGCCGGGTCTCGGTGCCGGCCGGGTCGGACCAGCCTTCGGCGAACGCGGCGTAGATCGCTTCCAGCACCGCATCCAGCCGCTCGCCAAGTTCGGCCCGCTCCGGCACCCGGAACGGAATGCCGGTCTCGCGGATGCGACTTTTGGCGCGCACCAGGCGCTGGCCCATCGTTGCTGGCGACACCAGGAAGGCCGAGGCGATCGTCGCTGCGTCGAAGCCTAAAATGGTTTGCAGGATGAGCGGCGCGCGCACGCCGGCCTCGATCGCCGGATGGGCACAGGCAAACATCAGCCGCAGCCGCTCATCGGGCAGGTCTTCATCGATCGTGCGGGCCTCCATCTCCTCGGCGATCAGCCTGAGATGGTCGCGGCTCGCCTCGCTGGTCAGTCGCCGCCGGATCGCGTCGACGCGGCGTCTGCGCGCCACCGCCAGCAGCCAGGCTTCCGGCTTCTGCGGCACGCCGGTTTGCGGCCAGCGCTCCAGCGCCGCCGCAAAGGCGTCGGCCAGCGCGTCCTCGGCGCCGGCCACGTCGCGCGTGCGAGCGGCGAGGAAGGCGACGAGCTTGCCGTAGCTTTGCCGGGCGGCCGCTTCCGCTGCCGCCCGGGCGACTTCCGGGTCATTCGTCATCACATGGTTTGTTCCCAGATCGGCCGCACCTCGACCGTGCCGGTGCTGGCAGCTGGGCATCGCGCCGCCCAGGCAATAGCCGCGTCGGCGTCCTCCGCCTCGATCATGTAGAAACCGGCGAGCTGCTCCTTGGTATCGGCATAGGGACCGTCGAGCACGTTGGTCTTGCCGTTGGCCATCCGCACCGAGGTCGCGGCTTGGGTCGGCTTCAGCCGGTCGCCGGCCAACCAGGAGCCGGACTTCTTCAACGCCTCGGTATAGGCGGCATAGGCTGCGCTGATCTCGTAGGTCTTCTCCGTCGGCGCGGCCGCCATCGCGGCTTCGTTCACGTAGATCAAAAGCATGTATCGCATGGTCTTCTCCATTTTCGAAGGCCGCATCGTTGCAAGCCGAACGTATGTCGCGCGGCCTCGCGCGATTTCGACAGGCTCTGCGAAAATCTTTCGGCTCCGATCGCACATCGCGCAAGCGGCCATGCGTGGCGGCAACACTCAGCCGTTCGTCTAATGGATATTATTGCGGGTTGGCATTTCCCACCCGCTGACTAAACTCGCCTCGGCTCGTGCTGGCGAGGGCGGTACGGCCGCTGATATTTCAGGGAGGAAATCATGATGCTCAATTTCAGAACGAAGTTTGTTGCTGCCGGCGCGCTGGCGCTGTCGCTAGGCCTTGGCGCGGTGCCGGCCAATGCGCAGGAGTTCATCAACGTGCTGACCGGCGGGACCTCGGGTGTCTACTACCCGCTCGGCGTCGCGCTGTCGGAAATCTATGGCAAGGGCATCGAAGGCGCACGCACCCAGGTGCAAGCGACCAAAGCGTCGGTCGAGAACCTCAACCTGCTGCAGCAGGGCAAGGGCGAGATCGCCTTCGCGCTCGGCGATTCCGTCAAACTGGCCGCGGAGGGCAACACCGAAGCCGGCTTCCCGGGCAAGCTCGACAAGCTGCGCGGCATCGCCGCCATCTATCCCAACTACATCCAGATCGTTGCCAGCAGGGAGTCCGGCATCAAGACGCTCGCCGACCTCAAGGGCAAGAGCCTGTCGGTCGGCGCGCCGGCGTCCGGCACCGAGCTCAACGCTCGCGCCATCTTCGCCGCCGCCGGGCTGAAATACGAGGATCTCGGACGGGTCGAGTATCTGCCCTTCGCCGAATCGGTCGAGCTCATCAAGAACCGCCAGCTCGACGCCACGCTGCAATCGGCCGGCCTCGGCGTCGCGTCGATCCGCGACCTCGCCACGTCGGTGCCGATCAACGTCGTTGCCGTGCCGGCGCAGGATGTCGCCAAGATCGGCTCGCCCTATCTTTCGGTGACCATTCCCAAGGGCACCTATGAGGGCCAGACCGAGGATGTCGCGACCGCCGCCGTTGGCAATTTCCTCATCACCCATGCCGACGTCTCCGACGAGACCGCCTATCAGATGACCAAGCTGCTGTTCGAAAATCTCGACCAGCTCGCTGCTGCCCACGCCGCCGCCAAGGCGATCGACGTGGCCAAGGCGCTCGACGGCATGCCGGTGCCGCTGCATCCCGGCGCCGAGCGGTATTACAAGGAAAAGGGGTTGGTGAAGTAGCGCCGCTCCCTCCCCTTGAGGGGAGGGTGGCCCGCCAGGGCCGGGAGGGGTCCTCGGCGACGCGCTCCATCGCTCAGGCAAAGGTCGAGGCAGTTGAGATTACCCCACCCGTCCATCCGCCTTCGGCGGCTGTCCACCCTCCCCTCGAGGGGGAGGGAGAGCGCCCCGCCAGGAACCCGCCAATGACCGACACCCCGACCGTTCTCTCCCCAACCGCCGAAGCCCCGGTCGAAGGCCTGCCGCCGGGTTTCGGCGAAGGCATCGCCGGCAAGGCCGCCTTTCTCGTCGCCATCGCCTTCTCCGTCTTCCAGATCTATATCGCCGCCTATGGCAGCTTGCCGAGCCAGGTGGTGCGCGCCATGCATGTCGGCTTCTTGCTGCTGCTCGGCTTTGGCCTGATCGCCAATCTGCGCGCCACAACCACACCGGCGAAAGCAGCGTTCTGGACGCTCGGCGTGCTCGGCTTCGCCACCGGCCTCTACAATTGGGTGTTCTATACCGACCTCATCCGGCGCTCCGGCTTCCTCACCACGCCGGACCTGATCGTCGGCACGGTGCTGGTCGTGCTGGTCTTCGAGGCCGCGCGGCGGCTAATGGGGCTGCCGCTTGCCCTGATCGCCTTGATCTTTCTCGCCTACGCTTTCTTCGGCAATCACCTGCCGCCGCCCTTCATCCATCGCGGCTATGATTTCGCACAGCTCATCGACACCTTCGCCTTTGGCACCGAAGGCATATACGGCACGCCGGTCTACGTCTCGGCCGCCTATATCTTCATCTTCGTCGTCTTCGCCGCCTTTCTCGAACGCGCCGGCATGATCGCGCTGTTCAACGATTTCGCGCTTGGCCTGGTCGGCACGTGGCGCGGCGGCCCGGCCCAGGTCTGCGTACTGTCCTCGGCGCTGATGGGCACCATTTCCGGCTCCGGCGTCGCCAATGTGGTGGCCAGCGGCCAGTTCACCATCCCGCTGATGAAGCGCTTCGGCTTCCGTTCGGCCTTCGCCGGCGCCGTCGAGGCGACCTCGTCGATGGGCGGCCAGATCATGCCGCCGGTGATGGGCGCGGTCGCCTTCATCATGGCCGAGACGCTGAACATTCCCTATGCCGAGGTGGTCAAGGCGGCGATCATCCCTGCGCTGCTCTATTTCGGCGCCTGCTTCTGGCAGGTCTACCTGGAAGCCGGCAAGGCCGGCCTGCAGGGCATGGCCAAGGCGGACCTGCCCAATCCGTGGCATGCGGTGAGAAGACATTGGCCGCTGGTGTTGCCGCTTGCCGCGCTCATCTATCTGCTGTTTGCCGGCTATACGCCGATCTTCGCCGGCACCATGGGTCTGGCGCTGACCATCGTGCTCATCCTCGGCACGCCGCTGGCGGCTTTGATCGGGCCGCTTGCCTTCCGCATCGTCTTCTGGCTGACGCTAGGGCTTGCCGCCGCCTCTTTCATGAGGTTCGGCGTCGATATCCTCAGTTTTGTGATCGCTGGGCTCGTCATCGCCTGCGTCACCTTCAGGGGCGGACGCGAGACGCTGCAGATATGCATAGACTCGCTTGCCGAGGGAGCAAAGAACGCGTTGCCGGTCGGCATCGCCTGCGCCATTGTCGGCATCGTCATCGGCACTTTGACGCTCACCGGCATCGCCTCCACCTTCATCGGCTGGATCATCTCCATCGGCGAGAACAATCTGCTCCTGTCGCTGGTGCTGACCATGCTGACCTGCCTGGTGCTCGGCATGGGCATCCCGACGATCCCCAATTACATCATCACCTCATCGCTGGCCGGGCCGGCACTGCTGTCGCTCGGCGTGCCGCTGGTGGTGAGCCACATGTTCGTCTTCTATTTCGGCATCATGGCCGACCTCACCCCGCCTGTGGCGCTGGCCGCCTTCGCCGCCGCGCCGATGGCCAAGGAGAGCGGCCTCAAGATCGGCATCCAGGCCACCAAGCTTGCCGTCGCCGGCTTCGTCGTGCCGTTCATGGCGGTCTACACCCCGGCGCTGATGCTGCAGGACCCCGGACCGATCGCCGCCCAGTTCGGCTATCCCGTCGAGGTCGCCTATATCGTCCTCAAGGCCTGCATGGGCATTGCCCTGTGGGGCGCGGCCGCGGTCGGGTTCCTGGCCCGGCGCATGGCCTGGTGGGAACGTCTCGTCGCCTTCGCCGCCGGCGTGCTGCTGGTTGCCGCACTGCCTGTCACCGACGAAGCCGGCTGGGCGCTCTCTTTCATCTGGATCGGCTGGCACTGCTGGCGTGCGCGGCAGGCGTCGAGTACGGCATGAGCCTCTGTATCCTCGCCGCCGGCAAGACGGTGACGCTCACTGTCGCCGCCTTCACGCTCGCCTGGACGCATTCGGTGGAAAAGACGTATTGGCAGGAAGACTGGAAGGTGATGCCGTCCGGCTTGCAAATCGTCGAGGCACGGATCAAGGGCTCGGGCGCCGGCATGGAACCGCCGGAAGGCTCGGTGCTGCGGGACGGCTGGTGGATCTATAAACCCAAGATGGCGCCGCAGCGGCGCCTTGTGCTCGCGGCCTCTGGCGCGACGGGTGAAGGCTGGACCCTGTGCACGGTTCAGGGCTGCCGCGAACTCGCCAAGGCGGCAGGCGATGCGACCGTGCTGGAGCCCTGCGAAGGTTCGAGCCAGCCGCGATAACGGACGATGATTCCAGTGAAGCGATGTGAAATCTCAACATGGAAGCGAAACCGGCCGTCTTCCACGGTTTCGTAGGATGTCGAGCGCGGGCACAGCCACAGCGGCAGCGGCAGACCCCAATACTCCAGTGACGCAGGGCGAGCGTCAGCCGTCCATCTTCGGCGACCAGCGCCATCGCGAAGGTCAACGGGCCGAAGCGTTCGCACAGCAGCTGCTGCGACCGGTCCCGGCCAGCGCACTGTCGGCTTGAAAAACTGTGCGTGCCGAATGTTCGGGTCCAGGTCTCGCCACCCTTGCCGGGTTCAAACCGGACACGGACAGGGATATCGGCGCACGGCTTCGGAAACCCGACCATCCAGGCCGTTAGCCGGCCAAGGATACTACCTCCGCGCTCGACCCGCGCCCGTCCTTCCGCTGTCGTCGTGCCATCATGCATGGCGCGGATCTCGTCCGGCAGGCTTAGCCAGGCGTCGCCGAGCAAGGCGGCATAAAGCGGCGTGTCCAAATCAACGGGTTCGTTTCTGAAACCTGTGTAGATCGTCTTGCTGGCAAACAGCGCTTCATAATCCTCAAGCTCCAAATCGTGCACGGCAGCCCGCGCGCCGGGCGGCGCCTCATGTCCATCCAGCGCCTTGCGGACCAGCGCCTCGACCGCCATCGACGGGATCAGCGGCCCGTCGTTGCCCTCCGCCAGCAGGTGCCACGATCGTGTGGCCGCCACGCCCGTCTGGTCCGATCCCGCCACCTCGACGAACATGCCGCCGCGGTGCTCGCCCCAGCGCAGCCGGTTCGTCGCCAGCTGCATGAGCGAGGCCAGCGGCGAAAGCGAGCGGACTGTTCGCGCGCGCACCAGCCAGGCAAGCCCGATCAAGGCGCGGTGAAGCACTTCGGGGACCGGCCCGGCTCCCATCCAGATGGTTTTCGCTTCCGGCCAAAGCTCTGACAGCGCACGCAGGTCCGGGACGTCGACCAGCGAGAACAGCTTATTTCTCAGTGGCAGGCGGCCCGGCGGTGCGATCGTGTAGCGCGTCTGTTCGGTGAACGGATGGCCTAGCGCTGAACGACCGTTCCGCACGAGCTTGACCGGCTGGCCGGCATAGCCGGATATGGCGCGGATCACATTTTCACCGACGCCGGCAAATGGCGACGGCGCGATGCCGCCGCGGATGCTATCTACTCGCGCCATGCCCAGAGACAGGCGACGCACCGCCGCCGCCGTCAGCACCGGAAAACTGGAGACCCCGGACAGCACGAAAAGACCAGCCGTTCGCGCCGCCTCATTGAACGCAGACACGCCGGCGACGAAATCCGAGCCGTCGGCGAGGTCGAGATAGTTGACGCCCTGGTCGATGCAGGCCTCGATCAGGCGGTACCGGCCCTCGCCATAGGCCTGGAACGGGCCGCTGGCATCGATCAGTATATCGGGCCGCAGCGGTGAAAGTTGCTCGACGATATCGCCGTCGCGATCGAACAGCGCCGGAACAACCCGGGCGACGGCACGATCGCGGTTCTTGCAGTAGGCATCGGCCCTGGCCAGCGAGCGCCCGGCGACGATCAGTGTCAGGCGCGGCTCGTTCTCAAGCAATTCGATGATACGGCCGCCAAAGCTGCCGTAGCCGCCGACGATGAGGATCTTCATCGCGGCTCCCCCAAAAAGCTGAGGGCTCCGCTGCTTTTGCGGTCGAGACCGACCACCATGCGCACGAAGCCCGAGCACAGCACGCAAACGCCATCGAACACGATCAACGGCTGGCTTGCATCGAAGGCGGGTTCTTCAGGAGGATTGTCTGGCTGGGTGGTCACGCGAGTCCCGGCTGCTTGGTGTCAAGCGACACTAAGCTTGCCGGCTGCGAGATCAAAGTCCTAGAATCTCAGAACCTTGGTGTTGTCGCACGCCGCCTGTCGGCGAGCGCGGGACGTTCCGCGCGATAGGTCGTCGCACGGTGATCGGCGGCCGGCCTGCAGATCCGGCTGTCGTGACGACTTTCCATGGCCGTCATCAGTGTGCGCTGATGCCGAGCGTATGGCCGCGACGTGCGCAAGCGGGGCCAGGGCCGCGCATGTAATAGCGCTCCGGCCGGTAGGTCGGCGCGACGAATTCGCGGATGGCGGCAGCGTAGCCGATGAGGTGCGTCAAGAAGCTCATTTTACCTGTCCCTGTCCCGATTTCGGATGTCCCTTCCGAATTGCGGAGATCATAGCGTCTAGGCGTGAATAGTCGGTGAACACGATGTTAATATCTGGTCGAAAAGGCCTTGGTTCGTGGCCGCAATGCGGCTGATTCGGGGTCTTTCCATGCAGTTCGTCGACATTTCGGTCGATGTGACTTTTGCATCACATATGTTTCGTTTGGATGTCGCTCGGACGCGCTTCTGTTTCAGCCTTGGCCAGCGCCGCGAAATTTCTGTGCTTCCTTGGGGTAAGTCAGGAACCCGTCCGAAAGCCGGACGTTGACGCCCAGAGCCGGACCCACCTGGCCCAGCAGGCTGCGGCTTCCGAGCGAAACCGCCGCCGGAACCCCAAACCAGCAAGAACAATGGAAAGGCAAAAGCCATGGGTTTCTTTTCGAAAGACATCAAGACGCTGGACGACCTCTTCGTCCACACGCTACGCGACATCTATTACGCCGAAAAACAGATCGAGAAGTCGCTGCCGAAGATGATCGACAAGGCGACCGACCCGCAGCTGAAAGCCGGCCTTGAAAAGCACCTCGGCCAGACCAAGGGCCATATCGAGCGCGTCGAGAAGGTGTTCGAACTGCATGGCGTGAAGGCCAAGACGGTCAACTGTCCGGCCATCGACGGCATTCTCGAGGAAGCCGACGAAGTCAGCGGCGACATCGACGACAAGGACGTTCTCGACGCCGCCCTGATCGCATCCGCGCAGGCGGTCGAGCACTATGAAATAACCCGTTACGGCACGTTGATCGCCTGGGCCAAGCAGCTTGGCCGCACCGACTGCGCCAATGTCCTGGCCAACAACATCAAGGAAGAGCAGGCGACCGACCGCAAGCTTACCGAGATTGCGGAAGCCAAGGTCAACCTTCAGGCCGCCGAATAGTCGATCCAGGCAATGCCGGGCAACCCGGCTTTGCCTCGCTTTTTCGCGGGGCCGGAACTGAAACTGTTTCTATCCGTTCAAGGCCTGGTGTCGGCGTCGCCAAGCCGAAGCCCTCACAGCAAATCGGCGCCACCCCAAACCGCTATAGGATCGCGTGCGATGGCCAGCCTTGAGCAGTATCACGCCAAACGCGATTTCAAGAAGACCGCCGAGCCGGTCGGCAAGGTCGTTCGCAACAGGAAAGGTGAGGCCGGCGGCATCTTTGTCGTCCACAAGCACGCCGCGACACGACTGCATTACGACCTTCGCCTGGAGCATGGTGGCGTGCTGTGGAGCTGGGCGATAACCCGGGGTCCGAGCCTCGATCCGCATGAAAAGCGGTTCGCCGTGCATGTCGAGGACCACCCGATCGACTACGCGTCCTTCGAAGGCACCATTCCCAAGGGCGAATATGGTGGCGGCTCGGTCATCGTCTGGGACGAAGGCAAATGGCAACCGGAGAACGACCCGGCCCAGGCGATGAAAAAGGGTCATATCAGCTTCGAATTGCACGGCCACAAGCTGAACGGTCTCTGGCATCTGGTGCGGCTGAAGCCGCGTCCGGGCAAAACGCGCGACAATTGGCTGCTGATCAAATCCGACGATGCCGCCGCGCGTCCAGGTGAGGACATCTTGCAGGTGGCGCCCGAGTCGGTGAAGTCGGGCCTGACGATCGAGGAGGTTGGCGAAGGCAAGACCGCCGATGGCAAGAAGCCAAGGGTCTGGCATTCGAACAAACGGTCCACCAGCAAGGCGAAGGCCAAGGCGGCAAAGCAGCTCGAGTTCATCGAACCATGCCTCGCCACACTGCAGAGGGATGCCCCTCCCGGCAGGGAATGGCTGCATGAGGTGAAATTCGACGGCTACCGCATGCAGGCGCAACTCGCCGGCACAAAGGTGCGACTGTTGACCCGCACCGGCCTCGACTGGACGGGCAAATTCGGCGCCGCGATTATTGCAGAACTCGGGCGTCTGAAATGTACCGACGCCATCCTTGACGGCGAGATCGTCGTGCTGGCAGACAGCGGCGTCTCGTCTTTCGCGCTGCTCCAGGCTGACCTGTCGGCCGGCCGCACGGATCGTTTTCTCTATTACATCTTCGACCTGATCCGTCTCGACGGCCAAGACCTGCGCAAAGAGCCGCTGGTCGAGCGCAAGCAGGCTTTGCAGGATTTGCTTGGCAAACAGCCAGCCAATTCGGCAGTCCGCTTCAGCGACCATTTTGCCGAACCGGGCAAGGTCATGCTGGAGCATGCCTGCCGCATGGGGTTGGAAGGCATCGTCTCCAAGCGCGCCGACGCGCCCTATCGCAGCGGCCGCGGCTTGTCCTGGGTGAAGTCGAAATGCACGCTGCGCCAGGAGTTCGTCATCGGCGGCTACCTGCCGTCGGAGAAGACCGGGCGCGGATTGCGCTCCTTGCTGGTCGGCTACCATGAGGGCGGCAAGCTGCACTATGCCGGCCGTGTCGGCACCGGTTTTTCGATGCAAAGTACCAACGACCTGAAGAAAAAGCTGGATGCGTTGAAGGCGAAGACCTCGCCCTTCGATACCGCCGTGCCGACAGGCAAGGGGCCGGACAAAGGAGTGGTTTGGGTGAAGCCCGAACTTGTCGGCGACGTGGAGTTCCGCACCTGGACGTCCGATCGTATAATACGTCACGCCTCGTTCCAGGGATTGCGCGAGGACAAACCGGCGGAGGAAGTCGTGCAGGAAAAGCCGAAGGCCGACACCAAGGCAGAGCCGGCCGGCGGCAAAGGCGAGACCAAGGTCAAGTCTACCGGGGCGGCAAAAACCGTCGTTAAGCTTTCTCACCCCGACAAGCTTCTGTGGCCGCAGGAGAAGGTCTCGAAGCAGGGCCTGCTCGATCACTATGCCTCGGTCTGGGCACGCATGAAGCAGTTCGTGGCCAACCGGCCGCTCAGCCTGGTGCGCGCGCCGGACGGCGTCGGCGGCCAACGCTTCTTCCAGAAACATGCCTCGGCCGGCATGCATGACAAGATCGCCAGGATGAATGATCCGACCGACGGCGAGGAGATCCTGTTCATCCGCGATTTCGACGGTGTCGCTGCCTTGGTCCAGCTCGGCGTGGTCGAGATCCATATCTGGGGCTGCACCATCGAGGAACTGGACAAGCCGGACCAGATCATCTTCGATCTCGATCCCGACGAAGGCGTCGACGTGAAAGCGGTGCGCGCGGCGGCGCTCGAAATTCACGGCCGGCTCGATGCGCTGTCATTGCCGAATTTCGTCAAGACGTCGGGCGGCAAGGGCTACCATGTCGTCGTGCCGCTGAAACCGTCGGCGGATTGGGATGAGGTGAAGGACTTCGCCCATGATTTCGCCCGCGCCCTCGAGCAGGCCGCCCCTGATCGGTATACAGCGACGCTGTCGAAGAAGGCGCGCACCGGCAAGATCTTCGTCGACTATCTGCGCAATGGCCGCGGCTCGACCACGGTGGCACCCTATTCGTCGCGCGCCAAGAAAGGCGCTACGGTCTCAATGCCGGCGACTTGGGCGGAGATCGAGGCCGGGTTGGCGCCGAACGCCTTTCCGATCGGCGACAAGACGACGCTGAAGCAGTTGGCGAAAGCCGATCCCTGGGCAGATTTTTTCAAGCAGGGCAAGCTGCTCAAGCGCGGCTGATCAGTTACTTTTCAGCCGAGAAACACCTTCTCGAACGCCTGCTTGCCCATCGGCGAAAAGATCACTGCGCGGCTGTCTTTCTCGCGTCGCGCCCATTTCTCGGCGATAATCTTGTCGAGAATGGCCGCACCCAGCGTGCCGGCCAGATGCGAGCGCCGCACGCTCCAGTCGAGGCAGGCCCGGCACAGCGGTCGTCGCGGCTTGCTCTCGACATCGATGCCGATCGCGGCGAAATGCGAGGCGGCCGACGGCCCGAGTCGGATCTCCTTGTCGTGGCGCAGGAGGACTTGTCGAGCGACAAGACGGTCGAGCATTGCCACGGCCTGCTCGCCGGCGAGGTGGTCGTAGCAGACCCGCGCCACGCGCATGGCGGCGTCGCGCGGGCCCGGCCGCACCCGCTGCGGCCCGACCGCAGCGGCGACGCCGGTAATCGCCTCGATCATGCCAGCCACCTGCGGCCCGGCGAGGCCGTAGTAGCGATGCCGCCCCTGGCTTGCCAGCGTCAGCAGCCCACCCTCCATCAGTTTCGACAGATGCGAGCTGGCGGTCGGCAGCGACACGCCGGCCACGAGCGCCAGTTCGCTCGCTGTCAGTGCCGTGCCGCCCATCAGCGCGGTCAGCATGTTTGCCCGCGCCGGATCGCCGACCAGGCTGGCGATGCGCGCTATGTCTGGTCCTTCACGCATAGTTCGTCCTTCATCGAAGCATTGTCGTCAGATAACCACTATCCTCCGCTGAGATCAAGGAGACGACGATGACCGCAAGAACCGTTCCCCACACCCTGCTTGTCAGCCGCGTCGGCCGTCGGCCGTTTCCGTTCATCATCTTCCGCCGGTCGCATCTGCGGCTCCTGGCGCGGTGGTACGACCGCCATCTGCAGCGCCTCGACCTCGCCGAGATTGACGAGCACCTTTTGCGCGATCTTGGCATGACGCCAGAAGACGTTCGCCGCGAATGCGCGAAGTCCTTCTGGCAAGCGTGACCAGCGTGGAAATTGCCTAGCACACTAGAACCACAGAACGTTTCGACACCGCTCGAACTGTCGGCGCAAGAATGCATCCACCCGTCTAGGAGACAAAAGATGACCATCACCTGCTTTATCCGCTACGAGATCGACCCGTTTGGCAACGCGGCATTCGAGGAGTATGCCCGTAACTGGGGCCAGGCGATCCCGCGCTGCGGCGCCGATCTGATCGGCTATTTTGCGCCGCATGAGGGCTCGGCCACCACCGCCTACGCCGCCTACAACATCGACAGCCTGGCCGCTTATGAAGCCTACCGTGCCAGGCTCGCCGCCGACCCGGCCGGCAAGGCGAATTACGAATTCGCGCGGCGTGAAAAATTCATCCTTAAAGAGGACCGGGCTTTTCTGAAACTCGCTTCCGGGCCGCACGCCTCTCTGGTGAAACTATGATAGCCGTCATCTTCGAGGTCGAGCCGGCAGCGGGCAAGCGCGACGCCTATCTCGGCCTCGCCGCCGACCTGCGCCCGCTGCTCGACGGCATAGACGGTTTTCTGTCAATCGAGCGCTTTCAGAGCCTCGCCGACCCGAACCGCATCCTGTCGCTGTCGTTCTGGCGCGACGAGAAGGCGGTGAAGGCCTGGCGCAACACGGAGGAACATAGGCGGGCTCAGAAGGCCGGCCGCGGCGGCATCTTTGCCGGCTATCGTCTGCGCATCGCCCATGTCGTGCGCGACTATGGCCTGACCGAACGTTCAGAGGCGCCTGAGGACAGCCGGGCGCTGCATGGGTAGGGCTTCTAAGCATTCCCGATCAGCACGCCCGCCGCGAACACCAATCCGCCGCCCAGCACCACCTGGAAGGCGGCGCGCCAGAACGGCGTCTGCATATAACGGTTCTGCACAAAGGCGATCGCCCACAGTTCGAAGAACACCACCACGACCGCGAGAATTGTCGCGGTCCAAAAATACGGAATGAGGTAGGGCAAGGCGTGACCGAGACCGCCCAGCGCGGTCATGACGCCCGTGGTGATGCCGCGTTTGACCGGCGAGCCGCGGCCCGACAGCTTGCCGTCGTCGGAGGCGACCTCGGTGAAGCCCATCGAGATGCCGGCGCCGATAGAGGCGGCAAGCCCGACCAGGAAGGTCTGGAATGTGTCATGCGTGGCAAACGCGGCGGCGAAGATCGGCGCCAGTGTCGACACTGATCCGTCCATCAGCCCGGCCAGGCCCGGCTGCACATAGGTCAGGATGAACTGGCGCTGCTCGGCCGCTTCTTCCTCGTCCTTCACCGCGCCCGGCACATGCTTGTGCTCCAGCCGCTGCGCCAGCGTCTCGTGGCCTTGTTCGGCCACCGCCAGATCGTCGAGCAGCTTTCGTGTCGAGGCGTCGCTGGTGCGTTTCGCCGCCTCGACGTAGAACAGGTACGCCTGCCGCTCCATCGCCTCGGCTTGGCTGCGCACATGCTCGATGCCGAGTGGCCTGACCAGCCAGTCGGGCTTGCGCTCGTAATAGCCCTTCACATGCTCGCGCCGGATCAGCGGAATGCGTTCGCCGAAACGTTCGCGGTGAAGCTCGATCAGCGAGTCGCGATGGCCGTCCTCTTCCTCGGCCATCTCCTCGAACACTTTGGCCGAATGCGGAAAGCTATCCGCCAGCCCGTCGGCATAGGCACGGTAGATACGCCCGTCGTCTTCCTCGGAAGAGATGGCGAGCGCCAGGATCTCTTGCTCCGAGAGCGACTCGAAAGGACGGCGGCCAAAACCGAAAACACGGGAAAGCATGAGAAATTCACCCTAGTTTAGAATTATTCTAAACTAGGGTTTGGCGCGCCATTGGTCAATCGCGCCCGTCGGCCGAACGTCCAAAATGGGGCTCCGGGAATCCTTCTCTGCCCTTTAATTATTGGCGAATGTTCACCTATATAGCTGAACCTAAGCCAAGAGAAAGGAATCCGTAGATGCCGGCAAAACAGCCCACGCATGCATTTGACCCGAAACCCGTTCTCGATCTGATCGCCGGTATCGAGGCCGATTTGCAGCGCCTCAAAGGCCTAGTCGAGCAGCAGGTCGAAAAATTCGATCCGGCCAATCCGCACAACAAAGCCCCCGACGGCAAGCTGACCGAGGAGGGCGTCGAGTGCTGCTACCGCATGTTCGACGAGGGCAAGTCGCGCTATTCGGTTGCTCGGCAGATGAAGATATCCTTCGCCGCCGCCACCCATCGCTTCAACACCTGGCGCAAGATGGGCGGCGCCAAACGGAAAAGGGTGCTTTTGGGGTGAGGGGGCGGTCGGGCGAAGATCTCCTGCCTTCGTCATCCCAGGGCGGAGCAGAGCGAAGCGACGTCGCGGAGACCCTGGGATGATGAAGTTGGGGAGGCTTCGGCCAATCGCAAACGTTGGGGCGCTGATGAAGGCACTACGCTCTTCTCGCAATCCACGAATTGTAACGGTCACATTTTTCCAGTGGTGCGCGACCTGGTTTTCCGTGCACCATAGGCGATCTCACTTCTGCAGGACCTCGCCATGACCGCCCCTCCCGGCATCGCCGATATCCGCGCCGCAGCAGCGCGATTGTCCGGCCTGATCGTCGAAACGCCGCTGATCGAATCGCCTGAGCTGAACAAACGCTTCGGCGCCAGGATCCTGTTCAAGCCGGAGACGCTGCAGCGTACCGGCTCGTTCAAGTTCCGCGGCGCCTACAACAAGCTGTCGTCGCTGAGCGATGAGGAGCGCAGCCGTGGTGTCGTCGCCTTCTCGTCGGGCAATCACGCGCAAGGCGTCGCCGCCTCGGCGGCGATGTTCGGCGTCAAGGCGGTCATCGCCATGCCGACGGATGCGCCGGCGATGAAGGTCGGCAATGTCAGGAAAATGGGCGCGGAAGTGGTGCCGTTCGACCGTTTCCGCGACGACCGCATGACGGTGGTTCGCCCGTACATCGAACGGGGCATGGTCCTGGTCCCACCTTTCGACGATCCGGCCATCATCGCCGGCCAGGGCACGATCGGCCTCGAACTGATGGCGCAGGCGCAAGCGCTCGGCGTGAGCCTCGACGCGGTCGTCATCCCCTGCGGCGGCGGCGGCTTGAGCAGCGGTATTTCCATCGCCGTCAAGGACGCTTCCCCTGCCACGGCCGTCTGGGCCGTGGAGCCCGAGCATTTCGACGACACCTGTCGTTCACTGGCTAGAGGTGCCCGGGTTTCGATCGAACCCGGACACAATTCGATCTGCGATGCGCTCCTCACCACTGAACCGGGCGCGATCACCTTCGAGATCAACCGCAGGAATCTCGCCGGCGGCATTGCCGTTTCCGACAGAGCGGTGGCGCAGGCGATGCGCGACGCCATGGCTCATCTCAAGTTGGTGGTCGAGCCCGGCGGCTGCGTCGGGCTGGCCGCACTGTCGTCGGGCGAGATCGAGCTATCAGGCAAATGCATTGCCGTGGTGCTCTCCGGCGGCAATGTCGATTTCGCCACCTATGCGGAGATCATGGCGGCGGCTTAGGTGGCGACCGAACCAGCACCATTCAAAAAGGCTGACACGGAATGAAACTGTTCTTCAGCCGCAATCCCAATCCTCGCCTCGCGGTCGCGGTGGCACGCTATCTCGACGCAAAGGTCGAGTTTGAATTCGCCTCCCCCTTCGCTCCAGGGCAGGCTGAGCGATTTCGCCCGCTAAATCCCAATCTTTCATTGCCCATATTTGTAGGCTCGGGAAAAAGCCTCTGGGAGGCCGACGCCATAGCCTGCCGGCTGTCACGCGACGCGCATTCGGATCTCTGGCGCACCGGTGACGACGAACCCGAGATGATCCGATGGCTCAGTTGGGGGAAAGAGAACTTCGCAAGAGCTTGCGACGTCGTGCATTTCGAACGCGGGACCAAACAGCGGTATGGGCTCGGCCCGATCGATCAGGACCGGGTTGAGGAGGGGTTGAGAGACTTCCGCACGGCCGCTGCAACACTTGAGGCCGAGCTTTCCGAGCGAGAATGGCTGGTTGAAAATTCGGTTTCCTATGCCGACTTTCGAATGGCGACGTTTCTGCCCTTCAACAATGTCGCCAGATTGCCGCTCGCTGATTATCCTTCTGTCAGCCGCTGGTATCGTCAGTTTGAAGAAATCGACGCCTGGCGCGATCCTTTCCAAGGACTGGAGGCGCCTGAATTGCCGCCGGTCCCGGCTCAGGCCAAGCCCGCATGAAACTCGATCCGAACGATGATGCATCCAGCGGCGTCGCGCGTTCGCGTTAGACCTCTGCACCCCACCATCTCGGCCATTTGCGTAAGCTAGTCCAGCGTTCGGCGGAACCGCACCAGCGCGACGCCGGCAAACAGCAGTACGAACACGACGAGCCAGCCGATTTCCGTCGCGACCGCCGGCAGTTCGGCGCCCTTCAGCATCACCGCGCGGATGATGCGCAGGAAATGCGTCAACGGCAGGATTTCGCCGAAAGCCTGGGCCCAGCCTGGCATGCCGCGATAGGGGAACATAAAACCGGACAGCATGATCGACGGCAGGAAGAAGAAAAAGGTGAGCTGCAGCGCCTGCATCTGCGTGCGCGCCATCGTCGAAATGGTGTAGCCGAGCAGCACCAGCGCCAGCACGAAGATCAGGACTGCCGTCAGCAGCAGCGGCATAGACCCGGTGAATGGAATGGCAAACAGGAGCTTCGCCGCCGCCAGCACCACCACCACTTGCACGGCGCCGACCGCCAGGTAGGGCAGCACCTTGCCCAGCATGATTTCGAGCGGGCTGGACGGCATCGCGAGAAGGTTTTCCATCGTGCCGCGTTCGGTCTCGCGCGTTAGCGCGATCGAGGTCATCATCACCATCGTCATCTGCAGGATGACGCCGAGCAGGCCGGGCACGATATTGTATTGCGAGATACCTTCCGGATTGTAGCGCCGGTGCACCACCACTTCGAGCTGGCCCCGGGCAGCCTCGGCGGCCGTCTCCTGCATGCCGCGTGCCCGGAGCAGCGCCTGGTTGGCGACGGTGCCGAGCGTCGAGATGGCGCCGCTGGCGACGGCTGGGTCTGTCGCGTCAGCCTCGATCAGGATCTGCGGCTGGTCGCCGCGCTCGACCCGCCGCGCAAAGTCGGCGGGGATGGTGACGGCGAAGGCGACGTCGCCACGCGCCATCAGGAATTCCGCCTCGGCGGCACTTTGCGCGACATGGTCGAACCTGTAATAGCCGGTGGTCTGCAGCGCCGAAACCATGGCCCGCGTGTATGGATCGCTGCTCATCGCCACCAGGGCTGCCGGCAGGCTTTTCGGATCGTTGTTGATGGCATAGCCGAACAGCACCAGCTGCATCAGCGGCACGCCCAGCATCATGGCGAAGGTGATGCGGTCGCGCCGCATCTGGATGAACTCCTTGATCAGCAGCGCGCCGAGCCTGGCGAAGGAAAAGAAGCTGTTTATCCGGTTTTTCATCCCATATTGTCCTTCGAGCCGGACATGAACTGGATGAACACATCCTCCAGGCTAGTCTCGCCCGGCGAAACCGTCACGCCCTTGTACTCTTTCTCGACATCGGCGAGTGCTGCCTGAAGCGCCTTCTTGTCGGAACCGACGACATGCAGCGTCGCGCCGAACGGCGCCACCTGGTCGACGCCGGACCGGCTGCTGAGTGCGGCAGCAACCCAATCGAGCTGCGGGCCCTGCACGACGAAGGTCGTCAGCCCGGCATTCCTGACCACCTCGTCGACCGTGCCGGTGGCCAGCATCTTGCCGTAGGAGATGTAGCCGATGCGGTGGCAGCGCTCGGCCTCGTCCATGTAATGGGTGGAGACCAGCACGGTCAGCCCGCCGCTGGCCAGCCGATGGATCTCGTCCCAGAATTCACGCCTGGCTTTCGGATCGACGCCCGCCGTCGGCTCGTCGAGCAACAGCAATCTGGGCTTGTGCATGATGCAGGCGGCCAGTGCCAGCCGCTGCTTCCAGCCACCGGACAGCGTACCGGCCAACTGGTCCTTGCGCGAGGTGAGACCAAGATCCTCCAGCGTCTTAGCCACATGTTCGTTGAGCGGCTTCAACCCATAGAGCCGCGCCACGAATTCGAGATTCTCGGCGATGGTCAGATCCTCGTAGAACGAGAATTTCTGCGTCATGTAGCCGACTTCGCGCTTGATCCTCAGGCTGTCGGTGCGGATGTCGAAGCCGAGCACCGTGCCCTCGCCCTCGTCCGGCGTCAGCAGGCCGCACATGATGCGGATGGTCGTCGTCTTGCCCGAACCGTTCGGGCCGAGGAAGCCGACGATCTCGCCCTCGGCCACCGTCATTGTCACATGGTCGACGACGGTCTTGTCACCAAAACGCTTGACCAGGCCATAGACATCGATGACGTTCATTTGCCGATATCCGCCAGATCGACATCGACGATCTGCCCCGGCTGCAGCGCGCCGGCATCGCCCTCAGGCCGCGCCTCGACCAGATAAACCAGCTTCTGCCGGGTCTCGAGCGAGTAGATCACCGGTGGCGTGAACTCCGGATCCGGCGACACATAGCTGACGCGAGCCTTCACGTCCGGCCCGCAGCCGTCGCAATGGACATTAAGCAGCGTGCCCACTTTCACCGACGAGAACGCGTTTTCCGGCACATAGACGCTGAGCTTCACCGCGCCATCCGGCAGCATCGAAATGACAGGTGCGGTCGGGCCGGCGGTGTCGCCCGGGTTGCGGATCACGTCGTTGACGCGGCCGGGCGACGGCGCCGCCAGTACGCGCTTCGACAGCCGCCATCGCGCTTGCTCCAGCGTCGATTGCGCTTGGCTGACTTGATTCTCGGCGGCCTTGATCGTTTCGGGCCGTGCCGGCAGGCCGCCGACGGCGAGATTGGCCTCCGCCTGGCCGACCTGCGCGTTGGCTGTCTCCAGCGTGGCCGAGGCGGTGTCAAAATCGGCCTGGGTGCCGGTGCCGCGTTTGAACAGATCACTGGCGCGGGTGTATCTGCGTTTGGCGTCGGCGGCCTGCGCCTTGGCCATGTCGACCTGCGCCTTGAGCACCTCAATCTCTTCCGGCCGTTTGCCGACCTGCAGGTCGGCAAGTTGCGCCTGGGCCTGGGCAAGGGCCGCCTCGGCCTGTGCGACGGCTATTTTCGCGTCGGCGCTTTCCAGCGTCACCACAGGCGTACCCGGCGCGACGCGATCGCCGCGCTTGACCGAAATCGTCTCTACCTGCGCCACCTCGATCGGCGCGAGCAGCACATAGTCGCCTTCGACATAGCCGACGGCGAGCGGCGGCGCCGGTGCGCAGGCACTGAAAAGCAGGGCGGCGAGCGGCAAAGAGCAGAGGAAACTCATGACCTAAGATCCTTCCGGGCGGCCAATATCGCCCCAAGATTATCCGTCACCGCCGCCGCAATCTTGGTGGCCTCGGCATCGCCGATCCCTCGCCAGCCCATGCGGCGCATCACCGCTTCGCGGCCGATGCGGAAATAGACGACCTGGCCGATCAGCGTGAACACGGTGAGTCGGGTAGCCTCGCTTTCGGCCGGCTCGCCAGTTGCCTGCTCCCAGATCAGGCAGAGCCGGCGATGCGTCGGCTCGAACACGCCGTCATAGATGCGGTCGAGTGCCGCGGTAGGATGCGAAAGTTCACGCAGGACGAACTGCACGATTTCACCGGCCTCCGGCCTAGCCACGATGAAGGCCACCATCCGCTCCAATGCGGTGAAGAGTTGTGCCCGCGCCGCTTCGGGGTCGCCCGCTTCTGAATCGCTTGGCGCCTGCAGATCGCCGATCGCCTGGCCGGCAATGGCCTGGATGGTGTGGACGATATAATCGGCCGCTGCCGCGCGAAGTCCTTCCTTGCCGCCGAAATGATAGGCGATCGAGCCGATATTGGCCTTGGCCTCAGCCGCGATCTCGCGCGTCGAGGTGCCGTCGAAACCCTGCCGTCCGAACAGCGTCAGCGCCGCGCGGACAAGTGCCGCGCGCGTCATGTCGGCGGGAGATGCCTCGCGACGCGGAATTTTGGCGTTTGTCGGCTTGCTCATGCCAAATATTTAATCAATCGAATGATTAATGTCAACCTCGCCCATCTCCATCTTGCCATCTCCAGCCGCACGCGCTTTAGTGCGAAGCCATGGTCAAGGAAATCGAGCGCAAGTTCCTGGTCTCCGGCGCGCAGTGGCGGGATCTGGTCGAGGCGGACATCCGCATTCGCCAGTTCTATCTCGCCGCCGCACCCGACCGCTCGGTCCGCGTGCGCATCAGCGACGGCGCCTCGGCAAAGCTGACGCTCAAATTCGGCAGCAAGGCCAGCGAACGTGACGAATTCGAGTATCCGATCCCTCTGGCGGAGGCGGAAGAGATGCTGGCCTTCGCCATCGGACGTGTCATCGAGAAGACACGCCACCATGTTAGGCATCGCGGCCATCTCTATGAAATCGATGTCTTTGGCGGGACGCTTAGCGGTCTGGTGGTCGCCGAGCTTGAGACGCCAGAGAACGTGCAGGACGAAATGATGCCAGATTGGCTCGGCCGCGAAGTCACCGGCGAGCAGAGGTTCTACAACGCGTCGCTCGCCCTTGAGGGGATTCCGGAGATCGCCGCATGAGCTATCGCATCGATCCGCGCCTGCCGTTAACCGGCGAGGTCAGGCGCATCCTCGCCGAGGAGATCGGCAAGGCGCTCGTCCATCTGGACGCGGCGCATGACACGCCGGAGCAGGCGCTGCACAAATGCCGCAAACGGCTGAAGAACGCGCGCGCCTTGTTGCGCCTGGTCCGTTCCGGAGACGAAACATTTTGCGGGACCGAGAATCAGTGTTACCGACAGGTGGCTGCCCTGCTTGCCGGTCCGCGCGAGGCAACCGCGCTGGTTGAAACCATCGACCGGCTGGCAGCAAGCTTTCCCGAGCAAAGCGCCGGCGGCGGTCTCGATGCCGTTCGCGACACGCTCGTCGCGCGCCAGCACGAATTGCATGGTGGAGCCGGCCTCGGCGCAGCGATAGCTGCCGCGATTGCCGCTTGCGAGGAGGGTATCAGCCGGATCGATACGCTGGCCTTGCCCGACCAGCCCGAACAGGCCGCCGATGTGCTTGCCGAAGGCGCCCGCATCACTCTGCGTCGTGCCAGAAAGGCGCTGGACAAGGCAGGCTCCCGCGGTGAGGCCGATGATTTCCATGATCTGCGTAAGGCGGCCAAGACTCACGGCATGCATCTGTCGCTGCTCGGAAGGCTGTGGCCGACGCCGATCAAGGCCCGGCGCAAGGCGGTCGACGAACTCGGCGAAAGGCTGGGCGAACTGCATGATGTGTTCGTCCTGCGTACGCTTCTCGATGCCGACGACCGGCCGCTCGGCTCTCCTCAAGAAACGCGGCTCCTGAGCAAGCTGTTGAAGCGCTCGGAGAAAAGCCTGAAAAAGACCTGTCTCGCCGCGGCAGCCGATCTGTTCGGCGACAGCCCTAGGCGCTCGACAAGGAAACTCGCGCGCAAAGTGCGTGACGATCTGGCCGCGCCGCGCGAAGATGCCAGCGCGCCCGGCGCCGCCGGCTGACGGGGTGCTTGCGTCGGTATCCGTCCCGACATCGTTGACAAATGCGGAGGAGGTTTAGACCTCTCCCGGGTGGGCTTTTTTCAGTTGCGCCCGCGCATCCCTGATCGAGGCGGCGTATGTCACCAGCGGCCGTTTGACACCGTGGTTGATCAGCATGCGGCGTGTCTGCGGTGAAGCGCCTGATATGATGAAGCGCACGCCGGCGCGCCTCGCCTTGTAAGCAGCGCCCTCGATGACGTTGGCCGCCGTCGAATCGAAGAACGGCACCGCCGAGCAGTCGAGGATGAAGTTCTTGCGCTGATCGGCGATGCGGTCCAGCACCGTGGCGACGGTCGAGGCGGCGCCGAAGAAGAAGGCGCCCGAAATCCGGTAGACGACGGTGTCGGCATCGCTGGCTTCGCTGGAATCGTATGCGCTGTCGGCGCCGGTTCTGTCGGCGACATCGTCCTGCACCAGTCTCTGGTCCGGCTCAACCGCAATGCTCTTGGCCATGCGGTCGATGAACAGGATCGAGCCCAGCGCGAAGCCGACGACGATGCCTTCGGTGAGATCGCGGAAGATGACGATCAGGAACGTCGCCATCAGCACCAGCGCGTCGCCGCGCGAGGCACGCAGCAACGTGGCAAAGGCCTGCTTCTCGAACATGTTCCAGCACACCACCGCCAGCACGCCGGCAAGGGCTGCAAGCGGGATGTAGCTGGCCAGCGGCGCCGCGACCAGCATCAGGGCAAGCAGGAGGACCGAGTGGATCATGCCCGAAACCGGTCCATGCGCGCCGGCCCGCACATTGGTCGCCGTGCGGGCAATGGTGCCGGTGGTGCAGATGCCGCCGAACAGGGCGGACGCGATGTTGGCAAAGCCTTGCGCCACGAGTTCGCAATTGGAGCGGTGCCGCCTTCCCGTCATGCCGTCGGCGACCACCGCCGACAGCAGCGATTCAATCGCGCCGAGCAGCGCAAAGGCTATGGCGTCTGGCAGGACGTCGATCGCCCTGTCGAAGCTGATCGGCGGAAAGGCAGGCATTTGCAGGCTGCGCGGGATGCCGCCGAAGCGCGTACCGATCGTTTCGGCAGGCAGCGAAAACAGCGCCGCAACAAGCGACGCCAGACCAATGGCGATCAGCATGGCGGGCCATTTCGGCCGCCACCGCTTCATCAGAGCAATGGCGACGATGGTCAGTACGGCCACAGAGGTGGCGGCGAGATTGATCGTGCCGGCTGCCTCGCCGATCGCCATCAGCTTCGGCACCAACGGTCCAGGTTCTTTGCCGGCGAGCTTCAGTCCGAACAGCTCGACGATCTGGCCAGAGAAGATGATGACGGCGATGCCGGCGGTGAAACCGACGGTCACAGGATAGGGAATGAACTTGATGTAGGTGCCAAGCCTGAGATAACCGATGGCGAGCAGGAAGATGCCGGCCATCATCGTCGCCAGCAGCAACCCGTCGATACCGACCCGCGCCACCGTCGCCGCCACCAGCACGATGAAGGCGCCAGCCGGCCCGCCGATCTGGAAGCGGCTGCCGCCGAGCGCCGAGACGAGGAAGCCGCCGATGATGGAGGTGTAGAGCCCGCGCTCCGGCGTCACGCCTGATGCAATTGCGATCGCCATCGACAGCGGCAGCGCCACGATGGCCACGGTCAGTCCGGCGACGGCATCGGCCTTGAAATGCTCTGATGTGTAGCCCTCGCGCAGCACCGTCACCAGCTTCGGCGTGAACAGTTCCGAAAATGTCGGCTGCGCCGGTTGATGAATTGCCCGCCGGGTTCGATCCATGGACTGCCTTCTGCTCCTGATGCATGCCGCCCAAAAGTGCACAGTGGTTTGGGGCATGCATAAAAACCAAGGAGGCGGCGGGATCGGCGGCAGGACTGTCGGCGGTCGCCGTCGCGATTTTTATCGGCTCAGCCTGGCGGCTTCTGCGGCACGACCGGCTTGAGGCGCACGCCCCTGCCGCCGCGCTCGCTGGCCTGGTTCTCGCCGATCAGTTCCACGCCAGCCTCATCGAGGGCCTGGATGACCTTCATCAGCGTATCGACCACGCCCCTGACCACGCCGTCACTCGCTTCCATGCGCTGAATGGTTGGAAGCGAAACCCCGGCGCGCTCGGCGAGCGTCTTCTGATCGATGCCGGCCAGCGCCCTTGCGGCGCGCATCTGCGCGGCAGTGATCATCGGCTAAGAACCCCCGTCTGAGTCTGCATTCCCATGTGTGATACTATTATTATGATGGTTCAACCATCATAATGCATATGTCAGGCATGTGCGCACCAAAAACCGCTTGTGTCCTCCAGAGCTCGCGCGTTACGCGTCGTCTGGCGGAAATAGCCACGGCAGTCTTCAATTTCAGCAATCGAAATTCAAAGGGATTAAGCAGTTGAGAGGCTCAAGGCTTTTGATGAGATCGACGTTCTTGGTGTCGACGGTTTTCCCTGCTGGCAGGTTGCGAGCATGAGCTCGTCAGCACGCTGATTTGACCGCGCGCTGACCGACACAGCGTCGTTCCGACCAGCCGGTTCAGCCGCCGTCGGTCTGCCCGCGCCATCGCTGTAGCGCCCATGCGGCCAGCCAGCACAGCATCGCCCAGGCGAAGCCGGCGCACCAGCCGGCCAGCACGTCGGATGGCCAATGGACGCCGAGATAGACGCGGCTGATGCCGACCAGCAGAGTGGTCAGCACCGCCAGTGCCAGCACATAGACCTTCGTCGTTCGCCCAGGCAGGAAGCGCGACGCCATGCTGCCCAGCGTCAAATATGTCACCGCCGACAGCATCGCGTGGCCGCTCGGAAACGAAAGCGATGCCACGTCGGCGAGATGCGAGACCAGATCGGGGCGCGGCCGGTCGATCCCGAGCTTCAGCGTGCTCGACAGGGCCTGCCCGCCCGCCACTGCTACGAAAACGAGCAACGCTGGTCCCGGCCTGTGGATCAGCAGCAGATAGACGATCACCGCCGCCGTCATCAGCACGAGCACGCTGGCGCTGCCGAGGCTGGTGATGTCGCGCATCGCCCCTTCCAGCCATGGCGGTCCGATCGGATTGTCGGGCTGGCCGGCTTCACGGAAGGCGAGCAGGATTTCCGTGTCGAAGGCGTGCGGCGTAGTGTCTCGCGCCACCTCCATCAGTTCCTCAAACCCCCACAGTCCGCAGGCGATGACCAGTCCGGCCAGCAGCACCGGGAATTCGATTCTGTTGAGCAGCTTGCTTGTGGTATTCTTCATCGGCCCATTCGTCCTACAGCGCCGCGTCCTTTTGGACGCGCAAAAGGACGCTGTAGCACTTTGATTGGCGCATGATCCCCAGCGAAATCGATTCCGATTTTCGGGTTCATGCGCAATTACAGTTTTTGCAGATAGGGCCCGAGCGTGATCAGTGCCACGGCTGCGATGGCGAGCACGATGCCGGTCGCCTGCAACGCGTTGACGCGCTCGCCGAAGAAGACCAGTGCCACCACGTTCACCGACACCAGCTGGATCACTGCCGACAGGCTGAACGACACCGACATGCCGAATTCGCGGATCAGCCTCAGCATGATCAGATTGCCCAGCGAATAGAGCGCCAGAGTCAGGACGATCTTGCCGAGGCTGGGCGCCAGCCCCCATTGCTTGGCCGCCGTCGCCGCCAGCAGGAAGACCACCGTGGAAATGCCGAGCTGCCCCAGTCCCCAGAAATTCACTTTTTTGTCCCTCTCGACGCGGTGCCTCCGCGCTTGCCGCAGATCTTGTTTCCGAAGCGCCGGTCGCGGTCAAGCCGGGGCTGATCATGGACACGAAATCGGGACTGGAAATGGCCGCCAGCGTCATCAAACTGTGATCTGCCGGCGATAGGCGGTCAGTCAAGCAATCGCTCCAGCCATCCCAAAGAAGCCAGAGGCAAGCCCCATGACTGAACATCGTTCCCCCGACGCCCATTTCCGCACCAGCCTGCTTGAGGAAAACGATGGGCCAGGTGCCAATCCCACCGACAACCAGACGATGGGCGAGATCATCGCCGCACGTTTCTCGCGCCGTGGTTTCCTGCAGGGATCGCTCGCGGCAACCGCCATCGCTGCAACCGTCAGCCCCCTGGCGCTGATCCTCGCCGACGATGCCCGCGCCAACGGCGGATCGGCCTTCACCTTCGACGAGGTCGAGGCGGGCGTCGACGACAAGCACCATGTCGCCGCCGGCTATGACGCCGACGTGCTGTTGCGCTGGGGCGATCCGCTGTTTGCCGATTCGCCGGAATTCGATCCGACAAAACAGTCGGCGCAGGCCCAGGAAAGACAGTTTGGCTACAACAACGACTATGTCGGCTACATCCCGCTCGACGGCTCGGCCGAGCATGGCCTGCTGGTGGTCAACCACGAATACACCAACCCGCATCTGATGTTTCCGGGCCTCGTCACTATCGTCGAGGGCGAGGCCGCCAAGCAGGCGCCGCTGAGCAAGGAACAGGTCGATATCGAGATGGCCGCGCATGGCGGCACCATAGTCGAAATCCGCAAGGTATCAGGCAAATGGCAGGTGGTGCGCGACGGCAAGCTCAATCGCCGCATCACCTCCAACACCGAGATGGTACTGTCCGGCCCGGTCGCCGGCCACGACCGGGTCAAGACCAGTGCCGACCCGACCGGCACGAGGGTCTTCGGCACCGTCAACAATTGTGCCGGCGGCGTCACGCCCTGGGGCACCTACGTCATGGCCGAGGAAAACATACATGGCTATTTCTCGGGCGAGCTGCAGGAAGGTCACAAGGAAGCCGCCAACTACAAGCGCCTGGGAATTCCGGAAGGCGC
This sequence comes from Mesorhizobium sp., assembly GCA_004020645.1. GTDB lineage: Bacteria > Pseudomonadota > Alphaproteobacteria > Rhizobiales > Rhizobiaceae > Mesorhizobium. The sequence continues at coordinate 109,749 of SAQL01000017.1, read as the reverse complement.
CTATGAGTGGGCGGCGCACTACGACCGCTTCGACATCGGCAAGGAGCCGAACGAGCCGAATCGTTTCGGTTGGATTGTCGAGGTCGACGTCAACGATCCGACCTCGGTGCCAAGGAAGCGCACCGCCATGGGCCGCTTCAAGCATGAGGGCGCTGAATCGATCGTCGCCAAGGATGGCCGCGTCGTTTTCTATCTCGGCGACGACGAGCGCTTCGACTATGTCTATAAATTCGTCACGGCCGGCAAGTTTAACGCCGAGGACCGCGCCGCCAATATGGATCTTCTCGACGACGGCACGCTCTACGTCGCCAAATTCGCCGAGGACGGATCGGTCGGATGGCTGCCCATCGTCTTCGGCCAGGGCCCGCTGACCGCGGAGAACGGCTTTGCCAGCCAGGCCGACGTGCTCATCGAGACGCGCCGTGCCGCCGACCTGCTCGGTGCCACCAAGATGGATCGCCCCGAGGACGTCCAGCCCAATGCCGCCAATGGCAAGGTCTATCTGATGTTGACCAATAATTCGAAGCGCAAGGCCGAGCAGGTCGACGCCGCCAACCCGCGCGCCGAAAACGCCTTCGGCCACATCATCGAGATCGTCGAGGACGGTGGTGATTTCACTGCCACCAAGGGCAAGTGGGAAGTGCTGCTGAAATGCGGTGATCCCGCTGTGGCCGAAGTCGGCGCCACCTTCTCGACCGCGACCACCGCCAATGGCTGGTTCGGCATGCCGGACAATTGCGCCATCGATGCGGCCGGCCGGCTCTGGGTCTCGACCGACGGCCAGGGCCCGAAGGCCACCGGCCGCACCGACGGCCTGTGGGCGGTCGATACCGAAGGCGAGGCGCGGGCGACATCAAAGCTGTTCTTCCGCGTGCCGATTGGTGCTGAACTGTGTGGCCCGCTATTCACGCCCGACGACCAGACCGCCTTCGTCGCGGTCCAGCATCCGGCCGATGGCGGCGAAGACTGGGAGGCTTTTGGCCGTCCCTCTTACTATGAGGACCTGTCGACCCGCTGGCCCGACTTCAAGCCTGACATGCCGGTGCGGCCATCGGTCGTCGCCATCACCAAGCAGGGCGGCGGCAAGATCGCGGTCTGAATCGCCGCAAGGCGCTAGCAGCGCCAAGGAAGGATTTCGTCGATACGAAATCCTTCCTTTCCTGATGCGCGGGAATGCGCCTGATGGGCTCATTCGGCGCGCTGAACCACGGCCACGTTCATCATGCTTCTCAACCTGAAGCCAATGGACTCGTATAATCCTATGGCCGTGGTGTTGCTGGCATAGGCGTGGAGATAGGGAACTTCGCCGCGCGCCGCTATCTGGTTTGCCACGAACAGCGACAGCAGCTTGCCCAGGCCACCGCCCCGAAATTCCGGATGTGAGCACACCCCGCTAAGTTCGGTATAGCCGGGTTGCTTCATGCGTTCGCCGGCCATCGCCGCAAGTCGGCCCTCGATCTTCACACCCCAAAAATCGCCGAGGCTCAAAGCTTCGAGCGTGAATGGGCCAGGCTTGGTGACCAATGCCAAGGCGAGCATCTCAGCTGCATCGTCTCGCGTCAGACGTTGCACGCGCTTGTCGGAGACCATCTGCAATGGCCGCTCGGCAATCATCTGAACCGCGGGCGCGGTCGAAGTCGCCGAAAGTTCCGCGGGCAGAGCAATGGCGTCCACCTGAAGCAGGATCGCACTCTCGCCTGGAGACACAAGTTTTCCGAGCGCCTGCAGGCTTTCCGCATCGTCCGCGGCACTGGCGGCGAAGGGGGCTATCGAGGGCCGATACCGCATGGCGAGGTCGTCACCTTGCGCGAAGGCTTGGTGTCGCGTCCGAAGCGCGCTCCACACGGGACGGTCAAGCAGGTATTTCATCGCGCGGCACCTTCCGGCTTCTTTACACGACGGTCGAGAGGCGCTGCGGCGAGGCCGTCCTCGATGGCGGCCAGCTGATCAAGAAGCGGCCCAGAAAGATTCGCGCACAGATCCGCGACGGCATTCTCGATGCGCGGCCAGACGTCGTGCTTTGCAACATCGACCAGCCGCTGGCCGTGCAGGGTGAGGCAGACAATCCTGCGCCGCTGGTCATCATCCGATGGACTGACCTCGACCAGTCCCAATTCGGCCAGAAGCGACACGCTCCGCGTTACACCTGGCTGCGCGACCCCGAGGGATTGCGCCAGTTCCCCGACCGGCAGCGGGCCCAGCCTGTCGAGCGCAGCCAGCAGCGGGTATTGGCTCGACTGAACCGGCACATCGAGGCAGTCGAGCAGGCGCTGCGTATCCGCCTGCAATTGCTCGCCAATACGCTTCAGCCTGCTGCCCAGGCACAGGAAGCCAAGGGACCTTATGACGTCTTCCATAATCAACCCGCCAGCCAATCGATAACATAATATATAACATTATATGGAAATCAAGCGCCGGCATCGCACGGCCGCTTTCAAGCGTCGCCACCAGATTAGGTCGCCTTGGGTCGGGAACATCGCTCGGATGCTGGCGCTGCGTCGCTTGAGCAGGCCGTTCGGTCAGGTCCGCAGCCGGTACCCGGTCCTGAAGATCCACGCGACGATCGCTATGCAGATAAACAGGAAAACGACGGTCATGCCGAGGCTGATGCCGATCGAGACATCGGACTTGCCGTAGAAGCTCCAGCGAAAGCCGCTGACCAGATAGAGGACGGGGTTGAACAGCGTCACCGTGCGCCAGACGCCGGGCAGCATGTCGATCGAATAGAAGCTGCCGCCAAGAAAGGTCAGCGGCGTGATGATCAGCAGCGGTACCAGCTGCAGCTGCTCGAAGCTTCTCGCCCAGATGCCGATGATGAAACCGAACAGGCTGAAGGTCACCGCCGTCAGCACCAGGAAGGCAAGCATCCAGAACGGATGCTCGATGGTCAACGGCACGAACAGCGCTGCGGTCGCCAGTATGATCAGGCCGAGTATGATCGACTTGGTCGCCGCGCCCCCGACATAGGCAATGATGATCTCCAGATAGGACACCGGCGCCGACAGCAATTCGTAGATCGAGCCGACAAATTTCGGGAAATAGATGGCGAAAGAGGCGTTGGAGATCGACTGCGTCAGCAGCGACAGCATGATCAGCCCCGGCACGATGAAGGCGCCGTAGCTGATGCCGTCGATCTCGGTGATGCGCGAGCCGATGGCCGAGCCGAAGACGACGAAATAGAGCGATGTCGAGATGACCGGCGAAACAATGCTCTGCAGCACGGTCCGAAAGGCGCGCGCCATCTCCATCTTGTAGATCGCCCAGACGGCTCGCAGATTCATGCGTCCCTCCTCACCAGATTGACGAAGATCTCCTCGAGCGAGCTGTTTTGCGTGTCGATATCGCGGAACTGGATGCCGGCCGTCTCAAGGTCGCGCAGCAGCGAGGCGACGCCCGGCCGTTCGCTCTGGTTGTCATAGGTGTAAGTCAGTTGATTGCCGTCCGGCGAAAGCTCCAGCGCATAACGCGAAAACGTCTCGGGTATGGTGACAAGCGGACTGCGCAATTCCAGCAACAGCCTTTTGCGGCCGAGCGTGCGCATCAGTTCGGCCTTGTCCTCGACCAACACGATCTCGCCGCGATTGATGACGCCGACGCGGTCGGCCATCGCCTCGGCCTCCTCGATATAGTGCGTCGTCAGGATGATGGTGACGCCATCCTCGCGCAGCCGGCGCACCATCGCCCACATGTCCTGGCGCAGCTCGACGTCGACGCCGGCTGTCGGCTCGTCGAGGAACAACACCCTTGGTTCGTGCGACAGCGCCTTGGCGATCATCAGCCGCCGCTTCATGCCGCCGGACAGGGTGATCGCCTTGGCCTCCTTCTTGTCCCACAACGACAGGTCGCGCAGCACCTTCTCGACGAAGGCGTGGTCGGCCGGCTTGCCGAAGAGGCCGCGGCTGTAGTTGACCGTCGCCCATACGCTCTCGAACGCGTCGATGGTCAGTTCCTGCGGCACCAGCCCGATCAGGCTGCGCGCGGTGCGATAATTCCGGCTGATGTCGTTGCCGTCCACGGTGACCGTGCCCGACGAGCGGTTGACGATACCGCAGACAATCGAGATCAGCGTCGTCTTGCCGGCGCCGTTCGGCCCGAGCAGCGCAAAGATCTCGCCGCGCTCGATATCGAGGTTGATCTCCTTCAGCGCCTTGAAACCGGTGGCGTAGGTCTTGGTGACCCCGGAAATGGAAATGATGGATGGCATGGCTGAAAAACGGCTGCTTGAAAGGAGGTCTGTTGATTTTAGTCCGCTGAATGTCGGTGCGCGCCGCCGGAAGTCAATGGCACTCCTGACAGTTCTGGACATCGGTATGTGAAGACGCATCCACCGCTGCCGCGGTCCTGCGGCGTTCCGCCTCGCGTGACGCCACGCCGCTTTGACCGGTCGGCGCATCCGGCCTATCTTCCCTGACATAGCAGCAGCCGGAGCCCACCATGGACCCGCTCATCCTTTCGCGCATCCAATTCGGCGCGAACATCTCGTTCCATATCCTGTTTCCGGCTATCACCATTGCGCTTGGCTGGGTGCTGCTGTTCTTCAAGCTTCGCTACAACGCCACTGGCGATTCCGCCTGGATGCGCGCCTATTTTACCTGGGTGAAGGTGTTCGCGCTGTCCTTTGCCATGGGCGTGGTTTCGGGCGTCACCATGAGCTTCCAGTTCGGCACCAACTGGCCGGGTTACATGGAGACCGTCGGCAACATCGCCGGCCCGCTGCTCGCCTATGAGATACTCACCGCCTTCTTCCTCGAGGCGGCGTTCCTCGGCATCATGCTGTTCGGCTTCCGCCGCGTCTCCAACCGCATCCACACGCTGGCAACCGTGCTGGTGGCCGGCGGCACCACCCTGTCCGCCTTCTGGATCATCGCGCTCAATTCCTGGATGCAGACGCCGGTCGGCTTCGAGATGCGCAACGGCGTAGCGTACGCTACCGACTGGTTGGCGATCGTCTTCAACCCGTCCATGCCCTACCGGCTCGTCCACATGCTGCTTGCCTCCGGCCTGACGGTTTCGTTCCTGATCGCCGGTCTGTCGGCGCTGCGCTATCTCAATGGCGACCGCTCGGAATCGATGTGGAAGGCATTGCGCACCGGTGTCTTCACCGCGGCGATCCTGATCCCCATCCAGATCTTCGCCGGCGACCAGCATGGCCTCAACACGCTGGAGCATCAGCCGCAGAAGATCGCCGCCATGGAGGCCAACTGGAACACCGGCCCCAACGTGCCGCTGGTCCTTTTCGCGCTTCCCGACGAGGCGGCAAGGGAGAACAAATTCGAAGTCACCATCCCCGACGGCGCCAGCCTCATCCTCAGGCACAGCGCCAGTGGCGTCGTGCCAGGACTGAACGACTATGCCGGCAACCACCCGCCGGTCTTCCCGGTGTTCTGGGCTTTCCGCATCATGGTCGGCACCGGCGTCCTGATGCTCGTCGTCTCCTGGTCGGCCGCCTTTTTCCTCAAGCGCCGCCACAGCCTGCCGAAACCGCTGGCGCTGGTGATGGTGCCGATGGCGCTGTCCGGCTGGCTGGCGACGCTGGCCGGCTGGTACACCACCGAGATCGGGCGCCAGCCCTGGCTGGTCACCGGCGTGCTCAGGACCGTCGATGCCGTCGGCCCGGTCGCCGGCAGCCAGGTCGCGCTGTCGCTTGCGGTCTATCTCATCCTCTATGCGCTGCTTCTGACCGCCTATCTAGGCGTGCTGGTCTATCTGGCGCTGAAGGCGGCGAAGGACGGCGATACCTCGCCGCTGCCGGGCGTTCTCGACGCGCCGTTGTCGCAGCCTGCGGCGAAATAGGAGGATGGTGATGACCCTCGACTGGCCGACATTGCTCCCCCTCATCTTCGCCGGCCTGATGGGCCTTGCCATCCTGGTCTACGTGATCCTCGACGGCTTCGATCTCGGCATCGGCATCCTGTTCGCGGCCGCCGAGGACGCCGAGCAGGACACGATGATCGCGGCAATAGGCCCGTTCTGGGACGCCAACGAGACCTGGCTGGTGCTGGCCGTCGGCCTGCTGCTGGTCGCCTTCCCGCTGGCGCACGGCACCATCCTCACCGCGCTCTACATTCCGGTCTTCCTGCTCCTTGTCGGCTTGATCCTGCGCGGCGTTGCCTTCGATTTCCGTGCCAAGGTGCCGGCCGGCCGGAAGCATCGCTGGAACCGCATCTTCTTCCTGGGCTCGGTCATCGCCTCGCTGGCGCAGGGCTACATGCTGGGGATCTATGTGCTCGGCCTGGATGTCGGTCTCGGCGGCATGGCCTTCGGCGCGCTGGTGGCGCTTTGCCTTGCTGCCGCCTATGCGGCGATGGGCGCGGCCTGGGTCATCTACAAGACGGAAGGCGAATTGCAGAAGAAGGCGGTGCTCTGGCTGCGCCGGGCGCTGGTGCTGACCGCGCTCGGCATGGTCGCCGTCTCGCTGGCCACGCCGCTCGCCAGTCCGCGCATCTTCGACAAATGGTTCGTCTGGCCCGCCATGCTCTACCTGTCGCCGCTGCCGATCCTGTCGGCGGTGCTGTTCGCGTGGCTGTGGCGGCAGACCTTCCATCTGCCTAAGACGGACGACCGCCATGCGCTGACGCCGTTTTTGACGCTGGCCGCCATCTTCACGCTGGGCTTTGCCGGGCTCGCCTGGTCGTTCTATCCCTTCGTCGTGCCCGACAGGCTGACCATCTGGCAGGCGGCGTCCGCGCCTGAAAGCCTCGCCATCATCCTGGCCGGCACGGTGGTCGTGCTGCCGATCATCATTTTCTATTCGTTTTATGCCTACCGCGTGTTCGGCGGCAAGGCGACGGATCTGACCTACGACTGACAGGCAACCGCCGCACTGCACAATATTTAGGCGGCCTGCCGGTCGGGCGGGTATTGGATCGTGAAGACTTCCTTCCCAATCCTCCTGGGAAACGCCGATTCGCGCTGATTTCGATGGTTTGGCATGTCTGTTGCTTTGCCCTGACGACCAATCGGTTTTGTTCAGTCAAAGGGAAAAATAATGAACCGTCGCAATGTATGCATGCTGGCCTTCGCCGCCGTGGCTGGAATTGCCATGGCTCCGTTTCCGCAGGCGCGGGCTGACGCCTTGAGCGACATCGGCGCGCGGGGCACCATCCGCATCGCCGTGCCACAGGATTTCCCGCCCTTCGGCAGTGTCGGCGCCGACATGACGCCGCAAGGCTACGACATCGATATCGCCAATCTGATTGGCGAAAAGCTCGGCGCCAAGGTCGAGATCGTCCCGGTCACCAGCGCCAACCGCATTCCCTATCTTCAGACCAACAAGGTCGACCTGGTCATCTCCAGCCTCGGCAAGAATCCCGATCGCGAGAAGGTCATCGACTTTTCCGAAGCCTACGCCCCCTTCTACAATGGCGTGTTCGCTCCGGCGGACGTCGCGGTCGCGAAGGCGGAAGACCTCGCCGGCAAGACCGTTGGCGTCACTCGCGGCGCGATCGAAGACCTCGAACTGACCAAGGTCGTGCCCGCGAGCGTCGAGATCAAGCGCTACGAGGACAACAACGGCACTATTTCCGCTTTCCTTTCGGGCCAGGTCGAGGTGATCGCAACCGGGAATGTCGTCGCCGCCGCCATCCTCGAAAAGAATCCGCCCAAGCGGCCGGAGCTCAAGTTCCTGATCAAGAACTCGCCTTGCTACATCGGCATGAACAAGGAGCAGCCAGCGCTGCTGGCCAAGATCAACGGCATCATCGCCGCTGCCAGGTCCGACGGCGCCCTCAACGCGATTTCGCAAAAATGGCTGAAGGTGGACCTGCCGGCTGACCTGTGATCGCCGCCTGCCGCGTGTGGCTGAGGTCAGATAGCAAGCCATGACCTATCATTTCGATTTCGGCTGGCTGATCGATTCTCTGCCGGTGCTGCTCAAGGGCATCCGGATTACCGTGCAGCTCATCCTGATCGGCGCGGTGTTCGGCGTGGCATTGGGCATTGCCTGCGCCTGGGTGCGCGCCCTCGGGCCGAAATGGCTAAAACCCGTCGTCGCGACCTATGTCGAGCTGATCCGCAACACGCCCTTTCTGATCCAGCTGTTCTTCATCTTCTTCGGCCTGCCGTCGCTTGGCATCACGATGTCGGAACTGACCGCCGCCAACCTCGCCATGGTCGTTAACCTCGGCGCCTACAGCTGCGAGATCATCCGCGCCGGCATCCAGGCCACGCCACGTGGCCAGTTCGAGGCCGGCGCGAGTCTCGCCATGACCCCGTTCCAGGCCTTCTGGTATGTGGTTCTGGTCCCAGCGCTGCAGCGCATCTGGCCTGCGCTGTCGTCGCAGATCGTCATCGTCATGCTAGGTTCGGCCGTCGTTTCGCAGATCGCCGCCGAGGACCTGACCTTCGCCGCCAACTTTATCCAGTCGCGCAATTTCAGGGCCTTCGAAACCTACATCGTCTCCACCTTGATCTACCTGGCCCTCGCCATCCTGCTGCGCCAGCTGCTGGCCGGCCTGGGCTGGATGCTGTTTCCAAGGAAGGCGTCGCGATGAGGCATGCGCCATGACCGAGTTCAGCTTCTGGGACATCCTGCGTAACCTGCTTTTGGCCGCCCGCTGGACCGTTGTGCTTTCGCTGGTCTCCTTCATCGGCGGCGGCATCGTCGGTGCGGCCCTGCTTTTCCTGCGCATCGGCGGCCGGCATTGGCTGCGGCTTCTGTCACGCGGCTACATCCAGCTGTTCCAAGGCACACCGCTCTTGATGCAGCTCTTTCTCGCCTTCTTCGGCCTTGGCCTGTTCGGCGTCGACGTTCCCGCCTGGCTTGCCGCTTGTGTCGCGCTCGTCCTGTGGACCGCCGCCTTCCTCGCTGAAATCTGGCGCGGCTGCGTCGAGAGCATCGCCAAGGGTCAATGGGAGGCGTCCGCCAGCCTCGGGATGGGTTACCTCCAGCAGATGCGCTACGTCATCCTGCCGCAGGCGCTGAAAGTGGCGGTGCCGCCGACCGTCGGCTTCTCGGTGCAGGTAGTGAAAGGCACCGCGCTCACCTCGATCATCGGCTTCGTCGAATTGTCGAAGGCCGGTTCGATCGTCACCAACGCCACCTTCCAGCCGTTCACCGTCTATGGCCTTGTCGCGCTCATCTACTTTGCTTTGTGCTGGCCGCTGTCGAAATCCAGCCAGCTCCTGGAAAGGAAGCTCAATGTCGCTCATCGCAATCACTGAGGTGAAGAAGCGCTTCGGCGACAACGAGGTGCTGAAGGGGATTTCCATCGACGTCGCGCCGGGCGAGGTCGTCGCCATCATCGGCAAGAGCGGTTCGGGCAAGTCGACGCTGCTGCGTTGCATCAACGGGCTGGAGACCATTGATGAAGGCTCGATCGTCGTCGCCGGCGCCCAGTTCCTGCCCGACGAGGTTCATCTCAAGGCGTTGCGCCTGAAAGTCGGCATGATTTTTCAGCAATTCAACCTGTTCCCGCATCTCACGGCCGGCGGCAATGTCATGCTGTCGCAGATGGTGGTGAAGAAGACGCCGAAAAAAGCCGCCGAAGCGGTCGCGCGAAAAATGCTCGACCGCGTTGGTCTCGCCCACAAGTTCGACGCATTGCCGGATGAACTGTCCGGCGGCCAGCAGCAGCGCGTGGCGATCGCTCGGGCGCTCGCCATGCAGCCCATCGCGCTGCTATGCGACGAGATCACCTCGGCGCTCGACCCCGAACTCGTTGCCGAGGTGCTGGCCGTCGTCAAGGAATTGGCCGCGGAAGGCATGACGCTGGTGATGGTCACCCACGAGATGCGCTTCGCCCGCGACGTCTGCTCGCGTGTCGTCTTCATGCATCAGGGCCGCGTCCACGAGATCGGCGCCCCCGAGGACGTCTTCGCCAACCCCAGGACGCCGGAGCTCCGGCAGTTTCTGGGCGTGCAATAGCGGGCATTGTTGCCCGCGCGCTCGCTGGAGCATCGGACGCCGAGGGACAGCGCCCCCCTCTGTCCTGCCGGACAGAGGGGGCGCGAAGGATCGCTACAGATCGTTTTTTATCCTGAGCCGCATCAGCTCTTGTTGGCGGCCAGCACCAGCACCGGCTTGTCGCTGTAAAGGTCCGGGAATAGCGTCTTCAAATTCTCGACCTTGGGCAGGTCGTTGTAGACGATGTAGGGGTAGGTCGGGTTCAGCGTCAAAAAGTCCTGGTGATAGTCTTCGGCCGGATAGAACGTCTTTCCTGTCTCCAGCGTGGTCACGATCGGCTCTGGAAACACCTTGGCCTTGTCGAGCTGGGCGATGTAGCTCTCGGCGATCTTCTTCTGGGCATCGTTTTCGGCAAAGATCGTCGAACGGTATTGCGGGCCGCGGTCCGGACCCTGATAGTTCAGCTGCGTCGGGTTGTGCGCCACCGAGAAATACACCTGCAGCAACTGGCCGTAGGTCACCTTTGTCGGCTCGTAGGTGATCTCGACGGCTTCGGCATGCCCGGTCCGGCCGGTGCCGACCGTCTCATAGACGGCGGTGTCCTTGTCGCCGCCGGCATAGCCGGAGACGGCGCTGGTCAAGCCCTTGACGTGCTGGAACACGCCCTGCACGCCCCAGAAGCAACCGCCGGCGAAGATCGCCTTCGCGGTGCCGGCGGCGGGTTTCTCGTCCATCACCGGCGGCGGGATCACCACCGCCTCCTCGGCCGAGATTGCCGGCGTCTGCCACAAGGCGGCGGCCGCGAGGATCAGCGCCGCAAGCGCGCTCCTGGCGAAGCTTGTCGAGCGCCTCGCAATTGGTTCTCGAATGCCAGTCATGTCTTATCTCCCATGATGGTGTTGTGATTATAGAGCATTTGGGTCCGCCGGCGTCTCACATTGCCGTGCGTTTCGGGCCGTGCGTATTGGAATATTACGCCGGCGCAGGTTTGCCCTGCGCCGGCCGCAAGGGCCGTCTCCGGCCCGGGCAGGGAACGGCCAGAGACTGCCTGACCTACTTGGCCATGCCCATGGCGTCGCAGGCCTTTGTTGCCTCATCCTTCTTCATCGCGTCGGTTTCCATGGCTGCCTTGTCCATGCAGTCCTTCATCTTTTCGGCGGCCATCGGGTCGGCCGGCTTCATCGCGTCGGTCACCATGGCATCGGCGGGCTTCATGGCATCCGTGGCCATCGGCTTCATCGCATCCTCGGCGTGGGCTATGCCGCCGGCGAAAAGCGCCGTCGAGCAAAGCGCGAAGGCAAGGGCCGGCAGCGTCAGGCGGGTGAAGTTGGTCATGGTGGTCTCCTCTGGGTGGCGCGCTGATGCGGCCGGCATATGCGGCGCCGCTCATGCGGCGTTGCGCAATTTGTTTGAGCATGATCTTTTTTCCGAAAACCGGGTTCCACTTTTCGGGATCATGCTTTGTTGAATTCTAGTTTGTTGCGGCGGCCAGGATCGGCCCGCCACCCGGCACCTGCACCAGCACCGCGGTGCTTAGCCCGCTCGGCGGTGCCGGCAGCGGCAGCGCGATGGCCTCGCCGGTCCAGGCGCCAAGCCTGGAGAGGGAATGCACGACATTGGCGTGCGGCAGCGTGCGTCCGGTGTTTTCGCCGCGCGCCACCGGCACTTCGATGACGCCCTGCCGGTAGCGCACCAGCCAGATGTCGGCCTTGCCGCCCGACACCGGGCCGGCGCCGATGGCGATTTTGCCGCCGTCGAGCGACAGCGACGGGCCTTTCACGCGACCGCTACTCGAAATCAGCTGCTCGATCTCACCGGGCCGGGCGCCGACCGCATCGGCATTGCCATTGACCACCACTTGCGGCGTGAACGGACCCGAACGGCCGAGCGACGGCTCGTAGCGGACCTGGCGCTGGGTGAATTCCTCTCTGCCGAAAGTGTCCTTCCAGCCGAGATAGTCCCAGTAGGTGACGTTGAAGGAGAGCGCCAGCACATCAGGCTGGTCCTTGACCTTGATGAGATTGGCGTTGGCCGGTGGGCAGGACGAGCAGCCCTGGCTGGTGAACAGCTCGACCACGGTGAGCGGCTGGCCGGCCGCGCCAGTTGCCGAAGCCAAAGCAGCGGCGAACCCTACAAGGACCGCGCCTGCGCTTGATTGCATCGCGCGTCTGCGGCGCTTGGCTTGTGATCCAGTCATCGGCTGTCCTCCGCTGCGACGGGCGTGAAGCGCCGTCATGCCTCCACTTCGGCGCCGCAGTGCGGTTCGTTACAGCCATCACCGCTTCGTGATCGTTTACCTTCGTTTGCTGCCGGCGCGATGCCGCGAACAACAGCGTCTTCGGCCGCCTGCGCTCACGTTTCCATGTAGTGCCATAGGCCGGCCGCAACAGCACCGGCCGCAATACAAACGGCAATCCAGATCCCGGTGTTGCCACCCAAATTGCCGAACGCGGCGCCTGGCACCACCCCACCGAGAATGCCCCAAACCAGCTTGCTCGCTATTGGTTTTGTCCTTCGTGAGTTCGGAAGGATGCAAGCCTTGCATAGCTGTGTGGTCATTATCGACAGCGGACCGAGACCAAAAAGTCTATGGCACCGCCGACCGGCAAGTGATCTCACACAGCAGTCTGACCGCTGTCAGATCAACCAGCACAAATAGCATCGCCGCCCTTCGGCGGCGCTGGGATGCATTCCTTCGTGGCAGGTCGGCCCTTACCGAGACCCCCGCCGCAGCTGTCAGCCTATTGTGTAAGCACTGTTTGCGACGGCCGCTGATTGAAGTCGCACTTGCCGGTCACGGTGTAGAAAAAGTCGGCATTCGACACCGGAGCCGGTACGGGATTTCCGCCGTCCTCCCAGGCCTGCTGGCTGGATTGGCCGCACGGCACGGCGGTGAAGATGTCAACCAGTTTGCCGTTCGCGACTTCAACGCCGTCGATGTACAATCGGTTCGATGTGTTTGCGTCGTTCGACTTGAGCTTGGTTAATTGGGCCGATGGCACATCCATCTGCAGATACAGCACATCCATCAGGCTGACGTCGATCACCGCGCCGGCGCCGTTCGCGGGGTACATGGTGTTGGTGCAGGTGGTCAGGTATTTCTTGGTGCCGCTCGTCTGGGTGATCGCCCCGGTAGGCAGGTTGTTGAAGTTGAGCACCGTCTTGGTCGTGCATTTTTGTTCCTGGACCTTCGTGGTCGTCGATCCATTGACCGTATACACTGTCGACGTGCCGTAGCCTTTCGGATCACCAAAGTTGTTGTAGACATAGGTGATCTTCATCAACGGGTTGACCGCCGTCTCGGTGAATTTCGTGCCGTAGAGCGTCATCGTCTTGTTCCAATGGCCCGATACCTTGTTGACCTTGAACGTGGTCTGCACCAGCGCCGGCCTCTTGCGCACCGCCGACGCGACGCCGATCTGCACCGTTTCGACATGGGCGATCTGCATGAAATTCGCCGGCATGGCAAAGCGGGCCGAAGCGTTGATGCTGGCGGTGCCGTCGGCGGCGACGAGGAAGCCGTCGAGCTTGGCGGTGCCTTGCCCGCTGTTGGCCGAAAATGACTCCTGCAGCTTCACCTGACGGTCCGCCAATGACGTGCTGGTTGGCAGCGTCGTGATCGACAGGGTCGCAGCATCGAGCGCATTCTGCATCGATGCCCTGGTCGCAACGGCCGCGTTATAGTCGATTGAAAAGCCCAGCGCGGCACACATCGGGATAAGCACGATGGCGAGTATCGGCGCGAGGGAGCCGCTCTCGGAATTGAGAAAATGACGTCCAGATTGAAGCATTGCCTGGCCCCCAAACGGTGACAGGTCTTGGCCTATCACGCAGGGCGCGAACTATGCTCTATTCTGATGGATCAAAGTTTAACGGCTTTGCGCCCGCCGGCGGCTTATGCGCCGCGCCCGCCGCCGCTTGCCCGGGCAAGCTGCCCCTGCTAAAGCCGCCCCATCATGACCACGCCAATCAAGAACATTCGCAATTTCTCCATCGTCGCCCATATTGACCATGGCAAATCCACGCTTGCCGACCGGCTGATCCAGCTGACCGGCGGGCTGGAGCTGCGCGACATGAAGGAGCAGGTGCTGGACTCGATGGACATCGAGCGCGAGCGCGGCATCACCATCAAGGCGCAGACGGTGCGGCTGAAATACCGCGCCAACAATGGCGAGGACTATATCCTCAACCTGATCGACACGCCCGGCCATGTCGACTTCGCCTACGAAGTGTCGCGGTCGCTCGCCGCCTGTGAGGGCTCGCTGCTGGTCGTCGACGCCTCTCAAGGCGTCGAGGCGCAGACGCTGGCCAATGTCTACCAGGCCATCGACAACAACCATGAGATCGTCGTGGTGCTGAACAAGGTCGACCTGCCGGCCGCCGAGCCCGAGCGCATCCGCGAGCAGGTCGAGGAGGTGATCGGCATCGACGCCTCCAACGCCGTGCTGATCTCGGCCAAGACCGGGCTCGGCATTCCCGATGTGCTCGAAGCCATCGTCAACGAATTGCCGCCGCCGCGCGAGGGCGACATCACAGCCCCGCTGAAGGCGATGCTGGTCGACAGCTGGTACGACGCCTATCTCGGCGTCATCGTGCTGGTCCGCGTCATCGACGGCGTGCTGAAGAAGGGCCAGACCATCCGCATGATGGGCACCGGCGCCAAGTACCTTGTCGAGCGCACCGGCGTCTTCACGCCGGCCCGCATCAATGTCGACGAGCTCGGCCCCGGCGAATTCGGCTTCTTCACCGGCTCGATCAAGGAAGTCGCCGATACCCGCGTCGGCGACACCATCACCGAGGACAAGCGCCAGACGGCCCAGGCCCTGCCCGGCTTCAAGCCGGCGCAGCCGGTGGTGTTCTGCGGCCTGTTCCCGGTCGACGCCGCCGATTTCGAGGATCTGCGCGCTGCGGTCGGCAAATTGCGCCTCAACGATGCTTCCTTCTCATACGAAATGGAAACCAGCGCCGCACTCGGCTTCGGCTATCGCTGCGGCTTCCTTGGCCTTTTGCACCTCGAAATCATCCAGGAGCGGCTGGAGCGCGAGTTCAACCTCGACCTGATCGCCACCGCGCCGTCGGTCGTCTACCGGCTGCTGTTGAACGACGGCAAGACGAAGGAATTGCACAACCCGGCCGACATGCCCGACGTGGTCAAAATCCAGGCCATCGAGGAGCCGTGGATCCGTGCCACCATCCTGACGCCGGACGAGTATCTCGGCGGCATCCTGAAGCTCTGCCAGGACCGACGCGGCATCCAGGCCGATCTGTCCTATGTCGGCAAGCGCGCCATGCTGACCTACGACCTGCCGCTCAACGAGGTCGTCTTCGACTTCTACGACCGGCTGAAGTCGATCTCCAAGGGCTACGCGTCCTTCGACTATCATCTGACCGACTACCGCGAGGGCGACCTGGTGAAAATGTCGATCCTGGTCAATGAGGAGCCGGTCGACGCGCTGTCGATGCTGGTCCACCGCACGGCGGCGGAAAAGCGCGGTCGGCTGATGTGCGAGAAGCTGAAGGAACTGATCCCGCACCATCTGTTCAAGATACCGATCCAGGCCGCCATCGGCGGCAAGGTCATCGCCCGCGAAACGATCTCGGCGCTGCGCAAAGACGTCACCGCCAAATGCTACGGCGGCGACGTCTCGCGCAAGCGCAAGCTGCTCGACAAGCAGAAAGAGGGCAAGAAGCGGATGCGGCAGTTTGGCAAAGTGGATATCCCGCAGGAGGCGTTTATCCAGGCGCTGAAGATGGGGGATTGAGGGGGCAGCGCCCGGAGGATGAGGGCCGGGGGCCACGAAAACCAGCGATTGGAGAACGCCCTTTCCTGAAGTATCCTTGGGCTTGGAAGGGGATCTCAATGCGTTCCGCCAACCCTGCCATCTCCGATATCGTCGCCGCGATTGGCCTGGCGATCGGTGGCGCCTTGGGCCTTGCCGGCACCTTCGTGGCGAGCGCCGAGCTTCGCGAAACACTCTGGACGATCGACGGCGTCGCACTCGTGGTGTCAGCCGCCCTGCTGACGATGAAGTATCAGCGGCAAGGCAACGACTGCGTAGCGGCCGGATTTTTGATCTTCGTCGCCGGCGAGAGTCTGCTGCTATCAGGCAATGCGGCAGGCCTTGAGGCCAGCGTTCCCTCCTATCTCGGCGGCATCTCGCTTTGGGCGGCAGCACTGGTCATGATCAGCGCGCCGAAAACCTTCGCTTTGTGGATGCGCCTGACGGCGTTGGTGGCCGCCGTGCTGTTCGTTGTGTCGGCAGGCCTGATACTCTGGGGCACCCCGTTGCTGCCAACCTCGGCGCCCTTGCCTGCCGCGGGATATCCGTTTCTGGTCGTCACATTCATCGGCTGGATCTGGACCCTGCTCAAACCCGAACGGTGAGCGGGCAGCCCATGCCCGCGCCGCTCGAAATCCGCAACAGCCTCACCGGAAAAATCTTTCCCGCGCTCGGGCCGTTCCTGATCGCGGCGATCTTCGGCTTCTTCGCGCTGAAGGGGCTCGCGTCAGGCGCTCCGGGCCAAGGGCTGTTCCTGGTGGTGGTGCTGGCGCTTGGCTGCCTGGGGCTTGGTCTGTTCCTGGCGCGCGGCGCGTTCGACACCAGCGTCCAGGTGGTGCTCGACGCCAGCGGCTTTCGCGACCGGCGCGGCGGCGACGTGCTGGTGCCCTGGGAGAAGGTGCGCAGCGCGCACCTCACCTCCGGCAACGGCGCGGCGATGATCAGCTTCGAACTGACCGAGCCGCCTCCCGATGCGATCAGATATGCGCCGGCCAATGCGCTCGGCCTGTTGCTGCCCTTCGGCAAGAACATCGTCCATATGGAGATCTCCTCGCTCGACATCACCGGCGCCGACATAATCGCGGCGATCCGGCGGCTCGCGCCGCATGTGGCGGTGTTGAGGTAGGCGCTCCCCCTTCTTCCTCCTTTGTTTGGACTGGGGACATCGCCAACAGGTGTGCAAGGACATCGCGAACAGTTTTGCGCGTTGTGCGCGAGGGGGGTCGGGATGCCGTTCAAGGACAGAAGCGCGATGTCCCCAGACCAAACAAAGGGGGGAGAAGGGACTGTCGCGCCTTTCGCCAGGCGAAGACTGCCGCCACCCCTTCCACCCGTCCCGCCGCCATGGCATGGTTCCCCTCGCGGCCGGGCAGGCCGTTTCATTCCCGGGGGGATCATCATGTTGTCTTACGCTTTCGCGCGGCGCATCGCCGTCGCGCTCTGTCTTGCCGCATTGTTCGCGCCGGCAGCGCATGCAGGCGATGTCACTTTCGCGATCAAGAACAGCCATCCCAACGCCATGCGCGTCGAGCTCTACAGCCAGGACCGCGACTATGTCTGGCCGGGCGACGATCAGGACTATTATCTCAGCGACGGCGAGACCAAGTCGATCCCGCTGTCCTGCGATGACGGTGAATCGATTTGCTATGGCGCCTGGGTCGACGGCGACGAGGGCACCTATTGGGGCGTCGGCCCCGGCAACACCGAAAAATGCGACGATTGCTGCTACACTTGCAGCGGTGGCGAGACCGAGGAGATCGATTTGGTGCCGTGAGCGGGGAATCTCCCCCCTCAAGGGGGAGATGTCGCCAAAGGCGACAGAGGGGGGCGGTACGTCCTGACGCGACTCGATCGCGGACAGAGGATGCCGGCGCTCCACGTGAGACGACCCCCTCTGGCCTGCCGGCCATCTCCCCCTCAAGGGGGGAGATTACGCGCCCCTGGCCCAGCGCTCGCGGCTTTATCGGCCGGGCCATATCGGCTAAGGGCTTCACAGCAAAAACCTCGCCGCCCCGGACCGCTGCTAAAATATGACCGCCAAGCCATCCCCCCTGTTCCTCGGCATCGACACCGGCGGCACCTATACCGATGCCGTTCTGTGGTCGGAAGCCGGCGGCGCTAACGGCAAAGTGCTGGCCAAGGCCAAGGCGCTGACCACCCGCCACGATCTGGCGGTCGGCATTTCTGGCGCGGTCGATGCGGTGTTGCAAAAAGCCGGCACCGATTCTGCAGCGATAAAACTGGTATCGATGTCGACGACGCTCGCCACCAACGCACTGGTCGAAGGCCAGGGCGGCCGCGTGGCGCTGGTGATGATCGGCTTTTCCGAAGGCGATCTGGCCCGCGACGGGTTGAAGGCGGCACTCGGCACCGACCCTGTGGTGTTCTGCCCCGGCGGCCATGATGTCCACGGCAACGCGGCAAAACTCGACCTGTCCGAGCTGGAGGCCGCGCTGCCGGAATTGGGCGCTTCGGTGTCCGGCTTTGCCGTCTGTGCCTATTTCGCCACCCGCAACCCGGCGCATGAACTCGCCGCGCGCGACCTCATCCGCGAAAAGACCGGCCTGCCGGTCACCGCCAGCCACGAGCTTTCGGCCAAGCTCGGCGGCCCGCGCCGGGCGCTAACGACGCTGCTCAACGCCAGGTTGATTTCGATGATCGACCGGCTGGTCGCGGCGACCGAAGGTTTTCTCGCCGCGCGCGGCATTGCCGCCCCGCTGATGGTGGTGCGCGGCGACGGCGCCTTGGTCTCGGCCGCTTTTGCCCGCCAGCGGCCGATCGAGACGATTCTTTCAGGCCCGGCCGCCAGCCTGGTCGGCGCCCGCCACATGACCGGCCTCGACGATGCTGTCGTCTCCGACATCGGCGGCACCACCACCGACGTCGCTGTGCTCGACGGGGGCCGCCCCAGGCTCGACCCGGAAGGCGCCACCGTCGGCGGCTTCCGCACCATGGTCGAGGCCGTAGCCATGCGCACTTTCGGCCTCGGCGGCGATTCCGAAGTGACGCTGGAGGACAGCGCGCTCAACCCAAGAATCCTGCTCGGGCCGCGCCGCCTGGTGCCGCTGGCGCTGGCCGGCATGATGCATGGCGAGGCGGTGACTGTCGAACTGGAACGCCAAATCCGGGCGCCCAACCCCGGCCGCATGGATGGCCGCCTGGCGGTCAGAACCGGCGTGCCGGAGCGGCTCGCCGCCGGCCTGACCGGCGCCGAAGCAAAACTCTATGAGCTGATCGGCGCTGTGCCGCTCGCCGTCGACCGGCTTTTGACCTCGAACGCCCAGAACGCTACTTTGAACCGGCTGGTGTCGCGCGGGCTGGTGCATGTCGCCGGCTTCACGCCGTCGGACGCCGCCCATGTGCTGGGCAAGCAGGCCAACTGGGACGCCGCCTCGGCCCGTCTGGGTGCGGAGCTGTTCGCCCGCAAGCGCGACGGGCGCGGGCAGGCAATCGCCGCCTCGCCGGAGGTGATATCGGAACGGGTGCTGACCACGCTGACCCGGCTGTCGGCGGAAGTCATCCTCGAAACCGCCTTTGCCGAGGACGGGCTCGACGGCGCGGCGACCGTGGCGCACGCGCTGGTCCAGCGCGCCGTCGACGCGCATCCCGGCATCGCCCGCCTCAGCGTCGCGCTCGACCGCCCGGTCATCGGCCTCGGCGCCTCGGCGCCGCTGCATTATGGCGGGCTGCCACCGCTGGTCGGCAACGGCTGCGTGGTCCCCGAGGATACCGACGTCGCCAATGCGCTCGGCGCCGTCGTCGGTCAGGTCAGGGTTTCGGCGGAGGCGCGGGTCAGCCAGCCCATGGAAGGGCTGTTTCGAGTCGCCTCGGGCGAAACCGTGCGCGACTTTGTCGACGAGGCGGCGGCGATCGCGGCGGCGGAAACCGATGTCCGTGCCATTGCCGCCGGACGGGCGAGGGACGCCGGCACCGACAGCGCCGAGATCGAGGTCGCCAGCGAGTTCCGCGTCTCGACCGTCGAGGGCCAGCGCATGTTCATCGAGGCGCATGTGGTGGCGGTGGCGTCGGGCAGGCCAAGGATTGCGGTGTGAGCGCGTAATCTCCCCCCTCCAGGGGGGAGATCGGCTGCAAAATGCCTCCCCTTCACTCTAAGCTGAATTGACCGTGCCACCCTGACATGCCAAAGGCCCGGCCAAAGCCTTTCATCTTGGAGAAGCCCTGATGACCGATCGCGTCGAAATCGCCGGATTGCGGATTGCCCGCGAGCTTTATGATTTCGTCGTGAACGAGGCGCTGCGGGGCACGGGCATTGCGGCCGACGCCTTCTGGACCGGCTTTGCGTCTATCGTTCACGATCTTTCGCCGAAGAACCGGGCGCTGCTGGAAAAGCGCGACGCGCTGCAGGACCAGATCGACCGCTGGTATCGCGACAATGGCGCACCCAGCGACATGGAAGCCTACAAGGATTTCCTCAAGGAGATCGGCTATCTCGTGCCGGAAGGGCCAGCCTTCTCAGTCGCGACCGAAAATGTCGACCCGGAGATTTCGGTGGTCGCCGGGCCGCAGTTGGTGGTGCCGGTGATGAACGCGCGCTACGCGCTGAACGCCGCCAATGCGCGCTGGGGCTCGCTTTACGACGCTCTCTACGGCACCGACGCCATTCCCGAGACCGGCGGCGCCGAAAAGGGCGGCCGATTCAATCCCGTGCGCGGCGCCAAGGTCATTGCCTGGGCGAAGGGTTTTCTCGATGAATCGGTGCCGCTCACGACGGGCAAATGGGCTGGGGTGAACGGGCTTTCGGTTGCCAACGGCATGTTGCGGCTGGGCGAGGGCGCCGGCGCCACCACGCTTGCCGATCCCAAACAGTTTGCCGGCTATCGCGGCGATGCCGCCAATCCCGAAGCCGTCCTGCTCACCAGGAATGGTCTGCACATCGAGATCGTCATCGACCATAGCAACCAGATCGGCAAGACCGATCCAGCCGGCATCGCTGATGTCATGTTGGAATCGGCGCTGACCACCATCCAGGACTGCGAGGATTCGGTCGCCGCGGTCGATGCGCAGGACAAGGTCGTGGTTTACCGCAACTGGCTCGGCCTGATGAAGGGCGACCTTGCCGAGGAGATCACCAAGGGCGGCAGGACGTTTACACGAAAACTCAATCCCGACCGGTCGTACACGGCGCCCGATGGCGGCGCGCTGACGCTGCCGGGCCGCTCGCTGATGTTGATCCGCAACGTCGGTCACCTGATGACCAATCCGGCGATAACAGACCGCGACGGCAACGAGGTGCCGGAAGGTATCATGGACGCGGCGATGACGGCGCTGATCGCGCTGCATGATGTTGGGCCGAATGGACGACGCGCCAATTCCCGCGCCGGCTCGATGTACGTCGTAAAACCCAAGATGCACGGGCCGGAGGAAGTCGCTTTCGCCGTCGAGATATTTGACCGCGTCGAAGCGCTGCTCGGCATGGCGAAAAATACCATCAAGATGGGCCTCATGGATGAGGAGCGGCGCACCACCGTCAACCTCAAGGAGGCGATCCGCGCCGCCAAAGACCGCGTCGTCTTCATCAACACCGGGTTTCTCGACCGCACCGGCGACGAGATCCACACCTCGATGGAAGCCGGCCCGATGATCCGCAAGGGCGACATGAAGCAGGCCGCCTGGATTGCCGCCTATGAGGCCTGGAATGTCGACACCGGGCTGGAATGCGGGCTGGCCGGCCGTGCCCAGATCGGCAAGGGCATGTGGGCGATGCCTGATCTGATGGCCGCGATGCTGGCCGAGAAGATCGCTCACCCGAAGGCCGGCGCCAACACCGCCTGGGTGCCGTCGCCGACGGCGGCGACGCTGCACGCCACCCACTATCACAAGGTCGATGTCCAGGCCGTGCAGGCGACGCTAAAGAGCCGGCCCAAGGCAAAGCTCGACGACATCCTGTCGGTGCCGGTAACGGTGCGGCCGAACTGGTCGCCGGAGGAGGTCCAGAAGGAACTCGACAACAACGCGCAAGGCATTCTGGGCTATGTCGTGCGCTGGATCGACCAGGGTGTCGGCTGCTCGAAAGTGCCTGACATCAATGACATCGGCCTGATGGAGGACCGCGCCACGCTGCGCATCTCCTCGCAGCATATCGCCAACTGGCTGCGCCATGGCGTGTGCACCTCAGACCAGGTGATGGAGACGATGAAGCGCATGGCTGGCGTCGTCGACCGCCAGAACGCAGGCGATCTGCTCTACCGGCCGATGGCGCCCGACTTCGACACGTCGATCGCCTTCCTCGCCGCCTGCGACCTCGTCTTCAAGGGCCGCGTCCAGCCCAACGGCTACACCGAGCCGGTCCTGCACGCGCGGCGGCTGGAGCTGAAGGCAAGAGCTGGATAGCAAGCCGCTCCGGAGCATTTCTGGGAAAAGCATCCCGCACATTCGACGCAGAGAAATGCGTGGGATGGAGCAGAACTTCACATGAATCACCCGACAGATATTAGACATCGCTAAAACATCGTTGTCCCGATGCATGCGATCTGCTAGATTTTAAACACCGACAAACGGCTTTGGGAGGCCGTGCGTCCGACATCATGCACGAGATCAACTCAAACCGGAGAACGGCCATGAAACGGCTTCTGACGGTCGCTGCCCTTTTGGCTGCGGGCAGTTTGATTGCGATGCAAGGCGCAGCCGCCGATGACGCTGCAATGATCAAGAGCGCTGAATCCGCCGCACCGCCCGCTGTGGCAAGCGGCGCTACGATCCACGCTATGGATGAGAAGGGCGCAATGCGCACATTGCGCGAGGGCACAAACGGCTTCTGGTGCATGCCGGACAACCCGGCCACGCCTGGCCCGGATCCAATGTGTGGCGATGCCAACGCGATGGAATTTGTGAAGGCGTGGATGGAAAAAAAGGAACCGCCCAAGGGCAAGGTCGGCTTCATGTATATGCTGTCCGGCGGCACCGACGGGAGCAACACCGATCCTTATGCGACGAAGCCCGAGCCCGGCAACAATTGGATTGAGACCGGACCGCACGTGATGATCGTCAACGCAACGGATATGATGCAGGGCTATCCGACGGACCCCAAGCCTGACACGTCCAGGCCATATGTGATGTGGGCCGGCACGCCCTACGCACATCTCATGATCCCGGTTAAGTAGCTGCCGCGGAAATGACTGGCGATAGCGATCAGGCTGCGTAGCGCAAGACTTGAATTCCTGCGGGGCCGGGCCGCTTCCGGCCCTGCGCATTGTCGGCCAAGTGGTTCCAGGCCTGCTTCGAGCGGCACCGCGAAAGCGATGGCGACATGTGCCACGCAATCGTCAGGCTGGCGGCCGACGGCATCTGGTTGGCCGACCCTGGCGACGATGACCCGTCCCGACAGGCAGCAACTGCGCGTCGAGCTCCTTGAATTGACCCAGCAACCCAGCAGAACCGATGCATAGGCTTGCTGGCTGCTCGGCGGTCAAGCTTTCCGGCGCCCGAACGTTGCGCTCTACGCCGCCTGCGCCATCCGCTCCGAGCTCATGCGGTAGGAAATCGCCTCGGCCAGATGGATGCGGCCGACCGTCTCGCTGGCCTCGAGATCGGCCAGCGTTCGCGCCACTTTCAGCACCCGGTGATAGGCGCGCGCGGAAAAGCCGAGTTTTTCGCTGGCATCCCTGAGCAGCGACAGGCCTGATGCATCCGGCATCGCGATCTCCTCGATGACCGAGGGCGAGCAATGCGCGTTGGTGGTGGCGGAGGTCGCGCCGAGCCGTTCGAAACGCTCGCGCTGGATCGTCCGGGCGCGTGCCACGCGCAATGCCACCGCGGCACTTTTCTCCGCCCGGTCCGGCCGGATCAAATCGCTGGCCGAGACCGCCGGCACCTCGATCCGGAGATCGATGCGGTCGAGCAGCGGGCCGGATATGCGCGCCTGGTAGTCAGTGCGGCAGCGGTCGCCGCGCAGGCAGCGATAGCCCGGCTCGCCGGCCATGCCGCAGCGGCACGGGTTCATCGCCGCGACCAGCTGGATGCGCGCCGGATAGGTGACGCGATGGTTGGCGCGGGCGATCATGCAGTCGCCGGTCTCCAGCGGCTGGCGCAGCGCGTCGAGCGCCTGCGGCGAGAATTCGGGAAATTCGTCGAGGAACAGCACGCCGTGATGGGCAAGCGACGCCTCGCCCGGCCGCACGCGCAGGCCGCCGCCGACCAGCGCCGCCATCGAGGCCGAATGGTGCGGCGCACGGAACGGCCGGCGGTCGGTCAGCTTTCCTTCGCCAAGCTCGCCCGCCACCGAGGCGATCATTGAGACTTCGAGCAATTCCCTCGGCGCCAGCGGCGGCAGGATCGACGGCAGTCGTTGCGCCAGCATCGATTTTCCCGACCCCGGCGGTCCGACCATCAGCAAATTGTGGCCGCCGGCCGCCGCCACTTCCAGCGCCCGCTTGGCGGTCTCCTGGCCCTTGATGTCGGCGAGATCCGGCAGGTCGCGCGCCGCGGCATGGATGCCGGCTTCCGGCCGCGACAGCACCTGTGTGCCGCGAAAATGATTGGCGATGGCGATCAGGCTGCGCGGCGCCAGGATGTCGAAATCCTTGCCGGCCCAGGCCGCTTCCGGCCCGCAGGCGAAAGGGCAGATCAGGCCCTTGCCTTCGGCATTGGCGCCGATCGCCGCCGGCAGCGCGCCGGCCACGGCGGCGATGGTGCCGTCGAGCGACAGCTCGCCAAGCACGACATAGCCGGCCAGCATGTCGCCCGGAATGGCGCCCAATGCCGCCATCAGGCCGAGCGCGATCGGCAAATCGTAATGGCTGCCTTCCTTGGGCAGGTCGGCCGGCGCCAGATTGACCGTGACCTTCTTCGACGGCATTGACAGACCCGACGCGTGCAGCGCCGCCTGAACCCGCTCGCGGCTTTCGGCGACCGCCTTGTCGCCGAGGCCAACGATGTGCATGTTGACCTTGCCGGGCGCGATCATCACCTGCACGTCGACCGGTACGGCCTCGATGCCCTGGAAAGCGACCGTACGGACCCGCGCAACCATTTTTTCACCCCCGGATGCAGGCTTGCCCAAGCCTCTGCGATCATGCCGCGAACGGCTTCGCCACAGACAACCACAGATTTATGGCTGAGGCAAGAACATTACGGGAACAATTGAACGCTAAGCTCCGATGGCGTTGCGTCGGCTACGGGTCGAAAAACGCTTTCCGCCAAGCATGGACGCTACTTGCGTTTCTCCTCGACCGCATCCCAGAACAGGCTGGCTATGTCGGCTCCGCCGAAGCGCTGGACCTCGCGCACGCCGGTCGGCGACGTCACGTTGATCTCGGTCATGTAGTCGCCGATCACGTCGATGCCGACGAGGATAAAGCCGCGCTCTTTCAGCGACGGACTGATGCGGGCGCAGATCTCGCGTTCGCGCTCTGTCAATTCGGTTTTTTCGGCGCGGCCGCCGACATGCATGTTGGAGCGTGAATCAGTCTCGGCCGGCACCCGGTTGATGGCGCCGACCGGCTCACCGTCGATCAGGATGATACGCTTGTCGCCGGCGCGCACCTCCTTGAGATAGCGCTGCACGATGTAAGGCTCGCGGAACAACTGCCCGAACATCTCGAGCAGCGAGGCAAGGTTGCGGTCGGCCTCGTGCAGGTGGAAAATGCCGGCGCCGCCATTGCCGTAGAGCGGCTTGACGATGATGTCGCCGAACTCCTTGCGGAAGGCGGCGACCTCCAGCGGGTCCTTGGTGATCAGCGTTTCCGGCATCAGGTCGGGGAATTCGGTGACGAAGATCTTTTCGGGGCTGTTGCGCACCCAGGCCGGGTCGTTGACCACCAGCGTCTTGGGATGGATACGCTCGAGGATATGCGTCGTGGTGATGTAGTTCATGTCGAACGGCGGATCCTGCCTGAGCAGGATGACGTCCATCTCCGACAGGTCGGTGCGGACTTCTTCGCCGAGCGAATAGTGATTGCCCTTCTCATCGCGGACCTGCATTGCCTCGATGCGGGCAAACACCTTGCCGCCGCGCAGCAACAGTCGATCGGGCGTATAATGGAAGAGCTGATGGCCGCGCCGCTGCGCTTCCAGCGACAGCGCGAAAGACGTGTCGCCGGCAATCGAGACGGTGGAGATGTGGTCCATCTGGACGGCGATTTTCAAAGGCATGGCGGATCTCCGGCGGATCGTATGGGCTGCTGTGCTTGCCCTTACAACCTCGCCGGTCATCTGCCAATCGCGACATTTTGAGGATTGCCTGCTGCAAGCGGGCGTCTGTCGGTCAGTTGCAGGCAAAGCGAGGCTGTGCGTGCGCTCGATGCCTTCGTGGGTTGGCCGCGCTGCGAGGACGCGTAGTGGGGCGTGATCGTTTTTTTGTCCGACATAAGCCTCCGGAATCGGTTTTTCTCCCTTGCTCCCCCGACCGGGCTGGCTAGGATGCGCGCCGACTGAGCCTACAGCGCCGCGCGTCCTTTTGGACGCTCAAAGGACGCTGTAGCACTTTGATTTTGCGCATGATCCTTTCCGAAAATCGAAACCGATTTTCGGGGCCATGCGCGGGGAGAAAAAGATGATGCCATCGGCGCGCTTTGCCGACCTTGAAGGTGCTTCGGTGCTGATCACCGGCGGCGGTTCCGGCATCGGCGCGGCGCTGACCGAGGGTTTTGCCCGCCAGGGGGCGAGGGTCGCCTTCATCGACATCGCCGATGGCCCGAGCCTGGCGCTGGCCGACCGCATCGAGAAGGATCTTGGCCGGCGGCCCCTCTATCTCAAGACGGACATACGCGACATCGAGGCGCTGCGGGCTTCAGCCGCCAAGGCGGCCGAAGCCCATGGCGACGTTACGGTGCTGATCAACAATGCAGCAGTTGACGATCGCCACGCGGTGGAGGATGTCACCGTGGAGTTCTGGGACAACAACCAGGCAGTCAATCTGCGTCCGCATTTCTTCTCCGCACAGGCGGTGGCGCCGGGCATGAAGCGCGCCGGCGGCGGCTCGATCATCAACTTCACGTCGACATCGTTTCTGATCAACCACCCCGATATGCCGGCCTATACCGCGGCCAAGGCCGGCATCGTCGGCCTGACCAAGGGGCTTGCCGGCAAGCTCGGCGCCGACGGCATTCGCGTCAATGCGATCGCACCCGGCTGGGTAATCACCGAGCGGCAGAAGGAGCTCTGGGTCACCGAACAGGCGCTCGCCGCCCATATTGCCAAGCAATGCATCAAACAGGTGATGCAGCCGGAAGACATTGTCGGCACGGTGCTGTTCCTGGCGTCGGACGCTTCGCGGATGCTGACCGCGCAGATGCTGATCGTCGATGGGGGCTTCCTGTGAACTCAGCGAGCAACGTGCCTTCTGTGGCCGCTGTCGACTGGGGCACGACCCGTCTCAGGGTCTGGCTGGTCGATGAGGCCGGAAAGATCCTTGCCGAGCGTCGCGGCGACGACGGGCTGATCACCGCGCAAGCCGCCGGGTTTTCGATCATCCTCGAAGGACATCTGGCGGCGATAGGCGCGCCGGAAGCGATGCCCGTCATCATCTGCGGCATGGCCGGATCGCGCCAGGGCTGGCTGGAGGCGCCCTATGTCACTGTGCCGGCGCCGATCGGTGCCATCCTTGCCGGTGCTGCGCGCGTCCCCGGCCAGCGCCGCGACATCCGCATCGTGCCGGGCCTGGCCCAGCGCCAGGCCGACGCGCCCGACGTCATGCGCGGCGAGGAAACGCAGCTTGCCGGCGCTGGTTTGCCGGCAAAGGGCCGCCATCTCGTCTGCATGCCCGGCACCCATTCGAAATGGGTGCTGGTCGAGGACGGCGCTGTTGCCGGTTTCGGCACATGGCCGACCGGGGAGCTGTTTTCGGTGCTGGCGGCGCATTCGATCCTGCGCCATTCGCTTGGCGAGCAGCCACAGCCGGTCTCATCAGGCAATCCGTTTTTCCGGCGCTGGTGCGAGCAAGCGCTGGCCGAGGGCGGCGATGTCACCTCGAGACTGTTCTCGATCCGAGCCGCGGGCCTGCTGCAGGACCTGAAACCCGACGATGCCGCTGCTTGCCTGTCCGGCCTGCTGATCGGCGGCGAGATCGCGTCGGCCAGCCACCGTTACCGGAAAGGCACGGCGTCCGTCGTGCTGATTGCATCCGGCGCGCTCGGCGCGCTCTACACTGAGGCGCTCGGTCTTGCCGGACTTGCGGTGAGAGCCGTCGATGCCGACGAGGCGGTGCGTGCCGGCCTGATCGAGGCGGCGCGCAAAAATGGAATGATTGATGGAAGCGGAGCTGCCGCATGACTGAAACTGCACCGTTTCCGAAGCTCGGGCGCGGGCTTGTCGCCATCCTGCGCGGCCTCAAGCCGGACGAGGCGGTGGCCATTGGCCGGGCGATCTTCGAGGCCGGCATCGAAGCGATCGAAGTGCCGCTCAATTCGCCGGACCCGTTTGCCTCGATCGCGAGGATTGTTGAGGCGCTTCCGGCGACGGCACTGGTCGGCGCCGGGACTGTATTGACCGCAGCCGATGTCGATCGCTTGCACAACGCCGGCGGGCGGCTGCTGGTCAGCCCCAACATCGATGCCGATGCCATGGGCCGGGCGATGCATTACGGCATGGTGACGATGCCCGGTGTGTTCACGCCGACCGAGGCCTTCCAGGCGATCCGGCTCGGCGCCTCGGCGCTGAAATTCTTCCCGGCGAGCGTGCTCGGCGCTGCCGGCATCGCGGCGATGCGCGCCGTTTTGCCTGATGAGACGTTGGTCGGAGCTGTCGGCGGCGTTTCCGAAAAGGACTTTGCCGGCTACAAGGCGGCAGGCGTCAGCGTCTTCGGCCTTGGCTCCAGCCTGTTCAAGCCTGGTATGAGCGTCGACGAGGTGGCCGCGCGGGCCCGTGCTGCCGTAGTAGTCTGGGATGCGGCGTTTGGAGCGGCAGGATGACGGAAGCCTTCGTTTCGGTTTTTTCCGACCATGTCTGCCAGCTCGGCGAAGGGCCGAGCTATGACCCCGCCACCGACACGCTCTACTGGTTCGACATCGTCAACGGCCAGCTTCTGGAAAAACGCCTTTCCGGCGGTGGGGTCAAAATCCACGAGCTTGGCCAGATGGCCAGCGCCATCGCCATCATCGACGACAAAAGACAATTGATCGCCACCGAAACCGGCCTGCATGTCCGCGACGTGGCGACCGGCAAGATGACACTGCATACGACGATCGAGGCTGACAATCCGACGACGCGCTCGAACGATTCGCGCGTCCACCCCTGCGGCGCGTTTTGGGTCGGGACGATGGGCAAGGGCGAGGAAAAGGCCGTAGGCTCGATTTATTGGTTCTACAAGGGAGAGCTGCGCCGGCTCTTTTCGGACATCACCGTGTCGAACTCGATCTGCTTTTCCGAAGATGGAACGGTCGCCTATTACACCGACACCAGCACTGGCCTGTTGATGCGCGTTGGCTGCGATCCGGCGACCGGCCTGCCGTCCGGCGAGCCGAAAATCTTCGTCGATCACCGCAAGGCCAAGGGCTATATCGACGGTTCGGTGCTCGATCGGGACGGTGTCCTGTGGAATGCCTGTTGGGGCGGCAGCGTCGTTGAGGCTTACGGGCCTGACGGCAAGCTTATCCGATCGGTCGCGATGCCGGTGACGCAACCGTCTTGCCCGGCCTTTGTCGGCAGGAATGCCGACCGGCTAGCTGTAACCTCTGCCTGGTCGGGGAAGGATGAGAAACAGCGCCTGCTGAATCCGCAAGCCGGCATGACATTTCTGCTCGACATTCCGGTCAACGGCCGCTTCGAGCCGCGCGTGCTGATTGCCTAGACCGTGACCCGGACCTTCGGTTCGGAGAAGATCAGGGTCAAAGGAGAAGATCGCACCTGTACTGTCGTGCAGGCGTCCGGCTGACGTCGGTTTTCCGCGAAAGCCTGGTACATTCGCCGTGCGATGGTAGGCAATCGCGCTGCCAGGACCCGTTCATCCCCAGGACCTGTTCATCCCATGTCAAGCCGCAGGCCGAAGCTGATCCTTGTCTACGAGCCTAAAAAGGCCTGCTTCGAGCGGCTGGTCGCCAATGGCCACGTGCCGGCGCGCGCCGCCGAGATCGCCTCCTATCTGGCGCAGTCGACCGACATCGCCCCTGAGTTTGACACGCTGGCGGCAGCCTGCCAGACGCGCGGCCTGTCCTTCATGCCGGTGGAACTCGACGATGCCGCAAGCGTGCTTGCCGGTGACGACCCGGACGCGACGCTCGTCTGGACGCTGACCGACGGCGTCGCCTATTTCCGCGGTGGCGCGGCACCGGCTTTGGCGAGGCTGAACGGCCTGAAGGCACTCGGCGCCGATGATGCGCTGTTTGCACTCTGCCAGGACAAATTTCGCTCCGGCGCCGTGCTCGGCGCACTCGGCCTGCCGGTGCCGCAATCCGGTTTGGCCCGCGACGGCCGCTGGCTGGTCGAGCCACCGGCTTCGCCAGCCGGCTGGTTCGTCAAGCCGAACCGGCTCGGCGCCAAAATCGGCATCTGGCCGGATTCGCGCAGCAGCGATCTCGGCCACGCGCTGGAACTTAGCCGGCGCGTCTTCGCCGCCTATCGCGACGACGTCGTCGTGCAGACCTATGTCGCCGGGCGCAATGCGCGCGCGAGTTTTCTCGGCTTGAAGCCGGACATCGGCGTCGAGGCGCTCGGCATCGCCTTTGTCGATGCGGGCGGTGATTTCCAGACCATGGCGGACAGCCTGGCGCTTTACGGCGACACCGGCGAGGCTGCCAAGGCGGCGGGAACATATGCCGAGCCGGTGCTGCTGCCGGTCGCCGCCAGCCAGCCGCGAGCCGATGCAAGGATCCGACGGATCGCGCAAAGCCTGATGGTCGGGCTCGGCCTGCGGGATGTGTTTTCCATCGATTTCCGGATCGAAGCCAACGACAGCGTCCATCTCATCGAGTTCGAGGTCTGCCCCGGCCTGCCCTGCTTCGATTTCCGCGCCTATTGCCGTACGCAGTGGGAGATGGGCCTCGCCGACGCAATGGCCGAGACCGCCGCGAACCGCTTTAGCCGAATGGCCGCGTATTGAGCAGAAATCCTGCGTGAAGCTGCCCGGACCCATGCAGCCAAGTCCGCCAACGAGATGAGCAGCGCCCGCGTCGCAGCTGCACCGGCGGCCCAGGATCGGGTCTCGACAAATGGCTTGCGTTCCGACCGGCAGCGACGTGAAGCTGCTGGCGGACGACAAAAATGCCGATTTCACGCTGACCTGAATCCTATCTGGGAAATCGCGACAATGGACGTGAAGAAGAACGGCGACGTTTCATTCTGGTATGCCGACATCGGCGGCGTGCCCGGCTATCGGCCGCCGCTGCAGGACGATATGCTGGCCGACGTCTGCATCGTCGGGGCCGGTTACACCGGGCTTTGGACCGCATATTACCTGAAGCAGGCAGCGCCCCACCTCAACATTGTTATCGTCGAGAAGGAGTTCGCCGGCTTCGGTGCTTCGGGACGCAATGGCGGCTGGTTGTCCGGCGGGTTCTCATGGTCGCGCGAAAAATATGAGAAGGCAACCTCGCGCGCTGGAGTCATCGCCATGCAGGCGGCAATGACGGGTACGGTGAACGAGGTCATATCGGTCGCGGAAACCGAAGGCATCGACGCCGACATACGCCGCACCGACGAACTGCTGGTCGCAACCAACGAGGCGCAGGAGCAGCGCGCCAAGGCGATGTATGCCGATGCCAGATCCTGGGAGCTGACTGACGATCGCGTCGGGTATATCGATGCAGCGGAGACGCGCCGGCGCATAGCGGTACACAACGTGCGCGGCGCCTTCATCATCAAGAAAGTTGCGCGGGTTCAGCCCGCAAAGCTGGTGCAGGGACTCGCCAAGGCAGTGGAGCGCCTAGGTGTCCCGATCTACGAACAGACCACCGTGCTATCGATCGAAAAAGGCAAGGTCGTAACCAACCGAGGCGTAGTGCGCGCCGAAAAGATCGTGCGGGCGACCGAGGGTTTTACTGCGGGAATTGCCGGCCACGAGCGGCTGTGGTTGGCGCTCAACAGCGCCATCGTCGTGACCGAGCCGTTGTCCGACAAGCTATGGAGCGAAATCGGCTGGGATGGCTATGAGGTGCTTGGCGATGCCGCACACACATACTGCTACGCGCAGCGCACCCGGGAAGGACGCATTGCCATGGGCGGGCGCGGCGTGCCCTATCGGTTCGGCTCGAAGACCGATGTGCGAGGCGTTACCCAGCAGGCGACGATCGACAAGCTGCACAAAATCCTGACGACACTCTGCCGCAGACCAATGGGCTCAGGCTCGACCATGCGTGGTGTGGAACGCTGGGCGTGCCGCGCGACTGGTGCACGACGGTGGGCTTTGACAAGCAGACCGGAATAGGCTGGGCAGGCGGCTATGTCGGCCTCGGCGTTTCCACCTCCAACCTCTCGGGACGCACTCTGACGGATCTGCTGCTGGGCAACGACACCGAGCTGACGCGGCTTCCCTGGGTCAATCGAACCGTGCGCAAATGGGAGCCGGAGCCGCTGCGCTGGCTCGGCGTCCATTCGATGTATCAGCTCTATCGAATCGCCGACGAGCGCGAAGCAAAGGGGCTGCCGCGTACATCGCGGCTGGCGGCCCTGGCCGATCGCATCACCGGCCACTGAACCGCATCATCTCGAGGATTTAGGAATGATTGACTTCAAGACCTTCGCCCACCTTGCGCAGATCGACCTTGGTGAGCCCCAGCCGAAATCCACCTCGGTGGAAGGCGATCAGCTGGAAGCAGCCAACACCCTCTGGACTTCGGAAGATGGCAAGATCGAAGTCGGTGTCTGGGAATGTTCGCAGGGCCGGTTCACCGCGCGCCGAGACACGAATTCCGAGATTTGCCACATCGTCTCCGGCCGCGTGACGCTGCACGGTCCCGACGGCGCCGCCAAAGATGTCGGGCCTGGCGAATTGCTTGTCCTGCCGCTTGGCTGGGAGGGCGAGTGGACCATCCATGAGAAAACGCGCAAGCTTTACATCCTGCATTCGATCTGACCGCCGCAGCGGTTGCCGCTGAACTAAACCCCTTCGACCAGCACGATCTCGCCGTCGGCTACCTTCTGGCGGATCGCCACGGCGCGTTGATACTCCGGCGAGTGATAGCAATCGTGCGCCGCAGCCAATGACGGAAACTCGATGATCACGTTGCGGTCGCGGCCCGGCCCTTCTGCCTTTTCATGCGCACCGCCTCGTGCCAGGAAAACGGCGCCGAAACGATCGAAAGCCGGTTTGGCTGCTGTGACATAGTCCTTGTAGCCTTCCGCATCGCGCACGTCGACGCGGGCGATCCAGTATCCCTTGGACATGCTTTTTCTCCTCGTTTTGGCCGTGCGGACCGATTTTGAAAGTCGCTCCGGCGAGATGGCTGGAGGTGTTTTCGAGAACCGGAGCAGAGCGTACTTAAAGTATATGAGCACCGGAAGCGGAGAAAACGCCGGCCAGACGGCCGCCGGAGTAGAGTTTCGGAATTGGTCCTAGGCCGAGCGCATTTCGTCAAGAATTGCTTCCGCGACCGCTCGCCTGTCGGCGGCGCCGACGATCGGCCGGCCGACGACGAGATGGCTGGAGCCGTTGCGGATCGCCTGCGCCGGCGTGACCACGCGTTTCTGGTCGCCATGGTCGCTGCCCTTGGGCCGTATCCCCGGCGTGACGACGGCCATGTTGGGCCCGACGATCCGGCGCACCGCTTCCGCTTCCTCGGCCGAGCAGACGATGCCCCCCATGCCGGCATGCAGCGCCTGTTCGGAGCGCCTCAGCACCAGCGTGTGCGGGTCATGCTCATAGCCGGCGTCGATCACGTCCTGCTCGTCCATCGAGGTCAGCACGGTGACGCCAAGCAGGCAGAGATCGCTGCCCCTGGCGGCCTCGACTGCTGCTTTCATCGTCTTCGGATAGGCGTGCAGCGTCAGCATGGTCATGCCCATCCTGGCAATGGCCTCGACGCCCTTGGCCACCGTGTTGTCGATGTCGAGCAGCTTCATGTCGAGGAAGATCCGGGTGCCGCCGCTGGCGAGCTCGCGGGCGAAGTCGAGGCCGCCGGCGAAGGCGAGCTGGTAGCCAATCTTGTAGAAGGAGACGACCCCGTCGAGCTCGCGCACCGCCTTCTCGGCTTCCTTCAGCGTCGGCACGTCGAGGCCGACGATCAGCCTGTCTTGCATGGTTTCGGCGCGCTGCTGGATCACGCCTCGATCCGCGTCGACAGCAGGCGCGAGGTTTCGATCAGCGTGCGGCATAGGTGCTCCATCGATCTGTGCAGTCTCTCGTCCCTGAAATTCCCGTCCTCGTCGAAGGCGTTGCCGCCCTCCGGTACCGAGCACTCAGGCGTCACCACCTCCATCTGGCAGCGCACCAGCACAGCGCGCAGATGGTTGATGCAGCGTACCCCGGCGAAATGTCCTTTGGAAGACGAACAAAGGCCGGCGGGCTTGCCGGTGAACGGCCTGAACGACCGCCCGTCATCCGTGCGCACCCGGCTCACCCAATCGATGGTATTCTTGAGCAACGGCGGGATCGAGCCGTTATATTCGGGCGTCGCGATCAGCAGCCCGTCATGGGCCGCGATTTGCCGTGCAAGCTTGATGGCGTTCTCGGGAATGCCTTTCTCCTTTTCCAGGTCCTCGTCGAGGATCGGCAGCGGATAGTCGGCAAGCGAGATGCGAGTCACCTCGGCGCCCTGCATGGCGAGTTCCTTCTGCGCCACATCGGCGGTCCTGCCGCTGTAGGCGCCAGAGCGAATCGAACCGGCGAAGACGAGAATTTTCGGGATCACTGCCACGGCCCCCTTTTTCCCGGACAGGTACAGCCAAGGATCTGTCAAATCAACGCACCGGCCAAAAATCGAAAAGCGATCTTTTGGGGCACAGGGTGTGTTGAGATTCAGGTCAGGCCGAGCCGAAAATGGTTGGTTCCGAGAACCGGAGCGGAGCGTACTTGAAGTACGTGAGCACCGGAAGCGCAGGAAGCTGCCATTTGCAGGCCGGCCTCACCTGAATATCGGCACACCCTAATGCGCTCCGCGCCGATAGATCCACAGCTGCGTTGGCGGGATGTTGCGGATGACGAAATGGAAATGCTCGACCGTGTAGTCGCCGCGGCCGGGCGGGATCGGCGACAGCGGGCCGTAGGTCAACTGCACGACCGGGCGGCCTGTCGGGATGCGGTCGAGAAGGCTTTCGACGTAGGCGATGCGCTGGGCGACCGGGAAATTGAGCAATGGCACGCCGGAGATGACCGAATCGAAGGTCAGGCCGCTCTTGTCGCCGAGCGTCGCATCGAGATTGAAGGCATCGCCCTCGATGACGTTGACGCCGGGATAGAGCTGGCGCAGATGGCGCACGAAATCGGGGGAGTATTCGACTGCGTAGAGATTTTCAGGCTTTACGCCCTGGGCGAGGATGGCCCGGGTGATGACGCCGGTGCCGGGCCCGACTTCGAGCACCGGCAGGCCCGACATCGGGTTGACGACGGAGGCCATTTTGCGGGCCGTGATGGAACTGGTCGGCACGATCGAACCGACCGCCTTCGGCTTGTCGATCCAGCCCTTGAAGAACTTCAGTTCGTCATCGAACTTCTCTGCCAGCGTCTTTCGCAGTCCGGGACCATGTGCCATGCAAGTTCTCCTGAACGGTCCCCCGAGTGGCTACTTAGCAGCTACGGGCTTCAAGGCAAGGCGGACGCCGGTATAAGGTGTTGATGACGCTAGTGGAGCTTCCACTCGGTTGTATCCTACATCCGATCGGCGAGAGTCGCCATCAGCGCTCGCCGAAGGTGTCGAAAAAGTCCTTCATGCGGGCGAAAAAGCCGCTCGACTGCGGCGAATTATCCTTCGAGGAAAGCTGCTCGAACTCCTCCAGCAGCTCGCGCTGGCGGCGGGACAGGTTCTGCGGCGTCTCGACCGCGGTCTGGATGTAGAGATCGCCGACATTGTGCTGGCGCAGCACCGGCATGCCCTTGCCCTTGAGGCGGAACTGGCGGCCGTTCTGGGTGCCTTCCGGCACCTTGACCTTCGTCTGGGTGCCGTCCAGCGTCGTCACCTCGAAGGAACCGCCAAGGGCAGCCGTCGTCATTGAGATCGGCACCTTGCAGTAGAGATCGGCGCCGTCGCGCTGGAAGAATTCGTGCGGCTTGACCGCCAGGAAAATATAAAGATCGCCCGACGGGCCGCCGCGCAGGCCGGCCTCGCCCTCATTGGCAAGGCGGATGCGGGTGCCGTCCTCAATGCCGGCCGGGATGTTAACCGACAGCGAGCGCTCCTCGGTGACGCGGCCCTGGCCGGCGCATTTCGGGCACGGCTCCTTGATGGTCTGGCCACGTCCCTGGCATTGCGGGCAGGTGCGCTCGATCGAGAAGAAGCCTTGCGTGGCGCGCACCTTGCCGTGGCCGTTGCACATCGAGCAGGTGACGGGCTGGGTGCCGGGCTTGGCCCCGCTACCGGAGCATTCCATGCAGGAGATCGAGGCCGGCACGTGGATCTGTGCGGTCTTGCCGGTAAACGCCTCCTCCAGGGTGATTTCCATATTGTAGCGCAGGTCGGCGCCGCGCTCGCGTCCGCCTGACGAACGGCGCTGGCGCCCGCCCATCATGTCGCCGAAAATATCCTCGAAGATGTCGGCGAAACCGCCGGCGCCGAAGCCGTGTGCGCCGCCGTTCATGCCGCCCTGTTCGAAGGCGGCGTGGCCGAAACGGTCGTAGGCTGCCCGCTTCTGCGGATCCTTCAACGTCTCGTAGGCTTCGTTGATTTCCTTGAACTTGTGCTCGCAGGCATGATCGCCGGGATTGCGATCGGGGTGGAACTGCATGGCCAGCTTGCGGAAAGCGCTCTTGAGCTCCTTCTCGTCGGCCCCCTTTTGCACGCCCAGCGTTTCGTAAAAATCAGCTTTCATCTTTTCCCGCAGTCCGGATATTCAACGTCTTGAAGCACTTTGCGTCGTTCGCCGGCACGCTGTTCCGATTTAGGTGCGATGGAGCCGGGATGCCAGTGTTGACACGGGCTTGCCCGCACTTTTTCGATCAGGCGCGCACTTTTTCGGCCAGAGTTGCAAAAAAGCCCGGCTTTACGCCGGGCTTTACTACAGCGCCGCGCGTCCTGTTGGACACGCAAAGGACGCTGTAGCACTTTGACATGCGCCTAACCTGCCGTCAGGCCGCTCAGGCCGACTTCTTCTTGTCGTCGTCCTCGTTGATTTCCTCGAAATCGGCATCGACCACGTCGCTGTCCTTGGCGGCATCCGCCTTGGCGTCAGCCTCCGCGGCTTCCTTCTGCGAAGCCTCGTACATGGCTTGGCCGAGTTTCATCGAGGTTTCTGCGAGCGCCTGGGTCTTGGCCTCGATCTCGGCCGCGTCGTCGCCTTCGGCAGCGGTCTTCAGCGCCGCGATCGCATCGGAGATCGCCGTGCGGTCGGCCTCGGAAACCTTCTCGCCATATTCCTTCAGCGACTTCTCCGAGGAATGCACCAGCGCCTCGGCCTGGTTGCGGGCCTCGACCAGCGCGCGCCGCTTCTTGTCGGCCTCGGCATTGGCTTCGGCGTCCTTCACCATCTTCTCGATGTCGGCGTCCGAAAGGCCGCCAGACGCCTGGATGCGGATCTGGTGCTCCTTGCCGGTGCCCTTGTCCTTGGCCGAGACGTTGACGATGCCATTGGCGTCGATGTCGAACGTGACCTCGATCTGAGGCACGCCACGCGGCGCCGGCGGAATGCCGACCAAGTCGAACTGGCCGAGCGCCTTGTTGTCGGCGGCCATTTCACGCTCGCCCTGGAAGACGCGGATGGTCACGGCCGACTGTGAATCCTCGGCCGTCGAGAATACCTGGCTCTTCTTGGTCGGGATCGTCGTGTTGCGCTCGATCAGCCGCGTGAACACACCACCCAGCGTCTCGATGCCGAGCGACAGCGGCGTCACGTCGAGCAACAGCACGTCCTTGACGTCGCCCTGCAGCACGCCGGCCTGGATGGCGGCGCCCAATGCGACGACCTCATCCGGATTGACGCCCTTGTGCGGCTCCTTGCCGAAGAACTGCTTCACGATCTCCTGGATCTTGGGCATGCGGGTCATGCCGCCGACCAGGACGACCTCGTCGATTTCGCCGGCTTTCAGGCCGGCATCCTTGAGCGCCGCCTTGCAGGGATCGATCGTGCGCTGGACGAGATCCTCGACCAGGCTCTCGAACTTCGCCCGCGTCAGCTTCAGCGTCAGGTGCTTGGGACCGGTGGCATCGGCGGTGATGAAGGGCAGGTTGATCTCGGTCTGCGTCGTCGACGACAGCTCGATCTTGGCCTTTTCGGCCGCTTCCTTGAGGCGCTGAAGGGCGAGCTTGTCGCTCCGCAGGTCGATGCCCTGTTCCTTCTTGAACTCGGCCGCCAGATATTCGACCAGACGCATGTCGAAATCCTCGCCGCCGAGGAAGGTGTCGCCATTGGTCGACTTCACCTCGAAGACGCCGTCGCCGATTTCGAGCACCGAGATGTCGAAGGTGCCGCCGCCAAGGTCATAGACGGCAATGGTCTTGCCTTCCTTCTTGTCGAGACCATAGGCAAGCGCGGCCGCGGTCGGCTCGTTGATGATGCGCAGCACTTCGAGGCCGGCGATCTTGCCGGCATCCTTGGTCGCCTGGCGCTGGGCGTCGTTAAAATAGGCTGGAACGGTGATGACCGCCTTCTCGACCTTCTCGCCGAGATAGGCTTCCGCTGTTTCCTTCATCTTCTGCAGGATCATCGCCGAGATCTGGCTGGGCGACTGCTTCTTGCCGCCGGCCTCGACCCAGGCGTCGCCATTGTCGCCCTTGACGATCTTGTAGGGGACAAGCTTCTTGTCCTTTTCCGTCACCGGATCGTCATAGCGGCGGCCGATCAGGCGCTTGACCGCGAAGATGGTATTTTCAGGATTGGTGACTGCCTGGCGCTTGGCCGGCTGGCCGACGAGGCGCTCGCCATCGCTGTTTATGGCGACGATGGAAGGGGTCGTGCGCGCGCCTTCCGCATTCTCGATCACCTTCGATTCCTTGCCATCCATGATGGCGACACAAGAGTTGGTGGTCCCCAGATCGATACCGATTACTTTTGCCATTTTTCTAATCTCTCCGCTAAGCAGGCTCTCAGGACCCGTACAGGCGTTCCGGCGAAAGCCTCTGTTCACAAGAAATTCCGCTTCGGCAACCGGCATTCCGGCGTCGAACGGCTTGGCGCGTATATAAGAACAGGCTGCGCGGCGCGCAAGCATTCTGCGCAAGGCGTCCAACATCCTTTTCTCGGGCCGGCCGGTTGTTCTCCGGCCATGGCTCCTCTGAACCTTTCCGCGTCCGTTCGCGACTGACACCAAGGTGCGCCGCATGGTGCGGCCCTGGAAAGGAAAGCCCCATGACTGGAAATCCAGAGCCTCCGCGGTCTCCGGGAACTCAGCGCGACCACCGCTTGCGGGATGGACGCTGCGTGCCGAAACCACCGGTGAAGAAGTTCAAATTTGCAGAAAGTCAAGCAGGGCAGCGGCAAGGTCTTTCTACCACGACTGGCCAGGCCGCGGCATCCGGTGAACTGAAATCGCCACGCTTGAACTGGGAGAGAGGCGGTCGGCGCTGCTTCTCTTCTTTGTGCAACAATCCATTGGCGCCGGATTCCTGTCGACAAGCGGCGCTGGGACGATTACGGCGAGAGCGGGCTCAAGAACGGGAAGCGAACATGGCTCACAAGACCCTGATCGCGCCATCTGTGCTGGCGTCGGATTTTTCGAAGCTCGGCGACGAGGTCGAGGCGGTAGCGGCGGCCGGCGCCGACTGGATCCATCTCGACGTCATGGACGGGCATTTCGTGCCCAATATCACCTTCGGTCCGCCGGTGATCAAGTCGATCCGCAACCGCACCAAGGCCTTCTTCGACTGCCATCTGATGATCGCGCCGGCCGATCCCTATCTGGTGGCCTTCGCCGAAGCCGGTTGCGACGGCATGACGGTGCATGCCGAGGCCGGGCCGCATCTCGACCGTTCGCTGCAGACGATCAGGGACCTCGGCAAGAAGGCCGGCGTGTCGCTCAACCCGGCGACGCCGGAAACGGCGATCGAATATGTGCTCGACCGGCTCGATCTGATCCTTATCATGACCGTCAATCCGGGTTTTGGCGGCCAGGCCTTCATTCCGGGGGTCGTCGACAAGGTGAAGCGGGTGAAAGCGCTGATCGGCAATCGGCCGATCCGGATCGAGATCGACGGTGGCATCTCGCCGCAAACCGCACCGTTGGTCACTGCCGCCGGCGCCAGCGTGCTGGTCGCCGGTGCGGCGATCTTCAAGGGCGGCAGCGTCGAAGCCTATCGGGCGAACATCGAGGCGATCAGGACAGCGGCCGACCGGGCTGCCGGCTGACGCTGCGGCTGCCGGCGTCGTTACCAGAACGCGCCGTCTCTTCAGCCGGTTCAGGAATTCGTTGGCCGACGCCGGTGCGCTTGTGCTTATGACATGGCGGTCTCCCAGCCAAAAATGTCTTTGTCCATTTTCGGCAATTTTGTTGGTATATCAGAAACTACATCCATATTCTCTGTCTCACCCTCATGCCTCTCCGGACCTTCCCGCAGGCTCCTCTTCGACGGTCGGATCGATGAACCGCAGCCCTTTCTTCGCTGATTTGCTGAACACCATCGCCGATCGCGGCCGGATGATGCTGAACCTCGTTCGCGGTGACGAGCCGGTCTCGGCCGACAGCCTGGGGCGTCTGTGCGCCCGTCTGCTTTCCAGCCAGGGCGAGGCATCGGGCGTCGCCTATGCAAGGGAAATACTGGAGCGCTGGCGCACCCTCGGCGCCGACGGAAGGCTGGCTTTCCTGCATGTGCTGCGCGATCGTTTCGGCACCGATCATGCCAGGCTTGCCGCCGCGGTGGATGCCTATCGCGCCGCGCCCGACGATCGCTCGGCGCTTGCCCTGCACGACGCCGCCGAGCCGGCCAGGCAGGAGCTCCTGCGCCGCCTGAACCTGGCGCCCGGCGGCATCGTGACGCTGGTGCGCATGCGCGAGGATCTGCTTGCCCGGCTGGGCACATCGCCCGATCTCGCCATCGTCGATGCCGACTTCACGCACCTGTTGTCGTCATGGTTCAACCGCGGCTTCCTGGTGCTGCGGCGCATCGACTGGTCGACGCCGGCCAACATCCTGGAAAAAATCATCCGCTATGAGGCGGTGCACGCCATCCACACCTGGGACGATCTGCGCCGCCGGATCGAGCCCGACGACCGGCTCTGCTATGCGTTCTTTCATCCGCAGCTCGGCGACGAGCCGCTGATCTTCGTCGAGGTCGCGCTCACCCGGGCGATGCCGACGACGATTGCCGAGCTGCTTGT
This sequence comes from Mesorhizobium sp., assembly GCA_004020645.1. Lineage (GTDB taxonomy): Bacteria > Pseudomonadota > Alphaproteobacteria > Rhizobiales > Rhizobiaceae > Mesorhizobium. Next base: position 68,838 of record SAQL01000017.1, on the reverse strand, counting down.
CGACGAGCGGCCGCTGGTGCAGCCACGGCAGGCTACGACGGCGGTGTTCTATTCCATCTCCAACTGCCAGGAGGGCCTGCGCGGCATCTCCTTCGGCAATTTCCTGATCAAGCAGGTGGTCGAGGATCTGCGCCGCGACCTTCCCGGCCTGACCGATTTCGTCACGTTGTCCCCGGTGCCGGGCTTTGCCCGCTGGCTGGCCGAGCAGGCTGAAACCATCCCCTCCGCCGCCGAAGTGTTAGACCTCGTCGCCGACGAGGGCTGGCATGCGGACGCTGCCGCGCGCGACCGCGCGGGCCAGGCCCTGCTTCCTCTTGCGGCACAGTATTTCCTCGAAGCCCGCACCGCTTCCGGCAAGGTGATCGATCCGGTCGCCCGGTTCCATCTCGGCAATGGCGCGCGGCTGGAGCGCATCGACCTTTTCGGCGACCTGTCGCCCCGCGCCCTGCGTCAGGCGCATGGCCTGATGGTCAATTATCGCTACAAGCTCGACGACATCGAGAAGAATCACGAGCTGTTCGCAGCCAGGAACGATGTGGCAGCCGCGCCCGCCGTGCGCCGCCTGCTGCCGAACCGGCGAGACCGGGCCGCGCCGCGGCTTCCGGCGCCTGCCCAGGGGATTGAGGACAAGAGGGACACATGAGCAACCCACCCGCTTCAGGCTGCAGGCCGAACGGCTGATACCTTAGGCGCCCTTTGCGACACCGACCTCGAAAACCCTGTCGCCTTCTATCCAGACGCCCTTGACGTCCAATTCGTCCGACAGGGCAACGATATCGGCGGCGGTGCCGTTGGCGAACCGCCCGAACCGGTGTGATTGGCCGATCGCCTGCGCCGGATAGAGCGAAGCCATGCGCAGCGCCTCCGACAGCTCCAGTCCAAGGACACGGTGGACGAAGCGCACGGCGGAGATCATGTCGAGGTCGGCGCCCGCCAGCGTCCCGTCGGCAAGCCGCAGGCTGCCCTCCTTGCGATAGACGGTGCGGCCGTTCAGCGTGAACGATGTCATGTCGGTGCCGATCGTCGCCATGGCGTCGGTGACCAGGAAAATTTTTGCCGGGCCCTGCTTGGCGCGCAAAGCGATGGCTATGGTGGCGGGATCGACATGGATGCCGTCGGCGATGATGCCGGCAAACAATGTGCCTGTATCGATGGCAGCACCCGCCAACCCCGGCTCGCGGTTGCCGATCTGGCTCATGGCGTTGAACAGATGGGTGACCATTGTTGCGCCGGCATCGGCGAACGCGCGCGCCTTGGCATAGCCGGTGTCGGAATGGCCGAGGCTGACGACGATGCCGGCCTCGACAAGCGCCGAAACGCGCACCGTGTCGACGGATTCCGGCGCGATCGTGGTCAGCAGCACCGGCAGGGTTTTTCGCGTCGCAATCAGCATTGCCTGGTCGGAATCCAGCATCGGTCGGATCAGCGCTGGGTCATGCGCGCCCTTGCGGGCGATCGACAGATGCGGGCCTTCGAGATGCAGGCCCAAAAAGCCCGGCACCTTCTGCTGCGCTGCCGCCGCACCGGCGGCAACCGCCGCCGCGGTGATCTCAGGCGTGTCGGTGATCAGCGTCGGCAACAGCGCGGTCGTGCCGAACGGCGCGTGCGCCCGACAGATAGTTTCGATCGAAGCGACATCGGGATGGTCGTTGAGCATGATGCCGCCGCCGCCATTGACCTGCAGGTCGACGAAGCCCGGTGCAAGCATGCCGCCGCCGGTTTCGATACGCTCGACGCCGGACGGAACGGCTCCGGTGGCAACGATGGCCTCGACGAGACCGTCTCGCACGACAAGGGCAGCGTCGTCGTGCCAGTCGTCACCGTCAAAAATCCGGGCGCCAGTCAGGGCAAAACGGTCGCTCATATGGTTTCAGTCACCTTGCGAAGATTAGGCGGCGTGTCTGGATCGAGACCGCGATGACGGGCAAAGGCCTCGACGAAGCCGTAGAAGGATACGATCAGCGCCAGCGGGTCGGTCAACGGATGGCCGGTGGCGACGTGCGGCAGGTGATGAGCGCTTTTCGCCTTGTCCGAAGTCACGAAGACGGCCGCACCCTTGGCCGCCAGGCTGTCGGCGGCCTCTGCGACCGATGGCTCGGAAGCATCGCGGGCGGCGAGCGCCAGCACCGGAAAATCGGGCCCGACCAGCGCCAGCGGGCCATGCATCACTTCGGCGGCACTATAGGCCTCGGCATGCATGGCGCAGGTTTCCTTGAACTTCAGCGCCGCTTCATTGGCGATCGCAGCGGACGGACCGCGACCGAGGATGAACAGCGATTTCGGCGTCTCCAACGCACCGGCCAGAGCCATCCAGTCGCAGGCGATCGCCTTGCGAAAATGCTCCGGCAAGCGGGCAAGTGCTGCCAGAAGCTTATCGTCGCCGGTGCTATGCGCCATCAAGGCGAGGCCGGCGACGGCCGAATTGACGAAGGTCTTCGTCGCCGCAACGCTGCGTTCCGGGCCGGCCAGGATGTCGATCGCATAATCGGAGGCGCGCGCCAGCGGCGAATCGGCGGTGTTGGTGATGGCGACGGTCAGGGCACCGCCGGCTCTCGCCGCTTGCGCCATGGCGACGATGTCCGGGCTCTTGCCCGATTGCGAGATCGCCAGGCAGGCCGAGCCGGCCAGCTTGAGCTTGGCGCCGTAGATCGAAGCGATCGACGGACCGATCGATGCGACGGCGAGGCCGGCGGTCAGCTCGACGGCATATTTCATGAAGGTGGCGGCATGGTCGGAGGAGCCGCGCGCCACGGTGACGATGAAATGCGGATCGTGCTCGCGAATTCCGCGCCCGGCCTCGGTCAGCACCGCCGCCGAACCGTCGAGCAGGCGGGCAGTGGCTTCTGGGATCTCCTCGATCTCGCGCCGCATATGGGTAATCCCCATTTGGGTGTTTACTGCGCTCATGGCCGGCCCTCTTCGCCCGGCCCGCTCAGCCGGAGCTCGGCGACGAAATCATAGGCGTCGCCCCTGTAGATGGAGCGGGTGAATTCGATCACCTTGCCGCTCGCCAGATAGGAAATACGCTCGATGTGCAGGCCGGCAATACCTGGCGGCACTTCGAGCAGCCGCGCGTCGTCGCCACCGAGATTGGCTGCGGAAATGCGCTGCACCGCCCGGACCGGCCGGAGGCCGGTGGTTTCCAGTGCAGCATAGAGCGAGGACCCAATTCCTGCCGGGTCGGGCAGCACGCTGGCAGACAGTGCCGCGCGTTCGATCGCCAGCGGCGTATCGTTGGCAATGCGCAAGCGCGCCACCCGCGCCACCAGTTCGTTCGATGACAGGCCGAGCACCATCATCTCGTCCGGCGAGGGCGCATAGAGGCCGCGGTCGAGCCAGGCCGAACGCACAGCCATGCCGCGCCGCGCCATATCCTCGGTGAAAGACGTCAGCCGCGACAGCGACTGCTCGACGCGTTCCATCCGCGGCGCGACGAAGGTGCCGGAGCCGTGACGCTGGACAAGGATGCCTCCCTTGACCAGATCCTGCACTGCCTTGCGCACTGTGACCCGCGAAATGTCGGCCTTGCTGGCGATGTCGCGCTCGGACGGCAGCGCGTCGCCCGGCCCGATCAGGCCGCGATTGACCGCGTCCTCAATGCTCTTCCTAAGCTGCAGATAGAGCGGCGCGCCGCTCTGCGACGACTGTTTCAGTGTGGCGAAGATCTGGTCGGCGGCTTCGCTCATCGTGCCGCCTCCGCAGTACTCGAGAAAACACGAACTGCCATCTGCACCGCGCCGCCCAGCGCATCGTCGAGCGGCGGCTTCAGCAGCGCCCGGTAGCGCGCCGACAGACGTGGTGCATAGAGCGGCGCCAGCCCGCCAAGCAGGCAGAGCGGATCGTCGCCGCCGAGATCGAGCACGCCAAGTGCTGCCTCGACGTCGGCGACCGCCTTGTCGAGGATCCAGTTGGCGACGGCGTCGCCCTTTTCGGCATGGTCGAAGACCTTTGGCGCGAAGCCGCCGAAATCGCCGGGTTTGGCATTGGTGGTGAACTCGACCAAATCCTCAGGATTGTTGCGGAAGATGGCGAGCATAGCCTGCGTCAGCGGCGATCCCTGGCGAATGCCGTCATAGGCAAGCAGCGTCTGTTCGAGCAGGTCGCGGCCGATGCGGGCGCCGCTGCCCTGGTCGCCGACCTGGAAACCCCAGCCGCCGATGGCGCGCGACTTGCCTTGTCTGCGCGCCATATAGGCGGTGCCGGTGCCGAGGATGGCCATGGCACCGTCACCGGAGCCGACCGCGCCTTCCAGCGCGATCTCGGCGTCGGTCTCGACACGGCTGACGCTGAACGGCAGGATTGCTTCGAGCTGCTGCCTGTAGGTGCCGACATTGGCGCCGGCGAGGCCGAGGATGGCCGGGGTCTGCGGGATCAGTTCGGGGTCTTGTCCGGCGGCAACAAAGGCCTGCCTTGCCGCGTCGACGATGTTGGCCCTGGCGCCGGTTAGATCGGTGCGGATGTTGGCGGCGCCGCTCTTGGCGCGGCCAATGACGGTGCCCTCCACTGTTGCAAGGGCCGCCCTGCAGCTGGTGCCGCCGCCATCGATGCCAAGCACGAATTTCACACGGTCTCTCCTCCGGGCGGATAATACCAATAAAATACCAATAGCCAAGGATTAATTTCCGTTTCAAAAAGATTAAGGCGTATTTGATTGAAAAACCACCGCATTTCGCCTGAACGGCGATTTCAGGGCAGGGAAGTCGGTAATGCGTGTAGACAAGTGGTATTTTTTTGGTATTGTTTTCCGGATTGGAGGGAAAGCGGATGGCCGAAACGCGCACCGAAGCGCTTCACCAGAATGCCGAGGGGCTGGAAATCCAGGCTCCGGACGCCATCCTTTCCTCTTTGGCCAATGCGCAGATCGAGGCCGCCAAGGCGGTGCGCGGCGCCATTCCTGCCATCGCCAAAGCAGCCGAGATCATCGCCAGCCGGCTGAACAGCGGCGGCAAGCTCGCTTACGCGGCGGCCGGCAGTTCGGGCCTGATGGCGCTGGCCGATGCGCTGGAACTGCCGGGCACCTTCGGCATTCAGCGCGACCGTATCGCCATCCTGATCGCCGGCGGCGACGATGCCTTCAAGACACTGGCCGGCGGGCCGGAGGACGACACCGAAGAAGCCTCGGCAGCGGTTGCTGCTGCCGGCATCGGCGAGGGCGACTGCCTGATCGCGGTCTCGGCCAGCGGCTCGACGCCCTATGCCGTCAGGGCGATCGAGGACGTCCGGCGCCGGGGAGCGGCGACCATCGCCATCGCCAACAACAAGGATGCGCCGCTGCTTCGGCTGGCCGATATCGCCATATTGCTCGAAACGCCGCCGGAGCTGATCGCCGGCTCGACGCGCATGGGCGCCGGCACCGCCCAGAAGATCGCGCTCAACATGCTGTCGACGCTGGCCGCCATCCATCTTGGCCATGTCCATGACGGCTATATGGTCAACCTCATGGCTGACAACATCAAGCTGCGCGACCGCGCAACACGCATCGTCGCCGCGATCAGCGGACGCGACAAGGACGATGCGGCGCGCCTGCTCGAAAAGAGCGGCGGCGCTGTCAAGACCGCCATTCTGCTCGCCGCTGGCGCCGCCAATGCCGATGCGGCCGAGAAGATACTGGAAGGGACCGGCCAGAAGCTGCGCCCGGCCCTTTCCGCGATCGAGGGGAGCATGAGGCAGAAAGCCTCTGTTCTCAAAACCGAACCTGAAAAAGGTCAACAGGGAGACTGAGCATGACAACGAAACTACTGACGGCACTGCTTCTCGGCACCAGCATTCTCGGCTCCGCCGGAATGGCCTATGCCCAGGACGTAACGCTCAACATCGAAAGCTGGCGCGGCGACGACCTTGCCATCTGGAAGGACAAGCTGATCCCGGCTTTTGAAGCCAAGAACCCCGGCATCAAGGTGGTGTTCGCGCCGTCGGCGCCGACTGAATATGACGCCGCACTCGGCGCCAAGCTCGCCGCCGGCTCCGCGGGCGACCTGATCACCTGCCGCCCGTTCGACAAGTCGCTGGAACTTTTCAAGAAGGGCAACCTCGCCGATCTGTCGGCGCTGCCGGGCATGGAGAATTTTTCCGACGTTGCCAAGGCCGCCTGGCAGACCGACGACGGCAAGGCGACCTTCTGCGTGCCGATGGCTTCGGTCATCCACGGCTTCATCTACAACAAGGACGCCTTCGACCAGCTCGGCATCAAGGTGCCGACCACCAATGAGGAGTTCTACGCCGCGCTCGACAAGATCAAGGCCGACGGCACCTACATCCCGATGGCGATGGGCACCAAGGACCTCTGGGAAGCCGCGACCATGGGCTACCAGAACATCGGCCCGAACTACTGGAAGGGCGAGGAAGGCCGCACCGCGCTGATCAAGGGCGAGCAAAAACTGACCGACCCGCAGTGGGTCGCGCCCTTTGCCGAACTCGCCAAATGGAAACCCTATCTCGGCGACGGCTTTGAGGCACAGACCTATCCGGACAGCCAGAACCTGTTCACGCTTGGCCGCGCCGCCATCTACCCTGCCGGCTCGTGGGAGATCGCGCTGTTCAACACCCAAGCCCAGTTCAAGATGGGCGCCTTCCCGCCGCCGGTGCAGAAGGCCGGCGACACTTGCTACATCTCCGACCACACCGATATCGGCATGGGTCTGAATGCGGCGTCGAAGAATGCCGATGCAGCCAAGACCTTCCTGTCCTGGGTCGCCTCGCCGGACTTCGCCACTATCTACGCCAACGCGCTGCCGGGCTTCTTCAGCCTGAACAACACGCCGGTGAAGATGGAAGACCCGCTGGCCCAGGAATTCGTCTCCTGGCGCGACAAGTGCAAGTCGACGATCCGCTCGACCTACCAGATCCTGGGGCGCGGCACGCCGAACCTCGAGAACGAGACCTGGGTTGAATCGGCCAACGTCATCAACGGCACCGTCACGCCGGAAGCTGCCGCAAAGAAGCTGCAGGACGGCCTCGACAGCTGGTATAAGCCGGCGAAGTAAGAGCGCGGCGAAGTGACATCTCCCCCCTCGAGGGGGGAGATGTCGCCGAAGGCGACAGGGGTGAAAGCAGGCTGCGACCTGATCGTTGCCGGAAGGCGCGATCGAAAACACGATGGCGCACTGCCTTGGCCGATCCGCCCGCCTCGCTTCGCGAGACACCCTCCCCTCGAGGGGGAGGGAGGCGCCGCGCCCTTTGACGGCAAGAACCTGATCGGCGGGGACCGAACGCATGGCCGCAGCACCGAAACGACCGTTCCGCTGGCACATCGGCGTCTTTCTGGCGCCGGCAGTGCTGGTCTATACGGCGATCATGATCCTGCCGCTGGCCGGCACTCTGCAGCTCTCCTTGTTCCGCAACATCGACCAGTCCCAGGTCTTCGTGGGACTGGCAAACTTCCGCACGCTGTTCGGCGATCCTAACTGGTCCGTGGGTTTCTGGAATGCGCTGAGGAACAATGTCTGGTTCTTCATCATTCATATGCTGGTGCAGAACCCGATCGGCGTCCTTTTGGCGGCGCTTCTCTCAAGCCCGCGGTTGAGATTCTCCGCCTTCTACCGCACAGCCATCTTCGTGCCGACGATCCTGTCCTTCGTCATCGTCGGCTTCGCCTGGAAGCTGATCCTGTCGCCGCTGTGGGGCGTGGCGCCAAACCTTATGGATCTTGTCGGCCTGAAAAGTCTGTTCACACCGTGGCTGGGCAAGGAGCAATATGCGCTGACGACGCTCAGCCTGATCTCGGTGTGGCAGTTTGTCGGCATTCCGATGATGCTGATCTATGCGGCGCTGCTGTCGATCCCCGACGAGGTGATCGAAGCGGCCGAATGCGACGGCATCACCGGCATGTCGCAGTTCTGGAAGATCAAGCTGCCGCTGATCCTGCCGTCGATCGGCATCATCTCGATCCTGACCTTCGTCGGCAATTTCAACGCTTTCGACCTGATCTACACCGCGCAGGGCGCGCTGGCCGGGCCGAATTATTCGACCGACATTCTCGGCACCTTCCTCTACCGCGCCTTCTTCGGTTTCCAGCTGCAAATCGGCGATCCCAACATGGGCGCGGCGATCGCCACGATGATGTTCCTGATCATCCTTGGCGGCGTCTGCGTCTACCTCTTCCTCGTCCAGACGCGCCTGCGTCGCTACCAGTTCTGAGGCGTAAGATGAGCACGGCAACCAGCTCCCTGCCCCGCACCATCGGCGCCCATGCGGTGCTGTTGACCTACACGGTGATCGCGCTGTTTCCGGTGATCATCGTCATCATGAATTCGTTTAAATCCCGCGCGGGCATCTTCGGGGCGCCGCTGGCGCCGCCGACCCCGAAAACCTTCGATCTGATCGGATACACCACCGTGATCGGCCAGGGCGATTTCATCCACTATTTCCAGAACAGCCTTGTCGTCACGGTCGCCTCGCTGTTCTTCGTGCTGCTGTTCGGTGCGATGGCGGCGTTCGCGCTGTCGGAATACCGGTTCCGCGGCAATTCGCTGATGGGGCTTTACCTCGCGCTCGGCATCATGATCCCGATCCGCCTCGCCACCGTCGCCATCTTGCAACTGATGGTGACGAGCGGGCTGGTCAATACGCTGACGGCGCTGATCCTGGTCTACACGGCGCAAGGCCTGCCGCTCGCCGTCTTCATCCTTTCGGAATTCATGAAGCAGGTGTCGGACGATCTGAAGAATGCCGGGCGCATCGACGGTCTTTCCGAATACACCATCTTCTTCCGGCTGGTGCTGCCGCTGGTAAGGCCATCGATGGCGACTGTCGCCGTCTTCACCATGATTCCGATCTGGAATGACCTTTGGTTTCCGCTGATCCTGGCGCCGTCGGAAGAGACCAAGACGGTGACGCTCGGCGCGCAGCTGTTCCTCGGCCAGTTCGTCACCAACTGGAACGCGATCCTGGCCGCGCTGTCGCTGGCGATCATGCCGGTGCTGATTCTCTACGTCATCTTCTCGCGGCAGCTGATCCGCGGCATCACCTCGGGAGCGGTCAAGTGAGCTCGCAAAAACCCCTTCGCGTCGTCGTTGCCGGCCTCGGCAATATGGGCCGCAGCCATGCGCTGGCCTATAACACCAATCCGGGCTTCGACATCGCCGCACTTGTCAACCGCTCGGATGTGCCGTTGCCGGCCGGGCTTTCCGGCTATGGCATCAGGCGCTCCTTTGACGAGGCGCTGCGCGACGAAAGACCTGATGTCGCCTGCATCGCCACCTATTCCGACAGCCATGCAGACTATGCCGTGAAGGCGTTCGAGGCCGGCTGCCATGTCTTCGTCGAAAAGCCGCTGGCGACGACGGTGGCGGATGCCAAACGCGTCGTCGCGGCAGCCAAGGCCAACGGCAAAAAACTGGTGATCGGCTACATCCTGCGCCATCATCCGTCCTGGATCAGGCTGATCGCCGAGGCGCGCAAGCTCGGCGGACCCTACGTGTTCCGCATGAACCTCAACCAGCAATCCTCAGGCCATAGCTGGGAGACGCACAAGCAGTTGATGCAGACGACGTCGCCGATCGTCGATTGCGGTGTGCATTATCTCGACGTGATGTTGCAGATCACCGATGCCAGGCCGGTCGAGGTGCGCGGCATGGGGCTGAGGCTGACCGACGAGATTGCGCCCTCGATGTACAATTACGGTCATCTGCAGGTGCTCTTCGACGACGGTTCGGTCGGCTGGTACGAGGCCGGCTGGGGCCCGATGATCTCGGAGACCGCCTTCTTCGTGAAGGACGTGATCTCGCCCAGGGGCTGCGTGTCGATCGTCATGAAAGAGGGCGTCAGATCCGACGACATCGACACCCACACCAAGACCTCGACCATCCGCCTGCACAGTGCGGCGACCGGCGCGGACGGCAAGTTCGCCAAACCGGATGAGATGCTGTCGATGGAGGGCGAACCCGGCCATCAGGATCTCTGCGACCTCGAACAGGCTTTTCTGCTCAAGGCGATCCGCGAGGATCTGGATCTGACCCGCCATGTGGATGACGCAGTGAAGTCGCTCGCCGTCTGCCTTGCCGCCGACGAGAGCGTGCGCAGCGGAAAGACGGTGCGACTTTGATATACGGATCGCTGTCAGGGATCGCGCTTGGCGCTACCCCCCTCTGGCCTGCCGGCCATCTCCCCCTCAAGGGGGGAGATCAGCTGTCGGTGTCGCTTTCGCAAATTTTCAGCGCCGCAACGTGGCGCGAGGCCTTGAAGCTGCCAATCTCCTCCCTTGAGGGGGAGATGCCAAGTTTTGCCAAAGAGGGCAGGCCAGAGGGGGGTGCTTCTGCGCCCACATTCCAATCCGGAGGAACGAAGTGGGCTCGCTGAACATCGAGAATGTGAAGAAGGCCTTTGGGCCGGTCGAGGTGCTGAAGGGCATCAACCTCGAAGTGACCGATGGCGAATTCGTCGTCTTCGTCGGCCCCTCCGGTTGCGGCAAGTCGACGCTGCTCAGGGTCATCGCCGGGCTGGAGGATTCGACGTCGGGGCGTGTGGTGATCGACGGGGCGGACGTCTCCGCGACGCCGCCGGCCAAGCGCGGCATCGCCATGGTGTTCCAGACCTACGCGCTCTACCCGCATCTGACGGTGAAGAACAATATGGGCCTAGGCCTCAAGCAGGCCGGCACGCCGGCGGCCGAGATCGACCGCCGCATCGGCATCGCCTCCTCGATGCTGTCACTGGAACCCTATCTCGCCAGGCGCCCGGCCGAGCTTTCCGGCGGCCAGCGCCAGCGCGTCGCCATCGGCCGCGCCGTGGTGCGCGAGCCCAAGCTTTTCCTGTTCGACGAGCCTTTGTCCAACCTCGATGCCGCACTGCGCGTCAACACCAGGCTGGAGATCGCGCAATTGCATCGCCGGCTGAAGGCAACGATGATCTATGTCACCCACGATCAGGTCGAGGCGATGACGCTGGCCGACAAGATCGTCGTGCTCAACGCGGGGAAGATCGAGCAGATCGGCGGGCCGATGGAGCTTTATAATTCGCCGGCGAATGAATTCGTCGCTGGCTTCATCGGCTCGCCGAAGATGAATTTCGTCGACGGCGCCAGGCTCGGCGAGACGGCCAAGACCATCGGCGTCCGTCCCGAGCACCTGACGGTCGATGCGAAATCCGGCGCCTGGAAGGGCACGGTCGTCCATGCCGAGCATCTTGGCGCCGACACCAACCTCTATCTCGACTGCGAGAAGGCCGGCCTGATCACCGTGCGCATCTTCGGCGTCTACAATGCCGAACCCGGTGCTACGCTCTACGCAACGCCGGATCCGGCAAGGACGTACCGGTTCGGAGCCGATGGCAAGGTGCTGAAATAGCGCCTCTTTTCCTTCTCCCCTTGTGGGAGAAGGTGGCCGAGCGAAGCTCGGTCGGATGAGGGGTGCTGGACGGAATGAGGCGTTGCAGTTCCTTCCAGCACCCCTCAACCGTCTCGGCGCTGCGCGCCGATCCACGTTCTCCCACAACAAGGGGAGAAGGAAGAGCCCCTATACGTCCGCCTTGAACGTCTGCTTCTGCATGCCCAGCCCTTCGATGCCGAGCTCGACGACATCGCCGGGCTTCAGGAACACCGGCGGCTTCATGCCGAGGCCGACGCCGGGCGGTGTGCCGGTCGAAATGATGTCGCCCGGATGCAGCGACATGAACTGGCTGAGATAGGAAACGAGATAGGCGACGCCATAGACCATGGTTTTGGTCGAGCCGTTCTGCATCGTCTTGCCGTTGACCTTCAGCCACATCGGGATGTTCTGCGGGTCCTTCACTTCGTCCTTGGTCACCAGCCACGGGCCGATCGGCCCGAACGTGTCGCAGGACTTGCCCTTGGTCCACTGACCCTGGCGCTCGGCCTGGAAGGCGCGCTCGGAAACGTCATGCGCGACGCAGTAGCCGGCGACATAATCCAGCGCCTCGGCCTCGGTGACGTATTTCGCTTTTCTGCCGATGACCACGCCAAGCTCGACTTCCCAGTCGGTCTTGACCGAGCCGCGCGGGATCAGCACGTCGTCATCAGGCCCGACGATGGCCGAGCTTGCCTTCATGAAGATGATCGGCTCCGGCGGCACGACGGCGCCGGTCTCGGCGGCATGGTCGGAATAGTTCAGGCCGATGCAGATGAATTTGCCGGTGCCGGCGACGCAGGCGCCGATGCGCGGCTTGCCGGAAACTGCGGGCAGCGATTTCGGATCGAGCTTCGACAACGCATCGAGCGATGCCGGGTCGAGCGCCTTGCCGGCAATGTCGGTGACATGGGCGGAGAGGTCACGGATTGTCCCGTCCGCATCGAGCAGGCCGGGGCGTTCGCTCCCCGCCTCGCCATAGCGCAGCAGTTTCATGCAATTTTTCTCCCAGTTGCGACCAGAGGCCGTTTGCAAACTCGCTCCGCTACGGCGAATGGCGTGGTTTTCGAGAACCGGAGCGGAGCGTACTTAAAGTGCCTAGGCAAGCGCAGACGCCGCGCCAGACGCCCGGCAGAATAGGATTGTCAGACTCCTAGATCGACCAGCCACCGTCGATATTATAGGCCTGTCCCGACGTATAGGTGGCTCCGGCCAGATAGACCGCGAGATCGGCGATTTCCTCGGGCGTGCCGAGGCGGCCCATCGGCTGGCGGGCGATGAAGGCGGCGCGGGCTGCCTCGTAGTCGCCCTGCGCATGCATGCGGTCCTGCAGCGACGGGCTTTCGACGGTGCCCGGGCAGATGGCGTTGCAGCGTATGCCCTTGCCGACATAGTCGGCGGCAACCGATTTGGTCAGGCCGATGACGGCCGCCTTGGTCAGCCCATAGACGAAGCGGTTGGGCACGCCCTTGGTCGAGCCGGCCAGCGACGCCATGTTGATGATCGAACCATCGCCGCGCTCCAGCATGCCGGGCAGCACGGCGCGGATGGTGCGGATCATCGAGCGAACGTTGAGATCCAAAGCAAAATCGAGGTCGGCGTCCTTCATTTCGAGGATCGAGCCCGAATGGACGAAGCCGGCGCAGTTGAACAGCACGTCGACGACGCCGATCTCGGCGAAGGCCGACGTCACCGCCTCGTCGTTCAGCACGTCGAGCTTGCGGGTCTTGATCCCGGAGGTCTTGCCAAGTTCGACGAGCATCACCTCGTTGATGTCGGTGGCATGGACGACGGCGCCTGCCTTGGCGAAAGCCAGCGCGCTCGCCCGGCCGATGCCCTGTGCCGCCGCCGTGACGACAACGATCTTGCCTGCCAGATCCGCCATGCTTTTCTCCTCTGTGGCCGCCCGGCTTTTACCGGCCCGCGGCTAAGGCGCAATGTGCCAGATAGGCACTACCATGCCGCCTGTATCGCTGTTTGCTTAGGGGCAAATGTTTTTTCTCGGTAAAGAACATCATTTCTGCCGTCAAGCCCGGAGGGGCCAGGGCAATCGCTTCAGGTTTGAATTTACCCCGCACCCCTTTCCGGGCGTCGACGCTGCCCCTCACCTGCCTGCCGGCATCCTCTCCCCGTATAATGACGGGGAGAGGGGCGCTGTCATCGATGGTTTTCGCCAACATCCAACGTTGCAGAATGTGCGCCGAGGCTGCGGCCAGCTTCTTTCTCCCCGTCACTATACGGGGAGAAATGCCCGGGTCCACCCTCCGCAGCTGCAGCGCAGCTGCTGCGGAGGACGGGCAGGGCAATGAGGGGCGGCGCCGGCGTCGACAATTGCAAATCTACACACGGGCTCAGTCGCCGTAGGGCACCCAGACGTTCTTGACCTCGACGGCACGGCGCAAGAAGGCATCGCCGGCGGCCTCGGTCGACGCCCAGTCGAGGCTGCGGCCGTTGCCGGTCCAGACGCGCTTGAGATTGCCGACAGAGTCGGCCTCGGCCTTGGCGCAGGTCTCGGCATCGGCGAACACCCAGAGCCCGTCGACATCGTCGTGCTTGGCCAGCACGCCGGCGAGTTCAGCGGTGCGGCCGGTGACGATGTTGATGGCCCCGGCCGGAACGTCGGAATATTCGATGACCTGATAGAGATCGGTGGCGAGCAGCGGATATTTTTCCGAAGGCACCGCGACCACTGTGTTGCCCATGGCGAGCGCCGGCGCCACCAGCGAGATCAGGCCGAGCAGGGGCGCATTGTCGGGCGCCATAATGCCGACGACGCCGACCGGCTCATGCAGTGCCAACGTGACGGCGCGGGCCGGCGGCTGGTGGGCACGGCCCTCGAACTTGTCGGCCAGGCCGGCATAGAGGAACAGCCGCTCGATCGACAGCTCGACCTCTTCGCGCGCCGCCTTGGCGGTTGCGCCGGTCAGCTCTGTGAGGCGGGCGGCAAATTCGCCCGCGCGGCCGGACAGGTTCTCGGCCAGATAGTAGAGCACCTGGCTGCGGTTGTAGGTGGTCGCCTCCGGCCAGCCCTTGCAGGCACGTGCAGCAGCGACGGCATCGCGGATATCCTTGCGGCTGCCGAGACCAACCTCGCCGGCAAGCTTGCCCTTGGCGGTGGCGACGGCAATCGAATAATTGCCGTCCGGCCTGACCTGCTTGCCGCCGATGAACAGCTTTGCCGTGCGATCGATGGCGTCGCCTTCCGCCCGCTCGACCGACTGGGCAGCAGCCACTGCCGGTTTGATGGCCGGGCCGAGCGGCAGTTTTGCCGAGAGATATTCGAACATGCCCTCGCGCCCGCCTTCGCGGCCAAAACCGCTTTCGCGATAGCCGCCGAAGCCGCAGGCGGCGTCGAACATGTTGGTGCCGTTGACCCAGACGACGCCGGCCTTCAATTGCGGCGCGACGTGCAGGGCGAGGTTGACGTTCTCGCTCCACACCGAAGCGGCCAGCCCGTAGCGCGTGTTGTTGGCGAGCTCGATCGCTTCCTCGGTGTTGCGGAAGGTCATGGTCGCCAGCACCGGCCCGAACACCTCCTCTTGCGCAAGGATGTTGGCCGGCGAAACGCCTGTCGCCAGCGTCGGCAGGTGATAATAGCCGGAAGCCGGCAGCGCCACATCAGGCTGCCAGCAGACGGCGCCCTGCTTTGCGCCTGCGGCGACCAGGCCCCTGACGCGATCGAGCTGGGTCAGGTCGACCAGCGGCCCGATATCGGTGTTCTTGTCGAGCGGGCTGCCGACGCGCAACCGGCTCATCCGCGTCTTGACCTTGGCGATGAAGGCTTCGGCGACGCCTTCCTGCGCCAAAAGGCGCGAGCCGGCGCAGCAGACCTGGCCCTGGTTGAACCAGATGCCGTCGACCAGACCCTCGACGGCGCTGTCGAGATCGGCGTCCTCGAAGACGACGAAGGCCGACTTGCCGCCAAGTTCCAGCGACAGTTTCTTGCCCGACCCGGCGGTCGCCTTTCGGATGATCTTGCCGACCTCGGACGAGCCGGTGAAGGCGATCTTCTGGACGCCGGGATGGTTGACGATGGCCGCACCCGCCTCCGGCCCGCCCTGGACGATGTTGACGACACCCTTCGGCACGCCTGATCGTTCGCAGATCTCGGCGAACAGGATGGCGGTGAGCGGCGTGAATTCGGCCGGCTTGAGCACCACGGTGCAGCCGGCGGCCAGCGCCGGCGCGATCTTCCAGGCCAGCATCAAAAGCGGGAAGTTCCACGGGATGATCTGGCCGACGACGCCGACGCCCTTCTGATCAGGGAAATCCTTGTCCAGCGCCTGCGCCCAGCCGGCATGGTGGATGAAATGACGGATGGCCAGTGGCACGTCGATGTCGCGGCTTTCGCGGATCGGCTTGCCGTTGTCGATCGATTCCAGCACCGTGAACAGCCGCTGGTGGCGTTGCATGGCGCGGCCGATAGCGTAGAGCACTTTGGCTCGGCTGTAGCCGCTGCTGGCGCTCCATCTCGGCAGCGCTTTTGTCGCGGCCGAAACTGCCGCATCGATATCGGCAGCACCGGCATCCGAGACCTTGGCCAGCAATTTTCCCGAAGACGGATCGCTGGTGTCGAAGGTCTTGCCGCCGCCGGCCGGCTTCCAGTCACCGCCGATGAACAGCGCTTTGCCGAAATCGCGCGCGGCAAGCCAGGCATCGGCCTCATTGCGGGCCTCCGGCGCCGGGCCGTAGTCCATGGCATGATAGCGTTCGAGAATGTTCATGGGGCGCTCCCGATAGTCGTCTGGGTGGGCGTTCCGTCGCGCCCCCCTCTGTCCTGCCCTCTTTGCCACAACTTGGCATCTCCCCCACAAGGGGGGAGATCGGCCTTCGTCTTTGATTCCGCCAATGGCCAACCTTGAAAAAAGAGGCGCTGTCGGCGAAACAGCCAATCTCCCCCCTCGTGGGGGAGATGTCCGGCAGGACAGAGGGGGGCGCCACGGAACTCCACGTTCAAGACCTTCACCCGCTACGCCATCGCGTGGCGATGATTGGCCGAATAGTGGCCGGTCAGATGGTGTTCGAGCTGGCGCTCGATGTCGGTCAAAAGGCTCGACGCACCGAAGCGGAACAGGTCCGGCTCCAACCACCGCCGTCCCAGCTCTTCCTTCATCAGCACCAGCCAGTCGAGCGAAGCCTTTGCCGTGGAAATGCCGCCGGCCGGCTTGAAGCCGATGAGATAGCCGGTCTCCTCGAAATAGGCGCGGATCGCCCGCACCATGGCAAGCCCGACCGGCAGCGTCGCGTTGACGCTTTCCTTGCCGGTCGAGGTCTTGATGAAGTCGGCGCCCGCCATCATCGCCACCATCGAGGCGAGCATGACGTTGCGCAGCGTGGCGAGCTCGCCGGTGCCGAGAATGACCTTGAGATGCGCCTCGCCGCAGGCGGCGCGCATCGAGACGATCTCGTTATAGAGTTCCTGCCATTTCGCTCCGAAAACCAGGCCGCGCGGAATGACGACGTCGATCTCGTCGGCGCCGTCGCTGACCGAGGCTTCGATCTCCTGCAGACGCGTCGAAAGCGGGGTGAGGCCATGCGGGAAGGCGGTGGATACGGCGGCGACATGGATGCCGGTGCCGCGCAGCGCATCGACGGCGGTGGCGACGAAGGGATGATAGACGCAGACCGCCGCCGGGCGGATCTTTTCACCTGTAATGCCGAGGCCTTCGACGATGTCGCGGCGGAACGGGTTGACCGCCTTGGCGCAGAGCCGGCGGACGCGCTCCTCGGTGTCGTTCGAGTTCAGCGTCGTCAGGTCCATGCAGGCGACGGCGCGCAGCAGCCAGGCGGCCTGGTTGTCGGCCTTGATCGAGCGCCGCTTGGTCAGGCTGGCGACACGCCGTTCCAGCGCCGAGCGGTTGACGCTGCGCATCGATTCCATGAAGCCGAGATCGAGCTTCATGCCGGGATTGCGGGCAATGACGTGCGCTTGCGGCGTCGGCGCATTGGCGGCGGAGCGCGCCGGCAGCGGCGTGATTTTGGAAGGTCCCAATCTGTCGGCACTAAGATCGGCTTCGCGGATTGTGCTGCTCATCTCCTGCCCTTTCGTTCGACGACTTATGCCGAAGATAGCCCGTGAAGCAGCGCTTCACGAGTCCTTCAGGCGGTCATAGCGGAAAAAGCCTGCGAAAGCAGCTGATTTTGACCGCATGGTCAAAATCAGAGTCTGAATGCAGCGAACGCTGGACTGCGTCTCAGCCGACGAAGGCGCGCTCGACGACGAAGCTTGCCGGATGATGCAGCGAACCTTCCTGGAAGCCGAGGCCTTCTGCCAGCTCCTTGACGTCCCTGAGCATATGCATCGAGCCGCAGATCATGATGCGGTCGGTCTCGGGGTCGAGCTTGTCGATGTCGAGATCGGTATAGAATTTTCCGGAGCCGATCAGCGCTGTGATGCGGCCCATGCGCCCGGAGGTTTCGCGCGTCGTCGAATTGTAGAGCGTGACGCGGCCGCCGGTCAGTTCGCCGATCAGCGGATCGTTCTCCAGCTCTGCAACCAGCTCCTGGCCGTAGGTGAGTTCGGCATTGTCGCGGCAGGTGTGGGTCAGGACGACCTGCTCGAACTTCTCGTAGGTATCAGGGTCGCGCAGCAGGCTGGCGAAGGGCGCGATGCCGGTGCCGGTCGAGATCATGAACAGGCGCTTGGCCGGGGTCAGCGCGTCGACCACCAGCGTGCCGGTCGACTTCTGCCGCATGATGACGGTGTCGCCGATCTCGATTTTCTGCAGCTGCGAGGTCAGTGGGCCGTCCGGCACCTTGATCGAGAAGAATTCCAGCTCGTCGTCCCAGGCAGGGCTGGCGATCGAATAGGCGCGGAACACCGGCTTCTCGGCGTTGGGCAGGCCGATCATGACGAACTCGCCGGAGCGGAAGCGCAGCGATTGCGGCCGGGTGATGCGAAACGAAAACAGCCGGTCGGTATAGTGCTTCACCGAGACGACGGTTTCGGCATAGACATTGGCCGGAATTGGGAACTGCAGCGGCCGGGCGCCGGCGGTGTTGAGCGTTGATATGGTGTTCATCAAACCTAACCTTCTGGCCAACCCGAGGGCGCTGACGCCAAACCTTCTCCTGCGCGCCCGAACCGATCAGGTTCCGGCGTGCCGTTTGCACACTGCGAAGCGGTAAGCTCTTGTGTCCCGAATTTATTAGTATACAAATGATATTTGCGTCAAGACGCCAGCGTGAAACACCTTTCCAAACTGAGACATATCTGTAGTCCTGACATTTCGGGTTTCGACAATGGAAGAGAATTTTTCGGCGCAGACGCTGGATTCCCTGGGCAGCGTCGTCGCCGGCATCGATGTCGGCGGAACCTTTACCGACCTGCTGCTGATCGATGGCCGTGATGGCGGCCGGGTTCATATCGCCAAGACCCCGACCACTGTCGACAACCAGGCTTTTGGGGTCGTTTCGGCGCTCGACGCCACCGGTTTTCCCATCGACGGCATCGACCTCATCGTGCACGGCACGACCACCACCACCAACGCAGTGCTCGAACGCCGGCTGGCCAAAACCGGCATGATCACCACGCGCGGCTTTCGCGACGTCATCGAGCTTGGCCGGCGAACGCGGCCGCAGGCCTATGGCATGACGGGGAGCTTCGTCCCGATCATTCCGCGCAATCTGCGGCTTGAAGTGTCGGAGCGGGTCGAGGCCTCGGGCGCGGTGCGCATCCATCTCGACGAAGCCGAGATGCGCGCGGCGGTTTCACAATTGATCGAGGCCGGCTGCGAATCGCTCGTCATCCATTTCCTGCATTCCTACGCCAATCCGGCGCATGAACGGCGCGCCGCCGAGATCGCCGCCGCGCTTTGGCCGAACAGCTACATCACGACGGGCCATGCGCTGCTGTCGGAAGCACGCGAATTCGAGCGCGGCGTCACCGCTTCGGTCAATGCCTCGGTGCAGCCGATCCTCGAGCGCTATGTCGAACGGCTGCGCAGGGAATTGGGGTCAAAAGGCTACGCCCGCGACTTCCTGATCATGAACGGCAATGGCGGCATGATCTCGGCCCGCTTTGTCACCCGTGAATCGGCCAAGACCGTCATGTCCGGCCCGGCCTCCGGGGTCATCGCCGCCGCCTATACGGGAAAACGCGCCGGCTTCGAAAACCTGGTCACCTACGACATGGGCGGCACCTCGACCGACGTGGCGCTGATCCGCAACGCCGAACCGGCGGTGTCGAACGAGATCGAGATCGAATATGCGATGCCGATCCACGTGCCGATGGTGGCGGTGCATACGGTCGGCGCCGGCGGCGGCTCGATCGCCCGCGTCGATGCGGCAGGTCTGATCCAGATCGGCCCGGAAAGCGCCGGCGCCAATCCCGGCCCGATCTGCTATGGACGCGGCGGCAGCGAGCCGACCATCACCGATGCCAATCTGGTGCTCGGCAGGCTGGCGCCGAAGAAGCTGCTTGCGGTCGAAAATCCGGTTACCGTCGAACACGTCACCGGCATATTCGAGGACAGGATCGGCCGACCCACTGGCCTGTCCGGTGTCGAGGCGGCGGGAGCGGTGCTGCGGCTCGGCAACATGAAAATGGCCGGCGCTATCCGCATGGTCTCGGTATCGCGCGGCCACGACCCGCGTGATTTCGCGCTGTTCGCCTTCGGCGGCGCCGGGCCGCTGCATGCGACAGCCTTGGCGCGCGAGCTCGGCCTGCCAAAAGTGCTGGTGCCGGCGCGGCCGGGCATCACCAATGCGCTCGGCTGCGTCGTCGCCGATCTCAGGCACGATTTCGTCAACACCGTCAATCAACCGGTAGCCAGTCTTGATGAAACCCAGCTTCACCAAGTATTGGAACGGCACCGAAACGAAGGCGAAGAGCTGATCGGCAAGGAAGCGGTGAAGCCGGAGACAATCCGCGTCACCCATTCCGCCGACATGCAGTTCGTCGGCCAGACGCATATCATCAACGTGCCGCTGCCGTCGTCCGCGGTGACGCGCGAGGTACTGCAGCAGCTGTTCGAAAAGGCCTATTTCGCCCGCTTCAAGGTCGAGCTGCCGGAAATCCGCGCCAATCTGGTCAACCTTAACACCTCGGTGACCGGCGTCAGGCCGGCGATCGACCTTTCGCGATTGATCGACCCGGCAGGGCGCACCAAAACGCTCGACGAGGCGCGCCGCGAAATCCGGCCGGTCTGGTATGGCGGGCGCTGGCACGATACGCCGGTCTACGTCAGGGAAAAGCTGCCGCTCGACGCCGTCATCGAGGGGCCGGCGATCCTCGAGCAGATGGACGCCACCACCGTGCTCGAGCCCGGCGACCGGGCGCGCTCGGACACCGACGGCAACATCATCATCGACATCGGTGAGGCCTGAGATGGCAAAGCTCGACACGATCACGCTTTCGGTCATCCAGGCGGCGCTGCAGCAGGTCTGCGACGAGATGGACCTGACCTTCTCGCGCGCCGCCTTCTCGCCTGTTATCGCCGAGGCCAACGACCGCTCCGACGGCATTTATTCGGCCGTCGATGGTTCCCTGATCGCGCAAGGCAGCCAGGGCCTCCCGGTGTTCGTCGGTGTCATGCAGTATTCGACCAAAACGGTGATCGAGATGATCGCCGACGGACGCTGCCTGCCGCCCGAGCCCGGCGATATCTACATCGTCAACGATCCCTATCTCGGCGGCACCCATCTGATGGACGTGCGCTTCGCCATGCCGGTCTACCGCGACGGCAAGATTTTCTGCTGGCTGTCGAACACCGGCCACTGGCCCGATATCGGCGGCTCGGTGCCGGGCGGCTTTTCCGCCTCGGCGACGGCGGTCGAGCAGGAGGGCCTGCGGCTGCCGCCGGTGAAACTGTTCAAGCAGGGCGTGCTCGACCGCGAGATCTACGCCATCATCTGCTCGAACATCAGGGTTGCCGACCAGCGCATCGGCGACATTCGCGCGCAGGCGGCGGCACTGTTGATCGGCCAGGATCGGCTCAATGGAATCCTGGATCGTTACGGAGATGAAACGGTTGTCGAGGCGATCGCCGAATTGCGCCGCCGCGCCGCCGAGCAGATGCGCGCCAACATTTCGGCCATTCCCGATGGCATCTATCGCTCAAAAGCCTTCGTCGATTCCGACGGGGTGGTGAACGAGCCGCTGACCATTGCGCTTGCGGTGGAGAAGCAGGGCGACACGCTCAGCTTCGATTTTTCAGGCTCGTCAAAGCCCTGCGCCGGTCCGATGAACAGCGTGCTGGCGACGACCTTGTCCTCGGTCTACCTCGCCATGCGCCACATTTTCCCGGACGTGCCGATCAGCGCCGGCGCCTTCGAGCCGCTGATCGTCAAGCGGCCGGAAGGCACTTTCCTCGACGCAAAATATCCCCGCCCGGTATCGGGCTGCGCCGCCGAGGTGTCGCAGCGCATCGCCGAGGCGGTGTTCGCGGCGATGGTGCAGGCGCTGCCGGACAAGGTGACGGCGGCTCCGGCCGGCTCCAGCGGCAATTTCGCGCTCGGCGGCAACGACCCGGTCCGCGGCCGCGACTACGTCATGTACCAGATTTCGGGCGGCGGCTATGGCGGCAATGCCGGTCACGACGGTCTGACCAACGGCTGCTCGACCATCGGCATTTCCAAATCGCCGCCGGTCGAGATCATGGAGCAGGCGTTTCCGGTGCTCTATCGCCACTATGCGCTGCGCGAGGGCTCGGCCGGCGCCGGCAAGCATCGCGGCGGTTTTGGGCTTGCCTATGAGGTCGAGATCCTGCGCGGGGACGCCCGCGCCTCCTTCGTCATGGATCATGGCCGTTTCGGCCCGCAAGGCGCGCTCGGCGGCAAGGACGGCGCAGTCAATACGGTGACCGTGTTCCGCGACGGCAAGGAACATGTGCCGCCACACCTCTCCAAGGAACAGGACATCGCGCTGAAGGCCGGCGACCGCGTACGCGTCGGCACCCCGGGCGGCGGCGGCTATGGTGATCCCCTGGCGCGCGACCCGGAACTGGTGCTGAGGGATGTCAGGCTGGGGTACTATACGGCCGAACAGGCCAAGGACATGTTCGGGGCTGTGTTGGATGACCAGTCCAAACCAAATTGGTGAAGAAGTATCATGCCTGAACGGCGATCCCCTTTTTACAACAGCATCGTCGGGCTCGGCGCGACGATGGGCCGGGTTGGCGGCCTTCCTCTACTTCGTCATCCCAGGGCGAAGCAGGAGCGAAGCTCCGTCGCGGAGACCCTGGGATCCATGCCGTAACCTTAGCCGAAGAGTGCAGCGGAGCAGAATTCTGCACCGCATCAGCGCTCTGAAGTCACGGCATGGATCCTGGGGTCTGCGCCGCGTCGCTTCGCTCCTTGCTCCGCCCCAGGATGACGAAGCGATAGGCGTTTCCGCCAATCGAAGGTATACAACGCACGCACATGTAACCTGCGCCGGGACATGCCATTTCCGGACAGGACGAATTCTCGGCGAGGCACCTCGCGCAACCAGACGCAACGCGGTCGCTTCCCGCTCTCACTTTCCCGCTTGACTGACCCGCCGTACCGAATACGCTATTGGGGAAAATACCGGCTCCGACCGCCGGGCGGCAAAAATGCCTCGTATGCCTCGCCTTCCGCGGCGGCGGCTGCGGGGCATTGTTATTTTTTGGGGATTTGCTTGGGACGGCGTATCGAAATCGGCATCCTTTACTCGCGGTCGGGCAACTACCGCCTGCTGTCCGAATCCTGCCGTTCGGGTGCGATGACGGCCATCGCCGACATCAATGCCGATCCCGCCATCCCGATCGAATTCGTTCCTGTGGAGCGCGACCCGCAAGGCAACATCGATGGCTACGCGACGGGCTGCGCCGACATTCTCGCCAACAGCAGTGCGCGCCACATCATTGGCTGCATCACGTCGTGGAGCCGCAAGGAGGTCATCCCGATCCTCGAGCGCGCCGGCGGCACGCTCTGGTACGCCTGTCCCTATGAGGGCTTCGAAGCGAACGAGCATGTCGTCTACATGCACGCTTGCCCAAACCAGCATCTCGTCCCGCTGCTGGCCCATGTCGTGCCGCGCTTCGGTGCCAACGGCTTCCTGCTCGGTTCGAACTATATCTGGGGCTGGGAGACCAACCGTGTCGCCCGCGACCTGATCGCCGACGCCGGCGGCAAGGTCTTGGGCGAACGCTATCTGCCGCTCGGCGAGGTCGATGTCTCCAGGCTGATCGCCGAGATCCAGGCTACCCGACCGGAGTTCGTCCTGAACAACCTGATCGGCTCCTCGTCCTATGCTTTCATCGCGGCCTATGCTGAGCTCGCCAAACGCGATCCGCATTTCAGGCCGGAGCGCTGCCCGATCCTGTCCTGCAATCTCACCGAATGCGAGTTGCCGGCGCTCAACGATGCGGGCAATGGCCACCTTTCCGTTGGGCCGTACTTTCACGATATCTCGGCAGCGGATCGCCAGGGCGATTCGGCGCCCTCCATCATGCCTGCCTCGTCCTTCGAGGCGGCGGCCTATGCCTCGGTGCGGACGCTTGCCGAGATCCTCGCCCGCAATCCCGGCGCACAATGGCCGGACCTTCCCCAGGCCTTTGCCGGAACCTCGTTTCGAACCCCGCTCGGCGACATCTCCATCGATCCGCAAACCCAGCACGCCACCTTGCCGGTGCAGATCGGGCGCATCGAGGGGACCGCATTCAAGACCGTCACGCTGACCAAGGGAGTCGCGCCCGATCCCTATCTGTCCCGCTATGACCGGACCGAGACGTTCGGTCGCCCACGCCTGAGGGTGGTGTCGTGAGCAAGGTCCCGCGCATCCCGAATCTCGGCGGCGCCAGGGCCTTTGTCCTGCATCGTCCGCATCCGACGGTGCAGGCGATCACGCGGCAATTGTCGGCCATCGGCCTCGAGACGGTCGGCTGCTGGCCGGAACTGCCGGCCGAGGCGCTGGCAGCGGATTTCGTCTTCTTCGATGCCGACCTCGGCTTCGACGAACAATTCCCATGGGCGCCGGGTGAGGCGCCGATGCCGCTGGTGGCGCTGATCGGCTCCGAAGCGCCGGGCCGCATCGAGTGGGCGCTGTCGCACAAGGCCGACGCCCAGTTGCTGAAGCCGGTCGGCAATGCCGGCGTCTACAGCGCCCTGTTGATCGCGCGGCAGAGTTTCGAGGCGCGCAAGCTTTTGGCAAGCGAGATATCGTCGCTTCGCCTGCGCGTCGCGGAGCGCCAGACCATCGTGCGCGCGGTCGAGGCCTTGTCGAAAGGCGCCGAGGACGGCCGCGCCTATGCGCAGCTCCGGTCGCTGGCGATGAGCTGGCAGATCAGCGTCGAGGAGGCCGCGCGCAGGATCGTGGCGATGACGGAAGAAGGCGGCGATGACCAGTCCCATCGCGCCTGATCTTCCGGCAACCGGGCGCATGCCGATCAAGCCACGCGCCGGCGTCTGGCGGCGCCTGTTCAAGCGTCCTCTGGCATTGATCGGCCTGGTGATCGTTGCCGTCGTCGTGGCTGGCGCCATCCTGGCGCCGTGGCTGACGGGCTACGATCCGAACGAGCAGATGTTCGACGGGCTGACGCTTGAAGGCGCGCCCTTGCCGCCGAATGCCAGCTTCTGGCTGGGCACGGATCTGCTCGGCCGCGATCTGCTGACCCGCATCCTTTTCGGCGCGCGCACCTCGCTGATCATCGGCATTGTCGCCAACGGCGTGGCGCTTTTGATCGGCACGCTGGTCGGCGTCACCGCGGGCTATTTCCGCGGCTGGATCGGCGGCGCGCTGATGCGCTTCACCGATCTGATGATGGCCTTCCCGGCGCTGCTGCTCGCCATCTGCCTGGCGGCGGTGCTCCAGCCGAGCCTGTGGATCGTTGCCATGGTGATCGCACTGGTGAACTGGGTGCAGACCGCGCGGGTCATCTACACCGAGACCAGCTCGCTCGCCGAGCGCGAGTTCATCGACGCCGAGCGTACGATCGGTGCCAGCGCACCACGCATCCTGTTTCGCCATATCCTGCCGCATCTGCTGCCGACGATCATCGTCTGGGGCACGCTCGGCATCTCGACCACGGTGCTGCTCGAAGCAACGCTAAGCTATCTCGGCATCGGCGTGCAGCCGCCGACCGCATCCTGGGGCAACATCATTTTCGAGAACCAGACCTATTTCCAGGCAGCACCCTGGCTGGTCTTCTTTCCGGGTGCGGCGATCCTGGCGCTGGCGCTGGCCTTCAACCTCATCGGCGATGCGCTGCGCGACATCCTCGATCCGACGCAAAGGGGCCGGGCATGATCGCCTATCTCGGCCGCCGCGTCATTCAATCGCTGCTCATCCTGCTGGGCGTCTCGCTGATCACCTTTGCGCTGCTCTACCTGCTGCCCGCCGACCCTGTCCGCCAGATCGCCGGCCGCAGCGCCACGCCCGAGACGGTCGAGAACATCCGCCGGCAGCTCGGCCTCGATCAGCCCTTCTTCATCCAGTACTGGCACTATCTGACCAGCCTGCTCAGCGGCGATCTCGGACGCTCCTACATCCAGCGTTCCGAGGTCACTGAGCTCATCGTCTCGCGGCTGCCGGCAAGCCTGCTTTTAATGGTCGGCGCCATCCTTTGCGAGCTGGTGATCGGCCTGACGATGGGCCTGCTTGCCGCCGTCAGGCGCGGCACCGCCACCGACCAGACGCTGATGGTCGCGTCCTTTGTGGGCGTCTCGGCACCGCAATTCGTCGTCGGCCTGCTGCTCCTCTATGTATTCGCCGTGCGGCTCGGCTGGTTTCCGATCGGCGGCTACGGCACCTGGCGCCATCTGGTGCTGCCCTCGCTGACCATGGGCATACTCGGCGCCGGCTGGTACGCCCGCATGATGCGCTCGTCGATGATCGACGTGCTGCGCCAGGACTATATGCGGACCGCCCGCGCCAAGGGCCTTGCGCGCGGCGCCATCATCTTCCGCCACGCACTGCCCAACGCCATCCTGCCGGTCATCGCCATGATCGGCATCGACATCGGCATCTTCATGGGCGGCATCGTGGTGGTCGAAAGCGTGTTCGGCTGGCCCGGCATCGGCCAGCTTGCCTGGCAGGCCATCCAGCGCGTCGACATTCCGATCATCATGGGCGTCACCTTGGTTTCGGCCTTCGCCATCGTGCTCGGCAATCTCCTGGCCGACACCGTCGCACCGTTCATCGATCCGCGCATCAAGCTCAGATGAAACCAAAAAGAGACCGATAAAAACACGAGAAAGGGAACATGAGATGATGAAATTCTTGACCTCCACCGTTGCGGTATCGGCGCTCGCGCTGATGCTCGGCATGACAAGCGTACGCGCCGAAGACGCCGTCGATCCGAACGCCAAGCAGGGCGGCGCGATCACCATCACCTACAAGGACGACGTCGCCACGCTCGATCCGGCCATCGGCTATGACTGGCAGAACTGGTCGATGATCAAGAGCCTGTTCGACGGGCTGATGGACTACGAGCCGGGCACCACCAACCTGCGGCCCGACCTCGCCGAGAGCTACGAGATCGCGCCCGACGGCAAGACCTTCACCTTCAAGTTGCGCCAAGGGGTGAAGTTCCACAATGGCCGTGAGATGACTGCCGATGACGTGAAATATTCGCTCGACCGCGTCACCAATCCGAAGACGCAGAGCCCGGGCGCCGGCTTCTTCGGCTCGATCAAGGGCCATGACGATGTCGCTGCAGGCAAGGCGGAAAGCCTGGCGGGCGTCACCGTCGTCGACCCCTACACGATCAAGTTCGAACTGACCCGGCCCGATGCCACCTTCCTGCATGTCATGGCCATCAACTTCTCGCATGTCGTGCCGAAGGAGGAGGTCGAGAAATACGGCGCGGATTTTGGCAAGCATCCGGTCGGCACCGGGGCTTTCAAGTTCGCCGAATGGACGCTCGGCCAGCGCGTCGTCTTCGAGCGCAACCCGGATTACTGGCACAAGGGCCTGCCGTATCTCTACAGGATCAGCTTCGAGATCGGCCAGGAGCCGATCGTCGCCCTGCTGCGGCTGCAGAAGGGCGAGATCGACATTCCCGGCGACGGCATTCCGCCGGCCAAGTTCCAGGAGGTGATGGCCGATCCCGAGCAGAAGGCCCGTGTCGTCGTGGGCGGCCAGTTGCACACCGGCTACATCACCATGAACACCACCATGGCGCCCTTCGACAACGTGAAGGTGCGGCAAGCGGTCAACATGGCGATCAACAAGGACCGTATCGTTCAGTTGATCAACAACCGTGCGGTGCCGGCCAACCAGCCGCTGCCGCCGTCGATGCCCGGCTACGACAAGGAATTCAAGGGCTATCCCTATGACGTGGCCAAGGCCAAGGCTCTGCTTGCCGAGGCCGGCCATCCCGATGGTTTCGAAACGCAGCTGTTCGCCATGAACACCGATCCCAACCCGCGCATCGCCCAGGCGATCCAGCAGGACCTGGCGGCGGTCGGTATCAAGGCCGGCATCCAGTCGCTCGCGCAGGCCAACGTCATCGCCGCCGGCGGCGACAAGGCCGGCGCGCCGATGATCTGGTCCGGCGGCATGGCCTGGATCGCCGATTTCCCCGATCCGTCGAATTTTTACGGGCCGATCCTCGGCTGCGCCGGCGCGGTTGCTGGCGGCTGGAACTGGTCGTGGTACTGCAACAAGGATCTCGACGCCAAGGCGGCGGAGGCCGACTCGATTGTCGATCCGGCCAAATCAGGCGAACGCGCCAAGATGTGGAGCGAGATCTACCGCAAGATCATGGAAGACGCGCCCTGGGTGCCGGTCTTCAACGAGCAGCGCTTCACCATGAAATCGGCCCGGATGGGTGGCGCCGACAATCTCTATGTCGACCCCGTCCATATCCCGATCAACTACGACTATGTGTATGTGACCGATGTGCAATAACTGCGACTACACCATCCATGGGCGCCATCACCATTTCGGCTGGGACAATTCTTTTGTCCCGACTGAGCGGGTAGCGCCCGGTTCGACGATCGAGTTCCAGTGCCTCGATGCGTCGGGTGGCCAGCTTCAGGCCGACAGCACCGTTGCCGACGTCGCTTTGCTCGACTTCGCCAAGGTGAACCCCGTCACCGGGCCCATCTATGTCGACGGGGCCGAGCCCGGCGACGCGCTGAAGATCACAGTTGAGGCGTTCAAGCCGTCGGGCTTCGGTTGGACGGCGAACATTCCGGGGTTCGGCCTGCTCGCCGACGACTTCCCGGAACCAGCGCTGAACATCTGGAAATACGACGCCGCCTCGCTTGAGCCGGCGCTGTTTGGCAGACAAGCCCACGTGCCGCTGAAACCGTTTGCCGGCACCATCGGCAACGCGCCGGCTGAAATGGGTCTCCACTCGGTGGTGCCGCCAAGGCGCGTCGGCGGCAATCTCGACATCCGCGATCTCGCGGCCGGCACCACGCTCTATCTGCCGGTGGAGGTGGCCGGTGCGCTGTTTTCGGTCGGCGACACGCATGCCGCGCAGGGCGATGGCGAAGTGTGCGGCACGGCGATCGAAAGCCCGATGGATGTCGTGCTCAAGCTCGACCTGGTTAAAAATGCGCGGTTGAAGACACCGCGCTTCACCACGCCTGGCCCGGTGACGCGCCATCTCGATGCCAAGGGCTATGAGGTGACGACCGGCATCGGACCGGACCTGATGACGGGCGCCAGGGAAGCGGTCTCCCAGATGATCGACCTGCTTGCCGGCCGCTACGGAATGGACCCGGTTGAGGCCTACATGCTGGTTTCGGTCTGCGGCGATCTCCGGATCAGCGAGATCGTCGATATGCCGAACTGGGTGGTGTCGTTCTACTTCCCGCGCTGCGTCTTCGAATGAGCAAAGGCGCAGGCAATAAGCGGACCGGGGTTTTTGTCCCGGCCGTTTCGGTCACGGCCGGACCGGTGCTGGAGATCTCCGGCCTGACCGTCAGCGTGCGTGGCGAAGATGGCGAGCGGCCGGTTGTATCAGACCTATCGCTGACGCTTGCGCGCGGCGAGACGCTTTGCATTGCCGGTGAATCCGGTTCCGGCAAATCGATGACGGCGCTGGCGATCATGCAGTTGCTGCCGCAGCCGGCCGCCCGGATAGAATCCGGCACGATCCGGCTTCGCGATATCGATCGAGGTGGCATCGATCTGGCTGGGCTCGATGAGCGCCGGATGCGCCGCATTCGCGGCGACCGCATCGCGATGATCTTCCAGGAGCCGATGACATCGCTCAATCCGGTGCTGTCGATCGGCCGGCAGCTGGTCGAGTCCATCGAGGCCCATACCGACCTGTCCCGCGCCGACGCGCGCCGGCGCGCCATCGAGGCGCTGAAGGCTGTCCGCATTCCGGAAGCCGAAAGCCGGCTAAAACAATTTCCGCACGAACTTTCCGGCG
Source organism: Mesorhizobium sp. (assembly GCA_004020645.1). Taxonomy (GTDB): domain Bacteria; phylum Pseudomonadota; class Alphaproteobacteria; order Rhizobiales; family Rhizobiaceae; genus Mesorhizobium. Next base: position 39,245 of record SAQL01000017.1, on the reverse strand, counting down.
GCATGCGCCAGCGCGTGATGATCGCCATGGCGCTGGCGCTGAAACCGGATGTGCTGATCGCCGACGAGCCGACGACGGCACTCGACGTCACCGTGCAAGGCGAGGTGCTGGAACTGCTGCGCGATCTGCAGCGCGAACACGGCACCAGTGTCATCCTCATCACCCATGACATGGGCGTGGTTGCCGAAATGGCCGATCGCGTCGTCATCATGCGGCACGGCCGCATGGTCGAGGAGGGAACAGCCGCCGATATCTTTGCCCGCCCGCAAGCCGACTATACGCGTGAACTGCTCGCTGCCGTGCCGCGCATTGGTACCGGCGTCGGCCGCCAAAAATCCGCCGAACAAAAATCCGTCGAAGCGGAAATGCCCGGAAGCGTGGCGGTGGTCAACGATCTGCATGTCCATTTCGACCTGCGCGGTGGCTTCTTCGGCCAAGTGAACCGCCGTGTCCACGCCGTCGAAGGCATCAGCTTTTCGATCGCGCCGCACGAGACGCTGGCGCTGGTCGGCGAATCCGGCTGCGGCAAGTCCACCACAGCCAAGGCGCTGGCCGGGCTTGTGCCCTACTACGGCGATATCGTGATCGGCGGGCGCAATCTGGCAGGCCTTGGCCGTGACCAGCGCAAGGCCGTTCGCCGCGACGTGCAGATGATTTTCCAGGATCCCTATGCCTCGCTCGACCCGCGCATGCGCGTCGGCGACCTCGTTGCCGAGCCGCTGTTGATCCATGGCATCGCCTCGAAGGAAGAGCGCAGCCAGCTTGTGGCGGCATTGTTCGAGCGCGTCGGCCTGTCGGCCGACCAGATGGAGCTCTATCCGCACGAATTCTCGGGCGGCCAGCGCCAGCGCATCTGCATCGCGCGCGCGCTGGCGCTCAAGCCCAAGCTCATCATCGCCGACGAAAGCGTTTCGGCGCTCGACGTATCGGTGCAGGCCCGCGTGCTCGACCTCTTGAAGGAACTGCAGCGCGAATTCGGCATCGCCTATCTGTTCATCTCGCACGACATGGCGGTGGTCGAGAACATTTCCGATCGTGTCGCCGTCATGTATCTCGGCCAGATCGTCGAAATGGGCACCCGCGATCAGGTCTTTTCGAACCCGCGCCACCCCTACACGAAGCGCTTGATCGAGGCCGTGCCGGTGCCCGATCCGGCAAGGCGCCGGCCGCGTTTTGCGCGTCTCGACCAGGAGATCCCGAGCCCGACTCGAAAAATCGGCGAAGAGCCGCCGAAACTGGCCCTGAAGGATCTTGGCAACGGTCATCTCGTTGCTGTTTCCTAACGCCAGTGAGGGCTGTCACCTCAAACCTGATCCGTGATCAGCCGATATTGGTCGGGCCGACGATATTTGGCGAAGTCGAAATTCACCTTGCGGCAGACGGCGATCAGGTCGAGATCGGCGCGATGGACGATCACCTCGTCGTCGAGCGACATCGCCTGCGCTGCGATTTCGCCGGTCGGTGCGATGATGCAGGAGCCGCCGATCAAGGCCTGGCCGTCCTCGACGCCGGCCTTGGCCGCTGCCGCGACCCAGACCGTGTTCTGATAGGCGCCGGCCTGCATCGGCAGGTGATTGTGGAACATGCGCAGATGCGCCAGCGCCGGCGCCTCATCGAGCTGCAGCGGCGTGTTATAGCCGATCAGGACAATTTCGGCGCCGTTGAGGCAGAGCATGCGGTAGGTCTCCGGCCAGCGCCGGTCGTTGCAGATGGCCATGCCGACGCGCACGCCGCGATAGACGAAGACCGGAAAGCCGAGATTGCCGGGCTCGAAATACCGGCGTTCCAGATGGACGGTCGTGCCCGGTTCCGGCTCACTTGATCCCGGCACATGGATTTTGCGATAGCGCCCGACAAGCGTGCCGTCCTGCCCGACCAGATCCATCGTGTTGAAGCGGCCCCCGTCGACGCGCGCCAGCTCGGCATAGCCGAGCGCGAAGCCTATCTTGAGCCGCGCCGCGGCGTCGTAAAGGCGCTGCGTCTGCGGGCCCGGCATGGCCGGCTCGAAGAACGCCTCGATCTCGGCCTGGTCGTCGATCCGCCAGCGCGGAAAGAAGGTCGTCAGCGCCAGTTCGGGAAACACCGCGATTTCGGCGCCGGCGGCGGCCGCTCTTTCCAGAAGCGCGACCAGCCGGTCCACCGTTTCGGCGCGTTGCGCGCTTTTCTGTATCGGGCCGGTCTGGCAGACCGCGATGGTCAGGTCTCGAGCCATGGCGTCGTCTCCCCAATAGATCGCAGTTCATGCTGCGGCGGTCACCATGATCTCGACGCGGTAGCCGTCCTCGGCGAGCCGCGCCTCGACCGTCGCCCGCACCGGCATGGCGCTTTTGTCGATCCAGGCGTCCCAGGCGGCGTTCATCTTGTCGAAATCGGCAATGTCGCGCAGCCATACCGTGGCGCTCAGGATCCTGGACTTGTCGCTGCCGGCCTTCGCCAGATAGCTGTCGATCCTGGCGAGCACGTCGCGCGTCTGCTGCGTGGTGTCGCCCGACAGATCGTCGGCCGTCATGCCGGCCAGATAGACAATGCCCTTGTGGCTGAGCACGCGGCAGAAACGTGGTCCATTCTCGAAGCGTTCGATTGTCATGTCCTTCCTCACGGTGCTTTTTCCTCCGGCGCGGATGTCCCCCCGATCCGGCCAGGCGCAAGATCACCCCGCTCGATGCCTTGACGCAACAGATCATCCGGCAAGCATCCGGTGCCGATCAGGTCGCGACATGCCCTGGCCAGCGCCGGCGACGTCTTGATGCCGTAGCCGCCCTGGCCCGCCAGCCAGAAAAAACCCTCGGCCTTGGCGTCGAAGCCGACCACCGGCGAACCATCGCTCACGAAACTGCGCAGGCCCGCCCATTGGTGTTCTATCCGGCGCACGTCGATCGTCGTCGCCCGCTGCAGGCGATCGACGCCGACGGCGACGTCGAAATCGTCGGGATAGGCGTCCATCGGCTCGCTCGGGGTCGCATCCGCCGGCGAGACGAAAATCCGGCCGGCGTCCGGCTTGAAGTAGAATTCCTCGCCGACATCGTTGACCAGCGGCCAGCCGGCAATGGAGACGCCATCCGGTGCCGCGACATGGAATGCGGTGCGTCGCTTCGGCACCAGGCCGATCGGGGCAATTTTGGCCAAAGCGGCGATCCTGTCGGCCCAGGCGCCGGCCGCATTGACGAGGATCGGCGCGGCGAACAGTCCCTGGCTCGTCTGCAGGATCCAGCGATCCTTGTGCCGCTCGATCGCGTCGACGCCTGCATTGGTGACGATTAGGCCGCCACGTTTGCGCGCGTTGCGCAGGAAACCCTGATGAAGCTCGTTGACGTCGATCTCGCGACTGCCTGGTTCGACGATCGCACCGGCGACATAATCGGCTCGCAGCACCGGCACGCGCGCCAACGCCTGTTCGGGGCTGACCCGATGGATCGACGGGACCAATTGCCTGGCCCTTTCGAGTTCCTCTTCAAGCCGGCCAAGCTGATCCTGGCGCGCGATGGTCAGCATGCCGCGCGGAAGCATCAAGGGATGATCGCAAAAGCCCTCGGGCGGCGCTTCGAGAAAAGACCGGCTGGCGATCGCCAGCCGTCGGATGACGGCGTTGCCGTAATTCTCCGTAAAGCTCGCAGCCGACCGGCCGGTGGAATGGTAGCCGCAATGGCTTTCGCGCTCGAGCAGGATGACCGACGAGACTGCCGCCAGTTCATAGGCCGCACTCGCTCCGGAAATGCCGCCGCCGATGATCGCGATATCGGCTTCTTGTATCGAGGCGCCGTTGGGAAACTTCATCGCTAGTAACCGCGCATTGGATCGACAATGTTAAGCAGCTTTTCGCCGCGCCGATAGCGGCTGAGATTGTCTGCGAACATATCGAGCGCTTTCTCCTCCCAGCCTTCATAGACCGACGAGCAATGCGGGGTGACGATCACGTTTTCATAGCCCCAAAGTGGGTGATCCGCCGGCAGCGGCTCGGTCGAAAACACATCGAGCGCGGCGCCTTTGATGCGGCCGCCGTGGAGCGCCGCCAGCAGTGCTGCCTCGTCGACGACACCGCCACGCGAAACGTCGATGAGCACCGCCGACGGCTTCATCGCGGCAAACGCCGCAGCGCCGATCAGCCCGCGCGTCGCCTCCAGCAGCGGCACGCAACAGGCGATGAAGTCGGCCCGGCCCCAAAGCCCCGGCAAGGACTCGATGCCGTGAACCTCGTCGACATCGGCGGTTGGCCTGGGATGCGCACGCACCCCGAGCGTCGTCAGCCCCAGGGCTTTCGCACGCCGGGCCAATGCCTGCCCGGTCCTGCCGAGGCCGAGCAGCAGCAAGGTCTTGCCCTGGATCGGCTCTACTGTGCCAGTGATCCATGTCCGCGCGCGCTGATGCCTGGCGAAATTTCGAAGACCCAGCGAGAAGGACAGCATCGCCCCCAGCGCGTATTCGGCCATCATGTCGGCCGCGACACCGGCGGCGTTGGTCACCGTCACCTTTTCGGGGTTCCAGGGACCCAGATGATCCGTCCCCGATCCGCCGACCGACACCCATTTCACCGTCGCGCTTTCCAGGAGAGCGGAACGCGGAAAGCGCGCTGTGCCGTCGAAGCGCATGGAGTAGACGATCTCGGCCTTGGTCTCTTCTATCAGGGCGGCCAGACCGGCGTAGCTGTCACAGGGGTAGACCGACAGCCCCGGATGCTTGTCCCGCAACACCTTCATCGCCACGGCCGGCGCGTTGGTGTGGAGGATAACGGCAGGGTCGGCTGTCATCGTCATGAGGGAGGGCCGGTGCGCGGCGCTGCTCCTGCCGAGATACGCCGAAGCACGCCATCCAGGCTCTCTGCGAAGGCGGCAAAGACATTCCGTGCCGTGAGCTCGCGCACAACCTGTTCGTTGATCCCGCCGCGTGTTGCATAGTCTTCCGCCAGATCCATGAAGCCCGTATCCGGCGCTGTTTCCGGTGCGTTGGCCAGCGCCTTGAAAATGGTGGCGATATAGTCGTGCGCCCGCGCATCCGCGACGCCGTGCTCTTTCAGCCAGCCATGGATTGTATCGAGATATTTGAAATAGCTGGCAAATGTCGCGGTAACGACGCTCAGCGCGTCGAACTCGCTCGGATCCTCGACCTCGATCACCTTTCCCAGCCGGCCGAAAAACGCCGACGTCCGCCGGTTGGGCGGACAGATGATTGTCGCCCCCTGCCGGTGAGCGATCATCGGCATGGGAAGTGCTTTCGTCACCTGCTCCGCAGGAGCGACCAACGCGGCTATTTCTTCGCGCGACAGGGTGGCGATCAAGCTGACGACGTGATGGTCCCGACGAAACTGCAATCCTGAAAGCACGTCACGCGCAATCTGCGGCCGAACCGCCAGCATGACAGTATCGCAACTGTCGAGGACGGCCTGATTATCCGGTGCAACGCGGACATCCGGATAGCGAAGCGCCAGGCCGGCAGCGATTTCTTCATTACGGGGCGACAGCAGAACCGGTACGGAATTGTCCGCGGCGGATTTAAGCCCGGTGACAATCGCGGACGTGAGCGCGCCTGTGCCGATGAAGCCAAGTTTCATTTGAAATCCTAAGCGTTGGTTCTGGATCGTCGTCAGCCGACAAAATAGTACCAGCTCGGCAGGACTTTGGGATCAGAGCACGCGATCGGCTTTCCTGCGACGTCAGAGCCACCGCCGCACGCGTTGCTTGTAGTCGCGATACGCATCGCCGAAGCGCCGCTCGAGATAGGCCTCCTCGCGGGCGACGACGCCGTAGCGGATCAGGATTACAAGCGGCAGCGTGAGGACAAGGATCCACATATTCTGCGCGGCCACGCCGATGCCGCCATAGATGAGGAACATGCCGAGGTAGATCGGATTGCGCGTCCATCCGTGGATGCCGGTCGTCACCAGCACGCGCGTCGGCTCATTCGTCGGCACCGGCGTCTCCGCGCGCATGAAGTTGCGAATGCCCGCGGCGAAAAGCGCAAAACCGACCAGGATCAGCGAGCCGCCGGTGATCCAGGTGAGCAGCCCCGGAATCGGGAACGGCAACCGCAGCAGGCGATCGAGGACGAAGCCAATCAGGAAAGCAGCGAGAAAGAGCAGCGGCGGTCTCGCGATGACGCCTGCCGTTCCGCTGTCGGTTTGCCCAGCCATTTCCATGTCTGCTCCCGCAGATGCTGGAGGGCCATGAAGCCCATAGCCCCTCGAGATGACAATCAAGGTGTCATTCTAGAAGTTGACAACATCGGTGTCAATCGCAGAAGTTGGCACAGACAGAATTGGCCTGGATAGAGGGAACGGAAGCGATGGCGTCGGCACGACACGGGACCGGGGCGGGCCCCATCGTTGACGGCAAGGCCGAGGCGATCACCGAGCTGATGCTCGAAGTGGCCCAGTGCTTCTTCAGAATAAGGGCTCTCGGCCAGAAGACCGGGCTCATCACCAGTTGGGGCGGCGGTGCGTTCGGCTTCATGCGAAGCCTGGCGCTGCTTGGCCCGCTCACCGTGCCGCAGATCGCCCAGATGCGTCCCACCAGCCGTCAGCGCATGCAGCGGCTGGCGGATGAGCTTGCGGGTGAGGGGCTGGTCGAATTCATCGACAATCCAAAACACCGGCGCTCGAAGCTTGTGCAGCTGACGCGCAAAGGCGCCGCGCGCTACGGCGAGCTGAACACCCAGCTCTTGGCGATCGCCTCGACCATGGGCGTCGCTCTCGACGAAGCGGATATTCGCAAGACCGCCGAAATCGTGCGGCAGCTGAGCGACGACGTGAAACTGCGCTCGGAGCGGCTGCCATAGTGCTGGCGCAAAGGCTGCGCGGCGCCATTGATGGGAATCCTGCTTGAGCGCCTCCTCGGCCTCGTGCCCTTTCAGTCTGGATGCGCTTGGCTGATTGCCGCTTCCGTCCGGGCCCGCCGGCGAACGATTGCCAACCGGAACCTCTGCGGAGCTGAGGCGTTCGAACCGCAGGAGCTGAGAGCTGCACCTGCAATTTGCAAAGAGTACTGCAATGGCTCAGAAATCAAAGATAACGACAGGCACGAACGACCGGCCGCGCAACGAAACCATAGGCCAATCCGGCGAAGGTCTGCCTGATGACAGCAGCACGTCGCTTGAAGTCGACGAGACCGTGGTCGCCCGGTTGAGAAAGCAACTGCAAAGCAAACCCGAGCAATTTGGTCAAGCCAATCCCGACGAAGTCCCGGCTGGCATTCCTGGCACCGGCGAGAATTTCTGTCGCCGCTGCGCCGGGACAGGCATGATCGACGGCCGCACCTGCCCCGAATGCGGCGGAACCGGAAAGGTGACGACACCGATAGGCGGCGGCTGAGGCGGTCAAGGTAGCGACCACGTTTCGCGGCAATCCCGATCGCTGAATGCTGGGGCCGATGGCCGATGGGGTGGGGAGCCGCCATGGCGGCTCCCCACTCTTTATGCACCAACCTGCACCGGCACGGGGGCGGACACCCTGTCGCGCGGAACAAGCAGCAGCGCCACCAGCGCCCCGCTCCCGGCAAGGATGACGCATGCCCCGAAGCCAGCCACATAGCCCGCGGTCAGCGCCGACATTGTGTCTGATCCACCAGACTGGGAGGCGGCAACGGTGGCTGTAATCGCCACCCCCAGGGCTCCGCCGATCTGGAACACTGCGCTGTTTATCCCCGACGCGAGACCGGCGTCGGCTTCCCTAACCTGCGAAAGAGCAGCTACGGAACCGGCAACGGCCGCCATCCCGATCCCGGGCCCGAAGACGATCAGCCCTGGAAGCAGATGCGCGAGATAGCTGCCTTCCGGAACGATGAAGGTGAACAGCGCGCAGCCGCCGCCCATCAGCAGCATCGCAATCACGGCAACAGCGCGTGCCCCGGTACGGCCGACCCATCTGCCCGTCAGGGTCGATGAAACGATCGACAGGATCGCATAGATCATCGTGCCGAGGCCAACGACGAGCGGCGAATAGCCCAGAACCTTTTGCGCATAAAGCGACACCAGAAGCGCCATGCCGAAGACCAGTGCGCCGGCAAGCAGCATGGTCAGGTTGCCGCCGACAAACGAGCGCGATCGAAAGATGGAAAGCGGGACAAGAGGCTTGCCCACCCGCCGTTCGATCAGCACGAATACGACCAGCAGTGCCAGCGTCGCAGCGACAAGGCCGAGTGTTTGCGGGTGAGTCCAGCCAAGACTTGGCACCTCGGTGATCGCCAGCACGAATGCCACCAGTGCTGCGGTAATCGTTACCGCGCCACCGAAATCGAAACCGCCACGCACGCCGTTGTCACGGCTCTCGCGCAGCGTGAACGGGCTCGACAGCAGGATCAGCGCACAGACCGGGACATTGATGAAGAACACCCAGCGCCAGCCAAGCCAGTCGGCAAGCGGGCCGCCCACCAGCAGCGCAGCCGTGGCCCCGCCGGCTCCCATTGCCGACCATAGACCGAGGGCGCGGTTACGCTCGGCGCCCTCGAAGGATGTCATGAGTAGAGAGAGGGCGCTTGGCGTCATGACGGCAGCGGCAACGCCCTGGACGATCCGTGCGCCGATGAGAAAGCCCGGATCGCCGGCAAGCCCGCACGCCAGCGAGGCGAGAAGGAAAACGCCAGTGCCGGCCATGAACAGGCGCCGGCGGCCCCATAGGTCGGATACCCGGCCGCCGAGGAGAAGCAGGCCGCCCAGAGCCAGCATGTAGGCGCTCATCACCCACTGAACTGCGGCAGGGGAGAAACCGAGTTGTGCCTCGATCGATGGCAGGGCGAGGAGAACGATTTGCCCGTCCAGGCAGACCATGAAGAAAGCCACGCAGAGCACGGCAAGCGCAGTCCAGCGCCCCGGATCTGGCGTGGTGGAAAAGTGTTTGGCTGAGGTATCCATTGCAGGGTCCTTTTGCTGTGCGCGGCGATCAAGGCCACGCGGAAGCGCAAAAGGATTGACTTACCGCCTTTTTGGCAAGTACCTACTATTTTGTAGGTGTCAAATCGGAGCGATATCATGGCGACGAACTTGCCTGAAGCCTGCGGCCTGGGTCCGGCATTCCGTGTCATCAACGGGAAATGGAAGGGCACCATCCTCTGGCTTTGCCGCAAGCAGCCGCGGCGGCCTGGCGAGTTGCGACGGCTCATTCCCGACGTCAGCGAGAAGATGCTCATTCAGCATTTGCGCGAGATGGTGGCGGACGGTTTGCTTGACCGACACGATTTCGGCGAGATTCCGCCCCGCGTCGCATACTCGGTGACCGATCTCGGCCGGGAACTGGACGACGTCCTTGCCCCGCTAGCGCACTGGGGCCTCAAGCACGCGGCTCGCCTGACAAGGGACCATCCGATGTCGGTGGTCAAGGCGTAGTGATTTTGGGCAAAGACCTAGAGCGGCGGCGACCTGATTTCCGGATAATGCCCCGTGTCTATCCGGGTTTCCCCCCGAATCAGATCGCCGGCACCCACTTCCAGAACACGCCCTCCATCCGTTCGGGGTAGTATTTGAACTCGCATTCGAAGCGCCATCCATAAGTCTTGGCGGCCGCCAGCGCTTCCTTGCTGACCGGATTCATGCCCGTTCCCGGCGCGAACCAGTCTTCCAGCAAGTCGTCGGGCACGTAGGCGCCGATCCTCAAAGGCAGCTTTTCGAGGACGACATCCATTTCGTCAGGTGCGGACAATGGTTTCTCCCTTCAAGGTCTACCGACAACAAGTCATCCGAAGCCGATTGGGTTCCAGACCTGAGGTGAGGTGGAAGGTGCCATGGGCGGTCCGGACTGAATTCGACGTCCAGCTTTATGAGATATGGCTGAACCAGGAGGATCGGCAGATCGCAGTTTGGCGCACACAGCACGATTCGAACCTCTGCCTTCGGAGGGCAGCTAGGCAGCGGCTACAATCTGAGACTGTACCGCTCACACCCCAGGAATAACTCAATTGCTACAACTGGTTGACGTCAGAGGGTTACCCTCCGGCTTTGCCCCAGTCAAGCTAATTGCGGTGCCAAAATTTGCGACCTCTGTGACCGGAGCGTGACCGGGTGGCGAGCACATCATAGCCCATGGGGGAAACTCGTGCGCGCTGTGTGTTAGAACCCCCTGCGAAAAATTTCGTCATTTATCTTCAGCCAAAAGTTTGATTTCTGCTATTCGTTGCACGAACGAATGCAATTCGCGGTGCCTGCGTATCGGGGGGATTTTGGACACTGAAGCTGATACCTGCCGCAAGCAGGTTGTGCCCAGGCTGGTTGAGGCCGGATGGGAACAGGCTCCCTATGCCATCAATGAGCAGCGCACTTTTACCGACGGTCGCATTGTTTTTGTAGGCGGTAAGGCGCGCCGTGGTCGTCAAAAGCGCGCCGACTTTATTCTTCGTTATCGACCAGACTTCCCGATAGCCGTGGTCGAGGCTAAGTCCAAATACAAGCATGCCGCCGATGGCCTGCAGCAAGCGCGCGAATATGCCGAGATTCTCGGTCTCAAATTTGCTTACTCGACGAATGGACGCGAAATCTTCGAAGTCGATTATACGACCGGCGTAGAGCGTGAGATTGCCGACTACCCCTCACCTGAGGAGCTTTGGCACCGTCTCTCCTCGGCGGAAAATCTGGACGCCACAATCAAGGACCACCTGCTTTCGCCGACCTATCCAGACAAGTCGAAACCGCTTCGCTACTACCAGGAAATTGCGGTCAATCGCTCGGTCCAAGCAGTGCTTCAGGAACGCAAGCGCATACTATTGACACTGTGTACCGGCGCCGGGAAAACCGCCGTTGCGTTCCAAATCAGTTGGAAGCTTTGGAACGGAGGATGGAACTCCAAGGGCAAAACCAGAAAGCCCAAGATCCTTTTTCTCGCCGATCGGAACGTTCTCGTTGATGATCCCAAGGATAAGGATTTCAGTGTCTTTGGCGATGCCCGCTTCAAAATAAGCAATGGAGAGATCAGTAAGGGCCGCGACATCTATTTTGCGATTTATCAAGCGATCGCAGGCAATGAAACGCGTGACGGTATCTACAAGGATTACGCGAAGGATTTCTTTGATCTGATTATTGTCGATGAGTGCCATCGCGGAAGCGCTCGTGAGGATGGCAATTGGCGCGAAATCCTTGAATGGTTTGATCAAGCGTACCAGATAGGCATGACCGCGACGCCCAAACGGGAAGATAACGCCGACACATACGCGTACTTCGGAGATCCAATTTACGAGTACAGCTTAGCTCAAGGCATCGCTGACGGCTTCCTGGCCCCATATCGAGTTCACCGAATAATTTCAGACTTTGACGCTGCAGGTTGGCGACCTTCCAAAGGTGAACTGGATCGCTACGGACGGGAAATTCCTGATTCGGAATATGGCACGCGCGACTTTGAACGCGTTATCGCCGTGCGCGCACGCACGGAGGCATTCGCAGCGCACCTGACGACGTTCATGAAGCAGACCGACCGGTTCGCGAAAACCATCGTCTTTTGCGTAAATCAAGAGCACGCGCTAGAGATGCGAAACGCGATCGCCAGGATGAATGCTGACATTGTGAAAGAGTACCCCGACTATGTATGCCGGGTGACTTCCGACGAAGGCGATATCGGCTCGGCGCACCGGGCCAACTTTCAAGATATCGACAGGCGAACGCCTGTCATCCTCACCACCTCTCAGCTTCTGACCACCGGCGTGGACGCCCCAACATGCAAGAATATTGTTCTGGCACGCGTGGTGGGTTCGATGTCGGAATTCAAGCAGATCATAGGTCGCGGGACTCGCCTTCGTCCCGACTATGGAAAACTTGCCTTCAACATTATCGACTACACCGGGACCGCAACCGAAAAGTTCGCCGATCCCGACTTTGATGGCGATCCAATACGCGAGCGTGAGGAGGTCATTGACGAAAATGGCGACATCATCGAAGAGACCGATGTCACCGAAGAAACGCATCCCTCGGGCACAGACGATGATACCGACTCGGTCGACATCAGCGACGGTGGCCTACCCGACGATGAGGAATTTGGCTCGCCCCGCAAGTTCTACTATGACGGCGGTAGCGTTGAAATCATTCGTCAATTGGTCTACGAACTTGATTCGGACGGCAGGAAACTCGCATGCCGACAATTGACTGACTATACCGGCGACAAGGTCCGAACCCTCTATCCCAACGCTTCCGAGCTACGCAATGATTGGCTGGATCCTGCCCGGCGCGCAGAAATCATCGAACAGCTTCAGGAAAAAGGGATCGACCCTGAATCTTTGAGTGAGGCTGTGGGCAAACCGGAAGCAGACCCATTCGACCTGCTGTGCCACCTTGCCTACAATGCCCCACTTCGCACCCGGCGTGAGCGGGCCGACCGCCTCAAAAAGGATGAATCGGAATTCTTCGAAAGGCACGGCGCAGAGGCTCGCGAAGTCCTCGACGCCTTGATTGAAAAATATGCTGAACATGGTGCCGCGCAATTCACGCTGCCTGACGTACTCGAAATTCCGCCGTTCAATGATTGGGGAAATGTAGTCGAGATCGCCGCCCGCTTTGGCGGTGGCAAAGCGATGCGCGAAGCTGTCAACGAACTACAAATGCGCCTCTACGGTGCGTAGGGAAATATATTAACGTGGCAAGACAACCAAGAATCAAACAAGTGCAAAGTACAGCGCAACGCCTTGATAACATTATCAAGTCGGCACGAAAGATTATGCGAAAGGACAAAGGACTAAACGGCGACCTGGATCGCCTTCCTATGCTCACATGGATTATGTTTCTGAAATTTCTCGACGACATGGAGCATATTGAGGAAGAAAAGGCGCAAATGTCGGGCAAGCGTTTTAACGCTGCTATCGAATATCCTTATCGTTGGAGAGATTGGGCAGCGGAAGACGGAGGCATTACCGGACCCGATTTGCTGCGGTTTTTGACGTCGGAAGAGACCGAACTTCCGAGCGGGTTAAAGGGTCCAGGGCTATTTGCATATCTAAAAAGCCTACGCGGTGAGAGCGGACAACGCGATCGTAAGGACGTGGTTTCGACGGTGTTTCGTGACCTCTCAAATCGAATGCTAAGTGGCTACCTTCTTCGTGATGTGATCAATCTGGTCGACGGTATCCATTTTGACGCCTCCGAAGAGATACACACCCTAGGACGGTTCTACGAAACGCTTCTGCGCGAGATGCGTGATGCGGCAGGCGACAGTGGCGAGTTCTACACGCCACGCCCGATTGTCCGATTCATGGTCCAAGTGACTGATCCTCGAATTGGCGAAAAAGTCCTGGACCCAGCGTGTGGCACGGGGGGCTTCCTGTCGGAAGCCTTTATGCATATAGCAGAACAGGCCGATACTGTGGAAAAGCGACAAGTCCTTCAGGATGCAAGCATCTATGGAGGTGAGGCAAAATCCTTGCCGTTCTTGCTCGTGCAAATGAACTTGCTCCTGCACGGGTTGGAAGCGCCCCAGATTTCGCCCGATAATTCGTTGAACATCCGGTTGGCCGAGATTGGAGAAGGCGATCGGTTCGAGGTCATCTTATCCAACCCCCCCTTCGGTGGTGAGGAAGAAACGGGGATTCTCAACAACTTCCCAGAAGACCGCCGAACAACTGAAACTGCATTGCTCTTCCTGCAAATGATCATGCGACGACTAAAGCGCAACGGCAAAGGTCGTGCTGCAGTGGTTGTCCCTCACGGCGTCCTATTTGGCGGCGGCATCGCCGCGCGGATAAAGGCAGATCTAATCAAAGAGTTTAATTTGCACACGGTGCTTCGTTTGCCAGAGGGTGTGTTCGCTCCCTACACAGGTATAGCTACGAACATCATCTTTTTCGATACCAAGCACTCGGCCGGTGACATCTGGTATTATGAACAACCAAGGCCAGAAGGGCGGAAGAATTACACCAAGACAGCGCCGCTCACCTCGGACGACCTCAAAGCCTGCCTCGACTGGTGGCATGCACGCGAAGAAAATGAACAAGCTTGGAAGGTTAAGGGAAAGGACCTAATCGAAACCGACGATAGAGGACGTGTCACTGCCTGCGATCTCGACCTGAAGAATCCAAATGCAGGGGGCATCGCGGATCACCGAACCCCACATGAGATTGTGGAAAGCATTGAAGCAAAGGAACACCGCATTCTTGCCATTATGGGTGACATCAAGCGCACATTGATGGAGACCATGTAGTGGCTTGGAAAACTGTCCTGCTTGGCGAAGCAATCGCTCACCGAAGCGAGTTCATTGAGATTGAGTCAGAATCTGTCTACAGCCGTTGCCGTGTGCAAACTTCTGCGCGCGGCGTGGTTCTGAGAGATCGCGTCGAAGGATCAACAATCAAGACGAAGAGACAACAGGTTTGCCGCGCAGGCGAATTCCTTGTCGCAGAAATTGACGCCAAGATGGGTGGCTATGGGGTAATCCCCGATGACCTAAACGGAGCTATCGTATCAAGCCACTATTTCCTCTATGAAATTGATGAAGGAAAACTCTCGAAGTCATATCTAGACTGGTATTCAAAGACCCCTCAGTTCTTCGAGCAGGTTATAGCGCAGGGATCGACGAACTATGCAGCGATACGACCCGAAGCAGTACTAGGCTACACAATCCCACTTCCGCCCGTCGATGAACAGCACGAGATCGTGCGGCGCCTAGATCGTATCCAGTCGTACTTGAAGGACAGGCTCTCGACGCTTGAGGACGTGGATCGCGACACGACAGCAATGCTGCGAAATGCATTCAGCGATACGGTAGAAGGTGCAGAACTGCGTCCCTTAGCAGAAGTTGCTCCGTTGGTACGTCGGCCCGTTGAAATCGAACTTGATGGTGAATACCCAGAACTTGGTGTTCGCTCTTTTGGCAAAGGTACATTCCACAAGCCGACGCTTACCGGTGCAGAGGTCGGCAACAAGCGCCTGTTCGAGATCCACCAAGGCGATCTATTATTCAACATCGTTTTTGCGTGGGAAGGCGCTATTGCCGTTCCCTCTGCCAACGACCATCGTCGGGTAGGTTCCCATCGTTTTCTGACGTGTGTTCCACGCTCAGAAATGGTGACAGCACAGTTCCTACGCTACTACCTTCTGAGTGAGGAAGGGTTACACAAGGTTGGAAAAGCGTCGCCTGGCGGCGCAGGCCGAAACCGGACCTTAGGGATCAAGAGTGCTGAACGAATCACAGTTCCAGTTCCAACTATTGAAAAGCAACGGCGGTTCGACAGACTGTGCGCGTATGTTGCGCAAATCCGGGAGATTAGGGCATCGACAGCGAAGGACGCCGAAGCGTTAGTTCCCGCACTGTTGCATGAGATATTCGTCCAGAAAGGCAAAGGGCCGAATTTACGACCGAAGCCAGCAAGCAATGTCGCAACACTTCCCTCAAGGGAGACGATGGCAATCGACTCACCTTTTAAGGAAGCGGTTCTTGTGGGCACGATTGTCAGGGCGTTCCACGCTGATGGCGGGCAGCCGCTGGGCAATTTCAGGCTTCAAAAAGCGGTCTACTTTGCACGCCGGTCCATGGGCGAGCGTGCCCTGGAGCAGCAGTACCTTCGCAAAGCCGCCGGTCCATACAACCCGTCTATGCGATATTCCGGCGGCGTTAAAATCGCTCTCGAAAAGAACTGGATCGTTCCGGCGACTGACAAATATGGCCCAGGGCATGCGCCTGGTGCCGCCATATCAGATGCCAAGGAATGGATCGAGAAGTATCAGTTCGCTCAAGCCGCTGCGTGGGTCCGAGACAAATTCAAGTTCAAGCAGAATGACGTCTGGGAACTTCTGGCAACGGTCGACTACGCCATGCTCGCGCTAGAACATCAAGGAGACATGCCCACACCTGCGAACGTCTTTGAGTACATACGCAACGATGTCGAGTGGCGACCGAAAATCGAAAAGCTACACTTGTCCGAAGCTGCCATCCAGAATGCGATGGCTGAGTTGCAAAGCTTGTTTGTCGATGTGGGGGCTACAGATGCATGGAACTCAGAAGGCACTAATGGCGCGTGGGATGGACGCAGATCGAGCGGCGAAACTTACTGACGAGGGATGGACGCTCAATAAGCTCAAGCTGGCAACCAGGGACGAGCTGAAGGCCGCTGGCTTGGATAGCCGGTTCATAGCGTCTATCTTCAAAGAGACGAGGCCCCCCATACCGACCGACACATTGATGAGCGTGTTGTTTGCCAATCGCTATCAGTGCTGCATTTGCCGAAATCCCAAGCGATCGGTCATTGTTCACCACATAGAGGAATGGGCCGAAAGCAGACTGCATGATGCCGAAAATCTTGCCGTGTTATGCCTTCCTCATCACGACGAGGCGCACTCAAAGAAGACTTTGTCCAAGAATTTGGATGCAAAAGCATTGCGAGACGCGAAGGCCAAATGGGAAGCAAGAGTAAAGCAGTTCGACGCCGAATCCATCCTGTCGGCCATGCGCCTAGAATACAGCAATTGGAACTTCATGAATGAATTGCGTATATTCGAACTAGCCAGAGTAATCGGCATTGAGCTCAAAAGAATTTTCCAGTTTGACCAATTGGTTAAATCCGGTATAGCAGAGAGAAGCGGCCTTCCGGCAGTAAGAGATAATAGCCTATTTTACATGTATCAGGGGTCTGATATTTTAGCTCGCTATTTTTATGTGTCTGAAGTGCTAAGTTTGGTTATCAAAAATCTTCCAATCATCAACATTTCGGACTATCTGGACAAAGGTGTCCTTAGCTTTGCATTGGCGCCAGGAGATTTCATCTTTGTGCAAGGTGCGCATACATTTTCTCCCACAACGCAAAAGAAAAATGGAAAGGGGCGGGGCCAAATCTGCAGAGGCGTACGCAAGGCGAATAACGTCGAGGTGCGCTTTACATTCGACCGATGGGAAGCGACGTCTAGTTCAGCAAAAAGCGAATGGTTAACAGGCACTAAGAATCAAGGTAGTCTTATTCATGTAAAAGACCTATCGCGTGATGAAGGGCGACTCGTTGTGACTGGTACGGTATTAGGCATTTGCTCTAATTTTGGCGATCTTAAGCGACGCGACTACGCAAAGGGACTAGGCAGAGCGATCCAGCTTGGTCGGGTTGAAGAGTACGAGGACGACGACGACTGGGACAAAGATCAATGACCGGCGAGAATATCGAGAGATTCTTCTGCAATTGTTGCAAGCAGAAGACGAAGCATTTCGTTCGTGGTGAATTTAGCAAACACGATCAGAACGAAGTGTTTTGGGACAAGCAGCGTATGCTCATTATAGAGTGTTGCGGTTGTGAAAACTTAGCGCTTGTTAAGCTCACTCTGTCTTCGGATGACGTCATTGATTTTGACGATCCGATCACCGGAGAGCCAGACAGCGAGGGTAAATGGGATGAAGTTATCTATCCACCGGTAACGTACCGTGCGGCTCCCCCATGGTTTGAAGATCTCCCCGACCCCACGCTTCGTGAAATCTCGCAGGAGATATACAAATCGCTGCAAACTGAATCGCATTATCTCGCGACCTTTGGATCGCGAACGCTGATTGATCGTCTGATCGTCCTGACCGTCGGAGACAAAGGCAATTTCGCAAAGGGGATGGCTGCCCTTCGTGACGAGGGCAAAATCTCACAACATGAACGTGATATCTTGGAGCCAGTCGTGCAGGCGGGGCATGCGGCGGCTCACAGAGGATGGGCGCCTACCAAAGAGCAATTGGCTATCATATTAGATACGGTAGAGGGACTGATTCATCGGCTGCTCGTGTTGCCAAAACTAGCTGAAGAACTAGAAGAGGCCGTACCAGCCAGGGGCGCTGGCAAAGAGGCAAAGTTAGACAATCTAAAAACCGTAAAGCAGAAGATCGACATGGCGCCCAAAAAACTACGGACGCTTTACAATCTATTAAATTCGCGGCTTGCGAGTTTGGGTGATGACATAAGAATTGCCTATCAGAAGCACTACGTTGCGTTCCGGC
Source organism: Mesorhizobium sp. (assembly GCA_004020645.1). Taxonomy (GTDB): domain Bacteria; phylum Pseudomonadota; class Alphaproteobacteria; order Rhizobiales; family Rhizobiaceae; genus Mesorhizobium. Next base: position 21,397 of record SAQL01000017.1, on the reverse strand, counting down.
GTAATCGAAACTTCGCGTCCGTGCAGGTATACAACAGAAAGGGAGTCCTTCGCCTCTATCTAAATGTCGACCCTGAGAAAATTGTGCTGCAGCCTGGGTTCACGCGTGACGTTAGGCAAATTGGTCACTACGGATCAGGCGGCTTAGAGGTCACCATTTCATCCGAGAATGACATTGCCAAAGCAGCCGACTTGATGGCAGCTAGCTACGCCGGCTCGTGATCGTACCTTACGCTTACGGCTTGAATAGTGGATGGAGCAGCCCGCTATTCGACCTTAAGTATAAGCGGCATTAGGTGCCAAACGCTTAGATGGAGGAGCCAGGCCCAAGACAGATGCTCGGTCATGGACGAGGCACTAGCCCTGGTCTTCACTCGGTTCTCTGACCCAACTATGGGAACGACGCACCATGTGGGCGTGACACGTCGCCAGCCAAAGCACTTTGACCTCTACCTATGGCTGTCGAGATTTCTTAGCGTTGGCCAGCCGTTCCGCCTCTTTTCGATCGTACTCGCGTTCAAGATTCTCTTTGCGCCGCTTCGCTATTGATTGCTCGGCATTAGCCAGAGAAGAAACGCGCCAAAAAGCACCAGCGCGATGATGGTTGATGCCGAAATGAACGCGTAAGCCTCCCTACACTTTGGTAGTCGATTTGACCTTCGCCAGAGCCTTTCCGAACGCCCTAATCGCTTCGTCTGGCGCGCCCTTTATCATTGCTCCTTCGCGAGTGCATCGAAGCTGTCAGGCCTGATTTCGATGTCGAAGTAGGCGGTTCCTCTTCCCACGGTTCGCTCAAAGAAGATCGTCACGCCGTGGCTAGGATGAATGGTTGGCTCCGGTCCAGGCCAACTGCGCTTGCTATGGTCTTCGTTGTGGCGCTGCCTGCTTATCAAGATCGTCACGATACCCCTCCCAACAGGAGCGGGAAGCATACCATAAGTGTGGGCAGAAACAGCCAACTGGCAAAGACAGATGCGCCGACGCGGACGGGGCACTAAGCCCCGCCCTTCACTCGATTCTCTCTCCGCCACAAAGGCTGCAAGTTGCTGTAGTGGCAAAGCCTCACAAGCTCCTCCGTGCCTCCAGCTCTTGCCAATGGTTTGATATGGTCGACTTCCCATTGACGGTACCGCTCCCATGACATGCCCGGTCGGAATTGCCGGGCGATGTGATCACGCAGTTCCGGGTGGTCGCAGCCGACCGCTTGCGCCGGGCTAGCGCGACCCCTCAGAGCCATTCCAGTTCGGCGCAGCGTGTTCCTGTACATTCTGAATGATGGATCAGCGAAGCCCTTTAGAAGCTCTCGCTCTCGTGCTTTTTCTGCGTTGCAACTTACGCATTGCCGGTTGCTGACATACCGTTCGGAGCGGTGTCCCTGCCTGCACAATTCGCCTGTATAGAAACGCGAAAGGCCGCACGTGGCGGCCTCGGTTCTGCTCAGCACGACATGGGTGCTAGCACTATGTACCAACATTCTCTCACCTCATTGTTTGATGAAATACGCCTCCTTTCCGCGCCCGGTCTGGGTGTGGTAGCTGACTCCGTATGCTTCCAGCTTTCCAGCCAACACTGACGATTGTTGGCGCAGCTTGGCAGTGACCCGTTCCAAGCTGGAAGGATTGATCTGTAGGGTCTTTACGATTTCAGATTTCAGGTAGTAGCCGGGGTCCGCATTCTCGAAGTGATCGGTCAGTTTGATCTCAGTCGGTACCTTGCGGGCCTTCCGCTTCGTGGCGCCTGATAGCCATTCCGCTAACTGTATGCCTGGCATCTGCTGTTGGATTGCTCGTAGAACGGCCATGCCCGTGTTGCCGCTGGGCAAGAGCAGGTAGATGCTCGTAGGGTAACAATTGCCCTCGGCATCAATTGCGTTTCGGCATTGGATGCGATTTATGGCCTGGACTACGCTTCTAGCTATGAAGCCATCGCCAAGTGCAGTCCGTATGTCTGCGTGCTCTTCGTACTTGCGACTTCCGCGGAACCATTCGTCCGATTGCTGACCCTGATGCGCAATGAACCTCTGGGCAGGTTCTATGTCATCCAGATAGGGCAGGCCGAACAGAATAGCTGCCTCGCATCTGTTCCAATCGTTCCTGCCGTCGAGGTTGCCCCAGTTGTCAAAATGAACGCACCCGTCTTTCGGTCCGTACTGTTCGATGTCAGGCAGGGCGTCTTTGTGCGCGCAGACAAGGATGTGCTTTCCAGATAGTCGTTTCGACAAATCGCCCCAGACGGTAGCCCATTCTCTCCCCGCGTTGTGTACAAGGTGCTCCTTACCGACCTTATGTCCGTAAGAGACGTGTAGGGTAACATTCCGGTAGGTTCGTATTCCCAGTGGCCTTGGCAGCACGTCAACATGATGCCCCATGACAGCATAAGCGGGATCTATTCCCGCTGTTGCATCGAGAATGACGCCGCGCATTCCGTCGACACCGATGAGCGATCTGGAACCGTGTAACAGGGTCCGCCCACCGCGTCTGCTCGTCCACCCGTGGCCGATACGGGCGATAGTCTGCAACTGGTCCAGTTGATCGAGATATTGTTTCTTGGATGACCTCTCGATACGCGACGCAGGCTCGGTTTTCGTAGCCAGTCTGTGTTCGATTGATTTGGCTAGCGCGTCCTCCGAGGTACCGGCAACGCCTGCCTTCAATCCGTTGACATCGATGCACGCCAAGATGTCGAAGCATTCAGCATCGAGCACTCGATCAGATCGACCGTGATCTGTATCGGTAAGCCTGATCGAAAAATCGAGTAATTGCTCGGCGGCAGTTCGCAATTCGCCGTGCATCGCCCTGACAAGATCGCCGGACATAGACCGCAGATTGCTGGCGAGTAGGCTATAGGTATCAGCCCAATCGAAAGCTTCATCGATCACTACCCAGCCACGTTTGCCTCCGTGATAGCTCAGCAACCTATTCGCTTTGTGGGTCAGGCCAGTATCAGCAATCTCCTTTAGAGCCAGCCTGTACGCAGCATGTGTGGTGATAATCACTGGGGCGAAGGCGAGCTGATCGTTCGTTCCCGGAGCCTCTTGATGGAACGGGCGAGCCATGTTCCACTCTGCAAGCTTGTTGATCCCCTCCGACAGTCTGTTCGCTTCCTCTCGGAACTTTGTGACAATGAGCACGCCTGGGTGCTGTATTGGGTTCTGTATAGAGCACAGAACTTTCAGGGCTTGAGTCTTCCCCGATCCCGTTGGCTGCTGGATCACCTGCCAGCGCAACGTGTTCGTTTCGCATCTGCATATGGCTTGTGCGAGTTGTTGCCACCCTGCGTTCAGGGCGTTGGAGTCAGTCAGTCCAAGGGATTCTGTCCAGTAGCTTTTCATTCGTTCTGTAAAAGATGTGAGCATCTGATCCTTTCTCTTGAGACAACAAAAAGGCCCACCGGCTCACAAGCCGGCAGGCCCAAATCTGAAAGTCCCGCAGTTAGCTCTTAAGGAAATTTAGGGACAAGTGAGGGAGTTTAAGGCGCTGGAAAAGCAGCCCGGTTATTTCCTAATAGGGAGGAATAAAGCGGCCACGAAAGCCTGGCCGGCCTAATTCTGACTTTCCACTTATGAGGAACAGCAGCGAAAAGTACCTCGTCAAGGGTAAGTTGCGGTCGTCACCTGGACGGCCTGGGTAGTTCCACACATTCTCCCATGCCGCCCACCGCTGCGACGGCCCAGGCCATAGCCCGGATATTGGTGTTTAGCGCCAGCAGAAACTGCAGATCACTTGGACCGTAGGGAACCGGCATCACTTCCTGCAAATGAATTTCTGTCGCCCTCATACTGGCATCCAATTTGGCTATGGAAACAGCCACGGTTGGCTTTTCACGAAACCAACTTCTCTGAGCTAAGCACATGACGATAACTGAAAGCTCGGTCCCGTCTTCGTAGTGAAGCGATGCGGTTATGATGTCCTTGTGTTCGTCTGATGGGACCAATCCAAGCTGCGCGAGACAAAGCTTTGCCAACTCGGCTACGTAGTCGGGCATCACGAGTGCTCTGTTCGTCATGCCATCACCTGCGGGCTGGCTTTCCTAAGTTTCGAGACGATGTCTGCCGGCTTTAGATGCGTGTACCGAAACAGCATTCTCGGGTCTCTGTGTCCGCTGATTGTTGCCACCTCCGGCACGCTCAAACCCAACTCAAAGAACCGGCTGACTGCCTCGTGCCGCAGATCGTGGAACCGAAGCCCCTCGATCTCTGGCAGATGTTTGGCTACCCTGCGCTTGCAACGTTCCCATCCAAGTCGGAAGGCGTTGGCCGAAACTGGAAACAAGCGAGCATCCTTGTCAGTGGATTCGGCTTGTAGCTCCTTCAGTATGCGGACCGCATTGTCTGATAACGGAATCGTCCTGGGAACGTCGGTCTTGGTTTCCGGAATGGAGAGCAGCCCGTTCTCTGCATCAAGGTCCCTAAGCCGAACGTTGAGGATTTCTCCCCGACGCATACCCGTTTCGATGGCTAGCAATATGCCCGGCCTCAGGTATTCGCTCCGGCCCTCAGTGCAGGCAGATAGGAGTGCAGTAAGCTCGCCCGGCTGTAGTCTTCGCGTGCGACCATTGGCTGCTTTTGGCTTGCGCACCTTTGCTAGCGGGTTCTCATGAAGAGGTACGTCCCATTCCTGGCGCGCCGTTTCAAATACGGCTTGGAGTAGTCCAAGTTCTCTTAGGACAGTTCCCGCTTCGACCTCACGTAGCCGCTTGTCCCGATGCTGTGAAAATGCCTGTGGCGTGATCCGTGCAAGCGTCACATTTGCCCAGCGCTGCCTCAAAAAGACTTCTATCCGCTTGGCCTCCGATGCGTGTCCGCGCTTTGCCGGTGTTACATCCCTTGCGTATCGGTGCAGAAGGTCGCCAACGGTCGTACGCTCCAAGCTCGATGGATCATAAGCGAGCGTAGAGCGGTCCAGGTCTAACTCGGTTTGCCGTATCCAGCGCATTGCGTCTGCGCGGTTGATAAAGCTTTTGGCGCGTGGGGTATGTCCAGTGCGACGGACTTGCGCCTGCCATTTACCGTTTCGTCTGCGTATGGACGCCATGTGGCGTAGCTCCTTGTGACCAGATTGTGACCAGCCGTAGAAAGGAGCATTTCTGGGGGAGGCGCAGTTACCATAAGCTATTGATTTACAACAGCTTTAAATGGCGCACCCGACAGGATTCGAACCTGTGACCTCTGCCTTCGGAGGGCAGCGCTCTATCCAGCTGAGCTACGGGTGCTTTCAGGATCGATAATCCGGAAAACGAACCAGCCGGGTAACCGGCCAGCCACGGCTTCTTAGCGGAAGCCGGCGCGGGCTTCAACGGGCAAGTGGCCGGCGGCAGGGCTGCGAACTTGGAATTACGCATTTTCCGGATTGCTCATTCCACTGCGGCCCACGATCTGGAGCCTGCCAATGACCCTCGAAGGTGCGAGAAGCAAGCCCGCAGGCCGGCAAACCTGCGGTTTTATCAGGAAGAATGGCGCCGAAGCCCTGAAATGAAAAACCCGCCTCCAGCGGGCGGGTCGTTGGCGCAAATCAGCACTGTGAATAAATTCCTAGCATAATTGCCGTCACCTGTCAAGTCGAAACCGCCCAGACTAATCGCGAGCTCGCCCCCAACCACTGCCGAACGTCCGCCCCTCACTGCTCGGCATACAGCAGCCGCGTCGTCGTGTTCGACGCCGGCGACAGGTTGCGCTGGATCAGCGCTTCGACGTGGTCGTTGCGCTGGCGCGCGCTGTCGGCGCCCATCACCACGAGGATCAGCCGGCGGCCGTCGGCATCGTAGGAGGTGACGATGTTGAAGCCTGAGGCCCTGATATAGCCTGTCTTGATGCCGTTGACGCCGCGTACGCGGCCGAGCATGTCGTTGTGGCCGCGCACCAGCCTGCCCCGGAACATAAAGTCGCTTTCGGAGAAATAGTGGAAATGCTGCGGGAAGCGGGCGCGCAGCGCCGTGCCGAGCACCGCCATGTCGCGCGCCGTCGTCAGCTGGCCGGCGTCCGGCAGGCCCGACGCGTTGCGGAAGACGGTGCTGCGCATGCCGATCTGGCGCGCTTTGGCCGTCATCATCGTGGCAAACGCCTGTTCGCTGCCGCCGAGATATTCGGCGACGGCGACCGCCACGTCATTGGCCGATTTGACGGTGATCGCGCGGATCGCCGATTCGACATCGATCGTCTCGCCGCGCCGGAAGCGCAGCTTGGTCGGCGGCTGCCTGGAGGCGTTGTCCGAGACCGGGATCAGCGTCGTCTTGCTGACGCGGCCCTGATCCAGCGCCTCGAACAGCAGGTAGAGCGTCATCATCTTGGTCAGCGACGCCGGATAGCGCGGCGCCGTCGAGTTGGCCTCGAACAGCGTCTTGCCGCTGCTGCCATCGATGACGACAGCCGCATATTTCTGCGCCGGCGCCGGCACCGCCAGCATGGTCTCCGTCGGCGTCGTCGCGCAGCCGGCGACGAGCCCCAGCAGGGCAAACGCCGCGACAAATCTTGAGATGAGCTGAAAGAGACGCGGGTGGGACAAGATGGGTCTGTTCTGAAAGGTGGCAGTTGCTGAAACGAACGGGAAACTAGCGTAACCCAATGGCGCCGTCTATTTGGTTAATGCCGGTGTTGCCCAGGATTATCCCTCGTCCACAGGCCCGAGGAGAGCTGCATTCGGGCGAATGATCTTCACCCAGGCTCCGCTTCGCTACGTCAACTTCAGGCAGCCCCCTCATCCGGCCGCTTCGCGGCCACCTTCTCCCCGTCGGGGAGAAGAGAAGGGCGCAAACGCCGGCGTCAGCCTCTTCTCCCCTCGGGGAGAAGGTGGCCCGAAGGGCCGGATGAGGGGGCCTGTCTCCGATGTGAAATGCCGGCCACAGCTTGCGCAACCGGCACCGAGCGGGTTTGCTGGCGCCGGCAGAATCAGCAGGTGCGCCATGGATACGCTCGCGATCAAGGCAAAGGGCATTTCGGTAACGGTCGATCTCTCCGTCGGCCATCTCGCCGACATGACGGTTGATATCGACGGGCGCCGGCTAAAACCGCTGCATCGCGCGCCGTGGATCGACGAGCCGCGCGAGACGCTGCCGCAGGACCTGCCGGCCGGCACCGTTCGCCTGTCCGGCGATTTCCTCTGCGCGCCGTTTTCGCGCAGCGATGTCGAGGAAGCACCCCTGCATGGCTGGCCGGCCAACAGCCCCTGGGATGTCGTCGGTTCCGAGGCGACGGCCGATGGCTGGCGGGCCGTTTTCCGGCTGCGGCACCTGGTCATGGGCGCGACGGTCGACAAGATACTGATCCTGCGCGACGACCATCCCTTTCTCTACCAGGAGCATGTCTTTTCCGGTGGTTCGGGCGCGATTTCCGTCGCCCATCATCCGATGACGGTGATGAAGGACAGCGGCAGGCTGGCTTTTTCGCCGAAGCGATTTGCGGCGACGCCGGACGACCCGCTCGAGCCCGATCCGGCCCGCGGCCGTTTCCGCTTCGCCTATCCCGCCCGTTCGACCGACCTGACGCGTTTTCCCGCCGCCGGTGGCGGCACGCTCGATTTGACCGACTACCGCATGGACCAGAGCCGAGAGGATTTCGTCACGCTGGTCGAGGCCGACCATGGCGGGCCGGGCTGGACCGCACTGGCGCGAAAAGCAGAAGCCGATCTCGTTCTGGTGCTGAAGAACCCGGCCGAGCTGCCGGTCACCATGCTGTGGGTCAGCAATGGCGGGCGCGACTACGCGCCGTGGAGCGGCCGCCATCGCGGCGTGCTCGGCATCGAGGACGGCCGCACGGCGCTCGGCCATGCCGCGTCGCTCGGTGACAACTGGCTGAAACGGGAGGGGGTGGCGACCGCCTTTGCCCTGGGCGAGGGCCGCAATGTCTCATTCCGCCACGTCATCGGCGCCCTGCCTCAAGAAGCCGGCGGCGAGCCGCCGCGCGACATCGCCACCGCGCAGGGGAATATGCGCCTCACGGCGGCAGACGGTTCGACGCGGGAAGTACCTTTCGACGGCGATTTCCTGAGGATTGGCCGATCCGTGCCGCCTGATTGGGCTGTGTCGTGGGCGGCGCTTCCGGTTGGAGTTAGCCCTTCTATTGCGAGCGTTGGCGCTGCCCCCTCACCCGGATTGCCAACCGAATTGCAAAGGGCAATTCGGGGCAATCCGACCTCTCCCCGAGGGGAGAGGAGATCGCCAGCGCCGACGCTTCTCTCTTCTCCCCAACGGGGAGAAGGTGGCCGCGAAGCGGCCGGATGAGGGGGCAGCGGCGTCGACCTCGACAATTGGTCGGTCTTCAACACAAGTAGCAAGCGATCATTACTGAAGCGACGATCCTGGACAACGCCATTCCCGGGTTTGAAATTGCCGCGAACTATCGCCAAGATGCGATCCAAAACACCCAGTCAGAAAGGCTCCGATGTCCGAGATTGCTCATCTCGCCGCCACCATCTTCAAGCGCGCCGGCAAGGCGCAGCGTTTTGTCGTTGCCATCGCCGGTCCTCCGGGCGCCGGCAAGTCGACGCTGTCGGCCCGCCTGCATGAACTGCTGCCGGAAGGCGCGGCCGAAATCGTGCCGATGGATGGCTTCCATTACGACGATGCCGTGCTCGAGCAGCGCGGCCTGCGGGCGCGCAAGGGCGCTCCGGAGACCTTTGACTTTGCCGGTTTCGAGACCTTGCTGAAGCGCATCCGCGCGGCCGAGCCCGATATCGCCATTCCGGTGTTCGACCGCAGCATGGAGCTGTCTCGCGCTGCCGCTTCGATCATCGGCGCCGACACCAAGTTCATCCTGGTCGAAGGCAATTATCTCTTGCTCGACGAAGAACCCTGGTCGCGGCTGGCGCCGCTGTTCGATTTCTCGATCTTCGTCGACGTGCCGCGCGCCGAGCTCGAGCGCCGGCTGTTGGAGCGATGGCACGAGCATGGCCGCTCCGACGAGGACGCCCGCGCCTGGATCGCCTCCAACGACATGCCCAACATCGACCGCGTGCTTGCCCGCCGCCGCCCCGCCGATCTGGTGATCGGCGATCACGCCTGATTTGCGGGACAGCCCGCGCCGGAACCTTAGGACTTTCCGGTCGTTATGTCAGATACGGCAATGATGCTGACATGAGGAAAACTGTCCAATGGCAACTCCGATGGCAACCAACGCAAGAAAGCCTGCGCCCGGCAAGGGCAGGGCGGCTCGATCAAAGGCAACTGAATCCAAGGCAACTGAGTCAAAGACCGGCGCTGGCCCGGCGGCCGCCGCCCGCTCCAAGGATGCGGCAAAGCCCACCTTTGGCAAGGCAGCACCGAAGAAAGTGACACCGACCGCAGCCAAGGCCACGGCAAAACCCGCCAAGCCGAGGAAATCGGCAAGCGGTGGCAGTTCCATGGCAGACAGCGCAATGCGCACGGTCAAGACGACGGCCAATGTCGCAGCCGGTGCGGTTGTCGCCACCGCCAAGAGCGCTGCATCCCTTGCCGCTTCCGTCATGGGCAAGGGCGGCTCAAAATCCAAAGCCAAGACAAAGTAGGCCACGCGAACGACAGCCGCTTTGTGCAGCTCGACCGATTAGCCCCCTAGTTAGCCCCGGGCGGGGATATTAAGACCTTTTTGCACCGCCGGCCGGGCAAGGCCGCGTTCCAGCCATGCCGCGACATTGCGAAAGTCGTCGAAGCCGACAAGCCCCCTTGCCTCGTAAAAACCGATCAGATTGCGCACCCAGCCCAGCATCGAGATATCGGCGATGGTGTAGTCGTCGTCCATGATCCAGCTGCGGCCCTTCAGCCTCGTCTCGAGCACACCGATCAGCCGCCGCGATTCGTCGCGATAGCGCGCCAGCGGCCGCTTGTCGGCGATCTCGCGTCCGGCGAATTTGTGGAAGAAGCCGACCTGCCCGAAGATCGGCCCGATCGAGGCCATTTGGAAGAACACCCACTGGATCGTTTCGTAACGCCGCACCGGGTCGGCCGGGACCAGCTTTCCGGTCTTGTCTGAGAGGTAGAGCAGGATGGCGCCGGATTCGAACAGCCCGATCGGCTTGCCGCCCGGGCCGTCCGGATCGATCATCGCCGGGATCTTGCCGTTGGGGTTCAGCGACAGGAATTCCGGCGTCCAGCTTTCTTTCTTGCCGATGTTCACCGCATGCGCCTCGTATGGCAGGCCGAGTTCCTCCAGCGCGATCGACACCTTCACCCCGTTCGGCGTCGGGAACGAATAGAGCTGGATGCGGTCGGGATGGCTGGCCGGCCAGCGCGTGGCGATCGGAAAGGCGGACAGGTCGGTCATCGAAACTCCTGGGCGGGGATTTTTCGCGCGTGCGTGGCGCGTGGCAACAAGTCTCGCCGTATCTGGGAACCGGTTGCGGTCAGACCGCCTTGAACGCCAGCACCGCATTGGTGCCGCCGAAGGCGAAGCCGTTGCTGATCGCCGCGCGCACCTTGCGCTCGCGCGCCACATTCGGCGTGATGTCGAGATCGCAATCGGCGTCGGTTTCGCGAAAATTGGCCGTCGGCGGCACGATGCCTTCGCGGATCGCCATCACGCAGGCGATCAGCTCCAGCGCGCCCGACGCGCCGAGGCAGTGGGCGTGCATCGATTTGGTCGAGGAGATCGAAAGCCTGTGGGCATGGTCGCCGAAGACGCGCTTGATCGCCGCCGTCTCGATCTGGTCGTTGGCCTTGGTGCCGGTGCCATGCGCATTGACATAGTCGATGTCTTCCGGGTTCAGCCTGGCATCGACGAGGCAGAAGCGCATCGCCGCCTCCGGCCCTTCGATGGTCGGCGCGACGATGTCGGACGCATCGCCGGAAAGGCCGGCGCCGGCAATTTCGGCGAGAATCGTGGCGCCGCGCGCCATGGCATGCTCGTAGGTTTCCAGCACAACCATGCCAGCGCCTTCACCGAGCACCAGGCCCTGGCGATCGGCCGAAAACGGCCGGCAGGTGTCGGGCGCCAGCACCCGCAGCGCCTCCCAGCCTTTCAGGATGCCCCAGACCAGCGGCGCATCGGTGCCGCCGGCGAGCATGACATCGGCGCGGCCGAGCCTGATCTGGTCGACCGCCGAGGCAATGGCGTGGTTGGACGAGGAGCAGGCCGAGGTGATGCCGAAGACCGGTCCGCGCAGGCCGAGATTCATGCTGACATGGCCGGCCGCAGCGCCCGGCATCACTTTCGGCACGGTGAAGATGCCGGCGCGGTTCTTGCCTTCGAGCAGGATGGCGCGATAGCTCTCTTCGATCGCCTCCCAGCCGCAGACGCCGACGCCGACGATGGCGCCCATCCGGTAGGTGTTGGCTGCGTGCGGGTTCAGCCCGGCTTGTTGCGCGGCCTCCCGCGCGGCGATCGTCGCCAAAAGGGTGAAGCGGTCCATCGAGACGACCTGCTTGCGCTCGATGCCGTGATCGGGAAGCGTCCTGATTTCGCAGCCGACCCTGATTTTCAGGTCATGCAGCTCCGAATTGACGATCGGGCCGATGGCCGAGCGGCCGGCGCGCATCTCGCCCCAGATCGCGGGCACATTGGTGCCGAGCCCGCACAGGCCGCCGATGCCGGTAATGACGACGCGCTTGTGCATTCAGTCAGGCTTTTTTCGCGATCAGCGCGCGAACCGCCTCGACCATGTCGCCGACGTTCTTCAGGTTGCTCCAGGCATCGACCGTGTTCATCTCGATCTCGATGCCATACTGTTCCTCGAGGTCGAAGATGATCTCCGTCAGTTCCAGCGAATGAATGCCAAGTGAGGTCAGTTCGGTGCTGGTGGTGATTTCATCACCACCGGGCTCGGCATGAGCCTTGATCTTCGCGATGATGTCCGTTGCCAGCTGGTCAGCCATTCGGTTCCTTCCCCAACCTTGTCGTTTCTCGACGCCAACTGATCAGCGCCTCTTTTTCCCCAGGCTCAAATCGTCATCATCGCCTTTGCCAGGCGCTGTGTGACCGTACCAAGTCGGCTCCTCTATAGAAACCGAAACGTTGTCAAGCAACAAGCTATATGTCGACAAAGCCGGCGGTGTGGTCTGGATTTGAGGTTCCTACGACTTTGATGGCACCGGCGGTTAGGAACCTCAAATCCAAACCACACCAGAGTCCCATAAGTTGCTCATATGGCTTTGAATCCGAAATTCGTTCATTACGCTGCTCCAAAGTGATGCGAATTTCGGATTCAAACCATATGAGTGTGGTTATCGTTGGCGCCATGGATATGATCGAACGTGGCCTGACCTTTGTGCCGCCGGCCCAGCGCGTCGCCGGAACGGCGCAGCTTGCTTGTGACAGGAATGGCGGCCGCACGCGTCTTCGGCGGCTTTATCAGGATGGTTCCGCCAAGATCCGCATGCCGGCCGTCTCGGCTGATCCGCTCGAAGCCGTCCTGATCAACACCGCCGGCGGGCTGACCGGCGGCGACCGCCTCGGCTGGGAGATCGATGTCGGCCCCGGCGCCTCCGCCACCATAACCACCCAGGCCTGCGAAAAGGTCTACCGCGCCGCATCCGACCGCGCCGAGGTGCAGGTGAAGCTGACGGTCGGCGCTGGCGGCCGCATCGCCTGGCTGCCGCAGGAAACCATCGTCTTCGATCGATCGGCCTTTGCCCGCAGGCTCGACCTGGAGCTTGCCGCCGGTGCCGAGGCGCTGGTGCTCGAGGCGACCGTCTTCGGCCGCCTCGCCATGGGCGAACGCGCGACGCATGGCAGCTTCCATGACCGCTGGCGGGTCAGCCAGGACGGAGCGCTCGTTCATGCCGAGGATTTCCGCATCGGGCCCGGCATTGCGGCCATTCTCAGCCGTTCCGCCGTGGCCGGCGGCGCCATCGCCATGGCGACTGTGCTGATGATCTCGTCGCGGGTGGAGGCTTTGCTCGATCCGGCCCGGGACATCATCGGCGGCCAGGGCGACGCCAGTGTCTGGAGCGTGAAGAAATCTGGCAAGCTTCTTGCGAGGCTGTTTGCCGAGGACGGCTACCAGCTCCGCAAGCGGCTGGTTCCGCTCGTCGAATTGCTCAACGGACGGGCGGGTCTGCCCAAATTATGGTCACTCTGATTCCGATTATGTCATTGCAATTTACGCAATCCTAGGGAAACGCATGAACCTGACGCCAAGGGAAAAGGACAAGCTGCTCATCGCCATGGCGGCGATTGTGGCGCGCAAGCGGCTCGAACGCGGCGTCAAGCTCAATCACCCGGAGGCGATCGCGCTGATCACCGACTTCGTCGTCGAGGGCGCCCGCGACGGCCGCCAGGTCGCCGAACTGATGGAGGCCGGCGCCCATGTCGTCACCCGCGCGCAGGTGATGGAGGGCATCGCCGAGATGATCCACGACGTCCAGGTCGAGGCAACGTTTCCCGACGGCACCAAGCTGGTGACCGTGCATGAACCGATAAGGTGAGGAGAGGAAAGATGCTTGAACTGCGCCCCAACTGCGAATGCTGCGACAAGGACCTGCCGCCTGAGGCGACGGATGCGCTGATCTGCACCTTTGAGTGTACCTTCTGCGCCGACTGCGCGGCAAACGTGCTGGGCGGCGTCTGCCCGAATTGCGGCGGCAATTTTTCAGTGCGCCCGATCCGGCCGGCAGCGATGCTGAAGAAACATCCCGCCTCGACAAAGCGCGTCCTCAAGGCCGAAGGCTGCGGCCCGGCCCGCAATGCCGCGTGACGGCACGATCCTGACAACGGAAGGCATATCGATGGTCCCCGCAACGATCAAACGCACGTCCCTCTCGGCGATCCTGCTTCTCGCCGCCGCCATGCCCGCCCATGCTCATGTCGGCATCGGCACGACCGCGTCCTTGTCAGCCGGTTTCATGCATCCGCTCTCCGGGCTCGACCACATGGCGGCTATGCTCGCGGTCGGGTTGTGGGCGGCGCTCAAGGGCGGCAAGGCGGTTGTCGCCTGGCCGCTCGCCTTCGTCGACGTGATGCTGGCGGGCGGCGCGCTCGGCATGCTGCAGGTGCCGGTGCCGCTCGTCGAGCCGGGCATACTGGCGTCGGTCGTGGCGCTGGGACTGCTCGTCGCCCTAGCGGTCGATCTTCCGGTCTCGGCCGGTATCGCCGTCATCGGCCTGTTCGCGCTGTTCCACGGTCACGCCCATGGCACCGAGGTGCCTGAAAACGCCGGCGGGCTCGGCTACATGGCCGGCTTTGCCGTCGCCACCGCGCTGCTCCATGCCGCCGGCCTCGCCGCCGGTCTTGGCCTCGGCATCAGAGTCCCGGGCCTTGCCCGCGCCGCTGGCGGCGCCTGTGCTGCCGTCGCTGCCGGCCTCGTCTTCGGCGTCTTGTGAGGCTGGCGATGATCCCGGGCGAAATCATCACGACAGGCGGCGAGATCGAACTCAACAAGGGCCAGCCGACCGTCACCATGAAAGTGGCCAACAGCGGCGACCGGCCGATCCAGGTCGGCAGCCACTATCACTTCTTCGAGACCAATGAGGGGCTGAAATTCGATCGCGACAAGGCGCGGGGCATGCGCCTCGACATCGCCGCCGGCACGGCGATGCGCTTCGAGCCTGGCCAGGAGCGCGACGTCACTTTGGTGCCGCTCGGCGGCAAGCGCGAGGTCTACGGGTTTCAGCAAAAAATCATGGGCGCGCTGTGAGATCCAAGGCGTCGAGCAGTTTCGGCTCAGCTGGGCGGCTTGGCCGCGGCGTAGATGACGACCTTTCCAGGATCGTCGAATTCCACGGCGAGAACGTCTTCGGTCTGCACGCGTCGAGAGTCGATGGCGTTGAACAGCAATGCGTTCGCCTCGATCTCCTGGCGCAGTTCCGCAATGTCGTCCTGATGCTGTTCGACCTTGCTTTCTATCGCCGGCGGCAGACCGCCTTCCGTGCGCGCGGCGTCGGTAAGGAACACGATATCGACTTTGTCGAGCTTGGATGTCTTGCGCACCGTACCGATGTTTTCACGCGTCCGGTCGATCGCCGTGGCGACTTTGCCGGCTTCCACAGCCGTGTTGGTCTCTTCCTGGCCGACCTCCGAGCCGATGATCTTGTTGGCCGTATCCGGGCCTTCCAGACCCTGCGCATTCAGCGCGGCCTGGGGAACGCTCGCCGCGAGAAACGCAGTTGCGGCAATCATATGCAGCCATCTGGTGTCGGGGAAGGTGGTGATCGTCATCGCTCGCTTTCAGAGACTCTTTCGAGACTCGTTTCTACGCCAAAAGGTCGAAACGTATTCCGCCCTGCGAAGGTTCCCTCCCGGATGCGGCAGGCCGGCCTTGTGCCGGCCCGCCACGGCGCATCGTCAGCTCGCTTTCTTGGTGATCAAGGTCAGCGAGCCATTGGCATCCATGCTGGCGGCGATCACTTGCGCCGAGGTGAGTCCTTTGGCTTCCAGCGCGGACTTGACCTGGGGCGTCGCGTCAATCGAGCTGCGCAATTTCTGCAGCCCGTCCTCGCCGCGCTTGGCGATCACTTCGTTGACCTTCGTCTTCGTTTCCTCCGGCAGTTCCTCGATGTCGACGACGTTGACGGTCTGGATCGCCGGCGCTTCCGGCTGGGCGCCGGGTGCCGCGGGAGCGGGCGAAGCCGGCGGCTCGCCGGGTTGCGGCGCAGGCTGTTGCTGGGCGCTGGCAGCGGTCGCGAGCAGGAGGGTGGCGGCGGCTGCGAGACTTATCGTTTTGCGCATGGGTCTTCCTTTCCATCGATTGGCGAACGGTCGTTTTGGGGTGACCCGGCCACCTCAAACGTTAAATGGGATCGGAAGGTGTCGCTCAGCGGGTCATTGAGTGACCATAGGATGGCGACAATGTGGGGCCGGGCTTCGGCCGGCTGTGTTTTGGGCCGTGTTTCGGGAGCAATTGCTGATGGCTAGAATCACCCGCGCCGCCTATGCCCAGATGTACGGCCCGACCGTCGGCGACAAGGTGCGGCTTGCCGATACCGAACTGTTCATCGAGGTCGAAAAGGATTTCACCCTTCATGGCGAAGAGGTGAAATTCGGCGGCGGCAAGGTTATCCGCGACGGCATGGGCCAGAGCCAGGTGTCCCGCGCGCAAGGCGCGGTCGACACCGTGATCACCAATGCGCTGGTCGTCGATGCGTCAGGCGGCATTTTCAAGGCCGATATCGGCCTCAAGGACGGACGCATCGCCGCGATCGGCAAGGCCGGCAATCCGGACATGCAAAATGGCGTCACCATCATCATCGGTCCCGGCACCGAGATCATCGCCGGCGAGGGCAAGATCCTCACTGCCGGCGGCTTCGACGCGCATATCCATTTCATCTGCCCGCAGCAGATCGAGGAGGCGCTGATGTCAGGCATCACCACCATGCTCGGCGGCGGCACCGGACCGGCGCATGGCACGCTGGCGACCACCTGCACGCCGGGGCCGTGGCACCTGGCCCGCATGATCCAGTCCTTCGACGCCTTCCCGATGAACATCGGCCTGTCGGGCAAGGGCAACGCGTCGTTGCCGGCCGCGCTTGAAGAGATGGTGCTCGGCGGCGCCTGCTCGCTTAAGTTGCACGAGGACTGGGGCACGACACCAGGGGCAATCGACTGCTGCCTGTCGGTCGCCGACAACTACGACGTGCAGGTGATGATCCACACCGACACGCTGAACGAGTCCGGCTTTGTCGAAAACACGGTGGCGGCGATCAAGGGCCGCACCATCCACGCCTTCCACACCGAAGGCGCCGGCGGCGGCCATGCGCCCGATATTATCAAGGTTTGCGGCCTGCCCAACGTCATCCCGTCCTCGACCAACCCGACCCGGCCCTACACCGTCAACACGCTGGCCGAGCATCTCGACATGCTGATGGTCTGCCATCATCTGTCGCCGTCGATCCCCGAAGACATCGCCTTTGCCGAAAGCCGCATCCGCAAGGAGACCATCGCCGCCGAGGACATTTTGCACGACATTGGCGCCTTCTCGATCATCTCGTCGGACAGCCAGGCGATGGGCCGCGTCGGCGAAGTGGCGATCCGCACCTGGCAGACCGCCGACAAGATGAAGCGCCAGCGCGGCCCGCTGCCGCAGGAAACTGGCGACAACGACAATTTCCGCGTCCGCCGCTACATCGCCAAATACACGATCAACCCGGCCATCGCGCACGGCCTGTCCAACGAGATCGGCTCGGTGACGGTCGGCAAGCGCGCCGATCTGGTGCTGTGGAACCCGGCCTTCTTCGGCGTCAAGCCCGACATGGTGCTGATCGGCGGCATGATCGCCGCCGCCCCGATGGGCGATCCCAACGCCTCGATCCCGACGCCGCAGCCAATGCACTACCGGCCGATGTTCGGCGCCTATGGCAAGGCGATGACCAACTCGTCGGTGACTTTTGTCTCGAAAGCCGCGCTCGATGCCGGCCTGCGCGGCCGGCTCGGCGTTGACAAGCAGATGGTCGCCGTCGACAACACCCGCGGCGGCATCGGCAAGCATTCGATGGTGCTCAACGACGCCACCCCGCACGTCGAGGTCGATCCCGAAACCTACGAGGTCCGCGCCGACGGCGAATTGCTCACCTGCGAGCCGGCCACGGTGCTGCCGATGGCGCAGAGGTATTTTCTGTTTTGAACAGAACGGCGTGTTTTGGCGATCACTCGGCACGCAAATCGGTTTTTGGCAGCTCTCGCTGTCCTCGGTTGTCTGACCGGCTGCGGATATCTCACAAAGCCGGTAGCCTTTCGAGCCGAGTATGTAAGCCTGAAGTCGGAGGCGCAGCGTAGGTTTCCTATCGGATCAAGTGCGACCGCCTTTGAAACGTGGTTTGTCGGTAAATCGGCTTTTAAACTGGTCAGCAGTAATCCGTCGGTTCTGCGTTCATCCACGGCTGGAGTCCAATGCGAGCCGCGCACCATGTGGCTTCGACGCGTCGAGGGTTGCATGAACGTCATGGCTGCTGACTATTGCGTCGATGGAGAGGGTAAAATCAGAAAACTGCACTTCTCCGACTCCGGGTATTGCTAACATCGGGGCGAGATCGCCTTTGTCGCCGCCCTCGCAGATATCGTTTATCATGCGGCTCTTCGACACGATTGTTTGAGCACCATTGGGGCGGCGGACGCGATAGGCTACGCTTGTTGGGAAAGGCAGTTTTTACATGAAGCTCGACATCCGCACCGATTTCACCAAATTCCCGCGTGCCGTCTCGGTGCTCGCCGCCGGCGAGGCAGGAGCGGTCGCGCCCTATGATCGTGCAGTGCTGGCCCATGACGAGCGACATCTGCGCCGCCGCGCCATCGAAACGGCCCGTAGCGACAAGGTGCTGGTCGACCTGCCCGAGCCGGTTGCCTTGAACGATGGCGACCGGCTGGTGCTGGAGGATGGCCGCCACATCGAGATCATTGCGGCCGAGGAACCGCTCTACGATATCCGTGCCAGCGGCCCTGTCCATCTGGCCGAGCTTGCCTGGCATATCGGCAACCGCCATCTTGCGGCCGCCGTCGAGGCTAACCGCATCCTCATCCTGCGCGATCATGTCATCAAGGCGATGCTGGAAGGCCTGGGTGCGACCGTGAGCGACGTTTCCGAGCCGTTCAAGCCGGTGCGCGGCGCCTATTCCGGGCACAGTCACGGTTATGCCCATGCCGAAGCGCATGCACACAGCCACGCCGAAGCGCATTCCCATACCCATAGCGAATCGCATTCCCACAGCCACTCGCACGACCATGACTGACCAGCCTTCCAACGTCGCTTTGCTGCGGCTGATGGCGTGGCTGTCGCCTGCCTTCCCGGTCGGCGGTTTTTCCTACAGCCATGGTCTCGAACAAGCCGTGCATGCCGGGCTGGTCGCCGACGTCAAAGACCTCGCTGCATGGCTGGAGACGCTGGTCGAGATGGGCTCGGGCTGGAACGATGCCGTGCTGTTTGCCGAAAGCTGGCGGCGCGCCCGCGAGGGCGGCGATCTCGATGAGATCGCCGCACTCGCCGAGGCCCTGGCCGGC
The DNA here is from genome assembly GCA_004020645.1 of Mesorhizobium sp. Lineage (GTDB taxonomy): Bacteria > Pseudomonadota > Alphaproteobacteria > Rhizobiales > Rhizobiaceae > Mesorhizobium. Next base: position 2,569 of record SAQL01000017.1, on the reverse strand, counting down.
TCGCGCGAGCGCCATGCCGAGACCATGCTGCAGGGCGCCGCCTTCCTGAAGGCGGCTTCGGCCTGGCCCTGCCAGGTGCTGGACCGTCTGCCGGCCGAGTGCGCCTATTGCGTCGCAGTCGGCGCAACTGCCGGCGGCAACGCCATTGCCCTGCAGGATGCGATGTCGGCCTTCCTGCAGGCCTTCTTCTCCAATTTGGTCCAGGCCGCGATCAGGCTCGGCGTCGTCGGCCAGACGGGCGCCACCGCGCTGCTTGCCGGCTTCGAGCCGCTGGCGCTCAACGTCGCCGCTCGTGCTGCCGGCTCGACGCTGGATGATCTCGGCGGCTGCGCGTTCGTCTCGGATGTCATGGCGATGAAGCACGAGACGCAGTACTCGCGATTGTTTCGCTCATGATCGTCCTCGCCTTCGCGCTCTCGTTCGTCCTGCTTCTGATAACGACCCTGCATGTCTATTGGGGCATTGGCGGCATCTGGCCGGGCAGGGACGCTGCCTCCTGCGCCCGCGCGGTGGTCGGCTTTCGCGGCGTCGACGAGATGCCGGCGCCCTTCGCCAGCTTCGCCGTTGCCGCCTGCCTCGGCCTGGCGACGCTGTGGCCGATGGCGCTCGAAGGCGTGTTTGCCACGCCCTTTCCCAAGGCCGGGCTTGCCGCGACAGCGCTGCTCATCGCACTGGTCTTCCTGGCGCGCGGCATTGCCGGCTTCACGCCCTGGTGGCGCCGGCTGGCGCCCGAACAACCTTTCGCGCGGCTCGATGTCAGCTATTATTCGCCGCTCTGCCTGGTTGTAGGGCTCGGCTTTGCAGTACTAGCCATTACGGAGTTCCCTGGATGACACAAGCCAATGGTCCTCTTCGCATCGGCATCGGCGGCCCGGTCGGCTCCGGCAAGACGACGCTCACTGAAAAGCTCTGCAAGGCGCTGCGCGACGAGTTCTCCATCGCCGTCGTCACCAATGACATCTACACCAAGGAAGACGCCATGATGCTGGCCCGGCTTCAGGCGCTGCCCGAGGATCGCATCATCGGCGTCGAGACCGGCGGCTGCCCGCACACCGCCATCCGCGAGGACGCCTCGATCAATCTGCAGGCGATCGCCGAGATGACCAGGAAATTCCCGGATCTCGATATCGTCTTCATCGAATCGGGCGGCGACAATCTTGCCGCCACGTTTTCCCCCGACCTCGCTGATCTGACGCTCTACGTCATCTCCGTCTGCCAGGGCGAGGAGATCCCGAGGAAGGGTGGGCCGGCGATCACCCGGTCCGATTTCCTGGTCATCAACAAGAGCGATCTCGCCCCCTATGTGAACGTCGACCTCGATGTCATGGAGAGCGATGCCGCCCGCATGCGTGGCAAGCGGCCGTTCGGCTTCACCGATCTGTCGCGCGGCAGGGGTCTGCAGGAGGTAATCGATTTCATCGTCGAGCATGGCGGGCTACGCGTCGACGCCGCCAGAAGCACTGCGGCGTGAGGCAAAGCGCTCGTCTGCACCAAACGAAACCGGTTGCGCGCATCTGCGGCGCGCGGCATCCTCGCTTCTTTCACGGAGGTTTTCGATGAGCATCGCCCGCCTGCAGAAGGAAATGCTGACCAACCTGCCCTTCTACGAGGAGCGCGTCGACCTGGCTTGCGCCTTCCGCTGGACGGCGCGGCTCAACATGCACGAGGCGGTGGCCAATCATTTCTCGCTGGCCGTCAACGATGACGGCTCGCAATTCCTGATGAATCCCAACCAGGTGCATTTCTCGCGCATCAAGGCGAGCGACCTGCTGCTGATCGACGCCAACGATCCCGATACACTCTCCGGCCCGAATGCGCCCGACCCGACGGCATGGGGCCTGCATGGCGCTATCCATCGCAATGTGCGCCATGCGCGCTGCGTCATGCATGTGCACTCGATCCACGCCACTGTGCTCGCTTCGCTCGCCGACTCGACGCTGCCGCCGATCGACCAGAACTCGGCGATCTTCTTCAACCGCCATGTCGTCGACAGCCATTATGGCGGGCTCGCCTTCGAGGAAGAGGGCGAACGCTGCTCGCAGCTGCTCACCGATCCGAAGGTCAAGGTGATGGTCATGGGCAACCATGGCGTGCTGGTCATCGGCGATAGCGTCGCCGACACTTTCAACCGCATGTTTTATTTCGAACGCGCCGCCGAGACCTACATCAAGGCGCTGTGGACCGGCCGACCGCTGCGGGTCCTGTCGGACGAAATCGCCGAGAAGGCTGCAACGGAGCAGGAAGATTATCCCGGCCAGGCCGAGCGGCACCTGTCCGAATTGAAGGCGATCCTCGACGAGCAGGAGCCGGTTTACAGAAGCTGAGTCCCCTTCTCCCCGTCACTATAGGGGAGAAGGTGCCGGCAGGCGGATGAGGGGCGGCGCAAGCGGCCGAAAGTGTGGGACGAAGTCAAAACTCGGCCTGACCGTGATCTCAATACGCCTGGAAAAGCCCCTTCATTGTCAATCTCGGCGCCGCCCCTCATCGCCCTCCCGGGCACTTCTCCCCGTCACTATACCTATCGGATTCACACATCATGAACATCGAGCGTGGCTCCGTATTTGATGGC
>SAQL01000161.1 GCA_004020645.1 Mesorhizobium sp. | reverse complement strand
CTCATAAATGTTAGACCAACCAATCTCAGGGCTGACACAACCGAATTGGTTGAGGAAAAGGAAACCCCAGCGACCAAGCACTCCCGCCTCCAAAAGCGGAGACCGAACAACCGCCAGGTTGTCGAAGACACGTCTGAAGAGGAGGCGGGCGCCCTCTAAGTTGACCACCCTACCCACTAATGGACTATGAGGGGGGCAGGCGGACGGGAACCGACCGAGAACCCGAACCGCTTGACTGACCCCTTCATACATACTCGATTCATTAGGGTCGGGGATTGATTAAACCAATAATCAAATAAGTGCAAAAAATAGCGCAAGCGAAGCCGGGAAACGGACCGCAGCGCAACGACTAGGACTCGTGTCGGAGGAGTTTTGAGCGTGAGCTACCACTCATGCAGCGGCAAGGACCCGCAACTCTCGAAGGGGCCACCAACCGCCCGAATCACTGTAGTGTAGGAAAGCCTCCCTTTACTCAATGGATAGCGCTTATCCTCTTTCAATCAAAAAAATGATAAATGGAGGAGAAAGAAAGAGGTCTTTCTTGAAGAGGCTTTGCACCTAGGACTAATAAAGATCCAGAAGAATGGGTCTAGGCTTTCGAAAAGATGAAGGGTTAAGAGAAAATATCTTTTGAACAACCAACCTGACATAAGGATTATAGCTCGCCCAGTTAGAGCAGATGGAGATTCTCGGACGGGGAAAAGCGGCACTCGACATCTATTCTATTAAAC
>SAQL01000160.1 GCA_004020645.1 Mesorhizobium sp. | reverse complement strand
CCTTGCCGGATGCGGGCCAGGCCCGGCAAGTGGGCTTTGAGCAGCACGTGGCCGAGCCGCGCCGAGCCGATCCTGTCGCGAGTGGCGCCCGTGCTACCCGCTATCCCCATCTGTCCGACGAACACCGGGACGTTATTGATAAGGCGATCGCCCACGCTAAGGCTCAGCAACACCATAGCGCGGCGACGCTCCGAATGTACGAGTATGCACTTCGCCGATTGGCGAATGATCTCGGCGCTCGCGGCCAAGCGACTGATATAAAAAATCACCAATCCCTGGTCGATCACGTCGATGCTTTCTTTCCGAAAAACGATTATTTGAAGAAGGCTTTGAACGTCCTGCGTGCGTATCATGAGCCGGACTATTCAGCGACTGCCCGGCCGGCAGTGCCGTCAAAGGCAGACGCGCATGTCTTGGAACAAGTGGCCAGTGACAGCAGCTTGGCCTCAAGCACCCGTGGTGTCTATGGTCGTAGTCTCCGCAGATTTTCTGAGGCGCTTGAGAGTCGGGGCCAGACGATCTCTGGGCTGGATCACAATTCGCGGACCGAACTCGCCGAGGCGTTGTTTCCAGGCGACAAGAAACTCCGCTTGGCGCTGCAGCGGGTTCACAATGCGGAGGTTCCCGAGGCCTTGCGGCCGCTGTTCGATAATCGAGCTGACAAGCCGCCAACCAATCCAGAGGAGCTTCTGCGACTGGAACAGGGGTTCCGCGAAGTGCTTCAGCAGCGGCA
>SAQL01000159.1 GCA_004020645.1 Mesorhizobium sp. | reverse complement strand
AGACGGCCAACCGCCACTATGCCCATGTCGACTGCCCCGGCCACGCCGACTATGTGAAGAACATGATCACCGGTGCCGCGCAGATGGACGGCGCGATCCTGGTCGTGTCGGCCGCCGACGGCCCGATGCCGCAGACCCGCGAGCACATCCTGCTGGCCCGTCAGGTCGGCGTGCCGTCGATCGTGGTGTTTTTGAACAAGGTCGACCAGGTCGACGACGCCGAGCTGCTCGAACTAGTCGAGCTCGAGGTGCGTGAGCTGTTGACCAAGAACGAGTTCCCCGGCGACGACATTCCGATCGTCAAGGGTTCGGCACTTGCCGCTTTGGAAGATTCCGACAAGAAGATCGGCGAGGATTCGATCCGCGAATTGATGGCAGCGGTCGACGACTACATCCCGACGCCGGTTCGCCCGCTCGACAAGCCGTTCCTGATGCCGATCGAGGACGTGTTCTCGATCTCGGGCCGCGGCACGGTGGTGACCGGCCGCGTCGAGCGCGGCGTGGTCAAGGTCGGCGAGGAACTCGAGATCGTCGGCATCCGCCCGACCACCAAGACGACCTGCACGGGCGTCGAGATGTTCCGCAAGCTGCTCGACCAGGGCCAGGCCGGCGACAACATCGGCGCGCTGCTGCGCGGTGTCGACCGTGAAGGTGTCGAGCGCGGCCAGGTTCTGGCCAAGCCGGGCACGGTCAAGCCGCACAAGAAGTTCGTCGCCGAAGCCTACATCCTGACCAAGGACGA
>SAQL01000158.1 GCA_004020645.1 Mesorhizobium sp. | reverse complement strand
GGCTAGGTGTGTTTGATAAGTAAGTAATGCCGAGTTTCAAGTGGATACTGCTCTTTGCCATTAGAGCACTCTTGTGGAAGATATTGTTGGAAGAATGTCAGGTCGTAGAAGATACAACTGATCTTATATTGATATTGATCTTTTACGAATGGATCCCGGTTGTTCTAGTAGGTGCGTACTTTTTGTTTTTTTTTGATTGTTCTTATTCCTTTCATTTTTATTATCGGGTGTCTTGAACAGTTCACACTCCTTCAATGGAAGAAGAAGGCGATGCAGCGCGCTTAGCTACTGCCTATAAGCAACCATAAGCTTTGACTTAGATAAATCATTTTAAGCTCGAAGTAATCTCTTTTCGGGAAGGGGATCGAGCAGCTTCTAGAAACTATACGATAAAGCAAAGTTAAATCCCTACTATTACTTGGAAACCGATCTCTATATAGAAGATCGCCTCTAGATCCCATTAGACTTATTTTGTGTGGTTAAGCTGTGTCTTTGAAAAGTCACTGAGTTTAGGGCTATCTTTCTCTCCTGTTTAGAAAGATAGCTGCCAGAAAGACGAAGACAGAAGCAATAGCCTTCGATTAGTCGGTGGGACGGGAGGAACTCTTACTGTTCTCCTAACCGGTGCTAGTGAAAGCAAATGACATCGTAAAAAAAAAGAAAAGAATGTCCTGAGAGAAGAAAGGAAGTCAGGGAATGAGCTGGTGCTATAGCCAGAATCGCTTGTTACGGAATAGGTTGCATATAGTATACTAC
>SAQL01000016.1 GCA_004020645.1 Mesorhizobium sp. | reverse complement strand
CCCAAGTGGGGGAGATGTCCGGCAGGACAGAGGGGGGCGCTGTCCCGCAAAGGTCCTGGCAGGGTCTTGACGAGGGCGCTAGCTTCCCCGCGCCGCCGCCAGCGCACCGGGCAATTCCTCAGCAAAAATGTCGAGTTCGTGGTCGAGGCCGACGCTGACCCTGATGCAGCGGTCGAGCACCGGCACCATCGGCTTGCGGATGAACACATCGCGCGACAGCAGCGCCTTCAGCACCTTCAGCGCGAAGGCGCCGTCGCCGCCGCAGTCCAGGATGACGAAATTGGTTGCAGACGGTAGCGGCTTCAGCCCGTTCGCCTCGGCTATTTCAGCGATGCGCCGGCGGCCGGCAGCAACCCGCGTCACCACGCTTTGCAGATAGTCCTGATCGGCCAGCGCCTCGACACCGGCGATCTGCGCCATGCGGCTGACGCCGTAGTGGTTGCGGATCTTCTCGAAATCGCGGATCGCCTGGGCATCGGCCACCGCGTAGCCGCAGCGTATGCCGGCAAGCCCGTAGGCCTTCGAGAAGGTGCGCATGCGGATGACGTTCGGCCGCGCGACATCGATCGGCGGCAGCGCCGAGGCCGGGCCTAACTCGCCATAGGCCTCGTCGAGCACCAGCATGGTGGTTTCCGGCAGGGCTTCGATGAAGCGGATGAGTTCGGCCGCCTCCCACCAGCTGCCCATCGGATTGTCCGGATTGGACAGATAGACCAGCGGCGCATTTTCTTTGGCGACCGCGGCCAACAGGCCGTCCAGGCTTTCCCGGTCGTTCTCGTAGGGAACCGCGACCAGCCGGCCGCCGACGCCGGCAATATGGAAATTGAAGGTCGGATAGGCGCCGAGCGAGGTGACCACCGCGTCGCCCGGCGCCACATACATGCGCGCCACCAGGCTGAGCAACCCGTCTATGCCTTCGCCGACCACCACGTTTTCGGCACCAACGCCAAGATGCGCGGCGATGGCCACCTTCAGATCGTGATTGTCGGGATCGCAATACATCCACATGTCGCGGGCAATGCCGGCCATGCGGGCGACGACGCGCGGCGAAGGGCCAAAGCTGCTCTCATTGGCGCCGATGCGGGCGCGAAACGCGCGGCCGCGTTCACGTTCCTGCGCTTCCGGGCCGACAAACGGCACCGTCGAGGGAAGCGCGCTGATGATTGGCGTGAGGGGAGGGCGCTGGCGCATGACAAAGGCTCGTTCGAAAAGGGCCTTCTTGCTAGCGCGGCACAGTTGGCCGCGCAAGCTCCCGCCTTGGCTGCAACCAGCATGCTGGATTCTCCCCGCTCTTTTTGCTAGCGAGATATCATGAACAATCGACTCCCACCTGCCTGGTCCAAGCACCTCAAGCCCGGCCCCGCGCCGAAACCCAAATCGCCGCAACCGAATGTGCCGCAAGCGAAGCTGCCGAATTCGCCCTCGCGTGCGCAGGCCGACGACGCGCTGCTGAAACAGGCATATGCCTTTCAGCAGGCCAAGCGGCTCGACGAGGCTCAGGACCTATGCCTTCGGGTTCTGGAGCGCACGCCAAATCATCCGCTCGCCTTGTACATCCTGGGGACTGTATACCTGGGTTACGATGATGAGAGGGCCTTGCGATATTTCGCACGGGCGGTCGGCGAGGAACCTAAAAACCCCTATTACCACCTCAGCCTGGGCGAGGCCTATGTGAAGGTCAGCGAGTATGCGCCAGCAATCAAGCATATGCAGTATGCCCTGGAACTGCAGCCCGGCCTTATCGAAGCACTTTGCGCATTGGGCCTCACCTACACGGCGTTTGACAAGCCCGACATGGCTTTGCCGCTTTACGAGAAGGCGCTGAAAATCAACCGCGATCATCCCAAGGTGCGAGCCGGGCTGGCCGGCGCGCTCAGCGGCCTGGGGCGTATGGATGAAGCCGCCGTCTATCTGAAAGAAGCGATCGATCGCCGTATTGGGGTGCCGGCCGCCTACAACGACCTTGTACAGACGCGAAAGTTCACCGAGGAGCCCGAAGAGCTGCAATCCATCCTTGGTGAACTTGGCAATCCGAAACTTGGTTCGAAAGCCGCGCAGCAACTCCATCACGCCGCCGGCAAGGTGCTGAACGACCTCAAGCGCTATGATGAGGCATTCGACCATTTCAACAGGGCGAAACAGGCCTCCGGCTACAAGTTCGACATAGATTTGTATCGTCGGTGGATCGATTCGATGATTGAAACCTTCACGCCGGACTTTTTGGCTGCCCGGGCCGGCTATGGAAATCCTTCCGAACTGCCCGTGTTCGTGGTTGGCATGCCCCGCTCGGGAACGACGCTCACCGAGCAGATCTGCGCCAGCCATCCCGATGTTCATGGTGCGGGGGAGCTTAGCAAACTAAGGCGGGTCGCGAATGCGATCGGTCTCAAGACATCATCGGCTGGAGATTTGCACCAGCCAGTCACGTCGATTACAGAAGACCTGTCCAGAACCTTGGCCGAAGAGCACCTGTCCTACTTGCGGGAGCGGGCGCCTGCCGCGCTTCGCGTCGTGGATAAGATGCCGCACAATTTTGAACTGATCGGCCTTATCGGGCTTCTCTTCCCCAACGCACGCATCATTCATTGCCGTCGTGACGCCATCGACAATTGCGTCTCCTGCTTCGTTCTCAACTTCAGCGAGGCACACAGCTATAATACCGATCTGCGGACACTAGGCCTGTACTATCGCGAGTATGACCGCCTGATGCAGCATTGGAACGAGGTTTTTCCGGGCCTTATCTTCGAAAATCGCTACGAAACGCTGGTCGAGGACCAGGAAGCGCAGTCACGCCGCCTGATCGATTATCTCGGGCTGCCTTGGGACGACGCCTGCCTGCGCTTTTTTGACAGGGATGGTTCGGTCAACACGCCCAGTCGCTGGCAGGTTCGTCAACCGATTTATAAATCGTCGGTCAAGCGCTGGAAGAATTATGAGAAAGAAATTCAGCCGCTGATACAGTCGCTGGGCGATCTCGCGGAGATTTGACTTGAGGCCGGCGATCCGCATTGCGCGGGTTGCGAGGATCGCAAGCGCATAGGCAAGACGCTGGAGGGACAGCGCCCCCCTCTGTCCTGCCGGACATCTCCCCCACGAGGGGGGAGATTGGCAGCTTCGCTGACAGCGCCTGTTCATCAACGTTGGAGATTGGCGAAAGCCGCAATGACGGCCGATCTCCCCCCTCGTGGGGGAGATGTCCGGCAGGACAGAGGGGGGCGCGAAGGATCGCTGCTGCTTTCATTCTGCGCAGCTGCATTCTTCGGCTGAGGTAACGGAATGGATCCCAGGGTCTGCGCTCCGCTTCGCGTCGCTCCGCCCTGGAATTGACGAAAGCATGATCGCCAATCGTCGGCGTTTGAGATTGGCAACTGAAGGCGATGAAGACCGAGATCCGGCACAGAACGACCCTGGCCGGTATCGGCGGCGCCATACATTCCGCCCTTGACAGCTACGCAGACACGAAAAACCCGGCGGTTGCCCGCCGGGTTCGAGTTCAGTCAGACGCTGCTGATTAGAACGAGCGCTGGAAGCGGAGCATGCCGCCGAGGCTGTCTTCGTCGTCCGCAGCGGTCCAGTTGCTGAAGCCGGCCTCGCCGAACTCGCCGGCGTGCAGGTAATCGACTTCGGCCGTGATCGTCAGGCCCGGAACGATATCGTAAGCGATGTTGGCGGCGATGCCGAGGTTTTCGCCTTCGTCATACGAGATCTGGGTGTTGAACGAGGTCTTCTCGTTGATGGTGTAAGTGCCACCGCCCCAGACCGCCCAGTTGCCGCTCCACAGCTTGTACATGCCGCGGCCGCCGGCGACAGGTATTGCGAAGCCGGGATCTTCGTAGTTGTCGTCAGTGCCGTAGCCGGCCATGATGAACAGCGACAGGTTCTCCATCGGGGTGACGTCGAGGCGGACCTTGCCGGAAACTTCTTCGTAGTTGCTGTCGTAAGCAATGACGCCGGTGATGGCGCCCCAGCCCTGCGTCCACTTCAAGCCGCCGACGACATGCGGAACATAGCTGTCGATCGTGAAGTCGCCATAACCTTGTTCGAGCGAGACGACGGCGGAGAAGCCGTTGCCGGCGTCGAAATAGTACTGGACGACGTTGGTGTCGAAGCCGCCGTAGGGAACCAGCGTATCCTGGATGACGTTGCCGGCGTAGCCGATGAACGTATCGAAGGCCGATTCGTCTTTACCGACGCGCAGGCCGCCGAGCTGGATCCAGGCGAAGTTCAGCGAAATACCCTTGTTCTCGGCAGGGTTAGCGACAATGATAGTCTCACCTGGCAGCGGGGGCAGCGGACCGGCGCCGTCCGGATCGGGACCGGGGACGTATGTGCTGCTGACGTGCCGGTTCCGGTTGCCGAAGTTGAAACGGGTCTCGGTGTAGGTCTTCAAGGTGCCGAGCTCGGTTTCCTGGCCGGTCCAGGTCTTCAGGTTAAAGCGGGCCTGCTTGTAGTACGTGTCCTGAATGTCGCCGTCCTCGACGTCGAAGTTCTCAGCACCGGTGAACGCGCCGACGTCGCCGACGCCGATGTCGTAGCGGACATAGCCGCCGATGCGCAGGCAGGTCTCGGTGCCGGGGATGTAGAAGTAGCCAGCGCCGTAGACGTCGCAGATGCGGACGTATTCAGCGGGTTCCGGTTCGGCAACGACGACGGCGTCGGCGGCGCGCGCACCGGAAACTGCGACCAGTGCCGCAGCGGAGCCAAGAAGAAGGCTCTTGATGTTCATTTTCTGACCTCCAGTCAAAAGTTAAAAAACGGGTCTGGGTATTCTTTGCTGAAGGACAGCGTTCCCTGCCCCATCCCCACTACCGAAAAAGATGCGCACCGCGCCGCTCCTTCAAATTCGACATTACCCATGAGGCGGCGGCGTTCAACCACCATCGCATCGGCGAAAGGTCTGTGCGGGTGCTATCCCCCTGCGTTGTTGCACAAATGACACGATTTGGCCTCACTCGGAAAGCTCCCGTTAACCATTGAGCCCCTTGCGAGCCCTTGCAATCCGGCCGATTCCGGCAATTGCCCCCTCCCGGAATCGCGACGATGTCGTGAGTCGTCAGCCAAGGGATTGCCGCAGAATCGCCGCATGGCAAAAGCGCGGTTTCGGCAGAAGCCGGTTTTTTCAACGATAATGGGTCAGGCTTGTTGATTGTGCCCGCGCTTTTCTTTATCCACCGGCGCAACGGAGAGGTGGCCGAGTGGTCGAAGGCGCTCCCCTGCTAAGGGAGTAGAGGTCAAAAGCTTCTCGTGGGTTCGAATCCCATCCTCTCCGCCACCCTACGCCCTGCGGGCTTCGGGTGGCAGGCCACCCGAAGCCGCAATTTGGGCGTAGGAGTGTTGCCCGAAGCTACGAAGTAGCGTAGGGGGACCATGTGGTACGTCTATTTCCTGCAACTCCGTAACGGCGATGTCTATGTCGGATCGACCAACGACCTTCGGCGCCGTTTCGAATCGCATCGATCAGGCTATGTGACTTCGACCAAGGCTTATCTGCCTGTCACTTTGAAGTCCTATATTGCAGTTGAAACCGAGGCCAACGCACGGCAACTCGAGCGATATTTCAAGACCGGCTCGGGCAAGGCCTTTGCGGGCAAGCGTTTTTGGTCGCACTGATGGCTGCAAGATTATCTATTTGAAATGAAAAGAAAAACAGCACAACGAGCTGCTTTTGGCCGACCTCCGCCTTCGATTCTGACTGGAGGTCAGAAATGAACACCAAGAGCCTTCTTCTCGGCTCAGACCTTGACCTCAGTTTCCGGTGCGCGCCGCCGCCGCCGTCGTCGTCGCCGAACCGGAACCCGTTGACAGGATCGAAATCGACCCTGGAGTTTACTTCAAGTCAGACCGTTTGCTCAGCCGTGTCCAGAAAAGCGGCGATGGCGCCGGGAAGGCCGCCGGTCTCGAGGAAAGGCGCATGACCCTGGCCCTCGGCCGTGATCGTCTCGACACAAGGGTGACGCGTTCGCATCTGTTCGAGCGTCTCAGTGGACAGCAGCTTCGAATTGGCGCCGCGTATGGCGAGCAACGGTACCGCCGCCAGCGCCTCGAACTGCTGCCACAGATCAGGCAGCTTCTGGGTCAGGTCGAGTCCCGCCAGCGTGTCGACCAGCTTCGGGTCGAAATCCGGCACCAGTCCTTCATCCGTCTCTCGGTAGAGTGCCGATACCATCCGCTCCCAATCCGCCTCGGTCAGAGCAGGAAAGTCGCTGCCATGCGCGCCGCGCTGGGCGCCGACCGCCTCGGCATAGGTTTTCGGCTTCGGCGTGCGCTCGAGATAGCAGCGGATATGGGCGAGGCCGCCGGCTTCGACCACCGGGCCGATATCGTTGAGCACGATAGCCCTCAGGACGGCCGGGCGCATCGCGCCGAGCACATGGATGATCAGCCCGCCACGCGACGTGCCGATGAACGCCGCTTCCTCGATGCCCAGCGCTGCCAGCCCGGCGAGGATATCACCGGCTTCGACGCCGACATTGTAGTGGCTGATATCGAGGTCATAGGCGGACTGCCCGCGCCCGCGGTAGTCGAAGGCGACGATTTTTCGCGGATTTTCCGCCCGTCGCGACAAGTGCAGAGCCAGCTCATGAAAATCGCGGCTATTGCGGGTCAGGCCGGGCAGGCAGACGACCGGCCAGCGGCCGGAGTTCGTTTCGCCGTAGATGCGGGCGTGGAGTTCAAGCCCGTCCGGCGAGGCGTAGAAAAAATCGGAAAAACCGCTCGACATTTTGGACTCGATTCCTCGCCGTTGCCGGATCGTCGAGACTGCTACAGGCGAGGGCGGGGGTGGTCAAATCGGAAGGCAGAGCGGTCCAACGGAACGGGCAAGGGCATTGCTAGCGCCAAGCGCTGCGGTACTGAGAATTTTTCGAGACGTCGGCGGGACAGCGCCCCCCTCTGTCCTGCCGGACATCTCCCCCCTAGGGGGGAGATTGGATGTCACTTCGGTTTTCGCCGATCTCCAACGCCGAAGAAAAGGCGCCGTCGACGAAACTGCCAATCTCCCCCCTTGAGGGGGGAGATGCCCGGCAGGGCAGAGGGGGGTGCTTCGCCCAAACGCCCGCCCTTCAACTCCGACCATCCACCAAATCCCCCACTATGTCGTACTTACCGGAAATGCGCATCTTGTAGACTTCGTAATTCTCCATCACGCGCTGGACGTAACTTCTTGTTTCCGTGTAGGGAATCCGCTCGATCCAGTCGACGACGGCGTCGATGTCCTTGCCGCGCGGGTCGCCATACCTAGCCACCCACTGGGCGGCGCGGTTGGGGCCGGCATTGTAGCCGGCGAAGGTCAGCACATAGGAGCCGTCGAAGCGGCCGAGCTGCTCGCCAAGGAAGGCAGCGCCCAAGGTCGCGTTGTAGCCGGCGTCAGTGGTCAGCCGCGCCTGCGAGAAGGTCATCCCGGCCTTCTTCGCCAATTGCCTGGCGGTCCCCGGCATCAGCTGCAGCAGCCCGCGCGCTCCAGCGCTGGAGACAGCGGCGATGTTGAACTCGCTTTCCTGGCGGGCGATCGCATAGGCCAGCGCCTTGCCCGAGCCGGAAATGTTCGCGGTCTCGGGAATGACGCCGAGCGGATGCGACAGTGCGCCGACGTCGATGCCGCGCGCGCCGGCGATCTTGCCGACTCTCAGCGCCAGGAAGTGATTGCCTTGCCTTTCCGCCATCGCGGCCAGCAGCGCCAGCTCTCCGGGGCTGGTCAACTGTCCGGCGAGGTCGCGATAAAGCGTGTCGGCGTAACGCTCATAGCCCGCCTCCTGCAGCCGCCTGATGGCACTGACCGCCTCGCGATTGGCGAAATTCCGGTGATCGGCGGCGCTCGGCTGCGGATGGGCGATGTTGAGGACCTGCCGGCCGACGCGCTCGCCGGCGAGCTGGCCGTAGAAGGTCGTGCCGTGGACGGCGGCACGGGTAAAATAGTCCTTCGCACTGCCGGGGCCGCCGGCTTCGGCGGCACGGCCGAGCCAGTAATAGGCGCGCGACAGCGATATCGGCCCCTGGGTGAGATCGGCGATCCGCGCAAAATGCCTGGCAGCGGTGTTGGGGTCGTTGAGACCGCGCAGCGCGTACCAGCCGGCATGGAACTCCGCATCCGCCGCGTTGGCAGCACTTTCGGCGGCGTGCGCGGCGACTATTCTGTAGGCGGTCTTCATATCGCCCTGGTCGACCAGTTCGCGCGACAGCACCCGGCGCTCGGCCCACCAGGCATCCGGGTCGACAAGCGCGCTGCGATCGCTCGGCGCCTTCATCACCATAGCGGCGGCGTCGGAAAACTTCTGCTGCTTGCGCAGATATTGGGCTTGCGCGAAGAGATAGCCGGCCGAACGCTGCGGGGCGGACACCGCCTTCAGCAGTTTGGCCGCATTCTTGTCGCCCCTGTCCGCTGCCGCCCAGGCGTCGGCCAGTTGCTGGGCGCCGGCAAGGCCAGCAACGCGCAGCGCGGAATTGATCCGATCGGCATAGAACATGCGCTCCATGCGGAAACGATGGTCGGCTGCAGGGATGAGGTTGCCGAATTCCCGGATGATCGCCGCTTCGTCCCTGGCTTCCAGTTTCTCGGTGCGCCAGAAAGGCGACAGCACCGAGCGCGCCGCCTCGACTTTGCCCTGCGAAACATAGGAGCGGGCGAGGATGACCACGCCCTCGACTGTCTGCGGCTGGCTGCCGCCAAAAGCCTGCACCACGATCTCCGGCGCGGGGTTTTCGCGGTAGAGCGCGCGCTCGCTGTTCTTGCGCAAGGCGATCAGGCCCGGCCAACTCGGCAGCATTTTCGCAGCATCGGCGATCTCGCCGCTTGGCACCTTGTCGCCGCCATGGAGCGCGATCGACCAGGCAAGGATATGCTGGTCGAGCGAGTTGACCGGCAGGGCATCGCGCACTCGACGCGCGCCGGCAATGTCGTTTGCCGCCAGCGCATCGAGGCCGCTCTTCAGCCTGGCGACACTGGCGGGAGGGGATTCCGGACCCTGCAGGCGGTTTGGCATCGGAATGGTCGAAGTGACCTGCACATCGACTTTGCCGGCGGCCACAAGGCTCGGCGTCAACAGGAGAATTGCGCCAACCAGCGCGAAAAAATGAGACTGCCTGGTCGGCATGGTCTTCGTCATTCCTGCCTTGCACATTATCAACATGCACAGATCAACTGAAGCCTAGTTGGCCGTGATGAAGAGCCCGTAAACAAAGGGCTGTCGAGGTCTTTCAAATTGGGCTTGCTGGCACTACCGCCATGCTTGCCGCGCAACGGTGTCGAGACTATGGTGCGCCGCTTCGCTTTCGGCTAGAAGGCGCGCACGACAAAACACCTACAGCGCCACGCGTCTTCTCAGACGCGCAAACGACGCTGTAGCACTTTAAATTTGGCGCATGACCTTTCCGTAAATCGACACCGATTTTCGGGTCATGCGCTAGTCCCAAGGAGTTGGACGACATGCTGAGAGGCTCGCTTACCGCGCTCGTGACACCGTTCGAAAAGAGCGGCCGTTTCGACGAGAAAGCGTTTCGCGCCTTCATCGCTTGGCAGATCGCTGAAGGCACGACGGGCGTGGTTCCGGTCGGCACCACCGGCGAGTCGCCGACGCTGTCGCATGACGAGCACCGCCAAGTCGTCAAGGTCTGTATCGAGGTAGCCAAGGGCCGCGTTCCGGTCGTCGCCGGCGCCGGCTCCAACAACACCGAAGAGGCGGTCGGCCTGGTGCAATATGCCGAGAAGGCAGGCGCCGATGCGGCGCTCGTCGTCACGCCTTACTACAACAAGCCGACGCAGCGTGGCCTCTATGCGCATTTCGCCGCGGTCGCCAAAGCGACCAGCCTGCCGATCATAATCTACAATATTCCGCCGCGCTCGGTGATCGACATGATGCCCGAGACGATGGGCCAGCTGGCGCACGACTTCAAGAACATCATCGGCGTCAAGGACGCCACCGGCAAGGTCGAGCGGGTTTCCGAGCAGCGCGCCACCTGCGGCAAGGATTTCATCCAGCTTTCCGGCGAGGACGCCTCGGCGCTCGGCTTCAACGCCCATGGCGGCGTCGGCTGCATCTCGGTGACGGCGAATGTCGCGCCACGGCTGTGCGCCGAATTCCAGGAGGCGACGCTTTCCGGTGAGAGCGCCAAGGCGCTGGACTTGCAGGACCGCCTGCTGCCGCTGCACAAGGCGATTTTCCTGGAACCCGGCGTGTCCGGCGCGAAATATGCGCTGTCGAAGCTGGGCAAGGTCGAGAACGTGCTACGTTCACCGCTGGTCACCGTCGAGCAGTCGACCGCCGAGAAGATCGATGCGGCGATGAAGCACGCCGGCTTGATTAATTAGGGATGAGGCGCCACCTCTCCGCATCATGAACCAAGTCAGAAAAGCCGATCCCAACAACAAGACCGTTGCGGAAAACCGCAAGGCGCGGTTTTCCTATGAGGTGCTCGACACGATCGAGGCCGGCCTGGTGCTGACCGGCACCGAGGTGAAGTCGCTGCGTCAGGGCCAAGCCAACATCCAGGACAGTTACGCCTCGGTCGAGGGCGGCGAAATCTGGCTGATCAACTCCTATCTGCCGGAATATCTGCAAGCCAATCGCTTCAACCATGAGCCGCGCCGGCGCCGCAAACTCCTGCTCAACAAGCGCGAGATGGCCAAGCTGGCGCAGAGCGTCGATCGTGAAGGCATGACGCTGGTGCCGCTAAAAATCTATTTCAACGACCAGGGCCGGGCGAAGCTTTTACTCGCCGTCGGCCGAGGCAAGAAATTGCACGACAAGCGCGAAACCGAAAAGCAGCGCGACTGGTCGCGCGAAAAGGGCCGGCTGCTGAAGGAGCGTGGGTAGGCTGGGAGCCGCTCTTTTGAAGAACCGGATGAAGAACCGGATCGTCTTTTGGGGTGCGGCCTGCCTGATCCTGGCGTGCCTCGTCGCGGTCGTCGGTTATTTCTATTTCCACCCGTTTTCTCCAGACCGCAGCAAATATCCGGTCAGGGGCATCGATGTTTCCCATCACCAGCGGCAGATCGACTGGCGGCGTGTTGCCGCCGACGATGTCGCTTTCGCCGTCATCAAGGCAACCGAAGGCGGCGATCATGTCGACGACGCCTTCGACGCCAATCTGCGCGAGGCGCGCGCGGCCGGTCTGGCGGTCGGTGCCTATCATTTCTTCACTTTCTGCAGGCCCGGCGCCGATCAGGCGAAGAATTTCATCTCCGTCGTGCCGCGCGACAAATCGCTGCTGCCGCCGGTGGTGGATATTGAATTCTTCGGCAATTGTCCGCGGCGGCCATCACCCGAAGAATTGAGTATTGAACTCTCGGCTTTCCTCGGTCCTGTCGAGGCTGCCTTCGGCAAGACAGCGATCCTCTACGTGACCGACGACGCGGCGCGCGCCTATGCCGGGCAGATCGTCGGCCGCCCGCGCTGGGTTCGTTCGCTGGCGCTGCAGCCAAGCCATGACGAGTGGATCTATTGGCAGTACCACGACAAGGGTCGCGTCGACGGCATCAGCGGCGATGTCGATCTGAATGTCCTTCAGGGCGGGCAGGAAACGCTGACGACACTGTTCGCGGCGCCACCTGAATCCATGCCTTCAGAAGCCCCGCGAACACCCTGAACGGATTCAGGGATAACGCCTCGGGTGAGGCGCTTCTCGGCCGCCCTTACGCCGCGGCTTGCGACGCCTGAGGGCCAAGGGCCACATTTGCATCGCCCCAGGTCTTCAGGGCGGTGATCACCGGCTCCAGGCTCCTGCCACGCGGCGTCAGGCTGTATTCCACTTTCGGCGGCACCTGCGGATAGATCTTGCGCGCAATCAGCCCATCCGCCTCCAACTCTCGAAGCTGGTTGGTCAACATGCGCTGCGTGCAGTTCGGTATCCGCCGGCGAATCTCGTTGAAGCGCAATGTGCCCTCGAACAGATGGTAGAGCATGACACCTTTCCATTTTCCGTCGATGTAGCGGAGCGTTCCCTCAACGGTGCAGCCGGGGCTGCAATCAAATCGGTCGTGGCGAATACGCGGCATGACGGTATCCTTTTCGACACTATGTGCTTTATATGTGCATTCTTGCGCACGGTGATCGTAGACAGCATGTCTATCGCTTACAACAGCGATCACGGAGATGAAGATGCGCGCCGTCGGTTATCAAATCCCAGCTCCCATCACCGACGAGGCCTCTCTCGTCGATATCGAACTGCCGAAGCCCGAGCCCAAGGGACGCGACCTGCTGGTCGAGGTGAAGGCGATCTCGGTCAATCCGGTCGACACCAAGGTGCGGCGCAGCGTCGCTCCCGAAGCCGGTCAATGGCGGGTACTCGGTTGGGATGCTGCTGGCCGGGTTGTCGCGACCGGTGCGAATGCGAGTCTCTTCAGGCCCGGCGACGATGTCTTCTATTCCGGCGCCCTGGCGCCGCAAGGCACCAATGCCGAGTTCCATCTTGTCGACGAGCGGCTCGTCGGCCGCAAGCCGACCTCACTCGGCTATGCGGAAGCAGCAGCGCTGCCGCTGACGGCGGTCACCGCCTGGGAGACCCTGTTTGATCGTCTCGATGTCGGGAAGCCCGTGGCGGGTGCGGCACCCGCCATCCTGATCATCGGCGGCGCCGGCGGCGTCGGATCAATCGCAGTGCAGCTTGCGAGGCAGTTGACCGGCCTAACGGTGATTGCCACCGCGTCGAGGCCTGAAACACGGGACTGGGCGCTCGGGCTCGGCGCCCATTATGTCGTCGATCATTCCAGGCCGCTGGCAGCCGAAGTCGCAGCACTGGCTATCGGTGCCCCTAGCTTCGTGTTTTCGACGACGAACACTGACCAGCATCTGGCCGAGATCGTCCGGTCGATTGCGCCGCAAGGACGTTTCGCGGTTATCGACGATCCGAAATCGCTCGACATCAATCCGTTCAAGCGCAAGAGCGTCTCGGTGCATTGGGAATTCATGTTCACCCGCTCGATGTTCGAGACGGCGGACATGGCGGCGCAGGGCGAACATCTGAACGAATTGGCTAGGCTCGTCGACACTGGTGCGATCCGCACGACGCTCGGCGAGACAGGCGGCCTTATCAATGCCGCCAATTTGAAGCGCGCCCATGCATTGATCGAGAGCGGCAAGGCCAAGGGCAAGATCGTCCTGGAGGGCTTTTAGCCAATTGACGGCGGCGCGCCCGATTCTATTTCTGCAAAAACTCTTCTATCTGGCTGAACACGTTGACGAACATCGCTTCCGTCAGCACGCCGGTGTTGGTGTTGTAGCGCGAGCAGTGATAGCTGGAAAACAGCGTCACGCCATTGGTTTGCTGCTGTCCGCCGTGGCGGAAGGGATAAGCGGCAACACGCTGGCCGAGCGCCCGCACCGTCGACTGGTGCGCGATCGAGCCCAGCGCCAGCACGGCGCGCAGGTTTTTAAACCGCGCGATTGTCGGCACCAGGAACCTCCGGCAGGTGGCAATCTCGGCGCCGACCGGCTTGTTGTCCGGCGGCGCGCAGCGCACCGCATTGGTGATCGCCGTGCCGACAAGCTCCAGCCCGTCATCGGGCCGCGCCTTGAATTGGCCGCGCGCAAAGCCGTGCGCGATCAGCGTGTTGTAGAGCAGGTCGCCGGCAAAGTCGCCGGTGAAGGGACGCCCGGTGCGGTTTGCACCGCGCAGGCCCGGCGCCAGCCCGACGATCAGCAGCCGCACTGCATCCTCGCCCTCCGGCGGCAGGAAGGTCGGCACGGGCGCATTGAACCAGGACGGCTCGCGCTGCCGCCATTGCGCTCTAAAATCATGCAGCCGCGGGCAGAGCGGGCAGTCGCGATCCGGCTCGGGGGATGCGACCAGCGGAGCGGTCAAGACCGCCGCCGTCAAAAATCGTCCTCGTCGACTTCGGCCGGCTCGGGCCGGCGCACCGGCCGCTCGGACGGGTCGCGGCCTACCTCGCTCTTCAGCGTCATCAGGTCGATGAAATGGTCGGCCTGGCGGCGCAGATCGTCGGAAATCATCGGCGGCTGCGAAGCCATGGTGGAGACGATCGAAACCTTGCGCCCGCGCCGTTGCAGCGCCTCGACCAGCGTGCGGAAATCGCCATCACCGGAAAAGATTACATAATGGTCGACAACATCGGCGAGTTCCAGCGCATCGACGGTCAACTCGATGTCCATATTGCCCTTGATCTTGCGGCGGCCGGTCGAGTCGGTGAACTCCTTGGCCGGTTTGGTCACCACCTTGAAGCCATTGTAGTCGAGCCAGTCGATCAGCGGCCGGATCGAGGAGTATTCCTGATCCTCGACGAGCGCGGTGTAGTAGTAAGCACGCAGCAGATAGCCGCGCTTCTGGAAGCTCGACAAAAGCCTCCGGTAATCGATATCGAAGCCGAGGGCGCGCGACGTTGCGTAAAGATTGGCACCGTCGATGAAAAGAGCGATTTTTTCCCGAGGGTCGAACATGGAAAATATTCCTTTTCGAAATAAGCGGTCGTCTAAATGCGCTTGACTATCGGTCGGCTTGAAATAACCCGGCAGACCTTCGTCATTTGAGATAACGCCGGTTTTACGGCAATCCAAGAGTATGATGCGGCATAGCAAGCAATTGTGATCGGTGCCGTATCGTCGCATGCGGGGCGCCCGGACTCGGCCTTCGCCCGGCCCCGGACCTTGCCCCGGACTGATATTGCCAAAAAGCTTGTATTTTGGCGGCGTTCGGGTTATGGACCGCGCCTGTTTTCCATCAAATCCAGGCATGAAAGGGGCAGCTCATGGCCCGCGTAACCGTTGAAGATTGCATCGACAAGGTCGACAACCGCTTCGAGCTCGTGCTTTTGGCCGGCCACCGCGCCCGTCAGATCAGCCAAGGCGCGCAGATCACCGTTCCTCGTGACAACGACAAGAATCCGGTCATCGCGCTGCGCGAGATCGCCGAGGAGACGCTGTCGCCCGACGACCTCAAGGAAGACCTGATCCACTCGCTGCAGAAGCATGTCGAGGTCGACGAGCCGGAAGCCGACGGCGAGGCGATCGCCGACCAGACCGGTACCGCCGCTGCGGCAACCGACGCTGACGACACCGAGGACAACATCACCTTCGACCGCATGACCGAGGAAGACCTCCTAGCCGGCATCGAAGGTCTGGTGCCGCCGGAAAAAAGCGACGATTATTAATCTTCCCCCCGGCCGCCGACACTTTCGCGCCGGCGGTTTCGTGGTTATCTATGACATGCGCCGTACGCCAGTGCGGCGCATGATTCATTTCAGCACTGCGAGATCCCGCCCATGATGCGTCAGTATGAGCTTGTCGAGCGCGTCCAGCGCTACAAGCCTGACGTCAACGAGGCGCTGCTCAACAAGGCCTATGTCTACGCCATGCAGAAGCATGGTCACCAGAAGCGCGCCTCCGGCGACCCCTATTTCTCGCATCCGCTCGAAGTCGCCGCCATCCTCACCGAAATGCACATGGACGAGGCGACCATCGCGGTTGCCCTGCTGCATGACACGATCGAGGACACCACGGCGACCAGGGCCGAGATCGACGAGCTGTTCGGTCCGGAAATGGGCAAGCTGGTCGAAGGCCTGACCAAGCTGAAGAAACTCGACCTCGTCTCCAAAAAGGCCGAGCAGGCTGAAAACCTGCGCAAGCTCTTGCTGGCGATCTCGGAAGACGTTCGCGTGCTGCTGGTCAAGCTCGCCGACCGCTTGCACAACATGCGAACGCTCGACCATGTGCCCGAAGCCAAGCGCCTGCGCATCGCCGAGGAGACGATGGATATCTATGCGCCGCTGGCCGGGCGCATGGGCATGCAAGGCATGCGCGAGGAGCTCGAGGAGATCGCCTTCCGCTTCATCAATCCGGAAGCCTACCGCGCCGTCACCGCGCGGCTCGCCGAAATCTTCGAGCGCAACAAGGGCGTGCTATCCGAGATCGAGACGGCGCTGTCCACGCTGTTCGACAAATATGCGATCAAGGCCGAGGTCAAGAGCCGGCAGAAGAAGCCATGGTCGGTGTTCCGCAAGATGGAAGCCAAGGCGCTGTCCTTCGAGCAGCTGTCCGACATTTTCGGCTTTCGCGTCGTCGTCGACACCGTCGAGGACTGCTACCGGGCGCTCGGCGCCATCCATACGACATGGTCGATGGTGCCCGGCCGCTTCAAGGACTACATCTCGACGCCGAAGCAGAACGACTACCGCTCGATCCACACCACAATCGTCGGACCGTCGCGCCAGCGCGTCGAGCTGCAGATCCGCACCTATCAGATGAACAAGATCGCCGAATATGGCGTTGCCGCGCATTCGATCTACAAGGACAGCGGCGGCAAGGTGAACGGCACTGCCCATGCGATCTCGAAGGAGACCAACGCCTATGCCTGGCTGCGGCGCACCATCGAGCAGCTTGCCGAAGGCGACAATCCCGAGGACTTCCTCGAAAACACCAAGCTGGAACTGTTCCAGGACCAGGTATTCTGCTTCACGCCCAAGGGCATGCTGATCGCGCTGCCGCGCGGCGCTACGCCGATCGACTTCGCCTACGCCGTGCACACCGATGTCGGCGACACCTGCGTCGGCGCCAAGGTCAACGGTCGCATCATGCCGCTGATGACCGAGCTGAAGAATGGCGACGAGGTCGAGATCATCCGCTCCAAGGCGCAGGTGCCGCCGGCGGCGTGGGAATCGGTCGTCGTCACCGGCAAGGCGCGTTCGGCAATCCGTCGCGCCACCAAGGCCGCCATCCGCAAGCAGTATTCGGGCCTCGGCGTTCGTATTCTGGAGCGCGCGTTCGAGCGGTCCGGCAAGACCTTCACCAAGGAAAGCCTGAAGTCGGTACTGCACCGGCTGGCGCGCAAGGACATCGAGGATGTGCTGGCTTCGGTCGGCCGCGGCGAACTTGCCTCCACCGATGTGATGAAGGCGGTGTTTCCCGACTACAAGGATGAACGGGTCACGCTGGTTGCGCCCAAGCAGCGCGAAGAGGGCTGGTCGAAGATCCGCAACGCCGCCGGCATGCTGTTCCAGATTCCGGGCCGGGCGGCGCGCAAGGACAAGGACCAGCCAAAGGACGGCGCTGTGCCGATCCGCGGCGTCCGCGGCGACCTGCCGGTGCGCTTCGCGCCGGAAGGTGCCGTGCCCGGCGACCGCATCGTCGGCATCGTGCAGCCGGGAACCGGCATCACCATCTATCCGATCCAGTCGCCGGCGCTGCAGGCCTTCGATGACCAGCCCGAACGCTGGATCGACGTGCGCTGGGACATAGACGAGCGCACCAAGGAGCGATTTCCGGCGCGCGTCTCGGTCACCGCCATCAACGCGCCGGGCTCGCTGGCCGACATCGCGCAGGTCGTTGCATCCAACGACGCCAACATCCATACGTTATCGATGGTGCGTACCGCGCCCGATTTCACCGAAATGCTGATCGATCTTGAAGTCTGGGACCTGAAGCACCTGAACCGGCTGCTGTCGCAGCTCAAGGACAATTCGAGCGTCAGCGATGCGCGGCGCGTGAATGGGTGAATTGAGTAGCGAATAGTGAATAGCGAATAGTGAATAGTGAATAGTGAATAGTGAAAATAAGGGTGCTCTCGCTACTCGCTACTCGCTACTATCCACCATTCACTATTCACCATTCACCATGGAGCGAACAATGGACACCGACGAAGTGCTGGGCATTTTCCGCGAGGCCGGTGCCGTTCTCGAAGGGCATTTCATCCTGACATCGGGCTTGCGAAGCCCGGTCTTCCTGCAGAAGGCGCGGGTCTTCATGCATGCCGACAAGACCGAGCGCCTGTGCAAGGCGCTGGCCGAAAAGATCCGCGCTGCGGTGTCCGGCAGGATCGATTACGTCGTCGGCCCGGCGATCGGCGGGCTGATCCCGGCGTACGAGACCTCGCGCCATCTTGGCGCACCGGCGATCTGGGTCGAGCGGGAAGGGGGCGAGTTCAGGCTCCGCCGCTTCGAGATCGCCCAGGGTTCGCGCGTCGTCATCGTCGAGGACATCGTCACCACCGGCCTGTCGATCCGCGAGACCGTTGAATGCCTGCGCGCGCTTGGCGCCGAGGTCGTTGCCGCTGCCTGCATCATCGACCGCTCGGCCGGCAAGACGGATGTCGGCGTGCCGCTGATCGCACTCGCCGAATATGAGGTTCCGGCCTACCCGGTCGACAGGCTGCCGCCCGAGCTCGCCGCCATACCGGCCATCAAGCCGGGCAGCCGCAATATCTGATGCATGTCGCCCAAAAGCATGTCCTTGGGCTTGAACCGAGGGTGCGCAGCGGTTTTGGGACAACGACATGCATAAAACAACGTTAACTGAGGCGCTGCCGTGATTGCAGGCATCGATCATTTCGTACTGACGGTTCGCTCCGTCGAGGACACCTGCGCCTTCTATCAGCGCGTGCTCGGCTTCAAGCGGCTCGACGAGCCGGACCGGCCGACGGCGCTGCTGTTTGGAACGCAGAAAATCAATGTCCATGAGGCAGGCCACACTTTCGAGCCGAAGGCCAAGGCGCCGACGCCGGGCTCCGCGGATTTCTGCCTGGTCGCCGCGCGCCCGCTCTCCGAGATATGTGCCAGCCTGGCGGCCAACGGCGTTGCGATAGAAGTCGGACCGGTCGAGCGGATCGGCGCCCGTGGCCCAATGATGTCGGTCTATTTCCGCGATCCGGACGGCAATCTCGTCGAGGTCAGCGAGTATGGGCCGTAGATAGCTGGAGTTGCTGCCGATTTCTGCGGCGAACTCGCCTCCTCAAATCCGCCGCGATTATACTGTGTCCGGAGTGGCGAAACGCCGGTCCCGCAGGCGACTGCAAGCGGACGGCATTCAGCTACGGTTGTTCTGCGGCCGGCGTATCGCTATATCAAGGTCGTTGTTGCCTTTCGACGGCCGCAAAGCGCAAGATGTAGCTGTCGTGCCCGGCCCGGGGTGGTCGGGGCGGCAGCTTTGGATATCAGGACAGGAACAGAGTGCTTTTTCGACGCCGCAAGCCTGATGGTTTTCTTGAGCGGGTGCGTACCTATCTGTGGCCACACCGCTCGTTCTCGCGCTCGCCGCGCCTGGCGGACAGAGCTGGAATCGCCGGACGGGAAGTTGCCGCCGAATGATCATTGGTATCGGCAGCGACCTGATCGATATCAGACGCATCGAAAAATCGCTGGAGCGCCATGGCCAGCGCTTCATCCAGCGCATCTATACCGAGGTCGAACAGGCCCGCTCTGAAAACCGCGGCGCCCGCGTCGCTTCCTATGCGAAGCGCTTCGCTGCCAAGGAGGCCTGCGCCAAGGCGCTGGGCACCGGTATGGCGCAAGGGGTGTTCTGGCGCGACATGGGCGTCGTCAACCTGGCCAGCGGCCAGCCGACCATGGCGTTGACCGGCGGGGCGGCGGCGCAGCTGGACAAAATCCTGCCTGACGGGCACAGGGCGGCGATCCACCTCACCATCACCGACGAGTTTCCGCTTGCTCAAGCCTTTGTGATCATCGAGGCGTTGCCCGTCGAAGAAGCGCCGTATTGATTGCATCTGACCACCGGCATGACGTTGCCCAGCGCGCGCCGAGACTCTATACCAACCAACGCATAATCGAGGACGACATGAGCGTGGCTGAAAAATCCCAGAAGAAATCCGGCGGGCTTGGCGAGACCGTCAGCGTCATCGTCCAGGCGCTGTTGCTCGCTCTGGTCATCCGCACGCTGCTTTTTCAGCCATTCTCTATCCCGTCCGGGTCGATGCGGCCGACCTTGCTCGAAGGCGACTACCTCTTCGTCACCAAATGGTCCTATGGCTTCTCCCGCTATTCCCTGCCGTTCGGGCCGGACCTCTTTTCGGGCCGCATCTGGGGCGCCGAGCCGAAACGCGGCGACGTGGCCGTGTTCAAGTTCCCGCCGGACCCCTCCGTCGACTACATCAAGCGCGTCGTCGGCCTGCCGGGCGACAAGATCCAGGTCAGGGACGGCCAGCTCTTCATCAACGGCGTCGGCGTGCCACGCCAGAAGGTCGGGCAGATCGACAATCGCGACATCACCGAGGAGAGCGGGCCGGTCGACGTCTATCGCGAGACGTTGCCGAATGGCGTCAGCTATGACACGCTCGACCTGGTACCCAACTCGATCGGTGACAACACCCAGGAATTCGACGTGCCGCCCGGGCACTATTTCATGATGGGCGATAACAGAGACAATTCCTCGGACAGCCGCTTCACCGTCGGTTTCGTGCCCGACGACAACCTGGTTGGCCGCGCCAATCTCATCTTCTTCTCGATCGGTGGCAGCGCCAGCCCGCTCGAAATCTGGAAATGGCCGTCACTGATGCGCGCGTCGCGCCTGCTCCATTTCGTCAATTAGGATCATGGCGGCGACAAAACGGCTGACCGTCGACGCGCTCGCCGAAGCGCTCATGGAGCGCACCGGCCACGCCTTTGCCGACCGCCAGCGCTTGCAGCGCGCGCTGACCCATGCCAGCGCCCGCAGCAGCCATGCCGGCATCGACTATGAGCGTTTCGAATTCCTGGGCGACCGCGTCCTCGGCCTGGTCGTCGCCGACATGCTGCTGGCGGCGTATCCTGACGCTGCCGAAGGTGAGCTGTCGCTCCGGCTCAACGCGCTGGTCAATGCCGAGGTGCTGGCGGACATCGCCGAGGAGATCGGCCTGCCGGAGTTGATCCGTGCCGGCTCGGACGTACGCGGCCTGGACGGGCGCAAACGCGTCAATCTGCGGGCTGATGCGCTGGAATCGCTGATCGCCGTGCTCTATCTCGACGGCGGGCTGGAGGCGGCCCGCGCCTTCATCCACAAATACTGGCGGCCGCGCTCGCAGGCCATCGGTGCCGCCCGCCGCGATGCCAAGACCGAACTGCAGGAATGGGCGCATCAGGCGGCAGGCGCCGTGCCCGTCTACATAATTGACAGCCGCGAGGGACCGGACCACGATCCGCTTTTCACCGTCAGCGTCAAGGTCGGCGCCTATCCGCCGGCGATCGGCAGCGGGCGCTCCAAGCGCGAGGCCGAGCAAGCCGCCGCTACTGCACTGCTGTTGCGCGAAGGCGTCTGGCTAAATAAGGGGAGCGCGGCATGACCGCCACCGAAGGCGTCCCGCCGGCAACAGAAGCCGCCACCACGCATTCTGGCTTCGTTGCGCTGATCGGCGCGCCCAATGCGGGGAAATCGACGCTGGTCAACCAACTGGTCGGCGCCAAGGTGTCGATCGTCACCCACAAGGTGCAGACGACGCGCGCCATCGTGCGCGGCATCGCCATCCACAATAACGCACAGATCGTCTTCGTCGACACGCCGGGCATCTTCAAGCCGAAGCGGCGGTTGGACACGGCGATGGTGACGACCGCCTGGGGCGGCGCCAAGGACGCCGACATCGTGCTGTTGCTGATCGACGCCGAGCGCGGCATCAGGGGCGATGCTGACGCGATCCTCGAACGGCTGAAGGATGTCCGCCAGCCGATGGTGCTGATCCTCAACAAGGTCGACCGGGTCAAGCCCGAGGCGCTGCTGGCCATGTCCGCGGCAGCGAATGAAAGGGTGCCCTTCAAGCGCACCTTCATGGTCTCGGCGCTAACCGGGTCGGGTTGCAAGGACCTGCTCGACTATCTGGCCGAAACCCTGCCTCCCGGCCCCTGGTATTACCCGGAGGACCAGATCTCCGACCTGCCGATGCGTCAGCTGGCGGCGGAGATCACTCGCGAAAAGCTCTATCTCAGGCTGCATCAGGAACTGCCCTATTCCTCCCATATTGAGACGGAGAAATGGGAAGAGAAGAAGGACGGCTCGGTGCGCATCGACCAGACCATCTATGTCGAGCGTGACAGCCAGAAGAAGATCGTGCTCGGCCACAAGGGCGAGACGATCCGTGCCATCGGCCAGGCGGCACGCATGGAGATATCCGGTATCCTCGAACAGAAGGTGCATCTTTTCCTGTTCGTCAAGGTGCGCGAGAACTGGGGCGACGACCCCGAGCGCTATCGCGAGATGGGGCTGGAGTTTCCGCATTAGAGCATGTTCCCGAAAAGTGGGAGCCGGTTTTCGGAAAAGATCATGCTCAAACACCAAGTCACTATCGACACAGCCCTCGTGAGCCGGTTGGTCGCCACGCAATTTCCCCGATGGAAGGATCTTGCTGTCCGGCCGGTTTCATCAGGCGGATGGGACAACAGGACCTTTCATCTCGGAGACCATATGCTGGTGAGGCTGCCGAGTGCGGCGGCCTATGCCTTGCAAGTGGAAAAGGAACATCGCTGGCTGCCAAGGCTTGCGCCTCTGCTGCCGCTGCCTGTCCCGGTCCCGCTGGCGATGGGCGCCCCGGCCGACGACTATCCCTGGCATTGGTCCATCTACCGCTGGATCGAAGGCGAGACGGCGACGCTGGAGCGTATTGCCAGCCTTCCGCAATTTGCGTCCGTCCTGGCCCAATTCCTGGTCGCCCTGCAACAGATCGATCCCGCCGGTGGACCGGCGCCAGGGCAGCACAACTTTTTTCGCGGCGGACCACTGAGCGTCTATGACGGCGAGACCCGGCAGGCAATTGCGGCCCTCGACGGCAAGATCGACACTGGCGCCGCGAGTGCGGTGTGGGAAGCAGCGCTTGCCGCGACATGGCATCGCGCGCCCGTCTGGTTCCACGGTGACGTCAGTTGGGGAAACCTGTTGGTCAGGCAAGGCGCTTTGAGCGCCGTGATCGACTTCGGGACTTCGGGCGTGGGCGATCCCTCGTGCGACTTGGCGATTGCATGGACGCTCTTCGAGGGAAAAAGCCGAGAGGTGTTTCGCGCGGCTCTTCAGGCCGATGAGGCAAGCTGGGCGCGAGGCCGTGGCTGGACGCTGTGGAAAGCGCTGATCACGGTAGCCGGACATATAGACATCAATCCGGTCGAAGTTGAAAAGTCGCGACGCGTGATCAATGAAGTGCTTGCCGATCACCTCCGCGCGGACCGCCGCGGAGGGCACCCACACAGCGCCTGAAAAACTTGATTTCGCCACCGAAGCGGTGACAAGCTCCGTTCATGGAATGGCGCGACGAGGGAATCATTCTCGGCACCCGCAAGCATGGCGAAACCAGCGCCATTCTTGAGGTCATGACGCGTGCGCATGGCCGCCACCTCGGCCTTGTGCGCGGCGGCCGCTCGCGCAAGCAGCAGCCGGTGCTGCAGCCCGGCAACCGCGTCGACCTGTTGTGGCGGGCGCGGCTCGACGAACATCTTGGCACCTTTCAGGCCGAGGCGATCGAGATGAACGCCGCCCGGCTCATGGACAGCGCCGTCGCCATCTATGGGCTGCAGACCATGGCTGCGCATCTGCGCCTGCTGCCCGAGCGCGACGCCCATGACGGTCTCTACGAGACGCTGGCCGTGATGATCGCTCACCTCGACGATGCGGACGCCGCCGGCGAGCTGGTAGCACGCTTCGAATTGCTGATTCTCGACGAACTCGGCTTCGGCCTCGATCTCAGCCAGTGTGCCGCGACCGGCGCCAGGCAGGACCTTGCCTATGTCTCGCCGAAGTCCGGGCGCGCCGTGTCGCGCCAGGCCGGCGCGCCATGGCGCGACAAGATGCTGGTGCTCCCCGCATTCCTGCAGCGCGGCTCCGGCCTGCGCGCCGATCCGGCGGCGATCGAGGACGCCTTCCGGCTGACCGGCTTCTTTTTTACCCGCCACGTCTACGAACCGCGCGGCATCGAGGCGCCCGGCGCCCGCGCCGGCTTCCTCGCCGCCTTGCGCAAGCACCATGCGCCGGCAAGACCCTGATCGAAGAACCCGCAGCCGGAGAAATCACCAGATGAGCGAAGTGGAGCTCTATCCCGGCCGGGTTTCGCCGCTCGGCCTCGGCACCATTCCGCACGGCGACATCATCGAATACACCGGCCTGGAATTGCTCCAGCGCATTATCGACAACAAATACCCGGCGCCGCCGATTTCGTTCCAGCTCAGTTTCGACCTGACCGAAGTGTCGGAAGGACGCGCGGTGTTCCGCGGCCTGCCGAACGAGCGCTATCTCAATCCGCTGGGTGGGGTGCATGGCGGCTGGGCCGCGACGCTGCTGGATTCGGCTCTTGCCTGCGCGGTGCAAACGCTGCTGGAGAAGGGCGAGGCCTATACGACGGCGGAATTCAAGGTGAACCTGACACGGCCGATCACGCCGAAGACCGGCGAGGTGGTGTGCGAGGGTAGGGTGGTGCACAAGGGCCGCACATTGGCGGTTTCGGAAGCGACGCTGAAGGATGCCAACGGCAAGCTGCTGGCTTTCGGCACCGAAACGTGCTCGATCTTTCCGGCCGCCAATCTGGCGGCGCGCTGACTCGGCTGGCCGTCTGGCCGCCGTATTTGTCAGTGACTACTGGCTTGGTTTTGGGGGAACCGCCATGTTCGAAACCCTGATCGGCCTCGTCGCGATCATCGCGCTGTTCGTCATTATCTCGCGCCAGCAGAGCCGCATCGGCCTGATCGAGCGCGAACTTGGTGCGCTGCGCAGCCTCGTGCTTTCGGGCGAGCATGTAGCCCCGCCGCAGGCCAAGCCGGTAGAACCGGCCGCAAACGACAGCATGCCAGCAGACGCGGCAGTAGTGGCCGTGACCGATATTGTCCCGTCATCGGCGGGCGAGGCTGAGGAAAAGCCGTCCACAGAGATTGAAGCCGGGGAGATTGCATCCGGACCGTGGGCTGCGGGCGAAGCGGCGCCGGCTGGATCTGCACCTGCGCAACCGGCCGCCGCGACGGCGAAAGCGACGCAAAAGCCTGACATTGAAACGGCGCTCGGCACCCGATGGGCGGTCTGGGTCGGCGGCATCGCGCTGGCGCTGGGCGGCCTGTTCCTGATCCGCTACACCATCGAGGCCGGCATTTTCGGTCCCGGCGTGCGGCTGAGCATGGCAGCAATGCTCGGGCTGGTGCTGGTCGCCGTTGGCGAGTTCATCCGCCGCACCGGCTTCAGGGTGCCGGTGCAGGGCGTCGCCGGCGCCTATATTCCAGCGATCCTGACGGCGGCCGGTGCTTTCATCCTGTTCGGTACGGTTTATGCCGCGCATGGCGTTTACGGCTTCATCGGGCCGGCGCTCGCCTTCACGCTGCTCGGCGCCATCGGTGTGGCGACCATCGCGGCCGCCCTCGTCCACGGTCAGGCGCTAGCCGGCATCGGTCTGCTCGGCGCGGTGGTGACGCCGATGCTGGTCGCCTCGCAGGCGCCGAATCCTTGGGCTCTGTTCGGCTATTTGGCGATTGTGCTCGCCGCCACCGGCATCATCGCCCGGCTGCGCGACTGGAAATTGCTGATGGCGGCAGCGTTCGTCGGCACCGGCCTCTGGACCATTCTTTACATGACTGATCCGCCGGGCACGAACCTGCCTGTCATCCTCTTCATCAATGCGGTGACCCTGGCCGTGCTTGCCTTCGTCTGGCTCGGCCGTCGCGGTGGCGAAGCAGAGCCCGCCAGGGGCTTCGACTGGCCGTCGATCGCACCTGGCTTCTTCGTCGGCCTTTCGGCGATGGCGTTGTTCGTCGACCCGGCATACGCTGCCGGCGATGCTCTGCCGGGAGCAGCCCTTATCGCAGCCCTGGTCGTGGTAGCGCTCTACCGGCCGCTGGCGCTGGCGCTTCTGCACGCCGCAGGGCTGGCGACGGTGCTGGTCTATCTCGGCATCATTCCGCCAACCTCAGTCGCTTCAGATTTTTCAGGTGGCGTTCTCGACGTCGAAGGTCTGCCGGCGGCAGTTGCCGATACGCTGATGCTCAGGATCGGTATCTTTCTTGGACTTATGTTCATCGGCGCCGGATTCTGGGCTGCGCGCAAATTTGCCGCCTCGGCACAAATCCGCGCCGGCTCATGGGCGGCATGGGGCGCTGTCGCGCCGCTGGTGATTCTGTTGGCGCTCTGGTTCACCTTCGGCAATCTCGACCGCGATCTTGTCTACGCGGCGGTTGCAGCCCTTCTGGTCGTGGTCTTCGCCGCCGGCGGCGAGTGGGTCGCGCGCGGTGAAGAGCCGCCGCTACAGGGCGGTGCTGCCGTCTCCTTCGCGCTTGCCGGGGCAGCAGTCGCCGCCTTGCTGATGATCTACATGGCCTTCGGGGCCGGCTGGACCACCATCCTCCTGGGTGCCGCGGCCATCGTGCCGGCGCTGGCCACCCGCTGGCGCGCCTATCCGGTGCTCGGCTGGATTTCGGTCGGCGCGGTCATCGCCGTACTCGGCCGCGTCGCCTTCGATCCGACAATTGTCGGCGCCGAATTCCTGTCGACGACGCCGGTGTTCAACTGGCTGCTGCCGGGCTACGGCGTGCCGGCGCTTGCCTTCGGCTTTGCCGCCTGGCAGCTTGCCCGCACCACAAATGGTCGGCCACGCCTCGCCATGGAAGCGGGCGCAGCACTGTTTGCGCTGCTCACGGTTGCCATATTGGTGCGCCACGCCATGCATGGCGGCGTCATCGACACGGGTGCCATCACGCTCGCCGAGCAGGCGATCTATACGCTGATCGCCATCGGCGCCGGCGCCATCCTGGTCGCCATCGACATGCGCTCGCCAAGCTCGGTGCTGCGCTATGGTTCGCTTGCTGCGGGCGTGGTCTCGGTCGCGTTCATCGTCATCCAGCATTTTGTGGCGCTGAACCCGCTGTTTACTGACGAATCAACCGGGCGAATCGTGGTGTTCAACCTGCTGTTCCTCGCCTATCTCTTGCCGGCCGCCGCTGCCGGCGGGCTTGCGCTCTGTACGCGTGACGTCAGGCCGAAATGGTATGCCGCGATGCTGGCGCTGGTGGCGGCGCTGCTTGCCTTCGCTTACGCGACGCTGTCGGTCCGGCGGCTGTTCAAGGGCGAGTTCATCGGCCTGTGGAGCGGGCTCGGCCAGCTTGAGACCTACACCTATTCCGCGCTGTGGCTGATCATTGGTGTGGCGCTGCTCACCGCCGGCGTCTGGCTGAAGTCGCAGGTGCTGCGCATCGCGTCGGCCGCGCTGATCTCGGTCGCCGTGTTGAAGGTCTTCCTCTTCGACATGTCGGAACTGGAGGGCGTGCTGAGGGCGCTGTCCTTCATCGGCCTCGGCGCGGTGCTGATCGGCATCGGCCTGTTTTATCAGCGGCTGCTGACAAGAGCAGCGAGGGAAAAGCTTCGGACGAGCAATAGCTAACGGTTTTCAATCTAACCGGGAATAAATCGCCTGCCGGCCGCGTTGTCTTATTGCTTGGGTGGCTGGGGCGGCGGACCGCTTCGCGCTGGCCGCTTGCGCCGCGCCGTGAAGACGCGTTCAATCGGATGAACAAGGGCGACCTCAGAACCAGCGGTCATGGACGAAAAGAAGGCAGCAATCCTGGGCGAAATACCACGCCTGCGCCGTTATGCGCGCTCGCTGCTGCGCGACCGCGATTCCGCCGACGATCTCGTTCAGGACTGTCTCGAACGGGCGCTTGTGCGGCTCGACAATTGGCAGACTGGAGAAAGCCCCAGGAGGTGGCTGTTTACGATCATGCATCATTTGTTCATCGATCAGATGCGCAAGGTGAACCGGCGCGGCGAAGCCGCGATGCTGCCGCTGGAAGCGAGCGAGGCCCAGGCAGCACCAGCCGAGCAGGTGGAGAGCATCGCGTCGCGCGAAATTATCGACGCCTTGCAGGCGATGAGCCCCGATCGGCGCGCAGCACTGGTCATGGTCGCCATTGAAGGCTTTTCCTATGCCGAAGCCGCCACCATCCTCGGCGTGCCGGCCGGAACGCTGATGTCGCGCATCGCGCGAGGGCGTGATGAGTTGCGCGGGCTGCTGGATGACGCCGCGCGTCGCCGGGCGATAAGGATCGTCGAGAAATGACCCGGCGCGATTTTTCCGAACGCGACATCCACATGGCCCTCGATGGCGAGTTGCCGGTTGACGAGCGCGTGGCCTATGACGTCTGGCTCGATGCCAATCCTGAAATGAAGGCGAGAAGCGCCCGCTATGTCGCCGACCGCGCAGCGCTTCGTGCCGCCTTCGCCGGCGTGCTCGACGAGCCGGTGCCGGCGCGGTTGCAAAAGATCGTGTTCGGCGAGGCGCCGGTCAAGACGGTACCAATGCGCTCGCGCTGGTGGCTCCCGGCTGCCGCAGCGGCGATGCTGGCCATTGGCGGTGTTGGCGGTTATTTCGCCGGCATCGACCATCTCGGTCTGGAAGACCCCGCCGAGGACCAGCTCGCCGAGCAGGCGATCGCAGCCCATGTCATCTATGCCGCCGAGCAGCGGCATGCGGTGGAAGTGCCCGCCAGCGACAAGGATCATCTGCAGACCTGGCTGTCCAATCGGGTCGGCCTGAAGCTGGTCGCACCGGATCTGGCAGCGCAAGGATTCCAGCTCGTCGGCGGCCGGCTGCTGCCCGCTGGCGAGAGCAAGGCCGCGATGCTGCTTTATGAGGACGACAAAGGCGAGCGCATCTCGTTGTTCGTCACTGCCGAATCGGCCGAGAAGGCCAAGGGCACCTATGAGTCGGAAGAGAACGGCCCCGAGGCCGTCTACTGGCTGGATAAGGGCTATGGCTGCGCCGTCGTCGGATCGCTGCCGCGCGCACAGCTGACTGCGGTGGCGAAGAGCGCCTACAGCCAGCTTCTTGCCGGGCTGGCCAGCTGAGCTGCGCCTGTTTTTCAAAGGTTGCGTCTACAGCGCCGCGCGTCCTTCGGACGCGCAAAGGACGCTGTAGCACTTTAATTTTTGCGCATGATCCTTTCCGAAAATCGATTTCGATTTTCGGGGCCATTCACCCGGCGAAACTGTCACAATTGAGCCCGAATCAGGATGCGATAGCGCTTGACGGATGCTGGCGCTTCGGCTGTGTTGTCGACACCTCTGACCAGGGCCTTTTCCACAACGCAATCGAGGTTTTCTGAGCCCGCATGCCTGCCGAGATTCGCATGGCCCGCGCGTCCGACGTCGATGACCTCGCCGTCATCGAGAAGGCTGTTTTCTCGAGCGATCGCATTTCCCGCCGCTCCTTTCGCCAGTTGATCGAACGCGAAAGTGCCGAGCTGCTGGTTGCCGAAAGCGACGGCCGCGTCGCCGGCTATGCGGTCGTGCTGTTTCGCAAAGGCAGCGGCGTCGCGCGGCTTTATTCCATCGCCATCGGTCCCCTTTTCGCCGGGCTCGGCATTGGCCGCATGCTGCTGGCATCGGCGGAGGAGACCGCCTTCGAACACAACCGCATGATGCTGCGCCTCGAGGTGCGCGAGGACAACAGCCGAGCCATTCGCATCTACGAGCAGAGCGGCTACCGCAAGATCGGCCGCGAACCGGGCTATTACGAGGACGGCGCCACGGCGCTGCGCTACGAAAAGACCTTGCGGGGCGACATTCCGGTCGCCACCAGGGTGCCGTTCTACCAGCAGACCTGCGAATTCACCTGCGGCCCGTGCTGCCTGATGATGGCAATGGCCAATTTCGAGCCCGGCTTCGTGCCCGACCCGGTCATGGAAATCCGTTTGTGGCGCGAGGCGACCACCGTTTTCATGATGTCGGGGCCTGGCGGCTGCGAGCCGTTCGGCCTCGCCGTTGCCGGCCACGAAAGCGGGCTCTCTGCCGAGATATATGTCTCCTTCCATGGCGCGCTGTTCCTGCAGTCGGTGCGCAGCCACGACAAGCGCCGGGTGATGGAACTGGCGCAGGTCGACTTTCGCCGGCGCGCGGAACTTTACGGCATCCCGGTGAATTACCGTCCATTCGCCATCGACGATATCCGCACCGCGATCGCCGAGGGGAAATTGGTGTTGGTCCTGATCAGCGGCTTCCTGATGTTCGGCAAGAAGGTTCCGCACTGGGTGCTGGCCATTGGCGACGACGGCGACCATATCCTGATCCACGATCCCTGGGTCGAAGACGAGAGACAGGAGACCATTCTTGATGCCGCCAACATTCCCGTGCCTTACGGCATCTTCATGAACATGGCGCAGTTCGGCCGCGACGGACTGCGTGCCGCCATCACCCTCGGAAAGCGCGACAGACAATGACCTGGGTCATCCTTACCGGCCGGCAGAACGATCTCGATCAGGTGGCGACACCGCACAAGATCATCACCAATCGCGACTACCTTGCCCATCCGGCGCTGTTTCGCGGCCAGCGGCCGAAGGTCATCAACCTGTCCAACAATTACGGCTACCAAAGCCGCGGCTACTATGCCTCGCTGCTCGCCGGTTCGCGCGGCCACAAGGTCATCCCGACCGTCGAGACGATGATCGACCTGTCCGAGCGCAAGCTCTATGATCATGCGCTGCCGGAGCTGGAACTCGCGCTCAACAAATGCCGCAAGGATCTGGGCGGCGCCTTTCCGCAAAAAGTCTGCATCTTCTTCGGCATCGGCCCGTCGAGGATATGGGATCGCTTCGCCAAGCTTTTGTTCGACTGGTTTCGAGCGCCGGCGCTGGAAGTCCGCATCACGGACGGCGCCGAATGGGCGTCGATCCGCAAAATCGGCTTCCATCCGCTGGCAAGGATGACCGAGGAGGAAGAAAAGCGCTTCCTTCAGTGCCTCGAGACCTACACCAACCGCGAGTGGCGCGACACCAAGGGCCGTACGCCGTCGCGCTACACTTTCGCCACGCTGGTCGACCCGCATGAGGAGTTGCCGCCGTCGGAGATTTCGTCGCTGCGCTACTGGGCCAAGATCGCCGAAAAGATGGGCGTCGAAATCGAGCCGATCACCAAAAAGGATCTGGCCAAGCTCGCCAATTACGATGCGCTGTTCATCCGCGAGACCACTTCGATCTCCAACCACACTTATCGCTTCGCGCGCCGCGCCCAGCAGGAAGGCATGCCTGTCATCGATGATCCGCTGTCGATGATCCGCTGCACCAACAAGGTCTATCTCAACGAGCTGATGACCTACAACAAGGTTCCGGTGCCGCCGACGGTGATGATCGCCGGCACCTCGGATCTCGAAGTTGCGGCGCAGACGCTGGGGTTTCCGCTGGTGCTGAAGATCCCGGACTCGTCGTTTTCGCGCGGCGTCAAGAAATGCGCCACCTTCGAGGAGCTGAAGACGCTTGCCACCGAATGGCTGGAGGATTCCGATCTCTTGATCGCGCAGAAATTCATTCCGACGGAATATGACTGGCGCGTCGGCGTGCTCGGCGGTCAGCCTCTGTTTGCCGTGCACTATCTGATGGCCAAGAAGCACTGGCAGATCGTCAACCACAAGGCCAACGGCAAGCCCGACCAGGGCGGCATCAAGACCTTTACCTTGAAGGAGGCTCCGGCCCATGTTGTAGAGACGGCGGTGAGGGCGGCGCGCTGCATCGGCGACGGCCTCTACGGGGTCGACCTGAAGGAGACCAAGGACGGTGTCTTCGTCATCGAGGTCAACGACAATCCCAATCTCGACCATGGCTGGGAGGACTCTGGCGAAAAAGACGAGGTCTGGGTACGGCTGACGCAGTGGTTTCTGGAGCGGCTCGACCGACAGGGTCGGTAACTGTTCCACTTGGGGAGACTGAGAGATGCTGTTCATAGTGATCGAGGATTTTCGCGGCCGCGATAGGAAGGAGATTTACCGTCGCTTCCGCGACCGTGGTCGCCTGATGCCGGATGGCCTTCGTCTTCATCACAGCTGGATCTCGGCGGACATGGGTCGCTGCTTCATCCTGATGGAGACGGATGACGTCACGCTGCTGCAGCGTTGGTCATCGAATGGTCGGATCTGGTGGATTTCGAGATTGTTCCCGTGGCAACAAACAAGGACATGGTGGAAGGATTGAGCGGGCACCTCTGAGCGGGCCAAAAGCTCCGGGTTCGCCATAACCGAATGCGGCCTCCTGCCATCAGGAGTTAGCGTTTTGTTTCGCGATTAGAACCGGCGACCGCACCGAGCGCAGGCATTCCTGGATCAGCCACTGCCTGAACGCCGCCACCACATCGCGCCTCAAGCTTCGTTGCGGGATCGACAGGCAATAGGGCTGGCGCAGTTCCAGCGCCTGTGCGACGGGCCTGACCAGCCTGCCGTCTTCCACCGCCTCGGCGCAGAAGACGCCCTGCGCGAGCGCGACGCCGAGGCCCGAGATGGC
This sequence comes from Mesorhizobium sp., assembly GCA_004020645.1. Lineage (GTDB taxonomy): Bacteria > Pseudomonadota > Alphaproteobacteria > Rhizobiales > Rhizobiaceae > Mesorhizobium. The sequence goes on along the minus strand of SAQL01000016.1, from coordinate 124,894 downwards.
GAGATCGAGGGCTGCCCGTGACGAATTCGCCGACAGACCGCGCTGGCTCGCACGGCCGGGCTCGATGCCGGCCGTCTCGAACCAGTTGCGCCAGGACGGAAAGGAGGCACCCGTCGGCCCCCAATCCGTGTGGATCAACGGCAGGCCGGCAAGGGCGGCGCCTTCAAAGCCGCCGATCCCGCTTACCATGCCCGGTGCGCAAACGGGATAGACGGCATCGCTCACGATGTCTTCCGTTGCCTGATCGCGATAGTGGGAGCGCCCATAGGAAAGACGTATGTCGATCAGGTCACGGTCGAACGACACCGGATCGTCTTCGCCTCTCAGCGATATGTCGACCGCGCCGTGGCTGGCGACAAAGCTCTTCAAGCGCGTCGAGAGCCAGCCCATCGCCATGGACGGCGGTGCCGAGACGACAAGCCGTGATCGAAACTCCGCGCCGCTGAGCTCGCGCGACACGCTTCCGATCTCCTCGAAGGCCGTTGTCAGCCGAGGCAGCATTTCCCGGCCGGCATCGGTCAGCACGGCACGGCGGTTGACCCGGTGAAACAGCTTGCGGCTCATCTGGTCCTCGATTGTCCGGATCAGCTGGCTGACCGCAGCCGCGGAAATCGAAAGTTCTTCGGCTGCGGCGGCAAAGCTGCCGCAGCGCGCCGCAGCCTCGAAAGCCTGGAGTCCCCGCAAGGATGGAAGTGCGACCATGGCAACCAATAGATAAGTTGAGCTTATCTAAATTGCAGAAATCCTCGTTTTGCGAAAGATACTTTGGCGATTAGCCTCATCTGATCGACAGTGCGGGATCAAAACCAATGGACCATCGCGACGTGATCGCATCTCTGACGCAGCAACAGCGCGAGCGGCTGACCGCCAAGTCGGATCGCCTCGGGCTGTTGCAGCTTGGCGGTCATTGGGGCGCGACCATCGTCATCGGCTCGCTGATCATCGCCAAGGTGCCGTTCTGGCCGCTTCTGATGGTGCCGCAAGGCATCCTGATCGTTTTCCTGTTCACGCTTCTTCACGAGACAGTTCATCGCACGGCTTTCGAAACACAGCGGCTGAACGGCTTCGTTGCGCGCGTCTGCAGCCTGGCGATCGCGTTGCCGGCGGACTGGTTCCGCTATTTCCATTTCGCCCATCATCGCTTCACCCAGGATCCGGAGAACGACCCGGAGCTCGCCTTTCCCAAGCCGGGAACGTTGCGTCAGTATATCGTCCACGTCTCCGGCATTCCGGTGTGGTGGGGCCAGCTCAAGACGCTCTACATCAACGCCACCGGCCGATGCCGGGACAATTACGTGCCGCCAAAAGGCTACGCCAAGGTGCGCGCCGAGGCCCGTGCCATGATTGCCCTTTATGCCGTCATCCTTGTGCTGGCCGTCTGGTTCCGGTCGACGACGCTGTTCTATGTCTGGATCGTGCCGGCGCTGCTCGGACAGCCATTCCTGCGCCTTTATCTCTTGGCCGAACATGGCCGTTGTCCATTTGTAGCCAATATGCTGGAAAACACCCGAACCACGCTGACCAACTGGCTTATCCGCAAGCTGGCTTGGAACATGCCGTTTCACGCCGAGCATCATGCCTATCCGGGTGTGCCGTTCCATCAACTGCCAGCGTTTCACGCCCTGACAGAGCGTCATCTCAAGCAGATCGAAGCCGGTTACGTGCGCTTCCACGAAAAATATGTCGATACATTGCGCTGATGGCAGGCGTTTTAGGCCGACCCGATGTCTGGTTGGCCCCGTCGCGCTCAGCCTGATTGCCTCAGCGTCGCGCGCGACTTCAGCAGTCCGCCGATTCGACGGTATGCCGACCGGGAGCCCTGAGCCTCGATACAGCCTTTCGCAGGAATTCAAGTTGCGCTCCGGTTTCGACGCCTTCGGCGGTGACGGTCGTTCCAAGCTGCGCACAGAGCCCGATAACGGTGCGCACGATCGCGGCCGTGTCGCGGTTGTCGATGTCGCGGATGAAGGAGCGGTCGATCTTGATCTTGTCGACCGGGAAGCGGCGGAGATAGCCGAGCGACGAGTAACCGATGCCGAAATCGTCCAGCGCGATACGGACGCCGAGGTCGCGCAACTGCCTGAGCGTCTTGAGCACGGTATCGCTCTCGTCCATCAGCACCGTTTCGGTGATTTCCAGTTCAAGCCGATCGGCCGGCACGCCGGAAAATGCCAACGCGGAGATCACACTGCGGGCAAAGGTACCACTTTTGATCTGCACAGCCGAGACATTGACCGCGATACGCAACCCATGCGGCCAGCCCGCCGCAACCGTGCAGGCTTTCCTCAGCGCCCACTCGCCGAGCGGCACGATCAGCCCGGTTTCTTCGGCGACCGGGATGAAGTCGTCTGGCGGCACCAAGCCGCGTGCCGGCGAGTGCCACCGCATCAGCGCTTCGGCGCCGACGCTGATATAATTACCGTTGCAGATGATCATGCGCTCGTCGGCATCGAACATGCCCAAGCCATGCGACATGTCCTCGACGGCGGCCGAAAAACGATCATTCTGTTCGCGCAATTCGTCTTCTATCCGTCGCGGCGGGCCTATGCCTTCGGCCCTCCGTCCGCGGACGGGCGAACCAGCCTTGAGTGGCGGACATGAGGCGTGCCTGCAGACCGTGATCGAACACGGCACCGTCGTCCTTTTCGGTTAATTTACCGTTTTTCAGTCGGCTGGCTGCAGCGTTTGACGCCGCGATTTCTCGATTGCCGCATACCGTTTGAGGAACGCGTTTTGCGCCCAGGTCACCGAACGCGGGGTGAAATCGAAGTGTTCGGCATTAAAGCCGCGCGGCCTGCCGAAGAATTTGGTCGCCTCGGCGGTCGAAAAGCCGGCAAGCAGCGTCGCCTCGAAATAGGCGGCGATCTGGTCGGCGCGCTTGATTTCCTTGCGCAGGCCAGCACTAGGTTCGACCGGCAGCGAAAAGCGCAGATGGATGGCGCGCTGCAGCCTGAGCTCGCACTCCTTGTAGCTGCCGCCCATCACCGATTTGAACGGTGAGATCATGTCACCGATGACATATTCCGGCGCGTCATGCAGCAAAGCCGCCAGCCGCGCGTCGGCCGGGGCGTCCGGCGCCAGCTCGCCGAAAAGCGCCTCGACCAACAGCGAATGCTGGGCGACGGAAAAGGCGTGATCGCCGCTGGTCTGGCCGTTCCAGCGGGCGACGCGGGCAAGCCCATGGGCGATGTCCGAAATCTCGATATCAAGCGGCGAAGGGTCAAGCAGATCCAGCCGCCGGCCCGACAGCATGCGCTGCCAGGCGCGCGGCGGCGCCCCGGGACGGTCGGCCGCCATCAGGCCTCCTCCACGCCGACGGATTCCTGCGGGCCAACGGTTTCCAGCGGAAAAGTGAACGTCGCCCAGGCCGGGATGGCGAGCGACACAGGGATGTCATCCGCCATGATCGGCTGGCCGGCGTCGAGCGCTGCCTTGACGCGGTCGATACGGGCTATGGCGAGGCCCGCCGTGCCGGCGGCAGTACCAAGCGTGCCGACCGGTCGCCCGGCAACTGTCAACTCTGTGCCAGGAGCGGGCAGGCGCCGTTCGGCCGAAACGATCAGCACCCGCCGTCTGGCGGTGCCGCGATGCTGCATACGCGAGACCACCTCCTGGCCGACATAGCAGCCCTTCCTGAAGCCGACACCGCCGGTCTCGTCGAGCAGCACATCATGCGGGAAGGCGTCGCCGAGCTGATAGTCGCTGCCGCTTTCGGCAATCCCATGAGCGATGCGCAGAGCTTGCCATGCGGCCGGATCGCCGCCGGCGGCCGTGCCGCCATAAAAGCGCGTTACGGACGCGTCGCGGAACCGTGCATCTGCAACCGGCGTTGAACCAAACTGCGAAGCGGTTGAATCATCCCCCCACGCAACAGCGACAAGTCCCTGATCTGCCTTGGCGATCTCGACCCTGGCGCGCAATTTGTAGAGCATCAGCCGCCGGATGAAATCGTCTGATACATCGGATCGGCAGTCGAGGCGGAACGAATTCTCGCCAGTGCGGGAGATCAGGAAGTCGAAGAGGATCTTGCCTTGCGGCGTCAGCAAGGCACCAGGCTTTGCTTCGCCGGCTGCCAGTGCGTCGAGGTCGGTGGTCAGAATGTTCTGCAAAAAGTTCTCGGCATCCGGGCCTGACACGGAAACGAGTGCGCGATCTTTCAGTAGGGCAAAGGGCATGGGCGGAAAAAGAACCTGATCTTGCAAAACAGTCGGCCATTACGTAAGCCGCTGACACTCCCCCCGCAAGAGACCGGATCAGCATGGCCACGACCTACGACCTCATCCTGACAGGCGGCACGGTGGTCAACCACGATGGCGAGGGCCGGCGCGACGTCGGCATCAACGGCGGGCGCATCGCCGCCATCGGCAATCTCGGCCAGGCTTCAGCCGGCGAGACGGTTGACTGTCGTGGCCTGCACATCCTGCCCGGCGTCGTCGACAGCCAGGTGCATTTCCGCGAGCCGGGGCTGGAGCACAAGGAAGATTTGGAGACCGGCTCTCGGGCAGCTGTGCTGGGCGGCGTCACCACCGTCTTCGAGATGCCCAACACCAACCCGCTGACCACCAGCGAGGCAGCCCTTGCCGACAAGGTGCGGCGCGCCTCTGGCCGCATGCATTGCGACTTTGCCTTCTGGGTCGGCGGCACCCGCGACAATGCCGGGGATGCCGGCGAACTGGAGCGGCTACCCGGCGCTGCCGGCATAAAAGTATTCATGGGCTCGTCCACCGGCGACCTTTTGGTCGAGGACGATGAGGGCGTCGCCTCGATCCTGAGGAATACCCGCCGCCGTGCGGCCTTCCATTCCGAGGACGAATTCCGGCTGCGCGAGCGGCTCGGCGAACGCATCGAGGGCGACCCGGCTTCGCATCCGGTTTGGCGCGACGAGATCGCCGCCTTGCGCTGCACCGAGCGCCTTGTGCGCATTGCTCGGAAAGCCCGCGCGCGTATCCATGTGCTGCACATCTCGACCGCCGAGGAGATCGCCTTCCTCGAACGGCACAAGGATGTCGCGACCTGCGAGGCGACACCGCATCATCTGACGCTGAGCGCTGACGACTATGCACGCCTCGGCACGCTGATCCAGATGAACCCGCCTGTGCGTGCAGCACGCCACCGCGACGGCATCTGGCACGGCATTGCGCAAGGCATCGTCGATGTACTGGGTTCCGACCACGCCCCGCACACGCTGGCCGAAAAGGCAAAGCCCTATCCGGCCTCGCCGTCGGGCATGACCGGCGTGCAGACGTTGGTGCCGATCATGCTCGACCACGTCAATGCCGGCCGGCTGACGTTGCAACGTTTCGTCGACCTGTCCAGCCACGGCCCGCAGCGTATCTTCGGCATGGCCAGGAAAGGCCGCATAGCCGCCGGCTACGACGCGGATTTCACGATCGTCGATTTGAAGCGTCGCGAGACCATCACCAATGCGCAGGCAGGCTCGAAGGCCGGCTGGACGCCCTATGACGGCAGAGAAGTGACCGGGTGGCCGGTCGGAACAGTCGTGCGCGGCCGCCGCGTGATGTGGGAAGGCGAGATCGTCACGCCGGGGCAGGGCAGAGCAGTGGAGTTCTCCGAGGCATTGGCGGAGTGAGATTATGGTTGATATCAATTATGGCAAATATATATCCACTTTATTACCCATCCTGTGCATGATGATAAGTTCGGCGAACGCATTCAATAGTTTAAAGAAAGGAGTGTCTGAATTAGATGGCTCAGAGTTTAACTACTCTATAGTCGCCCTAGACTCAAACGAACGACGCATAGAGGTGGTTCATAATAGAGAAAAGTACGATGGGCCGCTTGCAGGAATGTCATTCCGTGAGCGCCATTTGCAAATTTTTGGAATGGTTGCAGGATTGATTAAAGGCAGCTGCCAAAACGGCGTCAGTTCTCTGGGGGACATAACAATAAGCAGAGATCCTGAGCAAGAAGAAGATCCAGGTGCTGAACACCCTCAATATTTCACTTGGGAATACAGTTGTAAATAGAATCAGAAAGGCTTCATGCCGTAGATAAAGGGGCCGAACAAAGGTTCAGCGAATTGATGCCGCAAAGGGTCCGGCTTCCCGTTCGTTCTGAGATCGAGCGCAAAGGCGATCGTCGAACAAAAGCGCCTTAACCATGCACGAAAGACAGCTATTCCGGCGAGCCTAAGGTCTGTGCTGCGTCTCCGCCGGCCGCTCAGTCCCCGGCGACGAAGAACGTCCACTGTCCGTCCGGCGTGATGCCGACGCGGTAGAAGATGTAGGCGCCGAACTGCTTCATGCTGTCATAGTCGCCGGCGGTGACGATCTTGAACAGCTCGACCCGCTGCCTGGCGTCGAGCTTGTCCAGCGGCAACGCGAAGAAATATGGCCAGACATAGAGCTCCTGCGGCGTGCCGACATCGACATGGACATAGCCGGCACTGAGCACCTCTTCCAGGATGGCGAGGATTTCCTGGCCTTCCGTGTCGCCCGAAAGACCTTTCAGGAAGGTGATCGGGTCGCCTTCGATCTCGCCCAGCGACAATTGGGTCATCGTATCGCCTTGGCCGATCAGCGGCCGGAGTTTTTCGATGTCGCCGCTCTTGCAGGCCCCGATAATCAGATCGTGCATGCGCCTGACCGGCTCCGGCAGCTTGCTGAGATCGTAGACGACCTCGGGCAAGGGTTCATCCGGATCGACTTGCGGATTGGCTATGCCACCATCGTCTGTTGGCCTCTCCAGTTCAATCTGTTCCCGCTCGTCGGGGGGCGCCGGCTGGCTGGCTGCGGGCGGTGTCGTGCCGAGCGGGTCGGGCATCGGCACCGCAGTTCCGGGCGGCGACATGTCATCGTCGGCACCTGGCGTGACTGGCGAAGGAAGATCCTCGCGCTTGATTTCACTCAGCGCATATCCGGGGCTGCTTGCGAGGCAAAGAGCCAAAGGGACCGCGGCGCAAAAAGCGACCAGCCGAATGCTGAGGGCCAAGCCACGCGGCTGGCCTGACGTCGAAAAATTCACCGCCTGCCTCTCCATGATTCCGTCCAGACGCCCAGGCCCTTACAGGTGCCGGGCCCTTACAGGTGCCCAGGTCCGCCCAGGTGCCCGGGGCATGACCGCCCAAGCGGCACGCCGTGGTCAAAGAGCCTGATCCGGTTCAGTGCCGCAGCCGTCCTGGTTCGAAGGCCCCGGCTATCACCTTTTCACGCATGCGGTCGAGCAGGGCAAGGGCCGAGGTCTCGCCATTGGCGCGCAGCATTTCGCCGAACGCGGTTTCAAGGGCCGCCTCGGCGATGATTTCCGGCTCGATTCCGGCCGAAAGCCCTTCCGCCCAGGCCTCGCTGTGGCTTTCCACGGCAGTCAGGCGCTTTTCTTCCCTGACCAGCGCGTCGATGTCGTTGACGCCATGTTCCATTGCGATGTCCACCCTTTTCAAGCGGCGATCCGGCAGATGCGGATCAGGCTTGGGCTGTCCCTTTTACACGCAGGTTAAGTAAGTACTTGTAAATACGACATTTCTAGGGTCGTTTCGACAAGGGCTCGTCACGTTTTCCAAACCTGCGTTCGATCCGATTCAAACTTAGCCGATTAGGCCGGCGAGCGGGATGAAAACCTTCAGTTTGAGTTAATTCCACATCCGCGCGGTAACGTTTCGTTAATGCCGTTGCAGAAGTGCAACACAAGGATTGCACTAAGACGCCACGGGACACAAGCAGGGGGTGCCAAGGTCAGTTGCCGTAGCGCGAGGCGATGTCGCGCGACAGCGTCTCGCCTTCCTTCATGTAGCGGCTGATGGCTTCGGTCGCCGAGGCGGTACACTGCGTGTAGGTGCCGCCGAAGGAGCGATAGCCGCGGTTGAAGCTGGCGATGAAGCGGGCGCGCCGCTCCGGGTCCGGATTTTCCGAAGTAATCAGCTTCTCCATCTCGACCCGCCAGCGGTCGCCCTTCTCGCCGCACAGATTACGCAGGAAATGCAGCGACCCAAGCACCTCCGCCAGCCGCATCAGCCCCGGCTCGAACGGCGGCTCGGCGGCCAGCGCCGGCCGCGCGCCGATTGCCGTACTGGCGGCGAGGCAAGCTGCAAGGAAAAGCGATGCGCGGATCATAAGTCTATGTGGCCAAACAATTTGTCGGCTGCAAGGCGATTTTGGAGGTTACGCCCCTGCATTCCTGAGCAATTCTTCGGCAACGGCAAACACCGAAGCGGCAAGCGGCAGCGCCGTCATGTCGCTGAGCGTATAGAAGGCGGCGGTCTCGGCGTCGTCGCTGGCTACGGGCTCGCCGCCGACATAGGTGGCGCCGAACACCGTCAGTAGATAGTCGACCGGGTGCCCGTCGCTGCCGCCGTCGATGTGGATTTCCCGAAGTGGGCGGTAGTTGTGCGCCTGCAACCCGGTTTCTTCCCGCAATTCGCGCTGCGCGGCGTGTTGGAGCGTTTCGCCGGCCTCGACCTTGCCGCCTGGAAACGCGTAGAATCCTTGCGAAGGCTGCCGCGCCCGCTTGACCAGCAGCACCGTGTCGCCGCGGACAATGGCGACCGAGACAGCCGGGAGTATGTTGCGCATCTCGTCCATGGATCTCCGATCGTCATTTGCTGCAGCCGGTTGTGGACCGGTCGGCCTGAAGAAGCATTAGCGGTTGCGCAACGGCGGTTCCATCGCCACCTTCGCATCCGACCGTTTCAACGAGTTTAGCTTATGTGCGGACGCTTTGCCTTGACCGCCACGCCGGGCCAGACTGCCGCCTTTCTCGGTCTGGCGGAGCTGGAGGATTTTCCGGCCCGCTACAACATCGCGCCGACGCAGCCGGTCCTGATGGCAATTGCAGGCTTGCCTCAGGCGCCGGGCTCCAATCTGCCCGACCGGCAGCCGATGCTGGTGCGCTGGGGACTGATCCCGGCCTGGGTGAAGGACACGCGTGAGTTTCCGCTGCTGTTCAACGCCCGCTCGGAGGGAGCAACGGAAAAGGCCTCGTTTCGCACCGCCATGCGCCATCGCCGCGCTTTGGTCCCGGCTTCTGGCTTCTACGAATGGCGTCAATCAGGCGGCAAGAGGGGGCAGCCCTATTGGGTGCGGCCTAAGCATGGGGGGCTTGTCGCCTTCGCCGGGCTGATCGAGACCTATGCCGAGCCGGGCGGTTCGGAGATGGACACCGGCGCCATCCTGACCGTTAACGCCAATGCCGACATCGCCCATATCCATGACCGGATGCCGGTGGTGATGGATCCGCAGGATTTCGCCCGCTGGCTGGATTGCCGCACGCTGGAACCGCGCGACGTGGCCGACCTGCTCAGACCGGCACGGCTCGATTTCTTCGAGGCTGTTCCGGTTTCCGACCTCGTCAACAAGGTCGCCAACACCGGGCCGGAGATTCAGGAAAGGGGCGTCGTGGGGCCGGAGCCCGGGAAGGCCAGGCGCCAGAAGCCCGGCGCGGACGACAGTCAGATGACCTTGTTTTAGTAGCAGCAGCTATTTCCTGGGGCGCTTCAGCGCCTTCATTGCCGGCGCCCCACTACTGGCGACCGGCCGGCCGCACGTCGCATCAGGCAGCGCGCGGCGATATGATCTTCTGCACCGGCTTCTTCTTCTTCGCTGTGTGGAGAAGGGCGGCGACGATCGCGGCCGGGCCGATCGCTCGGTATTGGCTGGCGAGCGCCGGTTGCTTGGCGCCGCTGGTGTCCTGCTTGGTTCGGGGCATTTTTCTCTTCCCTGGTAACGTCTTCGTGTCCGCGTTTGCTGGTCGAATCCGACCAATTCGTGACATCTGGTGATCTAGCCGGCGAATGTTTCATGACTGTGCCGAGATGTTTAATAAAATGTTTCACCGCGTCATTACCTGTGATCCGGCGACTCTTTTGCCGAAAGTTGCGACTTGACGGCAACACTGGGTGAGGCGATAAAGCCGCTCATGAGAACGTCTTTCGCCATTTGTGGCATTTGCATTATTGGCTAGCTTCGCGCTGGTCCGGACGTTTTCGCCTATCTTCCTTCTAGAGTGGACAAACGCCCCGGCCAGCAGGCTGGTGCCTGATTTGCGTCTCGGCGCAAGTGGGCCCAGCCAAAAAGTAACGCATCGGGAAGGCACGAATGTCTGACGCATCGAAGGGCCTGCGCCTCTACAACACGCTGACGCGGACCAAGGAGGATTTCTTCCCGATCGATCCGCGCAATGTGCGCATGTATGTCTGCGGCCCTACGGTCTACGACTTTGCCCATATCGGCAACGCGCGGCCGGTGATCGTCTTCGACGTGCTGTTCCGTCTGCTGCGCCATCTCTACGGGCAAGCGCACGTCACCTATGTACGCAACATCACGGATGTCGACGACAAGATCAATGACCGCGCACTGCGCGATTTCGGCGGCGAGATTGCCTCGGGAAAGCTGTCGCTGAACGAGGCGATCCGGCGGGTCACCGAAAAAACCGCCGACCAGTTCCACAAGGATGTGGCGACGCTCGGCTGCCTGGAACCGACGGTCGAGCCGCGCGCCACCGAATTCGTCGAGCCGCGCGCCGATGGCAAAGTCGACATGATCTCCTTGATTCAACGGTTGATCGAACGCGGCCATGCCTATGTTGCGGCAGGCGAAGTACTGTTCGACACGGCCTCGATGCCGGACTACGGCCACTTGTCGAAGCGCAATCTCGACGAACAGCAGGCCGGCGCTCGCGTCGCCGTCGATCCACACAAGAAGAATCCTGGCGATTTCGTGCTGTGGAAGCTGTCCTCGCCGGAAGAGCCGGGTTGGGACAGCCCGTGGGGCAGGGGCCGGCCGGGCTGGCACATCGAGTGCTCGGCGATGTCGGCCGCCTATCTCGGCGAGGTCTTCGACATCCATGGCGGCGGGCTCGACCTGATCTTCCCGCACCACGAGAACGAGATCGCCCAGTCGCGCTGCGCCCACGGCACCGATGTGATGGCCAAAGTGTGGATGCACAACGGCTTCCTGCAGGTCGAGGGGCAGAAGATGTCCAAGAGCCTGGGCAACTTCTACTCGATCAACGAGTTGCTGGAGACGGAGACCTTTGGCGGCCGCAGATGGCCGGGCGAGGTGCTGCGGCTGGCGATGCTGATGACGCATTATCGCGAGCCGATCGACTTTTCCGTGCGCAAGCTGGAAGAGGCGGAAAATACGCTGCGCAAATGGAAGCGGGCGGCGGACCTTGCGCCAGCGGCAAAGCAATTGCCGGTAGAAGTGGTGGAGGCCCTGTCGGACGATCTCGCAACCTATTCGGCGTTTCAGGTGCTGACGCAGCTGGCCGGCGAGGCTGTGGATTTCAATGCTGCCGGTGGCAGTAACGCTGCCGCCGTGGGCAACGATGCTGCCGCTTCGCTGAAGGCGGCGTTGCTGTTCCTTGGCTTCGACGTTACGCCGGCCAAGGTCGATGAAGACGCCATCGCCAGGGCCATTGGCAGGCGCCTGGAACTGATCGCAACCAAGAACTGGGCCCAGGCCGACCGCATCCGTGCCGAATTGCTGGCGCAAGGTATCCAGTTGAAGGACGGCAAGGATCCCGTCACCAGCGCCCGCATCACCACCTGGGAGGTAAAAAGATGATCGATCATCTTGGCATCACCGTTTCCGATTTCGACGCGTCGAAGGCGTTCTATGACAAGGCGATGGCGCCGCTCGGTGCCTCGCTGCTCTACATGGTGCCGCAGGAGTATACCGGCGGCGCGAAGGTCGGCGGCTATGGTCGCGACCGGCCGGTGTTTTGGCTGCATCAAGGCAAGGACAAGCCGAAGGACCGCCAACACGTCGCCTTCACTGCGCGCAGCCGCGCCGAGGTCGACGCCTTCCACGCAGCCGCCATCGCTGCCGGCGGCAAGGACAATGGCGGGCCGGGCCTGCGTCCGCACTATCATGCGAACTACTATGGCGCCTTTGTCTTCGATCCCGACGGCAACAATGTCGAAGCCGTCTGCCATGCCGCGGAGTGAAGCAATGAGCCTAGACAACAGACCGGTCTATACAGGCGGTTGCCAGTGCGGCGCCGTGCGCTTCCGTGTCGAAGGCGCGCTGGGTGACGCCTCCGTCTGCCATTGCCGCATGTGCCAGAAGGCAAGCGGCAATTTCTACCTGCCGCTGGTGTCCGTGCGTGGCGCAAAATTCGAATGGACGCGCGGCGAGCGCAAACGCTTCCGTTCCTCCAATGCCGTATGGCGCGGTTTTTGCGCCGATTGCGGCACGCCGCTGACCTTCGAGGCGCCCGATGGCATCGCACTCGCCATCGCGGCCTTCGACGATCCGGAGGACATCGCGCCGACCATCCAGTGGGGAATCGAAGCAAAGCTCCCTTATGTGGATCACATCCACGAATTGCCCGGCGAGGACACGATGGCCGACATTTCGTCGTCCTCCTATCTCGCCGATCTCGTCTCTTACCAGCACCCCGACCACGACACCGAACAATGGCCGCCGGAGGAAAGATCATGACCGAAACCGTTCGAACCGGCGGCTGCCAGTGCGGCGCCGTGCGTTTCCGCATCCGTGGGGCGCTTGGGCGCCCGTCCATCTGCCATTGCCGCATGTGCCAGAAACAGTTCGGCTCCTTTTTCGGCGCGCTGGTGACGGTGCCGAAGGACGGCGTCGAATGGGTGCGCGAGGAGCCGAGCTATTTCCAGTCGTCGGTCAACATCGATCGCGGCTTCTGCGCCCGCTGCGGCACGCCGTTGACCTACAGGCAGCCCGGCGGGCTCGAGATCGCCATCGGCGCTTTTGACGATCGCTCCGACCTCGCACCGCAGATCCAGATCAACTACGCCGCCCGGCTGCCCTGGGTGGAAAAGATCTTCGACGCGCCGGTCCATGACGATCCCGACTACTACACCCGGCAGGAATCGATCATCTCCTTCCAGCATCCGGATCACGAGACGGCCAACTGGCCGCAGCAGGGCCTGAAATTATGAGCAGTGAACTCCGCATCCTCTATCCGGAGATAGAGGCTTACGAGTTCGGCATGCTGGATGTCGGCGACGGCCATCAGGTCTACTGGGAGCGTTCCGGCACCAGGGGTGCCAAGCCGGCCGTATTCCTGCATGGCGGACCGGGCGGCACCATTTCCCCGAAGCACCGGCGGCTGTTCGATCCGAAGCTTTACGATGTCATCCTGTTCGACCAGCGCGGCTGCGGGAAGTCGATTCCCAACGCCTCGCTCGAGGCCAACACCACCTGGCATCTGGTCGCAGATATCGAGCGCCTGCGCGATATGTGCGGCTTCGACAAATGGCTGGTGTTCGGCGGCTCGTGGGGCTCGACACTGGCGTTGGCCTATGCCGAGACGCACCCCGAGCGGGTCAGCGAACTGGTCGTGCGCGGCATCTACACGCTGACGCGCGCGGAGCTCAAATGGTATTATCAGTTCGGGGTCTCGGAAATGTTCCCCGACAAATGGGAGCGCTTCCTGGCGCCGATCCCCGAGGCCGAGCGCGGCGACATGATGGCCGCCTATCGCAAGCGGCTGGTCGGCAGCGACCGCAAGGCGCAGGTCGAGGCCGCCCGCGCCTGGAGCCTGTGGGAGGGCGAGACGATCACGCTGCTGCCCGATCCGGAAACCAGCAGCCGGTTTGGCGAAGACGACTACGCCGTCGCCTTCGCCCGCATCGAGAACCATTATTTCGTCCATGCCGGCTGGCTGGAGGAAGGGCAATTGCTGCGTGATGCCTTCAAGTTGAAGGACATCCCCGGCACCATCGTTCATGGCCGCTACGACATGCCGTGCCCGGCGCGCTATGCCTGGGCGCTGCACAAGGCGTGGCCGAAGGCGGATTTCCACCTGATCGAGGGCGCCGGCCATGCCTATTCGGAGCCGGGCATCCTCGACCGGCTGATCCGGGCGACGGATCGGTTTGCGGGGAAATGAGCATGGGCCGCGAGCGCCTCTATCTCTTCGACACGACACTGCGCGATGGCCAGCAGACGCCGGGCATCGACTTTTCGGTCGAGGACAAGATTGCCATCGCCGGGCTGCTCGACGGGTTCGGCGTCGACTATGTCGAGGGCGGCTATCCCGGCGCCAATCCGACCGACACCGCTTTCTTCGCCGAGCACCGCACGGCCAGTGCCAAATTCGTCGCCTTCGGCATGACCAAGCGGGCAGGGGTGTCGACCTCGAACGATCCAGGCCTTGCGGCACTGGTCCAGTCGAAGTCGGACGCCATTTGCTTTGTCGCCAAGAGCTGGGACTACCATGTCCGCGTCGCGCTGGGCTGCACCAACGAAGAAAACCTCGAGGCGATCAAGGCCTCGGTCGAGGCGGCGGTTGCTGCCGGGAAGGAAGCGCTGGTCGACTGCGAGCATTTCTTCGACGGCTTCAAGGCCAATCCCGATTATGCGCTCGCCTGCGCCAGGACCGCCTACAACGCCGGCGCGCGCTGGGTGGTGCTGTGCGACACCAATGGCGGCACGCAGCCGTCGGAAGTGCGTGCTGTCGTCGAGAAGGTCATCGCCTCCGGCATTCCCGGAGACCATCTCGGCATCCATGCCCATGACGACACCGGCCAGGCGGTGGCAAATTCGCTAGCCGCCGTCGAGGCCGGCGCGCGCCAGATCCAGGGCACGCTGAACGGCATCGGCGAGCGCTGCGGCAACGCCAATCTTATCTCGATCGTGCCGACGCTGGCGCTGAAGCCGGCCTTTTCCAACCGCTTCGAGACAGGCATCTCGGCCGAAGCATTGGCCGGCATATCGCGCCTTTCCCGCGCCTTTGACGAATTGCTGAACCGCGCGCCGGAAGCGCAGGCGCCCTATGTCGGCGCTTCCGCCTTCGCCACAAAGGCCGGCATTCATGCCTCAGCGCTGGCCAAGGAGCCGGCCACCTACGAGCATGTGCCGCCAGAAGCGGTCGGCAACCGCCGCCGCGTCATGGTCTCGGACCAGGGCGGCAAGGCCAATTTCCTCGCCGAGTTGAAACGGCGCGGCATCGACATGCCGAAGGACGACCACCGGCTCGACGCGCTGATATCAGTGGTCAAGGAACGCGAGGCCGAGGGCTATGCCTATGAAGGCGCCGATGCCAGTTTCGAGCTGCTGGCGCGCAAGATGCTGCACGGCCTGCCGGAATTCTTCAGCGTCACCTCGTTTCGCTGCATGGTCGAGCGCCGCTTCGACGCCAACGGCCAGCTGAAGACGGTCTCCGAGGCGATCGTCAAGGTGCTGGTCGATGGCGAGGAGAAGATGTCGGTGGCGGAAGGGCACGGCCCGGTCAATGCGCTCGACATCGCGCTGCGCAAGGATCTCGGAAAATTCCAGAACGAGATCGCCGACCTTGAGCTTGCCGACTTCAAGGTGCGTATCCTCAATGGCGGCACCGAGGCGATCACCCGCGTGCTGATTGAATCGCATGACAGCACCGGCGCCCGCTGGTGGACGGTCGGCGTCTCAGAAAACATCATCGACGCTTCGTTCCAGGCGCTGATGGATTCGATCGTCTACAAGTTGATGAAGAACCGCGAGTTGGCTGGGCTGGTCGCGGCAGAGTAGGATTGAACCATCAGCGAAAGTCCATTGATCCATCAGAACTTTGCGATGGTCTTGGCACGGCGGCTGGCGCATAGCGTTGGGCCATGACCACGCAAGCAATTCAGCTCGAAGCAGACTCAAAGGCCCGGCGTGGCTTTCTGCTGGCGCTGGGCGCCTATCTCCTGTGGGGGCTGCTGCCCTTCTACATGAAGGCGGTCGCACATCTGCCGCTGGCCGAAGTCATCGCGCACCGCATCGTCTGGTCGGTGCCGATCGCGGCGGCCGTTCTGATCTGGGCCGGCCGAACGGCGGATTTCAAAGCGGCGTTGCGTTCGCCGCGCATCATTTCGATGGCGGCGCTGACGGCGGCGCTGATTTCGGTCAACTGGGGCATCTATGTCTGGGCGATCGCGGTCGACCGTACCATCGAGACCGCGCTTGGCTATTACATCAACCCGCTTGTCAGCGTCGTTGTCGGCGCGCTGCTGCTCGGTGAACGGCTCGACCGGCTGCAAATCGCGGCGGTGATGCTGGCGGCCATCGCGGTCGCGGTGCTGACGATCGACGCCGGCAAGCTGCCCTGGGTGTCGCTGGTGCTGGCGTTTTCCTTTGCCGCCTACGCCTTCTTCCGCAAGACGCTGCCGATCGGTCCGAGCCAGGGTTTTCTGCTTGAAGTGCTTTTGCTGTCGGTGCCGGCGCTCGGCTACCTCATCTTCCTCATCGTCACCGGGCAGGACCATTTCGTCTCCAGTTCCCTGAACGATACCGCGCTGCTGATCGGCTGCGGCCCGGTCACCGCCGTACCGCTGCTGCTGTTTGCCTTCGGGGCCAAGCTGTTGCGCCTCTCCACCATCGGCATCATGCAGTATATCGCGCCGACCATTGTGTTCCTGATCGCCGTGCTGATCTTCGGCGAACCCTTCGGCAGCATCCAGGCCATCGCCTTCGGCCTGATCTGGACTGCGCTGGCGATGTATTCGTGGTCGATGTTTCGTGGCCGCGAGATCCGGCCTGCCGCAACGGCAGCGCGGTAAAGCAAGGGGTTTCCGATGTATGTCCTGCATATCGCCAACAAGAACTATTCCTCATGGTCGCTGCGGCCATGGGCGCTGATGCGAGAGCTGGGCATTCCATTCGAGGAGCGGCTGATTCCGTTCCCGACCGGATCGAGTTGGAGCCTCTACCGGCCGTTCTCGCCCAGCGGTCGGGTACCGTGCCTGATCGACGATGGCTGGGCGGTGTGGGATTCACTGGCCATCGCCGAATATCTGGCTGAGCGCCATCACGGCGTCTGGCCTGCCGAAGCCAAAGCACGCGCCTGGGCGCGCTCGGCTGCCGCCGAAATGCATTCGAGCTTCACCGCCTTGCGCGGCTCGTGCCCTATGAGTTGCGGTGTGCGCATCGAGCCATTTCCAATGTCCGATGCGCTGAAGCACGACCTCTTCCGCCTCGGTGACCTCTGGAACGACGGCCTTGCCAGCTTCGGTGGGCCATTCCTGGCCGGCGACCACTTCACCGCCGTTGACGCCTTCTTTGCCCCGGTGGCGTTTAGGGTTCAGTCCTACGGACTATCCTTCGAGGGCGCAGCTGCCACCTATCCGACGCGATTGCTGGCTCTGCCGGCGATGCGCGAATGGTACGCGGCAGCCCTTGCAGAGACGTGGCGCGAGCCGAACCACGAAGCGGAGGTGCGCGCCGCCGGCACTGTCGTCGAGGATCTTCGCGCAGCAGTGTGAGCGATGCTCCTACACTCCCCGACCTAGCCTCCTGACGAACAGATAGACGACCGCGGCGACAGCCAGCGATATCGCCGACGCCACCCAAAAGCCCACCGGCGTGTCGACCAGCGGCAGCCCACCGACATTCATGCCGAACAGGCCGGAGATGATCGTCATCGGCAACAGCACCGCGGTCATAACCGACAGCAATGTACAGCAGTTGGTTCGACTGCGTCGTCAGCTTGGCCATCAGCTCGTCCTGCAAGAGCCGGGCGCGCGCCTGCAATTGCTCGCCGTCGTGATGCAATGTATGGGCGCGGTGCGAAAGCCGCGCCGCCATGTCGTTGATTGGATCAGGCAAATCGTTGCGATGCGAATGGTCGAGATGGCGGAACAAAGTGGTCAGCGTCGCCATCTGCCGGTGGATCACCACCAGTTGCCGGCGCGCATCGACAAGCGCCTGCCGCTCACTGTGCCATGCGTCGCAGACGATGCGGTCCTCTATGCCGTCGAGCGTGTCGCCGAGGCTCCCGAGTTCCGTCGCCATGCCGTCGAGCGACTGGCCCATGACAGCCTCGATCAGTTCGGCCGGAGAGCGGAACTTGCGCGAGCCGTTGTCGATCGCGTTTCGGATATTGTCGACCGACCGTAGCGGTTGCTTGCGGCCGCCGATCAGCATCGTGTCGTTGAAGGCGAAGCGGAAATGGCCAAGCCCGCGCGCCTCCGCCGAATAGTCGTGGCGCAGGTCTGGCAGATCGCCGTAGAGCCAGTCGCCCTCGAGGTCGATATGGCAGCCATGGCCGGCCGTCAGGAAGGCATCGCGCACCGGCGGCGGCAAAGCCGGCTCGGTAGCGATCTCGTGGCGGGCGCGCATGTCGGAAAGCTGGTAGCTGCGCCAGGTCCAGTGTGTGGCGGCCGCGTCTTTGGTTCTCGCGCCTTCGGCGGTGAAGTGATAGACGAAGAACAACCCGTGCTCGTCTGGCAGATAAGGCGACAGATCGCCGCCTTCCGGGTTGAGAGTGATGGTCATGGTCGCGTCGCCAGTCTCTCGAATATGCCGCCGCGCGGCGGCGACCAGGCTGTGATTACTAGCACGGGCGAACCGGTTTGGTGTGACGGTTTTGACGGTCATCCGAGGCGGCGTACCGACGCCGTTATTTGGAGCCAGTTTGGAATAATACGTCGTTGACTCGCGTTTGCGTAAAGAGCACGACGCAATCCACGCGGAGGACGTCCGATGCATGCCGGCTTCCCACGAAGCATGCTCATAGCGGTATTGGGAGCCGTCATGGCGAGCTGCGCTGGCTTTTCGGCGCAGAAAACGGGGGCAATAACCGGCTATGGCCCCAACCCCACTTTACCGAAACCAAGACCGACGCTGATCCCGACTGTCAACATCGCCGAGGCGAAAGGCTGGCAGAAAGGTGGTATGCCGACCCCGGCGAAGGGGCTGACGGTGAACGCCTTTGCCACCGGCCTCGACCATCCGCGCTGGCTGCACGTGCTTCCAAACGGCGACGTGCTGGTTGCCGAAACCAATGCCCCTGCCAAGCATTACGAAGGCTTCAGCCTTAAAAAGGTCTTCATGGACCTGGCCATGAAGCGCGCCGGGGCCGCGACCAAAAGCGCCAACCGCATCACGCTCCTGCGCGACACCAATGGCGACGGCATTGCGGATGTGCGCAGGACGTTCGCAGAAGGCCTCAATTCACCCTTCGGTATGACGCTGTCCAAAGGCAGGCTCTATGTAGCGAATACCGACGCGCTCGTCGCTTTCCCCTACTCCAATGGCCAGACCCGAGCCACAACGCCGCCGGAAAAGATCGTCGACTTACCGGCCGGAGATCTCAATCATCATTGGACCAAGGATGTGATCGCAAGTCCCGATGGACGCAAGCTCTATGTCACCGTCGGCTCCAACAGTAACGTTGGAGAAAACGGCATGGCCGCGGAGAAGAACCGCGCCGCCGTCCTTGAAGTGGACCGGTCGACCCGCCGTACCCGGGTCTTCGCGTCAGGGCTGCGCAACCCGAACGGGCTCTCCTGGAACCCTGAAACTGGCGAGCTTTGGGTCGCTGTGAACGAGCGTGACGAGATCGGCGACGATCTCGTGCCGGACTATATGACCTCGGTTCGTGAGGGCGCTTTTTATGGCTGGCCCTACAGCTACTTCGGACAGAACGTCGACGAACGCGTCAAGCCGCAGCGCCCCGATCTCGTGGCGAGGGCGGTCAAGCCCGATTATGCGCTGGGTTCCCACACCGCCTCGCTGGGACTGACCTTCTCCAAAGGCGCGTCGCTCGGTCCGGCCTACGGCTCCGGCGCCTTCGTCGGCCAGCACGGCTCGTGGAACAGGAGCGTGCTCAGCGGTTACAAGGTGATCTTCGTGCCGTTCCGCGGTGGTAAACCGGGCGGTCTCCCGAGAGATGTGCTCGCTGGCTTCGTCGGGCGTGATGGCAAGGCGATGGGCCGTCCGGTCGACGTTGCTATCGATCGAACCGGCGCACTGCTCGTCGCCGACGACGTCGGCAATGTCATCTGGCGGGTCAGTAGGGCAGTAGGGCAGTAGGGCAGTAGGGCAGCGCCTCATGAGCGCGGCATGCACTACATACTGCCCTACTGCCTTACTGCCTTACTGCCTTACTGTCTTAAAGCTTGTCGATTACCGACTGCACACCTTCGGTCGGTGCGTCGACCGATGATCCGGCGACCATGATGGCGGCGACGATCGCTTCCGGATCATCGACCACCAGCGGCTTGACCCGCTGCGCGGTGTGGATGAAGCCTTCGGCCATCATATGGTCGAGCAGCGCCAGCATCGGGTCCCAGAATCCCCCAACGTTGCCGAAGACGATCGGCTTGCGATGGTGGCCGAGCTGGCCCCAGGTCATGATCTCGATGATCTCCTCGACCGTGCCGATGCCGCCCGGCAGCGCCACAAAGGCGTCGGATTTCTCGAACATCGTATGCTTACGCTCGTGCATGTTGTCGGTGATCACGAGCTCGTCGAGCCGGTTAAGCGCGGTTTCGGTGGCCTCCCTGTTGATCAGGAAGCGCGGAATGATGCCCGTCACCTTGCCGCCAGCCCGCAACGCCCCTTCGGCAACGGCTCCCATGATGCCCCTGGTGCCGCCGCCATAGATCAGACGCAGGCCAGACTTGGCGATCGAACGCCCAAGCAGGTGTCCGGCCTTGGCATAAGTTTCATCGCGGCCTGGAGACGAGCCGCAATAGACGCAGATGGATCGAATCGTGTTCATGAGATGATTGGTGATTGGGTCTTTATTCGCGGTCAAGCCCGGGCGGGTTTTTTCTTGTCGGCCCACTTATTCTTTGTCGGCCCCTTTTTCTTGTCGGTTTGGGCAAAACAGGCTAGACCGGCATTAGGTGGCTAAGGGCAGGGAAATATGACGATTAATCCATTGAAGGCGCTTTTGTTCGCCGTCGGCGGCTCCGTCGCCGCGGCGGGAACCGCCTATGTGTCGGGCGCGCTCGACCCATATCTCAATCGCGCGCCACCGGCGGAAGTGGCATCGCTGACGCCGCCGGTGGAGAAGCCGGCCGAGCCGGGGACCGATGGACCGCCTCCGCCCGCGCCGGCCACAGGTGCGATGGCACCGGCAGCGTCGGCCACGGCCGATGCGATCGCGCCGACCTTCGATATCGTTCGGGTCGAAATCAAGGGCTCTATCGTCGTCGCCGGCAATGCCGCACCCAACGCCAAGGTCGAGATTCTCAACGGTTCGACGGTTCTCGGCTCGACGGTCGCCGGTGCCGATGGCGCCTTTGCCATCGTTCTCGACGATCCGCTGAAACCCGGCGATTACACGATCGCGCTGCGTTCGATGACCGGCAATATCGTGACCCCCTCTGCGCAGACAGCCGTCGTCTCGATTCCCCAGAGTCCTGCTGGCCAGGTGCTGGCGATGATCGAAGAACCCGGCAAGCCGTCCGAACTGCTCACGGTTCCGGCGCCCGAGACAAAGCCTAGAGCCCCTGCCGGCGACAAGGCGGCCGCTCCGGCTGCCGGAGACCCCGTTGCCGCAGCACCGGCCCCAGGCGCACCGGCTGCCACCCCCGCGCCGGCTCCGGACGTGCCTGTCGCACCGGCAACACCAGCTGCAGGGCCAAAGATCGTCGTCGAAGCGATCGAGATCGACGGCAACAAGATCTTCGTCGCCGGGCTAGCCGATCCCGGCCGCAAGGTGCGCGCCTATGCCAACGATATCTTGCTCGGCGACGCGAAAACCTCACCCGACGGCCACTTCCTGGTCGAGGCGACGCGCATCATTCCGGTCGGCACCTACACCATCCATGTCGACGCACTCGATGCCGACGGGGTCAAGGTGGTTGCCCGTGCCGCCGTGCCGTTCGAGCGCGAGCCGGGCGAGTCGGTCGCCGCCGTGGCGCCCGCCGAGCAGAAGCCTGCCACGCCGCCCGCGGCGGCTGACGCCACCGCGTCTGCTGCACCCGCCGCTTCGGCTGAAATTCCCGAGACAGTGGCGCCCCGGCTCGAGCATGCCGATGGCGCCGTCATTATCCGCCGCCACGACACGCTGTGGCAGATCTCGCGCCGCGTCTATGGCCAAGGCGTGCGCTACTCGACCATCTACCTCGCCAACCAGGATCAGATCAGGAATCCAGACCGCATCTGGCCGGGGCAGGTGTTCAAGGTCCCGGAAAAATCGCAGGAAGGCGAAGCCGCCAACCTCAAGGCGATGGGCGACCAGATGACGACCGCCCCGACAAAGGCTGATTAGAAATTCCTTTTCTTCTTTTACGGGCTCTTGCGGAAAGTTCGTTCATCGTTTATCGCCGATAGACGATGAACGCTCCCTTGACCGAGAAGACCTGCGGCTTCGCCGACAGCCAGTCCGTCGCCGCGAAGCTCGCCGCGCTTTCGCATCCGGCGCGGATCGAGATCCTCCGGCACCTTTCGGCCAGCCGCTCCTGCTGCTGCCGCGAGGTCGTCGACCATCTCGACTTGGCGCAGTCCACGGTTTCGCAGCATCTGAAGATATTGGTCGACGCCGGGCTGGTCCGCTACGAGCCGGACCGGCAACGCTCGCGCTATGAAATCGACAGCGATGCGCTCGCCGATGTTTCCGCATCGCTGGCCGCACTCGTCAATTCGTGCTGCTCCGGCCGCTAATCATGATCCCGAATCGAAGGACCCGCGTCAGCGAAAAGTGGAAGGCCGGTTTTCGGAAAAGGTGACGGTCAAGCAGTGAGATATAAGAAAAAGGCGATAAAAATGGCCGAAAAAACCGTTTCCGCTGAGTCCGGTTCGACCGTCAAGACATTGCGCAATCTTTGGCCATATATGTGGCCGGCCGACCGGGCCGACCTCCGGGCGCGGGTGGTATGGGCGACCGTGCTTCTGGTGGTCGCCAAGCTGACACTGGTTGCCGGCCCCTATTTCTTCAAATGGGCGACCGATGCGCTAGCCGGGGATGCCAGGTCGGTGCCGCCGCTGCCGGCCTTCCTGCTGGCGCCGGTCATGCTGGTCATCGCCTACAATGTCGTGCGGCTGGTGCAGCTCGGTTTCAACCAGCTGCGCGACGCGCTGTTTGCCCGCGTCGGACAATATGCGGTGCGCCAGCTCGCCTTCCGCACTTTCATCCACATGCATCAACTGTCGCTGCGCTTCCATCTCGAGCGCCGTACCGGCGGCCTGTCGCGCATCATCGAGCGCGGCACCAAGGGCATCGAGACGATCGTCCGCTTCACCGTGCTCAACACCTTGCCGACTATCCTCGAATTCGCGCTGACGGCCGGCATCTTCGCCGTCACCTATGGCTGGAAATACGTGGCTGTGGTGGCGGTGACGGTCTGGCTCTACATCTGGTTCACCATCAGGGCGAGCGACTGGCGTATCGTTATTCGCCGCGACATGAACGATAGCGACACCGACGCCAGCACCAAGGCGATCGACTCGCTGCTCAATTTCGAGACGGTCAAATATTTCAACAACGAGAGCATGGAAGCCGAGCGCTTCGACCGTTCGATGGCGCGCTACGAGATTGCCGCCACCAGGATATGGACCTCACTGGGCTGGCTGAACTTCGGCCAAGGCGTCATCTTCGGTCTCGGCACGGTTATCGTCATGTGCCTTTCGGCGCTGGAGGTGCAGGCTGGTACGCAGACGGTTGGCGACTTCGTCTTCATCAACGCCATGCTGATCCAGCTTTCGGTGCCACTCAACTTCATCGGCTTCATCTATCGCGAAATCCGCCAGGGCCTGACCGACATCGAGCAGATGTTCGATCTGCTCGATGTGCCGCAGGAGATCGTCGACAAGCCGGGTGCCAGGCCGCTGGTCGTCGGCGCCGGCAAGGTCGAGTTCCGCGACGTGCAGTTTTCCTACGATCCCAACCGCAAGATCCTGAAAGGCGTCAGCTTCGAAGTGCCGGCCGGCAAGACGGTTGCCATTGTCGGGCCATCGGGCGCCGGCAAGTCGACCATTTCGCGGCTCCTGTTCCGCTTTTACGACATCCAGGGCGGCAAGATTCTGATCGATGGCCAGGACATTCGCGACGTGACGCAGGAGAGCCTGCGCGCGGCGATCGGCATGGTGCCGCAGGACACCGTGCTGTTCAACGACACCATCGCCTACAACATCCGCTACGGCCGCGTCGATGCCAGCGAGGAGGATGTGCGCAAGGCGGCAGAACTCGCCCAGATCGGACCATTCATCGAGCGGCTGCCCGACGGCTACCGTTCGATGGTCGGAGAGCGCGGGCTGAAACTGTCCGGCGGTGAGAAGCAGCGCGTGGCGATCGCCCGCACCATATTGAAGGCGCCGCCGATCCTCATGCTCGACGAGGCGACCTCGGCTCTCGACAGCCATACCGAACAGGAGATCCAGGCGGCGCTCGACCTCGTCAGTAAGGGCCGCACGACCATCGTCATCGCCCACCGGCTGTCGACGGTGATTTCGGCCGACGAGATCATCGTGCTGCAGGACGGCCAGATCGCCGAGCGTGGCACGCATGCCGCCTTGATGCGCAAGGCCGGCCTGTACGCGTCGATGTGGGACCGCCAGCGTGAGGCAACCGAGGCCGAGGAGCGGCTGCGCATTGCTCGCGAGCGCGACGAGTTCGGCGTCGTCGTCCGCCGCCGCCCCTCGGAAGTGTCGTAGCCCTTATGGCCAGCCGGCGCCCGGTGCGGAAGCCTCGATGCTGAGCACCTGGCCGGTGCGGACTTCGCTGATCATGTATTCGAAGCCGCGCCATTCGGCGGCGACGATGAACAGTGTCTTGCCGTCGGTGCCGCCAAGCATGCAGGCAAAGCAGCCGCGATCGGCATCAACGCTTTCGAGCATTGCGCCGCCTTCGCGCACACGCACGCAGTGCCGGTTGGGCACGTCGGCATACCAGATAGCGCCTTCTGCATCGAGACAGATGCCGTCGGGAAAGCCGTTGCCGAGGTCGGCCCATCGCCGCCGGTTGGCGAGGCTGCCATCGGTGGCGATATCGAAGGCGGTTAGCCTGTTGGCGTGGGATTCAGCGACGATCAACGTTTTGTTGTCAGGCATCACCGCCATCCCGTTGGCGAAGGCGATCTTGTCCGCCACCTGCCGCACCGACCCGTCCGGCGCAATCAGCACGATGGTGCCGGGGCCGAAATGTTGGCCGGGAGCCGGCGCTGGCCCACCGCCATTGACGTAGATGTTGCCGCGCCCATCGACGACGATCTCATTCCAAGGGCTCGTTGAAAAACCCCGCAGATCGGCGTGGGTGGCTAGCGTCCCGTCTGCTTCTTGCCGCAGCACCAACCCCTCACGCCCGCAGACGACGACCAGGCGACCGTCCGGCAGCCAGTCGATCGAATAGGGCAGGGTGGCCGGCACAGTGAGCATGACCTCACTGTTGCCGTCGGCATCGACGGCGATGATCTGGCCGGTTCCCCAGTTGCAGAACCAAAGCCTGCCATCATGCCAGCGCGGCGACTCGCCGAACGCCAGACCGTTCATCACGACATTTGCTTCTTTGGCTGCTAATTTCTGCGACAGCATTGCGGGCTCCCAGGTTTCGTGCCGTAGGCGCCCCACTCGGCCGATATAAAGCGCCTCTCACCAAGGACGGGCGAGGATGCCGCGCGCCGACAACTGCGACGGATTTTTCGCAAAGGCCGGATCGGTTCCAATATGCGTGAACCGGTACGTGCCCAACGCAACCGCCGCCGAACCGGCTTTCGCTCATTGTCGCGTTGCGGCCACAGGGTGTTTCCGCTATTGAGGCCGGACCTGAAACTAGGCTGTTTCCATTCCATGGACCTCGTCGACACGATCAAGAAAACGCTCGTTCCGATCCATCGCGAAGGCTATCCGTTTATCGCCGCCTTCGCAGCGGTGACGCTTTTCCTCGGCTATTTCTCTTCGATCCTGTTTTGGGTCTGCCTGATCCTGACCGCCTGGTGCGTCTATTTCTTCCGCGATCCCGAGCGCGTCACGCCTGTCGATGATCGGCTGGTGGTGAGCCCGGCCGACGGCATCATCACGGCGGTTGGTCCGGCCGTGCCGCCGCGCGAACTTGGCCTCGGCGGCGGCGAGATGACCCGCATCTCGGTGTTCATGGACGTCTTTTCCTGCCACGTGAACCGGGCGCCGGTGCGCGGCCGCATCACAAGGATCGAGCATCGGCCGGGCCAGTTCCTCAACGCCGCACTCGACAAGGCGAGCGCCGACAACGAGCGCAACGGCCTGGTCATCGACAGCCCCAACGGCACGGTGGCCGCGGTGCAGATCGCCGGCCTGGTGGCGCGGCGCATCGTCTGCTGGGCCGAGACCGGCGGCACGATCGGCATCGGCGAGCGCTTTGGGCTGATCCGCTTCGGCTCGCGCGTCGACGTATTCCTGCCGTCGGCCGCAACGCCGCGTGTCGCTGTCGGCCAGACCGCGGTCGGCGGTGAAACCATACTGGCCGAATTCGGCGGCATTGCCGCAACGCCGCTCGTGCGGGTGTCCTGAGCCGTGGGCGCGCCGTTCAAGAAATTCGAGGCGCATGGCGGCGGCGGACCGCGCATCCATGAAATCCCGATGCGCATGGTGCTGCCCAATCTCGTCACCGTGCTCGCCATCTGCGCCGGCCTGTCCGGCATCCGCTTCGGCTTCGAAGGCCGTTTCGAGCCGGCAGTGGTGATGGTGCTGCTCGCCGCCTTCCTCGACGGCATCGACGGCCGCTTGGCGCGGATGCTGAAGGCGACGTCCAAATTCGGCGCGCAGATGGATTCGCTGGCAGACATCGTCAATTTCGGCGTAGCTCCCGCGCTGGTGCTCTATGCCTTCCTGCTCGACCAGGCCGGCTCGCCTGGCTGGATTGCCGCGCTCCTGTTCACCATCGCCTGCGGACTGAGACTCGCTCGCTTCAACGTGCTCGACGAAGAAACAGATCGCCCGCAGTGGCAAACCGAGTATTTCGTCGGCGTGCCGGCGCCGGCGGGTGCAGTGCTGGTGATGCTGCCGCTTTATCTGTACTTCCTGCGGCTTGGCGTGGAGCCGTCCCGCCCTGCCGCCTTCGTCGCCGCCGGCTTCACCGTTCTGGTCGCCTTCCTGCTGGTCAGCCGGCTGCCGGTCTATTCCGGCAAGAGCCTGAAAGTTCCGGGCGACAAGGTGCTGCCGATCATTCTCGGCGTCGTCCTCTATGTCCTGCTTTTGATGACCTACCCCTGGTACACGCTGACAGCGTCGGTCGCCGGCTATCTGCTGTTCCTGCCGTTCAGCGTGCGCGCCTATTCCAGGCGCGCCAAGCGCGAAGGCGAGAAGGTGCCGCCTTCAGACATCGGCTGACAGGCCTGTCGCCAATTTGCTCCGACGGACACCTCAAGCATTTGCAGCCAAGTGGAATCACTTGGCGTCGCAGAAATGCGGCTAAAACAAATAGATAGAGCGGATGACCAGTTCAATTCGGCGCATTCCGCTCTAGCGGGAACCTGCCGGCATCTTGACCGTTTTGTCTTAGCGGGCGAGGAGAGCAACCTCGCGAAGCGCCTTGCTACAACTTCTCAAGTTGCTGTGCCAGGCGCACGAGTTGAAGAAGAGTGAGGAGAAATGGCTGTCGTCCTCATTGGTGCGTTGCTCATTGTCGCTGGCGTTGTGTACATGGCTGGCGCAGCCCTATGGCGCGGGCGGCTCAGCGAACCGGCACCTGTTCGCACGGCGCCGGATAGCTCGACGCCAAGTCTCGCAACGCCAGGCCCGACACTTGAGCCGCGGCGGCGCGGACTCGGATTCCTCGGCCTGTCGCAGAACTGGCCGGGCCTGCTGATGATGGCGGTCGGGTTCATCCTGCTGTTGTCAGTGGTGGTCCTCTAAAGCGCTAAGCTGCCGCGCTGTGCCCCAGCCGGTCAATCGCCAGCTTGCGGGTCGAGACATAGTCGGTTTTGCCTGAACCCAGCACCGGGATTTCCTCCACCTTGACGATGTCGTTCGGCACCATCAAATCGGCGGCACCGGCTTGTCTGCCGAATTCGCGCAATTCATCGGGGTCGGCGTCATCAGCGGTGGTGACCAGCACGATGCGCTCGCCGCGGCGCCTGTCCGGCACCGCTACCACAGCGTGGTGCTCTTCCGGCCATAGCGACTGCACCAGCATCTCGACTGCGCCCAGCGACACCATCTCGCCGGCGATCTTGGCGAAGCGCTTGGCCCGGCCGCGAATGGTGATGAAGCCTTCGCGGTCGACCGAAACGATGTCGCCGCTATCGTGCCAGCCGTCGAGCGGTTGCAATTCGCCGGGCCTATCGGATGTCATGTAGCCCATCATCAAATTCGGCCCGTCGAGCCACAACCGTCCGGCGCCGCTAATGCCCTCGACCGGCTCAAGCTTCATGCGCATGGCAGGCAACAGCCGCCCGACCGTGCCGTCGCGGCCGTGGATGGCGGTATTGACGGCAACGACTGGTGACGCCTCGGTCAGCCCGAAACCCTCAATGATCTCGGCCTGAAAACGCTCTCGGTAGACGCGGCGTGTCTCCGGTTTCACCGCCTCGGCGCCGGCGATGATGAAGCGCAGGCTGGAAAAATCGCCGTCCTTGGCGGTGCGCGCATAGTTGGCGAGGAACGTGTCGGTGCCGAACATGACGGTCGGCCTTGCCTTGCGTGCGACCTCGGGGATCAGCTTGTAGTGCAGCGGCGAGGGATAGAGAAATAGTTTCACTCCGGTGACCAGCGGCAGGATGGTGCCGCCGGTGAGCCCGAACGCGTGGAACACCGGCAGCACGTTGAGCAGGATATCGGCCGGTGAGATGGTGATGCGGGCTTCGGCCTGCATGGCGTTGGTGAGAAGATTCCTGTGCGACAGCACCACCGCCTTGGGCGTGCCTTCCGAGCCTGAAGTGAACAGGATCACCGCTGGCTTGGTGGCATTCTGCGGCTGCAGCGGCCAGCGCCACAGCAAGGCGGCAGCGAGCTTGTCCAGTACGGTTACGCTGGCCCGCACATCCTCCAGCCACAACAGCTTGGCGCCGCCTTCTTCTACCGCCGCGACGATGTCAGCGAGGCTGGCCTTGTCGACAAAGGCGCGCGACGAGACCACGGTGCGGATCTCCGCCGTGCGCACGGCGGCGGTCACGCTGGCCGGGCCCGCGGTGTAGTTGATCATCGCCGCCACCCGGCTCGCCGACAACACGCCAATGAGCGACAGCACGACGCCATTGGCGTTGGGCAGCAGCAGTCCAACCGCTTCGCCCGGCGCCGTCACCGCCTCGAAGCGGCGACCCAGCACCCGCGCGCCGATGAACAGCTTTCTGTAGTTCAGCGTGCCGCTGACCACGTCTTCGACGATAGGATGCGAGGCGCCGACACGGTCGGCGGCGTCGCGTATGGCGAGGAACAGGCCGCGGTTAAGATCGCTGCCGAAAAGGCGAGCTTCGGCGACACGGTCGAACAGCGCATTGGTGTTTGAGGACTGATCAGGATTTCGTGCCACCAGCTCGGCGATGGTCATTGGCTCCAGCACGCTGATCGACAGAAGGGGAAACCAGCGCCGGGGCGCCTTGTCCGCCGGCGTCAGCGATACCGGCAGGGTGCGCGCGCCGGCGACGAAGATCGGGACGATGCGGGCGTCGGCCTGCATGGCGATGCGGGTGACGGCGCGAAACAGCCGAAAGGTCTTGATATCAGGCTCGACCGCATCCGGCAGATAGACGGCAAGGCGGCCCTTGCCCTTCAGCACCCGCACCAGCCGGCGGCTGACGAAGATATGCTCGGCGTTGAAAGCGATGGTGCGGCCAAGCTCGCGCCATGGTTCGAGCCAGGGCGATCGCGCCGAGACCTCGTCGAGGATGTGCAGAGTGTCTTCAGGCAGCAGTGACAGCATCAGCGCCGGTTCGAGGCGCGACTGGTGCGAAATGACGTAAATGACCGGGGCGGCTGTTTTGCGGGCGATCCTGATGCGGTCGTCGGCAATCCGGTAGGCGAGCTTGAACGGCACGTAGAGCAGCGCCTGCGTGAAGCGCACGCCGAGGCGGAATTTTTCCACCACCCCGATCAGCAGCCAGGCCGCGACGAGGCCCGCAAGCAGCGCCAGTGTCAGGATCATGCCGCGTCTCTCCCAACAGATTCTCACGTCGCGGCTCTTTCTTGGCCGCTTCAATGAGAACCTAGACGAAGTGGGGTCAACGTCAATGCTGCTCGACTAGGGCTGACTGCCGGCCTGTCACGCTTCACCGTCGCCAATGTGATTTGCGGGATGAACGTGGAACTGAACGGCGCTGCTCAAGCCGCTTTCAACCTCCCGCTGATGAAACGGAATTCCTGCGTCTTGCCGCCATAGCCATAGGCGGCGGCCGGCACTTCATGCACGAAGGCGTAGCTTTCTTCGTGCATCTCACCCAGCATGCGGCCAAAGGCGGCGAAGATCGCCTTAAGATAGGCTTCCAGTTCGAGCTTGGTGTTGGTGCCGTCGACCACCTTGATGTCGAGCCAGAAGGTCTTGGCGCCGTGCTCGGCCAGCGACTTGCCGCCGGCGAACCAATGCTGCGGGTCGAGATAGGATATGGCGACCGCGGTGATGGTCGGATCCTTGCGCAGATGCATTGCGGTCAGTTCGGTCACCTCCCTGGCGATGGTGGCGGACAGAGCGGCATCGGGCCTGCCGGTGACGCTGACATTGATGATCGGCATAATTTTTCTCCTCGGGTTACGCGGCATCTCTTCGCCGTAAGAAATCTTTGCCATCGCTCTTTCATTATTAGAATCGAATTGTTTTTAGCAGATACTTTGATATCATCGAATTATGAAAATGCTCGACCCCGATCTCCTTAAAACCTTTCTCGCCTTCGTCGATGGCGGCTCGCTGGCGCAGGCGGCGTCAGTTGTCGGCCGCTCGGCGTCGGCAGTGACCACGCAGATGCAGCGGCTGGAGGATATTGTCGGCGAACCGCTTCTGGTGCCGCAGGGGCGGGGCCGCGTCCTGACGCCGGCCGGCGAGGATCTGGTCGGCCACGCACGGCGTATCCTGGCAGTGCATCGCGAGGCGTGGCTGGCCCTCAAGGGCGTGCGAGCCGATGGGCGCGTGGCCATAGGCACGACACAAGATTTCGCCGACAGCGGCCTGCCGGATTTGCTCAGGGCCTTCGCCGTGAGTCATCCACGCGTCAGGATCGAATTGCGCGTCGGCCGCTCCGCCGAATTGGCGCAGGCGCTGCAATCCGGCGCCCTCGATCTGGCGATCGCCATGCGCCAGGCGCCGGCGCCGGACGAAGTCGGCGTGCTCCGCGAGCCGATGATGTGGCTCTGTTCGCAAAAGGGGCTGGTTTCGCGCCAGGACGAGCTGCCGCTGGCGCTGCTGGATCCGCATTGCGGCTTTCGTGAAGCAGCGATCGCGGCACTCGACACGACCGGCCGCCGCTACCGCATCGCCGCCGGCAGCGCCAGCCTGGCAGGACTGCGCACAGCAGTGAATGCCGGCGTCGCGCTGACGCTGAGGACGGCGCGGTTTGCCCATTCCGGCATCGTCGAGGCACCGCGCGACCTTGGCCTGCCGCCGGTTCCCATCGCCGAGTTCGCCATCCGGCTGCGCCAGGATGCCGAGCCCCCGGCACAGGACCTGGCTGCGCTGTTCAGCGGCAATCTTGCCTTGGCAGGCGCACCAAACTGATTTCGCAAAAGAAAAAGCCGACCTTGCGGTCGGCTCTAGGTTAGACGGGCCGAGGGGTTTGGGGGGACTTGGGGTGACCCGTCGAACCCAACAATGCCTGAACCCGATAATGGTTCCATGACTTTACAAATTTGTTTCAAGGGCAGTTTTCTCAGGCAGAGCGCTGCCTCGCCACGTGCCAGTCGCGTCCGGCATGGGCGAACACAGCACAGAGCACGATGACGCCGCCTATCATGCTGGCGGCCGGCGGGACTTCGGCCAGGAACACGAAGGCGAACAGGATCGCGAACGGTACTTCGGCGGAGCCTAGCAGGCCGGATTCGGCTGCCGGAATGAGCCGTGCGCCCTCCGTCCACAGGATCGAGGCCAGCGCGAAGGACATGCCGAAGGTGACGAGCAGCACTGCGTCTCTGGCCGAAACCGCCAGTGGATCGGTGACGAACCAGCCGAGCACGAACAAAAGAAACGCCGACACCGCTCCGGCCCACACCACAGGCGTGTCGCGGAAAGCGCGCACCATGATCATGTAGAGCGCGCTGCCGATTGTCATCAGCAGCGCCAGCCCGTCGCCGAACAGATGGCCGGTACCGAAGCCGGACCAGACCATGATCGCCACACCGCCGAGCGACACGGCGGCGGCGGCAAGCGTCTGCAGTCGGAAGCGCTCACGGACCAGCATGAAGGCAAGCAGCGCGGTGACGAACGGCGCCGTGGCGTAGATAATCGCGACATTGGCGACGAAGGTGAATTTGAACGCTGAGATGAAGGCGATGCTGGCCAGCGCGCCCTCGATCGCCAGCAGCCAGCCGCGCCAGCCGAGACGCAGGCTTTCACGCCTGCCGGAGCGGCGGCGGCGCCAAAGCACATAGAGAGTTATCAGGATCGAGCCGACGAAGCCGCGCCAGCAGGTGATGGTGAGCGGGTCGGCATGGATCGACTTGGTCAATACGCCGGTGAGGCCGAACACCGCCGCCGACGCCGAAACCAGGATGATGCCAAGGGTGCGCTCGGCGGCGGTGTCAGGCATGGTCAGGGATCCCGTCATGTCACCAGACTACGCTGCCTTGTCCTGACACCATACTGTCAGCAGAGGTCGGCGCATCCTACAGCCGCCTGCGGAAATGTTCGTTCCCGATGATCGGCAGACCGACCGCAAAGATCAGCGCCGCGCCGAGGGGCGCCGTGGCCCCGCTGGTCGACCGCTTTCTTCTGCTCACGCGGTCCTGCGCGATACTGGACGTGGCGGCTGTCTGCACCGACGAAGTGATCATCCTCTGCCCCGCCAATCACAGCCCGCCAACGTACGTCGCCCCAATCCCCTAGCACTCCCGGTCACGAGGCTGTCGCCACCTGCCTGGCCACCCCCGAGGTGCGGACTCCGACGGATGGTGTCATCGTGCGGCGGCCCCAGGTCTCATGAAGCGCACCAAGTCTAACGACGAGAGCTTGTCACTATGATCCAAATGTCGTGAAATCGAAGTTTAGGCTGTACCGGTTCCATTCGAGTATCATGACGAACGATGAAAATTACTGCCGAAAGGGTTGGACATGGACGCTACCGGACTGAAGGCCATGCAGGCGCCGCTCAAGGAGGCATATCGCGACGACGCATCGCGCGCGCTGATCACGCTTCGGGCCAAGGGCTCGATCGACAACCAGTCGATCGCCTGCAAGGTCGAGACGGGCAGGGCGCTAGCCGTTGCCGGTCTGCATCCGGCTACTGGCGGTTCGGGGCTCGAATTGTGCTCGGGCGACATGCTGCTGGAGGCCTTGGTCGCTTGCGCCGGCGTAACGCTGAAGGCGGTGGCGACGGCGCTGGAGTTCAAGCTCGGCGCTGCAACGGTGGAGGCCGAAGGCGATCTCGATTTTCGCGGCACTTTAGGCGTGGCAAAAGATGCGCCGGTCGGCTTCCGCGCCATCCGGCTGAATTTCAACCTCGACAGCGACGAGCCACAAGAGCGCGTCGACGCGCTGCTCAAGCTGACCGAACGCTACTGCGTGGTGTTTCAGACCATCAATACCAAGCCGGAACTGACGGTCAGTGCTCAGCGCTGAACGCGCGCCGGCTACTCACTTTCGCCCTCGTCGGCGAAGGGCGAGGCGCTCGGCACGCACTGCACCGACCAGCCGGCCGGCGTTGGCTGCTTCTGATATTCGGTGACGGCGGAGGTGCACTGTTCGCGGGTGTCGAACGTGCTGGGCAGCACCACCATGCCGCCTTGCGGGCCGGCAATCACCAGATACCAGACCAACGCTACGCTCGGAGCCGCCATGGGATTTCCTCGTTTGTTGTGGGAGTCGGGCGATCCTATCAACTCTGGGCAATCGACGAAAGCGCGGCCGGGCGCGGTGGTTCGCCACGGCATCACAGCCCACGTGAATGTCCTACGTCTGTTGGAACGGCTCAGTTTACGGCAAAGCAGTAGAACAGGCCGTCGCCGCCGGTGCTCCTCAGCGCCTCCTGACTACAGCCGCCGCGTGAAGCGTGCGAGGAATTCCACGATTTGGCGGCGGCCGAATCGTCGAGACCGGTGCGGTCGTGATGGCCTGTCATTGCCGCACCTTCTGCTCCGCTGAGCGTCCAGTCGCCACAGGTCTGGTCGGCGATTTTCGTGCCGTCGGGCTTGGAGCCGGTCAGAATGTCGTGGCGGTTGGGGTTGTCGCCGCGGCCGTTGACCACTTCGCCCTTTTCGTCGAGCGCCGTCTGCTTGGTGATGGCGTTGGCATCGCTATGCAGCGAAGCGACATCGTCAGCGATCTTGACGCCCTTGGCGTTGAACCATGGTCCATTGCCGATACGATCTCGCGCATCGGTATCGCTGGTCGAGAGATAGGCGCGCCATGTCTTGCCCGTGATGCCAGCGGCTTCAGCCAGCGAGGCGCAATGCCCATCGGCGCCCGCGAGGCCGCCGAGATCGGCGCCCTTGCCCGAGCCGACGCTGGTGACGAAGAAGCTCATCGTCGTATCCTGTGAGGATGCGACGCCGACGGCTGCCAGCGATGCAGCGGCGGTGACGAGAAGCAGTCTGCGCATGGTGGTCCTCCGTTTGCGAACATCTGGCATTCCAACAACGTCGGCGGCGGTGCAATTCTTCCGCCAAGGTGCGCGATGCGTCTACTCCGGCTGCCGGTAGGCAACAAAGCGGTTGTGCTTGGCCTGGAAGATCAGCCCGGTTTCCCTAAGCGCAGGGCTGGCCAGCGGTACGATGCGTTTGGCGATCTCCTGGGGATGCGGCAGCGTCTCCGGATCCTCGCCGGGCACCGCCTGCGCCCGCATGGCGGTACGGGTGGCGCCGGGGTCGGCGGCATTGACCCTGAGGGCCAAGTTTTCCGTCTCATGCGCCCAGGAACGCATCATCGTCTCAACCGCCGCCTTCGACGCCGCATAGGGCGCCCAGAAGGCCCGCGCCGAATGAGCGGCGTTGGAGGAAAGCACGATGGCGCGGCCGGCATCGGAGAGCCTGAGCAACGGATCGACCGAGCGGATCAGCCGCCATGTCGAGGTGACGTTGATGGTCATCACCTTTTCGAAGGTCTTGGCCTCGACATGGCCGATCGGCGAGATGACGCCGAGCACCGCCGCATTGGCGACCAGGACGTCGAGCTTGCCCCAGCGCTCGTGGATGGCGCCGCCCAGCCGGTCGATGCCGGCCATGTCGGCAAGATCGAGCGGCACAAGTGTGGCTTGTCCGCCCGCCGCCTTGATCTGGTCATCGAGTTCCTCCAGTCCGCCGACTGTGCGGGCAACCGCGATGACATGCGCTCCGGCGGCGGCAAGTTCCAAGGCGATGAAGTACCCGATGCCGCGCGAGGCACCGGTGACGACCGCGACGCGGCCGGAAAGGTCGAGGGCAGGGGTCATGAGTTATTCTTGGGTTGCTGGTCTAAGAACGACAGCTGAAGGAAGGAAATCAACTGCTTGGCGGAATTCTCATCAAGAGGAACAAAAACTGTTGAATCACCGCCGATAGCTTTGACGACGACGTATCTGTTTTGGGTCTCCCTTGACTCTCTCACTTGGCAAAAAAGAAACCCGCTACCAAGAGGCGTCTCAATATCGACCTCGGAATCTATCTGATCTTTGAGCAAGGATTTCGCAAAAGAGAATGAATCACTGAGGTTCTTCCACAAGCCCCTTCGAGTGCTCATGTCTCACCTCGCTCCGGAGTTGGAAATTCTACGCCCCGCCCGCTGCCAAGAGCGACAGCGTGCGCACATTGTCCGAACCTTCGAAGTCGGCAAGCCGGGTCGGATATTGCCCGGTGAAGCAGGCGTCGCAGAATTGCGGCTGCTCATTGTCGCGGCCGGCCTCGCCGACGGCGCGGTAGAGCCCGTCGATCGACAGGAACCCGAGCGAATCGACGCGGATGAACTCGGCCATCTCTTCCACCGACATGCGCGATGCCAAGAGCTTCGATTTCTCCGGCGTGTCGACGCCGTAGAAGCAGGAGGCGCGTGTCGGCGGCGAGGCGATGCGCATGTGCACTTCCTTGGCGCCGGCATCGCGCACCATCTGCACGATCTTCTGGCTGGTGGTGCCGCGCACGATCGAATCGTCGACCAGCACCACGCGCTTGCCTTCGATCATGCGGCGGTTGGCGTTGTGCTTGAGCTTGACACCCATGTGGCGGATCGAATCGCCAGGCTGGATGAAGGTACGGCCGACATAGTGATTGCGGATGATGCCGAGCTCGAATGGGATGCCCGCGGCTTGCGAAAAGCCGATCGCCGCCGGAGTGCCGCTGTCCGGCACCGGCACGACGATGTCGGCCTCGACCGGGCTTTCGAGCGCCAGCTCGGCGCCGATGCGCTTGCGAACCTCGTAGACGTTGCGGCCTTCGACCGACGAATCCGGACGCGCAAAATAAACATATTCGAAGATACAGAAGCGGGTCTTCTGCGGCTCGAACGGAAACAGGCTCTCGATGCCCTTGGCGGTGACGACGACCATCTCGCCGGGCTTCAGGTCACGCACGAAACGGGCGCCGATGATGTCGAGCGCGCAGGTTTCGGAAGCCAGGATCCAGGCGCCGTCGAGATCGCCGAGCACCAGCGGCCGGATGCCGAGCGGATCGCGGCAGCCGATCATCTTCTTTGAAGTCATCGCCACCAGCGAGAAGGCGCCTTCGACCTGGCGCACCGCATCGATGAAGCGCGAGTTGAGATCGCGTTCCCTGCTGGTGGCGACCAGATGCAGCAGCGTCTCGGTGTCCGAGGTCGATGAGAAGATCGCGCCTTGTTTCTGCAGCGCGCGCTGCACGGTCATGGCGTTGGTGAGGTTGCCGTTGTGGGCGACGGCGAAGCCGCCATCGGCGAGCTCGGCGAAAAACGGCTGGATGTTGCGCTGGCCGGCGCCGCCTGTGGTGGCGTAGCGCGTGTGGCCGATGGCGCGGTTGCCTTGCAGGCTGTCGATGACGCGCTGCTTGGTGAAGGTGTCGCCGATCAGGCCGACGTGATGTTCGACATGGAACTGGGTGCCGTCATAGGACACGATACCCGCCGCTTCCTGGCCGCGATGCTGCAACGCATGCAGGCCGAGCGTGACGATAGCCGCAGCGTCCTGCCGGCCAAATATACCGAACACACCGCATTCGTCATGGAAATGATCGTCAGCTTCGGCGGAAAGCACGTCGTCTGCGTCTGCCATCTTCAGCTCCGCTAAAGTCGCTATATAGTGTGATGACTGCCCAAGAGCAACGTAGAGTTTGCGGCTTTCACATGATCGTCAGTTTGCCGGCGCCGGATTGGCCGGTGCATTGTCGGCTGGTGGCGCGTCGGTCGCGCTCCCGTCGAGCGCCGGAGCATCGTCGCCGGTTGCCGGTGCGTCCGCCGCGGGTGCGTCGGCCGCCGGAGGTGTCTCGGCTCCGGTCTCGGGTGCCGGCTGATTCGGATTGAGCCTGTTGAGGATCGCGTTCTCCGGATCCTCGGGCAGCAGGCTTTCGAGCTTGGCGCCGATCGATTCGAGCAGCGGCCGCGACTTGGCGTTGGCGACCCAGCCCGGGGCCTTGGGGCCGGCCAGCCAGTTGAAGAACAGCAGGGCCACCGCAACGACCAGGATGCCGCGCGCCGCGCCATAGAGGAAACCGAGCGTGCGGTCGAGCGCGCCGACCCTGGAATCGATGATCCAGTCGGCGAGTCTCATGGTGATGACAGAGACGACGATCAGCGCGACGATGAAGACGATGCCGGCGGCCACCACCATGGCAATCTTCTCATTCTCGACATAGGGCTGAACGTAAGGCAGGACCGGTTGGTAGAAGAAGAACGCCGCCGCCGCCGCCGCTATCCAGGAGACGACGGAGAGGATCTCGCGCGAAAAGCCGCGAACCATCGCGAGCATCGCCGAGACCAAGGTGAAGCCGACGAGAATTCCGTCAAGCAGCGTAATCGGCATGTCTTTTGCCCCACTTCATGAGCCGCGTCACTCTTGCTCGTCGGCGCGGCTGCGCCGTGAGCCGGCTATGCGCGCCACGAGATCGGCAAGCTCGGTGGGCTGGAAAGCGCCGGCCCCTATCCCGCCGGCAAGTTCCTCGCTGCCCAAGGGCAGAACCGCGCTTCCAAAACCCAGCTTTTCGGCTTCCTTCAGGCGCTGCTGCGCGTGCGCAACCGGCCTCACGGCGCCCGAAAGGCTGATTTCGCCGAAATAGACGCAATCGGCGGGAAGGGCAAGACCGGTGAGCGAGGAAACCAGTGCGGCCGCCACCGCCAGATCGGCAGCCGGCTCCGAGATACGGTAGCCGCCGGCGACGTTGAGATAGACGTCATGGGTGCCGAAGCGGACGCCGCAATGGGCTTCGAGAACGGCGAGGATCATCGACAGTCGGGCGCCGTCCCAGCCGACGACGGCGCGGCGCGGCGTGCCCAGAGACGACGGCGCCACCAGCGCCTGAATCTCGACCAGCACCGGCCTGGTGCCTTCCATGCCGGCGAAAACCGCGGCGCCCGGCGCCTTCGCATGGCGTTCGCCGAGAAAAAGCTCGGACGGGTTGGCGACCTCGCGCAGGCCCATATCAGACATTTCGAAGACGCCTATCTCGTCGGTCGGTCCGAAGCGGTTTTTGACCGTGCGCAGGATGCGGTAATGGTGGCCGCCTTCGCCCTCGAAATAGAGCACTGCGTCGACCATATGCTCGACGACGCGCGGCCCGGCGATCTGGCCTTCCTTGGTGACGTGACCGACGAGCACGATCGCCGCGCCTGTGGATTTCGCATAGCGGATCATCGCCTGGGCGGCGGCACGCACCTGGGTGACGGTGCCGGGCGCCGAATCGGCCATGTCGGTCCATAAGGTCTGGATCGAATCGAGGATCACCAGGTCCGGCCGCTTGCCGTCGGCGATGGTGGCGAGGATGTCCTCGACATTGGTTTCGGCGGCAAGCTCCACCGGGGTCGAGGCGACGCCGAGCCGCTGCGCACGCAGCCTGATCTGGGCAACCGCCTCTTCGCCCGAGACATAGACGATGCGGTGGCCCTTGGACGCCAGTGCTGCGGCAGCCTGGGTCAACAGCGTCGACTTGCCGATGCCGGGATCGCCGCCGACCAGAAGGGCCGAGCCGCGCACGAAACCGCCGCCGGTGGCGCGGTCGAGTTCGCCGATGCCGGAGACGATGCGCGGCGCGTCCTCGATGTCGCCGGACAAAGTCGTAAGCACCACGGCGCGGCCCTTGCGCGCATTGCGGGTGTTGACCGGACCCGAGCCGATGCCGCCGGACGTGCCTTCTTCGACCAGCGTGTTCCACTCGCCGCAGGCATCGCATTTGCCGGCCCAGCGCTGATGCACCGAACCGCAATTCTGGCAGATGAACTGGACGCGGGATTTAGCCAAAGTCTTACCTTTCGGCCCTCTGGCAAGCGTCGTGATCCTTCGCGCCCCCCTCTGTCCTGCCGGACATCTCCCCCACTTGGGGGGAGATCGGACTGCGCGTTGGGTTTCGCCAATTTTCAACGTTGCGGAAAAGAGGACCGGCGTAGGTGACGGCCAATCTCCCCCCTTGTGGGGGAGATGCCAAGTGGTGGCAAAGAGGGCAGGACAGAGGGGGGCGCCGTAGAGCGCTGCTATCCCGCATCTTGGGTGCGACGGCGGACAAGAGCTACTCAAACCTGTCCGGCAGATGATGCTCCTCGGCGAGGTCGGAGAAACGAGTGAACTCGCCCTGGAAGGCGAGGCTGACCGAGCCGGTCGGTCCATGGCGCTGCTTGGCGACGATGACCTCGGCCTTGCCGCGCATCTCGTTCATCTCGTGTTCCCATTTGATGTATTCGTCGGTGCCCGGCTTCGGCTCGCGGTTCTTCAGATAATATTCCTCGCGGTAGACGAACATCACCACGTCGGCGTCCTGCTCGATCGAACCGGATTCGCGCAGGTCCGACAGCTGCGGGCGCTTGTCGTCGCGGCTTTCGACCTGGCGCGACAGCTGCGACAGCGCGATGATCGGCACGGCAAGCTCTTTGGCCAGCGCCTTCAGGCCGGTGGTGATCTCGGTGATCTCCTGCACCCGGTTCTGCGAGGATTTGGCGCTCGAACCCTGCATCAGCTGGATATAGTCGATGACGATGACGTCGAGGCCCCGCTGGCGCTTCAGCCGCCGCGCCCGCGCCGATAGCTGGGCGATTGAGATGCCGCCGGTCTGGTCGATGAACAGCGGGATCTTCTGCATGGTCTGCGAACAGGCGACCAGCTTTTCGAAGTCCATCTCGCTGATCTCGCCGCGGCGGATTTTCGACGACGGGATTTCGGTCTGTTCGGAAATGATGCGGGTGGCGAGCTGTTCCGACGACATTTCGAGCGAGAAGAAGCCGACGACGCCGCCATTGGCCGCCTTGAACGAGCCGTCGGCCTGTTGCGCCGGCACATAGGCTTCGGCGATGTTGAAGGCCATGTTGGTGGCGAGCGAGGTCTTGCCCATGCCGGGGCGGCCGGCGATGATGATCAGATCGGACGGCTGCAGGCCGCCCATGCGGCGATCGAGATCGCGCAGGCCCGTGGCGACGCCCGACAGATGCCCGTCGCGCATATAGGCGGCGTTGGCCATGTCGACGGCGGTTTTAACCGCGTCGGTGAAGCTCTCGAAGCCGCCATCATAGCGACCGGTCTCGGCCAGCTCGAACAGGCGCCGCTCAGCATCCTCGATCTGCTCGGACGGCGACATGTCGACCGGGGCATCATAGGCGATGTTGACCATGTCTTCGCCGACGGTGATTAGCGCGCGTCGCGTGGCCAGATCATAGATGGCGCGGCCGTAATCGGCGGCGTTGACCACGGTGACCGCCTCGACGGCCAGCCGCACGACATATTGCGCAACCGTCATGTCGCCGACCTTCTCGTCGGCAGGCAGGAACGTCTTCAGCGTGATCGGTGTCGCTATCTTGCCCATACGAATGAGTTCGGCGGCGACTTCGAAAATCTTGCGATGCAGCGGCTCGTAGAAATGGCCGGATTTCAGGAAATCCGAGACGCGGTAGAAGGCGTCGTTGTTGACGAGGATGGCGCCGAGCAGGGCCTGCTCGGCTTCGATGTTGTTCGGTGCCTCGCGATAGAGCGGTGTTTCCGCCACGCTGAATTTTCGTGCTGCCTCTGCCATAATATCCCCAATTTCGATCCCGGTCTCTCGATATCAGAACGGGATAAATCGGTGATGACTTATCTGCATCAGTGCCCATCCAATCAGCTTTGGTGCCCGCGATTCACAGCCAAGATCTTTCGGTGGAAAGAATCTTGATTGACTCGAATCAAGACGGCGAGCCTAGCCGTTCTCGGGCGAGAACAAAACAGGAAAATAGCTGCCAATCACTCCGGCAGCGCGTCGCCCCAGCCCAGCCGCCGGGCGG
Source organism: Mesorhizobium sp. (assembly GCA_004020645.1). GTDB lineage: Bacteria > Pseudomonadota > Alphaproteobacteria > Rhizobiales > Rhizobiaceae > Mesorhizobium. The sequence goes on along the minus strand of SAQL01000016.1, from coordinate 83,824 downwards.
CCTTGAACACATCGCCGTCGCGCTTGGTGAACAGTTTCTCGTCGGCACAGCCGTCCTTTTCGCAAAGTTTCAGCAGGACCTTGCCGGAGCCCGATTGCGGCGGTGCGATCACACGCGCCTGCGGTGGGGCAACAGCTTGGCGGGAGGCGGCGACATAGACGAATTTCTCGTCTTCCCATGGCACGTCGGCGTCTTTGGCCAGCCGGTGCAGGCGCGAACGCGCGACGCGCTGCGAAAAATGGCACCAGTCGGGCGGCACGAGCGGGCAGGGCGCCTCATGCGGGCAAGGCGCAAGCACATTCGCGCCCGCCTCGATCAGCTGCCGGCGCACAGCAAGAATGCGCTGCCATCCGGCCGGCGTGCCCGGCTCGACGACCAGCAGCGTGTCGTCGGTCAGGTGCCAGAGCCGGTCGATGAGTTTTGGCAGCGACGCCGGTCCGATCTCGTCCAGCACATAGGCGCAGGTGACCAGCTCGGCCGGCTGGAGGCCGGCAAGGTCGATGGTGACATCGCCGGCCAGCCAGGCGATCCTGGCCGTCATCGCCTCAGTGGCAAGCGCCTCGCCGACCCGGCGCACCGCGGCGCTCGCCTCGATCAGCACCGCCTGCTCGAGGTCGGGCCAAAGATCGAGCGCAGCCCAAAGCACGGTACCAGGGCCGGCGCCGACATCGAGCAGGGTTTTGGGCGCATAATCGGGCCTTGCCTCGCTGACCGCATCGAGGCTGGCATGGACGGCGGCATAGGTCGCCGGCAACCGCGTCGCCAGATAGGCCTTGACCGCCATCTCCTCGGCCATGTGCAGGCGCCCGTCGCGCTGTTCGGCGCGGTAGCGGTCCGACAGCGTTTTTGCCGCTTGCTTCAGCGTCGGCAGCGGCACTTTTTCGAGGAGGCGCTCGACGCCCTGTCGAAGCGGGATAGGCAGTTCCATAGCTCAGGCGCCCCGAGGTGCGAGCAGGATGACCGAGGCGCCAACGATGCAGAGCGCGGAACCGGCGAGGTCCCAACGGTCGGGGCGTACGCCTTCCACCAGCCACAGCCATCCGAGCGAGGCGGCGATGTAAATGCCGCCATAGGCAGCATAGGCGCGGCCCGCCGCGCTGATGTCTACCAGCGCCAGCAGGAAGCCGAACAAAGCGAGCGAGACCAGGCCCGGCGCCAGCCACAACGGTGACTTTTCGAGCCGCCACCACGCCCAGATCGAAAAGCAGCCGGCGATCTCGGCAAGGGCAGCAACGATGTAGATGAGATAGGTCATGAAAAAAGGTCTCGCGGCGACGGCGAGACCTTTTTCAGCGTGTGGGCCGGCAATGGCAAGCGGCAATGGCGTGATCGCCGGCGGTCTATTCCATATCCGCCACCTTGCGGCGCCGGGCGGGCTTGGCGGCAGGGGCTTTTGGACGATGCCCCATGTCGCGCATCTCCAGCGCCTTCTCGCATTTGGCGATATAGTCGCGAGACATCGGCAGCGTGTCGTTCTTCTTGGCGATCTGGATTTGGAATACCACCAGATCCTGCCAGCGGAATGCGGCTTCCGAGGCCGCCAGATAGAACTCCCACATGCGGCAGAAACGCTCGTCATAGATCGCCTTGGCCCTGTCGCGGTTGGCGGCAAAGCGCTCGCTCCAATGTCTCAGCGTCTCGGCATAATGTAGCCGTAGGACTTCGATGTCGGTGACGATGAGGCCCGACTTTTCGATCGCCGGCATCACTTCCGAGAGCGAGGGAACGTAGCCGCCCGGGAAGATGTATTTGCGGATGAAGGCGCTGGTTGCCCACGGCGCGCCGGAGCGGCCGATCGTGTGCAGCAGCATGACGCCGTCCGGCTTCAAAAGCGTCGCCGATTTGTCGAAGAAAGTGCGGTAGTGGTTGACGCCGACATGCTCGAACATGCCGACCGAGACGATGCGGTCGAAGCGCTCGTTGAGCTCGCGGTAATCCTTCACTTCGAAATGCACGCGGTTTTCCAGGCCTTGCGCATGGGCGCGGTCGGTGGCGACGCCATGCTGCTCGGTCGACAACGTCACACCTTGCACGTCGACGTCGAAGGACTTGGCGAGATAGAGACCGAGCCCACCCCAGCCGGAGCCGATGTCGAGCACCGTCTGGCCGGCCTTCAGCCTGAGCTTGGCGGCAATATGGCGCTTCTTGGCTGCCTGGGCCTCGTCGAGCGTCATGTCCGGCTGCTCGAAATAGGCGCAGGAATACTGCATGTCCTCGTCGAGGAAGAGTCTGTAGAGGTCGCCCGACAGATCATAATGGCGCTGCACGTTGCGGCGCGCGCGCGCCGCCGTGTTGATCTGCTGCAGGCGGCGGAAAGCGTGACGCAGGCCTTCTATCGCCTTCGACCAGGTGGCGTCGATGCCGCCGCTATCCATGTTCTGGAAGGCGATGCGCATCACCCCCAGCACGCCGCCCTCGAGTATGTCGAGTTCACCGTCCATATAGGCTTCCGGCACCGCCAGCATCGGATCGAAGGTGATGGCGCGCTCGGCATGCGCCGTCTTGATGTGCATGTGCACCAGATCGCCACTGCCGTCGCCGAAGATCACCGAGAGGCCTTTCGGTCCGGTGACTTTGAGATTGCCGGTGCGCACCAAGCGGTCGAGAATGCGTTTCAGCAGAATATTCATGACCAATGTCCCCTCTCGGTCAGACACGCTGTTTTGGCGCATGACGCCGAAAATCGAAATCGATTTTCGGAAAGGATCATGCGCCAAACTACGGCATCCTTTCCGCGTCCAAATGACGCGCGGCGCTGTAGTCTGCCTCAACATATCTGCCTCAACATATAGGGGTTCGAAAAGTTCCTTTTGGCACAAAAATGCCCAGGCGAGGGGCCCGGGCATTGGTCCAGAAATGACTGGAAGCCGACGAAACGTTTTAAAGGCCGCTCTGACGCCCTGTGACGTGCAATCAGCCGTTGTCTTCGCCGCCTTCGAATTCGGCATTGGGGTCGAAGAAGTTGTCCGGGCGGGCATTGTCGTTGATGTCTTCGCCATAGATGGCTTCGGCGGTGGTCAGCGTCTCGCCCTTGGCCTGGCGCTCGGCTTCGTCGGCCGTGCGGGCGATGTTTAGCGTAATGGTGACCTCGACTTCCGGATGCAGCGCGATCGCCACATTGGTAAGGCCGATGGTCTTGATCGGCTGGTTGAGCAGGATCTGGTTGCGGTTGACCGAGAAACCTTCCGCCGTCAGCAACTCGGCGATGTCGCGGGTCGACACCGAGCCGTAGAGCTGGCCGGTTTCGCCGGCCGAACGCACGGCGATGAAGCTCTTGCCGTCGAGCTTTTCCGAAATCTGCATGGCCTCGGACTTGCGCTCGAGGTTGCGGGCTTCCAGCTGGGCGCGCTGGCCTTCGAATTTCTTCTTGTTGGCTTCGTTGGCGCGCAGCGCCTTGCCCTGCGGCAGCAGGAAGTTGCGGGCGAATCCATCCTTGACCTTGACGGTATCGCCCATCTGACCGAGGCGGGAAACGCGCTCGAGAAGAATGACGTCCATGGTTTTGTTCCTTCGTTTGGGCGCCAAATCACTGGCATCGACGCCGAATTGTCTGGAACAGGTCAGGAAGCTGAGGGCGTCGCCGCCTGTGTCGCTGTCCTGCCTGTCGCGGCAGTTAGAGGTCTTCACCTCAACCCGGGATTTGATGGCAACCCTGCGGCGCCCGTCGCCGTGGGAAAAGCGGGCGGCGAACCGCCCGCTGGCTAGGCCATGATCCCGAAAAGTGGAAACCGGTTTTCGGATAAGATCATGGTCAACTAATCAGTGCTAGCGAACCACGTAGGGCAGCAGGCCGAGGAAGCGGGCGCGTTTGATCGCCTTGGCGAGCTCGCGCTGCTTCTTCTGGCTGACGGCGGTGATGCGCGACGGCACGATCTTGCCGCGCTCGGAAATGTAGCGCTGCAGAAGACGTACGTCCTTGTAGTCGATCTTGGGCGCGTTGGCGCCGGAGAACGGGCAGGTCTTGCGGCGGCGGTGGAACGGGCGTCGGGTCGGGATCTGGTTGATGTCGACCATTATTCTGCACCCCCTTCAACACCTTCGCGCGGACGGCGCGGACCACGTTCTGCACCGGCGTCGCCACCGAAGCTGCGCGGCGGGCGATCGCCACGGTCGCCGCGATCGCGGTCGCCGAACGAGCGCGGGCCGCGGTCACGGTCGCCGAAGCCGCCGCGTTCCGAGCGCTCTTCGCGCTTCTGCATCATCGCCGACGGGCCTTCCTCATGCGCATCGACCTTGATGGTGAGGAAACGCAGCACATCCTCGGACAGGCCCATCTGGCGCTCCATCTCGTTGAGTGCGGCCGGCGGGCAGGTGATGTCCATCAGCGTGTAGTATGCCTTCCGGTTCTTGTTGACCCGGTAGGTGAGGGACTTCAGTCCCCAGTTCTCGATCCGGCCGACGGACCCGCCATTCGCGGAGATGACGCCCTTGTACTGTTCGACAAGCGCATCGACCTGCTGCTGCGAGAGGTCCTGCCGGGCAAGAAACACATGTTCGTAAAGAGCCATATTGTTCTATTGCCTTTCTTCGTTTCTCTCCCGGTTCCCGGCGGCAAAAGCCTCTGCAACTTCTCTGACCCGATCCCTAAGGGGCGGGGAAGAAAGGAGCATGACGAGACGGTCGAGAGCGGAGACACGGGAGGCGGAAGCGCTTCTGGCTTCACACGAAGATTTTCGAAAAACCTCCGGCCCTCCGTTCAGCCCCCAGCAAGGACCGGCAGATTGCGGGCGTCTATACAGGAATTTGGCCGCAAGGCAAGGGCAAGCCGAAAATCCGCCGCCGCAAGGGCGACATGTCGCGGCATCTTCAGCTTGTATGCGGAACGAGCTTCTTCACCGTTTCCGGGAAGAAATCGGGCGCTGCACGGCGCTTGCCGAACATCATGTCGTATTGCAGCAGACGGAAATCGCGAATGGCCGGGTCGATTTTCTTCTTGCGCGCCCAGTCCGGCGTGGCCTCGCCCGCCGGTGTCATCAACAAATTGCGGTCGACGACGCTGTAGCGCTCGCGCATCTGGCCGAGGAAGCCGGTGTAATAGGGGTGGCTGATCCCGGCCGTGGTCAGGACATGGTAGGGCAGAAAGACTGGACTGACAGTGCCCATGTCCGCGACCGGACCGGTGCGGTTGGACCATACGATCAGCGGTGTTCGGTGATGCAGCAGCATCTGGTCGGGCGGCTCCTTGCGTGGCGCGACGTTATCCTTGAGGAAGCCGGTCTCGACATAGACGGGACCGAGCGGCGGCAGATGATCGCCGAAGAAGGCGATGACCGTCGGTCGCCGCCGGTTCTTCGCCCATTCGATGAGGCGCTCGAGGCCCTTATCGGCGTCGGATGCACCCTCTGTGAAGCTCAGCAGCGAATCCTTTGCCCACTGGCTGGTCGGCGCCTGCACCTTATGGGTCGGATTATAGTAGCGATTCGGCTCGTAGGGCCCGTGGTTTTGCAGGCTGACGGCGAAGTAGAAGAACGGATCGTCCGTGGCGTCGGCTTCGCGGATGATCTCGTCGGTCATCGCCGCGTCCGACGCTAGCGGCCCGCGCTTTTCGAGATATGGCATGTTTTCTTCGGACTTGAAGTCATCGAAGCCGAACTCCGCATAGACCGGCGTTCGGTTCCAGAACCAGCTTGTGCCCGGATGGATGGCGCGCGTCTCATAGCCCTGGCTCTTCAGGAACGTCGCCATCGACGGCACCGGCGCGCGGACATATTGCTGGTAGGGGATGCTGCCGGCCGGCAGGAAGGCGTTGGAAAAGCCGGTCAGCGCCTCGAACTCGACATTGGCGGTCATGCCGCCGAATTCGGGCGAGAATACGTGGCCAGAGCGCAGCGCCCGCACGTTGGGAATCGGATCGGGCGTGATGGTGACACCGGGCAGTTCGGTCGGATCCCAGAAGGATTCGCTCATGACGATGATGATGTCTGGCTTCTCGGTCGGTACCGATGCCTTCACATCAGGCCTTTCGATCGCCGCGATCGCCTTGTCGGAGTAGCCGGCAGGCGCGGGGACATGGGCCATCGGCACGTTCAGGGCGAAGGCCAGTGCGAAGCCGTTGGAGGCGTAATTCTCCTTCTGGTCCCACATGATCGGGATGATTTGCAGCCGGTCGCGGGTCCACGAGAACGTCGCGTAATCCATGATCGACACGAAGAAGGCGAGCAGCGGCACGGTCAGCGTCAGCCTGGCCAGGCGCCCCTTGCGACCGAGCGCCGGTACCCGGCGGTGCCACAGCCGCCAGCCATAAACGAGCAGCGAGAGGCTGCCAACGATGCCGACCGCCAGAGCGATGGCGGTTCCCGGACGTTCGCGCACCAGCAGCGGCATCAGCGCTACGATCTGGCGTGAATAGAGGAAATCGGTCGGATAGAGCGGATCGCCGAGATAAAGCGATTTCTGATGGCCGACGAAGGCCAGCGCCAGGGTCAGCGGCGCGACGATAATCAGGCTCTGGTGGCTGCGGCCGAGCACGGCGTCGAGGCCGATCAGGATCAGAGCGAAGATGATGATGGTGGTCCAGCCCGGCTTGAAGGGCTGCAGGAAGAAGGCGACGGTACCGGCAAAGTCGCCGCGCACGATCAGTTCGATCGCAAAAACCAGGATGGTGGCGGCGAGAAGGCTGATGAGGCCATAACGGATAACAGGCCATTTCCGGCCTGGCAGATAGCCGGTGGCCGGATCGCCTTCCAGAAACTGTGGCGCGGCTTTGCCAACGCCCTTCCTAGTCCTTGCCACCTTACAATTCCCCCGACCATACACAAAAGCGTCATTGAGCTGTCATCGATATGTCACGAAATGCTAGCGCCTGTGGCTGAAATAAGAAGAGCCAGCAAACGAATCGTGAGCGATTTTCATCATGAGTGATCGACAAAAAGCCTTTTGGAACAGGTGCTCGGCCAGCAATACCGAGCCGGAGTGGCCCGGGTCGGGCCGATGGCGGACTTGACTTGCCAGCCCGCCTTGCGTCACAGGCAGGAAAAAATCAGCCGCTTGGGAGCCACACATGGCCGTTGCATTCACCTTTCCGGGACAGGGCAGCCAAGCTGTCGGCATGGGCAAGGACCTCGCCGACGCCTTTCCGGAATCGCGGAAGATCTTCGAAGAGGTCGACGACGCGCTCGGCGAAAACCTGTCGAAGCTGATCTGGGAAGGGCCGGAAGAGACGCTGACGCTGACCGCCAATGCCCAGCCGGCGCTGATGGCTGTGTCGCTTGCCGCGATCCGGGCGCTGGAATCGCGCGGCTTCTCGCTGAAGGACAAGGTCGCCTATGTCGCCGGCCACTCGCTCGGCGAATATTCGGCACTTGCCGCCGCCGGTTTCGTTTCGGTCGCCGATGCCGCCCGGCTCTTGCGTATCCGCGGCAATGCCATGCAGGCGGCAGTGCCGGCCGGCGAGGGCGCCATGGCGGCGATCATCGGGCTGGAACAGGCCTATGTCGAAGACGCCTGCGCTGAAGCGGCCAAAGGTTCAGCCAAAGATTCAGTTTGCCAGATCGCCAACGACAATGGCGGTGGCCAACTGGTGATCTCCGGCGGCAGGGCGGCGGTCGAACTGGCGGCGAGGCTGTGCACGGATAAAGGCGCCAAGCGGGCGCTGATGTTGCAGGTCTCGGCACCTTTCCATTCGGCGCTAATGGCACCGGCGGCCGAGGTCATGCGCAATGCGCTGGCCGAGGTCACGAAGAACGCGCCGTTGGTGCCCGTAGTCTCTAATGTGTCGGTCACCCCGTCCAGCGATCCGGACGCAATCGCCCGCCGCCTGGTCGAACAGGTGACCGGCCGCGTGCGCTGGCGCGAAACGGTGGAGTGGTTCGGCGCAAATGGCATTGCGACACTTTACGAGGTGGGCGCCGGCAAGGTGCTGTCGGGACTGGCGCGGCGCATCAACCGCGATATCGCCACCGGCGCTGTCGGCACGGCGGCGGATGTCGAGGCGGCGCTGGCGGCGCTCGCATAACCGCCGAGATTTGACCCCACCCGTGTAGGGTGTTCTCTTAGATCAGGAGACAAGACATGTTCGAATTGACCGGCCGCAAGGCGCTCGTCACAGGCGCATCGGGAGGCATCGGCGAGGCTATCGCCAGGGTGCTGCATGCGCAAGGCGCCGTTGTCGGCCTGCACGGCACCCGCGTCGAAAAGCTGGAGACGCTGGCGGCCGAGCTCGGCGAGCGGGTCAAGCTGTTCCCGGCGAACCTTTCCAATCGCGACGAGGTCAAGGCGCTCGGCCAGAAGGTCGAGGCCGATCTCGAAGGCGTCGACATTCTCGTCAACAATGCCGGCATCACCAAGGACGGTCTGTTCGTACGCATGGCGGACGCCGACTGGGATACAGTGCTCGAAGTCAATCTGACCGCCGTGTTCCGGCTGACCCGCGAACTGACCCACCCGATGATGCGGCGCCGGCATGGCCGCATCATCAACATCACCTCGGTGGTTGGCGTCACCGGCAATCCCGGCCAGACCAATTACTGCGCCTCCAAGGCCGGCATGATCGGCTTTTCCAAGTCGCTGGCGCAGGAGATCGCCACCCGCAACATCACCGTCAACTGCGTCGCCCCGGGCTTCATCGAATCGGCGATGACCGACAAGCTCAACGACAAGCAGAAAGAGGCGATCATGGCAGCGATCCCGACACGGCGCATGGGCACCAGCGCCGAAGTCGCTTCCGCCGTCGCCTACCTCGCTTCCAACGAAGCTGCCTATGTCACCGGCCAGACCATTCACGTGAATGGCGGCATGGCGATGATTTGACAGTTGCGGGAAAACGCCCCTTTTCGCCTTGGACCCAAGCCGATTTTCGTGTAATGCGGCCCGCAACCCGGCGGTTCGGGCAAAAACCGGTCCGGTGCTGTTGCGTTTCCGGCCGGACCATCTTTCAGCTTGATTAGCGGCATTCTGCCCGCTAACGAAGACAGACAAACAAAAGACGAGGATGCCCAAATGAGTGACACCGCAGAGCGCGTCAAGAAGATCGTTATCGAGCACCTTGGCGTCGATGCCGACAAGGTGACGGAGCAGGCGAGCTTCATCGATGATCTTGGCGCGGACAGTCTCGACACGGTTGAACTCGTCATGGCGTTCGAAGAAGAATTCGGCGTCGAGATCCCGGACGATGCGGCCGAAACCATCCTGACTGTTGGCGATGCGGTGAAGTACATCGATAAGGCTTCTGCCTGACGCTATTTGCAGTCATCACCGAGGAGGACCTGCGATGAGGCGTGTCGTCGTCACGGGCCTTGGGCTGCTTTCGCCCTTCGGCGTAGGCTTCGAGCATGGCTGGAAGGAGCTTCTTACCGGCCGCAGCGCAGCCAAGCGCATCACCGAGTTCGAGGTGGAGGATCTTGCCTGTAAGGTCGCCCACGTCATTCCGCGCGGTAATGGTGAGAACGCCACCTTCAATCCCGAGGCCGTTCTCGAGCCGAAGGAACTGCGCAAGATCGGCGACTTCATTCTCTACGGGCTCGCGGCCGCCGACGAGGCGCTGAAGGATTCGGGGTGGGCACCGAAGACGCATGAGGAGCAGTGCGCCACCGGCGTGCTGATCGGCTCCGGCATCGGCGGCATCGAAGGCATCGCCGAGAACGCGTTGGTCCTGAAGGAGCGCGGACCGCGCCGCATCAGCCCGTTCTTTATCCCCGGCCAGATCATCAATCTCGTCTCCGGCCAGGTTTCGATCCGGCATGGGCTGAAAGGCCCCAACCACGCCGTCGTCACCGCTTGCTCCACCGGCGCGCATGCCATCGGCGACGCCGCTCGGCTGATCATGTGGGGCGATGCCGACGTGATGGTCGCGGGCGGCACCGAGGCGCCGGTGACGCGGCTGTCGATCGCCGGTTTCGCAGCCTGCCGTGCGCTGTCCACCGACCGCAACGACGCTCCGGAAACGGCCTCGCGTCCCTATGACCGCGACCGCGATGGCTTCGTCATGGGCGAGGGCGCCGGCGTCGTCATTCTGGAGGAACTGGAACACGCCAAGGCACGCGGCGCCAAGATCTATGCCGAGGTCACCGGTTACGGCCTGACCGGCGATGCCTATCACATCACCGCGCCGGCCGAAGATGGCGACGGCGCCTTCCGCTGCATGGTTGCGGCGCTGAACCGGGCCAAGCTGACGCCCGCAGACGTCGACTACATCAACGCGCACGGCACCTCGACCATGGCCGACACGATCGAGCTCGGCGCCGTCGAGCGGCTGGTAGGCAATGCCGCGTCGAAAATATCGATGTCGTCGACCAAGTCGTCGATAGGCCATCTCCTGGGTGCGGCGGGCGCCGCCGAGGCGATCTTTTCGATCCTCGCGATTCGCGACAACATCGCGCCGGCCACCATCAATCTCGACGACCCGGAGCGCGAAACGGCGATCGACCTGGTGCCGCACAAGCCGCGCGCCCGCCAGATCGACGTGGCGCTGTCCAATTCCTTCGGCTTCGGCGGCACCAACGCCTCGCTGGTCTTCCAGCGCTACAATGGCTGACCGGTCCGCCGGCCGGCACGGTGTATGCGTGCCGTCAATTTTGCCATATTCGCCCCTACTCTGCCCAAGGGGATTCGTTGCAAGACCAAACGGTAGGGCGCCATGAACACGAATGCGGCGGACAACGGGGAATTCGGGCAACGGTCCGCACCGTCGGGTCCGATCGTGCCGAAGACGGCCAGCGAAGCATTGCGGCCTGAAGCCGGCACGCCGCCGCCCAAGCGCTCGCGCGCCTCGCGCAGCCAGTTCGTCGTGTTCATGAACTTCGTCATCTCCTTGGTGATGCTGTTGGTTCTGGCGGCCGGTTTTGCATTGTATTTCGGCAAGCAGGAATTCAACGAGCCCGGCCCGTCGGCCAATGCCGACACCTTCCTGGTCAAGCCGAACACCGGCGTCCAGGAAATTGCAGAGCAGCTCGAGCGGCGCGGACTGATCAGCGACGCGCGCATCTTCCGCCTTGGCGTGCGTGCCTTTGGCAATGATTCGGAACTGAAGGCTGGCGAATACGAGATCAAGCCGCAGGCCTCCATGCGCGACATCATGGAGTTGCTGAAGAGCGGCAAGTCGGTGATGTATTCGCTGACCGTCCCCGAGGGACTGACGGTCGCGCAGGCGCTGCAGCGCATCGCCGATCAGGCAGCGCTCGACGGCGATATGCCGGCGACCATTCCACCCGAGGGCAGCCTTGCCACCGACACGCTGCGTTTCACCCGCGGCGCGACACGCCAGCAAATGGTCGAGAAGCTTTTGGCGGATCAGAAGAAGCTGGTCGAGGATGTCTGGCAGCGGCGCGCCCCCGATCTGCCTCTGGCCAATGTCGACGACTTCGTCATCCTGGCTTCGATCGTCGAGAAGGAGACGGGCAAGGGCGACGAACGCTCACGGGTCGCCGCCGTCTTCCTCAACCGGCTGGCCAAGGGCATGCGGTTGCAGTCCGATCCGACCATTATCTACGGCCTGTTCGGCGGCAAGGGCAAACCCGCCGACCGCCCGATCTACCAGTCGGACATCAAGAAGCCGACGCCCTACAACACTTATCTGATCAATGGCCTGCCGCCGACGCCGATCGCCAATCCCGGCCGTGCGGCGCTGGAGGCGGTGGCCAACCCGTCGAAGACCGACGACCTCTATTTCGTCGCCGACGGCACCGGCGGTCACGTCTTTGCCGCGACGCTCGCCGAGCACAATGAGAACGTCGCCCGTTACCGGGCGCTGCAGAAGAAGCTGGCCGATGAAGCCGCCAAGGCCGGTGCTGCCAGGGCCGGCGCCGCCAAGGTGGAAGGTCAGACCGATGCGCCGGTTGACGGCGGCGATGGCGATGCGGGAGCGGCGGCGCAGTAGCGCCGGACGGTTCTGGGATCGCCCCTCCGATTCGTTGACGGCAGTGGACGTGCTGATTTTGTGATCAGGAGCGTCTGCGTCCGATCCGGCGCGAAGAGGCGCTCCGGCGTTTTGAAGCCGCGCATGATCTGGCCCGGAACCGCTTCCGGGATCACGCGCCAGGGGGAAGCAAGGGCATCATGAATTTGCAGAGCATGACCGGTTTTGCGCGGGCCGTCGCCGAACATGACGGCACGTCGATCGCTTGGGAGGTCAAGTCGGTCAACGGCAAGAGCGTCGAGGTCAGGCTGCGGCTGCCGCAGGGCCTCGAGCGACTGGAGCCGGCCGTCCGGCAGACGGTGCAAAAGCGCTTTGCGCGCGGCAATTTCCAGGCAACGCTGACCGTCGGCCGCGCCGTCGGCCAGCAGGCGCAGCCCGTGGTCAACGAGGCCTTCCTTAGGGATCTGGCGGGGCTGGCCAAGCGGCTGCAGGAGCAGTTCGGCGCAACGCCCGCGACAGCCGACGGGCTGCTTTCGCTACGCGGCGTGCTCGACATCCCCGAAACCACCGAAACCGAAGAGGCGCGGGCGGCGCTCGACAGCGCGATTCTCTCGGCGCTCGAAGTGGCGCTGGGCGGGCTGGAGCAGGCACGCCAGGGCGAGGGCGCCGCCCTGCGCACGCTACTGTCCGGCCATATCGACGCTATCGAGGCGCTGACGCTGCGCGCCGAGGCCGATCCGTCGCGCGAGCCGGCGGTGATCCGCGAACGGATTGCCGAGCAGGTTCGGCTGCTGATGGATGCCTCCGCCAATCTCGACGCTAGCCGGTTGCATATGGAAGCGGCGTTCCTGGCCACCAAGGCCGACATCCGCGAGGAGATCGACCGGCTGAAGACGCATGTGGCGTCCGGCCGGGTGCTGCTGGCAGGCGGTGGCGCCATCGGCCGCAAGCTCGATTTTCTGGCGCAGGAATTCAACCGCGAATCGAATACGCTGTGTTCGAAGTCGAACGCTGCTGCGGTCACCGCCACAGGGCTGGAGCTGAAGGCGGTTGTCGACCAGTTTCGCGAACAGGTCCAGAATCTGGAGTAACCCTGATGGTCGCCAAGGAGCCTATGGTTGCCAGGGATTTGGGTTCCCGCATTCGCCGCCGGGGTCTGATGCTCGTGCTGTCGTCGCCGTCCGGCGCCGGCAAGTCGACGATCGCGCGCAATCTTCTGGAGAGCGATTCCAGTCTCGAACTGTCGGTCTCCGTCACCACGCGGCCGCGCCGCGGCAGCGAGATCGAAGGCGTCCACTATCATTTCCGCACGATGCGTGAGTTCGAGCGGCTGCGCGATTCCGACGAACTGCTCGAATGGGCCGAAGTGCATGGCAATTGCTATGCGACGCCGCGTGAACCGGCCGAACTGGCACTGGCACAGGGCCGCGACATGCTGTTCGACATCGACTGGCAGGGCGCCCAGCAGCTCAAGGAGAAAATGCGCGCCGACATCGTCTCGATCTTCATCCTGCCACCCTCGATGAAAGAATTGAAGGCGCGGCTGAAGCGCCGCGCCGAGGACCAGGAATCGGTGATCGAGACGCGTCTGAAGAACGCCCGCAACGAGATCGAGCACTGGAAGGAATATGATTTCGTCATCATCAACGACGATCTCGACCGTGCCTTCGCCGAAGTGCGCGGAATTGTCACCGCCGAGCGGCTCAGACGCGATCGCCGGCCCGGCCTGTTCGATTTCGTCTCGGGGTTGCTCGACGAAAAGACGGATTAGGGACGCGACGCAATCACACCGCGTTGGTCAGTCGCACGAATTCCTCGATGCTCAAGGTTTCCGCCCGCCGCGTCGGGTCGATACCGGCGCGGCTGAGCAGGGCTTCGCCGCCGAGGCTCTTGACGCTCTGCCGCAGCATTTTACGGCGCTGGCCGAAGGCCGCTTCGGTGACGCGGCTGAGTTTCTTGACCTCGGTGGGCAGGGGACTTGCCCGCGGTACCAGATGCACCACCGACGACACCACCTTGGGCGGCGGCGTGAACGCTTGCGGCGGCACGTCGAAAGCGATTTTTGCCTCCGTCCGCCAGCCTGCCAGCACGCCAAGCCGGCCATAGGCATCGCTGCCGGGGCGGGCGACGATGCGCTCGGCCACTTCGCGCTGGAACATCAGCGTCATCGATGTGTAGAAGGGCGGCCACTCGGCGACGGTCAGCCAGCGTATCAAAAGTTCGGTGCCGATATTGTAGGGTAGGTTGGCGACGATCCTCACAGATCCATTGCCCCCATGCGCCCCTTTGGCAAGCGCTGCAAAATCCGTCTTTAGCGCATCGCCGGCAATGGTCTCGAGCCGGCCCGGATAGTGGTCTGACACCTCCGCGAGCGCTGCCATGCAGCGCTCGTCGCGCTCGATGGCGATGACCCGGCCAGCGCCGTGGGAAAGCAGCGCCCGGGTTAGGCCGCCGGGACCCGGACCGACCTCGATCACCGTGGCGTCCGTCAGATCGCCGGCGGCGCGCGCGATCTTGCCGGTCAGGTTGAGATCGAGCAGAAAATTCTGGCCGAGCGCCTTTTTCGCCTGCAGCCCATGGCGTTCGATCACCGCGCGCAACGGCGGCAGCCCGTCGATGCTCATCCGGCGGCAGCCTTCGTCCCGGTGTCGGCAAGCCTGTCGGCGAGCCTTAGCGCCGCGATCAGGCTGTCGGCCCGGGCTATGCCCTTGCCGGCGATATCGAAGGCCGTGCCGTGATCCGGTGAGGTGCGGATGAAGGGTAGGCCGAGCGTGACGTTGACCGCCTCGTCGAAGGCCAGCGCCTTGGCCGGGATCAGCGCCTGGTCGTGATACATGCACAGCGCCACATCGTAACCGGCTCGGGCACGGGCATGGAACAGCGTGTCGGCCGGCAGCGGCCCGAAAGCGTCGATGCCCTCCGCCCTCAGCCTGTCGATCGCCGGGCGGATGATGCGCTCGTCCTCGGCGCCCATCGCGCCGCCTTCGCCGGCATGCGGATTGAGGCCGGCAATGGCAAGCCGCGGCTTGGCGATGCCGAAGCGATGTTCGAGGTCGGCGGCGGTGATGCGGGCGGTCGCGATGATCAAGTCCGAGGTCAGCGCTTTCGGCACCTCGCGCAGCGCAATGTGGATGGTGACCGGAACCGTGCGCAACTCGGGACCGGCAATCATCATTACCGGCATCGCTTCTGTGCCGGTGTGGAGCGTCGCCAGATGTGCCAGATATTCGGTGTGGCCGGGGAAACGGAAGCCGGCATCGTAGAGCGGCTTCTTGGCGATCGGGCACGTGACGACTGCTGCTGCGCGGCGGCCAAGGCAGTCGTCAACAGCTCGGTCGATCGCCTCGATGATGCCGGCGGCGTTGACTGGGTCCGGCCGGCCGGGGCCGTCGACGAAGCGGGCGACAAGCGGCACGACGGGCAAGGCGCGTGTAAAGACGTGCGCCGCTTTGGCTGGCACTGTCTGCGTGATTGGCACATCGGCGCCGAGCAGGCGCGCCCGTGCGGCGATCAACGCCGGATCGGCGATAAGATAGAAGGGCGGCACACCGGCGCTGTCGCGCGCCTGCCAGGCGGCAATGGCGATTTCCGGCCCGACGCCGGATGGATCACCGGCGCTCAGCGCCAGCGGAAGCTCTGCCTCTGGGGACTTCAGCGCTCGACGATGCGGGCTTTCTTCCGCAACTCCTCGACATATTTCTTGGATAGCTCGTCGGCGTCCTTGCCGTTCGAGCCTTCGCTCTGGAACACCATCTGGGCTGCCTTGTCGTCGGACACTTCGCGCGACGAGCAGATGCCGATGAACTCGACGCCGCGGTCTGTCTCCCGCGTGGCGGTAGCACCGCCGACCTTGGTGGCCTTGATCTGGTCGGCCCAGTCCGGCGGCAATTGCGGCGCCAGTATCCGGCCGAGATCGCGAACGGTGACATCGATCAGGCCCTTGGCAAATTCGCGCGAGGTGTTGCAGCCGTTGAAGCGGGCGCGCATGGCGTCGGCCTCGCGTTTGCGCTTGGCCAGCGTCGTGCTGCGCTCGGCCGCCGGCACAACGAAGATGACCTGCTGCAGCATGTACTCCATGGCGGTCGGCTTGGTGCCGCCATTGTCGAGCATGCGCCTGACCACGTCCTGCTCGCTCATGGCGCCGCCGCTGTCGGAGCGATGGCGCGCGGTCAGCGCCTGGTTCCAGGCCATCTGGGAGCGGATGAATTCCTTGAAATGCTCCTTGCCGACGCCGGACTGCGCCATGACGCCGTCGAGTTGCCTGAGCTGCATCTTGTTGGTCGTGGCAAAGCGCTGATAGGCGGCGTCGACCTGGGCGTCGCTGATGCGGATGCCGAGACGTCTGGCTTCGGCGACGCGCAGCGTCTGCTCGATCATCTCCTCGGCGGCGTCGCCTTTCTTGCGCTGCAGGCGCAGGAAGGCAGCCCGATGCTGGATGTCGCCGGTGGTGATCGGTACGTTGTTGACGACGTATTTGATCTGGCTGGCGAAAGCCGGCGGCGTCATCATGGTGATCGAGGCCGAGGTCGCCGCCACCAGCAGCGCGAACCCTGCCGAAAAGAGGTATTTCCTCATCGAAAGCATCCCAATTCTATCTCGGTTCCGGCCCAATTCTATCCCATTTTGAGGGAGCTGGAATCCGTGCCTGCCCTATGCGGCGAAACGATGTCGTCAGAAGCGATGTGCGTCCACTTGGACGCACAAGACACGCTCTAACACTTTGAATCTACGCATCGTGCTTTCCGAAAATCAATTCCCGATTTTCGGGCCGATGCGTTGGCCGGTCGCCCGTTCCGCCCGTCTGTTATTAGCCAGGCGCCTGCTACTGCACAGTGTTGAAGGAGCTTTGTGTCGAGCCGAAATCGCCGAGCGTGCGGAACGATAGGTTGAAACCGATGTTCTGCGACACTTCCTTGGTGCTCAGGTCGCGGGATTCCGAGAACGTCATCAAGTAGGTGAAACATGAATCGCTATAGGCAAAGCCGACCCCGTCCTTGACCAGCACACTTTGCTCCAGATCGTAGGTGCCGGTACCGAAGACACGCCAGTTCTCGGCAAGTTGCGTCGAGGCGCCGAGCGTGACCTCGTGGCGATCGGTCGTGAAGCCATAGAGTGGCTGCGCCTGGATGAAGGCATATTTGGCGCTGAACGAAATCGGCAGACCGGAATAGGCTGCCTTCACCTCGGCGCGGCGAATCTCGAAGCTCTGCTCGTCGAAGCGGCCGCTGACCGAGCCGGAAAGCCCGCTGGGGCTGTTGAAGCCGACAAGGCCGACATAATCGGAGGTCGCGGTCTCCAGGCCCGAATCTTCGCCGACGTTGACCAGGTCCGGCGCGGTGAAGGAGTTCTGGCCGTCAAGCTGGTAGGATTGGCCGAACAGCGCGTTGGTGCTCCAGCCGTTGTCATAGGCGCCGGAATAGCGCAGCCCGACATTGGCGCGCGTGCCGCCTTCCAAGCGGTCGTAACCGGAGAACTTGTCGCGCTCGAACAATGTCGTGGCGTCAAAGACGAAGCTCTGCGCGTCCTCGTTGGGGACAGCGAGGCCGCCGACATATTGCTCGTTCGGACGCACGAACACCTGCGCCATCGGCTCGAAGACATGGCTGGAACTGGTCGACGAGAACAGCACCGGCCAACGCATTTCCAGCCCGGCGGTCGCCATGAACCGGGCGAGCGACGACCGCATATCGTCGTCGACGCCGAGGTTAGACGCCATCTGATTGATGGCATTGAGCGATCCCGAAGAGGCATTGACATAGCCGGCGTCGCCGCGCAGCGCCAGCAGCGGCGTCAGCAGCAGCCCGCCATCGGTGGTGAAGGTGCGCTTCCATTCCGCTTCGGCGGTGAGACGGCCCGACTGGCCCTCGATGCCGCGTACACTGGTCACTGACGCAGCGTTGTTCGAATCGGCAAGGACCCTGTCCAGCCTGTCGCGGCTGATGGCCTGCGCGTTGACATTGAACGACAACTGCCCGCCGCCCACCGCCATGTCGGGAATGTAGGCGTAGTCGAGCGAGGGCAGCACCCAGGGTTGCTTGCCGTCGCGCGCGGTCGGATCGTCAGAGAGCGTCTCTTCCTGGACCTCGAAGCGCATGGCGCGCACGTCGAAATAGTTGCGGCCGTTGAGGCCGGTCAGGTAGATCGAGGAGTGATGCACGCTGTCGTTGAAGTCTTCGATGGCGTAGGTGCGCGAGAAGTTCTTGTCGGTCTGCAGCAGGACATCCCAGCCGAAGTCCCAGCGCGGGTTGATGGCGAACTGGCCCTTGGTGCCCATCATGCCGCGGAACTTGTTCGGGTCGCCGGCCGCACCCGAATCGACATTGTGCCCGTCGCTGTCGATGAACTCGTCGGGATCCACTTGCCGGATGCCGGCGATCTTCAGGCTGTACTGGCCGTTGTTGAAGCGCTGGCGCCACTCGGCTTCGCCGAGGAAGCCCTGCTTGGTATAGCCGCTGCCGGTGACGGTGAGGTCGTAGGTCGGTGAGAGCGCGAAATAATAGGGGACTTTGACGCCGACGCCGAGATCGCTCTTGTAGGCGATGCCTGGAATCAGAAAGCCGCTCTTGCGCTTGACGGTCGGGTCGGCAATCTCGAAGGCCGGCAGATAGGCGAGCGGGAAGCCGAAGAACTCGAAATTCGAATTCTCGAAGCGAACCGTCTTCTTCTCGCCGTTCCAGATGATTTTTCTGGCCTTGATGCGCCAGGTCGGCGCTTTGTCCGGTTGGTCCTCGCACGGCTCGCAGGCCGTGTAGACGCCGTTGTGGAACGTCGTCAGCACGCCGCCCATGCGTTCCGCGCTTTCGGCGGCAAAATAGGCCTTGTCGACGGTTTCGACACGCAGCGCGTTGACGAAGCCGTCGGCGAAATCGTCGGTGATATCGACGTGCTGCGAATAGATTTTGGTGCCGTCGCTGTTGACGAGCTCAACATTGCCGCTGGCGACGAGCCGCTTTGTGTTGCGATTGTATTCGACCCGCTGCGCGACGAGGCGGTTGCCGCCGTAATCGATCTGCACGCCGCCGACGGCCGTCACTGTCTGGTTGTCGTTGTCATAGACCAGCGTATCTGCCGCCAGAAGCATTTGCGAGCCGGCGGGGACGTCGGCTGCCATGTCGCTGATATCCTGGGCAAAAGCCGGAGTATTCGGGACGGCACAAGCGAGCAGGCACGCCAAGGCGCTCGCCCCATAGAGGCGCGCCAAACCGGCTTGCCTATGGATGCGCAAAACCGCCCCCCTCACTAGCCGTCTTCCTTGTACAGCAAGAAAGTCACCCCGAAGAACATAGCCACGACAACCGGAACCCATGCAGCCACGACTGTGGGTACGAATCCCGCCACGCCGAATGCCTTGACCAGCACTGTCACGACATAAAGCAGAAACCCGGCCAGGACGCCACCCAGAATCATCGTCGCGGATTGGCCCATCCTCGCAAATCGCATCGACACCGTTGCGGCGATCAGCGTCATGGCGACGAGAAGGAACGGCAGCGCCACCAGCGAATCGAACTGCATGGCAAAGGCATTTGCCTTGAGGCCGAAGGAGCGGGCAACCTCGATCTTGCCGGGCAGATCGTAGAAAGGGATGGTTTCCGGGCGCGCCAGCCTTTCTTGCACGAATTCGGGCTTGAGATTTGTCGGCACCCGGTCGCTTGCCAACGATTGGATGTTGCCGTCCCGGAAAATCTTGACGTCCTGCAGTTCCCAGTAGCCATCCCGCAAAAAGGCGTGTGCCGCGTCCTTGCGTTCGACGATGTCGCCTTGCGGGTTGAGGACGAAGAAGACGGCGTCGGACATCTCCAGGCCCTGATTGAGAATGGCGCGCGCGCCGATGATGGTGTCGCCGGAACTGGTTTTCTGCCGGATCCAGGGCTCGGCGTCAGCCGAGACGGTGTTCGACTTGCCGGAGCGGAGCTGGGTTTCAATTTTTTCGGACCAGGAAAACGCATGCGCGGCGATCGGATTGATGACGCCGACCGACAACACGCCGAACAGCAGCGCCCCGATGCAGCACGGCAGCAGGAATTGCCATGCGGACACGCCGGCGGAACGCGCGATGACCAGTTCATATCTGCGATTGAGCGAGACCAGCGTCGCCATCGCCGAGAACAGGCCGACGAACGGCACCGTCTGCAGCATGATCATCGGCATTCGCAACCCTGAAATGGCGAACGCTGTGCCGTAGGTGAAACCCGGCAAGCCGGTCGTGCGGCCGGAAAGTTCGGTGAAGTCGATCAGGAACACAAGCGCCAGGAGGCCGATGAAGAACCAGATGGTGATCGTCACGTAGCGGAAGAAGAAGTATCTGCCCAGAGTCCAGCCCATTAGCGTGTCCAGCCCATTAGCCGGCCCCTTGGCCAGAAGCCCCGCGCCTGGCGAAGCGGAGCTTCAGGGCGCCCCAGCCGTCACTGATACGGCCGGCGAAATTCGTCATCCAGTCGGCCCAGGCGACCGGCAGCTCCATGGTCCGGTTGGAGACGATGAACCATGTCGCGACTGCGGACGCCACGATAGGAACGCCGTAAACCATATAGGTGTATTGCGGAACGTTGTCGGCTTTGCCCGCGGCAAAGAAACCAAGCCAGCGTACGAAAAGCGCAATCGCGATGGCCGTGATCAGCGGATGAATACGCGCCTCGCGATGGGAGCGTGCGTCTCCCGCCACCGCAAGCGCGATCAGCGCGAAAACGAGTGAATAGGACCACTCGGAAAAACGCTGGTGTAGCTCGGCCAGGTACTTGTTCGGCCTTTTCTGGAACATCTTGTCGTTCGGACTGGGATTGAGCAGGTACTGGGTCGTCCGGTCCTTCGGCAAAAGCAATACGTCCGATGAGGCCGACATGAATGCGGACAGGTCGAAGGCATAGGAGGTGAACCGGATGACCGAAAGATCGCCGGCCAGCGTTTCGCGATGGATAACGCCGTCGTTCATCATCAGCACCCTCTCGTCGCCGTTTTCGATGATGGCGCCGGTCTTGGCGTAGTAGACGAGGTTGGCGCCTTCTTCGCGCGAATCGGCGACGAAGATGCCGCCAAGGCGGTTGTCCGGAAGCCGCTCGCCAATCTGGAGGAACAGGCCGTCATCGATCTTGCGGAAGGTGCCTTCCTGGATGATCAGCGACAGAAGATCGGCACGCGACGACGCCACCAGCTCGCGGTTTTTCTGTCGTGCATAGGGGTCGACGCCGTTGTCGACGGCAAACGAAAAGACGCTGGCCGCCAGCGCCAGGAGCATGATCGGCCTGACGATGGTCCAGCGCGAAGCGCCCGCGGCGTTCAAGACGGCAAGCTCAGAATCGGAATTCATCGCGCTCAGTGTCTGGGCGACCGCGACCACCAGGGCGAAAGGCACGACGATCGGGACGATCGACGGAATGATCAGCGCAGCGACCTCAAAGAAGGTCAGCGCCGACTGCCCGCTGTCGGTGACAAGGTCGATGCGGGCGAGCACCTGCGTCGTCCACACGATCGCCAGCGTCCAGATGAGCGCTGCCAGGAAGACCGCCAACGCACGACGCATGATGTAGCGTTCAACGACCTTCATGAAGGCTTTTCTCGATTTTGCCGAACGGCATCATGCCTCCAGACAAGGTAGTCGCCCGGCGACGACTGTACAACCGGTCCGTTGGCGGTTCGATCTGGTTCCCGTCCCACATCGATATTTCCGGTGGGCCGGAGTGTCGGCGGCAATGGATAAGAAAGGGCGAACATCAATGGTTAACAACACGTTGCGGCAGGAAAGCGGGGCCGTGCCGCGACGAATCGCCATCGATTCCATCCGCCATATGGGATCGGATTCCGGCAAAGTCTTGCCAAATGCCGGAAAACGACCAAATGTCGCGCCGATCACGGTCCTGCCCGCCGTAGCTGCGACGGCGGCGAGACGAACCCGAAATTGTCCGGCCTGTGGCTTACCGGCATGCGGCAAGCATTCGCGGTTGCTTCGCCAAACGCACGAATTCAGGCCGACGCTATCGCGCAGGAGATCGTCAGGAAGGGGCGATGATTGAAAATTGGGGTGGTGCTTCCGGTCGGAAACAGCCAAATATCTAGTTTCGCCAAGGCACTCTCCACAAAATCCAACGCCGTTCCCGAAAGCAGGACATGATGACTCCGAGACCTTCGATCGCCTTCGCCAAATTCGCAGCGCCCAAGAAGGGCAGTGTCTTCGTGCTGGCGGCTAACGATGGCGGCCTCGGCGACGCGGCAAAGGCTTGCGATCCGGCAAAGACCCTGGAGCGGGCGTTTCCGGTGGCCGACTTTTCCGGCAAATTCGGCGGCCTGGTCGAAGTGCTGGCGCCGGAGGGCACATCGCTCGACCGGCTGGTGGCGGTCGGCGCCGGCAAGGTCTCGGGGCTCGACGATCATGCCTGGCTCAAGGTCGGCGGCACCATCGCTGCGTCCCTGCGCAAGGCGACAGAGGTGGCCGTCGTGCTCGATCTGCCGGGTGGTGACGTCGGCGGCAGGCAAGGGGCACAGCTTGCCGCGGGCATTCTTCTGCGCAGCTATGCCTTCGACAAGTACAAGACGAAAAAGGACAATGGCGACGGCCAGCGCGACGGCAACAAGGCCGAGCCCAAAAAGCCGGTCAAGGTGATCATCCACACCACCGATCCGGCGGCGGCGAAAAAGGCCTTCGCCGACGAGGCGGCGGTGATTGATGGGGTGCTGCTGGCGCGCGATCTGGTCAACGAACCGGCCAATATGCTCGGGCCGGTAGAATTCGCCGCCCGCGTCAACGAACTGGAAGCGTTCGGCGTCACGGTCGAGATCCTGGTCGAGAAGGAGATGAAGAAGCTCGGCATGGGCGCGCTGCTCGGCGTCGCGCAAGGCTCGCCGCGTGGCGCCCGCCTGGCCGTCATGCGCTGGAACGGCGGCAAGGCCAAGGACAGCCCGATTGCCTTCGTCGGCAAAGGCGTCACTTTCGACACCGGCGGCAATTCGATTAAGACGGCCTCCGGCATGGAGGACATGAAGGGCGACATGGGCGGCGCGGCGGCCGTGACTGGGCTGATGCACGCGCTGGCCGCCCGCAAAGCCAAGGCCAATGTCGTCGGCATCATCGGGTTGGTGGAAAATGCCGTCGACGGCCATGCTCAACGCCCGGGCGACATCGTCACTTCGATGTCGGGCCAGACCATCGAGGTGCTCAACACCGACGCCGAAGGCCGCCTCGTGCTGGCCGATGCGCTGTGGTACTGTAACGATCGCTTCCAGCCGAAATTCATGGTCAATCTGGCGACGCTGACCGGCGCCACCATGGTCGCCCTCGGCCAGCATTACGCCGGCCTTTTCTCCAACAATGACGAATTGGCGACCAGGCTGACGAGCGCCGGGCAGGCGACGCAGGAACGAGTGTGGCGGATGCCGCTCGGCACCGAATACGACAAGCTGATCGATTCGAAAAATGCCGACATGAAGAACATCGGCGGCCGCTACGGCGGCGCCATCATCGCGGCGCAGTTCCTGCAACGCTTCGTCAAGGATACGCCCTGGGCGCATCTCGACATCGCCGGCACCGCGATGGGCGCACCGTCCAGCGAGATCAACCAGTCATGGGCATCCGGCTTCGGCGTCAGGCTGCTCGACCGGCTGGTGCGCGACAACTACGAGGGGTGAAGCCTTTCAAAGGCGCGATCATGGCCGACGTCCTGTTCTATCACCTGACTGAATCGACTCTGGAGGATGCGCTGCCCGGCCTGCTCGAGCGCAGCGTCGATCGCGGTTGGCGGGCCGTGGTGCAGACCGGCACCGAGGAGCGGCGCGACGCGCTGGACCAGCATCTTTGGATTTTCAGGGACGATTCCTTCCTGGCGCATGCGACCGACCGCGAATCCCATCTGGCCGAGCAGCCGATCCTTTTGACAACCGGCCAGGACAATCCGAACGAAGCGCAGATCCGCTTCCTGGTCGACGGCGCGGTGCCGCCGGAGCTTGTCGGTTATGAACGCGCCGTGTTCCTGTTCGACGGCCACGATGCAGCCCAAGTCGAGGCGGCGCGCACGCACTGGAAGACGATGAAGGAAGCCGGCCACGCAGTCACCTACTGGCAGCAGACAGCAGACCGGCGCTGGGAACGCAAGGCGTAGTCAAGCTTGCCGCCTTGGTTATCCGCAACCCTGGGTTGTCACTGAGCAATCGGGTCACCGCGCCGATCCGTTGGGACGCGCTACAACTGAAGCCGTTCAGCCAAATCGATGAAGTCGCTGGCCACCAGGTCCCAGGCCTGATCAGGGTGCAAGTCCGTGGTCTGCGTTAACCCGTGCTCGGTCGGACGCGGGACAAAGGCTGTTCGCAATCCGCATGACCGAGCCGCTGCAAGGTCGCCATTGTGGGCGGCCACAAGACAGATCTCGTCTGGCTTCATTGCCAGAACGTCAGCGGTGCGAAGATAGGCTTGCGGCATCGGCTTGTACGCTTGCACGACTTCGGCGCCGAGGATCGCATCCCAGGGGATGCGACTACGCTTCGCCATGTTGAGCATGAGGACGATGTTACCGTTCGAGAGCGGCGCGATGATATAGCGGGCCTTCAGCCGTGTGAGGCCGGCCACCGCGTCCGGCCATGGCTCCAATCGGTGCCATGCCAGATTCAGTTCGTCCAGTTCGGACGCTGGCACCGAAGCCGGGTCGATCCCGAATTCTGGCAAAACAGCTTCCAGATTCTCCCGATGCAGCACGTCGAGCCGTGTAAAAGGCCGCCGGCCGCTGCGCACCTCCTCCATCGCTGGGGAGTAACGGCTGCGCCACGCATCCGCGAAAGCGGTAGGAATGGCGGATCCTGCTCCATGCCGCTTCAGGAACGGTTCAGCTTCGCGCGCCACGCCGCTGCGCCAATCGACGACAGTGCCGAATACGTCGAATACCAAGGCACGTACGCCATCCAATGCCATCACATTCGGCTCCTCGATCCGCGCACCGCGTCTTTGGCACGGATTGGCCTGAGAAGTCGACCGCATGGTCCCCGGTCGGAAACGCGGCAGACAGTGTGAGCTTCGGGAATCGTCCCATTGCGAGCGTTGACTTTCACCGGAGTGCCACCGTTCTGGAGTCAGAAGCGGCGATTGAACTGCAAAGGTCAAACCACTCGCACCCGCCGCAAGCACCCCGGGTGCGGCCCGAAGAGAACGCATCGCGCATACTTCGTAGCAGCGAGGGATGGAGCTGAAGTTCCAAGTCCTCGGCAGTCGAGTACCCTAGAAGCGTGCCAACACTGGCCGCGGCCTGACGGTCGCGCTCCGTCACGCTGTCGCGAAGGCAGTGCGGCTCCGCCTCACCGAGCAGAGGCGCGCAAATATCGTCAGGCCCGGAGACGATCAGGATGTCTTCGCCTGCGGAGAGCCGAGCCGCGATCGTGTCGAAATTGGCGACGAACGCAGCGCTGTAACCTTTGCCTGCGTAAGTCAGCAGGCAAAGGAGATGGTGCGGCCGCAGCCGGACGGTCATTTTTGCGCGCGTGTCATGAGCTTGAGCGTGATCGCGGCCAATGCCGACTTGAGCGCCCCGCCGATCAGGAACGGCGTGACGCCGTGGACAATTGCCTGTTCGACGCCGATGGCGACGGAAAGCCATGCTGCGCCCAGCACGAGGCAAAGCGCGTTGCCCAGGAGCATGGAGACGAACGCCAGCCAGGGGCGGTTGCCGTTCCAGCCGCGCTCCGCCAGCCATCCCGTGAGCGCGCCGACCACGGGGAAGGCAAAGAGGTATCCGGCGGTCGGGCCGACAAAATGATGCGCACCGGCAGCGCCCCCAGATAGAACCGGCAACCCGATCGCGCCTTCGACCAACCATGCAATGATCGTGGCCGCGCCGAGTCTCCAGCCATAGACCGCGCCGATCAGGGTAACCGCAAAGGTCTGCATGGTCACGGGCACCGGAACCATAGGCACTTCGATGTAAGACGCCAGCGCCAGAAATACGGTTCCCAGGACGACCGCCCCGATATGCCACGACAGCGACCAGTCGCGGATGCGCGGCGCGCTTGAAGCCGCTTGGCTGGCTGGTTTGAGATTATGAGGCATATGTGTTCTTTTTCGTACTGGCTGTGAAGCAGGCGCTATGCCTGAGCTGCGGGATTGAACGACGTGCCGCCCGGGAGGACGGAGTAACGGATCAGGCGGCTGTCGGCAACGGCGGCCTGCCGATGCTCCATTGCGGCGCGATAAACGGGGTCGCGCAGCATTTCGGCAAAAGCTGCCGGGCTGGGATATTCCGCGATGAAACTGGTGTCCCAGTGCTCGGCCTGCGGTCCGATCATCGTCAGCTCCAGTCTGCCGCGCCAGACGATTCGTCCGCCAACCCGCTGGAAGACGGTTTCGCTTTCTCTGCTATAAGTGGCGTAGGCTTCCGCGCCGGTCGCCGGTCGGCCGTCGGCATAGACTGCTTCGCCGCGCAGCCGGATCAGGTTGAGCATGTGGATCGGCCCGGGGCGGTCGTTGGCGCGGAAGGCGGCGAAGGTTTCCTTCGAGAAGGTGGTGTATGTATCGGTCATTGGTTCATCCCTTTGCTGCGTGTGCTGCCCAGGATCCCGGGTAGCGGGTGTGCGCCGCGCGATCCAGGCATCTAGCCCCTCGCGCAAGTCGGCGGTCGGGACCATGCGAGAGAATTGTTCTCCTTCGATCAACAGGCCTTCGGCAATGCTCTGATTGATGCCGCGCGTCACGGCTGTGAGAATGCTCGCCGCCGCCAGAGGCGAGTGTCGCAGGATGCGCCGGGCGAGATCGTGCGCCGCCGGCAACAAGTCGGCATGAGCGACCACCTGGTTGACCAGCCCGAGTTCGAGCGCGCGCTCCGGCGAGAAAGCATCGCCGGTCAGCAGCAACTCGAGGGCACGCTTGCGCCCGGCAAGCCGTGGCAGACGCTGCGTGCCGCCGAACGTGGGTGGCATGCCCAGGTTGATCTCCGGCTTGCCAAAGATCGCCCGGTCACTCGCGATGGCCAGCGGCACGGCCTCGGTGATCTCGCAGCCGCCGCCATAGGCAAGCCCGTTGACGGCGGCGATGACCGGCTTGCGGAAGGCTTCGAGCCGCGCCGTCAGTCGCTGGCCGCGCGCGACGAAATCCTGCAACGCAGCATCCGGGCCGCGCGCGACGCTTTGCGAAAACTCATGGATATCGCCGCCGGCCGAGAAAGCCCTGTCGCCTGAGCCGGTGAGGATGACTGCGCGAATGGCGTCGTCCAGTTCGACCACATCCAGGATTTCCAGCAAGCTGTCTATCAGGGCGTAGTTCAGCGCATTGAGTTTTTCGGGGCGGTTGAGGGTCAGCGTAACAATGGCGTCGCTACGCTCAATGAGAACCAGATCGGTCATGGGGCATCCTTGTCGTGAATTGCTCGGGCAGGATGCAACGGATCGGGCGTTGTGTATATTCACTGGTTAGTATACATGAGTGATATGGCGACACCCCGAACATCGACCCGCGACCGCATCATTTCCGCCGCCTCCAAGCTGTTCTATGGCGAGGGCGTGCGCAGCGTCAGCGTCGATGCGGTGGCCGAGAAAGCCGGCGTGACGAAGCGAACGCTCTACTATCACTTCAGCAGCAAGGACGAGCTGGTCGCCGCCTATCTTGACGATCGCGACCTGCCCAATCTCGTCCTGTTCAAGCGCTGGTTCGACGAGACGGAGGGCGACGTCGATAGGAAAACGCAGGCAATTTTCGACAACCTCTCGCGTTCCGCCAAAAGCCCAAGATGGAAGGGCTGCGGCTTCCTGCGCACGGCGGCTGAACTCGCCAATCTGCCCGGCCATCCGGCCGTCAAGGTCGGCATGGCGCACAAGAAGAAGGTCGAAGCTTGGCTCGCGGAGCAATTTGCGGCCGATGGCTCGATCCGCGAACCGCCGAGGCTTGCCCGGCAGATCGTGTTGTTGATGAATGGGGCGTTCGCGCTCGGCATGCTTCACCGCGACCCAGCGTATATGGAATCGGCTGGGAATGCGGCCAGAGCGTTGGTCGACGCCGCGCGGCGCTAGCGTCATCGACCAGGTGTCGAGAATTTACCTTGATTACCTTTCTACGACCTTCACGGGGTGCCAAATAGCGCTGATAATCAGTGCCATTTAGCGCCGAAAGTCGCACCATTGACCGGATGGACAGGACGAAACCATCGCGAAGTTCAGGAATTACGCGACTCCCGCCTCTTGCATGATCCATTGCCGGAAGGCCGCTATCTTCGGAACGCTCACCCGATTCGGACGGGTAACGACGAAATATCCCGCGGGTGTCGGCACGGGCGCGTCGATCGCCAGGATGATCCGACCGGCCGCCAAAGCGCCGGCGGCATACACATCGCGCACGATCGCCAAGCCCTGTCCGGCAATGGCTCCCTGGACCAACAACGCGTCGTCAGCATCGCTCGGCCCCTTCGCAGCACTTGGGGACGCCTTCACGCCATGCGCCTCTAGCCAGACCGACCAATCCGTGCGGTCCCGGTCCTGCAAGAGCGGATAGGGAAGGCAATCGGCCGGCGACGACACTGGCCCGTCTATCAGGAGGTCCGGGCTTCCAACCGCAATCAGATGAGGAGAAAACAGCCGTACTGAATCGAGACCGGGATAGTTCCCCAGTCCGTGCCGGACCGCCACGTCTGCGGCACCGCGTCCCAAATCAGCAAGTTGCACCGAAGTTTCAACCCGGACCTCTATTCCCGGATACGTGGCCACGAAGCGATCCAGGCGCGATGTTAGCCAACACGCGGCGAAAGACGGCACGGTGCTGATGACAAGCGTTTCCGGTCCTGGCCGCCGCCCGTCAAAGAGCTGCACGGCGGCGTCGACTGCTCGAACGCGGCGTGATGTTGGCATAGAGGCGTAGACCGTCCGTTGAAAGCCTGACCTCGCGGTTTCCCCGATCAAGGAGCCTGACGCCGAAATGCACCTCCAACGCCCTTATCTGCTGGCTGACAGCGCCCGGAGCACATGCGCCTTTGGTGCGATCTCGGCCGGCCTGGCGCTGCTGCTGTCTCGACGTTACGACACTCACTGACCGAAGCTGTCGCCCGACCTATAAGTGAGACAGGTCTGTATCACATAAGGCTTGCCATGTTGCTCCGCGCCGACGCCGCCGAAAAGCGGCAGCACATTGTCGAAACTGCCTATGGCTTGTTCAAGCGCGTAGGCTTCCACGCGACCGGCATCGACCGCATCATTGCCGAGGCCGAGGTCGCCAAAATGACGATGTATCGTCATTTTCCGAAGAAGGACGGTCTCATTGTCGAGGTTCTGGACTGGCGGGCTGATCGGTTTGCACGGCAACTCGATCGGCTTGGGGACGCAGCCACAACACCCCAACAGAAGATCGCGACTATTTTCGACTGGTACGAACACTGGTTCGACAGCCCGGACTTTCACGGATGCCTGTTCCAGCACGCCCTGGCCGAGTTTGGAGACCCCGAGCATCCGGTGTTCAAGGCTGTTACTCGGCAAAAGGACAGTCTGAGGCGGCGGATACAAGAAATCCTCGAAGCGACGATGCCGGACGCCCAGGCCGAAAGCATGGCTTCGGCACTGTTCATGCTAATCGAGGGCGCAACCCTTCTTGCCCAAATGGGGCAGGGCAAGGCCGCCATCGAGAATGCACGCGAGGCAGCAGAGCGGATTCTTGCTGTACCGAAGGCGCTCCAATGAGCGCGGTCGTGGTCGGCCTCGCACTCTTTGCCGCCATCCTTCATGCGACATGGAACGCTTTTCTCCGCAACGGCGCTGATCGGCTGTGGACCGTGACCATCATGAGTTTTTCCAGCACGGTACTGGCATTTCCGTTTATCTTTATCCTTCCACTGCCGGCCGCTGATGCTTGGCCGTACATTGCGCTCTCTGCCGCCCTCCAGGTCGGCTACAGCGTCTTCCTCGTCGCGGCCTACCGGTACGGCGAACTTGGACAGGTTTACCCGATCGTCCGGGGGACCGTGCCTCTGCTGGTCACGCTGGGCGGTTTCCTGCTCGCCGGCCAACGCCTCGGCACATACCAGATGGTGGGTGTCACCCTTGTTGCAGCGGGCATCATGAGCCTTTCGCTCGGTAAGGGCAGGGCCTCAACGTCCTCGATCCTATTTGCCCTGGCGACGGGCGCGATCATCGCCAGTTATGCTACAGTCGATGCAGTCGGCGTGCGGTTGGCCGACCATAGCGGCGCATACACGGCCTGGGTGCTGGTTCTCTACGGAAGCCTGCTTCTCGTCACGTTCATGCTCATGCGGGGAAAGCTCGCTGTTGACGTTCGCTCCCCCCGAAACATGGAAAGCACTTGGCGGTGGCCTCGTCGCTATGATCGCCTATGGCGTCGTCGTGGCAGCGTTCGCGTTGGGGCCGGCAGGTCCAATTACGGCGCTGAGGGAAACGAGCGTCGTGTTCGCGGTCCTCATTGGATGGTTGTTCCTTGGGGAAACCTTGACCGCTCGCCGCATTGTCGCCTGCGGTATTGTGGCGATCGGCGCAATCTGCCTCAGCTACCAATCATGATCTGTCGCAAAATTCCCGATTAAAACGACAGTTTTGCACCTGATTTTTGAAACGTCGCAGAAGCCTTTTGCGGCAACGTTTAAGGCCCACAGCGGGTCGTGAGCCGAAATGCAAACTGAGACACTGCCCAGCCACTTGACGAAAGGTCGGCCGCGCGCAAAACTGCTAAGATGTCAGACCAATTTTGGATGTAAGTACCCATGCGAGCGCGCGGCGAACTGCCCGGGGCACCTGCCACGCGTGTGGCAATCGCCACGCTCCCGCCGTTGGATCGCGGCAAGCAGGTCATGGAAGCGCTGGCCGACTATGTCGAGCGCGCTGCGCTGAAGAGCGGTGACCGGCTTCCGACCGAACGCGAATTGATGGCCGCGCTTTCCGTCGGGCGCTCGACGATACGCGAGGCGATGGGGCGTTTCGAAGCGCTCGGCGTCACCGAGACCCGCAAAGGCAGCGGCACCTATCTGCTCAAGCCGATATCCGCCGGCACGATCCATTTGCCGCTGTCGCTCGATACGGCAGAGCTGCGCGATGGTCTCTTGCACACCCTCGAGGTACGCCGCGGCATCGAGGCCGAGGCAAGCATGGTCGCGGCGCGGCGGCGGACAGTCGACGATCTGCGGACGATCGAGGAAAAACTCATCGAGATGGAGCGCGTCCATCTTGCCACCGGCACGTCGGGTCCGGAAGACCTGGCCTTTCACCTGGCCGTCTACGACGCCACGCACAACCCGCTTTTCCGGCAGCTCCTGGGGCAGATGCGCGAAGCGTTCGAGCGCTTCTGGGACCATCCTTTCGACCGGCAGGATTTCGCGCGGCGATCGTTCCCGTATCACCGCGAGCTGTTCGATGCCATCGTCGCCAGGGACGCGGAGCTGGCGCGGGGAAAAACGCTGAAAATCCTCGAGATCGTGGAAGAGGATATCGAGGAAATGTCGAAATGAACGGTCCCGATTTTTTCGACCAGGCATCGCTGATCGCCGCGCATGACGAGGGCAATGCCTTCGATGCCGTCGTGCCGCCGATCGTGCAGACCTCGCTGTTTACCTTCCCGAACTATGACGAGATGCTCGAGACATACCGCGGCGAAAAGGTGCGGCCGACCTACACGCGCGGGCTGAACCCGACCGTGCGCATGTTCGAGGAAATGCTGGCAAAGCTGGAGGGCGCCGAGGACGCGATCGGTTTTGCAAGCGGCATGTCCGCCATCTCGTCGGCAGTGCTGAGCTTCGTCGAACCGGGCGACCGCATCGTCGCGGTCAGGCATATCTACCCGGACGCGTTCCGGCTGTTCGGGACGCTGCTCGCGCGCATGCGCATCGAAGTGACCTATGTCGACGGGCGCGACGAAGCCGCTGTCGCGAGCGCCCTGCCTGGCGCCAAGCTGTTCTATATGGAAAGCCCGACCAGCTGGGTCATGGAAACCCATGACATCGGTGCGCTCGTTGCGCTGGCAAAGTCCCGCGGCATCCCGACCATCATCGACAACAGCTGGGCCAGCCCGGTCTTCCAGCGGCCGCTGTCGCTCGGCGTCGATGTTGTTGTCCACTCCGCGTCCAAGTATCTGGGTGGCCACAGCGATGTCGTCGCCGGCGTGGTCGCGGGCTCCAAGGACTTGATTGGCCGCATCCGCGGCGAAGCCTACCCATATCTCGGCGGCAAGCTGTCGCCATTCGACGCCTGGCTCTTGATTCGTGGCTTGCGCACACTGCCGATCCGCATGCGCGCGCATCAGGCCTCCGGCCTCGAAATCGCACGGCGCCTGCAGGATCATCCGATCGTCGAGAAGGTCTGCCATCCGGCGTTGGCCAACCTGCTTCCTGCGGGGCTCACCGGCACGTCGGGCCTGTTCTCATTTGTCTTCCGAGACGGCATCGACATCCGGACGTTTGCCGACCGCCTCAATCTGTTCAAGCTAGGCGTGTCCTGGGGCGGCCACGAAAGCCTCATCGTGCCAGGCGAGGTCGTACTGCAGCAGAAAGCCCAACCCAATTCCGCGATGGCGTTCGGCGTCCATCCGCGGTCCGTGCGTCTCCATGTCGGCCTCGAGGGAACCGAGGCGCTGTGGAGTGACCTGGAAACGGCGATCGACGCCGCTTCCGAAGAAAAGACCTGAAGCAACCAGACAAGAAGGGAACGGAAAATGAAAAAGCTTCTTATCGCCGCATTCGCCACCGTACTGATGTCGGGTGCTGCACTCGCCGACACGACGCTGAAGCTCGTGGAGGTGATCACCAGCCCCGAGCGCACCGAAACCCTGAAATCGATCGTCTCCAAATTCGAGGCTGCCAACCCGGGCACGAAGGTCGAGGTCATCTCGCTGCCCTGGGGCGAGGCGTTCCAGAAATTCGCGACCATGGTGTCCGCCGGCGAAATCCCCGACGTCATGGAGATGCCGGACACCTGGCTCTCGCTCTATGCCAATAACGGTCTTCTCGAGAGCCTCGAACCCTATCTTGCCAAATGGGAGCACACCTCGGGCCTCACCGATCGCGCGCTCGAACTCGGCCGCGACGTGAACAACACCGCCTACATGCTGCCCTACGGCTTCTATCTCCGGGCGATGTTCTACAACAAGAAGCTGTTCCAGGAGGCTGGTGTCACCGAGCCGCCCAAAACGATGGACGAGTTCGTGGCGGCGTCGGAAAAAGTCTCCAAGCTTCCAGGCAAATATGGCTACTGCCTGCGTGGCGGGCCGGGCGGCCTCAACGGCTGGATCATGTTCGGCGCTACCATGGCCGGCTCCAACAAGTTCTTCAATGAAGACGGCACCTCGACGATGAACAGCGAAGGCTGGGTCAAGGGACTGACCTGGGTCGTCGACCTGTACAAGAAGGGATTGGCACCGAAGGACAGCGTCAACTGGGGTTTTAACGAAATCGTCGCCGGATTCTACACCGGCACCTGCGCAATGCTTGATCAGGATCCAGACGCGCTGATCGCGATAGCCGAGCGGATGAAGCCGGAAGACTACGGCGTCACGACCATGCCGAAGGGGCCGTCCGGCAAGACGTTTCCGACCATCGGCTATGCCGGTTGGTCGATGATGGCGGCCAGCCAAAACAAGGACCTCTCCTGGAAGCTGATCGAAACGCTCGAAGGGCCCGAGGGCAATGTCGAGTGGAACAAGCGCACCGGTGCGCTGCCGGTCCACAAGTCGGCCGAAAAGGATCCCTTCTACGCAAGCGAGCAGTTCAAGGGCTGGTTCGCCGAACTCGAGGACAAGGATGCGGTGCCGACGGTCATGCCGACCTATCTCGAGGAGTTCGCCTTCTTCAAGGACTCGATGGTCATCAAGACCAGTCAACAGGCATTGCTCGGCGATATCACGCCCGAGGAAATGGCCAACCAGTGGGCCGACTATCTGACCAAGGCGCAGCAGAAATACCTGGCCAAGAAATAAACGGCGGACCCTAGAGCATCGGAGCCGCCCATCGCCGGGTGGCTCCGATAGGTCTCGTCCATGGTCGATTGGAAGGATGGCCAATTGGAACGAAAGCGTCAGCTAAAGGTTTTTGACGCCACCGCCGGGTTCCCGGAATCGCGCCGCCAGTCGCTGGTCGACCGGATCACGCGCCACGCCGAGCCATATCTTTACACCGCCCCGGCGCTGATTCTGATCGTCACCATCATGCTGGCGCCGCTGGTGCTAGGCCTGTCCTATGCCTTCCGGGACGTGCACTTGCTTAACCCTTTCTCTGGCGGGTATGTCGGGCTCGATCATTTTCGCACTCTTTATGACGACGACAATTTCTATCGGGCGCTGCGCAACACGCTGTGGTGGACCGGCGCATCCGTCTTCCTGCAATTCGTGTTCGGCCTGATCCTGGCGCTGTTGCTCGACCGGCCGTTTGCCGGTCGCGCCGTCGCGCAGGCGTTGGTGTTCCTGCCCTGGGCGGTGCCGACCTTTCTTACCGGGCTCAATTGGGCGTGGCTGTTCAATCCCGTCATCGGACCGCTGCCGCATTGGCTTTATGCGCTCGGCCTCATGAGCGAGCCGGCCAACATCCTTTCCAATCCGCAGTTCGCCATGTGGGGACCGATCATCGCCAACGTCTGGTGGGGCATTCCCTTCTTCGCCATCACGCTGCTGGCCGCGCTTCAGGCTATCCCACGCGACCTCTATGAGGCGGCAGCGATCGATGGCGCCGGCGCGATCAGGCGGTTCACGTCGATCACGTTGCCATTCCTTGCGCCGACCATTGCGATCACCGTGCTGTTGCGCACTGTCTGGATCTCGAATTTCGCCGACCTGATCATCGTCATGACCAGCGGCGGGCCGGCCGACCGCACGCAGATCGTCGCGAGCTACATCTTCACGCAGGCCTTCAGAGCCCTTGATTTCGGCTATGCCTCGGCCATTGCGCTGGTGCTGCTCGTCCTGCTGCTCGCCTATTCGATGCTGATCGTCATGCTTCGGCAAGTCCTGATGGATCGGGCCTGATGGATCGGGGGATGACCAGATGAACAGCTATTCGATCTTCGGCACCGCGCTGCACCGCCTGGCGATCCTCTGCTACGTGGTCTTTGCGCTGTTCCCGCTGTTCTGGCTGTTGAAAGTATCGGTCACGCCGAACGACCTGCTCTATTCGGAGGGCGTGCGGATGTGGCCGTCGCGGATGAGCTTTGAACATTTCCGCTTCGTGCTCGTCCACAGCGCATTCCCGGTCTTCTTCAGGAACAGCATGATCGTTGCCGGCGCGACGGCCGTGATCGTAACGCTGCTCGCGTCTCTCTCCGGCTATGCGCTGTCGCGCTTCACCTTCCGCGGCAAATACTGGCTCGTCGCGCTGATGCTGCTCACCCAGATGTTTCCATTGGTGATGCTGGTCGCGCCGATCTTCAAGATGCTCTCGCCACTCGGACTGACCAACAGCCTGACCGGGCTGGTGGTCGTCTATACCGCCTTCAACATCCCCTTCGCGACGTTCCTGATGCAGTCGTTCTTCGACGGCATTCCCAAGGAGCTGGAGGAGGCGGCCAAGATCGATGGCGCCACGCAGTTCATGGCGTTTCGCCAGATCATCCTGCCGCTGACGCTGCCCGGCATTGCCGCGACGCTGGGCTTTGTATTCACCGCCGCATGGAGCGAACTGCTGTTCGCGCTGATGCTGATTTCGGGCAACAGCGCCGCCACGTTTCCGGTCGGTCTGCTCACCTTCGTGTCGAAGTTTTCGGTCGATTTCGGGCAGATGATGGCGGCCGGCGTGCTGGCGCTGATCCCGGCCTGCCTCTTCTTCCTGTTCATCCAGCGCTATCTGGTCCAGGGCCTGACGGCCGGCGCGGTCAAGGGCTGAGTGAGGTTTCATGGCATCGATCGACATCCGCAATGTCCGCAAGAATTTCGGCATCGTCTCCGTGCTGCACGGTGTCGACCTGTCGATAAAGAATGGCGAGTTCGTGGTGCTGGTGGGGCCGTCTGGCTGCGGCAAGAGCACGCTGCTGCGGATGATCGCCGGGCTCGAGGAGGTGACAGAAGGTGAGATCCGGATCGACGGCAAGCGCGTCAATGAGCGGGCACCCAAGGACCGCGACATCGCCATGGTATTCCAGTCCTACGCGCTCTACCCGCACATGAACGTCGCCGAGAACATGAGCTATGGCTTGCGGATCCGGAAGGCCGCCCGCGAGAAGATCACGGCCGCTGTCAGCAATGCGGCCCGGAAGCTTGAGCTGCAGCCGCTGCTTGCACGGCGGCCGAAGGCGCTGTCGGGCGGTCAGCGCCAGCGCGTGGCGATGGGCCGCGCGATCGTGCGACAGCCCAAGGCATTCCTGTTCGACGAGCCGCTGTCCAATCTCGACGCGCGCTTGCGCGAGCAGATGCGGGCAGAGATCAAGAAGCTGCACCGCGATCTCGGCGCGACCTCGATCTATGTCACCCACGACCAGATTGAGGCGATGACCTTGGCCGACCGGATCGTCGCCATGCATGAGGGCGTGGTGCAGCAGGTCGGCAGCCCGCTGGAGCTTTACGACCGCCCTGCCAACCTGTTCGTCGCCGGCTTCATCGGATCGCCGGCCATGAATTTTCTGTCGGCACGCTACGAGGTGAGCGGAGAGACGGCCGGCGCACGATTGCCGGATGGAACGCTGATTGCGCTATCGTCAGCCTATCAACTGGAGGAAGGCGCGGCGGTTACGCTCGGCATCCGGCCGGAGCATGTCGAGATGTCGCCGGCCTCGGAGGGCAGCCTGAGGGCGACGGTCGACCTGATCGAGCCGACCGGCTTCGGCATTATCCTGCATCTTGGCCTGCATGGCCTGCCGTTCAACGTCTTCACGCTCGACCGGGCCGCGCTGACGGCCGGCCCGACGGTGACGGTGGCTTTCCCTCCGCAACATCTCCATTTGTTCGATGAGACTGGAAAGCGCGCATTGGAATCGAGCCTCCAGAAGGGGAAGGGCTGATCCTCCTTGTCGGGCGCTCAGATCATTCGGATTTTCCCAAAACCGGTTCCCACCATAGGGTCCGATGCTATTGTCCTATCTTGGCTCCGCCGAATTCGATACGACATTCGACCTCGGCCTCGACATGGCTCTTGGACGAGATGAAACGCGCCCCGCGACGGCGCTAGCCCATGATCCCGAACCGAAGGTCAGCGAAGCAAAAGTGGGAACCGATTTTCGGACGAGATCATGGTCAAACAACAACAGGGTTAGGTAGTCGAGCGCATGCGCTTTCTGTTTCTTCTGATGCTGCTCGCCGGCACCGGCATTGGCGTCGTCTACCCCTGGGCGATGACCAATTTCTCCGGCCATGAGATCGGCACCTGGCGGGTCTACGAACAGGGCCGGTTCAAGCCGGTGACGGTGCCGCTGGCCGCTCGCGACGCGCCGGTGCGGGTGCTGGTCGACCTCACCGCGAGAGCCGAACGCATCGCCGTCTCGCAACAGCGCACCGTGCTGACGCTGACCGCCGCCACCGGCGGCAGGACGGTGCTCGCCTCGACGCTGCAATTCAACCATTCGGAAAATCCGCGCCAGGTCAGCCCGCAACTGCCGGGCAAGATCTTTCGCGACGAAGCCGGCCTGATCGCGACGGTCAGCCCCGGCCCGTACCTCTTCACCATCGGCCCGGGCGACGCCGAAGGCATCGAGATGCGGGCGGTGGACCTTGTGCTGCGTTCCGGCGTCGGCGAGGTCGATCAACGGGCGCAGCCGGTCGGCTTCTCGCTGATGGCTGTCGGCCTGATCGGGCTGGTGCTGGCGTTGCGTTTCGGCGGGCGGCGACCGCAAAATCCGAACTCGCAGCCGCCGCCGCCGCGCTGGGGCAGGGGCTCGAATTAGCTCGTGAATTACCGCCACGCCTATCACGCCGGAAACTTCGCCGATGTCGTCAAGCATGTCGTGCTGAGCCGGCTCGTCGAATATTTGAAACAGAAGGACAAGGCGTTTCGCGTCATCGACACCCATGCCGGGATCGGCCGCTACGACCTGTCGTCGACTGAAGCGCAAAAGACCGGTGAATGGCAAGGCGGCATCGGCCGGCTGATCGATGCCGCGCTCGACGCGCCGGTGGCAGCACTACTGGCGCCTTATCTGGAAGCTGTCCATTCGCTCAATCCCGAAGGTGGCGTGAAAAAATATCCCGGCTCGCCGCTGATCGCGCGTCATCTCATGCGCAAGCAGGACCGACTGTCGGCGATCGAATTGCATCGCCAGGATGCCGCGAAACTGAGGGCGCTATTCCAAGGCGATTTCCAGACCCGGGTGATCGAGCTTGACGGTTGGCTGGCGCTCGGCGCGCATCTGCCGCCGAAGGAAAAGCGCGGCCTCGTGCTGGTCGATCCGCCCTTCGAGGAGGAGGGCGAGTTCGATCGCCTCGTCGAAGGGCTGCGGAAAGCCCATAAGCGCTGGCCCGGCGGCATCTATGCTTTGTGGTATCCGGTCAAGAACCGCAAGGCGGTCGCCGCCTTCCGGAAGGCGCTGGTGCAGTCAGGCGTCCCGAAGCTGCTCGACATCGGCTTCGAGATCAGGCCGCCATCGGCCGAGCCCAGCCTCGACGGCAGCGGCATGGTTGTGGTCAACCCGCCGTTCACGCTGGAG
Source organism: Mesorhizobium sp. (assembly GCA_004020645.1). Taxonomy (GTDB): domain Bacteria; phylum Pseudomonadota; class Alphaproteobacteria; order Rhizobiales; family Rhizobiaceae; genus Mesorhizobium. The sequence continues at coordinate 45,534 of SAQL01000016.1, read as the reverse complement.
GGCGAGCTGCGCACGCTGCTGCCGGCCTTGCACACATTGCTTGTCGTTGAAAAACCAGCGCACTGGACGCTGGAATGGCTGGCGGCGTAGGGCGGCAGAGATATCCGCGCGCCTGGCTTGGTTGGAGGCGATTTCAAACTAAGAAACCATCATCGCTACAACCGCTTGACCGCGCGCAAGCGAATCCGCACAGTGCGCGCAATCGACCATAAGAGGCTGCCATGACTCGCTTCGCCCAATCCGCGCTTGCCGCACTGATCGCACTTTGCACGCCGCTCGGCACGTCCCTCGCTGTCACCCAGGCAGCAAAGGCTGCCGACCTTGCCGTCTACGTCGACGAAGACAGCGGAGTTTGCGGTGAGGCTTGGGTGCTGAACAAGATCACCAGCCGCTTCTCCTACCAGGTGCGCCACGTGCCGAATCTGCCCGATGTCGCGATCACAGATTTCCAGCGCATCCACCAGCACCGCTATCTGCCGGCCAACGAAACCTGGCCGATCGGCCGCCGCTATTGCGGCGCCACCGTCAGCCTATCCGACGGCGACGCCCGCACCATCTGGTATCTGATCGAGGAAGGGCAGGGCTTTGCCTCGATCGGCGACAATGTCGAATTCTGCGTCTCGGGCTTCGACCGCTGGATGGTCTACAACGGCCGCTGCCGAGTCCTGCGCTGAACGCGTTTACCTGGCTGCTCCGCCTCATCGAGGATGGCGCGAAGGAAGGCGGCGTGACCGCGAAAGGCGCGCCGTCCGATTGACGTCGCCTTGACCCGCGTTTGCGGCCGACGTCCGACAAACAGCTTTTCGACATCGACATATCCCGCCTTGGCAAGCGTATCGATATGCGCGCCGAGATTGCCGTCGGTCGCATTGACGATGGCCTTCAATCGGGCGAATTCCAGCGCTTTGCGCCTTTCCAGAGAATTCAGCGTGGCCATGATCCTGAGCCGCACGCTCTGGTGGATGATTTCGTCGGCAGCCATCATCGGGCCTGCTGTGTTGTCCGGCGTTCAGTCTCACTGATCTGGGACAGCGCCGCTTGATCTTGCGCGAATGACATGCGCTTCTCCCGCATACGGCAGAATACTCTGCTGAATAGAGTAATCTGTCAACCTTAGCAAAAAATTGCCCCTCTCGAACGCAGGCAAGATCCTGGCGCAGAGCGGGCCGCGTTTTGCTTTTGCAGCGTGTGTAGATCGTCCGGTTGACAAGACGATGAGATCGTTGAAGCAGCCGCATCATGGTGTTGCCGGTCGATGATCAGCGAGCAAAGTGCTTGCTAACCTTCAGCGCTTCGTAGCAAAATTGGTCCGGCAAAGCGCGCACAGTGTCTGTAGCAAATCGTCGGCAAAGATCGAAGAGCAGCAACGGCATTTTGCGAAATCAGCACGAGCGTGTGTCGCCTGTAACCGAAACTTAAACTGAAAAAATCATGCTAATGCTTCGCTGGCTAGACAAGCGCGAGTCAGATATGCATTACGCGCCGGGTCATTAACGGCCGTCGGCACAACTAAGGGGCATGATATGGCTAAACAGTCATCCAAAGCGCCGGCATCCCAATCACCGGCAAACAAGTCACCGGCAAAGAAGGCACCGGCAAAGAAAGCACCAGTAAAAGCGGTGGCGGCAAAGGCCGCAGCCGCTGTGAAGAAAGCAGCACCTGCTGCCAAGCCGAAAGCCGCGGCCAAGGCAAAAGCAGCGCCGGCCAAGAAGCCGGCCGCGAAAGCCGCGGCAAAACCGGCAGTGACAAAAGCAGCACCAGCCAAGGCCAAAGCAGCACCTGCCAAGAAGCCGGCTGCAAAAGCCCCGGCGAAGCCGGCAACGAAGAAAGCAGCACCTGCCAAGACTGCGCCGATAAAGAAGGCTGCACCAGCCAAGAAGGCTGCGCCGGCAAAGAAAGCGGCTGCAGCGAAGTCTTCGGTAGCAGTGAAGAAAGCAGCGCCTGCGGCCAAGCCGAAGGCGAAGGCAGCGCCCGCGAAGGCGAAGGCCAAGAAGTAATCGCGTTTCTTCGCTCGCGGAGGACAGTGCTGAAGACGGTTGAGGGCGGGTGCCGGACAGGCGCCTCGCTCGGACAGTCGGTGCTCGGGCAAGAATAGAGGCGGAGGGAAGACAGCTTTTCGCAGCTCCCAGGACTTCGCCGCACGGCGAGGTCCGGTGGGGCATTTCTCTGTGCCTGCAGAGGAATTCTCGGTGCAAGACCGGTGGCTACGTTCGGGTCTGTCTGACCTGTTCAGATTCTCTTGGGCTGTAACTGCCGTACCGCTCATTGCCTCAAGATCGCAGAGGAACGTCGTTCGCCGTGGCGCCCGGTTTTTCCGCCTGTGGGCTGTTGATCATGCCGGGATGCCCGGTCAACAGTGTCGCGGAAATGGATCATGCGCAAATTCTAAGTGCTACAGCATTCCTTGCGCGTCAACGCGCTCTGTACTCGGCAACCAGGAACCCGATCATGCCCAGACTGCTCTACGCCTCCACGTCCCCCTACAGTTCCAAGGTGCGCATGGCCGCGCTTTATGCCGGCATCGCAGTCGATCTCATGCCGATAAAAACCGAAGACAAGCCGGCCGACCTGATCGACGCCAATCCGCTCGGCAAGATCCCGGTGCTGGTGCTCGACGACGGCCGCTCGGTCCACGACAGCCGCGCCATCACCCAGCATCTCAACCGCATGTCGAAGAACGCGCTGTTCCCGCGCAATCCCGACAAGCGCCTTGAGGCAGAAGTGCTGGAGGCACTGGCCGACGGCATCTGCGACTGCGCGCTGTCGATGGTCTATGAGCGGCGCACGCGCCCCGAAGACATGGTCTACCAGCCCTGGCTCGACCGCCAGTGGGCGAAGGTAACCAGCGCGCTCGATCTGCTCAACGCCAATCCGCCAAAGCTGCCGAAGAAGATCACCGCCGGCCAACTGGCGCTGCGTGCCTGCCTTGGCTATCTCTCGCTGCGCTTTGCCGGAAAATGGGAAAAGGGCCGCAGCCGGCTGGTCCGCTGGGCAGCGCGCTTCGACGAGAAGTTTCCGGAGCTGAAACCCTGCGTCCCGGCGTGAGCTGGCTGGCGCCCAGCCAGAGCATTTTTGCAGCCAAGTGGAATCAGGTGGCGTCGCAGAAATGCGGCTAAAACGAATAGATAGAGCGGGATGCCCAGTTCAATTTTGAACGCATCCCGCCCAGGGAAGGGATCACAAAAAAAGCCGGGCACGAGGCCCGGCTTTTTCGTGTCGTGGCTTGGACGTATTTAGAATTTCATACCGACGCCGAAGGTGACGCGGTTGTCGGTCGACTTGACCTTGCCGATACCGTCGAAGTCCTTGTCACCGAAGTCGGTGTAGCGATACTCGACGCGGCCGAACACATTGTCGGTGATCTTGATGTCGGTACCGACGCCGGCCGTCCAGCCCAGCATGGTGTTTTCGTCGCTGGCGCCAGCGGCTTCGATCTCCTGGTTCTTGAGCGCGCCGCCGGCGGTGCCGTAGAGCAGGATTTCCGGGGTGACGGCGTAGCCGAGGCGGGCGCGCAGCGAGCCTTCGAAGCCGCCCTTGGCCTCGACGCCACCATCGTCGCCCTCGATGCCGCTATAGCCGATATCGGCTTCAGCACCGTACACGAAGTTCTCCTGCTGCCACTGGTAGCCGCCGAAGACGCCGCCGACGAAACCATCGGTGTCGACATCGACACCGATATCCTCGGCGTCGGCATGACCGCTGAAGCCGTAGCCGACGCTCACACCGGCATAGGGACCGGCCCAGGAAGCCACCGGAAGTTCGGCGATCGGGGCGGGTGCCGGCGGCTCTTCCGAGATGACGTCAGCAGCATAGGCGGTTCCGCCGAGGGCGAAGAGCCCAAACGCCACCGCCAGCGGTCGCGCAAATTTAAGATTGGCTTGCATTGTTCTTTACTCCTTAAGCCACAGGCACAGGCTTGCTTTTCACAAGCGCCCTCAACCCGCCGGGGGGATAGACGGGTCTGGCGCTCAACGGTTCCGAATGTCGTGTCGAAATGCGGCTGAAGCGAACCTGAACTTGGGTCATTACCGGGCACGAATGAGGCTGAATTTTGACGTTGTATCTGCGCAACAGATAGTGTCAGGAGGCTTTGCCGTGCCGCGCTGAACACCGCTTGGAGCAAGGGGTCCGGAGCCCTATATTGCGTTTTGACGGCCGAGTCCCGGCCACAGTCGAAAGACCGATCCGGCCGCTTTGCCACAATGCTGCCCAAGGTCCGAACGGCATTTAACGCTTGGCCGGCCATATTTCGCCGACTGGCTGAAATCGAAGCCCATTGAGGATTGACAGGATGAGCAATGCCGCTGGAACGGCGCTGGTGACCGGCGGGGGCAAGCGGATCGGCAAGGCGATCGTCGAGGATCTGGCCGCGAACGGTTTTGCTGTCGTCATCCATTGCAACCGCTCGCGGGCCGAGGCGGAAGCGTTGGCCGCGCGGATCAACGGCGGCCATTTTGGCCAGGATGGCCGCGCCGCTGTGGTCGGCGCCGACCTGACCGACATGGCCGCGGTCGGCGACCTGGTCGGCCACGCCGCAGCCGCGCTCGGACCTGTTACACTGCTGGTCAACAATGCCTCGCTGTTCGTGGACGACACGGTTCAGGACGTCGACTGGATTGCCTGGGACCGTCACTTCGCCGTCCATGTGAAGGCGCCGGCACGTTTGGCGCAAGAATTCGCCCGCGCTCTGCCGGAAGGCCAGGACGGGCTGATCGTCAATATGATCGACCAGCGCGTCTGGCGCCCGACGCCACGCTATTTCTCCTATGCGCTGTCGAAATCGACATTGTGGACAGAGACGCAGATGATGGCGCAGGCGCTGGCACCCCGCATTCGCGTCAACGCCATCGGCCCCGGCCCGACGCTGAAGAGCGCGCGCCAGGAAGACAGCGATTTTGCCGCGCAGGTCGACGGCCTGATCCTGAAGCGCGGCCCGGAATTGCCTGAATTCGGCGCCACCATCCGCTATCTCTGGCGCGCGCGCTCGGTCACCGGCCAGATGATCGCGCTCGACGGCGGCCAGCACCTTGCATGGCAGACGCCGGATGTGACAGGCATTATCGAATGAGTCCCATGGAGCAGAAACACAAACGAGGCGCCGCCGACGACCTGCCCCCCGATGTCGACCTCGAGGACGAGGCGGCGGAGGAGATCGTCGATCCGTCGGCTCCCGGTTCCGGCGGCCCTGACGTCGCCTTCACGGCCATCGATTGGACGCCGCATGACGGCGATGCCGACGGCATGGTCGGCGCCGAAGTCATCCAGACGCTGGTCAAACGGCTGCCCAACGCGCCCGGCGTCTACCGCATGATGAATGCCGCAGGCGACGTGCTCTATGTCGGCAAGGCGCGCAGCCTGAAGAAGCGGGTGACCAATTACGCGCAAGGCCGTTTCCACACCAGCCGCATCGGCCGCATGGTGCGCGAGACGGCGACAATGGAGTTCGTCGTCACCCGCACCGAGATCGAAGCGCTGCTGCTGGAAGCCAACCTTATCAAGCGCTTGCGGCCGCGATTCAATGTGCTGATGCGGGACGACAAGTCGTTCCCCTACATCCTGTTGACCGGCGATCATGTCTCGCCCGGCATCTACAAGCATCGCGGCGCGCGCTCGCGCAAGGGCGACTATTTCGGCCCCTTCGCCTCGGCCGGCGCCGTCGGCCGCACCATCAATTCGCTGCAGCGCGCCTTCCTGCTCAGGAGCTGCACCAACTCCTTCTACGAGAACCGCACGCGGCCGTGCCTGCTGTTCCAGATCAAGCGCTGCGCCGGCCCATGCACCGGCGAAATCTCGCATAGTGACTATGCAAAGCTGGTCGCCGAGGCGAAGGACTTCTTGTCCGGCCGCAGCCAGAAGGTGAAGACCGATATCTCCGCCGCCATGCAGCAGGCCGCGGAAAACCTCGACTTCGAGCGCGCGGCCATCTATCGCGACCGGCTGGCGGCGCTTTCGCATGTGCAGAGCCATCAGGGCATCAACCCGCAGACCGTCGACGAGGCCGATGTCTTCGCCATCCACCAGGAAGGCGGCCAGGTCTGCATCCAGGTGTTCTTCTTCCGCACCGGTCAGAACTGGGGTAACCGCGCCTATTTCCCAAAGGCCGATCCGGCGCTGGACGCAGCCGAGGTGCTGGGCTCGTTCCTGGCGCAATTCTATGACGACAAGCCGACGCCGCGCACCATCCTGTTGTCGCATGGCGTCGAGGACCAGGAATTGCTGGCCGAGGCGCTCTCCACCCGTGCGGGCCGCAAGGTGGCGATCTCGGTGCCGCAACGCGGCGAAAAGAAGGATTTGACCGACAACGCCTTGCAGAATGCCCGTGAGGCGCTCGGCCGCCGGCTGGCCGAGACCTCGACGCAAGGGAGATTGCTCACCGGCTTCGCCGAGACCTTCGGCCTGAAAAAAACACCGGTGCGCATCGAGGTCTATGACAACTCCCATATCATGGGCACCAACGCGGTCGGCGCCATGGTCGTCGCCGGGCCGGAAGGCTTCGTGAAGAACCAGTACCGGAAATTCAACATCCGCTCGACCGAGATCACGCCGGGAGACGATTTCGGAATGATGCGCGAGGTGATGGAGCGGCGCTTTTCTCGGCTGCTGAAGGAACATGGCGATATGCCGCAGAGCGAACAGGCGGCGGACGACACCCTGGCTGAACAGGGCGACGGTATCGAGGATGCGGGCGGCTTCCCGGTCTGGCCAGACGTCATCCTCATCGATGGCGGCCAGGGCCAGATGACGGCAGTGCGCAAGATACTCGCCGATCTCGGCATCGAGGACCGTGTCCAGGCCATCGGCATCGCCAAGGGCCAGGACCGTGACGCCGGCCGCGAACGCTTCTTCGTGAGGGGCAAGCCACCGTTTTCGCTCCCCGTGCGCGACCCGGTGCTCTATTTCGTCCAGCGGCTGCGCGACGAGGTCCACCGCTTCGCCATCGGCTCGCACCGCGCCCGCCGCAAGAAGGAGATGGTCAAGAGCCCGCTCGACGAGATCAGCGGCATCGGCCCGGGCCGCAAGCGCGCGCTGCTCATGCATTTCGGCACCGCCAAGGCGGTCAGCCGCGCCGCGATCGAGGATTTGGTCAAGGTCGACGGCATTTCCGAGCAGGTAGCGAAACTGGTCTACAACCATTTTCACGAGAGCTGATGGATTCGGCTATTTTCGGTTGGTCCATCGACTATCGCCTGTTGACCCCCCACATTCGCTTCTGATTTGAGTAGGCAGGCAGAAAGAGTTCCCAAAAATATGGCCCAGCGCGCATTCAACCTGCCCAACATGCTCACCTACGTCCGCATTCTCGCGGTGCCGCTGGTTGTGCTGTGTTTTTTTCTCGAAGGGCATTTGAAGTCGAGCGACTTCGCCCGCTGGTCGGCGTTGATCATTTTTCTGCTGGCCTCGATCACCGATTATTTCGACGGCTATCTGGCGCGCGCCTGGCAGCAGACCTCGAATATCGGCAAGATGCTCGATCCGATCGCCGACAAGTTGCTGGTCGCCACGTGCCTGCTGCTGCTGGCGGCCGACACCGACAGGCATGCCGGCATCGCCGGCTGGTCGCTGTGGGCCGCGATCATCATCCTGTGCCGCGAGATCCTGGTCTCGGGCCTGCGCGAATATCTGGCGGCGCTGAAGGTCTCGGTACCGGTGACGCAGCTGGCAAAGTGGAAGACCACCATCCAGATGGTCGCCATCGCCTTCCTGCTCGCGGGACCTGCCGGCGACAAGATCTTCCCGCTGACCACCCAGACCGGGCTTGTGCTGTTGTGGATCGCCGCCTTGGTGACGCTTTACACTGGCTACGACTACTTCCGCGCCGGCCTCAAGCACATCATGGACGAGTAAGATGTCGACGAGGCTCATCTATTTCGCCTGGGTGCGCGAGCGGATCGGCAAGCCGCAAGAGGATGTCGAGCTGCCCGCTGGCATCGAGACCGTGGCCGACCTGCTGCGCTGGCTGAAATCGCGCGGCGAGGAGTACGAGCACGCGCTGCAATATCCTGACGTGATCCGCGTCGCCATTGACCAGGAACATGTCGAGCACCGCGAGAAGATATCAGGCGCGCGCGAGATCGCGCTGTTCCCGCCGATGACGGGTGGCTGAAATGCCCGGCGCGGTGGTGCCGACAGTGCGCATCCAGGCGGAGGATTTCGATGTCGCCGCCGAGATCGCCAAGATCACGCAAGGCCGCGCCGACATCGGCGCCGTGGTGACTTTCTCGGGTCTCTGCCGCGATGAGGCGGGCAGGCTCGCGGCACTCGAACTCGAACATTATCCCGGCATGGCCGAGGCCGAGATCGGCCGCATCGCCGTCGAGGCGGTCGGCCGCTGGCCGCTGCAGGGGCTCACCGCCATCCATCGCCACGGCAGGATCGCGCCCGGTGAGAACATCGTGCTGGTGGTCGCTGCCTCCACGCACCGGCAGGCGGCGTTCGAGGCGGCGAACTTCCTGATGGATTACCTGAAATCGCGCGCGCCGTTCTGGAAGAAGGAGCACCTTGCCGATGGCTCGCAAGGCAGCTGGGTCGACGCCAAAGAGGCCGATGACGAGGCAGCAAGCCGCTGGAAGCAGGCCGCGCCGAAACGAAATTGATGCTTCGCGTCACCGCCAGGGATCTGCCGAATGGCAATCCTTCGATCCTGATCCTAAGCGGAATCTCGTTCGCCAGCGGCCGAATTCACGCCCTTGACCCCGACCCCGTCATTGCCACTTCACGGTGCTACGTCGCCAATGGGTGCGGGAATGGACCCTCCGGACTAAGCACGCGGTTCGAGTGCGCGAACCGTCTTCGTGACGATCGCGGTGAGGCTGTTCGCAAGGCGAAGTGGCACAGCGGACGAACACGTTAGAACAAGCGCGGTTTCTCCAAGTTGTGGAAGAGTTGCCTCGGGCAACTCCCTAACCCGGTCGGTAATTGCACATTGCGGCAGGACACCGACAGCGAACCCCGCCGAGATGGCGGCCCGAATGCCAGCGACGCTTTCGCTGGTGCAGACGATCTCGTAGTCCAAATGTGCTGTTTCCAGCAGATTGAGGCAGCGTTCCCGCCACCAACACTTTCGATCAAACAGCGCCACCGGCAACGGACGACGGTGCTCGATCTCATGGAAAGCCGACCCGGCCCAAATGGCGGCTTCACGGTGAACGACAATATCGTGAGCCGCGACACTCTCGGGAGCATGCAGCGCGATATCCAGTTCGTCAGCCGCGAGCGCTGACGGAAACTCCACGCTCGGGCCGCAACGCAAGAGGATGCGAGCGCCGGGCTGCTCTTGCGAGAAATCGGCCAGGATCGCGGGAAGCAAGGTATCGCTGTATTCTTCGGGTATGCCAAGGCGGATTTCGGCTTTGGTATCCGGCTCTCGCATGGCAACGACCGCCTGATCGAGGACTTCAACGACTTGGCGTGCGATCGGCAGCAATTGTTCGCCGCGTGCCGTGAGGGAAACGCCGCGTCCATGCCGATCGAACAATTGGTGCGCCACGATTTCTTCGAGCTTTTGCACCTGAAGGCTGACGGCGGATTGCGTCCGAAGCAGACGCGCCGCGCCGCCACTGACGCTGCCGGCCTTGGCGACAGCCAGGAAGCTGCGAAGCAGGTCGCTATCAAGCTGGGGAAGCAAGATATCGTTTTTTCTCATATCGAATATTTAATCTATTCGTTTCTTCAATGGAAGGGCACGCCGTAGACTGCTCTCAAAAAGAATATGGTCATGAGCATTGCGCTTCCGAACATGCAAAAGCTGATCATGTGGACGACGGCTGCTGTTCTGACGGTCGCCGCCCTTACGTGGCCGCAACGGGCACAGGAGACGTTCCATTTTGTCTTGCAGAGCTTCCTGGATGTCGCGCTGATGATTGCAGTTGGGCTAGTCCTCTCGGCATGGGTTGCGGCCAGCGGAGCGGCAACCATTACGGCACGGTGGTTTAAGGGGCGTCCTGTCGCAACGGTTGTGATTGCGTCGGGCATCGGCACTGTGACTCCTGTGTGTGGCGTAACGGTGTTGCCGCTCACGACGGGATTCCTTGCATCCGGCGTTCCGCTTGCGCCCATTATGGCATTTTGGCTTTCCTCGCCTGTTACTGGTCCCACAATGCTCATAGCGACGTGGGCGCTCCTCGGCCCTGGGTTCGCCATCGGAAAGATGTTGGCGGCCTTTGCGCTTGGAGTTTTTTCCGGCGCGGTAACCGCTCTCCTCGTACGCACGACGATGGTCCAGTACCCGTTACGGCCGCAGCGTTTTATGGACAACGGGCAGTTCGGCACGTGCATGCCAATGGGTTTCTCATTCCAAATCTGGCGAGACCCGGGTCGCATTCGAGCATTTGGAGCAAATCTTATTTCGACAACGAGGATCGTCGTGATTTGTTTGACATTTGCTTTTTCGGTTGAGTTTCTGCTGCGTGACCTTCTGCCGTCTCATCTCCTCACCGCCTATGTCGGCGAGGATTCCCCATACGCTATCCCGATCGCGGTGCTGGTCGGTGCACCGATGTATCTCGATGGTCTTGCGGCATTGCCCTTGGTTCGAGGATTACTTGATATCGGTATGTCACCCGGTGCGGCAATGGCACTCCTCGTTTCAGGCGGCGCGGTCAGCATTTGGGGCGTCTTGGCCGTAGCCTTGGTCCTTAGGCCGTCAACCATCGCCCTGTTCGTGACTCTTGCAGTGATCGGTTCGCTGCTGATTGGATACGCTTTCGATGCGATTTGGGCGTTGCTGCCGTAATCGGCACCACCTGATGGCAATGCGGACGCGGAGGAGGTGGATTAGCTCAGCCCTTGTCAGTGCCGATCCAGTGATCGAGCGCAATCCGGCCGGGTCCCCACGCCATGATGCCAAGCGCCATCGCCGCCCAGGTGATGTGCAGCGGCCAGCCGTCCGGCACGGTGAGTTGTATGACCAGCGTCATCACGAGCAGCCCGAATGCCGCCAGTCGTGTCGCCAGGCCGAGAACGAGGAGAATCGGCAGCAGGATTTCCGCAGTTCCTGAGACGAACGCCACAAGCCCAGGTGCGGGAAAATTGTAAGGGCCGCCGGGCAGATGCAGCTTGAGCTCCGAGCTGAAAAGCAGCACGGCGACCTCGTTCAGCTGCAAAAAACCGTCCCATTTGTTGATGCCGGACCGCCAGAACGGGACGGCGAGCGCGCAGCGCAGTACGAGCTGCGTCAGCGACGGTGTGGCACTCGTGCGCAGGGCGGCATTCACCCTCTCGGCGAGGGCGGCGATCCCTCGCGGCTCGGTGCTGGCGTTCTGCCCATGATTCGTCATGCTCATCCTCCCTGGTGTGCCGTTGTGAAGGCACCTGCCTGCAGCAGGCCGGCAATGTTCACGGCAAGGTCGAATTCGGCACGCTCCGCAAATGCTGCCGCCGCCGCCGCGCCGAGCGGCTCGCCCGCCATCAGACGGTCCAGGAAAACCGCACCGCCGGGCGGCAGGTGGCGAACGAAGACTTCGAGGCCGGGCCGCGTGACCAGCGCATCTTCAGGGTCGCCCGCCTCAATCCGCCCGACAGGACCGTCGCTCCGGTTTGCCGCAAAGATCGTCACAACTGGATAGTGCGAGTGAATGGCGCGCGTTGCCGGGTGCGGCACAAACACGGTATCGGCCAGTCGTTCGGGCGGGATCGACGCCAGTGCTCCGGAAGCCAGCGGTTCCGCGTCGGCGGCATGATAGGCGTCGAGCCAGGCCCGTTCCATGCGCGCCACGTCAGCCAGCCACGGCATCGACTGGGCGTATTCGTAACGTTCGATGAAATCGGGAAAGTCGCGGCCGTATTCGAATAGAAGCGGCGAGGTGGGCGGTGTTTCGCGAACATGAAAGCGCGCCATTGCGCGAAAGAAGTCCGGGCCGGTGATGCGCAGCGTCGCTGGAAAGCTGGCGGCCAGCGCATCGATCAGGCTGACCGTGACGTTATTGCGGTAGACGGCATAGCGCTTGATCGCAGCCTTCCCGTTCGGCCCCGAGACGGCGTCAGGCGGGGCACGGTCAGGATCGAACAAACCGGCGGTGAATGCCGCGGCATAGTCAAAGCGGCCGAGATCGCCCGACTGGAGCTCATCCTGCGGCATGGGCTTTTCCGAACAAGCTGTCGGCTGCATGATGGTCGAGGATCGCTTGGGCGGCGGCCGCCTCCGCCTTGAGCACCGGCCAGTCGGGAATGGCGCTGTCCCATTCGATCAGCGTCGGGAGCGGTCCGCATCGGCCGATGACGATATCGAAAAGCTTCCAGACCGCGTCGGCGACCGGGCCGTCATGGCTGTCGATGAGCAGCAGGTCGCCCTCGTCATCCTCCTGCTCGGCGTGCCCGGCCAGATGGATTTCGCCGACATGCTGAAGCGGGAAATCCGCGAGGTAGGACAGGGCTGAATAGCCGTGATTGGTGGCTGAAACGAAGACGTTGTTGACGTCGAGCAGCAAGCCGCAACCGGTACGCCGCACCAGCTCTCGGATGAAATCCGTCTCGCTCATTGTCGATTCCGGGAAAAGCACATAGGTCGAGGGGTTCTCGAGCAGGATCGGGCGGCCGATCGCCTCCTGCACTTCGTCGATGTGATCCGCCACGCGCCAAACCGTTGCATGCGTATAGGGCAGGGGAAGAAGGTCGTTGTAATAGGTGGTGTCGTGGGTCGACCAGGCGAGATGCTCGGAGACGAGCGCCGGCTCATAGCGGTCGACGAGCGCCTTGAAACGGCCGAGATGCACTTTGTCGAGCGGCCGCGGTCCGCCGATCGACATGCACACCCCGTGCAGCGAAACGGGATAGTCGCGGCGGATCTTGGTCAGCGCATCGTGAGGCGGGCCGCCTGCGCCCATGTAGTTTTCGGCGTGGACCTCGAAGAACCCGCCCTTTGGGTCGTCGCCGAGGATCGCGGGTAGATGTTCATGCTTGAAACTGGTGCCGGCAAGGCCGGCGACCGGGAGCGCCGGAAAGCGCGAGGTTTTCGACATGCGGAATGCTGGGGCCAGTCCGTTCATCTTCATCTCCGCTTTCCGGGCCGGTTGCATTGCTTAGGATGGGACGTCGCGGCTCAACTCCGTGAGCGAGCCCTTGCGGTCGCCGGGCAGGTCCATCGTCGTGCAGGTGCCGCCGTCGACAAACTTCCAGGCGTTGCCCTGGTAGTCGACCGTCGAGGTGCCTTGGCAGGTGGTGCCCGGTCCTGCCGCGCAGTCGTTCTGCCCCTTCAGGGCGACGCCAAAGCACTTCTCCTTGCCGGCATCCATCGCTGCCTTGACCTCTGCCTCGGACAGCGGCGCGGCCGTCGCAAAAGAAGCAAGAGCCGTGGCAACGGCGCTGGCCAGTAAAGCCGCGCTCACGGTTGATCTTGTTGACATGATTTCACCTCCGGTTGGGTTGTTGAGCGCGCCATTCCTCAAGCGCGCATTGGTCAGTTCGGTCCGGAGGCTCGCTGTGTTACATCTTTTGGGAACACGACTTCGTGATCGCCTGGGGCCCGGCTTGAGCAGATTTTGCCTGTCACGCCAAAGAGGCCGACGACAAGGCCGCAAGCCGCCGGAAGGCGCCGTCGTCCGAACAGTCCGTGTGGCGTCACGGAACCACCGCAATCCTGCGAGACCTTCCGACCAGTTTGGTGCGCCATGGGGAGCAGGATCATGCTGGACAGGATCGCCGAGTTCTTCATCTTCGGTGTCGTGCCGCTGGTCGTTGGTATACTGGTGATGCCTGAGTTGTCCGTCGCTGCCGAGAAGACCCTGAAGGGCGAGGTGACGTATCGCGAGCGCGTCGCGCTGCCGCCCAACGCCGTGCTTTCCGTGCAGCTTGCCAATGTCTCGCAGGCCGATGCGCCGGCCGCTGTCATCGGCGAGCGGAAGATAGCGCCGGCCGGCCAGGTGCCGATCAAGTTCGAGGTCAGCTTCGATCCCCAGGTGATCCGGCCTGATATGACCTATGTGCTGCAGGCGCGCATCACCGTCGACGACAGGCTGTTGTTCATCTCCGATATGCGCCACCAGGTCGATCCGCTGAGCGACGCGCCGCAGACCATCATGCTGAAGATGGTGACGTCGAGCGAGCAGCCAGCGTCGGCCCCGGTGTTCGGGCAGATCTGGCTGATCGAGTATATCGACGGCATTGGTGTGATCGCCGAGCCCCAGGCGACGTTCAGGATCAGCGAGGCCGGCAAGGCCGGCGGCAGCGGTCCTTGCAACGTCTACTTTGCCATCGCCAAAGTCGATGGTTCGACGATCGCCATCAATGACATCGGTTCGACCTTCAAGGCCTGCGCGCCCGAGATCATGGCCGAGGAAAAGGCGCTGTTCGAGGCGCTGGCCAAGGCGGCGTCATACCATGTCGACGCCGGCAAGCTTGTTATCGCCGACAAGGACGGCCGCGTCATCCTGCGCTTCAACGCCGCGAGCTGATCGTTCAAAACCGGTTTCGGTTTTTGAGCATCATGCGCGGTTGGAGGGCGGGAGTCCGGTGCAGGATCGCCGCAACGAAAAAAGGCCAGCATTGCGCCGGCCTTTTTTGCATGTGACGTGGTGATGGGCTTATCGGCTCAGCCGACGATCTCGGTGTCCGAGAACCAGTATTTGATCTCCTGCGCGGCGGTCTCCGGCGCGTCGGAGCCGTGCACGGAATTCTCGCCGATCGACAGCGCGTGTGCCTTGCGGATGGTGCCTTCGGCGGCGTTGGCCGGGTTGGTGGCGCCCATCACGTCGCGGTTTTTGGCAATGGCGTTCTCGCCTTCCAGCACCTGCACGACCGTTGGACCCGACGACATGGACTCGACCAGTTCGCCGAAGAACGGACGATCCTTGTGGACGGCGTAAAAACCTTCCGCCTCGCGGCGGCTCATCCACACCCGGCGCGAGGCGACGACGCGCAGGCCGGCTTCTTCGAGAATCTGGGTGATGGCGCCGGTGAGATTGCGCCGGGTTGCATCTGGCTTGATCATGGAAAAGGTGCGTTCGAGCGCCATGGGGTCGTCCTTGTGATGGAGAGTGGAATTCAGGGTGGCGGGCTCTATACAAGCCGCCCGCCGGCTTGCCAAGGGGCTGGCATTAATGCATGTCGCGCAAAAGTGCGCAGCGGTTTTGCGATAACGACATGCATAAAAACAAGAACTTAAGCGCGTCGCCGACGCGCTTTAGCCGCCGCATAGCGTGTCGCCGTCAGCCAAAACCGATGGTGTCATAACTGCATCTCGATCGTCAGGTTGGCCGTGTCGCCAGCCCGAAGGCCTTCGCGGACCCGCACCGCCGTCTTGATCGGCAACAGCAGGCTGCCGGATTTCTTGTCGGGAAACAGCGATGTTCGCCATCTGGTCTGGCCGATGACGGCTTCGACGCCAAGCGAGCCCCAGGGCCGTGCCATCCCCGCCATTGCCGTCTTGATCCGTGCCCCAAGCTCCGGCGGCAGTGTAACGAAATGCCAGCCGCCCTTGCCTGGATAGACCCAGATCTCGGCCTGCACGTCGTAGCGAAACATTTTGTGCCCTTCCTCAGATCAAGACTGTCACCGGTGGCTTTGTCATAGTGTCTTGTTGGTAACGCCGGCGCTCGGCGAAACCATCCCTGGTATCCATCCTTCCTGCAAGAGAGGATGGCAGCGTAGCCGTTGCGCTACCGCCTTATCACCATCGAACCGCGCCGGACTTCCCAGCCCTCCCGTTCCAGTTCCGGCACGCTGTGGTTCTCGCTCGGGTAGCCGACGCAGAAGTAACCGATCAGCGTCCACTCCGGCGGCGCGTCCAGGATCGTCGCCATTTCGGCCGGATCGAGGATCGAGACCCAGCCCATGCCTATTCCTTCCGCGCGCGCCGCCAGCCAAAAGGTGTGGATCGCCATCACCGCCGAATATTCGATGGTCGCGGGCATGGTCAGGCGGCCGAGCCCATGCCCCTGTTCTGTCGCGCGGTCGGCAAAAACTGCGAATTGACAAGGCGCCTCGTTCAGGCCGGCGAGCTTCAGGCGAGCATAAAGCGCGGCGCGTTCGCCGCCGAAAGATGCGAGCGCCTCCGCATTGCAGCGCTCAAAGCATGCCCTGACGGCGCCGCGGCACGCCGCACTCTCGACCACGACGAAACGCCAGGGCTGGCTCAGCCCGACCGAGGGCGCAATGCTGGCGACGTCAAGCAGCCGCTCCAGCGCGCCTTTCGGAAGCGGCGTCGGCTTGAATCGCCTGACGTCCCGCCGCCACAGGAAGAGATTGACCAGATCGGCGCGAAAATCGTCCGGGAATTCCGGGCCTGACGTCATGGTTGTCGTGCTGCCTTTGCTAAGGGAGTAGGGGAGTAGGGGAGTAAGGCAAATAGGGCAATAAGGCAGTAGGTATGCGCCCGCCGCGACTTCCTTACTCCCTACTGCCCTACTCCCTTACTGCCTTACTCCCCTATGCGGCGGCGGCGGCCGCCGCCACCTTGCGGCCGAGGCCGCCATGCAGGTCGAGGCAGCGCTCGAACCACTGCGCCACCACATCGCTGCCGTCGAGCAACCGGTAGGGGGAGGCGACGCGCGCCCATTGCAGCGCGCCGAAGACGATGTAGTCGGCAAACAGCGGTGATTGGCCGCCGATGAACGGCTGATAGGCGAGCGTCGAGCGCAACGGTTCCAGCGAGGCGCGGAAGGCGCCAAGGCCGGCGTCGCGCGCCGCCATCACCTCTTCCAGTCTCTTGCCGAAGCGCTGCTCGCGGTTTTGGCGGAAATAGGCGGCGTTCGCCTCGTCCTGCATGGCGTGGAGGTCCATGATCGCCGCAGTGGTGACATAGGGATGGATGGTCAGTTGCGACCAGCGTTCGATGAAGCGCGCCATCGGCTTGCCGCCGTCGCCGGAAAACAATGTCGGCCGCTCGGGATAGGCCTCGTCGAGATAGAGCGCGATGGCGAAGGAATCGGCGACCACCTTCTCGCCGTCGCGGATCACCGGAACGAGTTTCGAAACGCCGCCTTCAACTGTCGGCACTTCGAGAAAACGTGTCGGCACGGTGGAGAAGTCGAGCCCCTTGTGGCCGAGCGCCATCGCCGCCTTCCAGCAATGCGGGCTGAACGGACGGGCGGTATCGCGCCCGACGAGGTCATAGAGCAGAATGGTCATTGGCGGCAGCTTCCTTGCGGTCTACTAGAGCGATGTGCATCCACTTGGAAAGTACGCTCTAACACTTTTGAATCTAAGCATCGTGGTTTCCGAAAACGGTACCGATTTTCGGGCCGATGCGGTAGGCACCCGGAACGGGGTCTCGCGGGTCGGGAGAAAAAGATGAAACAGCACTTCATGATGTTTGCGGCCTACAATCAATGGGCCAATAGCCGCATCTACGATGCCGCCGCCGATCTCGACGAGGAGGAATTTCACCGCAATGTCGGTGTTTTCTTCGGCTCGATAATGGGCACGCTCAACCATCTTCTGACCGCCGATCGCATCTGGATGAGGCGCTTTACCGGCGAGGGCGACGCGCCGGCCAGGCTCGACACCATCCTGCACCGCGCCTTGCCGGGCTTGCGGCTGGCGCGCGAGGCCGAAGACAAAAGGATCATCGACTGGGTCGGGGCGTTAAGCGACAAGGCTTTGTCCGGCCGCTTCTCCTACATGACCGTCTCCGACATGCGCACCGTCTCGCAGCGATTGGCGCCGGCGCTCGATCATTTCTTCAACCACCAGACCCATCACCGCGGCCAGGCGCACGCGATCCTGACCGTTCTTGGCCGGCCTTCGGTGCCACTCGACCTGACGCTGTTCCAGCGGAGCGAAGAGGGGCGCGCCTACGCCTGATTTCGGATTATCCGGATCGAATTGACAGGAAAACCCGTCGAAGACGAACAGCATCTTCGACGGGCTATAGTCGCAAAAGAGGCCTCGCCAGTCAGGCGGCGTATCCGCCCTGGCCCCGGGCGGCCGGCTTGACCGAGACCGCCGGCTGGGCGGAAGGCCAGAGAATGCCTGCCGACACCGCGAAGGTGATCAAGGCATCGCGCGCCGCTTCGGGTGAGATCTCGCCGGCGCGTGCCGCCTCGCAGGCCTTCACCGCTGCGCCGTAGCTCAGGCGTCGCCGCGATGGCGGGAACTCCGTCAGGAACTCATGCATGTCGAAGAGCGAAGCGATCATGCGCTTATGGCCGGCGCCGACGGTAACGGCGACCGGGGTGAAGGGCATCGTGTCGTGCATTCTGGCCTCTCATATTGGGCGGAGGTGACGGCGGACGCCGCTCTCCGATCTAGGTCGGACGCCCAGAAACGCGGATTGCGGCATCAGGTTCCATATTGCCGAGATTTGGTTTTCGCCACCAAGCACCGTGGCATGAGCGCCGTGCCGAAGAGGCGGCCTATTTCCACATGTCACGCATACGGGCGCCAAGATCGACGCGCACTTGCGGCTGGCGGCGCGGATCGTCCTTCGCCTGGACGCTCGCCCAGGATGTCTGTTCGAAGGCGCTGAGGATCGAGGCCGGGATGAAGCGGGTGCGCGAGGCGTAAACGTGGCGATCGCCACGCGCCGCCTGGCCGTGGACGAAAAAGCGCTGCGGCATGACCAGGTGCAGGCCGTCCTTGGCCCGCGTCATCGCCACGTAGAGCAGGCGGCGCTCCTCGTCGATGTCCTCCTTAGAACCGACGGCGAGGTCGATTGGGATGCAGCCGTCGACGGTGTTGAGCACGAAGACGTTCTTCCATTCCTGGCCCTTGGCCGAATGGATGGTCGACAGGATCAGATAGTCCTCGTCGCGATGCGGCGGCCCCGCCTCGTCGCTGGTCGCATCCGGCGGATCGAGCGTCAGTTCGGTGAGGAAACGCTCGCGCGAGGCGTAGCCCGAGGCGATCTGTTCGAGCTGCAGAATATCGGCCCGGCGCGTCGTTGCGTCCTCGTGGATGCGGTCAAGATGCGGCTCATACCAGAGCCGGACCTGTTCGAGATCAACAGGCCATTTTCCTGACCCGGTGCGAAGCTGCGAGAACAGCGCGACGAAACCCGGCCAGTCGTCGGCGGCGCGTTGCGGCGGCCGGTAGCGCGCCAGCCCCATCGCTTCGTCGAGCGACGTCGCCATGGTGTCGACGATCTGCGAAGCCGCCGAAGGGCCGATGCCGGGCAAAAGCTGCAGCACGCGAAAACCGGCGACGCGGTCGCGCGGGTTTTCGGCGAAGCGCAGCACCGCCAGCACGTCCTTAACATGGGCGGCGTCGAGGAACTTCAGCCCGCCGAACTTGACGAATGGGATGTTGCGGCGCGTCAGCTCGATCTCCAGCGGCCCGCTGTGATGCGAGGCGCGAAACAGCACGGCCTGCGCCTTCAGCGCCGTGCCGGCCTCACGCTCGGTCAGGATCGCCTGGCAGACGTAACTCGCCTGCTCGGCGTCGTCGCGAACGATGACCAGCTTCGGCTTTTCGGTCGATCTGCGCTCCGACCAGAGGTTCTTGGTAAAGCGCTCCGAGGCCTCGCCGATCACCGCATTGGCGGCGGCCAGGATGGTTTCGGTCGAGCGGTAGTTGCGCTCCAGCATGACGATCTCGGCCGGCTGCGCGAATTGTTTGGGGAAGTCGAGGATGTTGCGCACTTCCGCCGCGCGAAATGAATAGATCGACTGCGCGTCGTCGCCGACCACCGTCAGCCCGGATCCGTCCGGCTTGAGCGCCGCGAGGATCGCGGCCTGCAGCCGGTTGGTGTCCTGATACTCGTCGACCAGAACATGGTCGAAACGCCCACCCAGATGCGCTGATATCTCCGGCTCGCCGGCCATCTGCGCCCAGTAGAGCAGCAGGTCGTCGTAATCGAGCACGTTCTGCGCCTGCTTGGCCTCGACATATCGGGCAAACAGCGCCTTAAGCTGTTCTGCCCAACCCGCGCACCAGGGAAACACCGAACCGAGAATCTCGCCGAGCGGCGCCTGCGCGTTGACCGCACGCGAATAGATCGCCAGGCACGTGCCCTTGGTCGGAAAACGGTCTTCGGTTTTCGAGAAGCCGAGTTCGTGCCGGGCGAGGTTCATCAGGTCGGCCGAATCCTCTCGATCATGGATCGTGAAGGCCGGATCGAGGCCGATCTCCAGCGCATAGTCGCGCAGCAGCCTGGCGCCAATACCATGAAATGTGCCGGCCCAGCTCAGCGCATCGGTGATAATGGAAGCGTCCCGGCTGAGCACCTCGCCGGCGATGCGCTCGACCCGCCTGGCCATTTCCGATGCGGCACGACGCGAAAACGTCATCAAAAGAATGCGCCTGGGGTCAGCGCCCCTGACGATCAGATGCGCGACGCGATGCGCCAGTGTGCTGGTCTTGCCGGAGCCGGCGCCGGCGATCACCAGCAACGGCCCGGCGACCGCGCCGTCGCCATGCTCGACGGCAAGACACTGCTCGGCATTCAGCTTTGCGAGATAGGCAGGCCGGAAGGTCGAATCACGGGCAGCGAGGTTCATTGCCCATCAAGCATCGTTTCTGCTTTGTTCGCAACGCTTTCGTACGTGCGACCGATGCGTCCGATCCTTCTGGCGCCCCACCGATGAACCGAAACTAGCGCTGCGGTTCCACGCCCATCGCCGCTGACTGCCGCGGCAGCGACTTGTCGTCATCGGAAGGCGGCAGCAACAGCGGATCGAAGTCATCGGGCACCTCGTCGACGATTTCCCTGACTATGCGGTAGGCCACATAGACGGCGGCCCCGGCTATGAGCAGACGGATCATGATTTTCTCCATTGGTGTGGACCAACCGAGGAGCCCGCGTTTTGTTCCCCGCTTTCCAAACGCCCCAAGCTCTGCCTGAGCGTGCAACCAAATCGGCACCGTCTCGTTTGCCCGGTGACAGGAGGTAGCGATGAACAAGCTCTCAATTTTGCTGGCCCCGACCTGGCCCGTTTTGGCGGCAGCGCTGGCTGTCGCGGCTTGCGACAACAACATCCCACCGACAAAGGCCCCCGGCGCCGATCAAAACCCGCAGGTCGACCCTGCACCCAAATCGACGTCAGGCGACGATCAACCCGGCACGCCGCCGGCGCAGTGATGAAACGCAGGAAAGGTGGCCGGCGCCGCTTGGGAGGGGAGCGATGACGCCGGCCAGGCGGGTATCAGGTCCGCCGCATACCTAGAGATAGCTGAGTCTTGCCGTTGCGTCATGGGGTGATGGCGGAAGACCACCGCCTTGAACAGTCAATCAACTGACAAATGTGACAAAACTGCAATTTTCAGATGCGAGAAGTCGATGCTCGCCTGGCGCCGCGCCGTCGCAGCAGGTTCCCGGCCCAATTCAAAGCTGGCCCTCTGATCCGGCGAGGCCAGCGATCGGATCAATCGTCTTCCCCACCGCGGCATCAAGCAACCGGCCGCGGCTGGCATTTTCATGCCCTTATCCGGCCAAGCGGCGCTCAAGGTCTTGCGAAGCGCTGACGTCCCGTGCAAAAGCGCGGCCATGCTGATCATTAACGACCTTTCGCTCCGCATGGCCGGACGCCTGCTTCTTGACCATGCCTCGCTGACCTTGCCGGCCGGCAGCAAGGCAGGGCTTGTCGGTCGCAACGGCACCGGCAAAACGACTTTGTTCAAGGCGATCACCGGCGACCTCGCCTCCGAGACCGGCTCGATCGGCCTGCCGAAGAACACGCGCATCGGCCAGGTGGCGCAGGAAGCGCCCGGCACTGAGGAACCGCTGATCGAGATCGTGCTCAAGGCCGACCTTGAACGCTCCGCACTGCTCGAGGAGGAAAAGACGGCGACCGATCCGCACCGCATCGCCGATATCCACATGCGGCTGGCCGATATCGACGCCCATTCGGCCGAGTCGCGTGCCGCCACCATCCTCGCCGGCCTCGGCTTCGACGACGACGCCCAGCGGCGGCCGGCCTCGTCCTTCTCTGGCGGCTGGCGCATGCGCGTCGCACTCGCCGCTGTGCTGTTTGCCGAGCCCGATCTTCTGCTGCTCGACGAGCCGACCAACTATCTCGACCTCGAAGGCACGCTGTGGCTGGAAAACTACGTGTCGAAATATCCGCACACGGTGCTGCTGATCTCGCACGACCGCGACCTGCTCAACCGCGCCGTCAACTCGATCGTCCATCTCGACCAAAAGAAGCTGACCTTCTGGCGCGGCGGCTACGACCAGTTCGAGCGCCAATACACCGAGCAGCGCGAATTGCAGGAGAAGGGCAGGGTCAAGCAGGAAGCCGCGCGCAAGCACATGGAGTCCTTCGTCGAGCGCTTCCGCGCCAAGGCTTCCAAGGCGAGACAGGCCCAGTCGCGTATCAAGGCGCTGGAGAAGATGAAGCCGATCGCCGCAATAGTGAACGACAACGTGCGGCCGTTCTCCTTTCCCCAGCCGGTGAAGACCGTGGCCTCGCCGATCATTGCGCTCAACAACGTCAATGTCGGCTATGTCCGGGGTGAGCCGATCCTGAAGAAGATGACGCTGCGCATCGATGCCGACGATCGCATCGCGCTGCTCGGCGCCAACGGCAACGGCAAGTCGACCTTCGCCAAATTGCTGTCCGGCCGCCTGAAGCAGGAGACCGGCACGATGACGGTGGCACCGGGGCTGAAGGTGGCGATCTTTGCCCAGCATCAGCTCGACGATCTCCGACCGAACGAAAATGCCTATGAGCATGTCCGCCGGCTGATGCCGGAAGCGCCGGAATCGAAGGTGCGCGGCCGCGTCGCCCAGTTCGGCCTGACCACTGAGAAGATGAACACCGCCGCCAAGGACCTGTCCGGCGGCGAGAAGGCGCGGCTGCTGATGGGCCTGTCGGCGTTCGAGGGGCCGAATCTGTTCATCCTCGACGAACCGACCAACCATCTCGACATCGACAGCCGTGAATCGCTTATCCATGCGCTGAACGAATTTCCCGGCGCCGTCATCCTGATCTCGCACGACCGCCATCTGCTCGAGGCAACAGCCGACCGGCTGTGGCTGGTCAAGGACGGCGCGGTCAACCCCTATGATGGCGACCTCGATGACTACAAGACGCTGGTCACCGGTGTGTCCGGCGACCGCCGCGGCAAGCGCGAGGCCGAAAAAGCCTCGAAGGCCGACCGCCGCCGCGATGCGGCAGCGCGCCGCGCCGCTTTCGAGCCGCTGGCCAAGGAGATCCGCGCCACCGAAGCGTTGATGGACCGCATCCGCAAGCGCATCGATTTGATCGAGGACGAGCTCGCCAATCCGGCGGTCTATGAAAAGGACCCGTCGACGGCGACACGGCTGGCCAAGGAGCGCTCGCAGCTGGCCCAGACGCTCGCCGGCCATGAGGAAAAATGGCTGTCGATGTCGGCGGAATACGAGGAAGGCACGGCGGAGTAGGGGAAGCGTAATCTCCCCCTTGTGGGGGAGATGCCCGGCAGGGCAGAGGGGGGCGCTGTCCCGCCGGCCTGGCAGTTATTTGCCCCGCCCGACCGCCGTCCTTGGTCAGGGCGGGATCATACCCAAACTTGGCGATCCTTCGCGCCCCCCTCTGTCCTGCCGGACATCTCCCCCACAAGGGGGGAGATTGGCTAATCATCTGGCGCTACACCTGGTCGTCAGAAGCAGTTAGATTGCCCTCATGAATCAACACGCCAAGCTCAGGATCGGCTATTCGGCCTGTCCGCATGATTGCCCGTCGACCTGCGCGCTCGAGGTCGAGCTGCTCGACGGCAAGCGCATCGGCCGCGTCCATGGCGCCAAAGCCAACAGCTACACATCAGGCGTCATCCGCGCCAAGGTCGCCCGCTATGCCGACCGCGTCCATCATCCCGAGCGCTTGCTGAAGCCACTGGTGCGCTTGGCGTCAGCACCTGATGGCTGCTGACGGCGTCGAATGCACGTGGACACAAGCGAAGGGCGGCCTCGGTAACATTACCGTGAGCCTGTAACGTTCGCCGTCGCTGGCGCGAACAACGGACCGTATCCTCATGTCCGCCATGGCGGGATTACTTGCCCGCCGACACCTTCAGGAGTCAAGAAATGCTAGACCGTCGCACCTTCCTCATCGGCCTGACCGCAATATCGGGCCTCGCCTCGGCTCCGGCGGCGCTGGCGGCCAGCCGCATGGCCTACACACGGCAGGCCTTCGAAGAGGCGCAAAAGGCAGGCAAGCCGATCCTGGTCGAGATCACCGCCAGCTGGTGTCCGATCTGCAAGGCGCAGAAGCGGGTGCTCGGCCAGTTGCTGCCTGCGCCCGAGCACGCAAACCTGGCCGTTTTCGAAGTCGATTTCGATTCCCAAAAAGAGGTTGTTCGGGCTCTTGGTGCGCGGATGCAGAGCACGCTGATCACCTTCAAGGGCGCAACGGAAGTCGGTCGGCTTGTTGGCGTGACCAAGTCGGATGCCATCAAGCAATTGCTTAATAAAACGATCTGAGCGGCGGCGATGCTACTCGGCTTCATATTCTCGTTCCTGGCCGGGGTGCTGTCGACGCTGTCGCCATGCGTGCTGCCGCTAATCCCGGTCGTGCTCGGTGCTGCCGTCAGTCAGCATCGCTATGGCCCCATCGCGCTGGCCGCAGGACTTGCCATATCCTTCACGGCCATAGGGCTCTTCGTCGCCACGGTCGGGTTCTCCGTCGGGCTTGACGGCGGTGTCTTTCGCAGCGCCGCCGCAGTTCTGATGCTCGTCCTCGGCACGATATTGATCGTGCCGCCATTCCAGGCGCATATCGCGCTTGCGGCCGGTCCGGCCGGCAACTGGGTCGAGCAGCGGTTTGGCGGCTTTTCTTCCGTTGGCCTTTGGGGGCAGTTCGGCGTCGGTCTGCTGCTCGGCGCGGTGTGGAGCCCTTGCGTTGGCCCGACTCTCGGTGCCGCTTCCGTCCTTGCAGCGCAGGGCCAAGACCTTGGCCAGGTTGGGGTCACCATGGTCCTGTTTGGTCTCGGTGCTGCCGTGCCGTTGCTGATCCTCGGACTACTGTCCCGCGAGACCTTGCTGAGTTGGCGCAGCCACATCGCCGGCGCCGGCAGCGGGCTGAAGGTCGCGTTAGGCGTCTTGCTGGTGATGACCGCCGCCGCGATTCTGTCTGGGTTCGACAAGGCGTTGGAAACCGCACTCGTCAACGCTTCGCCCGACTGGCTGACAGCGTTGACGACGCAGTTCTAACGGCTCCGCGCTGGTGGTCGCCAGATTTTCAGCTTGCCTCAGCAAGGAGAAGCAAGCTAGCGCTGCATCTGGCCTACACGCCGCTTTCGCAACCGACTAGTCTGCTCCCATGAATCAGCACGCCAAGCTCAGGATCGGCCATTCGGCCTGTCCGCATGATTGCCCGTCGACCTGCGCGCTCGAGGTCGAGCTGCTCGACAGCAAGCGCATCGGCCGCGTCCATGGCGCCAAGGCCAACAGCTACACATCAGGCGTCATCTGCGCCAAGGTCGCCCGTTACGCCGACCGCGTCCATCATCCCGACCGTCTGCTGAAGCCGCTGATCCGTGCCGGCGCCAAGGGCGAGGGCACCTGGAAGGAAGCGAGCTGGGAGGCTGCACTCGACCTCGTCGCCGAAAAGTTTATCGAGGCCGAGGCAAAATACGGCTCGGAGACGGTCTGGCCCTATTACTATGCCGGCACGATGGGGCTGGTGCAGCGCGACGGCATCGAGCGGCTGCGCCACGCGAAGAAGTATTCCGGCTTCTTCGGGTCGATCTGCACCAATCTGGCCTGGACCGGCTGGATGATGGGCGCCGGCGCGCTGCGCGGTCCCGACCCGCGCGAGATGGCCAAGTCCGACTGCGTGGTGGTCTGGGGCACCAATGCCGTGGTCACTCAGGTCAATGTCATGACCCACGCGATCAAAGCGCGCAAGGAACGCGGCGCCAAGATCGTCGTCATCGACGTCTACGAGAACGCGACGATGAAGCAGGCCGATCTCGGCCTGGTGCTGAAGCCCGGCACCGACGGCGCGCTGGCCTGCGCGGTGATGCATGTGCTGTTCCGTGACGGCATGGCCGACCGCACCTATTTGGAAAAATACACTGACGATCCGCACGGTCTGGAAGCGCATCTTCAGACGAGGACGCCGCAATGGGCGGCTGATATCACCGGGCTTTCGGTCGACGAGATCGAGACCTTTGCTCGCCTCGTCGGCACGACCAAGAAAACCTATTTCCGCCTCGGCTACGGCTTCTCGCGCCAGCGCAACGGCTCGGTCAACATGCATGCCGCGGCCTCGATCGCCGCGGTCACCGGCTGCTGGCAATATGAGGGCGGCGGCGCCTTCCATTCCAATTCGGGCATCTTCAAGCTCAACCAGGAACTGCTGGAAGGCACGCGGATGCGCGACCCCGCGATCCGCCACCTCGACCATTCGCGCATCGGCCCAGTTCTGACCGGGGCGGCGGATGCGCTCTATGGCGGCCCGCCGGTGACCGCGCTGCTGATCCAGAACACCAATCCGGTCAATGTCGCGCCGGAGCAGCGGCTGGTGAAGCAGGGTTTTCTGCGCGACGATCTGTTTTCCTGCGTGCACGAGCAGTTCATGACCGACACCGCAAAACTCGCCGATGTCGTGCTGCCGGCGACAATGTTTTTAGAGCATGACGATGTCTACAAAGGCGGCGGCAACCAGCACATCACGCTCGGTCCGAAGCTGATCGACCCGCCGGAAGGACCGCGCAGCAACCATTTCGTCATCGAGGAACTCGGTAACAGGCTCGGTGTTGGCGACAGGCCCGGCTTCGGCATGACCGAGCAGCAGCATATCGACATCATTTTGGGCAAGCGCGGCCTCGGCAGTTTTTCGAGCCTCAAGGAACAAAAGTGGGTCGATTTGCAGCCGGATTTCGAAGCGGCGCATTTTATCGACGGCTTCGGCCACGCTGACGGAAAATTCCGCTTCCGCGCCGACTGGACCGGGCAGGCGGCGCCCAACCGGCCGCCGAAAAGCATGGGCCTGTTCGGGCCGGTGGCAAGCCTGCCGGAATTTCCCGACCACGTCGACCTGATCGAGGTGGCGGATGAGGCGCATCCGTTCCGGCTGACCACCTCGCCGGCGCGCAATTTCCTCAACTCGACTTTTTCGGAGACGCCGGTGTCGAAGGCCAAGGAGGGCCGGCCTGAACTGCTTTTGCATCCGGACGATGCGGCAGCCTATGGGCTGGCCAACGGCGACCGCGTCGAGATCGGCAATACGCGCGGCGAAGTTGTGCTGCACGCAAGATTGTTCGACGGCATCAAGCGCGGCGTCGTGGTGGCCGAAGGCATCTGGCCGAACAGCGCCCACGAGCGCGGCGAGGGCATCAACGTCCTGACCGGCGCCGACGCGCCGGCGCCCTATGGCGGTGCTGCGTTCCACGACAATAAGGTCTGGCTGCGCCCGGCCAATTGAAGCGTCGGAACGATATATCCATCCGGCCGTTTTTGCGTGGGCGGGTGGAGGTATGGTGATGGCAGAAGCATTGGCGGCGCCGGCCCCCATCGGAAAGACACTTTCGTCCGGTGAACTCGTAACCACGATGTCGCACTTTCATCGCGCCGAGATTCTGCGCATGACAGGGTGGCGCGACCGCCTGGACCGGACGAGCAATTGGGCGATAACGGTCGTTGCGGCGATGTTGTCCGTCTCGCTTTCGACGGCCAGCGCGCATCACGGCGTGCTGCTTTTTGCCATGCTGCTTGTACTGTTGCTGCTGTGGATAGAAGCGCGGCGGTATCGCTTCTTCGACGTTTACCGGGCCCGCGTGCGCCAGTTCGAACGGCACTATTTCGCGCAGATATTCTCGCCGCAGCCGGACTTCGCGTCCGATTGGCTGTTGGTCGTCGGCGAAAGCCTGCGCACTCCAAAATTCCTCATTTCGCAACGAGCGGCGTTGGCGCGCCGTCTGCGTCGAAACTACATCCACATGCTGCTGATCCTGCTGCTGGCCTGGATCCTCAAACTGTCGACCCCCAGTCTTCTAACCGAAGGTGTCCGCATCGACTTCGTCAGTTCGGTGCGCGAGGCCGTTGCCGGCGCGGCCCTAGGGCCTATCCCCGGCGTGGTCATCGTCGTGCTGGTCGCCGCCTTCTATGCCGGCCTGCTGGTCACGGCGTTCCTGACCGCCGGCGAGGACGGCGAACTCTCCTTCGGTGACGTCCACGTCTAAGCGGCAAACGAAAGCCGACAGCTGTATGACTTCATTTGCACGTCAGCGGGGAAATCGAACCGTTTCTATTGACGTATCGTGCAAGACCGAGTGAAACGCCGGCTCAGCAAATGGCCGCGCTACGCGGCAGGCGTATTTGCCTAACATCTTGAAGAGGATGTGAAAAATTATGGCGAAGGAAGCCTTTTGGCGGATTTCAAGCACCCGATTCAGGGCATGGCCGGAACATCTTTGTGATTGGAAACCGCCGCACTGCCAACCCACCTCGGGGTAGTCCGAGCGACGCGAAATCCTCCCAAGGCACGCCACGAGACGGACGATAACACTGAAAGTATGAAAATACTGGAGTAGCTGAGATGACTAAGATTGCTCTTACCGCTGCCGCCATCCTCATTGCCACAGGCAGCGCCTTTGCCGGCAGCGACCACTATGGATCGGACGGCGTTAACCAGCCGGCCGAGCCTGTTGGCAATGCGGCTGTTGGAAATGTTGACAACACGTTGACGGGTTCGATCGGTAACGTGCTGCCGACCGAGCACAACGCTGTCAACACCAATGCGACGACCGAGTCCGGCACGGCACAGTCCGTCGTGCCTCAGTCCGGCCGGGGCAACTGGGGCCGCTAAATCCTCAAGCTTCGGAACTCAAAGAGCGGCGGGCTTGGCCCCGCCGTTCTTGCTTTTGCCTATCAACAAGTCTCGGGCCCATGCGCTAGCGCAGATCCTTCGGCCAAACGCAGTGTGTCAGCCTCGCATCGCCGAGGGCCAGCCGTGCCCAGTCACCGTCGAAAACGAAGCGGGCAAGGGCTGCCGTCGGGAATTTTTCTTCAAGCTTTATGAGTGCCGCGGCATCCGATCCGGCGCCGGCAAGCCGGCGCGCGAATTCCTCCAGGCCGGGATTGTGGCCGAGCACCAAAAGACTGCTTGTTGCCGCATTTGCCTGCCGTACCTTGGCGAGAACGTCTGCCGCACTGGCCTCGTAGAGCGCCTGGACAAATTTGGCGGGCGTTTTCGCCGGCAGTTCCGCCGAGACCAGCCGCCATGTGTCGCGGGTGCGCAGCGCTGGCGACACCAGCGCCAGATCGGGCAGCCAGCCCCGCCTGACCAGTTCGCGCCCGACCAGGGGGGCGGCCCTGAGCCCGCGCCCGGAAAGCGGCCGGTCGAAGTCGAGAAGGTCAGGATCGTCCCAGCTCGACTTGGCGTGGCGAAGCAAAAGCAGTTGTTTCATCGACTTCAACTCAGTCCCAGGGGATAGTGGGCTGGATGTCTTTCCCATACCCGCCACCATATTTTTTTCCTGTTGCGGTGTCGAAGGCCGCCCAGAGTTCTCCAAAGATAAACAGGCCCACGCACTGTTCGTCCCTGTCCCATTTCACTGCGATGTCTGCTTCATCGATTGCCCAGGCACCTGAACGAATGTGAATTGAATTGATGACAAGGCCCGCTTGTCCGTTTTCGATTTGAACAAGATAGAAATATGCTGTCGCGCTGAGCCGGTCTTCTACTTCGTCATATTCGAAAACGCCGGCCCAATCGCCTGTTGTCCGGATCGCGCTATCAAAAGCACCCATTGAAATGCCTGCGATCAAAATAGCGTCGAGACGTCGCGCGCGCCATGGACGACACGGACGATCTCAATTTGCTGTTCGGCCAGGCGATAGAGCACGAGATAGTTGCCGATCGTCAATGCGCGCGCTCCGTGGGCGATATCTTGTCTTCGCGGCCCCGACTCGGGAAAGGCGGCAAGCTGAAGGATGCGCTCGGCGATGGCATTCAGAAAATGATCGGCGGCTCGCGGGCTGTCCTCGGCGATAGCAAGCCAGATATCGATAAGATCATTTTCCGCCGCCGGGCTGCGGATGATCGGCATGCCCGCCATGAACTATTTCTTGATAGCGTCGACGAGCCGGCTGCGGGCTCTACGCTTAATGTCCTCGATGTCGAAATGCGCGAACGGGCCGCTCTCCAGCCCTTCCGTCCAGGCTTTCCGCAGCCGTTCCGCTTCCGCCTCGCGCAAGGGCTGGCGAAGGCGCCATTCGCGGAGCGCCTCGCGGATCACTTCGCTTGCCGAACCGTATTGCCCGCTGGCTACCGCGCTCTTGACCATGTCCAGCAGTTCCGGGGAAAGCGCCACGCTGACTTTTTCGACTGTCGGCATCAACCTGTCTCCTTGCCAAGATGGTAGCAAAAATTGCCACCATCCTCAAGGATGGACCTCATGGCGTGATGCGCGCCAGATGCTCGAGGTCGGTCTCCTCGCGCAGCGGATCGGGCGCCATCACCACGGAGGTGCTGTTGTCGGCATCGTCGGCGAAGTGGGCCAGCACGGTGCGGCCGCCTTCCATCCGCGCCTTGCCTTCGGCGACCAGCCCGAGCGCCAGCGGATAAAGCCGGTGCTCGGCCTTCAGCACGCGGGCGGCGAGCGTATCCTCATTGTCGCCGACCATCACCGGCACGGCGGCCTGGGCGATGATCGGGCCGTCATCCATGTCCAGCGTGACGAAATGCACCGTGCAGCCATGGATGCGGATGCCCGCGCGGATAGCTCGCGCATGCGTATCCAGCCCCTTGAAGGCCGGCAGCAGGGCAGGGTGGATGTTGATCATCCGTCCCAGCCACTTCTCGACGAAGCGCGCGCCGAGAATGCGCATGTAACCGGCCAGTGCCACGATCTCGGCGCCGAACGAGACAAGTGCGGCGTCGATCGCCCCGTCATGCGCTTCCTTGTTGCTATAGTCGGCTCGCGAAATCACCTTGGTCGCGATGCCGCGCGCCGCGGCGATGCCGAGACCGGCGGCATTGGCCCGGTCGGAAATGACGCCGACGATCTCGGCCGGATAGTCCGGGTTGCTGGCCGCGGCGATCAGCGCCGTCATGTTGGAGCCGCGTCCCGAAATCAGCACCACGGTGCGTTTGCGCGCGCTCATAGGCCGATCGAGCCCCGATAGATCACGCCGGCGTCGCGGCGCGGCACGATGCGGCCGATCGGCGTCACGCTCTCACCGGCCTCCTGCAGCACGGCCGCGACCTGTGCGGCCTGGCCGGAGGCGACGACGAGGACCATGCCGACGCCGCAGTTGAAGGTGCGCATCATCTCTTCAGGCGCCACGCCGCCGGTCTTCGCCAGCCATGAGAACACCGCCGGCACCTCGATGGCGTCGAGGTCGAGCTCGGCCGAAAAATCCTTCGGCAGGACGCGCGGGATGTTTTCCGGGAAACCGCCGCCGGTGATATGGGCCAGCGCCTTGATGCCATGCGTGTTACGGATCGCCTTGAGGATCGACTTGACGTAGATGCGGGTCGGCTCGAGCAGCGCCTCGGCCAGCGTGGCTTCATCGTTGAAGGGCGCCGGATCGGTCCACGCCAGGCCGCTTGTCGCGACGATGCGGCGGACCAGCGAAAAGCCATTTGAATGCACGCCCGACGAGGCCAGTCCCAACAGTACGTCGCCCTCGACGATGTCGTCGGTCGGCAGCAGTTGGCCGCGTTCGGCCGCGCCCACGGCAAAGCCGGCGAGATCGTAGTCGTTGCCGTGATACATGCCGGGCATTTCCGCCGTCTCGCCGCCGATCAGCGCGCATCCGGCCTGCCGGCAGCCCTCGGCGATGCCGCCGACGATCGCCGCACCCTGGTCGGGGTCGAGCTTGCCGGTGGCGAAATAGTCGAGGAAGAACAATGGCTCGGCGCCCTGCACGACGATGTCGTTGACGCACATGGCGACGAGGTCGATGCCGATCGTGTCGTGCTTGCTGGCATCGATGGCGATCTTCAGCTTGGTGCCGACGCCGTCATTGGCGGCGACCAGCACCGGGTCGTTGAAGCCGGCGGCTTTGAGGTCGAACAGGCCGCCGAAGCCGCCGATCTCGCCATCGGCGCCCGGCCGGCGCGTCGCGCGCACCAGCGGCTTGATCTTCTCGACCATGAGATTGCCGGCATCGATGTCGACACCCGCCTCGGCATAGGTGAGCCCGTTCTTGCGCTTGCCCATCACACTTTCCTGCTTTCCGGGGCTCTTCGCATGAACGGCTGCGCCTCGCAAGGATAACGGCTGGCTCAGGCACTTTCGGCATCACAAAAGAGTGGACAGCGGCTTCAGGCAAATCTCCAACATTGGCGATTGGCGAAGGCCTTGAACACAGGCAATCTCTCCGCCACAAGGGGCGAGATTGGCAGCTTCTGCGTCGCTCTCACTTGCCGTAGCCTCCCATCTCCATCATGTATCATCAAAACAGAAGCGACGGGATATGCGTTTGACCATCCCCAACATGATCACGATCATGCGTTTCGTGCTGGTGCCGGGCGTGGTGCTGGCCATGCTGCAGGCACGCTGGGACTGGGCTTTCGCCGGCTTCCTGATCGCCGGCATTTCCGACGGCATCGAC
The DNA here is from genome assembly GCA_004020645.1 of Mesorhizobium sp. Lineage (GTDB taxonomy): Bacteria > Pseudomonadota > Alphaproteobacteria > Rhizobiales > Rhizobiaceae > Mesorhizobium. Next base: position 13,178 of record SAQL01000016.1, on the reverse strand, counting down.
GGCTTCATTGCCCGCCATTTCAACCAGTTTTCGCAGCTTGGCGCCTATCTCGATCCGATGGCCGACAAATTGCTGCTGGTCTCGGTGTTCGTGGTGCTGGGCTTCATCGGTGAGTTGCCGCTGTGGCTGGTCGTCACCATGGTGTCGCGCGATGCACTGATCGTCTGCGCCGTCGTTCTGTCCACCGTCATGGCCCATCCGGTCGAGATGAAGCCACTGTTCGTGTCGAAGGCCAACACCGCCGTCCAGATCGGGCTGGCGGCGGTGGTGCTGGGCGAACTTGCCCTCGCCATCAATCTCGACCCGCTCAGGCCGGTGCTCATATTGCTGTCCGGGGTCTTGACCGTGGCTTCGGCCGCGGCCTATCTCGTGGCTTGGCTGAGGCATATGAGCGGCTATGGCGAAGGCTCCAAACCGGGCACCTGACCAGGACATCGACGCGGCAGCCGAGGCTGCGGCTGCCGATGCTGCCGCGTCTGGCGTGTTTCGCCGCCAGATCCGCTTCTGGCTGATCAGCGCCATTGTCCTCGCGATCTTTCTCTATGTCTTCAGCGGCATCCTGCTGCCGTTCGTCGCCGGCATGGTGCTCGCCTACTTCCTCGACCCGGTCGCCGACCGGCTGCAGCGGCTCGGCCTGTCCAGGCTGATGGCGACGATTGTCATCCTGTTTGCCTTCATCGTCGTTCTGGTGCTGGCCTTCGTCATCCTGATTCCGGTGCTGGCTTCGCAGATGGCCGATTTCGCCAGCAAGCTGCCGGAATACCTGACCCGGCTGCAGAGCCTGATCACCAGCTTCGATCCGAGATGGCTGGAAGAGCAATTCGGCGTCGACGCCAATGGCCTGCGCGAAGGGTTGAACTCGCTGCTGACCTCCGGCTTCGGCCTGCTGACCACGGTGTTCACCTCGATCTGGAGCTCTGGCGTGGCGCTGGTGTCGGTGGTCAGCCTGTTCGTCGTAACGCCCGTCGTCGCCTTCTACATGCTGCTCGACTGGGACCGCATGGTGGCGATCGTCGACAGCTGGGTGCCGCGCGACTATGTCCAGACCGTCAGGGCAATCGCCAACGACATCAACACCGCCACCGCCGGCTTTGTGCGCGGCCAGGGCACGCTGTGCCTGGTACTGGGCGCCATGTACGCCACCGGCCTGACCTTGACCGGACTGAATTTCGGCATCCTCATCGGCCTGTTCGCCGGGCTGATCTCCTTTATTCCCTATGTCGGGTCGCTGACCGGGCTGGTGCTGGCCGTCGGCGTCGCCTTCGTCCAGTTCTGGCCGGACTGGACCATGGTCGCGGCGGTGGCCGGCGTGTTCTTCGGCGGCCAGTTCATCGAGGGCAACATCCTGCAGCCGAGGCTGGTCGGAAAAAGCGTCGGCCTGCATCCGGTGTGGCTGATGTTTTCGCTGTTTGCCTTCGGCGCGCTGTTCGGCTTCGTCGGCTTGCTGATCGCGGTGCCGGCCTCGGCCGCCGTTGCCGTTCTGGTGCGCTTTGCCATCGCCCGCTATCTCGAGTCGCCGCTCTACAAGGGCCACAGCACCGAACCTGTCCCGCCGCTGCCGGCGCGTCGCCGCGGGAGCGGTGGACCGCGCAGTTGAGCCAGATGCCGGACAACAACAAGATCGACCCGCCGCGCCAGTTGCCGCTCGATCTCGGCCACGGCACCGGCTATTCACGCGACGAGCTCGTCGTCTCCGGCACCAACAGCCAAGCGGTGGCGCTGGTCGATCGCTGGCCGGACTGGCCGTCGCCGGTGGTTGTGCTCGCCGGTCCGGCGGGCTCTGGAAAAACCCACCTGGGCTCGATCTGGCGCGCCCGCGCCGGCGCAGTGAAAGTCGACGCCGGGCGGATCGGCGACTGTATGGCGAGCCTCGGCGCGCGGCCGGCGCTGATCGACGATGTCGATGCCGGTCCAGTCGATGAAGAGGGGCTGTTCCATCTGATCAACGCGGTGCGCGGGGCCGGCTCGACCTTGCTGCTGACCGCGCGGCGCTTTCCGTCCGCCTGGGGCGTCAGGCTACCGGACCTCGCTTCGCGGCTGAAGGCGGCGGCGACGGTCGAGATCCACGAGCCCGACGATCACTTGCTGGCCGGCGTCATCACCAAGCTGTTCGCCGACCGCCAGGTCGAGGTCGAGCCGCATGTCGTGCAATATCTGGTGCGCCGCATCGAACGCTCGCTGGCAACCGCGATGCGGGTGGTCGAGCGGCTGGATCGCACCGCGCTCGAGCGCAAGACGCCGATCACGAGGGCGCTCGCCGCCGAAACCGTCAGCGCCATGGATGAGGGGCAGGGCGAGTTCGAGATTTAGGCGGTGGGAGTACTTCCCTTCTCCCCTTGTCGGAGAAGGTGGATCGGCGCGCCGCGCCGAGCCGGATGAGGGGTGCTGGAAGAAATGAGGCGCTGGCGATCCTGCCGCAGTGCGCCCGATTTGGACGAGGGTGTCCGCCAAGCTGGAACACCCCTCGTCCGACCGAGCGGAGCCTGTCCTCGGGCTTACCGGAGGCAAGACCCGTAGGCTCGGCCACCTTCTCCCACAAGGAGAGAAGGAAAAAAGCTCCGGCCGGTGTCCCATTTCGGGAAACGATGACTGGCATCCATCTTGCAACGTCAGCCTTGCCGGCTAACCCCGGTCCTGATTGCGTATCAAATCAGGTTGTAGGCTCGCCGGGAGATGAGGCGGTTGGGGTTCTCTTCCCGGCGAGCTGGCCTTCAATGAGGGTCGCCAGTCGCGTATACGGCACTGGCAACCGCACTCACGGATAATCGCAGCCCGCGCCGTCTTTGGCCGTTACAATGGACCGTTGAATGGTCTATTTTCATCGTAAATATGGACCAGAGGATGGTCCATAGAAGAGGGGCCGATGCAGGTATCCGTTACAGACGCCAAGGGACAGCTGACAAAATTGGTGCGTCGTGCCGAGGCAGGTGACGAAGTGATTCTGACCCGTCACGGTCATGCGGCCGTGCGCCTGGTTCCCATCAAGGCGATGCCGGTTGGATCAACCTACGGCCGGAGACCCCCGATTGTGTACCCACCATCGACAGTGATCTCTTGCCCCGTGACGAAGTTTGCATCGTCTGAAAGCAACCAAGCAACTGTACCTGCGATATCTTCTGATACGCCGTTACGGCGGAGGGGCGTGTGGGCGGCTAGGCGCTTGGCAAAGACGGGGTCTATGACATCATCCGCCATCGTGGTCAGAATGATACCCGGATTGATGGCATTGATCCGGATGTTCCGAGGGCCTTGCTCGACCGCGAACGTACGCATCATGGCAAGCAATGCGCCCTTTGTACTCGCGTAAGCCCCGGCCCCCGGCATCGCTGCGCCCGCCGTCCAGGAGGCGTTGACGAGTATGCTGCCGCCTTCCAGAAACGGCAGGCAATGCTTGATCGTAAAGAACGTCCCCCGAATGTTGGTGCCGATCAATACGTCGAAATCATCCGCGTCGGTCACGGCCAATGGTTTGAAGTCGCCCAAAATTCCGGCATTGGCGAATACGGCATCCAGTCTCCCGAAGCGTTCAATTGTCTTCCCTACAGTCGCCGCGACTGCATCGTTGTCAGCAATATCGCAAGCAATCGCGACTGCGTTGCCGCCTGCGGCCTCGATGTCCGCCTGCAATTGGCTGATCGGATCGTAACGGCGTCCGACAAGGGCAATCTGTGCACCTTCGTCGGCCAGCCGAAGGGCCGCGGCCCGCCCCATACCCGTTCCTGCACCCGTAACTAGAACCGTTTTGCGCATGAATCTGATTTGTGCCATGTCTTTGTTCCTTCGATGAATTGCAACATGGCAGCTGTAATTCCTGTGCTATCTCATGATAATTCGGCAAAATACTTATTCATTTGAAAGCAGAAGTATCGAATGGGTCTATTTCGCTCCATGCAGGTTTTTGTGGCGACGGTCCAAGAGGGCTCAATGAGCGCTGCTTCGGCAAAACTCGGCATATCGCCAGCGATGGTGGGGCAACATGTGGCCGCGCTGGAGGAGCGGCTCGGCACACGCCTTCTGAATAGGACCACCCGCCGCCAGAGCTTGACGGATTTTGGCACGAGCTACGTCGAGCAGTGCCGGGACATCCTGGATCGTGTGGCTGTTGCGGATCAGGACGCAGAGGCATCTCAGACGAAACCTCGCGGGCAATTGAGGATCACAGCGCCGACGACTTTTGGGACGGAGGTTTTAATGCCAGCTTTGCAGCGTTATCGCGACATTGCCCCTGACGTGACGCTGGACATCACATTGACCGACCGCAATGTCGATATCGTGGAAGAAGGCTTCGACATCGCGTTTCGCATTGGAGCGTTGCCGGATAGCCGCCTTATTGCTCGTCACCTTGCTCCCTATCGAATGATGATTTGTGCTGCACCGGATTACCTTGCCCGCAGGGGCACCCCGGATCATCCTCGCGAGCTTTCCGTCCATGAAGCCATCGGCTTTACCCCTGCAGCCCGGTCGCCCTGGAGGCTACCGAAAGGCAAGGATCTGGTCGAAGTCGCTCCCAAAATCTCGATCACCGTCAACAGTGGTCAGGCTGTCCGCATGGCTGCGCGTGCTGGGTTGGGCGTGATTATGCAACCATCCATACTGCTGACTTCGGATATACGCGCTGGCCTTCTCGTCCAGCTTTTCCCGGATTGGCACCTGAATGAACGGCCCATGTCTCTCATCTACCACCGTGACCGACGCATGGCGCCACGCCTAAGCAGCATCATTTCGTTTGCCATTGCAGAATTTGGCCCTCAGGTTGAGGGACAGGCAAGTCGTCTCGTCGAAAGCGCTCTTTAAACATGAGTTACCTGCGCCAGATGCGCGCCACGATGCTACGAGGTCGACGCTCCCAGCTATAAGCTCTCCCACGAGATAATGTCGGCGATAGATTTTGGCCGAGGGCCATCCTACCCGCAGCCTGTGCATCGGCCGTTTTCGAACATGTGCTGCCGCATTCGTCGCAACTTGTGATTTATCGGTTAGTCGTTGGCTCACCCCGCGCTTCCGTTCAGTCCGCTCGCCTCGCGCAGCCGTGGGGTCGTGCCGCTACCGCCGCATGTTCAGATCCCACCGACTGGCGGCGCCGCCCGTTCCACGCCGAAGCGCCTGCGGTAATCGCCGGGCACCAGGCCGGTTATCCTGGCGAAAACTTTGCGGAAGGAGCCGGGATCGTCATAGCCGACATCCCAGGCGATCTGGTCTATGGATCGGGTCGTCGCTTCCAGCATCTCACGCGCCTTGCCGACGCGCAGGTGCTGGCAATACTCGGTCGGCTTGAGGCCGGTGGCGTTGCGAAAGCGGCGCAAAAAGGTCCGCTCCTCCAAGGCCGCATGCTCCGCCATGGTGGCAAGCGTCACACCGCGCGCCCCTCTCGCCTGGAGCCAGTGCTGCACTTTGAGGATAGCTTCGTCGCCATGGCTCAGCCTGGGAGCAAAGGGGCTATAGAAGCGTTGCTCGCGCCCCGGCGGGTCCACCAGCATGAATCGGGCGGTTTCTATCATCACGGTCGGCCCGAGCACCCGGTCGACGAGCTTCAGGCCGAGATCGGTCCAGGCCATGTAGCCGCCGGCGGTGATGATGTCGCCATCGTCGATGACCAGCTTGTCGGCATCCAGCACGATGTCGGGGAAGCGTATCGCCAGCGCGTCGCGATAGGCCCAGTGCGTGGTCGCCGCACGACCCGACAGCAGACCGGTCTCGGCAAGCACGAAGGCGCCGGCGCAGACCGAGCCCAGCGTCGCGCCTGCCGCATGGCGGGCCCTGAGCCAGTCGGCATAGGGCGCGGCCGCCTCGCGCGGAATCGGATCGCCCAGGGTCGGAGGCAAGATGACCATGGCAGGTCCATGGCCGGGGCCGGGCTCGCTGTCGAAGGTGCGGATAACGGTTTGGCTCGCCTCTTGCAACTGCCAATGGCTGACACGAAGCCTCAGCACGTCCGGCGACCGTTCGGCAGCCAGCCGGTTGGCCAGCTGGAAGAGATCGGTCAGCCCAAGAACGGCCGCTCCCTGAACGCCAGGATATGCAACGAGGCCGATTTCGACCGGATCACGCGCCGCAATCATTTGTCAGTTTTGCCATGTACAATGTCTGTTTTGCCAATCCTCACCATGACTCCGTTGCAATAGCTTGTCCACAGAAGGAACGAACCTTCCCCCACCAATCAGCCAACCCTATCAAGGAGTATGATGATGAGCACATTCACGACCAAGGATGGCACCGAGATTTTCTACAAGGATTGGGGCACAGGCCAGCCAATCGTGTTCCATCACGGCTGGCCGCTGAGCGCCGATGACTGGGACAACCAGATGCTGTTCTTCCTCGACAAGGGCTATCGCGTGATCGCGCATGACCGGCGCGGGCACGGTCGCTCGACACAGACGGCGACCGGCAACGAGATGGACACCTATGCCGCCGACGTCGCGGCTCTGGTCGCTCACCTTGATCTCAAGAACGCCGTCCATATCGGCCACTCGACCGGCGGCGGCGAGGTGGCGCGTTACGTTGCCCGCTACGGTGGCGAGGGACGCGTCGCCAAGGCGGTGCTGATCGGCGCGGTGCCGCCGATCATGCTCAAGACCGACAGCAACCCCGGCGGCCTGCCGATCGAGGTCTTCGACGGCTTCCGTGCAGCTTTGGTCGCCAACCGCGCCCAGTTCTACAGGGATGTGCCGGCCGGCCCGTTTTACGGCTTCAATCGCGAGGGCGCCAAGGCCTCGCAAGGGGCTGTCGACAACTGGTGGCGCCAAGGCATGATGGGCGGAGCCAAGGCCCATTACGACTGCATCGAGGCTTTTTCCGAGACCGACTTTACCGAGGACCTGAAGAAGCTCGACGTGCCTGTCCTGATCATGCACGGCGATGACGACCAGATCGTGCCGATTGCCGACTCCGCTCTGCTTGCAGCCAAGCTGGTGAAGCACGGCACGCTCAAGGTCTACAAGGGCCTTCCGCACGGCATGTGCACCACCCACCCGGAGATCATCAATCCGGATCTCCTGGCGTTCATCCAAGGCTGACGCGTCGCAAGCTTCAAGCGGGCACGCCGGGAAATCCGGGCTGCCCGTCGGTCGCTTGGGTGCTTCGCCCTTCGCAGATGCTGTCAGGCGCAGCTGCGCCGGCAGCACGGCTGTCGCGGTGAATGAATGGTCGGAGTGGAGAGATTCGAACTCCCGACCCTCTGGTCCCAAACCAGATGCGCTACCAGGCTGCGCTACACTCCGATGCCTTGCGGGCTATAGGGTTCCGGGCTTTGGAAGGCAACCCCCGAAACGACAAAAACGGGACGAACGCCATACAGTGGCAGGGAGTTGCACGAAAAGTCCACCAAAAGTCCCACGGCTGTTCATCGCGCTCCTCATGGATAGAAAAATGAACTAGCCGCGCCTTGTCGCCCTCCGGCGCTACCGGCTCGCGTTCAACTAGGATCGCCCCCGCGTCGATGGCCAGCGCCAGCGCCGACCATTGCGGCGCATGGGCCAGCTGCCGAGCCACATGCCGAGAACCGCAGGCGCGCCGGCTAGCAAGGTCAGGCCGCTGAACGTCCACAGCGGTGGCCGCTCCTTGTTAGTTTCTGCGTTGTAGCAAACTGCTCAGGCTGATTGAGGGGATGGGTTCTTTTGCCGTGAACCCTAACGTGATCATCGTCGGTGGCCCGCCGTGCCGAAGGGGTACGGCAGGCATCGGCCTTGCCGCCGGCGGCATTGCGCAGTAATGACGGGAATACAGCGGCGGTGCCGCTCGCACGTAGCAACGAGGTGTCCATGTCCGCGCGCATTTTCAGCCCAGCCAAAACCGCGATGCAGTCCGGCAAGGCCAAGACCGGCCACTGGGTGCTGGAATTCGATCCCGAGATGCGCAAGAAAATCGATCCGCTGATGGGCTACACCACGTCGGGTGACATGCGGAGCCAGATCAGGCTCACCTTCGACACAAGGGAAGAGGCGGTGGCCTATGCGGAGAAAGAGGGGCTGGCCTACCGTGTCGAGGAGCCGAAGGAATCCAAGCGCCGCCAGATTTCCTATGCGGAGAATTTCCGCTATGACCGCAGGACGCCTTGGACGCATTGACCGGCAAATGCCGGGCAGCCGTCCCAGCGCATAACTCAGCCGGCCCTTGGCGTCGGCCCAGCGGTCCCGTAGCTCAGCTGGATAGAGCACCGGCCTTCTAAGCCGATGGTCACAGGTTCGAATCCTGTCGGGATCGCCAGTATTTTCAGGGTCCATTCTGGACACATAGGTTACGGTTTATACCGAAGACCTAGCACAGTATTTCCCGGCTCCGGGAGAATGGTAATTGACCGGTGTTGAGCGCGCGACACGAGATGCAAAGACTGCACTGCTCCGTTAGCGGCGGCTGAAGTCCAAAACCGCTCTTCCTGTGGCATCGGCATCGCGACCGAAGACGAACCGGAAGGCAAGAAGCCTGGCAGGCAAGCTGCACCCGAGCGAGCTTTTCATTCGATCGGCCGATGCGTCTTATGCCGATATCGGCATAATATCCATTATACCGGGTTCCGGATTATGCCGCGTCGGCGCTTGGGGCCCGGTCGAACGCCAGTTTGCCGGTGCGGCATGTCGGCATAATAAGCAAGCGATGGGCGATCTCTCGCCTTCCTCAATGCAATGACGTGGAAGGGTGGAAGGCCGTCGTTCGCCTCGCTCATCGGGACAAGCAGGTTGTGCCATGAACGGACGTTTTTGGTTCACAAGTTCATTTCGCGGATGCCACAATGAAACGTGCCGCTCCGTGTGACTAGATCGCCGCTGCATCGGTCCGGCATTCGGTAGCAAACGCCACCAGACTTGAGCCACGCCTTCCAGCGTCTGGACGCCCTTACTCGCGATGAGCCAATCACGGGGAGCGTTTCGGCGATAGCTGGAGCGACCTTCGTGTTGGCAGCTTTGTTGCGGCGGCCGCGAGATGGGCTTCCACGCAGCACAATTCCGAAAGTCGTCGCGACATGCTGCCAGGAAAGCTCCTCACCGGTAAGCGATCGGTTCTTGAGGTCAATCCAACCCGTCAATTCAGGCCGGCACGGGCAAGTCCCTCGATCAGGCGCGCCCGATCCTCGGCGCGGACGAAAGAAGATGTTGCTCCGACCGCGTCCCGTGAGATGTCAGGGACTAGCGACTTGAGCCGTCCGAGCAAGTCCGTGGCAGCCTCCTGGTTGTCCAGAAGTCCGGCACAGGCCGTGCCGATGACCAGCGGAACCGCGTGGCCGGACCGCAAGCGATGCGCCTCCCGTGCATAACTCAATCCAAGCTCGTAATTCGCGCCCTGGAAGTAAGCCATGGCGTAGTAGAACTGAAAGTCGCCGAGAAAAGCCTCGCGCGGGCTCAGTCTGAGGGCGTAGTCGATGCAAGGAATGGCCTCCGCCGCGCGGCCCCCGTTGGCATGCGCAAGTCCCAACTGGCCGTGTGCAAACGCGGAGTTGGGGTTGATCGCGACAGCCTGGCTGATCGCTGCCATCGCCAGGACATTGTCACGCGTCGCAAAGGCTATCATCGCCTGCGCAAGGTAAGCCCACGGTTCCTTATCGTCCGCGGCAATGGCTTGTTGGACGATATCCCTGGCAAGGGCCAGGGCGTATCCCATGTCCTCCCACCCCTGGAACGCGCGCCACATCGTAATCCAACCTTTCATGGCGAGCGCCTGGGCATAATCGGGAGCCAGTCCGATTGCCCGATCGAGCAGGGGGAGCATCTTCCGGCTGCTCTCCTCAGACAACTGGGAACACAGGAACACCGCCCGCACGACACATTCCCAGGCATCAAGGCCATGATGCGGCTTGGGGCTTTCGCGGGCATGCTCTGCCGCCAGGAGTTCCGGCCCGATGCGGCCGACGACGCTTGCGGTGATTTCGTCCTGAATGACGAAGATGTCGCCGAGGTCGCCGTCGTACCTCTCGGCCCAGAGATGGGCTTCGGAGGCCGCATCGATGAGCTGCGCGGTCACCCTCACGCGGTTGCCGGACTTGCGGACACTCCCCTCGAGAACATAGCGGATCCCGAGTTCGCGCCCGATGGCGCGCACATCCACGGGCTTTCCCTTGTAGGTGAACATCGTGTTGCGGGCGATCACGAAGAAGCCCTTGAGCTTGGATAGCGCGGAGGTGATGTCCTCGGTGAGCCCATCGCTGAAGAAGTCCTGCTCCGGGTCGGCGCTCATGGCGTTGAACGGCAGCACCGCAATGGATGGTCGGTCCGGAAGTGCGGGCCTGGGCGATGCCGTTCGTGCGGTCGTCCCTTCCAGAAGGGGGCGGTACAGTCGCACCGGCCGCTCCATGTTCTTGAGCGCGCGTTCGCCGAGGTACTCGTAGTCGCAGTTAAGCTTGCCCTGGAGGTGATCGTACGCCGTGCCGGAAATGCAAATGCCGCCTGGATCCGCCAAGGTCTGGAGGCGGGCCGCGATGTTGACGCCATCGCCGTAGAGATCCCCATCAATCTCGTGGATCACATCACCGAGATTGACGCCGATCCGGAAGATGATGCGTCGCTCCGTTGGGATATCGGCCTGGTTCTCGGCAACACCCTTCTGGATGGCGACCGCGCACGCGACGGCATCGACGACCGAGCCGAACTCCACGAGCGCACCGTCGCCCATCAGCTTGACAATACGGCCCTGATGCTCGGCCAGCAGCGGATCGATCACCTCCCGGCGCAGAACCTTCAGGGCCGACAACGTCCCAGCCTCGTCATGTTCGACGAGGCGGGAATAGCCGACGACGTCAGCGGCCAGGATCGCGGCCAGCCGCCGCTCCGCTCTTGCAGTTGCCATGGCTGTCTCTCCCTCAGGAGATCCGCCGGATGAAGCCCAGGCGATTGACGCGACATGCACCATCCGGCTGCCCGACACCGCGACCGTGCTGGTTCATGATACCACTGAGACGGTCATGTGGCGACGCTTCACGAGAGTGCCGCCTTCAACAGGAACAGGATCCGCGAAGCGCGGGCTTTCATTTTTCGGCTTGGTGCTACGTGCGACTAGCTCCAGGTATCTCGTCGAGGAGATTTGGACCTTTGCTCACAGGCATCTGGCCGTCGGGAGTAAGCTTGTCCACCGCGTCGGGCAGTTCTCTTGTGAGCCGGTCAAGAAGTTCGTCGCGGGACAATCCGGTTTGCTCCGCGAGATCGCTCAACGTTTGCGGGTCGATGGCTTTCTCAACCTGATCGCGCTGAACGGGGCGATTTGATCCTGTACCGACCCAAGAATCAACTTGATCGCCCGCACCCGCATTCCTGAGACGGTCCAGGATATCGCCCAGGCCGCCGGGAGAGCCGGCGCTTTTGGGATCTGTCGAGTTCGTACCGGCGATTAACTCGCCGATCTTGTCCCTGTTCTTGTAGGCAAGAAGGCCAAGCAAGGCTATGGCGACTTTTCCAATGTCAAGGCTCATTTCGCGTCTCCTTCCATGGAGGAGGGACAAGGCATTTGGCTTTGAAAGGTTCCACGGCAGTCGCTTGCTGGCCTGTTGTCGAGAGCGTCTGGTGCTTGCTCCATCATATCAGAAAGGCCTAATGTAAGTCATGGTCTGGCCGATTGAGCGGGCGCGGCGGCGCACTCGGGTTGGGCGTGCTAGTCATCCAGTAGATATGTCGATCACGCCAAGGGAGGACGAGATGCGACTGGTTAAGTCATTTGCATTTGCTGCTGTGCTGCTTCTTTCCTCTGCATTGTCTGCGGCCGCCCAGTCGGCTCGCGAGGACATAGAAGCGGCGCTGACGAAATTCACGGACGCCTTCAACAGCGGAAACGCGGTGGGTCAATTGTATACCGAGGACGCTGCCGTGCTGCCGCCCGACGGCAAGCGCGTCGATGGCCGCAAGGCCGTGGAAGAATTCTGGCAGGGCGCGATCAAAGGCGGGATGAAGAATCTCACCCTGAAGGCGCTGGAAGTGGAAGAGAGCGCGAACCTCGCCTACGAAGTTGGCGCATTTACGCTCGATGTGCCGAGTAAAGACGGCGCCGTCTCCGCCGTTGCGGGGAAGTACATCGTCGTCTGGAAAAAGGGCGACGACGGGACATGGCGCTTGCATCGGGACATCTGGAATTTTGGTGCGGCCCAATAAGGGATAGATATCCAGGCCTCCATCGACCGCCTTGGCGAAAGGTTGTAGCGGGCTTTTTTGTCTCCGTATGGAACACTGGCACGCCCAAGACGTTCGCCTCCTGCAGTAATATTTCCTGTGCACATAGGAATGCTGCGAGATCGGATTGTCCCCTCCGATCAGCCCGCGTCCTTCCCTCCGTGGGGCGCGGGCTTCTTCGTTCATGGAACCGAAACGATCAAGGCTCGTCGGACGTGCAGCCCCTGCGTGTTGGCACCAAGCAAGGCGTATTCAGCCTCGATCGCATCGGGCAGCGGCGCTCTGAATTCACGATGATGATGCAACCACCGCCATGTCTTCGCGTTTAACCGCCTTCAATCCCGGGGAGCGACAAAAATGACGGCGTTTGTCCCGATTACAATCTACCTGAATCACAGGCCGATGGTGGTCGCGTCGATAGCCGACGCTGCGAAAGCGCTTCAGCAGCCATGGCCATCCATGGACAAGCCGTCCCGGCTTGAAGCAATCCGAATGATCGACGAATGCCTGGCCGGGCATTGCAGTCACCAAGCTGCGTTCGCCGCCTTCGAGGCTGCTGTAACGGAACAGGGACTTCATAAGCAGAAGCCCCCAAGCGAAGGCCTCAAGAAATTCGACGGGGTTGCTGAAGATCTGATGTGAGGTCGCCCTCGCCTGCTCGCAGATCTTCCGCGAGGCCGCATCTCGCGTCTGCGATTCTGCAACGGGGTGCGGTTTTTTGGTGTATGATAATGCCGCACGAACAAAATCTCTGGGCGAAGGGGGTTTGTCATGCCGATTCGTGGAAAAGCCGAGCATGCGGGTGTCTTCAACCCGACCGAGTTGGCCCTACTGGCGCGGGTGTTCGAGCGATTGAAGATTGACAGTGAATCTGCGCATCGACGTGAAGCGCTCGCGTCCCGAATTATTGCCAACTACATGGCCGGAGTGGTGGACGAAGAGGAACTTCTGTCGGTTTCGAAACAAGCGCTGGGGCGGTAGGACCGGGTAAAGCAAGGCTAACTGAGTTGAGCATTCCAACCGCCGGTTGGTAGACGCGACCCAGCCGGCGCGCGTAGGATTTCCTACAATCCGGGCACACCCACCCCCGCCCAC
>SAQL01000157.1 GCA_004020645.1 Mesorhizobium sp. | reverse complement strand
ATAAATGGACTGGTCGACCCTCTAAAAATTTTCCTGTGAATCAAGCCCTTCTTTAAAGAGCCATTTCGGTAGGTTTTAAATTGAGTCATTAGAGGAAAGGAATAGCAGACCGCGGAAAGCAAGCTACTCTCTCTAAACTAAATGGAAAAAGAGCTTATCTTATAGCAGCTCTCTCAGGGAAGCTTCCTTCGGGATTAACCAATAGGGTAGAGGTGAATCAGCTTTCTTTCCTGAGGAGGACGTTTTTCTTGATTTTTATTGAG
>SAQL01000156.1 GCA_004020645.1 Mesorhizobium sp. | reverse complement strand
ATAATTCTCTTAGCTCCTTTGGGTGCTAGGCGCTCCCGTGGTTCGCGAGAAGGAAAAAGAAGGACTCATCCTTTGTTGCATCTGGCACGATATGATAAAGAGAGAGCTTCGTCTATCGATGAACAGCGGATTGACGGTGCTCTTGGCATTGCTTTGTTTTTCTCTCCTTTCCTATCAGCGAGTTCCGATCCTTTTGTTCGAAATTTCTTCGTTCGTACCGAACCGCTTGCAGAATCAAATCCAGTTCCACAAGATCCTATATCATCTATACATCCTCCTTGCATTTATGCCGGAGACGTCGCCAGTGCTATGGGCTTTGGATTATGTAGATCAAAAATTCTGAATGGGATTGTGGCACTCCACTCGCCGCCAATGCGGAAGGATGCCGCCGAAAAGAAGGGAACGCAGCTTCGCTCTGCTGGAAGCGTCGGATCCCGTATAACGAGCGAGCTTTTAACCAATAAATTTAAAGATGTGGTCGCAAAATGCTATCCAGCTCTCTTGTTGCGTAGCAATAGAAG
>SAQL01000155.1 GCA_004020645.1 Mesorhizobium sp. | reverse complement strand
GAGAGAGAAGATGGATCCCATCCCCTATATCGAACACTAAATCCTATCTATTGATAGAAAGATCTTCGTCAAATACCGGACTTTGCCTTTTTTTAGGAATTCCTCAGACTCATATCCAAGGCAGCTTACCACAAGCACCCCACCCCATACGACTAGTTGGGGTTCGCCTTTTTAATCAAACAAAGTAAGTAAGTATAAGTAGTAGGGGCTTCATAGCGACTTTAATTCTAAAGGAAACCGAAGAACCAACCTTTAGTCAATAGGAGCCCTACTTCCCCCTTTGCGACCTCATCACTTCAAAGCGCAAACCCATTTCTTTCTGAGTTCACCGGGCGGAGCGCACCTTTGGTACTTCAGTAGGGCGAGCTTTTTGATAGTGACTTCTTTCGTTTGGTAGGGCGACGAAAGAAAGGCTACTTCAATCTAGGAAACTCGAGAGGGTCGCCTTTGGAAGCGTTTGCCGGTAACCAAAGCGTCACTCCTCCCTTTTGTTTGATTATGTCGTGACGCTGACTGAATCCAATCCATAAACCCGGAAACGAAACTAAGTTCGTTCCCTTTCGTCAAGTAGGTAAAGTAGGCATACGAACCCACTTTTGCTTTGCCTTAGACTACATTGGAACAAAGCAAAGAAGGAGGCGGAATGGAGAAAGGACAAGGGCGGTCTTGCTTGGCGCAAAGGCTGCTGGTTCGGGGGTAGGGTACGGTACTAAAGGTCCTCGGACTTCCAGGCGGTTTTTCTTTTGGACAGCTGTTCACCGTTGGATCTCGCCAATAC
>SAQL01000154.1 GCA_004020645.1 Mesorhizobium sp. | reverse complement strand
CATTTACATTAATCTTCCTCTCGAAGGGCTTACGACGCTCGAATAAGCATCCCGTCGAATCAGCTGTTACTCTTAGAGAATACGCTTTTTTCAGGTTTGAAGGAAGAATGCGCTCTTGGGAATCGAATAGGACAGATAGTTTATCATCTCGGGCAAATGAATGGAAGGAAATCCCCTCTCCAAGTGTGTTACTCTTTAGGGTAGGGGAGAATCCCGGCCTGGGGCCTTCGCGTCCGCCCTGTACTCTGCTTCAGCACTAGAACGAGCAACCAAACTCCGTTTTTGACTTTCAAAAGAAGTGACGAGATTTCAACCCACCAACTGAACCCTTTGCGGTAGCCGGTGTCGGCTAGCAAGTTTTGGTAACACAGGTATGGCTCCGTCCGAGGATCAGTTATAGCGTAGGTAGTGAGTAGATGAATTGACGGTCCGGCCCTCGCGAGGAGCGACTCATTGGAGCTTCGTTCACGTCAGGAAGGAAAAGCAGAAAGAGGAAGTCCGTCCCCCGCAGGAAAGCCCGCGTATTCTTATTTATTCTAATGTCCATTGGAGCTTCTCTTTTCTTCCCGCTATCTGGCTGTTCTATGTATACGCCTGTTCCTCAGTCTGACTTTATCATGCCTTTCTTTTATCCTTTCTACTTCTGTTACAGTAGCTATAGTTGTAATGGCAATTACAAGGTTATGCAGGTCTCCTTCTCATTGAGTAGCGTAGCGCTTAGCATAGAACGTTTACCGCTTGCCTTACTAATAATCGGGAATCTGAACAGGCAACTATGA
>SAQL01000153.1 GCA_004020645.1 Mesorhizobium sp. | reverse complement strand
AAGGAAGTCTGGCACTCATCTCAGTCTCAGGGACATGCCCAGAAGAAACAGCTGGTGTCAGGTTTTCGGGAATTGAATCAGGATTGTCTTGTGCCAGAACTGATTGCACTAGGAGAGGAGAAGAAAGCCAGTTGTTTATTCCCATTCCCTTTAAGTCAGGGATTCGTTTAAAGCCTTTCGCTAGCATTACAACAGAACAGAATAAATGGCATCCATCAGATTCATTAGCTGCGGACGCATAGGAATTCTTTCTTACTGTAGCCACACAGAGATAAAATGCGATTTCATAGACGAGGCGGTAATCAAGTAGCAATTGACTTTAAAACCTCTTCTTTATCAGAGTTTGAGGAGCGAAAAGAGTATTTCCTCGATGGGACGAAAGAAGCAAAGAGCCTCCTCATAGCACTACTTCTCAGAGATAGAGTTATTGGCTAAGAAAGCAGTCTATAGTTAAGTTTTAACAAGTAAACTACTTCTCTGCCCTTGCGGTTCGAAGGTCCCATCCATGGGTATCCGGCGAAGAACCGCCATCAACCAACCTATCATGGACAGGGGCTAACAACCTCTGATTGACGTAGTTTCCTATGCTTTAGGGTGGGAGAATAAAAACCGAAGATGAGTGATCTGCCCCAGTTGATGAGCCAGAAGTGGGTGAACCATAGTTTAACCCGGATTTCGATATCATAGAAGTACTAAATACGAGGTGATCCTGTAATTATGATAAGAAAAGTGCGCCCTTCGTTGCGAGGTGAATTAGACCATAAGATAGGTACCGGAGATG
>SAQL01000152.1 GCA_004020645.1 Mesorhizobium sp. | reverse complement strand
GGGACGAGCTGATGCCATGGAACTGGGCGCGCCAAGAGATGCCGCTCTCCTTGGCCGCATGAGCGCGATCGATGACATGGCGCTATCAGACGAGGCGCTAGTCGTCCGTGAAGAACTCGGAATGCTTTGATTCTGTTTAATAATTTCCCCTGATTTCAGGTTTCAGATTGCCGAATTTCGTGGCTAGAGGCTGCGATTGCCGGCAAATTGGATGCGCTTGTTCTGCGTGATTTGAGGCGATGACGAAGCTGCGAGGGAAGCGAAGCGATGCGACCGAAGGAACGGCGCGAGAGCGGCCAGACGGATCTGTTGCGATATTCTCAAGTCGATGCACAACCTGTCCGACGAAAGCCTGTGCGAACGCTGGCTGGAGAATCCCTACTACCAGCTGTTCTGCGGCGATGAGTTCTTCCAGCACCGTTTGCCCTTCGACCGCACTTCACTGACGCGCTGGCGGCTGCGTATGGGGGAAGAGCGGCTGATGGCGCTGCTTCAGGAAAGTCTTGCAGCGGCGGCCAGGCTGGGGGCGGCCAAGCCGTCGGACTTCCGCGCGGTAATCGTCGATACCACCGTGCAGGAAAAAGCCATCACCTTCCCGACCGACGCCAAGCTGATGCATCGCGCCCGTGAGCGGCTGGTGAAGCTGGCCAAGAGGCATGGCATTGCCCTGCGCCAATCCTATGCGCGGGTCGGCAAGATCGCGCTGATCAAGCATCAGCGCTATGCCCATGCCAAGCAGTTCAAACGGGCCAACCGGCAGCTCAAGCGCCTGCGCACCATGTTGGGAGCGGTGATC
>SAQL01000151.1 GCA_004020645.1 Mesorhizobium sp. | reverse complement strand
CGTGTAGGCTGCGCTGTCTGTCGTACCGTTGACTCTATCTATTCATTGAATTAACTTTCATTCATTTTTTTTTATTTGATAGGCTTGCTCCCTCTTTTTCCAAGAATTAATGCACTTCCCCTTGACTTCAGAGGGCCTTCTCTAATAGGGGAAAAGCCTTCAATTTCCGTCAAATGACCCGGCCCCCCTGGCTCTTCCACCGTCCTGGCTCCCTTTCCTACCTATGCTATGCTCCCCCGGCACAGGCCTACCACGCTTCGCGCCTGCGGCGTTTTCGCCGGACGGTCTTTGCCAGTAGTGCCATCCTCCCCGCTGGCTGTATGGGCGGGTTGTCCCTCGCTGCTGCGTTCTGTTAGGCTATGGATTACAGGAACAAATGTAGTTGAATGAGACAGCAGGCGGGTTACACGTTCCGCTGTGCCGAGATGTGAGGTGCAGGTGGTGATGATCACCCCGGGGTATGCGCTAGCGCCCTTGACAGGCACTCCAGGACCCGCCAACGCTCATGAAAACCCGGGTCGGTCGGTCCTCCATTCATCTGACCGGAGGTGTGGATAACGAGGCCACCTTCACAACCTTCTCCCTTCTGTCCTTATGTTGTAGTAAGGTAGGGCGTTTCGCTTGAGTTGCTCAACCGCCCGGTGCTCGTGACGCGCTACGGGACCTCCACCGTGCCGGGGGACCAAGCAGGGCATAGCTAGCGGCATAGG
>SAQL01000150.1 GCA_004020645.1 Mesorhizobium sp. | reverse complement strand
CTATTCCTACCCTGGAGGGGAAATCACACGTTAAAAAGGCGGACTCTTCCGGAGAAAAAAAAGCTGGGACTACGACTTGCTTAGTGCAGGGCTGCTTGGCGTGATTGGTTGGACACTCTCTTCGTCTAAGGTCTTAGCTTGGTCACTCTATTAAGCTTTCCCAGCAAGTCTATTGAATGGGGTACGAAAGATTGCTATTCAAAGCATCGTAAATACTTATGTCTTATATGGAGCCGGATGTGAGCTTCTCGCCTACTGATCTTACTCAAAAAGAGTCAAGCGGACGCATAAATAGCAGCAGTACTCTATTTTCACTATTGATAAGCCGATCTGGCGTTATTAAAACCCCCATGTATCTATTGTTTAACAGCTCAAAGAATCCAACTCCAGCAGTATATTAACTGATATAGACGGAACGCGCCCCACATTTTAAGGACGTTCCTATCGAACACATATCCTACCTGTAAAGGGAAGATCGGGCAAGACCCTTATCTGTTCTTCTCATCCGTACCGTACTCTTTATAGAGAATCTGTCAAAGAATATGAGACCTTTGCAGAAGGCAATCGGCCGGAAATCGATGCCTTACAGCATAATCTTGGACTTGGCTTAGCTTCCTCCTAAAAAGAGAAAGCAAGTGGTAGGCTACAAATAAGTGAACTTTAGGTAATAAAGTAACTAGTTATCTCTCAAACAGCGGTTACGCCTTTTCCTAATGCCCTTACTAAACCACCAACAGCGGTTATTCCGCAAAGACCGGATAAGGCGCATCTATCTAATAGCGGACGATTTTCGGCAACTTCGGAGTCTTTCCGCCCCGCCTGAGAAAGAATACATTCCTCACGTCTGCACAGGCCTATGGGCTTTAGCAAGCCCC
>SAQL01000149.1 GCA_004020645.1 Mesorhizobium sp. | reverse complement strand
GCAAGGAAAGAGGAACTATATAAGATATCAGATCTGTTATCCGCTACAACTCTAACTCCTAACTCAGGAACTACCGGTAAATCCGAGATTGGATTGAGATAGGCCAAGCCTGGATTGAATGCATCTCTCCTGTAATGGGTTCACTCGGGTCTAAGACCGCACGGGAATGCATCTAGTCAATTCATGGTCATCAACATTTCTTAGACCTTGATCTTAAAGCGGTGACTTCAGAGACTTGCTCTCATTCTTTTCTCAAACAAAAGACTTCGAACTCAATAATGCTAGTTTAGTTCCACCCTTGATCGCCCGTCTGTAATCTGTAATAGGGCACTCTGGGAAGATTTTATCTTCCAACAAGGGATCCTGTTCATCCACTCAAGCGCATTGGATCGTTGGTTAGCGTGGGCATCTCACTCCCTCAAGTATTTACAATGTCACATTGGGCTTTGGCCGCTTTTGATAAACGAGCTTAAGCTAGGTTCTGAATAGATAGATGGGTGTGTACAATGTGATACCTCATTTCGATGCATAGCCCTTTCATCAGTATGGGGCTGATTGAAGCCAGTAGGAGGAGCCCTTCTTAAAGCCCTAGTT